>DATGJP010000018.1:0-90447 GCA_035295125.1 Bryobacteraceae bacterium | reverse complement strand
CCTTAATCTGGACGTCGCCCTCCTGCATGATGTTGAACAGGCCGACCTGGATCTTCCCAGCCAGGTCCGGGAGTTCGTTGATGGCGAAAATCCCGCGGTTCGCGCGTGGCAGGAGCCCGTAATGCACGGTCAACTCGCTCGAAATGTCGTGCCCGCCCCGTGCCGCCTTGATCGGATCGATATCACCGATCATGTCCGCAATCGTGACATCGGGAGTCGCCAGTTTCTCCACGTAGCGGTGTTCCCGCCCCAGCCATGCGACCGGTGTGGCATCCCCCATGCCCTCCAGAAGGTCCCTGCAGCGCCGGCAAATCGGGTGGAAGGGATTGTCGCGGATCTCACATCCCGCGACGTACGGAACCCACTCATCCAGCAACCCCGCGAGCATGCGGATAATGCGCGTCTTCGCCTGGCCGCGCAACCCCAGCAGAATGAAATTGTGCCGTGAGAGAACCGCGTTGACCAGTTGCGGGATTACGGAATCCTCGTAGCCGACCACGCCGGGGAACAGTTCCTCGCCCCGCTGCAGCTTGCAGATCAGATTCTGTCGAAGCTCATCCTTTACGGCGCGATGAGCCAACCGGTTTTCGGAGAACTTGCTTTGCTTCAGAGAGCCTAGGGTAAGGGGTAGATCGGACATACATTATTACTGACGATCCACACGCGATTGTAGCAGGCAAATCCACGCGTGTTGCAGCCAGGGCTGAAAAATCCGATTGCCGGCTCACATATTGACACGTAACTGTCAATCTGCCTGCATACTCTATGATCTGAGTGATACAGTAGGAATCCAACAGCAGTAGGAGGCTGTATCTGTGAAGACTATGGGTAGGTTGGCGCTGGCTGTAGCGGGGTTGGCGTTGGGACTGGGATGGGCGGACGATCTGGCCCAACGCGCCTGGGATATGGAGTCCAAGGGGGATGGCGGGGGTGCTCGAACCCTGCTACAACAAGCCGCCGATTCCACCTCGGCGACTCCCGAGGTTCTGCGCGACTACGCCGATTTCCTGGCTCGCCACCGGGATCCCATGGCGCGTGCAGCCTTCGAGAAACTTCTCGCGAAATCCGAGGGTCCGGATCGCATGTATGCGGCCCGGCATCTCGCCCTGCTCGACCTCCGTGCGGGCGATTGGGACGCCGCTGCCAAGCATGTCGAACTGTACCGCGCGGCTGGCGGCACGGATCTGACCCTTCCCCAGCGAGCCCCGATCGCGGACAAAAAGTCCATGGCTTTGATTCCGGGACCTATCCGATCCTTTGCCCGCATGGCTGCCCTTTCTCCCGATCTGCACGCTGAGGACTTGTTCTCGGCATTGGCCAGGAACATCGTGACCAATGGATATCAGGCCGCCAGCAGCAACGAGACCCTCGAGCAGACCGAGTTCCTGAAACTCGTAGTGCGCTACCTCTCCCAAGCCCGTGAGCTCGATAAGCTCGCAGGCAGCGACAAGGTCATCAAGATTGAGACCTGTGAATCCTCGCAGACCGGCGATCTGTTACGGGTGCTCGGATACCGCATGCGGGGCGCCTGCGGCTCCGATGTCGTGCTGGAGACGGTAAACGCCACCCGGGCCTTCCTCACCATTGACTCCGGTTTCCCGCTGGCTGAGCTCGAGCAGGCCCTCCGTACGAATCGCTCCTTCACCTACGATTACAAGCCGACGGTAGTTCCGGTTCTATATGGACCGGAATACTGGATGAGCGCGAAAGAAGCCAAGCCGGGCATCACCGATTTCATCGACTACATGATCAGCGATCCGTCTTTGTGCCGGTTGTACCTGGGTCTCTCCAAGCTCGATCCACCAACCGCTGACGAGATTCGTAAACAGGTGCCGGCCCAACGGCTCCGGGCATACTCTCACGTCCTCGACTTCTACGGTGGGATGTTCGAAATTCGCGGCGGCAAAGCCGTAGTGCCGGGTGGGGCTCGAACGGAAAAGGCGTGGGCCGACCTGGTGACTGTCTCTCCTGATAAGGGAGCTGCGTTCTTCGAAAAGCTGGTGGCCAAGGACGATGGCTGGCTCGCCAGCTATTACGATGCCCTGGCTCGCATCGTATATAACCCCTCAAATGGTCCGGTTGAGGATTACCTGACCCAGCCCGACCGTCTGAAGCGGTTTTATGCCGCGATTCGTGGCAAAGTGACCAGCCCAGGACCGGCGCGGCCCGTATTCCGTTCCAACACCGACATGCTCCTTCTCACGACGCGGCTGCGCATTGAAGCGAATGGCAAGCCGCACGTTCCCGGAGACGTCTCGGTCTGGCGCGAACTGTTTGTGGACCATCCCCACGGAAAATACGATGCCAAGCTCAGCAAAGCGGCATCCGGTTGGAAAGATGGCGACGACGTCCTGGAGGCCCTGTTCGGCCTGTGCCGCAAATCGGTAGAGAATGAGCCTCTGAAGATTTTCATGGCCCTGAGCGATGTCGACAGGCACCGGCTAAAGCCCCTGGATTCCGACACGGCCGACCGCCTGGCCCGCGCATACCACGAGTTCGGCTCTCAGTTCCCGATCCTCGCGGAAGTGCCCGAACTTAGCAATGAAACCATCCGTCTGTTCATCGACACGGTCGAAGCAAGCAACCAGATCCGGGACCTCGGCGTTCGGTCGGATGCCGCCGGCAGCTTGCAGGGCCTGATTGGACTTTGGCAGATCTTCTATCGGCAGGGGTCCATCCCATCGGTTGAAGCCGACAAGAGTTTCTCAGCCCTGTTGACCGGATTTGGCAAGGTGAAAAGCGAGCGCGAGATTTTTGAGGCCGGACGCGCTGGGGTGAAGGTGTTGCTGGCCGCTACGGGCTCGGCAAATGCGCCACCCCAGGATCGTTTCATCGACCTGCTCGCCGGCGCCGCGGCTCCGAACGATTCCGATTCCCATAACCAGCTTGTCGAGGAAATGATCCGGATCTTCGAGGCGCAAAGGCTTCTGTCGCTGACAACTCTCTTTGACCTCACCGATCACCTCGAAAGCATCGCCAAGGGCGGCAAGGCGGATCCGGCGCTGATCGCGAAAACCGCCTCCCGCATTGCCGAAATCCAGCTTCCCCGCCAGTCGCTGAGCGGGGCCGAGAAGAATGCCCTGGCTTTCGGCTATTGGTCGGAGCGCCACATCGAGAGTCAACGCAAGGTCAATCTGAAGGCGCTCATTGACAAATCCACGACCGACCCGAAGAAGCTCGACGACGTGCGCGGTATGCTGGCTCCGTTCCTGCGCGACACGTTAGTGGGCTTGAATTACGTCCACTACGCCCCGCCGGGAGCCCAGATCCTGCTTACAAACCCGCTCTTCGTCCGCAGCCACGATTTCGTCGGTATGCAGGGCTCCAATCAGACCTGGCATGCTACCGAAGTCATGGGCAGCGGTTGGCCTTCCAGCGCCGGCGGGAAACTGGTCGGTTCACTCGCTGGATTGCCTTACGCCTTGGCCGAAGCCGAACAGAACTTCCTCATTCCGAGCCGGGAACAAGCTCTGATCTGGGGTGACCTGGTACCCCAGATGCTCGTTACGGCAACGGTAAACAGGTGGTGGAACACGACTCCAGGGCAGCTACACTGGGTCGGGCTGCACATGGATTTCGCCGAGAACGCGATTGCGGAGGCGGCGCTGAATCCTGAACGGCGTGAAGTCGTTATCAAAGCGATCTCGAACCATGCTCCACCGGTTCGTACCTACCTGATCGCGCAGCTCATCAACCACGGCCAGGTTCAAGAAGCAATCGAACAGGTCACGCCCTCTGAAATGTTCGCGATCGCGGAGGAGATGAGCGTGTCACCAGAGGAAAAAGCCCCCTTGGCCGTGGAGATGCGGCGCGAAGCCACCGCCTCTCCGAAAGAGCTGAGCTGGGATTCAATTTCGCGCCAATTCGGCACTCCCAAGCCGACTCTCGCGAATTCGTATTCTCCCGAATTGTTGCAATTACGCACCTTCCCGACGCTAATGGGCTATTCCAGCCGCATTCTTGCGGAAAGCTGGGAGTCAAACCTGCTATACTATGCCTCAATCGCGGATGAGCTGCACCTTCCGCCCTCCCAATTGAACGTACTGATTCCCGAATGGACGCAGGCCACGGTGGAGCACATTTTCGCGACGCACCTGGAAGACTGGCCTGCCCTGTTGCGGTCACTTCGGTTGGTTGGAGAGGACGTGCGCCAGAAAACGCGTAAGGGGAACGCGACACCGGCAGGATTGTAGGGCATAAACGAGCAACAAACATAACCGGGGAGGCTTCTTTGAATCTCGTAAGACGAATCGCAATGCTCGGTTCCGCATTGGCGGGCACCGGCGCACTGTGTTGGATGTGGGCGCAGGAGCGGCCGACCTTCCGCGTCAAGGTCGACATGGTTGTGCTCAGCTTCACCGTAACCGACAGTAAAGGTCATTACATTAACGGCCTGAAACCGGGCGATGTGAAGATTCTGGAAGATGGCATCCCCCAGAGGGTCAACACCTTCGGCGAAGGGAACAAGCCTCCCGTCCAGATAGCCGAGGACGGCAGCATCCACCCCCTGGCTGCCCCCGTGGAGACCGAAAAAACCGCCGCAACAACCGCCGGGCCCGAAGTGAGGACGGATTCGTTCGTGGGAACCAACGTGTTCGTCCTGTTCGATACCAGCAATTACATGTATCGCGGCTTTGTGTACGCTTCCGACGCCATTGCCGATTTCATCCGTGGGCTCGATCGCGCCGACTCGGTCGCCGTCTATACCTTCAGCCGCAACCTGTCGCGAGTGGCGCCGCTGAATCATGACCGCAACCAGGCGATTTTCGGGCTGCGCAAAGCAGTGGCCGGCGACGACGCTGCCCTGTATAACGGCCTGCTGCTGGCCCTGCGTGATGCCGCCAAGGTGCCGGGGCGCAAGGTCATTATCGTGTTTTCAAACGGACCTGACAACGCCAGCATGATTGCACCCGACGATGTGCGTGCGGTCGCTGAAGACGAAGGCATCCCCATCTACGTGATTTCCACCAGTGAAGTCAACAAGGATCCTATGTCCAGCGCCATCTTCCGGCGTATCTCGACCGGCACCGGCGGAAAAGCCTACTTCGCCAAGACCTGGCAGAAGCAGGTAGAAGCATTCGAGAGCATCCGCGAAGATCTCGGAAACAGCTACACGGTCACGTACTATCCCCAGCCGAACCCGAACGAAGGTTTCCGGAAGATTTCCGTGGAAATCACGTCCGATGTCGGGCGAAAGTATCGCGTTCGAGCCCGTCCTGGATATCGTCCGCGCGGCGGTTTCTGACCCAAACTAAAGGCCACCTTAGTACCAGCCGATAGAAAGACTGAGATCGGGTAAAGGTGGCCCGAGTAGATGATCAGCCCAGAAACCGACCCAAGGGCAGGGTTTTTAGCAAGCCTGAACCACGAAGTCAGGACGCCGCTCAGCGGCATTCTGGGCATGACAGACTTGCTCCTCGAGACCAACCTCGACGAAGAGCAGAGCGAGTACGTCAAAGCGACCCGCATGTGCGCCGAGAACCTGCTTGAGTTGTTGAACGCGGCCCTCGAATACTCAGCGCTTTCCAGCGATCGCGTGGATCTGGAGGAAAGCGAGTTTGCGCTGCGGGAGCTGCTCGAGAGCGTGTCAGGCGAAATGGAAGTCAAGGCGCGTGCGAAGGGTTTGCGGCTGATTCGGACCTTCGATCAGGCCCTGCCGCTCGCGGCGGTCGGTGATGCGCTTCGTCTGCGCCAGATCCTCTCTCACCTCATCGCGAATGCCATTAAGTTCACGGAGCATGGCTACGTCGAGATCACCTCGTTCGTGGATGTTACCTCGGCCAAGGACATGTTCCTGACGGTTCGCGTTACCGACACAGGTATCGGCATCGCACCCGACCAATTAAACGCGATTTTCGAATCGTTCCGCCAGGTCGAGACTGGTCTGGCGCGGCGTTTCGGAGGGCTAGGCCTCGGGCTCTCACTGGTACAACGAGTAGCCACGCTCATGGGCGGCGACGTCAGCGTCAGCAGCCAATTGGGACAAGGAAGCACGTTCAGCGTGCGGGTACCATTCGGGGTCGCGCGGGAGGTGAAATCGCGCGGCGAGCAGCCGGCTCGCGGCCAGCGCGTGCTCGTGGTCGACGACAACTCAATCGCTCAGACCATCACACGGCACGTTCTGCGGAAGAGCGGCTACGACGTCGAATGCGCGGGGTCGGGTCCGGAAGCCATAGCAGCGGCGGCCCGCTCGCAATTCGACATCGTCCTGATGGATTTGCAAATGCCCGGCATGGACGGCTTTGAAACAGCGGCTGCGATTCGAGCGATGGAGCATTATACCGTCGTGCCGATCATCGCGCTTACCGCCAATTCGGAAGACGATTATCGTGGAAACTGTCTGCACGAAGGCATGAATGGCTTCCTCACGAAGCCGTTTCGCCCGAACGAGTTAGTCGAGATGGTCGAAGGCCACCTGGGGCGCCGTCGGGGGCCGCAACTCGTCGAGAGATCCCAAGCCCGGATCGAAATTCCGCGTTCCGCTTAAGACATTCGAATAGCTCCGGCATTGGTCTTACGGCATAATAATGTCCGAGCGGTTCAATCCGTTTGGGCGTAGAATGCGTAATGACCTCTGAATGCGCTATTTTTTCTTCCTTCTAGCCATCTTGACCGCATCGTTGGTGCTGGCTCACCCGATGGGAAACTTCAGCGTCAGCCACTACGCGGCTTTTGAGGTGACCGGGAGCGGGACCGAATTGAAGTATGTCCTCGACCTGGCGGAAATCCCAACGACGGAGCTTTTGCGGGATTGGAATCTGGAGCGGAACAGTCCTTGGGAGGCCTTGGAAGGCAAGGCGGCGGAACAGGCTCGGGTCTGGGCCACGCACCTCATGATCACGTCGGACGGGCAGCCGGTCACGCCTCAATTCCAGCGCTCAGAACTGGCGATCTCGGACGGCGCCGGCAACCTGCCTGTGATGCGCATCACGTTGTACCTGAAAATTGCCGCGGCGCCGGGCAAGCTCGACTACGCCGATGACAATTATCCGGAGCGGGCGGGCTGGAAGGAGATCGTGATTCGCTCCGGCGCCGGGGCGGTACTCCGTTCGGCCAGCCAGGGCACTGAAGACCATAGCAGCGCCTTAACGCAGTACCCTGCCGATCCCACAGTTGCCCCGCCGCAGGATCTGCGGGCTAGTATCGATTGGACGGCGGCAGAACCGGCCCGCGTGGTACAGCCGCCTGTGATCAAGCCCGTGCCGCAACCAAAGTCTGCTCCGGCCGCAGCCGCGCCCGCGACGATGACCCCGGCCGCAGCCCCTCCCGGAGCGGTCGTAAAAGGCGATTTCCTCTCTCGATTTTTGCACCAACGCGAGCTCACGCTGGGCATGATCCTGATTGCCATTCTCGTGGCATTCGCGCTGGGAGCTGCCCACGCCCTGACGCCCGGCCATGGAAAGACCATCGTCGCAGCGTATCTCGTGGGGTCTCGCGGTACGTTGAAGCACGCGGCGTTCTTGGGATTGATGGTGACGTTCACACATACCGTCACGGTGTTCCTGCTCGGGTTGGCGACCCTGTTCCTGTTTCAGTACGTGATGCCGGAGAAGATCACGGAAGTGCTCGGGGCGATTTCCGGATTATCGATTGTTGCCATTGGCGGCTGGATGATTTACAAACGCGCGCGTGGGGCCGCGCACGAGCATCATCACCATCATCATAAACACGATCACGATCACCACCACCACGACCACGATCATCATCATGGCCACAGTCATGATCACCATCATCACAATGGTCACGTTCACGACCATCACCACCACAATCACGATCATCACCATGTGCCGGACGAAATTTCGTGGGGCAGCCTGATTGCTTTGGGCGCAAGTGGCGGTCTGGTTCCTTGCGAATCCGCGCTGGTTCTTCTTTTAAGCGCGATCGCCCTGGGGCGTGTAGGTCTGGGGTTGATTTTGCTGCTTGCTTTTAGCGCTGGGCTGGCAATCGTACTGATGGGAATCGGAGTGCTCGTGCTTTACGCCAAGCACCTCATCCCGCAGCGCAAAGCCGGCGCCGCAAGCTTTTTCCGTTGGGTGCCGGTGGCGTCGGGTGCCGTGGTTGTATTCATCGGCATGGTCATGACGGCTGTGTCACTTGGGTGGATCCAGCCCAAGTGGATGATCGGCTAAGAGACCGCGAGTTTTACCTTCCTCCTTCCTCTCACTCTTGTGCCAGCGCATAGAGTGAGAGGAATCTTCATCTCAAATCACGAATGGGGTTATACGCCCCAGCAGTAGTCTTCCACCATCTTCTCGATCGACTTGTCCTGCTCAGTCAGGCGCATCAATTCCAGGTGAATCGCGTCTATCAGCGCCTTCCAGCTTGCCTGGATGATGTTGTCAGATACTCCAACGGTCGTCCAGCTTCGCCGGTGATCCGACCATTCCACCAACACGCGCACTTTCGCCGCAGTGCCCTTCCTCGAATTCAGGACGCGCACCTTGTAGTCCGTCAAGCGGACATCCGCCACCTTGGGATAAACCTGCGAGAGGCATTGCCGGAGGCAGAGATCAAGCGCGTTCATCGGACCATGGCCCGTTGCGGTAGCCGTGTGAACGCTTTCCTGCACACGTAGCGTCACCGTAGCTGTAGTCTGAGTTTCGTCAATGCCAGTCATCTTCGTCGCGACTTCGAAGCTGACCACCTCGAAGAGGTTGACTCCTGGATGCAGGGCTTCGCGAACAAGCAGTTCAAACGTGCCTTCCGCTGCTTCGAGCTCATACCCCTGGTTCTCCATGTGCTTGATGCGATCGAGCAGGAGACGGCGCGCATCGGTATCGAGGCGATCGGCGAGACCATGCTCTTTCAGCTTGTAGAGCACATTGCCGCGGCCCGACAGATCGCTCAGCAACACACGCTGCCGGTTGCCCACCGTTTCCGGAGGAACATGTTCGTAGGTCGCGGAATCTTTAAGAACCGCGCTCACATGAACTCCGCCCTTGTGCGCGAAGGCACTGTGGCCGACGTAAGGCTGATCGTTGCGCAGCGGCAGGTTCGCCAACTCCGCAATGTACCGCGCAACGGAACTCAGGTGCACGAGTTTATCGCGGCCAATCGTGGTATGGCCGAGCTTCAATTCGAGGTCGGCGATGATCGACGTCAGGTTGGCGTTGCCGCAGCGCTCGCCATAACCATTCATCGTGCCTTGCACGTGGGTACAGCCCGCCTCCACGGCAGCGATGGCGTTTGCCACCGCCACGTCAGTATCGTTGTGGGTGTGAATACCCAGGATTCCATCAAAGCGCTTGCGCACCTCGGCCACAATCTCGACAAGCCGGCCGGGCAGCGTTCCGCCGTTCGTGTCGCACAGGACTAACACGTCAGCACCGGCGCTCTTGGCTGCTTCCAGCGTCCGCAGCGCGAACTCCGGGTTTGCCTGGAAGCCATCGAAGAAATGCTCCGCGTCGTAGACGACCTCGCGGCCGTGCTCCTTGAGGTACGCCACCGTCTCACCGATAATCGCCAGGTTTTCTTCTTCGGTGATTCCGAGGGCGCGGTCGACGTGCAGATCCCAGCTCTTGCCGAAGATGGCTACGACCGGTGTGTCCGCCTCGATGAGGGCGTAAACGTTGGGGTCGTGATGCACCGGGTTCTTCGCGAAACGAGTGGCCCCGAACGCGGTCAGGCGCGCGTGCTTGAACTTGTGGTCGCGTGCGCGCGTGAAGAAGTCGCGGTCTTTGGGGTTTGAGCCCGGCCAACCGCCCTCAATGTAGTCGATACCGAGATCGTCGAGCTTCTGCGCGATGAGCAGTTTGTCCTCGAATGAGAAAGAGACCGCCTCCCCCTGGGTGCCGTCTCGCAGCGTGGTATCGAATGTGAAAATCCTCATAGAATTACGCCGTAGCTTTCTTCTTTTTGAGGAACGTCATCATCTCGCGCAATTCGCTTCCGATGCGTTCCATCGGTTGATCCTGGGCTTCCTGCCGCATTGCCAGGAATTTGTGGCGGCCGGTCTTATTCTCGTCGATCCATTCCTTCGCAAATTGGCCAGCCTGGATCTCTGAGAGAATCTTCTTCATCTCGTCACGGGTTTGCTGGGTCACGATGCGTGGGCCGCGCGTGTAATCGCCATATTCCGCCGTGTCGGAAATGGAGTAACGCATATAGGCCAGGCCCCCCTCCTGGATAAGATCGACAATCAGCTTCAATTCGTGTAGGCACTCGAAGTAGGCGATTTCCGGGGCATACCCGGCTTCGACCAGGGTTTCAAAGCCCGCACGGATCAACTCGCTGACACCTCCGCAGAGAACCGACTGCTCGCCGAACAGGTCGCTCTCGGTTTCTTCGCGGAACGTGGTTTCGATAACTCCTGCCTTGAGGCAGCCGAGCGCCAGAGCGTAAGCCAGGGCGTTCTCCAGCGCTTTGCCCGACGGATCCTGATGGATGGCTACCAGGGCCGGGACGCCGACGTTTTCGGTGAACAGCTCGCGAACACGATGGCCAGGGGCCTTCGGCGCGATCATGGACACATCCACACCGGCGGGGGCCTGAATTTGCCCGAAGTGGATGTTGAACCCATGCGCAAACATCAGGGTCTTGCCCGCAGTCAGGTGCGGAGCAATCTCTTTGTTGTAGAGATCCGCCTGGATATGGTCGGAGACCAGGATCATGGTGATGTCTGCGGCCTTTGCCGCGTCGCTCACGCTCAGCACCTTAAGGCCGGCTGCCTCGGCCTTCGCCGCGCTCTTGCTGCCTTCATACAACCCCACAACGACGTTGACGCCGGAATCCCGCAGGTTCAGCGCGTGGGCGTGCCCCTGCGAACCGTAGCCGATAATCGCTACGGTCCTGTTCTTCAGGGCGTCGATATTTCCGTCTTTCTCGTAGTAACGTTTTGGCATTTTGATAAACTCCAGGACTATTGAGCCTTCGCGGCCTCGGCCAGCTCGGGCGCACCGCGATGGACCGGCGGCGATAACCGCAACTTCTTCGCTTCGAGCGACACGGCGACGGTGCCAGACCTGGTGACGTCGATGTCGCCGTAACTGCGCATCACGTCGATGAATTCGTCCAGCTTCTCGGCCTCGCCCGTGGCTTCGAGCGCAAAACCTTCGGTGGACGAATCCACGACACGCGCCCCGAAAATTTCCGCCTCTTTCAGAATCGCGGCACGGTTCTGCATGGCTGCGCGGACCCGCAATAACACCATCTCGCGGCGGACCGCCGGGGCTTCGCTCAGATCGGTGGCCTGCAGAACATTGATCAGCTTGTTCATCTGCTTGATCACCTGGGCACGCTGGTTCTGGTCGACGTCGACCACGATGCTCATGCGGGAGAGCGTCGGGTCGAGCGTGCGCGCGACAGTCAGGCTTTCAATGTTATAGCCGCGGGCGCTCAGAACGCCGGTGATGCGCATCAGGGCGCCGGGCTTGTTTTCAACTAACAGGGAAATCATTTGAAGCATGGTTCACTCCGGACTGGTCCCAGGACCATTTCGTTGATAGCGGCGCCCGCGGGCACCATCGGATACACGTTCTCGTAAGGCGATACCCGAACGTTGAGCAGGTACGGCCCCGGCTCGCGCACCGCTTCATCGAGCGCGGAACGCAGTTCGCTGGGGCGCTCGATGGTGCGGCCTCGGAAACCGTACGCGGCCGCAAGCTTCTCGGCGTCCGGGAATCCATTTAGTTCCACCGAGCAGAGCCGGTTGTTGTAGAACAACGTCTGCCACTGGCGAACCATCCCGAGATAGCCGTTGTTGACAATGACAATTTTGATCGGCAGGGCGTGCTCGGCGATGGTGGAGAGTTCGGGTACGGACATCTGAAATCCGCCGTCGCCTACGATGGAGAACACCAGCTTGTCGGGGCGGGCGAACTGTGCGCCAATCGCGGCGGGGAGGCCGAAGCCCATCGATCCGAGTCCGCCGGAATTCAGCCACAGGCGCGGCTCGTTGAAGCGAATGAACTGCGCGGCCCACATCTGGTGCTGGCCGACGTCGGAAGTGACAATGGCCTGACCGCCCGAGAGCCGGTCGATCTCCACCATTACATGCTGCGGCTTGATCTCGGTGTCGGAGAGTTCGGGGACGAGAGGATGCTCCTCCTTCCACCCGCGAACCTGCTTCCACCAGGCGGCGCGCGCAGCCGCTTTCAGGGGCTCCAGAGTGGGCTGGAGCTCTTTGAGGTTCTTGGTGAGCTTGCTGAGGACGCGCTTGACGTCGCCAACTATCGGCAGATCGGCCGCGCGGTTCTTGCCGATTTCCGAGGGATCGATGTCGATGTGGATCACTTTGGCGTGCGGAGCGAAGGAAGCTAGACGCCCCGTAACGCGGTCGTCGAAGCGTACGCCTAAAGCGATCAACAGGTCGGCGTTGGTCATGCCCATATTCGCCGCGTAGCTGCCGTGCATTCCCGGCATGCTTATGAAATTCGGGTGCGTGGAAGGCAATGCTCCCAGGCCCATCAGCGTGTTGACGGCGGGAACGTCGAGGGTCTCGACGAGCTCGCGAAGTTCGGCGGCGGCGTTTGCGGCGATGATGCCTCCGCCTGCGTACACAAACGGCCGCTCAGCTTCCCACATCATCTGCGCGGCGCGGCGGATCTGACCGGCATGGCCCTCGGTGTAGACCTTGTAGCCCGGCAAATGGACGCTCGAAACCGGCGTGTAGTGGTGCTGGCCCTGGAAAACGTCCTTGGGAATGTCGACCAGAACCGGGCCGGGGCGTCCGCTCGCCGCGATGTAGAAAGCCTCGTGGACGATCTGGGGCAGGTCGGCAATGTTCTTCACCAGGAAATTATGCTTGGTGCACGAACGGGTGATGCCGAAAGTGTCGGCCTCCTGAAACGCGTCGCTGCCGATCAACTTCGTAGGGACCTGGCCGGTGAGCGCGACGATGGGAATGGAATCCATCATGGCGTCGACCAGACCTGTCACGAGATTCGTGGCGCCGGGTCCTGAGGTTGCACAGCAAACGCCGGTTTTACCCGTGGATCGGACATACCCTTCGGCCGCGAAAGCGGCATTCTGCTCGTGCCGTACCAGTACGTGCCGGATATGGTGATCATACATGGCGTCATACAGAGGGAGGGTGACGCCACCCGGATATCCAAAGATGCAGTCCACCTTTTCGCGGACCAGGCATTCCAGCAGGATTTGAGCCCCGCTCATGAGCTTCGATTCGTGAGTAGCTTGCGACATTTCCTTCCTAAAAATCAAAAGGCCATCGGGAGGGTCTGTGAACCCCGCCGATGGCCTCGAAATCGTTGATTCCAAGTCCCCTTCAGGCGGGGCCGGGTACGGCTACCTGAATAATAATAATGGGGATAAGTCGAAGAACCCGATCAAGTGGGAGGACAAGGGAGGTATTACCCGGTAGGGTATTGCCAAATCGCCTTGTCCCCTCCAGAGAGATCATTCGTAGGTTCAGATTACACTAGCAGTTTTGTAAATGCAAGAGTATGCGGACATTAAAAATGATTATGCCGTCCGGATGGGAACCCGGGCGGCATAATCGACGACTGGTTAAGGCCTTCTATTACTGTTGTTTAGAGAGGTCTGCGATGGAGGCCTTGAGGAGCCCAACCGCATACGCAGTATTGTGAATGCCCTTACTGCCATCGTTGTTGACGAACTGCCAGTTATAAGCGGCTTCCAATTGGGGTCTCGTCCAGGTGGAATCGATCGTCAAAGACGTCTTTGGATCTCCGACAGGCGGAAGCATGGCGGATAACTGATCGAGGAGGTGCTGAACTTCCGTCTGTACACCCTCGATGACACCGTCATCGTTGTAGTCCATCAACTGGAAGTCGAAGGATGTGATGTCGGGGCCGTGGCAGGTTTGGCAAGCGGCGACGAGGTCCTGCTTATTGCCGTTCGCATCAACCCAGCTTGGTTTGAAGGTATGTCCACCGACGTGCGTGAGAGCCGGATCGGTAGCGGCCACGGTTTGCATGTGGCAATTCACGCAGGAGTCCTTGACCATGTCGCCATGGGCGGAACTCGGGATGAATTTGCCATAGGTGAAGCCATTGGCGCCCGCAATCATGTCGCCCTGTGGGCCGTCGTGCGGACCGAAGTGGGCGCTTGCTGCCGCCGTTGCGGCATAAACGCTGGCATTTTGACGGCTCTGGTGGCAATTCATGCAAAGCGTTCCCTCACCACCGTTCGACACGACTGTGCCATCGGCCAGTGTAACGTTCGCGAGCGTGCGGATCTGATGCGCCGCGCCGTCGGGAACCGTCTGGCCATGAGGTTCATGGCAAGCCTGGCAGGAGATGGTCGAGTAGGACGTATCGGTGATCGTGCCGCCCTTAATCCGAGTGATAAAACCACCGCCCGTATGGCAGCCTACGCAGCCTTCGCGTCCGGCTCCGGTAGGATCCGTGGTGGTTACGGCATGGAGCGAATTCACCCACTCGCCACTCTTGACGTGATGTGTCGCGGCAGCGTGACATTGAGCACAGGCGCCCGATGTCAGGCTGACGGAGATCATGCTGGTGTTGCCGCCGCCAGAGACATGCTGGCTGCCGGGGCCGTGACAATTCTCGCATTGGATGTTGGCCACATTCTTCAGGGCGTCGGGCATGGCGTCCCAGTTGCCGGGCTGCATGACGGCAGGCGGCGTCCAATTCAACTGCGTCATGATTTTGTCGAAGCCGCCATTGGCAGCCGTGGTGGCAGTGTCGTAGCCAACCGTGTGGCAACCCCAGCAGGAGCTGGCGTAGGTGGTGCCATCCGCGCCGTTAATGTTGTCTTTGAAGATCTCGGCGTGAAGGGTTTTCGCCCAGGAGGTCGCCATGTCGGGCCCTACCGCGCCGCTGTGGCAAGCTTTGCAGGCGCTGATTCCGACATAATTGGCGGCGGTGATATTTACCGTGACCGTAGTGGTGCCATTGGATCCGGTTGTGATGGTCGCCGACACCGTGTACTGGCCGGCCACGTCCGGCCGCAGCAGTTTGCGATCGGCAACCTGCCAAGCCACGTTGTCGGATGGTTCGTAGGTGAGGGCCGCGGCTGGAAGTGGACTATCGCCGAGCTGCGCCGACGAGCCGGCCGGCTGCTTGGTGATAGACCAAGTGACACCTGTAATATCGGACGCTGGTACCGCTTTGGCAACCATGGCCTCGATATGGGCGGGCTGGCCAACACCAACGGTGGTCAGACCGGCCGTTAGTTCCGTCGTCGACGGAAGGCCGTAGGCGGCGAGATCATCCCGCGTCATAGCACGCAGGGAGAGTTGGGCCTGAAGTGTCGTCTGCGCGAATGCCGTGGCGGCAGCCACGACAACGAGAAGCACGGCAATCAGGCAAGTCAGCGTTCTTGGGGCTAAACGAAACGTTCTGAAACGCATAAGCATTGATTGCTCATTCCTAGATATGGGGATCGGGCCGGGACGCGCGAACGCGACGGTTTTCGCGTCCTGGTTGCACGCTTTGCCCTAAGGCATCGAATTGTTGCTGCCGGTCGCTGTGCTGGTGCAGAACGGCAGTAAAAACTTACACCTAGTGCGTCGGGAGGATGATATGAGTACGGGGCCTCCCTCCCGACGGGAGCGCAACCGTAGGTCCATGGGAGGAAGTACACGCCCATCAGGTACTTAGATCCCGACAGTAGTACCAGATGGGCGCGATTCGCGCTACCTCACCCGAAATTGGGTGAGGCAAATGGCTAACTTACTTGCTATGCGTAGTTCGTTGAGCCACAAGCAGTAAACGCGGTGAACCGAGACGGTAAGCGGTCTTGTCAAGGGCTCCGTATAGGGACAACGTCTCCAGCCCGACATCCTGCAGGAGGCGGCGAATCTCGGCGACGGTGTAAACCCAGTACCTGGCGGGACGCATTTCGCGGATACCATCCCGAATGAACGTGTACTCCAGGTCGATGCAGCTTTCGGAGGCGTTATAGCGGCGGGAGCTCAGAAACAGCAGATCGCGGACGTCCATCCAGGAGCGTTCCACGAAGTTCGGAAGAATGGATTCGGCGGCGAGACCAGTTTCGAGTATGAAACGCGCTCGTGGCTTCAGGGATTGAGCCACCGACTCGAGGAATGCGCGATTTCCCTCGTGATCGAAGTACGCGAAGCTGTTTCCGAAGCAATAGGCTCCGTCGAACGGCTCTCCCTGGGAAAGAGTGCGCATATCCGTGCAAGCGAAGTGAGCTTGTGTAGTCTCTACAGCGGCCCTGGCTCGCGCTTCTTCGATGAATTCAGCAGACAGATCGACGCCGGTCGTCTGAAACCCTCGCTTCGCGAGCGCTAGAGAGTGCCTGCCATTCCCGCAGGGCACGTCCAGAACGCGGGCGCCATGGGAAAGAGCAAGCGTTTCCGCCAGAAAATCAACGTCTTTTTCCGTCATTTCCGGAGTTACGGCGTTGCGCCACATGTCGAGCGCGACTCCGTTAAAGAAATCCTTATACCAATGGTTTTGCATTTTATCTCCATTTCACGTTCATGAGGACACAAATGACGCGCGACAGGCCGGCAGCCTGACGTGGAGATGATTAGCGGATGGCGTTCTTAGTCAGCGGCGAATTCCGAGGCGTAGATTAGCACACTTGCGTTCAGCAATGACGGTGTGTCTTTCTGCGTTTTCCGGAGCGAGACGCCCGTGCTGGACAGAAGACTTAGTCGTTCATAACAAGTAGTGCGCGGGACGGAAGAGAGCAGTCAGCCGTGAGGAAGCCTATAACTAGACAGCAATAGCAGCATGCCGGAGAATCCGATCATGGGCAGATTGCTCGCAGTGTTGTGTGCCGCGGTGTGCTGCTATGCGCAGACCAGCGGGATCGAAGGCAATTGGCAAGGTACGCTCGCGGTAGGAGGCGTCAAACTCCGCCTTGGGCTCCATGTCACGAAAGATTCGAGCGGTAAGCTGATGTCGAAACTGGACAGCATCGACCAGGCCGCCATGGGCATTCCGGTCGGGACCACCACACTCAAAGGAGACCGTCTGATGCTCGATTTGCCATCGTTGCAAGCCACTTTCAACGGCACGTTACAGCCGGGTGCTTCGGAGATCGTGGGCACGTTCACGCAGGGCGCTGACATGCCGCTGACCTTCAGACGAGTCGAGACGGTGGAAGCGCTGAATCGCCCGCAGAATCCGAAGCCGCCGTTCCCCTATGAAGCCGTCGATGTGAAATACGAGAACGATGGTGTGACTCTGGCCGGCACGCTCACTTTGCCGCGCGGGACTGGGCCTTTTCCCGCGGCATTGCTCATCACGGGCTCGGGTCCGCAGGATCGCGACGAGACGTTGATGGGGCACAAGCCGTTCTGGGTGATCGCCGATTATCTGACACGGCACGGCATCGCGGTACTTCGCGTAGACGACCGCGGCGTGCATGAATCGACCGGGAATTCTACGGCGGCTACGTTTCGGCAGATGGCGGGTGATGTCCTTGCGGGAGTTCATTTCCTGCAAGCACGAAAGGAGATCGACCGGCGGAGGGTCGGCGTGATCGGGCACAGCGAGGGCGGAATTGTAGGACCGCTTGCGGCGTCACAGTCGACGGACATAGGTTTCGTGATCATGCTGGCCGGGACCGGCGTGCCCGGCGATCAACTGTTGCACATGCAGGCGGAACTGATTATGCGAAGCCAGGGCGCGAGCGAGCAAATGATCGCGCAAAACCGCGAGGTGCAGGATTTCATTTTCGGCGTTCTGCGGCAAGAGAAGAATGAGCCGGACGGTCAGGCAGTCCTTCGGAAACTGCGCGATGAATGGAAGGCGAAGAACGGGACAGAGCCGTCCAGTGGATTGCAGACCGAATTTGCGAGGGTTACGTCAAACGAGATGCGTTCGCTGATCTTCGAGGATCCCGCGGACATTTTGAGGCAGGTGAAGGCGCCGGTGCTGGCGATGAACGGATCGCGCGATGTGCAGGTACCGCCGCAACAGAATCTTCCGGCGATTGTCGCGGCGCTTACCGGCGGTGGGAATCCGGATGTGACGGTGGTGGAACTGCCGGGTCTCAATCACTTGTTCCAGCACTGCAAGACGTGCGCGCCAGGGGAATATGGGGAGTTGGAAGAAACGTTCTCGACGGAAGCGCTCGAGATTATGGGCGACTGGCTGGGGCGCCATGTGCGGAAGTGAGGCGTGGCCGGGAGTTGCGCGATTGCGTGGTGGCGTGGCGGGTTCGCCTGCGCGTTCCCGGTAAATTCAAAGGCAAGCTGAATCCTGCTACGACCTTCTACAGTGTCCAGGACCCGAAGGCAAAAGACCGGCCGTTTGCACGAGTGCTATCCTTCGATGTTACAGGAGAGGCATCATGCGAACCACACTCAGGATTTTGTTAATGGCGGCTCTTTTAGGATCGTTTGCCTATGCAGGAGTCGTCTTCTCCGTAAACCTGGCGCCCCCGCCAATTACCGTTTTTGACCAACCGCCCTGTCCTGGCGATGGCTACATCTGGACTCCCGGCTATTATCAATACGGCGATTATGGCTGGTATTGGGTTCCCGGAACATGGGTTCTGCCTCCCTCTGCCGGAGTGCTCTGGACACCGGGATTCTGGGGTTTTGACGCCGGCCACTATGTCTGGCACGCGGGTTACTGGGGGCCGAGGGTCGGCTTCTACGGCGGCATCAATTACGGCAACGGCTACTTCGGTACAGGGTTCACTGGCGGGCGCTGGGACGGAAAGGTCTTCCGACACAATACCGCGATTGCCAATGTTGACGTCCACAACGTACACAACGTATATGAAGATCGCACCGTGATTCGCAACGTCACGGGTCCGAACCACTCCTTCAATGGCCAGGGCGGAGCGACGGTGCGGCCGACGCGTGAAGAAGAAAATTTCGGTCGCCAGCAGCATCAGGGTCCAACGCAGGCGCAGGTATCACACGCCCAGGAAGCTCACGAAAACCATCTTGCGGCTCATGGCGCGCCGCGGCGAAGGTAACCCGGCGTAACCGGGTGGCTGACCCTCGTACCCTCATTCCTACGCTGCTGCGAGCGCTAAAAACGCGAAGCATGTAGAATGTTCTTGTTTATGGACATTACGAAATTGCTGGACGAATTGAAGAGTGAGCGCAGGATGGTGGAGGACGCCATCATCACGTTAGAGCGCCTGGCGAAGGGGCTTGGAAAACGGCGGGGCCGCCCACCGGGCTGGATGGCGACACGCCCGGACTCCGCACCCAGGCGACGCGGCCGTCCGCCGGGGAGCAAGAATAAGCCGAAGGATGTGTCAGCGGCTGGATAATTCCGGCAGAGATTAAGTCCTCGACGGAAGTGCATATTCATTAGCAGCTAGCCTTGGCGCCCCGTGCCCTTTCCCCAGCTTGTGGCGGGGCGCCTTGCCTCACCACTCTTACGTAGTACCGTGGCAGAAGTCTTTGAGAGTGCCATGCGCAAGCGAAACCTCCTGCGCGACGTCTCCCATGGGCTGCCAGCCAATCTGGGCTTTACAGAATGGCAATCTCGGCTCTTGCTTCGTTTCCAGGGAATGGAACGAATTATGAACACACGAGATCCTGGCCAATGCATTGGGAACCGCATTTACCCAGAGCTGCCATCGAATGGTTCATTCCAACACCGAGAAAGGGATTGAGGATTATGAGAGGAAGGAAGAATATCGGAGAAAATCGAGAGAACGCTTAAATAGCGGCAGTCCTCTCCGTCGGTCTGTTCGGTATGGTGGTTTGCACGGGAGCGAAATCCGGGACCAGTTGGCGGAAAGGACCCGCGCCAGCAGTATCAGGATTCCAGGCACGTGTCTGAGCGTTACCATCGTCTTCCTGATTTGCTCGTCAAAAAATCGTGTGACGTCGTTCCGCGTTGTGTGGAGGCAGTTTTCAAGGCGAAACGGCGCGCAGGTCCGTCGATCGCAGCCCTTCTCACCGAAAACGGGGCCGGTCATGCCGCGCGATACCCCTTGTTAATCCGCAACAGCCGCAGATTTCGGCTTGTTCTTGCTTCCCGGCGGGCGGCCGCGGCGCTTCGGCATAACATCGGAACGTGACGCCATCCAGGCGGGCTTTCTTCCCCGTCGTTTTCCGAGACCGGTCGCCAAACGCTCCAGGGTAACGATTGCATCCTCGATAACCCTGCGTTCACTTTTCAATTCGTCCAACAATTTTGCGATATCCATAGGCAACAATTATTCTACACGCCCGGGATTTGGCGCGCCTCAACCAGGAACAGCCGCATAATCGCGAGCGGTCGCGATTTACAGCAGAATGACACTGTTGCGAAGCGCACTTTCCGCAGGACCTGCGTATCACTGCGCACTAATTCGATGTGGAGGCAGGAATGGGAAACACCTGGGTTGATGTCAGGGCAGCTCCACGAAGGTTATCATTTGCACTCCGCGGCGTGTCCAGTTAGGCTACTGAATGAAACGATGTCCGACGCTCACGGCCGTTTTATCGCGCCTATGCTCTTGCAGCCCACGACCAGCCTGCCTGAGAACGAACGCTGGCAGTACGAGTTGAAGCTCGATGGGTATCGCGCGATTGCTTACAAGACCCGTGGGAAGACTCATCTCCGCTCGCGCAATAACAAAGACTTCAGCCGCAAGTATCCTGTGATCACGGCAGCGCTCGCCTCAATGCCTGATGAGACCGTGCTCGACGGCGAGGTTGTGGCGATCGACGAGTCCGGTAAGCCATCATTCAACGCGCTTCAGAATTACACCGCAGCGAGCATTCCGCTGATCTATTACGTGTTCGATGTCATGGTTCTGGCCGGACGTGACCTCATCGACGAACGGCTCTCAACCCGACGCGAACTACTCCAGGGCGATGTTCTCCAGAGGCTGGAAGATCCGATTCGTGCATCCGCCGTGCTTGATGCCCGTCTGGCTGATCTGATCCAGGCGGTGAAAGCACAAGGCCTGGAGGGCGTGGTCGCCAAGCGGAAAGACAGCCGCTATGAGCCTGGCCAGCGCTCCGGGGCCTGGCAAAAAATGCGAGTGAATCTGACCCGTGAGTTTGTGATCGGCGGTTACACGCGGGCGCCACGCGCGTTCGATGCGGTGATTTTCGGGTGTTACGACGGAGCGCGCCTGATTTATGTGGCCCGTACTCGTAGCGGTTTCACGCCGTCATCACGCAAGCAGTTATTCAAGCGTTTCCAGGGGCTCGAGACGGCCCATTGCCCTTTCGTGAACCTGCCTGAGGCCCGCGCCGGCCGCTGGGGTCAGGGGCTCACCGCGGAGAAGATGAGGGACTGCGTTTGGGTAAGGCCCGCGCTTGTTGGCCAGTTCGAATTTCTTGAAGCAACGCCTGACAACCACTTGCGACATGCGAAGTTCGTTGCCCTGCGTGAGTGTTCAGCAGTTGACCAGGTGGGCGCGGAAGGAATCGAACCCTCAATCTATTGATTACGAGTCGGGCGCCGAACCGGCTCAAACACGCGCTAACTACTCGGGAGATCAGTGTTTCGCGGAGCCTTGTTTGTTCACCGCTACCTTGCAATCCCATTTTTCCGTGGTTCACATCAAAGTGAAACGACCTTGACGAATTTCTTAGGGGTAGGTTCTCCCGCTGGGGTGGGTCGGCCGCCCCTCTGTTGTGCAGAGACTTGAACCAGTTTGATGACGCGCAGTTTGCGACGGACGTTCACTGCAGCGACGCAGGCCCAGTGCCCCAACGCTGCAGCATACTCGTGAGGCGGTGAACCTGAATCGGCTTGTCGAGGTAATCATCCATACCAGCACTCAAACAACGCTCTCGATCACCTTTCATCGCATGCGCGGTCAAAGCGATGATGGGCGTGTGACGGTGTGAGTCCCGCTCCAGGTCGCGAATGGCGGCGGTCGCCTCGTAACCGTTCATAGCGGGCATCTGTACATCCATCAAAATCAGGTCGAAATCCTCACGGCGGTACGCTGCCAGGGCATCGGCGCCATCCGTTGCCAGCACCACGGAATGCCCGGCCTTTGTCAGCAGCCGCGCGGCAACTTTTTGATTGATCGCATTGTCGTCAGCAACCAACAAATGCAGGCGTCGTAATGAATTCGCAGGGGCGCCATCAAGCGCACAATCTCTGATCAGTTCCGGTGCACCGTCCGCAAACAGGGTCACAATGGCGTTGCGCAAGCTGAGCCGCGTGATAGGCTTTGACACGGACTGGCATAGCGCCGCGGCCGAGCCCAACGATCCGACGCTCGACCGCACCATTAGCAGCACCGGCGTTTCGAGATCCGGATCATCGTGGAGGCGGCGAGCCAAGGCCAAGACCCCCGGCGCCGTGGCGTCGAATAAGGCGAACGCGAACCGCTCTCCGACGCTGGCGGCACGTCGCAGACGTTCCAGCGCGGCCGCCTCCGACGCGACGCTTACCGGCCGCAGGTCAAGCGAGACGAGCAGCTCCGCAAGGATGCGGCAACTGGTTGGGTGACTCTCGATGATCAGCACCCCACGCCCACGAAGAGGGGCCGGTACGGTGGCGTGGTCCTGTGCGCCGGCTGCGGCGACTCCATCCGGCAGGACAAATGGCACCCTGACGTGAAACGTGCTGCCCCGGCCTACGCCGCTCTCCACCCACAGCCGACCACCCATACGTTCGACAAGCCGCGCGGAGACCGACAGCCCAAGACCCGTACCACCATGTCTCCTGGTGTCCGACCCGTCCACTTGGACGAACGCATCAAAGATCCGTGTCTGCCACTCCTCGGGGATACCGACACCCGTATCGGTGACACCCAGGTGCACAACCAGTTCCTGCCCCGCCGCTCGTGCTTCGAAGACGGCAAGACACACTTCCCCAGATTCCGTGAATTTGATTGCATTACTGAGCAGATTCACAACTATTTGGCGCAGACGGCCAGGATCGCCCACAACCCTTGACGGCAGGTTGCTGTGAGGAGCGTAGACCAACTCCAACCCCTTTTCGTGCGCCGCATATGCCATGGCGCGAATCGTTTCCTCGAAGATCGCCTCGGGATCAAACTCAATCGTGTCGAGGCGCAGTTCTCCGCTCTCGATTTTTGAAAAGTCAAGAATGTCATTGATGATGCCCAACAGTGAAGTGCTGGACGCGAGTAGCGTACTCAAATAGTCGCGCTGCTCCTCGCTAGCCGCGAGAGCCTGAGCGAGTTCGGCCATGCCCATAATACCGTTCAGGGGCGTGCGAATCTCGTGGCTCATGTTCGCGAGGAACTGGCTTTTTGCGTGATTCGCGGCATGTGCACGCGTTTCCGCGCGGCGCGCTCTCCGGACGAACATCGCGATTAACCCGACGCAGCATGCAAGCAGCGCCGACCCGCCAACCCAAACGCCCGCTTCTCGGCGCGCCGCACCATACTCGACAAGTGCCCGTGTCTCGTTGTTGAAGTTTGTGCCCCAAACAAAGTCGATAGTCGCGAGCGTCCCGTCATGCGCCATCGACCCAATTTCCCTGCGCAGGGCATTGGCGGCGTGCACCATGTCGGGCCGCCCGAGGCTTGCCGCAACCCCAAACGCAATGACGCCATCAGGTATCGGGGTGGCCTGCAGCACGCGACGACAAGCAGGAAGCGAGTAGCTCGCCGCAGCATTTTGCGCCACGATTGCGGCGTCAGCCTCCCCGGTACAGACTGCTTGGACTACCTCAACGGGTGTTGCGAACATTACGAACCGTGATCCCGGAAAGTAACGCTTTGCCAATCGCTGCTCAATACTAATCGCGGTAAAAGCAATTCGTTTCCCTTGGAAGCCCGCAAACCGCGCCACGTTGACCTCCGGCGAGCCCACGACGAGGTAGGTCATGCGTTGAAACGGCTCGGTAATGTGAAGCGTAGGGCGGCGCTCGGGAAGGTCCCCGAGAACCGGCCACAAGTCTACTTTGCCCGCACGCAGTGCTTCCTCGGGTCCCTCCGGGGAGAACACCCAATGAAGACGAGCATGCGCGCGCACGGCGGCAAGGTTGAGCATCTCCACCACGGGACCGCTGGCATGGCCTTGTGCGTCCGGGAAATGGGAGGGTGGCGATACCTGGAACCCCACACGAATTGTCTTTCCTGGAATTTCCGACCGCCGGACGAAACAAGCCTCGTCGGTCGCCAGTAGCAAGCACAGGCACGCGAATATTCGACGCTGCTTGCGCGACGCTGATACCACGTTTTCTTCATCGGCAGAACCAACGGACCGCTTTATTTTCAGCGTGCGCAAAACATCGCGCTGGAAGCCGCAAACAGCCTGTGTTCAGATCACTCGAACACGAGTCTTCCGGATTAACTGCCCACGATTACGATCTGAGCGAACCGTCAACACCGATCTATTGCCGCGAGAACCGATTCAAGCCCTGGCGCGAGTATGGAGGCGCCACACGACTCGTCAATCGCGGAGGGTTTTCGAGCTATTCCTATGAATTTCGCCGTTGTTGCTCAATGGGCCGTACGGCCGATATCCAGTCGGTTCACAATCAATATGTTGGAGTTCAACGTACTCAGAATGAAGGCAGGCGATGAAGAAGCAGGCACGCAATCATATCAGCCCTGAGCTAAGTGAGTCCGACGGAGCGCCCGCCGGGCCTACGGGCGCAGTCTCGGGAGAGTTTGTCACCGAGATGTTCAAATTCGACGCTGGAAGGCAGGTCACGGTGTATGTTCCACCGGACCCGCCGGAGGCAATCGTCTTCGCCGGTGACGGTCAGAGAATCTCGAAGTGGGGCCGGTTGCTCGAGAAGACCGGCGTACCGTCCGCAATGATCGTCGGTGTACATGGGCTGACCGATGAGATGCTGCGGCTCCATGAGTACTCACCGGGCTTTGAGCCGCAGCGGTTCGCGGCTCACGAGAAGTTCTTCGTCGAGGACGTTCGCCGATGGACGGAGTCGCGGTTTGGCGTGGCGCTGCCGACTGAACGTACAGCAGTGTTCGGCGTCTCGGCGGGTGGAGAACTGGCCCTTGCTCTGGGGCTTCGGCATCCACATGTCTACGGTGCGGTGTTGTGCGCCTCCCCGGGCGGGGGTTACAAGCCGCCTGGCATAATGCCAAGTCCGCTTCCGCGCACCTACCTTGTCGCCGGCACACAGGAGCCGTTCTTCCTCGAAAACGCCAGGAGGTGGGCGGACGCGCTGCGCGATGCAGGTGCGGATGTCGTCATGTATGAGCGAGCCGGGTCGCACGGTGGCGCATTCTGGCGAGAAGAGTTCCCGCTGATGGTGGCGTGGGCATTCGGCCGATGACTTCTCGGGTCTCGTCGGCCGTCTGATACAACACCTCAGTCTCGTAGGATGGTCGACAGCTATCGAGACTGGCATTACCAGACGTTCGCCAATGCTTCCGGTTCGTCCAGCCGGGACCCAACGCTGAGCGATCTGGCGGAAAATGGACGAATGGCTACTATCGCGAGGCCTCCCTGCGACGAAGCCATGATTCGCAGTAATCGATGCTCCCAGCCAGCCGCTGTGAACGGGCCCTGGATTTTGGCCGCAACAATCCTGGGGTCGAGCATGGCGTTTATTGACGGAACCGTTGTAAACGTGGCGCTGCCAGCTCTGCAATCTGCACTTCACGGCACCCTATCGGACGTTCAATGGGTAGTGGAGTCGTATGCGCTGTTCCTGGCGGCGCTGCTGCTGATCGGCGGCGCGCTAGGGGACCTGTACGGACGCCGCAGGATCTTTGCAGGTGGTGTTGTGCTCTTTTCGGCCGCCTCGGCGTTGTGCGGCTGCTCACCGGATATTCGATGGCTGATTATCGCCAGAGGCGTGCAGGGGATAGGGGGAGCATTGCTCGTCCCCGGTAGCCTGGCGCTGATCAGCGCTAACTTTTCTGAGGATGACCGCGGCCGTGCAATCGGAACCTGGTCCGGGTTCACCTCCATAACCGCCGCCGTCGGTCCGGTGCTGGGAGGATGGTTTACCCAGCACGGTTCCTGGCGATGGGTGTTCTTCATCAACGTGCCCGTAGGGCTCGCGGTACTGTTATTGACGGTCTGGAAAGTTCCCGATAGCTCTGCAGCGGATCAAACCCAGCGATTCGACTGGGCTGGTGGTCTTTTGGCCGTGCTTGGACTGGGTGGAATCGTTCTTGGCCTTATCGATTCGAGGCCACTTGTCGGCCTCGCGGGTGCAATGTTCTTAATAGGGCTTTTGTACTGGCAGACACGCTCATCCTCGCCGATGCTCCCTCTCAATCTGTTCCTCTCCCGCAATTTCACTGGCGCGAATCTGCTGACCCTCTTTCTCTACTCCGCCTTGAGCGGCATGCTGTTCTTCTTCCCTCTGGATTTGATACAAGTGCAAGGGTACACTCCGACCCAGGCCGGCGCAGCCCTTCTGCCGTTCATCCTGCTGATGTTTCTGTTGTCGCGCTGGTCGGGTGGACTCCTCGATCGATATGGCGCAAAAATTCCTTTGGTGCTGGGCCCTTTAATTGCCGCGACCGGATTTGCGCTATTCACCCGGCCCGGCATCGGCGGGTCCTACTGGACGATGTTTTTCCCGCCGCTCGTTATGCTGGGGCTTGGCATGGCAATCAGCGTGGCGCCGCTGACCACGACCGTGATGAACTCGGTCGATCAAAACCATGCCGGGACAGCTTCGGGCGTGAATAATGCCATCTCGCGCATTGCAGCTTTGTTAGCCGTCGCGGCGTTCGGGGCATTGCTCTCGCACGCTTTTCAGGGCGCACTGGATCGGAATCTGAATCAATTGGGTGTTTCACCCGCGTCGAAGGCTCATGTTGAAGCACAGCGTTCGAGACTTGCTGCCGCGGAAACAAATGACGCGTTGGCACGGCGAGCAATTGACGAGGCTTTTGTTGCAGGCTATCGCATCGTCTTGTGGGTTGCGTCGGGACTTGCGGTGGCCAGTTCCTTGACCGCCGCCATGCTGATAACGACTAAAGCAACATCTCCACGGAAAGCGCAATAGCTCAATCGTTGCGTTGGGCGTTCCGCAATGGATGCCATTCGATTCTGATTTTCAGATGCCTACGTTTTCAGAGAGTCACACGACTCCGCAGTAAGTGCTCAGTTCAGCGCCTTTGAGCGATAAAACTCCTGCATAACGAAATACGCTTTCTTCTTTTCGCCGCGCAAAGAAACGAGGCCTTTGCGGTTGAACCAATCCTGGATCCCCGGTAAGCTGCGGCGTGGACTACGAAAGTCCATCAGCACCCACGGGGTCGTCCCGCGGAGAATCGGAATCCGGGAGAGCATCCGGGTTTGACGCCGGAACGCGTCCTCCTGATACTCCTCGGTGAATCGAGCCGAGGCTTCCCCGTGCAGGCCGTAGAGCGCGTCGGCGCCGAATTCGCTCATGACCAGCGGCTTGTCATACTTGCTCGACCATGTAGTGCGCTCGATCTTCTCCGGCAGCCCGTCATACCAACCGATATACTCGTTGCAGCCGAGCACGTCCAGAACCGCCCCTAGCGGATCGTCGATCACAACCGGGTTGGCTGTCGCCGTGGCTCTCTCCGAGTGGTGCTCCATCGCAGCCGTAAGCAGCCTCGTTGGATCGGCTGTGCGAATCTGCTCCACGAGCTTCGTAAGGAAGGCCGTACGCGGCGGGCTCACCGGCGTTTCGTTGGCCACCGACCACAGAACGATCGACGCACGGTTCCTGTCGCGAGAAACGCTCTCCGCCACCTGGTTGCTCGCATTGGCAAATGTGGCTGGGTTCTCCCAATCGATGGTCCAATAGACGGGCGATTCCGACCACACCAGCAAGCCCATCCGATCGGCTTCGCGCAACATGTTCTCGTTATGCGGGTAATGCGCCAACCGCACGAAGTTGCAACCCATATCCTTCGCCCAGGTGAGAAGGATGTGCGCGTCCTCTACGCTGAACGCCCGGCCGGCTCGGAACGGCGCTTCCTCATGCACTGATACTCCGCGTAAGAAAATCGGCTTGCCGTTGAGCAGAATCTCCGTGCCGTGCGTTTCGATGGTTCGGAAACCGATCTGGTCGTGCACTGTGTCCGACTCTGCCGCGATCTCCACGTCGTACAACTTGGGATTTTCCGGCGACCACAATGAGAGCTTCGCGGGAAAACGCAGTGCCCCATAACCGCGGGCGTCGGTGGTGACGGTCACCGTGGCTCCCGCTTCCGGAATACTAACCGTGACCCGCTGTGGCGAGCGCGCTCCGTTGAGCTTCACCCATCCCGCGACAATGTTCGGCGATCCCTTCTGCAATTGCACGAAGTAATCTTCTATGTAGGTTTCGGGGACTTCTACCAGCGAGACATCACGGGTCAGTCCACCGTAGTTCCACCAGTCGGTGTTCACCGTCGGCACACCGTCCCTGTGGCGCTTATTGTCCACCTTGACAACGACAAAGTTGTCTTTCGGCTTCACTTTGCCTGTGACCTCGAAAGCGAAGGGGGTGAAGCCCCCCGTGTGCGTCCCCAGCTTTTCGCCGTTGAGATAGACGATGGCTTCATAATTGGCTGCCCCGAAGTAGAGGATGAGGCGTCTTCCGGGCTTGGCCGCGTAATCGAAGGAGCGCTTGTACCAGATCGTGCCTTCATAGAAGAACAGATCCTGGCGCTGAGAGTTCCAGTCGCCTGGGACATCCAGTGTAGGGGACGCGTCGAAATTGTATTCGATCAAATCGCTCTTGTCTTTGGGTTTAGCGTTGCGGAAATAGCCATCGGCCGAAGGCTGCAGACGATAATCGTAATATCCGTTTTCATACGGATCTACGATGGTCCGCCATTTGCCGTCGAGACTCATGGCAGTCCGAGCCCTTGGAGTCGCGATCGCGACGGCTGCATGCGCCGGCGACACGGCGTAAAGCAGCAAAACGAGGAACGGCAGTCGCCATTTCATTCATTCGCTCCTGAATGCATAGTAGTGCAGGATGAGGAGGAGCCGCGTGGTCATGAATGTTCAAGACCATGAATGAGCGACTGCTTTCGATCCAGCAGCAATTACTCCGGATGGTCTGCACGCGGCGATTTGCAGGCGGGTTGTCCGTTCGTACAAGATTCTGGAGAGTGATTCACTCCTCGGATATTTTCCTACCGTTTCGAAGTCTGGGCCGTTTCAAAGAAGGAACGACGCGGTAAATTGTTGAGGATAGGATGGGCCAATTGGATCTGCGATGCCGTGCCTTTAAGAAGGCGATACTGTTTGCAACTCTCGCGGTGGCCATCGCGCATGGTCAAACCAATGGCGTTGGACAACCCCTCTCACCCTGGACACCAGGCACCCTTGATATTCACCAGATTTCCACTGGCCGAGGCAATTCGGCGCTCTTCGTCTTTCCGGACGGGACGACCCTACTCGTGGACGCAGGAGCCGCAGGCGACGGGCTTCCTCAGACCGATCCGCATCCCGATGCCTCGCGTACTCCCGGTGCATGGATTGCCCGCTATATCAGCCGCCATGTGCCGGCGGGAACAGCCGGCCTTGATTACGCACTGGTCACACACTTTCATGCCGATCACTTCGGCCAGGTTGCTCCATCGTCCCCTACCTCGAAGGCAGGTTCCTATCGTCTCTCCGGAATCACCGAAGTTGACGAGTCGTTTCCGATTCGAGTTTTGATTGATCGAGGGTGGCCCGACTACTCGTATCCGGCACCGTTTACGGATGCGACCATGGCAAACTACCGGCGGTTTATTGAGGTACGCACTCAGACGGGCTTGAAAGTTGAACGCTTTCTCCCCGGCTCAGCCAACCAGATTCGACTTCTCCGGGCGGGATCGAAATATCCCTCTTTCGAGGTCCGCAACATCATCGGAAACGGAGAATTGTGGACGGGGGTCGGGGACTCCACCCGGCAAACGTTCCCGCCGTTGGAATCTCTGGTCCACGCGGACTGGCCAAATGAGAACATGTGCAGCCTCGGATTCCGTCTGCAATATGGCCGCTTCCGCTATTTCACCGGTGGAGACCTGCCCGGCACAGCGGATCCGGGCTTCCCAGCCTGGCACGCGCCGGAAGCCGCCGCCGCGCAAGCCATCGGCCCCGTGGACGTTCATGTCGTTAATCAGCACGGTTCGATGGGTGAGGAAAGCGAACCGTTCCTTGCGGGGTTACGCTCCACGGTGCTGATCGTGCCGAGTTGGGCTGCGAGTCATCCGGCTCCGGACGTTTTAAAGCGAATTATGAACAGCCGCCTACCGCCTTCACCACGCTACGTCTTTGCGACCGAGCTTCGCGAGGCAGCGCGGGTAGTGATCGGTCAGCGCGCAACGCAACTCTCAGGACCAACGGGTCACATCGTAATTCGCGTAGATCCAGATGGCGAGCACTACCGCGTTTATGTTTTGGAGAACAACGATGAGCGAGATCTAGTGGTGTCGGTGAAGGGTCCGCTCACGGCGAACTGATTTACCTGCACGGGCGATGCGAACGGTCGATCTCCTTTTACACATCCTAAGTTCCGAGGTCGAAACCACCTTGGGTGTCCTCCTTTCGGTGTAGCGAGAGTGTGAATGAGAGGCGCAACGGAACAGGCTCCAACAGGAACGTAAGTCTTCGGCCACTTTAATTCGGCTGTTGCTGAGCGGGTGTGCTGTGCTCAACTCCTCGGAAAACCCGATGTATTGGGGGAGCCATGATTGAGGGCGATGCCCCATTTATCCGCCGAAAAGCGTGGCGCAACCGATCGTGCATGATCGCCGAATTACTTGACATCCAGGGCAATGCGAGTCTACGCTTTACCCGGGTGGGGAATGCAAATATTGAGGTCCGAGATCGAAGGTGTCACGGTATACGCCACGGGCGCGATGATCAGGCGTTTCGTGGAACTGAGCCCGTGTGAAGGAGTGTGGCCGGACCAGGTGCGAGTCACCGGCCTTCCGTTGACCCTCGAAGACTCGAGCGTCCAGATCCGTTCGGTGAGCGGTGCCGAAGCACCGCAGGCCGTGAGTTTTCGCGTGGGGTTCGAGGTAGTGGGCGAAGACGCAAACAAACCACCCGGCGAGGAAGCCTTGCAGGCAGCAAAACGGGACGTGCTGACACTCGAGGGCCGCGTTAAAGACCTTGAGCGGCTCACGCATCGGCTGTCACTCTTGTCCCCCACGCCTCGGCCGACCGGCGCCAAGGGAGAGGCCCCACCGCCCAGCCCGCACGCCGCTCGTCTGAGCCTGGTTGCCTTCCAACAGGAAAAGCTCCAGGCGCTGGGTCCCTTGTCAGACGAGCTCGAAGAGAAGCTCCGCCTTGCACGGGAAAATCTGGCGGACATGGAGGATCAAAAGCGACGCGCAAGCGAGGCACGCGAGGCGCGTCCGAACGAGTTGCGGAAGACACTCGTGATCAGCCTGCGACCGCCGAGCATGGAAAATGGCGGACCGGCGAGGTTGTTCTTCGAATATCGCGTCCCCAGCGCGCGGTGGGCGCCAGCGTACTCACTGCACTTCGACGCGGATTGGTCGCATGCCGGCCTGTCGGTGCGTGCGTTGGTTGCCCAGCGGACCGGCGAGGACTGGCGGGGGGTTCGTCTGCGCCTCTCCACCGCGCAGATGCACGCCTGGACGGAATTGCCGAAGCTGACTTCCCTGCGGGTGGGTCGCCGGCAAGCTCCGCCCAAGTCCGGCTGGCGCTCGCCGGCGACGGGTTTCGCGACGCTTTACTCGGATTACGATCGGGAAGCCGTTCCGGTGAAACGCCAGTCAGAGGCGATGCTATTCGAGCATCGAGAACCGACCAGCGACACAGCAGAATTCGCAGTGCCTGTCAGTGTGCCGATGTCGATCGCACCACCAATGGCTCCTCTGGCTGCCGCACCACCGGCCGGATCGTCCTTTGCGGAGCTATTCGTCGCTCAGGCTCCTGCTCCCGCCCCGCCGGAAAAAACTGCGTATTTCAGCCGGACTTTCAAACCATCCCCGCCTGGCGCTCCCCAACCGGTTCCAACGGAACAACGCTCCTGGACCGCGCCCCCATCGCTCGACTACGGAGCGCTTCACATGCCCGGCGCCGATGAGCCCGGCCGCGGCAAACTCGTACCTGCAGCACAAGGGGCTGACGCGGAAGTCTTCGCGCCCGCGGAGACGGGTCTTTGGGTTGACTCCTCCTCTGTGGTGCAGGCTGCGCGCACTGAGGCCACGCGCCTCGGCGATCTTCCCCCGGCGTATGCCTTTCCTTCCTCGGTCGAGGGGTTCGACTACGCTTATGAATCCGAGTTTCCCGCGGATATCCCGTCCGACGGCCAGTTTCACTTCATCCCGCTACTCTCTTGTGAAGCCGATGCGCGCCTCTACTACGTAACGGTACCGCGCGTTGATGCGAACGTCTTCCGGTTTACCGAGATCGCTAATCCATTGGATGCGCCCCTGCTTCCCGGACCGGCAGACATATACGCTCAAGGAGCATTCCTGATCACCGCGCCCCTCCCGGTGACGCCGCCCAAAGGCATTGCCAGGCTTGGTTTGGGCGTCGAGCAGAGGATCAAAGTGGCGCGCAACACGGCTTTTAGCGAGGAGGTGTCCGGCGTTCTTGGAGGCACGCTGAACCTGAAACACGACATCCGCGTTGAGGTGCGAAACCTTTTGCGAGTTGCCGCCGAGGTGGAAGTGCGCGAGCGAGTGCCCGTGACCCGCGAAACAGATGACCAGGTCCACGTGACTGAGATGGCGAAGCCTCCGTGGGAAAGCTATGAGCCGATCGAATATCCGCTTCGCGGAGGGCGTTTCTGGAAGGTCGTAGTCCAGCCTTCCGACGTGGTGCAGTTGCAAGCGCGATACACAATCACGCTGCCGGCCAAAATGGAAATCGCGGCGGGCAACCGCCGGGAAGAATGAACCGGAGGAGCCCCGATGTCTGAGATTCCGATTGTAAAAATGGAAGCGCCACCGGTTGAGGTGATGGTGCTCGAAGACCGGGCGCGCGTGATTCGACGCGGCTCAGTTCGGCTTCCGAAGGGCGCCACGCACATAGAGGTCCCCGATGTGGCTCCGGTCCTGTCTAATCGGACTCTTTCTGCCCGCATACTTCACCCAAGTGACGCTACCGTGTGCGATGTACGGATCGTCCGGTTTTGTAAGGCGCTCCGGGAGCAACGCCCGGACCAGGTGCAAGAGTTGGAAAAGTCGTTGCAGCACGCCGAGCAGGACCTGAGGACGTCCGAGCGAGACCTGGCTCTGCTCGAATCGCGGATGAAGAGCCTCGACCGAATCGAGGATCTGGCACTCAAGGAACTGGAGCAGGATGCCGCGTGGAATCGCGATTCCCGCGTTGAGGCAGCAACTTTCATCGACCAAGACATTAAGGATAGTCATACGGCACGTTCTGAGGAAGCCGCACTGAGGTCGAGGATTGCCGAGCAAGAGCGGGATGTGCGCGACTTGGAGCGACGCATGGCGCTAGCCAGGACTCCGGCCACGACCATCGGCGCCAGGCTCGAGGCGGACGTTCGGACGGACGCGCCGGCAACTTGCGAGATCGAGTTCTCATATATCGTGCCAGGGGTCTGTTGGAGACCCTGGCATACGGCCGAACGAATTCGCGCGCCTAAAACGCGTGTCCTCTTTCAATCCGACGCGTGCGTCTGGCAGAACACGGGCGAGGACTGGAAGGACGTCACGCTTCGTTTTTCGACCGAGCGGCCGTCACTCGGCGTTGTGCCTCCTCAACTCGAGAGCGACGTAGTTGAGGCGCGGGCGAAATCGCCGGTCTTGAACGTGCAGACGCGCGGTCAGGAAGTCCAGACCACCGGCCTGGGCACTGCGACTGAAACGGCGACGGGCGAACTTCCGGGTATTGACGATGGCGGTGACGTTCTGTCGATAGCTGCTTCCCTCAAAGCGGATATTCCTTCGGATGGACGGCCTTATCGCGTACCCTACGGGAATTTCGAAGCGGACGCGGAGTTGGAGCGGGTTCTGATGCCCGAACTCTCCACCGCCGCGAGTTGGAAGACCGTGCAGACGAATACCGGTTCTCTGCCGCTACTCGCCGGACCCGTGGACCTGCTGGGCGACGGAGGGTTCATCGGCCGGACACAGGTTTCAATCGCGGCACCTAACGAGCGATTCGCCCTGGGTTGGGAGCCGGAAGCCGCTCTTCGCGTTCATCGGGAAGTGGACCGGGTGGACCAGGAATCCGGATTAATGGGGAACATGCTAACCAGCCGGCGAACCGTGGCGCTGCGATTGAGCAACATCGGTGCGGACGAGTTGACGGTCAAAGTGACGGAGCGCGTGCCGGTGAGCGAGATCGAACAGGTGGAGATTGGGGTTGACCCAAAGGAGACCTCGGAGGGCAAGTCGCCGGACGAAAATGGCTTTGTAACTTGGGACGTACGCCTGGCGCCTTTCGGCCGGCAGAGTCTGCGCCTCGTTTACATCGTGAAGAGGCGCAAGGATGTGACGGGGATCTGAATCGCTGCTCTCCTCCATCTCTTCTGACATGCTGCATCGCCGAGGATCCGCGAACGCTGAGATTACTCAGCCTTGAGACTCTTCAGGGGATCCACCGCTGACACCCTCTTGGCGGGTAGGTAAGACGCGGCGAGCGTGGCGGCCAACAGCATGAAAGGCACAGCCGCAAAAGTCATTGGATCCATGGGGGTCACGCCGAACAGCAGCGACTTCATCACGCGGGTCAGTACTGAAGCAGCAACTACGCCGATCGTGATGCCGATCGCACAAAGGCTCAGGCCGTAGCGGACAAACATCTGCCGGACGTCAGCGGGCCGGGCGCCTAGGGCAAGGCGGATGCCGATCTCGCGCGTTCGCTGCGATACGGCATATGCGATCACACCGTAGATTCCGATCAAGCCCAGAAGCAGTGCCATCGCGCCGGCGATGGCCAGCATTACCAGCGTGAAAGATGTGCGAGCCATGGAATGGTCAACAGTTTCGCGCAGTGTCTCGGGATTCGCGACTGCCAGCGCAGCGTTCACCGACCACACGGCTTCGCGAATTTCGTTCAGGAGCGCCCCGGTTCCCGCGCGATTCGTCCGAATGGTGAAGGCCACGGCCCTTGCGGCCACTGTGATCGGCGCATAGTGCAGTTGCCCAAAGATCGGCCAGTACACAATTGCCGGCGCCGATTCATGAGAACCAAAGTACCGGACGTCTTCGACCACGCCCACAACCTCGCGCCAGACGTCATTATCGCCGGCGCGTACACGCTTGCCGACGGCGGCTTGCGCCGAGCCCCACATCTCGTGAGCCAGATTTTCGGAAACCAGCACGAATTTGCGGCCGGCGTAGATATCGGTCCAGGTCAAATCGCGCCCGGCCTTCAGCGTCGTGCCGAGCGAGCCGAACAGACCAGGCGCGACATTCACATAGAGGCGCATGACGGGATGATTACCCTGCGCATAGCTCTGACCTTCCTTGAGGATTCCATCCCAATTGGGAGGCGCGCTATCCATCGGCAACGCGCTCGCAAATCCCACGGAGGTAACGCCGGGGATCGCCGCCAGCTTTTCGGCGATTGCCTGCTCCGTTCGCGTCACTTGTTCGTCTTTAGGGATGAGAGTCTGCGGCAGCACTACCCGAAACGTCTGCACCTGATCGGGCTGTTCGAAGCCTGGACGAACACTGCGCATCGCCTGAAAGGTTCGAATCATCAGACCGGAACAGATCAGGAGCACTAACGCGAGAGATACCTGTACCACCACGAGCGTGCTTCTTGCGCGATGACGTTCCCGGGATTGGCTCATCGTTCGTCCGCTCGCCCGAACGCTGAGGGAAACGTTCCGCCCGTAGCGCAACGCCGGAATAAGGCCAAAGAACAGGCTGGAGACCAGCGAAACGATTGCCGTGAACGCAAGGACGTGTGAATCCAGCCCGATCTCACTCAGGCGCGGAAGATTCGAGGGGCCATTTCGGACCAGCACCCGCAAGCCTCCGTACGCAATGGCGAGGCCCAGCGCGCCTCCGGCGCCGCCTAGCAACAGGCTCTCCACCAGAAGCTGGCGAACAATCCGGGTCCAACCCGCACCCAGAGCCGCTCGCACAGCAAGCTCCGATTGCCGCGCTTCTATGCGCACCAGAAGAAGATTCGCAACGTTAGCGCAGGCGATCAACATCACCATCGCGAGCGTGCCCATCACCACCCACAGCACGCTTCGAACGTTGCCCACAACGCTTTCCCGCAACGGCCGAATGTTCGGGCCGATCCGCCAGGAGGAAAGAAAGAGTTTCTCCGCAAGGCCCCCGTCGCCTGGAGTGCCTGCTGGAGTCGAGGCCCAGGAGTGCACCCAGATGGGAAGAAGCCTTGCAATATCGGCGTTGGCGCGGTCGATCGAGACTCCGGGCTTCAGGCGCGCGACTGATTTCAGGTAAAATCCTTCCAAAATTGCCTGTCTGCGGTCCAGTTGTAGGGGAAGGATGAGATCGGCCGGCGTGTCTGCGATGCGAAAGCTGGTTGGCATGACGCCGACAATCTCGCGAGGAACGGCGTCGACGAGAATCTTTCGGCCGATCACCGACCGATCGCCACCAAACCGGCGCTGCCAGTAGCCGTAGCTCAGGAGCACCGTTCCGCTCGCGCCAGGGGCCTGATCTGCTGCCGTAAGCGGCCGTCCAATCTCCGGCTGCACGGCGAGCGCCTGGAGCATTCCATCGCTGATAACGTCCGCGAATACCTGTTCGGGCTCGCCCAACCCGGTGACGCTGACAGGGCGCGATATCCAGACGCCCATGGATTGAAATGACCGGTTTTGTTCGGTGTAAGTGAAATACATCGAGGTGGAGAGTGGCAGGCCGTGGCTGCTAATGAGGCCGCCCGCCCCGGGCGCGATTTGTCCCAGGTTCACAAGTTCCTCTGCGTCGGGATAAGGGAGAGGCTTTAATAGGACACTATTGACGACGCTGAAGACCGCGGTATTCGCGCCGATTCCTAGTGCGACCGTCAAAACGGCGACGGCGGTGAAGGACGGCTGGTTTCGCAAGCCGCGCAGGGCATAGCGCAGATCGCTCGCAATGGAATCGAGCCACTGGATACCATTCATGCTATAAATCTCCTCGCGTCGCGCCGTCAGATTACCTGCCTGTTTCAATGCGGCGGAGCGCGCCTCCCGCGGTTTGAGACCCTGCACCAGAAAGGAGTCGGTCAGCATCTGAATATGCGACTCCATTTCCTCACGCCATTCCCGATCCATGCGATTGCGGTGCAGAAGATTCCGCCAGAACATATTTAGGATGTCCGCATCACCAACTGAATGGCCCGTATCATTTTGTCGAAGGCGCTCGACTCGGCTTCCAGTTGCTTTCTCCCTACGGGGGTCAGTTTGTAGAAACGTGCCTTCCGGTTGTTCTCCGTGATGCCCCATTCGGCCTTTAGCCACCCTTTAAGCAGCATCCGATTCAGGGCGGGGTAAAGTGAGCCATCCTCGATTACGAGATCTCCTTTGGACCAGTCGTGAATGTGCTTGGCGATGGCGTAACCATGCAGCGGGCCCTGGTTGAGGGTCCTGAGGATCATCATGTACAAAGTTCCCGGGAGAAGATCGGGGTTCGAGGTATTGTTGCCCAAGTAGAGAATACCTTTCTGAACTATATATAGAACAGAAAGGTAATCATGTCAACCAGCAATCAAGACCATATCCATGCGTCATCACAGACGGACGAGGGCTTCGCATTTGTCGCCAGCGGGGACGTCGGCGATTCCGCGATACGCTGGAAAAGCATGATTTCGGGACCAGCATTGATTCTGGTGCCGGGCGTTCTCTTTCTGGCAACTCTCATTCGCTCGTCGTTCGGATTCGGCGAAGCGCTCGTCGCTGTGCCATTACTCGCGCTCCTGCTACCCATCCAGGTGGCGGCGCCGATTGCCGTGATGGTCTCTATCACGGTTGCGTTAATTGTGGTCGTGCAGGACTGGCGCAGCGTTCACACCCGCAGCGCGATCCGGCTGGTGCTGCCGACGATGCTGGGCATTCCTCTGGGTCTGATACTTCTGAGGGTCGGCGCGGGACCTGTAGTCAAAGGGGTACTAGCGGCTTTAATTATCGTCTTCTCTGGGTACTCGTTGCTCGGCGGTAAGCACGGGGAATTGAGGGATGACAGGTTCGCCTGGCTGTTCGGATTCAGTGCGGGCGTGATGGGTGGCGCTTACGGCATGAATGGCCCTCCACTCGTGATCTATGGTTCGCTCCGCCAGTGGTCGCCGCAGCACTTTCGGGCGACTTTGCAGGGATACTTTCTTCCGGCGAGCCTCGTTGGAATGTGGGGTTATTGGCTTGCAGGTCTCTGGACACCGGCGGTCAATCAGTTCTATCTGTTGTCATTGCCGTTTGTGATACTGGCGACGCTGGTCGGGCGGGTGATCAACCGCCGCATGGGTGATCACCGGTTCGTGCGCTACGTCTATGGCGGTCTCATCGCAATTGGCATAGTCTTGCTGTCACAGGCATTGACGGGTCAGGCTTGAGTCCATGCCAATCACTAACTCTGTTAACGCGCAGCTTACCTATCCCTACCGTGGGATCGCGTGCGGCGGCTGAACCCAAAAGAGCCGGTCCATGCCAGCCTGGATGCCATGGATGTGATCGGTTGATCTTTCGGCGCGCAAAGCAATCCGCATGGTGTCGAGAAATGCCGGTGCGCACCATAAGCGAGTCCCAGAATCGCCGTGGTTGCGCAACAAGAGTTGCGGGCGTGGTGGCCCGACGCCCGCAACCACAGAGATTACAAGCCCCCTGCCTTAGGAGCGATCACCGGATTGTAGTCGGCCGCGGTCTTCTTCTGCTTCGATTTCACTTTGCTCTTCTTGTGACCGCCTAGTTCATCCCGCTCGTCTTGCGCCCCCTCTTCGTCGCCTTGCGCTCCCTGCTGATCTTTCTGTACCCCGGCTTGCTGCTTCTGGCCAGAGGGCGACACGATTTGCTGAATCGCCTGTCTTGCGAGATCTTCGGGAACCGGCACGAGTCCGCCCATTGCCTCCCCCGGCTGCGCTTGTAGTGACGATTGCGCCGGTTGACCGGTCTGCGCTTGCCGCGACATTCCGTCAGAGAGGTGCGGAGGCACCGGTGCAAGTCCGTGCTGCTCAGCCTGGAGACTGCTTTGCGCCTCCTCCTGCTCATAGCGCAGCATGTTCTTGGCGTATTGGTGCTCCTCGCGGTATCGGCGTCTGTCGCGTGGGTTGTGTTCGACGCGGGCATCGTAAATTGCGTCAATGCATTCCCCGTCGGTCATATCGGCCGGTTTCTTGTGCAGGTCATGGGCTTTCTTTTCAATCGCGTTGCCCATGATCGGGTTGCCGGCGCCGTGCTGCACCGACGTGGACCATACGACGTTCTGAAGTGTAACGGACCTGTGTTCCATGTCCACGCCGATTTTGGTCAGGCGGTCGGCTTGCGGATAGTAATAATTCCTACCCGTGAATGCCTGTTGCGCCTGCGCGAACGTCTCGGGGTCCCTTTTCGCGATCTCCTGCCACTTAGCCTTGAACTCCTTACTTTGTGGATCCAGGTCCTTGCCGTGTGCGTCCTTAAATTCCTTGCGCCAGGGTTCACCCTCCTTACTGTTGACGAATCGCCCGACGGTGCCGCCGTTCTTCACGGGCTTGCCATTTTTATCCAGATCCTGGCTCGTAAATTGATAGAGCCCAAAGGATTGCCCTCCACCGTCCGGCGTGCCGTCAGCCAGCTTGCCGCTCGAGACCGTCCCCGGCCCGTTGTGCCGTGTCTCAAATTCGCCCGAAATGATACCCTGATCCGACTTTACGGCTTTCAGATGGAAAATTTTGTGCTCGTTCATGACCTTTCTCCTTTCAACTCAATTTCGCTCGCACTTGTTCAATCCGCTCGTCCCACATATCCACCAGGATGGGCTTTCCTTCGCCGTGATCCTTAATGAATACGAGTGCCGGAAAGCGGCCGGCCGGCAACTTGTACATCTCCGTTTTCGAGATGCACGGCACCTCCTGCTGGGAGATGTTGCTTGACTTAACGAATCCCGACAACCCTCGTGAATACTCGGGCCGGAAGCGTTTGGGAAGTATCTCCAAAAGCTTGTCCGCCGTTGTGCCGGTCACACTGCGCAGATAGATTTGTGTGCCGACGTTTTCCAAAACCTCAGTAATCTCCTTTTCGTTTTCAATCTGTTCGATCGACTGGTAGACCAACACGCAACCCGCCTTCGCCTCACGGGCAAAGGTGATGTACTTTCCCGGAGAAAACCCACGGATCCGCCGGGTTTCATCCAGAAGGAGCAGAATCCTGCGATCCGGATTCTCCTTTGAGAACCGCTGCTTTAAAATCTGCTCCAGACGCTTCAGAACCATCGACGACAGAGTCTGAGCGTCTTCGCCGTCATGCTCGCGCGCAGCCAGTATGACGGTGGTTTGCCGGGTACTATCGAGATCGCTGAGCTTGAAGTCGCCCTTGCCACGAATACGGTTGTACAAGACGCCGTAACGGTAGAAAGGAATCAACGCCCCCGCCACGTGAATCAACAGTGTCGCGTAGGTGTATTGGGGTTCGCGCTGGCCGCCCGGTATATCTTCCAGGTCCTGATCGATGACCGCGGCCAGTTCGTTGGCCCAGAACGCGCCCGATGGTTCTGGAAGAATAACGTCCGGGTTGACCCGTTTTTGATAAGCTTCCGCGAATTTTATTTCACGAATGCGTTCGTAGAGCACTGACTCCGTAGTGGCCAACTCGTAGATTTCCGAGAGGTCCGATGTCTTCCGGTAGTAAATGTCGCGAAGCTTCTGAAGGCAGATCATAGCCGTCAGCCACTTCACGCGAATCGGCCAGAACTGCTCATCTTCACCGCCAAACTTCGGCAGAATCGCCTCGCTGAGAACCCTTATCTCGCTTCGCCCGCGCGGTGTTCTGGGATCCAGCTCCTCCAGGATGTTGAAATGCGCCAGTTTCTGGCCGTCTACTGAATCTTCGACGTCCGGACTGGTCGAGAAATAGTGGACGTCGCCCTGAAGGCCGCTCTTCCGCAGTTGAGGCAGAAGGTTCCCTTTCACATCGACGATGAACAGGTTGTAGCCGGCCCGGTTGGCGGCAATCGCCCATCGAACGATTAACTTGGTCTTTCCGGAGTTCTGAGGAGCTACGATCAGCGTTCCGTTGTACTCCATCGGCTTCTCGCCGAACTTGCCCAGACATAAAAGACTTTCCGGGCGTGCGAGTTCGGGCTTCGGATCGAATGAATAGACACCGAGAGGCAGGGCCTTATCGTCATCCTTCCGCTTCACGAGGTCATTTACCTCGCTCAGCTTGGCGCATCCGGAGTAGTCGAGGAGCATGCCCTTGAAGGCGCATTTGAGCTGCTCGCCGGGGCCGAGAATGACATCCTCGAGCACCTGGTGGGCCTCGACATAGGATTGCTGAACGGTTGCCAGCTCCCTCGCGAGAGAATGCCGAAAAGACTCGACCCACGTCGGCAGCCGGCGCGACATTCGTAACGTCACGCGCGGCTTAATGCCTTCTGTGACCGTAATTTCGACATCGAAGCGGAGGTCCAGTTTGGAAGGCAGGTGTCCATTGAGCACCGCCAGAAAGCCTTCGTTTCGCGAATAGCTCTTCTGCAAGCGCGCCTGGAGCTTGGCGCTGGTCGGGTCGGCACCTTGATTGGTGTTGAATTCCTGGTCTGTCAGAATGCGGCTTGCCTTCTCCAACACGAGCTCCTGAGATGCCGCCTGGGTCTCAAAAACCTTCTCGTTCCAATCTTCGGGCTCCTTATCGAGGAAACTTCGCACAAACGCATTCCTGAGAGCGTCGTTCATGTGTTCTGCGCTCTGCTCTAAATGCATCAAGAGAACGTCCATATTGCTCCCCTCCGAAGTGCTTCTAGCTGAGCCGGGATAGATCCACGGTACGCTGTCCCAGGCGGAATGTGACTTTAGTTCGTAAGTAATCGAGACTGGTCGTCAACGGAGGCTCGATCGAAAGCTGATCGCAAATCGACCATGCCAGCCGGATGATCACGGGCACGCAAAATGTGGATGCCTCAATCCGCAGCATGGTTCGATCTTTCTCGGGACTCGCCAGCTTGCAGACCATCCATATCTGCAATTCCTCCGGCTTGTCCCACTTGCTTTCACCACGGCAGTGCTGCAGATATTTTCCATAGGGTTCCGGGAGGTCCTTCACCGGGCACGACTCGCTCGCCCGGAACACGATCCGCCGGCCAGAGGGCGTTTGACTTGCCGACTGAAAGTTCTGAAGTGAGAGCGCGAACGGCAAAACCTCTAGTACATCGTTCAGCGGCGATGGGATTCCACCCCACAAATCTTCGAAGATACACGCTGTGTCGCCCTTATTTGCGCGGCAAAAGCTTTTTACAAGATCGTGATACGCCTTCCATTCACGTTCATCCCGGTACAAGGGCCCGCGCAATGCCCCGTAATGCATGAGCATCATCTGGTCGCGCTTCAGAAGCGGATGGTCATTGAGCCGGCGGACCTCAAAAGGTCCGCTCGGCTCGAAGGGCGAAAACATGCCATGTCGCGTGAGAAACTCCATCGTTTCCTTGCAGACTGTGGAAAGTCCCGTCATCGTGACACCTGCTGCACGCGCGTCCGGGCTCGATCGAGTTCGTCCTGAGCGGCATTCAGTTTTTTGACTGCCGCCGCCAGTTCGGGCATCTTGTGGCCCTCTCCATCGAACCACTCCTGAAACCGCGGCCGGTCTTCAGGGCACTTTTCGTGCAGGTACTTCAGCAACGATTCCACCGAGACACCCGGCGCACGAAGGGTGAGCAGCGGGGGAGCTGCGAAATGCCCGTTTCTTAAGAGCACGACCGAATTGGTCGGATCAATCAGTTCCTGAACCGACGACGACACCATCACTCCCGCGCTTGATTGTTTCAGGTCGATCGTGAGGATCAGACGATACGGAACCGAGACCGCTTCCTGCTTGTTGTTGTTTTGCAGCCAACTCACCTTCATACCTGCCGCCGCTGTCAGCGGGCGCAGCGGGCAGCCCCACACGCCGAGATGAAAGGTTTCGGTGAACTCCATCACGTAACGGAAATGCGCCGACTTACCATCGGGAGTCATGTGACTCGCAATCTGCCGCCAACCATGGAGGTTGTAGCTAATGAAGTCTTCCAGGCCCTGCACAACTTCGTGAATGGAACTCCGTAGGTACTGCCCGAGATACAGATGCGAATACTTTTGGTATGCTAACCGGCTCAGCTCCTTGTGCGCCTTTTCCGCGTTGCTCTTGCGCATTTGCACCGAGAGATGTGCAGCGCCTTTATCGAACAGATTCTTTACAAAGCCTCCAAAACCTTCAGCCATAATATTCTCCTTGTTTTTGGATTTTCAGGCAGCAAGCGTCCGCTCAAACTCGCTTTCCAACTTACGGATGAACGCGCTCACAGGCGGCCACCATGGGGCCGTCGCCTGATGCTCATACCAGCGGCAGAACTTGCTGCTCGAAGGCCGCGCCGCGGCCCTCGCCTGGGTCATAAACGTTAGCCGGTACCGAATTTCGAGGAAGCCCAGAAAGTTTTCTGAAAACGCCATTGTTGCGGAGAGTCGTAGCGTGGCCGCCTCGTCTTCCCGCTGCTCGAAATCGGTCCATTGCCCGCCGTTCCGGGTGTTACGTTCCAGAACCGCTCGCATGCGATCCAGGATCTCGGCAACACTCAGCTCGGCTTCTACCGTCCTGCGCTGCCGATCGAGCTTGTACATGTAAGCAAAGGCACAGGTTTCCTTCACCGCCAGAAGTATCTGAGTCGTAATCAGGCCAACGGTGAGCCATCCTGCCAGTGGCGTTGTTGCGAACCTGCCAGGAAGAGCGACCCGCGTGAGGAAGACGGACACCGCCACGATGGCGCCAAATAAGATGGCCCAGGCCGGGGTCTGGTAGTCGTGTTCCACAAGGAAGTCGGTCAGATCGTGCCAAAACGTCTTTTGAAGTGGCGGAATGTTGAAAGGCACTTCGCTTCTTGGCGCATTCTCCGGGGCGTCGGATGAATGGGAGTCGGTTGGCGGAGCAGTTCGAAACTCTTTCCAATAAGCCAGCAGATCGTCGCATGCCGCAAAGATCCGCTTAATTTGCTCCTCGTTCTGCTCGCGTCGTCCGTTCGATCTGGCCTTATCCGGATGATATTGGACAGCCAGGCGCTTTCTTGCTTTTCGAATCTCGAGCGTCGGAGCCCCAGGGGACAACCCCAGGACCGCATAGTCCCCGTCGTATTCGATTCCCGTTTTTGGCACGCTCTCACCTCCAACTGGAGAACGTCTCAGGCCGGATCGATTCGATTCGAAACCGAAGTTTATTTGCGGTCGGCTGGGCCGAAAACGATAGTGTAATCGCCGGGCGGAAGTTCGACAGCATAGAGCAGCTCGCTCCCGTCGGCTGAGGGCACGGCGCTGATGCTTCGGGATGGTTCGCTCGATCCGGCAGGGATTACGAGCATACTGGGTGGCGCCGACCCGCCCACGTTCAGAAGCGACGCCGTAACCCGCTGCGTCGACTTGAGTTGATCAATCGTGACGGACGCCTGGGGGTCACCTGGGCGGCCAAACATCAATGTCCGCGATGGGGGCCCAGAAGCTGAAACGGGCATGAATTGCCACGGATTCATGCTCTCGGGCAAAGGGTCTCTTGCCATCATCCGCGAGTCTTCCAGTGCGGATTTAATAGACACCGAGAGCGAGATCGGAAGGCTCCAGGATCGCTGCGCGGTTTCGACAACAGACTCAAAAAAATCCGGCAAGGCACTGCGGAACTTCGCGGCCAGCGCTTGTAGGCGAGCCGGAGGCACAGTGATATCGCTATCCTGCCGGTCGAGGACCTCACCGACAACGCTGGACAGTTTGATCTTGGATGAGTTCATGTGATGCCTTCCACAACTTGATTCGGAGACTGTCGTTTCGCTCGTACCTCCGGGCTAGCCGATCTGTCCCAGAACGTGAGTAGCAGGCCCGCCGCGGAATTGTGATGGGCCGCCTGCTCCTGCATGAAATCATGCAACTTCTTTTCTGCTCTCGTAAGGTAATAGTAAAAATAGCTTTGCGTCTGCCCCAACGCCGCTGCGGCTTCACGTTTTCGCATTCCGTGCTGGTAGACCAGCGCAAGAGCTAAGCGCTCCAAATGCTCCAATCGGGTGATGCCGCGATCTAAAAGCTCTTTCCACGCGTACAGCTCTTCAGGGCTGGCGCCCTCGACCGATATTTCATCGAGGGGATTCGCCCGGTCCTCCGTCCCGGACACTTCGAGCGCCACGAAACGTTCTGGCCTTCGCTGCCGAACGATGTCGATCGCTTTATTGATGCAGATCCGCTTCAGCCAGAACATCCGTTCCTCGGCGCTCGCAGGCATATCAGCGCGGTGTTCCATGGCGCTGACGAAAGCCTGCGACAATGCGTCGTCGGCATCTTTGTCGTTTTCGGTGATTCGCAAACAGAGTGGATAGAGCTTGGCGACGCACTGCTCGTACAAATCCGCGAATTCTGTTTGCGAACTCGGAGTCAATTCGGTTCGATTCTAGCATTTGAGCCGGCCTCATTGGCTTAACCGATCGATGAAAGCCCGCCGCCGCGTCCCATCGCTCGAAAGCCCCTGCCTCGTGTTGGGAAGTGCTTGTAATGTGGCGATGAGTGGATCGATATGAAAGACTGCCACCGAGTTGGATTCCAACCGGTTTGTTGGGACGTCGTTCAGCGCGATATTCGCCTCATTGGGGAAAACCACTACTCCCCGGACTTTCTCGTGTTTTTCCCCATCGATCTCTTCCATCCGCCGCACCGTCGAGTAGATCTGCTCGTATGTTTGCTGAACCGGATTGGCTCCTCGTTGTGCGCAAACCCGCGTTTGTTTGGTTTCGTCCAAGGCAGACCAGGCACCATTGAGGCCCCCTTTTATCTGCCCCGTATAGTTCTTGCATTCGACAACGAAGATCCCCTTCTCGCAAACAATCAGGTGATCGATCTCAATCGTTCCGCCGCGATGGCATCGCATCCGAACGCCAGTCAAAATGCAACCTTCCACACCACGGATGCCGCTGACGAGCCGCTTTGCAACCTTCTTTTCCCAAGCGGTAGCGTTCGGATTCAGCAGCTTCCAATCCAGCCGAACCTGACTACGCCGGATCGCTTCCTCTGCTCGCGCGAGCATCGCCGGCGCCTCCGAATCGGATGGATTCAATTCGCAGGCCTTTTTGAAGTCTTTTACCGCGGCGGCCCAGTCGTTTCGATCGAGGCGCATTTGGCCCCGCAACATACGGGCCTGAAAGCTGTTGCCGAACCGGCTCATCGCGTGCTGCATTTCTTTGTCCGCTTCCTGTAAGCGTCCCAATGTCTCCAGTACACGAATCAATACCTTCCGGAACGTCCAGTTTTCAGGGCTGAGTTCAACCGCGTGACGAGAGTCTTCGATGGCCGCAAGTCCTTGGCCTGGCAATGCTAAACGGGCATGGCCGCGTAACGCCCAAAACTTCGGTTGGTTCGAATCCAACTGAATTGCCCGGGAGAATTCCGCAACCGCCTCGGAATACCGTTTGGCGTATTCTAAAGCGACCCCTGCCCGGAAGTGCTCTTCCGCTGTCAGCGCCGCGGCGCTGTCCTCTGTATAGAATCCATCTGGTCTCGTGATTCCGGCTGTCAGTGACATGGGCTAATCTTGCGAGCCTTTCTCTCGCTCGCAGGAGAAACGAGGCAGGACCGGAAAATTCGAGATCGGCGATGAAAAAAGTTGTGGGGTGCCCTATTCCAGGGCTGAATACAAGGTCGGACGCCGCTGCCCGAGACCGCCCTGGTCCAGGATGAAATCGCCCTATATGGCGGCTTCGGCCCGAGGCAGTTTCCGAAAGACCAGGGAATCTCCTTCCGCCTCCGCTCGCAATGTCACACCCGCACCAAGCGCGCCTTGAATGATTTGTTGGCTCAACGGACGCGAGACCAGCCGATCGACCGTTCTGGCGAGGTGGCGTGCACCGTAAGCCGGGTCGTACCCTTTGTGTGCAATCAGTTCCACGGCTGAATCAGAAAACTCGATCACAACATCGTGATCGAGCAGACGCCGCGCGACTTCGTCCAGGCGGATCCGCGCAATTCCGGCGATAGCCGTCTCTGACAGTGGACGGAATTGAATGATTTCGTCGATACGGTTGAGGAATTCGGGCCGGAAGGCCCTCTTGACTTCCTCCATAACCACGTCTTCTTGTGCTGTGTGGATTTCCTCTTTGGGATGCGCCGCAAATCCAATCGGGCGCTGCGCCACAATACCGGCGCCAATATTGGATGTCATGATGAAGATTGCGTTCCGGCCGTCCGCCAAACGCCCATGTGAGTCGGTCAGGCGTCCTTCATCGAAGAGCTGCAGGAATAAGTTGCTCGTGTCGGGGTGTGCCTTTTCGAACTCATCCAGTAACACGATCGAATAAGGATTCCGGCGCAACCGGCCGGTCAACTGACCTTCTTCGTCGTATCCTACGTAACCGGGGGGCGAACCGATGAGTTTCGCCACCGCATGCCGCTCCATGTATTCGGACATATCGAAACGGAGCAAGTCATCCTCCGAGCCGAAAAGAAAAGCCGCGAGAGCTTTCGCCAACTCGGTCTTACCGACCCCGGTGGGCCCCAGGAACAGAAAAACCCCCATGGGTCCGTTGGGGCTCTTCAGTCCTGCACGCGAACGAGCTACAACCTCGCAAACGCGATCGATGGCGCCAGGTTGCCCGATGACTCGTTCGGTGAGCACGTCCCGCATGCCGGCAAGCTTCAAGCGATCATCGCTCGTCAGGTCCGCGACCTTGATTCTGGTCCATTCCGCGACCACTTCCGCTACGGTATTGCCCGTGACAACAAATTCAAACTGGGCGTTTTGCGGGCGGCGTGTGCTGATGGTTATTACTTTGGCCCGGGCGCAAGCCTCGTCAATCAGGTCGAACGCCTTATCGGGCAGGCGGCGATCGGGCAAATATCGAGAGGACAGTTCGACAGCGCGCTCGATTGCACTCCGTTCAATGCGCACGTCGTGATGTTGCTCAAATCGCAGCCGCAAGCCCATGAGTATCTCGATCGTTTCTTCCTGGGACGGCTCGTCCACATTGATCGGCTGGAAGCGACGCGAAATAGCGGCATCTGGCTCGATGTAGGTGCGGTATTCGGAGACTGTTGTGGAGCCGATCAACCGAAAGTCGTCTCGCACCAGGGCCGGTTTCAGGAGATCAGCGGGAACTTTGCCTCGTCCACCTCCGAGCAGGGAATGGATTTCGTCAATGAACACAATGATTCGAGGGTCCTTTGCCGTTTCTTCGATAAGCAGCGAGATACGCTGCTCGAGATCGCCGCGATTCGCCGTCCCACTCAGCAACTTACCCGTATCGATCTCTATAATCTTCTTGTCCTTCAGCCCCGGAACCGTGTTGCCGTTAGCGATATGCCAGGCCAGACCGCGAACGAGCGCCGTCTTACCCACGCCGGGGTCGCCGAGTAACAGCGGATTGCTCTTAGTTTTACGGGAGAGCGTCCGCGCGATCTGTAGCAATTCTTTCTTGCGGCCGATGAGCGGCTGGATCTTCCCATCTTTTGCAAGCTGCGTCAAATCCGTGCCAAAGACCTGGAAAAAGGAAACCGGTCGCGGCCGAACGGCTTCCGGCGCGGCGGGAGTGTTCTGTTTAGCGGCTGCTTCCGTGATGGCTCGGTGAAGAGCTTGAACGTCCCCTCCGGCCAAAACCGTGGCTTGTGCAATCCGGGCACCTGGGTTCTCAAGCAGGGCAGACATCAGGTGAAAGCAGTTCACCGCCGCCTGCGACTGTTCGCGCGCCAGGAGCATGGCGCGGTCGAAAGTTGCCTTGCACTGATCGCTACGATGAATCTGCGACGCATCGGAGTGCTCAAAACCGCCCTTGCCTATGAAGCTGCGCAGTTTTTGAACTAACCGCTCACGGTCGATGTGTGCCGCGACCAGAAAATCAGCGAGGGCAGTGATTTCGGCTCGTGCCGCCGGCCCGAACCGATCCACGAATGCGGCATTGTCGCCGATCTCCATGATGATCGCACCGCCCGTAAGGGCCGCGAAGACGTGCTCATTCTCGACAAATTCGGATTGGGCAGCTATGCCTTCCACTGCTGCCAGATACCAGATGAAGTTGAATCCGGCGGTTCGCTGGGTCATTTCTTTGTCTCGTTGACTTGCGGAGCGATCACGGGCAGCAGTATTTCATCTCCTGCCTTCAACCGCTTTCCTTGGTTCGCCTGCTGAATACGTTCTGCAACGAAAGCGCTTTTGTAGAATCTCTGGGCCAGACCTCCGTAGCTTGCTTCACCCTTGGCGACGCGATACTTGACCTGTGTCGGAGCCGCAATTGCGGGCGGCGGGATTGCGTGTAGCGCGGCCGGGTTAAGCGGAGGTGTCTGCTGATTCACTGCGAATACAAGGCCCAAGCATAGCAGGAGGGCGACGCCAGAAGCTGCAATCGTCGCGATTTTCCACGGACCAACCGGCGATCGGTTGCCCACAGGCACGGGTTCCTGTTGCTTGAGCTCTTCCTCAAGCGCGTCGAGCCGCGAAACCGGCGTCAGGTCCGTATCGCACTGCGAACATCGCAGAGCATTGTTTTTCATCTCGCAGACGGGGCAAACAATTGTCTTCATACGCCGGACGCTACTGCTTCAGTACCCCGATGCTACCCGGCTGCCAACCCGGCTGGTCCTTCAGGAACAGGTCCAGCAGATCCGTGATCCTGCCGTACGCGGTCCGGGCTGCTTCAAGGTCGTTGCGGCGCAGAGCACTCTCGATATCACGGTAAGCCACGCGAATCTTATCCGCTTCGACGGCTTTTCCAGCCGCGTTAGCCCGCATGAATGCAATCTCCACCAGCCGCATTTCGACGGTGATCTTCGGTAGAGCATCGGTTGCAGATGCTAACTCCTTGGTCTTCGCCTCCGCTGAACCCTGGTTTCCGGCGTTCAATTCAACCTTCAGTTCCTCGACGAGTTGTTTGATGCGTGCCGCTTGAGGAGCCTCAATCAGCCATTCGTATGTCGCCACCATGTGCTCGGCGTAGTTGATTTCCGTAGTCGCCTGCTCGCGCCAGCCTGGTCCTGCCAGCAGTGCCGCCATCTGCTTCAAATAAGCCTCGGCGTTCTCGGCATCGTTCCGGTTGAGGGCGCTTGCGGCTTTGCCGTAGAACTCCTCAAAACCTTTGGCGCCTCCATTATTCGCGAAAGCAGGCGCGCTCTGTCCCTGTTTGCGAAGTTGTTCCAGCTTCTTCTCGAGGCGGCTGCGGCGGCTATCGCCTCGATCCAGGTAGGATTCGACTTCCGCGCCGGAACCGTCCCGCAGACTCACCTTTACTTTGTTCAGAATGCCATCCTCGTCGAGGCTGAAGGCAACATCGACAGGCGTGTTGGCCGAAACTTTGTCGGGTAGCTCGAGCCAGACGATCGCTTGCAGTTCGTTCTCCGCCGCAACCGGGTTAAATCCAGCATAAATCGGTACCTTGAGCCGCTTCAGACTGCCAGTGGGGATCAGAAACCGGCGCACGATGGGCTCCGGCGTTGGGAACGTCGATCCCTTAGGAATAATAATGCCGAAGGAGCCGCCTTCAGTCTCGATTCCGTAGTGCATACCGGTGGATGTGCCAATGCCTGTGAGTGTTCCAAGCGAAGGTTCTCCGCAACTCCGGCAGGCATTATCCTTACCTTCATTGCGCATCTTGCATTTCGCGCACTCCCAGGTCTGCGCTAACTTCGCTGACAGAATAGCGGCCCCAAAGGCGACGCATTTCATGGGGTCGATATTCATCATCAGTTTTTTCTCGCCGAACACCTTTGCCAACTCACGTCGGACCAAGGGGATACTGGATGATCCCCCAACCAGCAGGACATGATCGATGTCATCAACCGTTAGCTGAGAACCCTTAATAGCATCCTGGACCAGATCGATGCTCTCCTGAATGCGTGGCGCGATCATATGCTCGAACTTCTCGACGGTGATTTCAAGGTTGACGTCTATCAGGTCCCGATCTTCGTTTTGCAGCATTCCGTTGATAATGATCTGAGCGGCTTTGACCGCGGTGAGCGTCTTCTTAGCCTCCTCAGCTTCTTTTCTCAGTTCCGCCATGAACTGGCTATCCTGGCGAGGATCGATCTGATGAATGGCTTTAACGTGGTCAATTACGTGTTCCATAATCCGGAAATCGAAATCGTCCCCTCCCAGCCACATATCTCCTGCGATATTGAGCGGTTCCAGAATTCCTCCAACGATCGTCAGAACGCTGACGTCGAAGGTCCCGCCGCCCAGATCGTAGACAACAACTGTCCTGGCGTCCTCGGGTCCTAAGTTGTCGATACCGAACGCGATCGCTGCTGCTGACGGTTCATCCAGAATCTTCTGCACTTTAAGTCCCGCCAGGCGCCCTGCCTGACGGGTCGCGCTACGCTGTTTGTCCGTAAAGTAGGCCGGAACGGTAATAACCGCGTACTCGACATCGTCGTTCAAACGGAGCTTTGCATCATTCTTGATCTTCGTAAGGATCTTTGCAGAAATCTCGACGGGCGAGTATTGTTTTCCACCCATCAGGACGCATACATCGTCGTCAGTACCCTCAGCGGGTTCGACAATCTGATACAAGTACTTTTGACGCGCCTTTTGCACTTCAGGATCTCGGAATGCACGTCCCATCAGTCTCTTGATGGAAAGAATGGTGTCCTTAGGAGCCAGCTTCATGTTGCTAACCGCTAACCGGCCGACGTACTCCTGTCCCTTGTAAACTCCCACTACCGATCGAGTCAGATCCTCGTTCTCCTTGTTCTGGATGGGCCGGGTATCTGTCACTCGTATCGCCGCCACCGAATTCGTGGTCCCTAAATCGATTCCAATTGCCTTTCCCACGTTTAGCTCTCCGCCTCGACCTTTAGTTTTTCACCGCAACAACGTCGGCCATTCTCAATACCTGATCCTTCCACATGTAGCCTTGTTTCCATACCTCCACGATCGTGCCGCTCTCGAGCGTTAGGTCCTCGCGCGTCTCGACGACATTGTGAAATCCTGGAGTCGCTTTGCCATCCGGCGAGTCGATCCGCACAATCCCCTGATCGCCCAGTTCACGGCTCAGCAGTTTATAAACCGAGCGAAAACTATTGGCCCAGTTTTTGGCCTGCCGTTCAGCAGCCTCAAGCTTGGGCTCGATGCTGCCGAAAACACGCTCGAAGTTATCCATGACGTTCAGCATGGCAAGAAATAGCTTTCTCTGTTCGCTTTCCGTCCGCTGCTTCTCCTCGACTAGCGCACTTTTTGCGTGGTGTAGATCGCGCATCAAATTCGTAACGTCTTCACGGAGACTTCGCAAGGTATCGCCCGCAGGCGCAGGTTGTGATGTTGCCATGTCAGCTCTTAGCTATCGATCAACGGACGGGCTGCTTCGGTATCCCAGCCATCGTATTGAGGCAAATCGGTAATGGCCGGCTGCTTGAAGCGAATCTCGCGCACGACGGGTGAGGGTCCTGGGCTTTCAAGATCGGAGTCGAGAGATTCAGGGGCAAACACCGGGGGTTTGCAAATCTCGTCCACATCGAGAGGAGGGGCAGGCAGGGAAGTTGTATCGAAATCGTAAAACCAAAGATCGACCATCGAGCGCTCACGGGGGTCCTTCAGCTTTCTCCATGCTTCTTTGGCCTTCGGAAGCCGGGAAACATTACGCTTGTTCTTCATAAACGCAGCAAGCGCCCCATTCACTTCTGCAGGTGTAGCCGAGGGATCGAGGTCCAGGTTGTCGTATGGTGTCTCTTCTTTGAACTCAGGATCTTTGAACATGAATTATCGCCTTAGCTAGGAGCCTGGAATCGAAACAAATATGCCATGCCGAGGTTGAACAGAGTACTCTTCAAAGGTTCCTCGTTGAGCGCGGAGAGATAGCCTTGGATTCTCTGTTCCCCTTGACGCGCCTGTTGCTCCAGTTGCTTCAATTGTTCAGCCGTAAACGCCGGATCGGCCAACCGTACTGCACGCTCCATGAGGGCGATGCCGGCATTCAACGCTGCGCGATACTTTTTTGGCCCCAGTGAATTGTACTTTGCCCGCGCATCCGTAATATCCCTGATCGCCTTTTCTCTCAACTCGACTGCCAGGTTGGCGCGTACGACGCTATGGTTCGGATCCCATTCGTGGGCTTTTTCGTAGAGCTGCAGGCGCCGTTTCGTGTCTTGAGCAGCAACTCCTTCGTTATTGAAGGTGATGGCCATACCTTCCTTGGCTCGTTTATGATCCGGAGCGAGTTTGAGAACACGCCCAAAATCCTCGCGGGCAGCATCAAAACTCTTGTCCGCCCGTCGTTTCTCACCTCGATCGCAAAAAAGAACACAAAGCAGGTCCGTCAGCCCAAACTCCCGGCATTGCTCGACCAGCGCAATGGCTTCATCCAGTTTGCCTGCATCCTTGAGCCGGACTGCCTCCGCATTGATACGTTCTGACGCCTCTTCAGTGATCTTCGCGGCGAGAGCCTTGAACATGCTTGCAGGGAAGTCGGACGGTTCCTTTTGCGCGAGCTGTAGGGCTTCCTTCCAAGCCCCAACGGCTTCCGGCACCTTGGCCTGTTCTATCAACTGGCCGGCAAGTTGGGACTTGGCTCGCGCGTGGAGGTAAAGAGCCGCGGCCCCATTTTTGTTATCAAGCTGACCGAGTAATTCCAGAGCACGGCCCGGGTTTCGTCCTTCGTCTAACATTACAGCGACGAATCCCAAGCCGTCCGCTGATAGATACTGGGCAATTCGCGCCATCAAGTCCGTAGCCGTATCCGGCAGCTTCTTTGCCGTCTCTTGAATTTTGGGAAGAAGCTGGAATTGTTCGAAGAACAGGTATCCGCCAGGAATCAACAACAACTTTTCACGGCCTTCAACAACCAATTTGCCGTTCAAGGCTTTCAAAGTCTCACGCCACGCTTCCGAGCCGCGCTCTTCGCACGATTGCGCCAGTTGCAGATCCTCATAGACCTGCGCCCACTCCGAACTGCCGGACTCACGATGTCTACTCACCTGATCTTGAAAGTAGTGAACAAGGGTTCGCGACAGCAGATCCTTGCGCAGCGCAGCCATGTCCTCGGCGCTGATCGCAAGACTGGCGTTGCGCCTCCGGTTCCAGCTTTCCCAGAACGCATCCCAGTTCAGCAGAGCTGTCCAATGCGCGATGGCACACTTCCACGCGGATAGGAGTGCTTCGCCATTAGTATTCTGTTCATCACAAGACAGCGCACCGAAGTGGACCGCTAACGTCAGATGATGAAGCAGGCGCGTGTCTTCTGGTTGCGCTTCGTACCGCTCCCTCCAAATCTTGATGGCTTCGGAGCGCCGGCCGGAGCTTAGGTAGGCGGCTGGAAGTACGTGTTCGAATTCGGCCAGCTCGGGGACGGGTTGACTGCCCTTCGAAAGGGCGGCGGCCTCGGATACCGCTTCCAGTGCATTACGCCAGTCGCCGGACTGCGCCAGATTCGCGGCTTCATTTAGGAGCAGGCGGATAACGAGATCGCGGATGCGGTGATCATGGCCGCCATGATCTAAGCCGGCCTTCAGCTCCCGCAGCGCCGCTTGCCGCTGATTCTCACGCAGCAGTGCTGCCGCCAGGTAAAAGCGCAGGTCGGCTTGCTCCGCCTGGTCTGCTGTCTGGGAAAGAAGCGATTCCAGCCCGGCCCGGTCGCCTGCGGCCGCGAGACAGGCGTAGTATTGCCGCCGCGCCTTGGATTGCCACGAAGCGGGGTGTTGTCCAGTAGATTCCGACCTTTGTACCTGCGCAACAGTCATCTTTCTCAAACCACCAACGCCAACTCGCGCGCCGCATCCTCGATACGGTTGTTCTGAATCAGAAGATTTGCCCGCAACCAGCGCGCGCGCTTCGTATAATCGCCTGCCCCGTTGGCCAGGGCCGCCTCCCCTGCTACTTGGCCTGCTTCCACCGGATTGCCGGCACGCATTAAACAAAGGGCCAAATGGTACAGGGTACGCGAAGACCGCTCCTGGTCAAGCAGTGAACGCAGACGCTGCTGGCAGCGATCGAACTGTTTCAGCTTCAACTCACAGAGCGCAACGTAAAACGCATACAAGGGCTCCGAAGGATCGCGACGTTGGGCCTGCTCGAAGTTTGGGAGGACGCCTTGAGGCGAACCTCCGTTTAATCCGGCAAAACCGTGCCGGAAGTGCAGCACCGCGAGATCGCGCTCCACATGGCGGTCGACATCACCGTCGGAAAGGTACCGTTCCCAGCTTGCGATCGCCTGTTCCAGTTGCCCGGCGGCTGCTTCCTTTGCACCCTTCAGATAAGCAGCGCTTCTGATATTCACAGCGAGGTCACGGTCGGCGGGATGTCTCGCGAGAAGTTCCTCCCAGAGCGATAGGGCGGCATCGGGCTTGCCTGCTCCTACAGCAGCCCACCCTTTATAAAACAAGTAGGGATCGGGCTTCCGATCGGGTTCGTTCGCGAAAAGGTCGAGCGCGCCGCTAAAATTGTTGTCGCGACATGCCAGGATTCCACGCCGAAGAACGGCTTTCGATTCCAGGGGGCCCCGTTCAACCCGGCGATACGCCGCAATCGCATCGTATGCTCGTCCGAGCCGTTCACTCACGAGTCCGGTGAGATATAGGGCCTGTGGGTCTCTTCCTTCTCTTTCGAGAAGACGCTGAAGCAGCACGTAGGCGTCTTCAAACTGACCTTTCTGACAGTTCAGATACGCCAGACCGTAAAGGGCGTCTCGATTGTCGCTTTCACGATTCAGAACCGACTGATATGCGCTGGCGGCCTGGCCTATGTCCCCTCGGGCCTGCAGCAGGTGTCCTCGCTGGATCTCCGCCTTGACCGCGAGTGTCCCTCCCGAGCCGGCAATATCCGTAAAACGGCGAAGGGCTTCCAACTGGTTTCCGGCATGCGCATAAGCACATGACATGTAGTATTCCGCTTCGGGATCTCCAGCCGTGGAAAGCCATTCGATCGCCTTTGCCGGAGCGCCCGCTTTGATACATCCGCGTCCGGCGCAGAGAATCGCGTCACGGTGCCGGGAACGGTCCAGGCGGCCCGGCGCGGTCTTCTGCAGTGTCTCGACTATGTCCGCATGCTTGTCTTGGCAGAATAACGCAACTATCAGGGTGCTCAGCGGCTCGACATCGTTTGGATTGAATTGCAGGAGCGCGCGCGCGTGTTTTTCGGCCTCTGCCCACTCTCCCCGCGCCAGGTAGATGGGGGTCAGCCGCGCGTGGGCGTCCGGGAAGTTCGGGTCGGCGGCAATCGCGCACCGATACGCTTCCACCGCTTCCGGGATTTGACCTTGCTTCTCCCGCTCCAGTCCCAGACGGAGTGCATAATCGCGGTTCTGTGGCGACTTCTGAAAGGCGGCTGAAAACGCCTCCAGCGCCATGCCCTTGTATCCGCCCTTTGCGTACGCGCATGCGAGCGCGTACTGATACTCGGCGTTATCCGGGGCGCGCTGAACGGCATAAGAGAGATAGCGCACCGCACGCTCATTGTCGGCGGCAGTGCTGGCCTGACTGAGCCGTGTTCCGATGTCAAAAGCAGCCTGGGCCTGGCGTTTGAGCGTTCGGCTGTTCTCGGCGGCCGACTGCAGGAACTTCTCGATCCACCGCACGCCGGTTTCGAAATTGGGTTCCGCCTGCTGCCAATAGCAGACGCCGAGCCAGTATGCCGTCATCGGATCCGCACGTAAGGAGTAAGCGCGCTCGAAGCACTCCCGTGCCTCTCCTGCCTTGCCGTCCAACAATAGGGCGAGGCCGAGGTTGCCATGCGCCCAGTCGAGCGAAGGCGCCGCGGCAATTACCTTGGCATTCCGCTCCTGTGCCGTCTTGCGGTCCGCGGCTTTCATCGTTTCTTTGACTTTGCAGATTGACTGCAGAACGGAGTGGACGCGGGTCGCAAACGGACTGGCGGATTCCTGCTTGGCAGCGATGTACTTCAAATAAGCATCGAAGGCTTCGGGGGTTTCAGCACCGGACTCGGCATATTGCTCCGCAACCAAGGCTTCCGCGAATGGCGGAAGAGTCGCTCCCCCCTGACGGGCTTGCAGAAACGCCTGCAACGCGCCAGGGCGTTGGTTCAGAGCCAGTCGGGCGTTTCCCAATCCGAGGTAAGCTTGCTGGCGCATGGCAAACTTCGGGGTGCCGGCAACCGGCTTGGATGCTTCGAGCTTCTTCACGGCCTTTTCGAACTCCTGCGCGGCGATGGCATGCAGGTTCGATTTCAGGGCCGTTTCGGCTCGTGTAATGGACCTCGCCGCGCTGCCCGCATTCGCTACCGCGATCGTGACAACAATCGCAATGAAATAAAGGAGCCAGACGCCCCCTGCCGCATCAGCGCGGGCCAGGAGCACAAAGATAAAGAAGAATATTAGTACGACGCCCCACCACCGCATGATCTGTCACTCCGCGCGCGAGCGCCAGCGGTTCAGAAGCAACTTTGCCGATACCTGTTGTTTTGGCTCTAATCCGAGTTCAATCGCGCGCTCAACCGCGGTAATCGCCGCCGCAAGGCTCTTGGCGCCAAGTTTGGAGAGCGCCATGCCACGTGAGAGATGCAGGCCCGCGTGGTTCGGGCACTGCTCGATGCCGCGCCGGAGGACCTCGTCCGCTTTGAGAAAACGATCGCTTCTGCTATAGATCTGAGCCAACGCCAGGTAGACAGGAGCGCTACCAGGTTCTCTGCTCTCCAGGGCAAGGAGTTGTTTCACCGCTTCGGCCTCTTTCCCCTCCTCTACGAACTTGAGCGCGCTATCGATCTCCGCTTGTATCTTGCCCGCATCTGGCGAGATTTTGCGCTTCTTCTCGGCTTCGCCCAGCACGGCGGCTTTCAGCTCTTGCGCCGTTTGAAATCGCTTCTTGGAATCTATGTCAAGCGCGCGTAGGATTGCAGCCTGCAGCGGGGCCTCGATCTTGGGATTTAACTTCGAAGGCGGAACCGGCCGCACCTGCTCGATTTGAAACTGCAGAGCGGCCATGCTATCGGCCTTGAAGGGGAGGCGCCCCGTCAGCATTTCATACAGCACCACGGCCAGGGACCATAGGTCCGAAAGCCGTGAAGCCTGACCTCGCCACGCTTCGGGCGCCATGTAGTGTGGAGTGCCCGCGATGCTCGAAGGCTGTGTCTCGCTCATCGTCATCAATTGCGAGATCTTCGAAATGCCGAAGTCGGCAAGCTTGATCACACGATCCTTCTTCCGGATCAGAACGTTCTCAGGCTTAATATCGCGGTGAACGAGATCGGCATCATGGGCGGCCGACATCCCCTCACACATCTGTCCGAAGTATGCCAACGCTTCGGAGAGCGGCAACGGAGGCCTGTCCACCAGAGCCGGGCCGACGCGTCTGCGGAGGTCGACTCCCTCGACATACTCCAGGATCATTGAAATGTAGTCACCGAATCGCGCGAAATCGATCAGTTGCACGATGTTGTCGTGCGACATGCCCTTAAGGCTCAGCCGCAGAGCGGCATTATTGATCAACTCCCGTATGAGGACTTCTTCGCGGTCGCGATCGTGAGGGACCTTGATGACAACCTTGCGGTTCTTCTTCTGGCGGTCCTCAACGAGCAGCGTCTTGCCGAAAGCGCCAACGCCCAGTTCCTTGAGGACCTCAAAGCGCTCGTAGCTTCTCATGGAATCCTCTTGGCACGGCGGTCATTAAAGGCATTGACCTTGAATTGCAATCCTAATTTTTGGCTGCGGATAAACAGTCTAGCATGCCAGGCAAGGTCGTTGCGGCTCGCAGTGCGAAAGATCGACACGGAGAAAATCGCAATTGCCGTGGTCCATTGCCAATCAATTGACGAGGAGCCCCAAGTGATCGGAGAAGTGTTATAGGATATCACTTCGACCAAGTCGGCCGATCGAAAATACGATATGTCTCCCTCGCTCATACTCGAAAGGTTACAAAGCATTCGTCATGAAATCGAGCACGGCAAACTTGCCGCGGCAAGAAATGAAGTTATAGCTTGCCTCGAAGATGACATACCTCCATATATCAACCTGCAACGCGACAGATCTACAAATGAGCCGATCCATCCCTCCGTCGCCGCCTGCGAGGTCGAGGCGAGCCTTCGGGCAATTGTAAACCTGCTCGAAAGCCCCGATACGGCTGGGCTGGCGCTTCGTGAAGCCGACATTGCGATAGCCGCCTGGAAGAGCATGATGTCGGGTGATCAGCCGCTTCATCCCTCCGGCAGCCAAGTTTCGACGAAAACCCACCCGTCTATACACTCAATCAGAACAAGACTGCAATAGTCGCAACTGCCGAATCTGTTTCTCGCCAATGGGAACGGCAGCGCCGCGATGGATTAGATGTAGACTCACGCTCGGTCAAGGATTCCCTCCAGATCAGTGCTGCGTGAAAACAGCGGGGAATCCCTCACAGCAGACTCACATTTCTTGTGCTGCGACCGAATCGAGGATGAGAGCTATTAAGGGCATCGCCATCCGTCCTCCTGGTCCAGAACTAAACCGGGCCATTCCTGACGAGCCGAACCTGGCGTATCCGGACCCCGGACAGTGTGCTTCTGCCAGCCGGTTCGGCGCCATCCATTTTCGTCGCGGCTTTGCCGTGATGCAACCGGAATCCAATTCGGAGCACCATAAGGCGCTACATTCTGAAAGAGGTCGCAGATTCGTAGCCGCTCTCATGGTTCGATTGCTCGCCGCGTTTTTCATCAGCTTGATCGCAATCGTGTCCTTTGTCTCTCGTCCGCGACCGTCAGACCGTGCGAGCGCGCCACTATTAGCAACCGCGCATATCCCGCTCCGAGTGCGCACCACGATCGAGAGGTCTTGCCGCGACTGTCATTCCGAGGCCACTCGTTATCCCTGGTATAGCTACGTGGCTCCAATCTCGTTTCTCATCAATCGCGACGTTCAACGAGGCCGTGAGCACCTCAATTTGTCGGTATGGAGCGAGTACTCCATCATTCGGCGCGAACGGTGCCTGTCAGAGATTGCCAATCAGGTTCAGGATCGAGGAATGCCGCTGTCCGCCTACACTCTCGTGCATCGTAACGCCAAGCTTTCTACGGCGGAAATCGAAGCCCTATTCGAATGGACACAAGAAGAGCGGGCCCGCTTGATCACAGAGAATTACGGTCGTGAAGTGGCACCTTCTTCAGGTCAGCCGAGCCCTCAGTCGCGATAACCTTTTGATTGACGTCAACATTCTTCCAACTCTGAATCGCACCGCTCGGCCAGACGACTTCGAGCTTGTCGATTATCGTCGACGCACCCAGCCCGAAATGCAGTATGAGGCTGTTTTGTGAGTAAAAGCTCCCGCCGCTCATTACTTCGCCGACGAATGTTCGCTGACCTGCTGTGACGCGGACGCGCGCGCCGATGCCGGCCCGATTTGACTTCGTCCCGATCACGCTCACATTCACAAATGCACCACCTGACTTGTTGTTCTTGAGAAGTGACGGCGTGCTGTTCATATTCACGATGACTACTTCAGGACGACCGTCCCCGTCGAGGTCGCCGACAGCAAGACCCCGCGCCGGACGGGGAGTCGCAAACGCCGGCCCCGCCGAGGCGGTGACATCGCTAAACCGGCCATTTCCCAGATTCCGGAATAGCAGCGTCGGTTCAAGGTATTTGTCACCCACGGGCTTGTTCTCAACCTCGGGGTACACATGCCCGTTTGCGATCACAAGGTCGAGCCAACCATCATCGTCGACGTCGAGGAAAGCAACGCCCCAGCCGAGAAACTGCCGCGCGGCGAGGCCGGCTTCCCGGGAAACATCGGTAAAAAAGCTTCCGTCCTCGTTTTTGAATAGCGACGTCAGATCTCCAGAGAAATTCGTCTTGGCGATGTCCAGCCGGCCGTCCCCGTCGAAATCGCCGACCGCCACTCCCATGCCTGCCTGCAAGGCACCATCGAAATTGTACGCGACGCCTGCCGCGATTCCGCGCTCCTCGAAGGTTCCATCGTGTTTGTTTCGATACAGGAGGCTGGGAGTCATGTCGCAAGCCACAAAGACGTCGGGCCATCCATCGTTGTCGAAGTCCGCCGCGACGACTCCCAAACCATAACGACCGCCCGGCTTCAGTATTCCCGCCTGTTCCGAAACGTCGCGAAACGTGCCGTCGCCATTGTTGTGATACAGAGCGTTGTGGCCCAGAGGCAGACCGCGAGGACCGCACATGACGGGGATCTCTTTCCATACGCAGAACGCGCCGGCGCCGGGTTTGGGTGTCTTGCCGAGGTCGAGATCAACATAATTCGCGACGAAAAGATCCACGTTGCCGTCGCGATCGTAGTCGAAGAAGCTGCATCCCGAGCCGTACCGCGTTCCTTCTGCCGGCAGCTTTGCTTCCGCGGTAACGTCTTTAAACGTGCCGTTTCCGAGGTTGCGATATAGCCGATTGTGCCCGTAGTAGGTGACGAGAAGGTCCGGCCACCCATCATTGTCATAGTCGCCGACACAGACTCCTTGCCCCCAGCCAACCTCCGTAAAACCGGCTCGGGCCCCTACCTCGGTAAAATGGCCGCGTCCGTCATTGTGATAAAGCTGCGGCAGCGGCTGGGCTCCCGGCGATGGATCTAAAGTCGTGCCATTGGCTATGAAAACATCCTCAGCTCCATCGCGGTCGTAGTCGAAGATAGCTACACCGTTTCCAGTCGTTTCGAGAATGTAGTCCTTCCGCGTCTTGCCGCCGAAAGTATTGGGGACGTTGAGGCCGCGTTGAGAAGCGATGTCTACAAACGATATGGGAAGTTCGATTGCAAGCGTGGAACTAACCAAAGCCACTCCGGCAATCCATGCGACGCGGACAGACAGCACTTCGCATCATTGTAGCCGGATGCGGCGCTCAGGCCTTGCGCTTCGGCGACCCCGTCGATTGCCGAATGACCAACGACGGCTTCACGTAAAACTCAGCGCCATTCGCCTCCCGGCCGGATTCTCGTGCGTCGATCTGGCTTACTAATGCTCGAATTGCGTTCTCAGCCAGTTCCCAACGCGAGAGCGCGACCGTAGTGAGTGGAGGCTCAGTGAACTCCGCGAAGTGAATATCGTCAAAACCGATCACGGAGACATCGTCGGGCACGCTCCATCCTTTACGTCGAATCGCCCGCATCGCGCCGATGGCCGTAAGATCGTTGGACGCCAGCACGGCGGTTGGAGGCACGGCCAGCGCGAGCAGGTGTGTCATGGCCTCAAGACCTCCCTCGATCGTATGGTCGCCTTCTCGAACAAGTTCATCCTCTTCCAGGATGCCAGTGCCTGCCAAACGTTCCAGGAACGCCGTGCGGCGAATACAAGCCGATTTCAAACCTAGCGGACCGCTGATGAAGCCAATTCGCCTATGACCCAGTTCCAGGAGGTGTTTCACCGCGGCATTGATGCCGCTGGTGTAATCCACCTGGATGTTGCTAATGAAAGTATGCACGGAACCGACGTCGAGGAAGACGGTCGGAACCTTGCGGCGGACGAGCTGATCGATGAGCGGCTGATCCATTTCGGAAGTCATTATGGCGACGCCTTCCACCTTGCGCTCTAAGAGCCTGCGGACGCATAACGCCATGCGTGCCGAGTCATAATTCGTCGAACTGACCATGATCTCGTATTCGTAGCTGATGGCGACATCCTCGAAGCCCTTCACTAATTCGGGGAAGAACGGGTTGGTGATGTCGGAAACGATGAGGCCGAGGATCCGGCTTCGACCCGACACCAGCGACCGCGCCTGGCTATCCGGGAAATAGCGCAGTTCTTCCGCGGCCTTGCGGACGCGCGCGGCGGTTACCGGATCGACCGACGACGAATTGTTGAGCGCACGTGAAACAGTGGCAATCGAGACTTTGGCTCGTCTGGCGACGTCTCGAATACTCATAGAATCCCCGACCCGCTACCCGGCGGGTGGCATAAAAACAATTTATTGCGGCCTGACATTCCGAGGGGGAGCACTTATCTATAGTTACGTTCAGCTTCTAAAGAGTTGCATTCAGCTTCTCAAGCCGTTGTATTAAGCCTCACAAGTTTTCTATTGACTCCTTACTGTAACAGGTTTATATTACATGGAAACGTTTACATCGAAGTAAACGTCGGAGGGGTCCCATGCAGAACGCACCACTTCGTAGTGTGCTGTTTTCGCTTCTATTCACCGTTTGTGCTCTTGCACAACGCGACCTCGGAACTATAACAGGTACGGTCACCGATGCTCAGGGGGCGGCGGTGCCAGGAGCCAGAGTCACAATCGTCGAGGACGCCACCGGTTTATCTTACAATGTCCAAACAAATGAAACCGGTGAGTATGTTCGACCTCTCCTGAAGCCGGGTACGTACTCGGTGTCAGTGGAGGCTCAGGGTTTCCGGAAGACGGAGCAAAAGGGCGTCATCGTCACGGCTGGCGACCGCATCGGCGTTAACCTTGCCTTGCAGATCGGCAATCTCAGCGAAACTGTAGAAGTTCAGGCGGCGGCTCCGCTACTCCAAACCGAGACCACGTCTCAAGGCGCCGACCTCAACGTCGCGGCTGTCTCTGAACTTCCGCTCGGAGGCCAGCGCATCTTCACGTTTCTCGCGCGCTTGTCGCCGGGTGTTCTGACAGCGGAACAGGGTGCTCGTGACGCTCAAGGAGGCGGTTTTTCCGCCAACGGCGTGCGATCGACGGGCGAAAACAACTTCCTGCTGAACGGCGTCGACAACAACGTCAACGTGATCGATTTTATCAATCAGACATCTTTTGTGATCGGTCCCTCGGTCGAAGCGATCGGTGAGTTGCGCATTCTAACCAACGGCTACAATGCCGAGTACGGGCGCGCTGCGGGTGGGGTTCTTGATGCAAGCCTGAAAGCCGGCACCAACCAAGTGCATGGCGTTCTGTTCGAGAATCTTCAGAACACCGACCTGGATGCCAATCGTTGGGAGAATAACTTCTCGAATCTGATTCGGCCTCCGGTGAACCAGAACCAATTTGGCGCTGCGGCGGGCGGCCCCATCATCAAGAACAAGCTCTTCATTTTCGGCGACTACCAGGGCACACGCATTAAGACCGCGGGCGGCGTTGTGCAGAACCTGGGATTCGGCGGCCTGTACACCATCCCGACACCGGCCATGGTTCAAGGTGACTTCTCCGGTATCCTCGGAGGTTCGCTTGGAACAGACCCGGTCACCGGGCAGAACGTTCTCTATAACCAGATTTTCGACCCCAACTCCACGAAATGCGTTAGCGCTTGCGGCACAAGCTCCGCTGTCTACAGCCGTCTGCCATTCCAGGGAAACAAGATCCCTAAGAATATGCTCGACCCTGCAGCGATTAAGATCGCAAGCCTGTATCCTTCGCCGAATCAGCCCATCAAGGCCGGCGACTATCCACAAAACGATTACGGCGTACTCACTCCAGGAACACTTACGACAGATCAGGGTGATGGACGCGTCGACTATCGCATCGACGACAAGAACAGCCTCTTCGGAAGCTTGAGCTGGTCGAACACCTCTAAGACCAACGTTGCACCATTTCAGGGCGCACTCGACGGGGCCAACTTCTACGGCGCCAGCGAACAGGATCTGGGCCGCAACGCCCAGTTAGGCTATACCCGCATTTGGAGCCCCTCGATCATATCCGAAACGCGAATCGGATACAGCCGGTTAGTCACGGCTCGCACGCAGGGCAACGCGAACACGGATGAGTTCAAGGCGGTAGGTATTGGAGGATACGACCCGACAACGTCGTTGAACGGCGGCCTTCCTCAGTTCAGCTTCAACTCCGGCAAGTATAGCCAGGTCGGCGCCAACGACTGGCTCCCGACCAAGGAATTCAGCAACGTTTGGGATTTCATCCAGAATGTCTCCATTACCAAGGGCAGCCACGCCCTGAAATTCGGCGTCGAGTTCAGGCCCATCGGGCTGCCGTTCTTCCAGGTTCCCTATCCGCACGGAGAGATGAACTTCAGCAACACCGAGACGTCGTTGACATCGAACGCCAGCGATAAGGGCGCACCTGGAGCGAAGAATGGAACGTTCAGCGCCGACACGGGCGATCCGTTCGCATCCTTCATGCTCGGAGCGCTCAACGGTGGTCAGATTTCGACCACAAACTTCATCTCATCCACTCGCAAGGCTTATGCATTCTACGGTCAGGATGACTGGAAGGTGAGCCGCACGTTTACCGTGCAGCTAGGTCTGCGATATGAACTGTGGTCGCCGATGGGCGAGCAGTTCGCGCGCCAATCCAACTTCAACTTCGACACACTCACTCTCGAGATTCCGAAGGGGCCCAATCAGGATGCTGCCCTTCCGCCGAATTTCAACACGCCATACACTCTGAACGGCATCACTTATCCAGCGCTCTTCCCGTCCGTGAAGGTTTCTCGCGGCCAAGTGGACCAATATTTGATTCCCTGGGATAAGCTCGACCTGGGTCCGAGGGTTGGTTTTGCCTGGAACCTCCGCGAGAAGACTGTGATTCGTGCCGCATACGGCATCTTCTACGGTGGTGAAGAGCAGCAAGGCGGCAATCCCAACCGCGGCGAATCCGCGCCGTTCAACGAATCGCCCCAGTTGAACCGGCCCGCCGGCGTCAACAGCTTCGATCCGAATCCGTTTTTCGCCGGCGGAGCGCCGATCGGCGGGATCGCGGCAGGCTTCCCGCTTAACGTCTTCACAACTCAACCCGTTTCATCGCTGCAATTCCGCTCGGTCGCCCAGGACTTCCGCAATCCGATGGTCCAGAAATGGAATGTTGCAGTGCAGCAGCAGTTACCTAGCCAAATGGCCTTCGAGCTCGGGTATCAGGGTAATCATCAGTCGCATCAGCTTCTGCAGCCCGACTTTAATGCCGCTCCCAATTTCGCGACGACCTCCAGCATCAGCACTAACAGTATTCGACCGGTTCCTGAGCTGGGGAGCATTTCCGGAACAGCGAGTTTCGGCTTCGGTAACTATGACGCCATGACAGCGAAGTTGGAGAAGCGACTGTCTCGCGGTCTGCAGTTCATCACCGCTTACACCTGGGGGCATGCCTTGGCGAACAGCGGCACTACCTTAAGCGGTTCGAGCGGATTTAATTTTAAAGACAACAGGAACATTTCGACTTCCTATTCCAGCGCCGCTTGGGACATCCGTCACAACTTCACGACCGGTTTTAACTACGACATCCCATTTGGCCGGGGCAAGGCATATGGCGCGAATATGAACAGAGTCCTCGATGCCGCGATCGGGGGTTGGCAGGCCAATGGAATCCTCACACTCCACACAGGCCAGCCTTTCACGTTGCGATCCAACGGGTGTCAGGGAATATGGGCCACTTGTTTTCCGGACGTGGTTCCTGGAAAGGATCCGAATGCCGCTCCCGCGGGTGGACGCCGGCCTCAGGAGTGGTTCGATATCACCAACGTCACCGCGCCAGCCTCCCTGACTCAAGGCGACATCGGACTGCAAACGAATTATGGTCCGCCCACCCGTACGGTGGATTTCTCGCTGGCGAAGAGTTTCCGATTCACCGAACGGTGGATGCTACAGTTCCGCGGCGAGGCATTCAACATAGCGAACACGCCGCAGTTCAGCTTGCCGGATAACAACCGGCAAGACGCGAATTTCGGAGCCATCACCAGTACGCAAGCGGGCTCGGAACGGCACATTCAGTTCGCACTTCGGCTACAATTCTGACGAGTAGGGCATGCTCTAATTTGTCACTCGTCTGGGTACAACTCGCTCTGCTTTTTGCGCCTCCAATCCAGGCGGCGAGCGAGCACGAACGGCTGGGCAGAACCTACGAAGCCAAAGGTGAACTCGACAAGGCGGCAGCCGAATACGAAGAAGCAATCCGGCTGAGCCCCTACGACGAAACGTACTACTTTGAAGCTGCGCATGCGTATCTGTTGCAGCAGCAGTTTGACCCGGCAGTCAAGATCCTGGAACATGGCTGCCGGGTTTTCGACAAGAGCGCACAACTTGAGTTGGCGTTAGGCGTCGCCTACTATGGAGAGCGACGCTTTCCGGAAGCAACCAGCGCTTATCTCCGCACTATCGACCTCGCGCCGGAAGTCCAGCAGCCCTACGTTTTTCTGAGCAAGATGCTCGACCAGGCGTCGGACCGGTTCGATGACATTCTTCCGCGGTTTGAACATTGGGCCACGGCCAACCCACAAGATCCGCAGGCGCAATTCGTCTACGCCAAAGGGCTTCTGATCAGCGGCGGGGATCAGACAAAGGCCGAAAAGCTGCTGCGGGCTTCTATCCATTTGAAAGACGATCAGTGGGAGAGTCACTACGAATTGGGAACACTGCTCGAGAAGCAGCGCAAATTCTCTGAAGCCGCGGCGGAGCTGGAGCGCAGCATCGCCATCAGCCCGAATCAAGCCGACGTCCACTATCACTTATCACGTGTCTACGATCGCATGCATGAGCCGGAGAAGGCCGCAGAGCAGCGCGCCATACATGAACGCCTGACTACGGCGGGAGTAAAATGACAGGAAGCTCGCTGGTATGAACCGACGTTTGTTCATGGCATCCGGGGTCGCGGCCACGTTGCATGGCGCCGAGACGAAGCTCTTGCTGCCTAGCGACCGTCCCGATGAATACAACTTCCGGCTGATGTGGTACAGCCCGGTTCCTGCGATCGATCAAAAGTCGTACCAGCTTCAGGTCAAGGGTCTGGTCGAGCGTCCGATTACCCTCTCGATTCCCGATTTACGCCGCCTTCCGCATGAGACCCAAAACTCACGAATGAAATGCGTGCAATGCTGGTCGTCGCGCGCGGATTGGGGCGGGTTCCGTTTCGGCCATCTGCTCGAAGCAGCGAAGCCTAAGAAGAACGCGAAAGCGGTGCGGATCGACTGCGCGGATAAATGGTATGAATACTTTACCCTTCCGCAACTGCTCTCGCCACGTGTCCTGTTCGCCATGGATATGCAGGGGCAGCCCCTCGCCGACAGGCACGGAGCGCCGTTGCGGCTGATTGACCCGTCCCGCTACGGATACAAGTCCGCCAAGCTGATCACGTCTATTGAATTCGTCGAAGAAGGCAGGGGCAGCATGGCCTGCGACATCGGTCCTTATTACTCCCCGACCGGAGAGATTCAGGCGGGCTATGATACGCCGCTCGATCTGGGTGGAAAGGTGAAGCGCAAGATCGCGGGCGGCGAGATTACGGAGTACTGATGTCCGCCGCCATCACGAAACGCGGTTTTCTGCGGCTGGCGGGGCTTTCGATCGCTCCCCGGATCGTTCCACGGTGGCTGCGAGGTGGGCCTTTAGGCGCCCGGAAAGGACGCCGCGTGATCATCGTCACGTTCGGCGGCGGGGTACGCTATTCGGAGACATTCGCGCCGGAGGGCTTGCGCAACATTCCTCGGCTTGCCGGAATGCGCCCGCACGGGTTTTTCTTTCGAACCTGCATCAACGCCGGCGTGCTCTCGCATTTCAACTCCACGGCCAGCATCCTGACCGGGAATTGGCAGCGCGTAGACGATTTTGGCTTTCAGCCGCCAGCCGGGCCCACGCTCTTCGAGTTTTATCGCAAGGGCGCAAAGGCTCCTCCAATGGACGCCTGGATCATTGCGACCAACAAAAGCTTTGCGACCATGGGATCGAGCAACGACTCTTCGTGGGGCTCGCCCTATGGCGCAAATGTCGTCCTCCCGAAGCAGCTTCTCCTGGAGGCGGTGAAGGAAGTAGTACGGAAGCGCCCGGGAGGAGGGGTTGCCGATCGCGACAACGTCCTGCGGCAGCTTCAAGGTATTCTCAGCGAGGGCTATGAAGGAGTGGGCTGGACCATCTTCAAAGGTGGGCGGCAGCTCGATCAGCACGTGCGCGATACGTTGACCCGCAGCCTTGTGGATTACATCAGTGGCCCGGAAGCGCCCACATCCGGAGACGAGTTGACGTTTTTCATCACACGCGAAGTGATGCGCGAGTTTGCGCCCCGTTTACTGCTCGTGAATTTCTGGGACATGGACGTCGCCCACTGGGGTTCGTATTCGCTCTATCTCCAGGCCGTCACGAAAACAGACCGGCTCACAGGGATGCTGTGGGACGAGGTGCAAGCCAACCCGCGCTACAAGGACAACACAACGGTGCTGATCCTGCCCGAGTTGGGGCGTGATGGCGATATCAATGCCGCGAACGGGTTTCTCAATCATCGCAGTGGCGATGCCTCATGCCGCAACATGTGGATGCTGGCTCTCGGAGGCGCCACGGCGCCCGGTGAGACTGAACGCCCGATTCATCACGTCGATATCTCCGCGACCGCGGCAGCGCTGCTCGGCGTTCATACCAGCGAAATCGCGGGGCAACCCCTGCGCGAGCTTCTCTGATGGCGTCCGGCAATCCCAAGACGTCGGCCGCCATCGAAGCACTGATCGAAAAAGGTCTCTTCGATCGGCTACCCGTCACATTCTCGACGTATTTCTTCGATCAGATCCACGAGTGGGATCTCCTGTTCCCAGCCGAGAGGAACTACTACGAGCGGCTCTTCGGACTCATCGACAAATCGGACCCCTCCGATGTCGACAAGCTGTTTGCGGACGTCCGCGACGCCGAACGAAAAATGGGGGTTTCGGACGCAACGTGGCCAAAGCGCACCTTCACCCTGCAGCAAGTCGATTTCTTGAACCGCTCCGCGCATTACCCGGAATGGCGCAAAGCGGTCAGTGACGTCTTTGCGAAGCTCGACCCATTGCTGGAAGCTGAAACAGCGCGCCATGGACGCCCGCGTCTGGTCGTAATTCTCTCGCCGGCGGAGATGCCGGTGGGACCCGACCGCCTTTGGATGCGTATCGCGCAACACGGGAAGCGGATTCCGCTCGAAGTCCCGTCTGACGGGGCGGATTACGCTGCGCTACTCCTAACCGGAAAACCTCAGGTTTCCCAAGCGCCATCCATCGCTGACATAGCCGCCGCCACTCCTTACGGGGCGTGGTGCGTCGAAACCGGCGATCGACTCGCGAAGATGTCGGCGCACCCCGGTGTTGTCCGGCTGAGCTATGAGCAGCTTAGCGACTACCGGGCTCGCCTCATGAAAGAAGTGCAGCAGGTGGTCGAAGGCGAACAGGTTCGCGGACCGCAGCAGCTCAGCGCGCGCCTGAAGCAAATGAAGATCCGGCCCGACGAAGGTGAGCTCGGACGCGACGCCATTCTCGGCGAATTCACGCGGGCTATTCTTCTGAGCGGGAATGGCACCTTGCTGATCAACAACACCTTCGTAGAGTGGGCAAGCGTGCAAGGCATCCGGCGCGCCCGGCCGACGGTCACCCTGATTGCGTATGGCATCCGGAACAAGGTGAAGCCGTTCTCCAGCCTGCTGATCTATGCCGACCAGGACGCGACAACACCGATTCCGACGCAGGCGGACATGCTCGGGTCCTACGTCGACCTCGAAGTCTTCCACCAATACATCTGGCAGGAGTTCATGAAGTACGCCGAATACCGGGGCAATACGGCGTTCCTGTTTGTGGCTGATGGCACGGATGAGATGCTCGCGATCGCTCCGCCCGATTTTCCCCTGATGAGCGTGCAAACGCCGCAGCGTCTGGATACGGTCTTCAGCACGATGAAAGACTGGCTCGCATTGTGACGCTGAACCGCCGTCAATTCGTGGCTGCGTGTTCGGCCGTTATGTTCACGCGGGACAGTCTCGCGTCGACACAGATGCCTTACGAGACGCTCCGTGGATTCATTCGGCCCGGCCATGATGCCTTCCCGGAAGAGAAGATCGCCGCCGACGTGATTGAGCGTTTACGCAAGGCGCGCCCCGGCCGCTATTATCCGTTGCCAAACGACCTTGTCCGCTTCGAATTGAGTGGTAAAGGCGAGTACCGCACGGGATATTACAAAATGCGCTGGTCGACCGGCGATACCACCATCCAGGGCATTGTCGATGAACAAGTCGTCAAGTCGCCAGAGCCCCTCTTCCGCGACATCACCTGGAGCGTGTTCGGTACGACGCCGTCGTTTCGTGAGCAGCTTGCGCGTGGTATTCCTTACTGGCGCGCCCGCCTCGATTCCGCTTGCGGCATCGACGTGTTCAGAATGAAGGGAATCGCTGTTGGAGATATCGACAACGACGGCGTGGATGAAATCTACGTGCCTCAGCCGGGCGGCCTTCCGAACCGGCTTTACAAGTTCGTCGACGGTCGTTTGGAAGACATCACGGACCACGCGGGAGTCGGCCTGCTCGATGACACGGCATCCGCACTCTTCGCAGACTTTCGGAATTCAGGCCGTCAGGACCTTGTTGTCCTGCTTCCGTCGGGACCGCTGCTCCTCCTCAACGACGGCGCCGGCCGATTCTCCGTGCGCACGGATGCGTTTCGTTTCGGACGCCCACCGCAGGGAAGTTTCACAGGTATGGCGGCGGCCGACTACGATCGCAATGGCGCACTCGATCTGTATCTCTGCACCTACGTTTACTTTCAGAGCGAAGCACAGTATCGCTATCCTGTGCCCTACCACGATGCCCAAAACGGTCCGCCAAATTTCCTGTTCCAGAATCATCTCCGGCCGGACGGATCAGGTCAGTTTGAAGATGTGACTGAATCGACTGGCATCGACCAGAACAACAATCGTTACAGTTTCGCCGCTGCATGGTGCGATTACGATCGCAGCGGGTGGCCCAGTCTCTATGTCGCGAACGACTTTGGCCGCAAGAACCTTTATAAGAACGAGGGCGGGAAATTCCACGATGTTGCGGCGGAAGCCGGAGTCGAAGACTTGGGACCGGGCATGAGCGCATCCTGGTTCGATTACGACGGCGACGGCCGCTTCGATCTCTATATATCGAACATGTGGAGCGATTGTGGGCAGCGCGTCTCGGCGTCGAAGGCCTTTCAGCCCGCGCAACACAGCCCCCAAATGGCCGAGGCCTATCGCCGGCACACGAAGGGCAACTCGCTTTACCGCAACCTCGGCAACGGCCGCTTCGAGGAAGCGGGCGCCAGGGAACATGTAGAGATTGGACGTTGGGCATGGGCGTCCGATGGCCACGATTTCGATAACGACGGTTCACCGGAGATCTTCGTCACCTGCGGCATGCTGTCGAACAAGAGCTCGGAAGATACCATGGGCTTCTTCTGGCGCGAGGTGGTCGCCAATTCGCCCGTGGATGCCCGGCCATCGGAAGCCTATGAGAACGGCTGGAACGCGATCAATCAATACATCCGTGAAGATTACGCTTGGAGCGCGCCAGAGCCGAACATCTTCTACGCGCGTCGCAACGGGCGCTACGTCGATTGTTCGGGCATCAGCGGGCTCGATTTCGCGGAAGATAGCCGCGCTTTCGCTGTCACTGATTTTGACGGCGACGGACGGCTCGATCTAATAGTGAGGAACCGCCTCGCTCCGCAACTCCGCGTGTTTCAGAACAATTCCGCCGGCGATCGGAATTCGATCGCGTTTCTGCTGCGCGGCAAGAAATCGAATCGCGATGCGATTGGCGCGATCATTGACGTCGACGGGCAGGTCAAAGCGGTTCAGGCCGGGTCAGGATTTCTCTCGCAGCACACCAAGAAGCTCTACTTCGGTCTCGGCAGCGCCACGAAGGCGAACCGCATGTTCATAAAGTGGCCATCTGGCCATGAGCAGGTCTTCACCGGCCTCACCGCCGGCAACCTATACACGATGGAAGAAGGCTCCGATGCCTTCGTTGAGACATCGTACGAACGTCGCCGTGAGTTTGCCCCCGCGCCGCCCATTCCAATCGATAACGAGCCCCGCCTGCACACAACCTGGTTCGTCGAACCGCTGCCCCTGCCGGTTCCCGCGAAGACGCCGGGACTACTCGTTCTGAATCCCACGGGAACCGATGCCGCGATTTGGCATATCTTTCGTCGATATCTCTTCGACTATCGCGCCGATCTGACGCCGCCGCTGCTGCTCCTCATCGATTCCAATGGCCAGGCGCGCAAAATCTACTCGACGCGCCCCAGCGAGGCGGAAGTCAAAGCCGACATGGCAATGCTGACGCCAAAGGCTCTTCCCTATGACGGCAGGTACTGGGCCGGGTCGCCCCAGCGAGACTATTTCAAGTTAGGAGCGGCATTTTTTTGGGCAGGATACCCCGATCACGCACTGCCTTATCTCAATGAGGTCGTGAAGCGATCGCCCGACAACGAGCGGGCATGGATGGCGATCGCGCAGATCCACCTCGATGCCGGGCGTATAAACGACGCCCGGGCAGCAGGACGAAAACTGCTCGCCGCCCCGCCGCGATCGGCCGCGGTTGCTGACAGCCTCGGCCTGCAATTCGCCGAAAAGGGTCTTTACCCTGAGGCGCGCGATCTATTCCAGCGCGCAATCTCCGTCCAGCGCGACTTCACGTCGGCAGTCAACAATCTGGGCGTGCTCTATCTGAAGATGGGTCAGCCTTCGGACGCCATAGCGGCTTTCCGCTACGGTATCCGCGCCGCGCCGGATGACGATATGCTGTATCTCAACCTGGGCCGCGTCTACGCACAATCGGGTGAGCGCGACAAGGCACGGGAGGTGATGATGGAATGGCTCGACCGCAAACCTGGAAACGAGAAGGCGCAGCGTGCACTGAGGGAGCTTGAGTCACGATGACCTCATTGATTCTGGCGGTGCTGATGCAGATCGCCGCCTCCGGGCGAATGGCATCCATCGCCGAAAGTCCGTCGCAAAGAATAGCTCCCTTACCCGCGATCGCGCCCGGGCCGCCGCCACTGTTGAGCTTTCGTTACTTTGAGGGGAAGGATCGGCGGCGCTTCAACGGGCTCGACCTGGTTCTCGATGATGCGGGGCATTAGCATTTTTCTGCTCGTCGTCGCGCCCGCTTTCGCCGACGATTCGCTCAACAAGGGCATCGAGGCGTTCCATGCAGGACGCTATGCGGAGGCGCGCACCGCCCTTGAAGCCTCCAAAGACGACCAGGCGCCGGCATTTCTCGCCCTCGTGGATGCGGCAACCGGACACTGCAGAGAGGCGATGCCGCGCTTAGCCACGACGTTCGCCCAGGCCGCGGACAAGGAGATACGCAAACTGACCGGCGAGGCCCTCATGAGCTGCGTCGAGGCGAACCTCAAGGCCGAATATCCTGCCGACGCCGATGTGCTCTACCAATCGGCCCGCACACACATGAAGGCGTGGAACGATGCAGTTTATCAGATGTTCCAAAAGACCCCGGCCTCGTACCGAGTCAATCAGCTATCCGCGGAGATCCTAGAAATTGAGGGTAAATACCCGGAAGCAGCGGCGGAATACCGCAAGGCGATCGAAAAGAACCCCAAGGCCCTTGATTTGCATTTTCGCCTGGGCCGCGTCATTCTGATCGCCTCACAGGGACCTGAAGCGTTAGAAAACGCGCTCCGCGAGTTTGAAGCCGAACTGGCGTTGAACGCCGGCGACGCCGCCGCCGAATACGAAGTTGGCCAAATCCTGATAGCCCAAGGCAAGCGTGACGCGGGCGTCGGCCATCTCGATCGCGCCCTGCAATTACGCCCCGACTTCCTGGAAGCACTCGTCGCCGTCGGGAAGGCGCGGCTCGATTCGAAACGCTATCCCGAAGCGATTTCGATTCTCGAACGTGCGGTCAAACTCGACCCACGCAGTGAGCCTGCCCACTACAATCTCATGATGGCCTATCGCAATGCGGGCGACCTGGAAGCAGCGAAGCGAGAAAAAGCAACGCTCGACGCGCTTCAGAAACCGCCCGAAGGCGAGTTCACGGAGTTCCTGAAGAAGCTCGGTGAGAAGCCGGCTCAAAAATGAGGGCGCTCACGGCGATTGCCTACCTGTTCCTGTCAGGCGCGCCCCGGCACATAGCGGATTTTCAGAACATCGCCGCCAAAGCCGGGCTAACGCGACCGTTCCCCAATGGCGGCACAACGTCGAAGCAGTACATCATTGAAACCACTGGCAGCGGGATCGCTCTCGTCGACTATGACAACGACGGGCTGGTCGATATTTTCATCGTGTCGGGCAAGGGCGGAAGCAATCGGCTCTATCACAATGACGGGCACGACCATTTCAGCGACGTGACCGCCGAAACTGGTCTGACCTCGGAAGGTTGGGGCCAGGGCGTATGCGCTGGCGATTACAACAACGACGGTTTCATCGACCTGTTCGTCACGTACTGGGGGCAGAACCGGCTTTATCGCAACATTGGCGGCAAACGTTTTGAAGATGTGACCGCGGCTGCGCACCTTACCCAGGATCGCGTCCGCTACAACACCGGCTGCGCCTTCCTCGACTACGACAACGACGGACATCTCGACCTCTTTGTCTCGAACTACCTCAGATTCGATCCGGAGAAAACTCCAAAACCCGGCGAGAACCCCTATTGCTGGTATCGAGGAATCCCAGTTAACTGCGGCCCGCGCGGCCTGCCCTTCGATCGCAACATTCTGTATCGCGGCAACACAGACGGCACGTTCACGGATATTTCCGAATCCTCGAAGATCGCCGAACCGGTCGGGCACTACTCGCTCGGCGTATTGACTGGCGATTTTAACGGCGACGGCCTGCCGGACATTTATGTTGCGTGCGATCAAACGCCGTCGCTCTTGTACATCAATCAGGGAAACGGTACGTTCGAGGAGGAAGCCGTACTCCGGGGTGTCGCCTACGACGAGAATGGGAAAGCCATGTCGGGCATGGGTGTTGCGGCCTCGGACTACGACGGCGACGGTCTACTCGACATCTTCCGATCCAATTTCTCCGACGAAAGGGAAACCTTGTACCGCAATCGCGGCAAGGGCGAGTTCGACGATGTGACGACGCTTGTGGGCCTGGCGCGCAACACGCGGTACGTCGGCTGGGGCTGCGGCTTTTTCGACTTCGACAACGACGGCTGGAAAGATCTGTTACTCGTGAACGGCCACGTCTTTCCCGAGGTCGACACCCTGAATTCCAACGTGCGATACAAGAATCCGATCATCCTGTATCACAACAACGGTAAAGGCGCGTTCGACGACATTTCCACCCAGAGCGGGGCCGGCCTTCAGGAACAACACGCGTCGCGCGGCGCAGCATTCGGTGACATCGACAACGACGGCTCTCTCGAAGTGGTCGTAAACAACCAGAACGAACGCCCGTCACTGCTCAAGCAATCGGTGCCGTCCTCCAATCACTGGATCGAACTCAAGCTCGTCGGCACAAGGTCCAATCGCGCTGCCATCGGCGCACGGGTGCAACTAACCACTGGGGGGCGCACGCTAATTGATGAAGTTCGCAGCGGTGGAAGCTATCTGTCGCAAAACGATCTGCGGCTGCATTTTGGTCTCAAAAACAGCAAAGAAGTCGATCGTATCGAAGTCCAATGGCCGGCTGGTACCCGCCAGACACTAAGTCACGTAAAAGCGGATCGGCAGATCACAATTGCGGAGACACAAACCAAACCACCAGCCATCATCCCCAAGGCGTATCCTGATCGCGATGGATTCCTTTCCCAGTTTTGAACTTTCGGATCAAGTAGCCCTGGTTACTGGAGCCGCGCGTGGTCTCGGCCGGGCGATCTCGCTGGCTCTGGCAAATGCTGGCGCACACGTCGCTTTGGGCCTCCGGGACAAAGATGCCGATGCGGGGCTGTCAGGCGAAATCCTGTCGATGAATCGCCGGACTTTGCCGTTGCAGATGGATATAGCCAACGTCGACCAGATTCGCCGCGCCGTGAACGATGCGGTCGCGCATTTCGGACGCCTCGACATTCTCGTGAACAATGCCGGTATCGCGCCGGGAAACCTCGCCGAGAACGTTCGCGAGGAGGACTATGACATCACAATGGCAGTGAACGTCAAGGGCACATACTTCGCGAGCCAGGCTGCCGGGCGCTTCATGATCGAGCAGAAATATGGCCGCATCATCAACCTCAGTTCCCAAGCGGGGTTCGTCGCACTGCCTACAGAGTCGGTTTACTGCCTGAGCAAGGCGGCGATCGCCCACATGACGAAATGTCTCGCGGTTGAATGGGGCAAATACAACATCACCGTAAACGCCGTGGCGCCTACGTTCATCAAGACACCTGGAACCGACGAATGTCTCAGTGATCCGGTGTTCCGGGCTGATGTGGAGGAGCGGATCGCAGCGTTGCACCGTATCGGCGAGCCAATGGACGTGGCGGGGGCGGTGGTGTTTCTTGCTTCGTCAGCCGCTTCACTCGTTACCGGGCAGACGCTCTTGATCGATGGCGGCTGGACGGCTCGTTAGAGGTAGTACTCTCTCGCCAGACTAGCCGCGAATTCCCGGACTTTCCTCTCCTTGAGGAGCATAACTCCACGTGGGATGCCGATGGGATGGCGTACGTTCGGTCTTCACGCCCGCACGGACAACAGTTCCCGACCTACAATTCGTCATGGTCGATGACACGCGCATGGGCAGGCGGTGTGATGACGGCGATCATCACCAGATGTGACGCGCTCACACTTTCATACGGTTTCCCTTTCGCTTAAGGCGTTTTGCGACGCACAGCAACCCCGTTCTCGGGTGAACAAAGAATCCCGAGATCCGGTAACCAAATTGGACGGAAAACGCGTTACCTTCACTATCCATTTCAACGTCTCGGTCGACCTCCGAGAGCAGATGGACGTCGAGAACATGCTCCACCCCGCGGCCCCCGGAGCGCAGGACCTCGCACGCTTCGCTGTACACCTTGTTCCAGGGACGGCCGACGTTCTTCCGGAGATAGCGCCGCAGCGGTCCTAACAAGTCTGTGAACTCTTTGGGACGTACACCGGCCGCCTGGCCGTAAATCTTTTCGCGAGATGACGGCAAGCGAGTAGGACCGTCGTAATCGTTGTCCTCGTTGATCCGGCCCCCGAACTGTCGGACCTTCGCACCCTTGTGCGAAGAGCCGCGCCTGGGGCGTTCGATCACCACCCGGCCCATATCGCGTCGCACTACCCTCCTCCTTTTAGAACGGGCTTAATCCCGATACTCGATGAAATCCTCGAACTCGTAGCGAACTTCAGACACGAAATAATCTTGCGCCGCGGCGACAGCCGGTATATCACGGTCGGCGTTGAGTGCTATCGAGGAGCAGCCGGATCGGGTCACCTGGAAGTCTTCAACCGCTTCGCCGTTCACATTCCGTATCACCGGGTGGAAATTGTCGTGTTTGTACCCGACGGACTCGGCGATTCTCTGGGCACTGTGTATTATATTTTTGAAAGCGTCCCAGTCCTGGTATCCGAACAGCGTCATCAAGTCGCGAGCGAACCAGTATTCTCCGCGTTCCTGCGAAAGAGCCCTGAAACGGCTTTCGAAGCTCGGATTAGTCTCCGCCATGCCTTTCCCTATTGTCTCGGAATGAGCGCACTGCCGCAGCGACATGGGTGTAATCGAATGTGGGTGGTTCGCTGGGCTGAGAACTACACTATAGAAACTACTAGCCGACTACTATCCGGGCGATTGATGCTTAAAGCCTATGCGACGCGCAACGGGCAACAGACGACTCGATTGTTGAAAACCATTCCAACGACGCCCTAACCGACGATGACATACGTAAAAGCCCTATCGCCATCGATGAGTCGAATGTAGTTATCGGTCATCGTTGGACTCGATTCGAGCACACTGGCGACGACACCGATTGGCGTTCGTCGTCCCACTCCAAATGCGATACGTAGGCCGCGGGTGATGATGGAGTTGCGGGCCATTCTCGTCATCGTGTCGGTAAGATTTCCATAGTGTACGCGACCCAGTACATTTGTGTAGGCGTCTCGTTCTTCAAGCGGAGTGATGACAACAGAATAGTGAATCCGAATAGGATTCGGTTGTCGAACAAGGCTGTAGTCCACGTTTATCTCTGCGGATTCGCCATTCCAGTTGGCGGGATTGGGCAGCGGGAGATCCTCGCCATTCGGTAGCCTCAAACTCGTCTGCCCTGACATGCCAGACTGGTAAAAACCACTAAACCAAGACATTTAATATCCTCCAAGGTTCATTGAATTCATTCGAGTCGGAAACGGGGCTTCAGACTCAACGGATGTGTGCCCGATATAACGTTATGCTTGCGCCGGCTTGCACACCACCGTTGAGACCTGCAATAACGCCGGCGCCCTTGTAGAGCGACAGCATGGAAGGGCTGAAGTCCTCTGCCGATGCGATCACGGGACCAAGCGGACCATATGGGGAGGAAGCCACGAGATTGAATGCCTCGGACAAGCGCACTGAGAACTCACTTCCTCCGAATATCACGAGCGTGCCTCCAACACCGGCAAATACGGAGGCGCCGCCGCTGATGATAAGGGCCGCACCGCAGAAATCTGAACGCGTCAGACGATCGACGCACCGTGGATTCCGCAGAACGGGGCCCACCCCAGTCGACGGCGTCCAGGTGGCCGAACCCGAACCGCCGTGACGGGGGAGTTCCTGGAAACAAGTCGGTGCAATCGATATCGCTCCGCCGGCCGCGTAATAACGTAAACTTATGGCCGCCGCCCCGGATTGCGCCGGGAGCATTTCTTGAGCGTAGAATGTGCCCACCCCCGCGGCGAAGGAGCCCGACACTGCTCGGCTGACTGACCCGGCCGCCGCGATTCCCCGTGTTAGATCCACGCCCGAGGAGCCTGTAAAACTCCATGTCGTGGGAACCAGTGTGGGCAACAAATGCCTGATTGCTTCTACGAGACCCATTAATGCGTTCCTCCCCCGAGATTGTCGCCGGGTATCGTTTCCCGGACTGTCCGATTGCTAACATCTGCGTTCGTCATACCTACTGTTAGCGTGCGGTTGAAACCGCAAATAAACGCCAGAATGGGGTTGTATTGGAGTTGTACAACGAGTTAACACTATGAATAATCAGGGTATACGCGTCGGGATACAGGCGGCTGCCAAATGGTGGGGCAGAACCCGGGTCCGCGCAGGTCTACGGGACCGGGTCTTCGCTAACCAAATCGACTTCATCCGCTCGCCAGCATCGCGATGGTCAGAAAGCCGCAGAGGCAGAGCCGCAGGGTTTTGGCGTCGCCCGCCTTATAGGTAGGGACTGTCGCACGCCTACTAGCGGAGGGAATGAGAAGTAAGGCGGAAAGTGATGGCTGTTTATCGTCCGTCGGGAAAAGGGCACACGACTCGCGGAGAACGGCGTCTCAGAGTCTACAATGCTCGTCGTGATGGGCCATATGAGCAGAACGATGCTGGAGCACCACTCCCACATTCGAATGGCGGCCAAACGGAATAAGCTGTTTGATTAGATTGGTGAGCGCGGAAGGAATCGAACCTTCAACCTACTGATTAAGAGTCAGTTGCTCTGCCAGTTGAGCTACGCGCCCGAATAGCTGCGGAAGTGCGGCAGGCTCGATTGAGCCGACAATCATTCTAGCACGGCTACCCTGTAGAAGCGGCGGTTTCTTCCGGTAACTCGAGGGTCTCGCAGACGCGCTGGAGCTCGGATTCGTCCAGCGGTTTGCTGAGGACCAGGACGTCGCTGGCCTGGAACATGCGAGAAAGCTGCGGGTCGTAACTGTCGGTAAGAAGAACGAAGCCGCCGACCGATCCGCGGACACGCTCGAGAAAATCGGCCCAGCCCAGGCCCGGTAGGCGTACAGCGCAAACTGTCAGATCGAAACGGAGGCGGCCAACGAGATCTGCTCCTTCTTCGGCGCTCGCGACAGGCACAACGCGGTGGCCGAGTTTCGTGAATGTTGTGAGCAGTTGCTTCTGGGTTCCGGCTTCTGGATCCACAACGAGAATGGTGAGTTGCCGCCCGGCTACGCGCGGCCCTGATTTCTCTGGGATTTCGCGGTCTTTTACCTCCGCGATGGGCAACTCAATTTCGAATCGTGCCGGTTTCGAGGGAGGCTGCAGAAAGCGAATGTCACCGCCATGGCTATGAATAATCCCGCTGCATACGTCCAGCCCCATCGGACAGGCTTCAATCGGCAACTGCTCCTGCAGTTCCGCAGGCCGGGCAGGCCACGAGATCTCGACCACCGCGCGGCGAGCCAGCAGTGACGATGCAATCAAAATGCCGCCGGCGGAGCGTACGTCCAGGGATTGCTCGGCGCGCCGAAGCAGATTCAGAAACACCTGTTCGAGTTGACCGCGCGAGCCCAGAATGATCACTGGCTGCGTGGCAAGCTGGCGTCGCAGGGCTCCACCCCTCGGGCGTTGTTCCCTTTCCCGAACGGCGGCCACATCGGTGAGCATAGCGTTGAGGTCGATTACATTCGGTTCCGCATCCTCCGATTTCGAGAACGCGAGCAGCCTGCGCACAATATCCGCCGCGCGCTGGGTCTCTGCACCAATCATCGCCAGGCGAGGTTCTTCCCCGCCCTCCCGATCGCTCATTAATTCCACGGCATGCAGGATCGATTCGACCGGACCGCGAAGCTCGGTCGCGATTCCTGCCATGAGCTGTCCCGCCGCCGCCAGTTTCTCGGAGCGGAACATCTGATCGCGAATCGAAAGCTGTTCCTGTTGTTTGAGCGCCGCCGCTACCTGGTTCGCAAGGTGCTGTACGGCGGCCTGTTCCTCCTGCGTGAAGTAGTGCACTCGCCGGGAATGTTCGATCTCCAGAACGCCGCTCAAATCGCCTTGCACAGCCATGGGCACGAACAGGGCTGACCGCGGAGGCGCCGGGCCTCGCTTACGGCTGAAGAAAGGGCTGCGCTTCGAATCGGGAACGGCGAGCAAAGTGCGATTGCGGAATGCGGCGTCAGCCGCTTCGAGGAGGGGACCTCCGACCGGCTGTGCATCGGCATACGCGCGAGCGGTGCCGGCGCCATGGCACGATTCCGGCTTTCCCGTCTGTCGGTTGTAGATCAAAATAGCGGCGCCGGAGATTTGCAGGGCGCCCGACAGCGGGCCCATAGCCTTCTGCACCACTTCGCCGGGGCTGGACATCCCAATCACTTGCTCTCCGAGAGCGTTCAGCGTCCGCAGCGTTGCTCTTTGCCGCGCGAGGTTGCGCTCGCGGAGCGACCACAATGCGAGCAGCACTACGATCAGCGTCAGAGCGCCAAGAAGTAGCGACGGCGGGACCGGCCAGGCCTTGTTCGTGAGGATGATGCCGGACGGATTGGAGACCAGGATCTGGTAGAAGCGGTCGTAGGGCGGCAGCGGAGAGTACAGCGTGGCGACGCCGTACACACGCACCCGGTCACCTGGCCGATAACCGCTGAGAACGCTGCTTTCGTCCCGCCGCTGCTTGGGAAGAAAGACGCCGATCTGCTTTTCGTGCTCGCTGAGTATCAACACATCGCCGCCGCCGTTTTCACTGCTGCTCAAAACGCGCGCCTCTGTCGTAACAAGCAAGCCCAGATAGCGGAAGGATGTCAGGGTATCAAGATGAAGCTCTTTCGGCGAGGGCGGCGTAGTGTGATACGTTTTGCGAATTTCGCGCGGGATCAAAACAGGAAGGCCGGAGCGTCGTCCGACTGTTCCATCGGCTTCGATCCAGTCGCCCGGTTCGAGGCCCGTGAATTGGGCCCCCTGTCCTTCGAGAAGGAAGCCGTATTCGGCCTCATCCTGAATCGGCAGATAAAGTGAATCCAAAGCCAGGATCGGCTTGGCGCTGACTTGACCGCGAATCGAAACCGCTTTCCCTTCAAATGCCGGTGTATAATCTGGTTCCGAACGCGAGGAGGCTTGTTCCAGGGTCAGTTTCTGATACGACACCGGAGCAGCCGGGTCGGCAGCGGGCGTTTGCGAGAACGATGACACCAGTGCCGCAGAAAACAGCACGGTGGCGCGAAGAGCCGGCAAAGATGGCAGCGGACACCTCAAACTTGACGTTCGACCGTTTCCAACCATTCCTTTAGGGCAGGGGCATGGAAATCGGGAACGAGCAAATCGACGCCGGAGAGATCCGCCGAATGTGTTTGAATTCCAATGACTTTGGCTCCCGCGGCCAGTCCCGCCGCAACGCCCGCCGGCGAGTCCTCGAAGACGATGCAACGCGCGATGGGGATGCCCAGCAGGGCGGCCGCGCGAAGGTAAACGTCGGGTGCTGGTTTGGGATTCGAAACCTGGTGTCCATCGACAACGACCTGGAACATTGGCCGCAGTCCCGAACCATCGAGGATGAAGTCGACATTGGCTGGCTCGGCGTTCGAGGCCACTGCCATGGGAACACCGTTACAGGATGCGAGGAAGCCCGCGATCCCCGGCACGAGATGCCGCTGTACTTCAGTTCGCATCATCTCGCGATACAACTGCTCCTTTGCGGCGCCGTGGGCAGCGATCTGATCTGGCGTCAGATCAGCGCTGATGAAGTCGACCACAATATCGTCATTGCGTCGGCCGTGCATGCGCGATTCGATATCCGAACACTCGATGCCCAGGTTCCGCAAATAAACACGCCAGGCCTCGGTGTGCATCGGCATGGAATCGACAATGACGCCATCCAGATCGAAGATCAAGGCCCAGCCCGGCGCAATGCATGTCATTCCCTTCTGATTAACACGGAACCGTCGTGCGCACTCGTCCGTATGCCTCTAATATGGACCGCTTCATAGCTGATGTTCGTCAATCCATTCGCGTTCTTCTGAAAAGTCCAGGATTCACAGCGGTCGCGGTGAGCGCGCTGGCATTGGGCATCGGGGCGAATACGGCCATTTTTTCCGTGGTAAACGAGGTGATGTTGAAACCTCTTCCCTACCCCGAACCCGATCGCATCATGGCTTTGGGACGATCCTATTCCAACGGCGGTTACGGCGGTTCTGTCTCGATTCCGAAATTCATGGCGTGGCGGCACAACGACGTGTTTGAAGCGGTGACGGCATACGGGCAAGCCGGCACCGGCATGAATCTTGGTGAGTCGGACCATCCCGAGGATGTGAAGGGCTCGCTCGTGTCGGTGGACTTCTTCCGAGTTTTCGGCGCGCAGACGACGGTGGGCCGCACGTTCTCGGCGGACGAAGATCGTCCCGGCGGTGCGCGTGTGGCGGTACTGAGCCATAGCCTGTGGACTCGAAGGTTCGGCGCCGGTCCGCGAATTGTCGGTCAGACGATCAAGTTAAACAACGATATGTACACCGTCGTTGGAGTGTTGACCGCCTCCTTCCAGCCGGACCCTCCAATCGACCTTTGGCTTCCGCTGCAGGCCGATCCCAACAGCACGAATCAGGGTCACTATCTCGCGGCAGCGGGACGGCTGAAACCGGGGGTTTCACTTGCGACGGCGCGCGCACACATGAAGGTCGTCGGCGAGGCGTTCCGTCGAGCAAATCCGAAATGGATGGACGATCAGGAAAGCGTCGATGTGCGGCCATTGCAGGAACAGATTGCGGGTGATGTTCGCCTGCCGCTGCTGATCCTCACCGGCGCGGTTGCGTTTGTGCTGCTGATTGCCTGCGCGAACGTTGCGAACCTGCTTCTGGCGCGGGCGGCCGGGCGCCAACGCGAGATCGCAATCCGCGCTGCCATCGGGGCGAATCGTTTTCGCATTGTGCGGCAACTGCTCACGGAGAGCATCGCGCTCGCCGGCATGGGCGGCGTCGTGGGCTTGTTGATCGGCGCGTGGGGTGTGCGGGCGTTGCTGGCTTTCAGCCCGGGCAATATTCCCCGGGTGACGGATGCCGGGAACGGCGCAAGCCACGTGATGCTCAGTTTGGATTGGCGGGTAGTGGCATTCACAGTGGGGATCTCGCTCCTCACGGGCATGGTGTTCGGTCTGTTTCCAGCCATTCAGGTCTCACGAACGGACCTGGCTTCCACGTTAAAGGAGAATAGCGGGCGCGGCGGCAGCAGCTTCCGCCAGAATCGCACCCGAAGCGTTCTGATTATTGCCGAGGTGGCGCTGGCGCTGGTCCTGTTGACCGGAGCGACACTTCTCATTCGCACATTTGCGGCACTCCGTGGAGTAAACCCGGGGATGGACCCGCACAACGTGCTGACTCTGCAGACGTCGACGGGCGGCGCGAAGTACGCGACCACTGCGGCGGTCGATGTGCTGACTCGCGAAGTGGTGCGGCGCATCGAAGCCCTTCCGGGAGTACAAGCGGCATCGGCCACCGTAGCACTGCCGCTCGAGGTTGGCATCGACATGCCGTTCAGCATTGTGGGACGCCAGGTTACCGGCAAGACCATTTATCACGGCGACGAGCAATGGCGGTTTATTTCGCCACACTATTTCACCGCGCTCAAGGTGCCGCTGCTGCGTGGACGTTTCTTTGACGACCGCGACAGCGCGCACGCATCGCGAGTGGTGATCATCAACCAGACGTTTGCGAAAAAGTATTTTCCGAAGGAAGATCCGGTTGGTCATCAGCTCCTGATCGCGAAAGGCTTGGGACCGGACTTCGAGGACCCCGCGCGGGAAATCGTGGGCGTAGTGGGAGACATCAAGGAGACGGCGCTGAATGACAACGAGCCGTCGGCCATGTATGTGCCGCAGTCCCAGGTGACGGACGGTGTCACGAAGCTCGCGGGTCAAGTGGTGCCGATGAGTTGGATCGTGCGCACGGCGATGGACCCTCTGACGTTGTCGAATGCCATCCAACAGCAGTTCTCGGCCGTCGACGCGCAGTTGGCAGTGTCGCGCGTTCGGACCATGGAGCAGGTCATTACGCAATCGGTGTCGCGGCAGAATTTCAATATGCTCCTGCTGACGATTTTCGCGGCGATCGCTCTTCTGCTGGCGGCGGTGGGCCTCTACGGCTTGATGTCTTATTCGGTGGAGCAGCGTGCGCACGAGATTGGGATTCGAATGGCGCTCGGCGCGGAGAGCCGCACGATGGTCGGCCTGGTGGTGAGGGACGGAATGAAGCTGGCGGCCATCGGGCTGGTACTGGGGCTCGGGGCGGCGTACGGAGTAACGCGAGTGTTGGGTCAGTTGCTGTTTGGAGTCCGGTCGACAGATCCGGCCACATATGTGATCGTCGCGTTCGTGCTCGTTTTAGTCGCGTTCTTGGCGAGCTACATACCGGCGGTGCGGGCGGCGCGGGTAGATCCGATTATTGCTTTGCGGTACGAATAGGCCTTTCGACGGGAAGCTTGAAATCCACCTCGAAGAGGGCGGGAACGGATGCGGGCCGGCCGTTGATTTGCCCTGGAAGGAAGCGCCATTTGCTGACGGCTTCGAGGGCCTTGCTGTCGAGACCCATGCCCAGGGGTTGAAGGACGCGCAATTCGTGCGGCGCTCCGTCTTCGCCGACCGTCCCGGACACCAGAACGAATCCTTCGAGATGCGCCTGGCGAGCTTCGTCCGTATAGGACGGCTCGGATAGGGCCATCGGCTGCGCAGCCGCGGGATTGGGAAAGAGGCTCGGCGGAGCCGGAGGGTTGTTGTTGATGGGTAATTTCCTTGCACCCCACGCAAGGTCGAAGGCGGCCCGGACGGGAACCGGCAGATTTCCTTTTCGGCCCGGCTCGAAATGCCACTGGCGCACCAGGGCGATCGCTTCCATACCCCAAACGTCGTACGATGCGTTCTGCACCTCGAAATGATCAGGATTGCCGTGCTCGTCAATGTCGAAAGCGATCGTAGCCGTCGCCATACGGCCCATCACGCCGACCAATTGCCCTTCGTCGGCCGCCTGCGCTGAGATTCCTGCGCCCAGTGGGTATTTCGCAGAGGAGAAAACAGGGCGCGAGGTCCCTTCGGGGGCCTGAAACTCCGCGTGTAGCAGGTGCCAGCGCGACTGCTTGTTGGGGAGCCGGAAGTACAGGGCAACACTGACTCGCGATGGATAATGACGGAGGCCGTTCGGTGGATAGCGCCAATGTTCAACCGCTTCGAGAGCCTTCGCGTCCAAGCCGAGCCCGAGTGATTGTTCAATGCGCAGATCGCGCGGCGATCCGTCGTCAGAGATGGCGAAGCTGACTGTGGCTGTCCCTTCCAGGCCCGCGAGCCGGGCTTCTTCTGAGTATTCGGGCTCGACGCGTTTCACGGGTGGGGGGACAGGAAAAAGATCGCTGGCGCGATATATGCCTACCGAAGAATCGTTCGCTAGTTGGAATTCTTTGAGCGCCCGATCGTGCTGATTGGTGATTTCGAAGATGCTTCCCAAGTAAAGGTGAGCCCAGAGGTCCCAGGGAGCTTCAAGATGGGCTGTCAGAGCGTCGCGAAACTCCCGCGCCGCGCCCTGGAAATTGCGTTGATCGAAAAGGGTCCTTCCATTGTTGAAATGCTCCGTCGAATCGTTCGGGGTTTTTACTTGAGTGAACCCGATTGGGAGGGAGAGCGCCAGGGCCAGGAGCAATTTAGGCTCAGGCCCCCTGCGCATTTCTCTAGTTTAACTGCAAATTTGCGTGTTCTTTCAACCTCACCGGGAACGCGGAGAGGTGGACCGGTTGCAATGGACCTGCGTCCAACACAAGCGCACCTACGGCAGTGTGGTCGTTTTCGCAGGACCCGAATAGATGGAATTAAACAGGAGTTTATACGTCCCGTGCGGCTGGCCGCGGAATATGGCTTCGATGCCCAGCAGGTACACGTGACCTTCACCCATAGGCTCTTCAGCGGCAGCGATGGTTCCGTCGAGGTAGCCTTGACCCCAGGCCCAGCCGCTCACAAGCGGCGTCGCATTGGGGAACCAGGCGATCGGCCTCATGCCTTTCGCCTCGGCATCGGGGGCCATCCGAAATACCGGGCTGTTGTCGAAAAATACGTCCGCGGTGCGCCCCATTCCGTACGCCACCGGGTCGGTGTTGTCGAGGCTCACCTGGAGAATCGATCCTGGAACGTAGAATTTCTCACGGTTCAGCGGCCGCTCGGTTCCGTCCGGCGTCCGCTCGACCAGGGCGTTTGAGACAGGCATACCGAAGAAGTCGGCGAGTCCCGTAGAGTTGCCGATGGTCACAATCGTGCCGCCCGCTTCGACGAACTTGCGGAGGTTCGGGATAGTCTTCTCGGAGGTAACGCGGCCGAGATGGCTGCGGAGGTCTTCCGGGATTTCTTCCGGCTTCGGCTGGCGGAATCCGAATCCCGACCCGCGTCCACGGCCTGCTGTCGACGCGCTCGGGATCGCTCCGCTGGGGAACACCAATACATCGAATTTTGTGGCGAGGTTGCCTTCGTCGAGCATCTGCGGATAGATCACTTCAAACGGGAATTCGAACTGTTCGAAGATCCATCGCGTCCAACCCGAGGTCATCGAGCCGCCGTATTGATCCCACAGGCCGATGCGCACGGGCTTCAACTTGAATGCGGCTCCGGCGGGTCGCGCGTCTACGGCGGCGATGGTCAGTCCAAGATCCGCGGCGGCTTTCTCGAGAACCGCGCGCGTTTGCGGACGGGCCGGCACGTACATCGTTCCGGGGCCTTCCTGCTTGCCGAGCATCGTGACTGGCTGCTTCATCCAATACACGTCGTCGCCGTTCTTGAGCAGCCGGTTGACCAGGATAAACGCGTCGTTGACCTGGTGCGAGATCAGGTACCCGGTCGGCGTATCCGGACCGGAAATCTTTCCAGCGGGCGGCTTCTGCAGACCGCTCACCTTCTCGAACGGACCATCAAAGCCATCCAGAATGCGATCGAATTTCACACCCATCTGGAAGGCCAGCGTGTAGCCGGTGACGTCGTATGGCGGGATCGGCGGACCGCCGGGGTATTGAAAATCGTTGGGGTGGTCCTGCGGTTCAAACATATCCAGAATGTGCGGCCGGAAGGCCTGGTCGCACTTCACGACCCAGGAACGCGCGGGATACTGCTTACCATTGACCTGGAAGTTCGAGGTGGCGACATGCACCGTGACGCCGTTCTTGATCAGGGTGTTGATGAATTTCGTTGCAGTCGGAAAATCCGGCTGATCGGATGGAATGATATAGCCGCGCGGATCACGCATGGCGGGATCGTGGAGCACCGAAGCATAGAATTTCGACGGCACGGCGCCCGCCCCCCTCTGATCGAAAAATGAGCCGGCATCGGAGGGCGCCACTTCCGGCGGCACGCCAGGTGTCGAGGCTCCGCCGGCTCCGCGCCGTCCGTTAGCCGCATTGGTCTGTTCGGCCCGTTCCTTGGCCGCCGCCTCTTTCACGGCTTCGATTCGCTTGGGCGTGATGGTCCAGGAATCGTGACTGCCGCGCTCGATGGAGTTTTTTCCCATTCTGTAGATGTTGAACAGGAAATCCTCGCGGTACTTCGACGCCAGGTCGAGCACTGCCCGATTTGCCGTCATGGAATACTCGATCGACTGGCGGAAATGCCACGTCTGCGGGGGTACCGGATCGGGTAGATCGCCGGTGGGCAACTGCCGCGTCGGCACGAGTGGAATTTCCATGGGCGTCGGATTGCCGATGGTCTCGGTGAGCAGCCCGATGATGTTGTGGAAATAGGTGGTGGTGCGCAGCCCGCCGTTGTACCAGGTCGAATAGGACGCCCCGCTGCGCATGGTGGCGCCTGGCTTGTTCTCTTCGACGAAGCGGCTGTGCATCGCCGCGCCCACCATGTCGATCTGCAGCGGAATCAGCGGGTCGAAATGATAGTTGAAGGGATCGCGGAAGGGAGGCGCAAACAGAACCGCGCCGGCGGGCCCGGTCTGATGGTGGTTGTACATGATTTGCGGAAACCATTCGGAGAACAAGACCCGATTCATGTTCGTGGTTTCCTTCATGTTCGACATGTAGAAGTCGCGGTTATTGTCGTGACCGATGTACTTTTGCCAGAGGCGGGGGATGTCGTTGGTACTGCGCTTTTCCGGGTCGGGCTGCCGCATGTACCAGTTCGAGACCAGTTCCATGCCGTCGGGATTGGCGTGCACAGCGAGCAGGATGACGTCGTTCAGGATGCGCATCGTCTCGGGATCGTTGCGCGAGAGCATTTCGTAAACGATCTCCATCAACTGATGAGCTCCCAGCACCTCGCTGGCGTGCAGACCACCGTCGATCCAGATCACGGCCTTGCCCTCGTGCGCCAGCGCCCGCGCCTGGTCGTCGGTGAGCCCTTCGGCGGTGGCGAGACGGCGCGCGATCTCCTGGTAGTGGGCCAACTTCTTGTGATTCTCCGGCGACGTGATGATACACATGAGCTGCGGGCGGCCTTCCTCGGTCTTCCCGATCTCGACCAGCTTCATGCGATCGGATTCGGTGGCGAGTTTGCGCCACCACGCTTCGAGCTGCGTGTAGGTGGCGAGACGGTAATCGTCGCCGATCTCAAATCCGAGAGCCTCTTTGGGCGCGGTGAGCTTGTGGCTGGCCTGGCCGAATGCAAGGACGCCCAAGGCGAGAGCCAGGGCCGCAACCCGGGCTCCAGTCATGCGAATATTCTTCACTCCAGCTTTTCTCCCCTTAACGATTGTAGTGCTGAGGTGAATTGGCGCTCGCATGCCGCCGGTGGTTACAGGAAGCCGGACTCGGACCGGCTCACGGGGCGAAGTAGGCGTTGATGTCTAAGATCAGGTTAGTCGGGTCGGTCACGAAGACGGCCAAGGCGCCGGCGGTTCCGGCAGGCACAATAGCGGCGTTCGCCACGACCTTCCCGGCAGGGGAGTTGAGCGTGGAAACCGTCGGTTGCGACTGGCCGGACGGCCACGCCGTCAAAAAGCCCAACGGGCCGACCGGTACGACCGTGGCGTTCAGTGAAAAGGCCTGTGCTGATTGCGGAATGCCACTGCAAGGGCCACCCGGTATAGTGAAGCTCCGTGTGGAATTGGCTCCAAGTGTCGGCGGGCCGAACCCCCCGCCGAAACCGGGGCCACCGCGTGTGTCTACCACGCGGCAGGGCGTGACGGTGTAAAGGGACTCGGCTCCCGGCGAACCCGGCGGCGCGAAATAGCCGTTGATGTCGATGATCACATCGGTATCGTTGGTCACGAAGACTTTGACCTCGCCCTGCGCTCCGGCGGGGACGATTGCCGCGTTAGCGACGATTCCCCCGTCGAACGAGTTCAGGGTCGAGACGTTCGGCTGCGACTGCCCGGATGGCCAGATGGTCAGGTATTGGAGCGCGCCGTGCGGCACCACCGTGACATTCAGCGAATACGCTTGGGCCGAGGCGGGGATG
>DATGJP010000017.1:0-11313 GCA_035295125.1 Bryobacteraceae bacterium | reverse complement strand
TCGGATCGAATTGAGGACTACTATCTGACCCCGTACGATCTTGGGTACGGACCGGTTGTCAAGTTCGATCACGACTTCATCGGCCGTGAAGCCCTGGAGAAAATGGCGTCGGAGCCGCACCGGAAGAAAGTGACGCTTGCTTTAGACAGCGAAGTCGTAACACGCGCGATTTCCACGATGTTCGAAAAAACGCACCGGGCCAAATATTTCGATTTCCCGTCGGCTGTCTATTCCACGTTGCCGTACGACAAAGTCCTGCATGGCGGCAGGCGGATCGGCATTTCCACATGGTGCGGCTACAGTTCGAACGAAGGCCGGATGCTGACGCTCGCCATTCTCGAAAACGAATTTGCGGCTCCAGGAACCGAAGTCACGTTCGTGTGGGGCGAGGAGGGGGGCGGGTCGCTGAAACCCACGGTCGAGCGCCACGTGCAGATCGAAATCCGGGCGATCGTAAGCCCGTGTCCCTATTCGGAAGTGGCGCGGTCGTCCTACGCGCCCGGCTGGCGCTCCGCGCAGTCATGAGCCGATTTTCGGAGCGGCCCTCAACACTCGTGGAAGCGCCAAACGCGGGAGTAAGCGCTTGAAGAACTCCGCCATCCTCTTGATTCAATGCCCTGATCGAGCGGGGCTGGACGCCACGATTGCCGACTTCATCTACCGGCGCGGCGGAAACATTCTGCATTTCGAGCAACACCAGGCAGACCAGGAAAGATTTTACCTGGCGCGAATTGAATGGGACCTCAACGGCTTTCAATTGGACTTGAAGGAATTTCCGGAGAAATTCGGCCCGATCGCGGAGCAGTTTTCGATGCATTGGCGACTGGCCCAATCCAGCCGCCGGCCGCGCGTGGCCATATTCGTTTCCAGGCATGACCACTGCCTTGTGGATTTGCTCTACCGGCACCGGTGCGGCGAATTGGCCTGCGAGATTGCGTTGATTGTGAGTAATCACCAGGATGCCAGACCGCACGCGGATTTTTACGGGATTCCTTACTGCGTCATTCCGGTGACACGCGAGAACAAGCCCGAGGCGGAACATCAGGAGCTGGTGCTCCTGAAAGAAAACGACATTGAATTGATTGTGCTGGCGCGATACATGCAGGTATTGTCGCCGGAATTCATCGCGCACTATCCCCAACAGATCATCAACATTCACCATTCGTTCTTGCCTGCGTTCGTCGGCGGCAAGCCGCACGGACAGGCGTATGAGCGCGGAGTCAAGCTGATCGGCGCGACCGCCCACTACGTGACTGAGGTTCTCGATGACGGGCCGATTATCGAACAAGGCGTCGAACGAATCACGCATCGCGATACTCTGGAGGATCTGGTGGCCAAAGGCCGCGACATTGAGAAAATGGTGCTCTCGCGAGCCGTCCGGTGGCATGTCGAAAACAGAATCCTCTTGTACAAGAACAAGACTGTGATATTCGGTGAATGACCTAATGCGGGGATGCGATGAACAAGCCTCGATCCATCGACGTCGACTCGGTTGTCGCGCTCGACGTGCACGTCCATATCGAACATAGCGGCGACGACACCGCCGCGGACCGGGCCGCGCGGAAGTATTTCGGCGACAGCGGCGCATCGCATGACCGGCGCGCTCTCGCCGATTACTACCGTTCGCGCAAGATTGGCTGCGTGGTGTTCACGGTCGATGAAACCTTGAGCGGCAGGCCGCAGGTCTCCAATGAAGCCGTCGCGGACTTCGCGGAAGAGAATTCGGACATCGCGATTGCTTTCGCCAGCATTAACCCGCACCGCGGCAAGGAAGGCGTGGAGGAGGCCCGGCGGCTGCTGGCTGCCGGAAGGGTACGTGGGCTCAAGCTGCATCCGCCGATTCAGGAATTCTTTCCGAATGAACGGATCGCCTATCCGCTTTATGAACTGTTTGCCGAAGCGCGCCTGCCGGTGATCTTTCACACGGGGCACAGCGGAATCGGCACGGGGATGCGCGGCGGGGGCGGCATCCGGCTGAAATATGGGAATCCGATGCCGATTGACGACGTGGCGGTGGATTTTCCGGACATGCCCATCATCATGGCGCACCCGTCGTTTCCCTGGCAGGACGAAGCAATTTCGATTTGCCTGCATAAGCCGCAGGTGTATATCGATCTCTCCGGATGGTCTCCCAAATATTTCTCTCCGACCCTCGTGCAGTATGCGAACACGCTTTTGAAGAAGAAAGTTCTGTTCGGTTCGGACTATCCCTTAATTACGCCGGACCGGTGGCTATCGGATTTCGAGAAGATTGATATCAGGGACGAGGTACGGCCGCTCATTCTGAAGGATAACGCCGCAACGTTATTGGGATTGCGGACGACACCACCCAAGTAACAACCGGTTCGTAAGAAGATTTGCGTTGGATAGAAAATTGGATTCAGTCCGGGGTCGAAGGTGCAGGATGCAGGACCGGAGGCTTCGATGAAGACGGTTGCCCCGCATAATCCGCCGTTTCGTGCAGACCACGTCGGCAGCCTGTTGAGACCGGCGGAGCTCAAGCAGGCACGCCAGGCGCGCGCTGAGGGAAAAATTACCGCGGAAGAACTGCGGCAGATTGAGGACGCCGCAATTCGCAGAGTTGTCGCCCAGCAGGAGCAAGCCGGCCTGAGGTCCATTACCGATGGGGAATTTCGCCGCGAAGATTTCTACACGGACTTCTTCGTGCGCGGACTCGGCGGCGTAGAAGTGCGGATGGAAAGTTCGGCTGCCTATTTCGTCGATCACGAGGGACGCAAGATCCCGGTCCCATGGGCCCAGGTTGTAGCGAGGATGAGCTGGCGCGCGCCGATTTATGCCGATCACTTCCGGTTTCTTCGGTCGGTAACCAAAAGGACGCCGAAGGTGACCGTACCGTCACCCATCATTCTGCACTTCACCTCCGGCAGCGCTGCGATACCAAAGTCCGCGTATCCGGATATGGATCTCTTCTGGTCCGATATTGTGGAGGCCTACCAGAAAGAAATGGGATCGCTCTATGAAGCTGGTTGCCGGTACCTTCAGGTGGACGATCCCCCCATGGCCACGCTCTGCAATGAAAAATTTCAGGGCATGGTCAGAGCACGCGGAGATGATCCGAATTATCTGCTGAACGAACTGTACCCGGAGATCATCAACCGCGCTTTCGCGAACCGGCCGCCCGACCTGCATTTGGCCATGCATCTGTGCCGCGGCAATAATCAAAGCGGGTGGTTCACGGAGGGCGGGTACGATCCGATTGCCGATGTCCTGTTCAACAAGATCGATGTGGACTCCTACTTCCTGGAATACGAAACGGCGCGCGCCGGCACGTTTGAGCCGTTGCGGTTCGTACCGAAGCACAAAACGGTCATCCTGGGACTTGTTTCGAGTAAGCTTCCCCAACTCGAATCCAGGGATCTGTTGAAACGCAGAATCGAAGAGGCTGCTCAATATATCGATCTTGGCCAGCTCTCGCTTAGCCCCCAATGCGGATTTGCGAGTTCGAGCGAAGGCAACCGCCTGACGGAACAACAGCAGTTTGCAAAGCTGCAACTGGTCGTGGAAATCGCAAACGAAGTCTGGCCTGAGACCACCCTTAAATAGGAAGGTATTCACACTCGAGCTGGCCGATGAGGGCGATCGATTATTTTGACAAAGCGGCGGAAGAGTATGCCGGGAGAATCGCGCTCGTCGACGGCGCCGTCCGCTACAGCTACGCCGAGTTGCGCCGGGCCACGCAAGTTCTGGCGCGCGCGATGCTCGCAAGGGGACTCGATCCCGAGGAGCGTGTTGCAATCTACTCGTTGAACGACGCGCGCGTCCTCATCTGCATGCTGGGGCTCATGCGCGCGGGTGGAGCGTGGGTCCCGATCAATTATCGCAACGCGATTGACGCCAACGTCGAGTTCATGAATTACGCGGAGGTTCGCTGGCTGTTTTACCACAGCGGTTTCGCCGGAGAGGTGGCGCAAATCCGCAAGCTTGTTCCTTCTCTCCGGCACCTGATTTGCATCGACGGTCCAAATGGGACAGATCCTTCACTGGATCAACTCGTGGCCGGGCAAAAGCCCTCCGAGGAGTCGGACTGGGGAGATCCCGTGGGAAATCCTGACAGCCTGGTCGGCCTCGTTCCAACAGGCGGCACGACGGGTCCGGCAAAGGGTGTGCGCGTCACCTCGACTCCCTGGGGAATGTTTACCGAGATGGTGGGGCACTATTGGCGTTGCGAGGGGATCGATCCCGTGTGTCTGAGCACAGCGCCGCTCTCGCACGCCGCGGGGCCCGTCTCTTTTGCGATGTTCTTTCTGGGTGCCACGAACGTGATCATGCCGCGATTCGATGCCTTGGAAGTGCTGCAAAACATCGAGCGCTTTCGAGTCACGCACGTGTTCCTCCCGCCGACAGCTCTGTACGCCTTGCTCGACCATCCGCGCGTGCGTGAGTTCAGTTATTCCAGTCTGCGGGTTTTGCTCCTGGCTGCTTCGCCGGTTTCGCCCGACCGGTTTCGGCAGGCCGTGGAAGTATTTGGACCGTGCGTTTGCCAGTCCTACGGACAAACGGAGGCGCCCATGCTCTTGACCTGGCTGGATCAAAAAACCGTGGCCAGTGCGGCGGCGGGCGACCATCCGGAACGCCTGAGTAGTTGCGGGAAAGCCACGTATGGAGTGCGGCTGGCCATCATGGATGAAAACGGCCAACTATTGCCAGCGAATCAGACGGGAGAAATTGTCGCGCGTGGATCGCTGGTGACGCCGGGCTATCACAAGCTGCCGCAAGCGACAGAGGACGTTCACAAGTTCGGATGGCATCACACCGGCGATGTCGGTTATCGGGACGAGGACGGCTACTTCTATATCTCCGACCGGAAGAAAGACATGATCATTACCGGGGGTTTTAACGTGTTCTCGGCGGAAGTGGAGGCCGCCATCATGTCTCTTCCCGAAGTGTACGAATGCGCTGTCATCGGGGTTCCGGACGAGAAATGGGGAGAGGCGGTGAAGGCGATGATCGTTCGTCGGGGAAGCAGCTCGTTAAGCGAGGAAAAAGTGCTCGCTCACTGCAAGGAAAGGCTCGGTGGCGTGAAAGCGCCCAAGACCGTGAATTTTGTGACCGAGATTCCCAAGACTCCGGCGGGGAAAATTGACCGAAAGGCTTTGCGTGCGCCGTACTGGGCCGGTACGACCAGAGCGGTGCACTGAGTGTCAGGCAACTCGTTATCTCGGAACTGCGGTGCCAGTTTCAGCGAAGCTTTGATTCGCGCGAAAAACCATATAGTCGCGAATGGCCAGCGCGTCCTCCGGCGTCAATTCCTTTGCGAACGAGATCATTCCAGCGGGGCGCAGGGCTCCGCCGATCACAATGCTCATCCACTGATCCCTGGCCAGCATTTTCGAGTACCGCAGGTCGGGGAGCACACCGCCGCTCACCGCGACGTCCCCGTGGCACGGGCTGCAATAGCGCTGATAGAGCGCCTCGCCTTTTTTGACGGCTGCCGCATCCGCAGTTTTCTGAGGGGACGCCAACGCTGGCAGTGCAGGTTCCGGCGCCGGAGGAAGGCTCGCGGTCCCGCCGATCTTGAACGCCAGCATTCGCGACGTATTTGGCAGGCGCGGGGTTTGCAAGCCGACTTCACCGGCCGCGAGCGGGAGCACGCCACCCCATCCCACTAGGACAGCGACATATTCCTCGCCGTTCACGGAATAAGCGATAGGTGCCGCCGTCACGCCGCTCTGGGTCGAGGCAGACCACAGTTTTTCCCCCGTGGTCGCGCGAAAGGCCTCGAAGGTTCCCGATTCCGTGCCTTCGAACACGAGGTTTCCTGCAGTGGACAACGCGCCTCCGTTCCAGGGTTCCGACCGTTCGGCACGCCAGATTTCTTTTTGCTGGATGGGGTCCCAGGCCGTCAATTGGCCTTTGATGCCCGCGAGTATCATCTGCTTGATCTTGGGATCCTGAGGCATGCCGGCGGCGACAGGATCGATGCCATTGTTCCAGGCAAAGTCGTTGTGGCGAAAATGCTCAGCGGTCTTATAGGGAAATCCGGCGTCCATCACGGGAAAGTAAACCAGCCCGGTCTGAGGATCGAATGATCCCGGCTGCCAGCTGTGCGCGCCGCCCGGGCCTGGAGAGACCAGCGCGGGCCCCTTCCGCCCTCGATACTCCGCCGCAGCAGATTCAACAGGCCGTCCGCTTTGAATGTCGATACCCGTAGCCCAAGTTACCTGCGCGAAGGGTCTTGCAGAAAGTAGCTTTCCCGTGGCGCGCTCGAGCAGATAGAAGAAGCCATTCTTCGGGGCGTGCATCAAAACGTGTTTCATCTCGCCGTCGATCTTCAGGTCGGCGAGGATGATCTGCTCGTCCGAATCGTAGTCCCACTGGTCTCCCGGGTTCTCCTGGTAATGCCAGACATATTCGCCTGTCTCCGGCTTCAGAGCCACGATCGAGCACGTGAAGAGATTGTCCTGCTTCCGCGGATCGCGGATTTGCCGGGGCCACGGATCGCCGTTGCCGGTGCCGATGTACATCAGGTCGAGACCGGGATCGTACGCCATCGAATCCCAGACCGTGCCGCCGCCGCCGTTCTTCCACCATTCTCCGCTCCAGGTTTTCGCGGCTTTTTCGAGGACTGGATTTTCGAACGGCTGTGAGGGGTTTCCCGGCACCGTATAGAAGCGCCAGGCCAGCTTCCCGTCTTCCGCACTGTAGGCGGACACGTAGCCGCGGACGCCCATCTCCGCGCCGCCGTTGCCGATGATCACTTTTCCTTTGATTACGCGCGGCGCGCCCGTGATGGTGTAACGCTTGCTCGGGTCGGTAGTTTGGACGTCCCAAAGTTTGTTTCCCGAGGCCGCATCGAGGGCAATGAGCCGGCCGTCCAGCGTTCCGACGAAGACCTTGCCGTTCCAACCCGCTACGCCACGATTCACGACGTCACAACAGGCGTTCACCGCCCACGCCGGGTCGACCTTAGGATCGAACGACCACAATTGCGCGCCGGTCGCGGCGTTGAGCGCGAACACCTTGCTCCAGGCCGAGGTGAAATACATCACGCCGTCGATGACCAGCGGCGTGGCCTCCTGCCCACGGTGCGTATCGAGATCAAAGTGCCAGGCGAGGCCAAGCTGAGACACATTCTGGTCGGTGATTTGTTTGAGCGGGCTGAAGCGCTGCTCGTCGTACGTTCGCCCGTAGGTCATCCAGTTCCCAGGCTCTTTATCGGCGGCGATGACTCGGGACTCATTGACGTCGGCAGTTGTTCTCTCTTCGCTGGACAGCTGCCCAGCGCGTCGCGAAGTCTTGCGGCAGGCGGCCGTGAAAACCATGGTCGCGGAGCACGCCGCCAGCAGCAGCCCCGCGAGCAACTTTCGCGTGCCGGGCTTGGGAGAGTTCATGAGGCATTTTCCTTTCTCGAGCATGCGGAGCGCTCACCCGCACTCGAGAGCGCTTGCATTTCAGTGTACTGGCGTGAGGCCTTTATCGATAAAATCACCGTTTGCTGTCAAGAGATGAATGCGGTATCGTTCCTCGCCAAAGAATCATCAGTATACTGAATCAACCGAAACGAGGGCCGCCCATGGACAGCAAGAGACCCGTCGTTCTGTATGGCGCGAACGGTTTTTCCGGGCGCCTCGTCGCGGAATTTTTGCGCGAGTTCAATGTTCCTTTTATCGCAGCGGGCCGCAATCGCGCCAGGATTCAAGAGGTCATGAATCATGTCCCGGGAATTGAGACAGCGGATTACGAGATCGCGGAAACGAGCGGGTCCGTTGACGATCTAACGAAGCTCTTCGGTGGCAGCCGGGTGGTCTGCAATACCGTGGGACCGTTTCTCTACCACGGTCCTCGGGTCATAGAAGCCGCATTGAAGGCGGGCTGCCACTATGTGGACATCGGAGGCGAGCAGACCTGGCACCGCCAGGTGGAAGAGCATTGGGGAGAGAAGTTCGCGCGCCAAGGATTGCTTGCCGCCCCGGCCATGGCTTACATGTGCGCAGCAAGCGACATTGCCGTCCACCTGGTTCTCGAGACCGGTGGGATTGACACCCTGGAGACACTCTCGATGTTCGCCGGCATTCCGACGTTTGGCTCGACGCAGACCATCTTCGCGGTAATCCCGACCGATGCATATTATCTCGAGCAGAATCGATATAAGCCGTGGCCCCGCGCCACGGCGCACGAAGTGGCTGTCCCCGCGGTGCTTGAGACACAACTGGCGCTGTCCTGGGGAGGATTTCCACATCCGGTTTGGTATAAGCATCATCCACAGATCGCCAATGTGAAGGCCATGGGTGGCCTTCTGAATCGCCAGATCATGCAGGCAGTTTTCGCCACGGAAAAGAACTTCGAAGAGAACATCCGGCCTTTGCCGAAGGAAGAGCAGGAGAAGAAGCTGGCGGAAATGGCCAACGCCGTACAAGGCGGGACGCCGCCCCGGGAGAACAGCCGCGAGCATCGCACGATCGACGTGGTCTACGGGCGGGGCACCACGGCCTACGCGCAGTGCATCATGTTCGGCACGTGCTGCTATCGCCAGACCGGATTGATGCAGGCCTATGCGGCGCACAGCCTGATCCAGGCGCCGCCTCGCAAGACCGGCTACGCTTCGCCTTGCCAGGCTTTCGGCCACCGCGAACTGCTGAAGGTGCTCGAAAGTTACGGCTTGTCGCGAGCGCGGCTGACGAACTGAGCGGCAGAACCGGGGACGAGCGAGCCGGAAGGGAGGATCATCATTCTAACTACGGTCACAGTTCCGAAAACGGGAGGGATTCCGACCACGCAGGTCATCGTGGTGAAGTGGCTCAAGCGAAAGGGTCAGAAAGTACAAAAGCGGGAGCCGCTCGTTGAGCTGCAGACCGACAAGGTGAACTACGAGCTCGAATCGCCGGCTGAGGGCGTGCTGCTCGAAGTAGTTGCCGAGGAAGATTCGGAAGTGCCTGTAGGTGGGCCGCTCTGTTACATCGGCCGGCCTGGAGATGCTGTGCCGAAGCTCTGACATTCAGTCTTAAGTAATTCGGAGGGCGCGATGCCGAAAAAGCCGGCGGGAAAAATCGGGAAAGAACGGCTGGTCTGGATGTACACGCAGATGTTGCGCATCCGCGAGTTTGAAGAGCGCGTGAAGCGAACATTCGTCGAGCATCCCGGCGTAATCCGCGGCCACACTCACCTCGCCGACGGAGCGGAAGCTTCGATCGTCGGCGCTCTCGCCACACGCCAAGAGAACGACCTGGCCATGCCCAGCTACCGCTGCCATGGCTATCCCATCGTTCTGGGAACCTCCGTCGAGAAAATGATGGCGGAGATCTATGGCCGCAAGGACGGTCTGTGCCAAGGATTCGGCGGCTCGATGCATCTGGCCGACCCAGCGCACCATTTTCCCGGAACCTCAGGCATCATCGGGCAGGCCATCGCGCACGCCACCGGCGCCGCTCTGACGGCGCAGGTCAAGAAAACCGGTCAGGTGATTTATTGCTTCTTCGGCGACGGCGCGAGCAAACAGGGAGCATTCTTCGAATCGCTGAATATGGCCGCCGTCTGGAAACTGCCAATCGTCTACATCCTGGAGAACAATCAGTATCAGGCCTATACCCACATCAGCCTGGAAGATGCGAATTCCGTGGCCGGAGAAAATCTCTCGAGGAAGGCCGCGGCATTCAGCATCCCCGGCGCCACGGTGGATGGGACGGATCCGCTCAAGGTGTACGAAGCGGTTGGGGAAGCCGTGAAGCGCGCGCGGGCTGGTAAGGGGCCGAGCCTGATCGAATCCCAATTTTATCGCTTCAGCGCGCACGGCAACGCCATCACGATCCCTCCTGTTCCGACGCAGTTTCCGAAGCACGAGGCCATCGAGACTTATGGCCGGAAGAAGGAATACGCCGCCGCTCGCGCCAAGGATCCGATCCAGCTCTTTCGCAAGAAACTGAAGAGCCGGGGAATTTTGTCCGAGAAGGACGCAAACCGCATCGAGGACTCCGTTCGCGCCGAACTGGAAGAAGCGGTGCGATCGGCCCTTGCCAGCCCATTCCCGGCACCCGAGGAAGCCACTAAGTACGTTTTCGCATGACCCATGAAAGGGGCGCTTATGCCGCGAGAAATGATGTACGCCGAAGCCATGGCCAACGCGATCACCGAGGAAATGAAGCGCGATTCAGACGTCATCTTCTATGGGCAAAACCTCGGCATGACCGACCGCGACCCGATGGTCCGGGCGTTCGGGAAGAACCGCGTCCGCATCACTCCGATCTCGGAGACTGCGGAGCTGGGCATCGCTATCGGAGCAGCGATGACCGGCCTGCGCCCGGTCGTTGAATTGTGGATGAGCGAATTCATGCTGGTAGCCATGGGGCAGGTGCTGAATGAGGCGCCGCGCCTTCGTTACATGTCCGGCGGCCAAGTGAAGGTGCCGGTGGTGTTCAAGGCCGGCTTCGGATTCGCCGCGGGATGGGCGGGGCAGCACTCCAACTGCATCTATCACACCATGATGGGAGTTCCAGGCCTGAAGGTCGTGATGCCGTCCTGCTCGGCGGACGCGAAAGGATTGATGGCCGCTGCAATTCGCGATGATAACCCGGTGATCTATCTCCATCACTACATGCAGATGCTGGACAAGGGGCCGGTGCCGGACGGCGACTACGTGATCCCGCTCGGCGTGGCGGACGTCAAGCGTGCGGGCAGCGATGTCACCATCGTGTCCACCGGCTGGATGGTGACAAAGTCCCTGGCCGCTGCGGAAGCACTAGCCAAAGAAGGAATCAGCGCGGAAGTCGTCGACCCGCGTACCATCGAACCGTTGGACGTCGAGACTATTCTGGCTTCGGTGAAGAAAACGGGAAGATTGGTCGTCGTCGACCAGGCCACGCGCCACGCCTCCGTCGGCGCGATCGTCGCCGGCGAAATCGCCGAGCGGGGTTTTTCCTATTTGAAGGCGCCGGTCAAGATGGTGACCGCGCTCGATACTTCCATTCCCTATAGCGAGCCGCTCGAGAAGTATGTGCTGCCGAACGAAGAAAAAATTGCAGGCGCTGTAAGATCCGTCCTCGAAATGGCGCAAGCCGGCCGGGCCCGCTGAGTTTTCCTGAAGCGTTTTCGATCGAGGAGGTTCGCTGTGTCCACCTATGTTCTGGTGCACGGAGCGTGGCGAGGGAGTTGGATCTGGAAGCGCGTGCGGCGAATGCTGCAGGCTCAAGGGCACGAAGTGTTCACGACGACGCATACGGGAGTGGCGGATCGGAGTCACGTCTCTTCGCCCAGCGTGAATCTCGATACGCACATTGCGGACGTGGGCAATCTGCTCCGCTGGGAGGAGCTTTCGGACGTGATCCTGGTCGGCCATTCCTACGGCGGATGCGTGGTCAG
>DATGJP010000016.1:0-95996 GCA_035295125.1 Bryobacteraceae bacterium | reverse complement strand
AACCACCGCCAGGATCGCCGCCACCGATCCAAAGGTCACCGGGTCGGCTGCGTGCACACCAAACAGGAGGCTGGTCAGCAGCCGCGACAGGGCGAGGGCCGCGATGAGCCCAGCGCCAATCCCGAGCGCAACAGGCTTCATTCCCTGGCGCCACACCATCGCCTGCAGATTCGATGCCTTCGCCCCCAGCACCATCCGCAAGCCCATCTCATTGGTGCGCTGCGACACGGCAAATGCCACGACGCCGTAAACTCCCCTCGTTGACAACAGGAGCGATGCGATGCCGAACAGGAGGATCAGTCGAAGCTGGAATCGTCGCTGGGAAACGGAGTTGTCCACAGAGCCAGAGTCAGAATCGCAACCAATGCGAAGGCCGGATTGCGAAGAAGGCTGCGACCTGCGTACCGAAGATCGTTCATGAATCGTACCTGGAGGTTCGATAGACGTTTTACGAGGAACTTCGGTTGGTTCCAACAGCCGCGCGGACGTGCGTTGCTGTATTCACGGCCTCGGCCGGCACTCGGAGACTGTAGCGTACTTCTTCGGAGCCTTCGGAGACGCGCGTGAAATGAAATTGATCGTACAGGTCGCGGACGAGCGTGTTTTTCGCCGTCGGGCGGAAGACTCCGATAATCTCTCGAATGCCGCGGGCTTGGGCCGCTTCCACGAGGCGATCGAACATGAATTTTTCCATTTGACGGCCGAGGACGCGGCAGCTCATCAGCCATGTATCGATTTCCCAAACGTCGGACGAGCCAGCCGGGTGGCAGAAAATGACGCCAATCAGGCCGTAATCGCCCATGCGGTCGGCAAGGTGAAACGCCGCCGTCCAGGCGGTCGGGTCGGCAGCGAGTTGCTCGACCTGGGACTCAGTGTAGCGGCGCGTGGTGAGGTTGAACTGGTTGGTCTTATTAGTGAGCTGGGTCACGCGCGCCAGGTTCGCGGGGTTGACCGGCGCGATTGAGGCTCGTAACTGGAGTTGGGCGAGGAATTGGTCCAGGGATTCAGAAGTCGCCTGGAGATGCTTGCGGGCGGCCTCGCTGCGGTACTGATCGGCACGCTTCATATCCTCGGCGGAGAGGGTCAGGCCGAAGAAATAACGCGGCCGGTCGAGGTTCTGGACGTACTCGAAAACCTTATCGCCGAGTTCCACCACCGCGACGTCGGGCAACTGCGAGCGAACCCATTCGCGTTCGAGCGGGTTGTCGTCCAGGAAGACGAAGCTGTCCAGTCCGAGCGACAGCTTGCGGGCAATCTCGCGGATGGAGGTTGCCTTGTCGTTCCAATTCGCTTCGAAAGCGGCGAAGTCTTCGAGCCGCAGCAGCATTTGCTCGTGCTTCTGGAAGGGGAGGCAGGCGTCTTCGTGGTTGTTCTTCGATGCGACCGCCAGCAGAATGCCATGAGCCTTCAGGTCGAACATGTATTGCTGCAGACGGCTGTGTGCTTCGCCGGCGGGTGAGCCGGGTCCGATTTGGATTCCTTGCAGTCCTTCTTCGCCGATGATGCCTTTCCAGAGCGTGTTGTCGAGGTCGGCGATCAGCACTTTGCGGGTCAGCCCGAGGACAGCTCGGACGTGGGCCGACATCAGGTCGGCCAAGGCCGGCAGCGACTCGGTGGCGGGGTGCTGCTGGAAGCTGTGCCATTGCATGTCGTCCTGCCAGCGGCCTCCTTCGGCCCTTTGTAGGGCGGGGGCGTCGAGGATCGAGACGTTCGAGGGGGCTGCTTCACGAAGGGCAGCGTTGAGGTGCTCCAGGACGCGCGTGCGTCCACCTCTGAGCGAGCTTCCGAAATACCCGTATGCTTCGTCGGCTGGGAAATCGTACGCAAACTGGACGACGTGGCAGCCATGCGCCTCGGATAGGCGCTGCCATCGCTGTTTTGCCTCTTCGACGGCGGCATCGATGTATTCCGCCTCGTTTTCGACGATCCCCGGAAGATGCAGATCGCGCCAGCTTGCGGGCAGGAAGACGATGTCGGGTTTGAATCGCGCCAGTCCGCTAGAAGGATCGAGGATTTCCTGCTGCACGGAACCGTACAGGCCCTCGTAAATCTCGGCCCTGACACGATCCCGCAGCATGCACGCGCGCAGGACGGGGGCGAGGAGGCTGGTAGTGTAATGGCCGAGAATCCCAATGCGGCATTCTCGAAGATGGGTGCCGATGTTCTTGCTGACGCGCGAAACGAGCTTCTCGGCGCGGGTGTAGAAGGCGTACCGCGGCCGCTGTTCCAGTGCACGGCGCAACTGCAGGGCAGCCTCCTCGTATCGTTCCAGGTCGCCCAGCGAACGGGCATGGGCGAGCAAATGAAACGGGTCACGGCCGGGCTGCAGCGTGAAGAAGCGTTCCCAATGCGCACAAGCCTCTTCGCCGGTTTCCGCTAAGCGGGCGCGGAGATACGTGGCGTTGGCGGTGTCGGGAAGGGACTCGATCGAAAGATCGGAGGGCAGGTTGGCGAGAACCTTCTCCACTGCCTCCTGCCGAAATGCGGTGTCGTTCAGGACAGAAAGCATTGCTGAAACACCTCCGCCAACTGAGCGGAATTCTTGCGCAGGTCGAATTTCTCGAGGATCTTGCGTCGCCCCGCTTGCCCGATGCGCAGCCGCATGTCGGAGTCGTCGACCAGGGAGCGCAGAGCGCAGGCGAATCCCTCGGCGTCGGATGGCGCCACCAAGAGGCCGTCCACCCCGTTCTGAATCAACTCTGGAATACCGGTGATCCAGGTCGACACACAGGGAATCTCCATAGCCATCGCTTCCATCAGAACACCGGGAACGCCTTCGGCAAAGCTCGGGAGCGCGAAGATGTCGGACCGGCGATACAGGTCGTCCAGTTTGTCCTGGGGGGTGAAGCCGTGAAATATCACCTGTTTCGTGATGCCGCGGCGGGCGGCATCGGCTTCCAGGCTGGCGCGGTCGGGCCCGCCACCGACGACATGGAGCAGCACGTTACGATCGAGCTTTTGAATCGCTTCGAGGAGAATGTGCTGGGCCTTGACCGGCGCGAGGCGCCCCACGCAGATGATTTCGACAGGCGACGGGTTGAGCCGGAATGGCCGCGGGGCGAACGTCTCCGGATCGACGCCCATATAGACCACAGCAATCTTGTCCCAATCCTCGACTGCTGACGATTTCATGAGCTGGCTTCTGGCGTACTGGCTGATGGCCCTTACGAACTTCGAAGCCGCCACCTTTTCGCGGACCCAGAAGCCGGCCGGGTCATTGAATTCGTCGGGACCGTGGAAGGAGATGGACAGGTCGAAGCCGAACGTTTTATGTACCAGCAGGGCAACAGTCGAGGAATAGTGGGTGTGCAGTTTGTTCAACCCGTTGCGGCGCATCCAGAGGCCGACCATGGCCGCTTCGATGAAATAGGCCAGGTTCAGGAAGATTTGTTTCAAACGCAAACCGCCGAGCCTGGCGCCGTAGAATGCACCTCCGAAGAAACGCGCGGGATTGAGTACAAACGCGGATACCAGGGCCGCCGCGGCGCCTCCCGCCCCTTGCGATTTGATGTAGTACGTACGCTCGGCCTCGTCGCGTTCTTCAGGAGAAAGCTGGTCGAGAGGCCGATCGGGTGGGCGCACTGAAGCCATCTGGATGTCAAAAGTTGCCCGAAGGTAACGCACTTCGCGCAGAATGACGGCATGATTGATTGCGGGATGCTGCGCAATCAAGAAGGCAATGCGGCTCGATTGCAAACAACCAGTGTACGCTAGTGGTAAATGAAGACGCTGGTAACCGGAGGCGCCGGCTGCATTGGCTCGGACCTTGCCGGGGCATTGCTGGCTCGTGGTCATGAGGTGGTGGTTGCCGACGACCTGAGCAGCGGAAAACTGGAACATATCGCGCCATTTCGGCACGATCCGAAGTTCACTTTTGCGGAGGGTGATCTGCGGGATTTCGGGTTTGTACTGTCGGTAATGACTGGCGTCGAGATGGTTTGGCACCTGGCGGCCAATCCCGATGTAAAGTTCGCGGAGGGCGATCCAACAGACAAGGATCTGCAGCAGAATGTCCTGTGCACCTACAACGTACTCGAGGCAATGCGGCGCGATGGCGTAAAGCGGCTCGGGTTCTCGTCGACGTCGGCAATCTACGGCGTGTCGCCGATCCAGCCGATTCCGGAAAGCGCGTTTTACCCACAACCGATCTCGCTGTACGGGGCAACCAAGCTGAGCTGCGAGGCCATGATCTCGGCGTTTCGCAACCTTTTCGACATGCGGTGCTGGATTTTCCGGTTTGCGAACATCGTGGGACCCAAGGTGCGGAGCCGGGGTCGGACGGTCATTGGCGACTTCGTGGCCCGGCTGCGAGAGAATCCGCGCAGACTCCGGATTCTTGGCAATGGGCAGCAGGCGAAGTCGTATTTGCTGAGCGAGGAGTGCGTCGATGCGATGCTGTTCCTGGTGGAGCACGCGACGGAGCCGCTGGCGGTTTACAACCTGGGGTGCGACGATTCGCTGCAGGTAACTCGCATTGCCGATCTCGTGGTGGAGGCGATGGGGCTCAACGGGGTCGAGTACGAGTTCACCGGCGGTGAGGGCGGGTGGCCGGGTGACGTGCCGCGGTTTCGGCTGGATGTCACCAAGCTCAATCAGATTGGCTGGAAAGCCCGGCACAACTCCGCCGAGGCCGTCAAAATCGCGATTGCGAGCACACTGGCGGCATGCAGGCAGTGATTCTGGCGGGTGGGCTCGGGACGCGGCTTCGTCCGGTTACCGAGGCGATCCCGAAGCCGATGGTCCCGGTGGCCGGCGCGCCGTACCTGGAACACCAGTTGCGTCTGCTGGCGCGGCAGGAAATACGCGATGTCGTGCTGTTGACGGGATACCTTGGCGAGCAGATCGAAGAGTATTTCGGCGACGGGTCGGCATTGGGTCTGCGTATCGCGTATTCGCGGGAACCGGCGCCATTGGGCACGGGCGGCGCCCTGCGGGAAGCACGCAGTTTGCTCGAGGATGGGTTCCTCGTCATCTACGGCGACTCGTATTTGCCGATCAAGTACCGGCTCGTGATGGAGAGTCTTACGAGCGAAGGCGTCGTCGTTGTTTATGACAACCGCCTCGGGGATACGTCTGTAAAGAACAATATCGACCTGGACGATAGCGGGTATGTGACCCGTTATGAGAAGGATTCGCCGGACAGGCTCTCCTACGTCGAGGCCGGTGTGTTGGCGTTTCGGCGGTCGGTGGTGGAGCTGATTCCTACTGCGGGGGCGGTGTCGCTGGAGAAGGAGGTCTTTCCGAAGCTGATCGCCACCCATGAGCTTGCGGGTTTCGTAACGACAGAGCGGTTTTATGACATCGGCACGCCGGACCGGCTGGCGGTGATTGAGGAATTGCTCGGCGCATGATCATTACCAGAACGCCATTCCGCGTGAGTTTCGCAGGCGGTGGTTCGGACTTGGCGAGCTACTACACGCACGAGCCGGGTGTGGTGTTCTCGACGGCGATAAACAAGTACATGTACATCGCCGTGAAAGAGCATTTCGAACAGAATTTCCGGATCAGCTATTCGCGCACCGAGATTGTCGATTCGGTTGAGCAGATCGAGCATCCGATCGTACGGGAATGCCTGACGCAGTTGGGAGTCAAGCGCGGCCTCGAAGTGGTGTCGATGGGCGACCTTCCGGCGCGAACGGGTCTGGGTTCGTCGAGCAGCTTCACCGTGGGACTGCTGCACGCTCTGCACGCCATGAACGGCAAGGTGGTCACCGCTGAACGGCTCGCACGGGAGGCGTGCGGGATTGAGATCGAACGCTTAAAGGAGCCAATCGGTAAACAGGACCAATACATCGCGGCGTATGGTGGTCTGCAGTTCATTCAGTTCAATCCGGATGGGACTGTGTTTGTGGATCCGGTCGTTTGCCCGACCGAGACGCGCCAGGAGTTGAACCGTCGGCTGCTCATGTTTTACACCGGCGATACTCGCGATGCTCGGATGGTTTTGGCCAAGCAGCAGGCCGGCACGGAGACGAAGCTCCCGGTTCTGCGCAAGCTGTGCGCCATCGCACGGGAGTTGCGCGACGTTCTCACGACAGGCAGCGACCTCAACGCGTTTGGACGGCTGCTGCATATGGCGTGGGAGGCGAAACGGTCGCTGGAGGCGTCGATCAGCAATCCGAAGATCGATGATTACTATGAGCGGGCGTTGGGTGCTGGTGCGCTTGGCGGCAAACTGCTGGGCGCAGGTGGCGGCGGATTCCTGCTGTTTTTCTGCGAGCCGCATAAGCATGGGAGCCTACGAGAGGCGCTGGCAGATTTGCGCGAGCTTCCATTTGCGCTCGATCCGCAGGGAAGCAAAATCGTGCATATCGGGAGCGATCGCGAGTGAGCCGGCGGTGCGTTTTCCTCGACCGCGACGGCGTCATTAACGAGAAACCACGAGATGGCGAATATATTCGGGATTGGAGCGAGTTCCGGTTGCTGCCGCGGGTGATCGATTGGATTCGGTTGTTCAATGCGCTCGGGTTCCTGGTGATTGTGGTGACGAACCAGCGCGGCGTGGCTCGGGGTGTCATGAGCGCCGCAGACGTGGAGGAGATTCATAGCCGGATGACGGCCGAGCTTGCGCGCCACGGCGCCAGGGTCGACGACGTGTTCTGCTGCCCGCACGAAGAGAACACCTGCAATTGCCGCAAGCCGCGTCCGGGGCTGGTGCTGCAGGCTCAGGACAAGTGGGATGTCGATTTGGCCCATTCGCTGCTGATCGGGGATTCGGATCGGGACGCCGCGCTTGCCGTTGGCTGCGGGATTCCATTTCTGCGCGCGGAGAATGGCCGGTTAGTCTGAAAGCAGCTCCGTGTAGATCTCGCCCATGCGCTTTCCCAGCGCTTGAATGGAAAACTTCTCGTGAATGAAGACGCGCGCGTTGCGGGCGAGCGTTTGACGTAGCGCGGCGTCGGCGGCCAGGTTTTGCAGAGTGGCGGCGAGCGCCTGCGCGTCGCCTGCCGGAAACAGCATGCCGGTTTCGCCGTGGCGCACCATTTCGGGATTGCCTCCGACATCCGACGCGACCACGCAGCAACCGCACGCCATTGCTTCCATCAGCGAATTGGACAGCGCCTCGCTTCGGGAAGGCAGGACGAAGATATCCAGCTTGCTCAGCCACTCGGTGACGTGCGGAGTGGCGGGCTCGAAGTGGCAGTTCCCGGCAATACCGGCGGTTTGTGCGTACCCGGTGAGGTGGGCTGATTCGGGACCGCTGCCGACAATGGCGAGTTGTGGCCCCGGCGTGAGGCGCGCAAAGGCGTCCATGAGGGTCGGCAAGTCCTTTTCCGGACGCAGCACACAGACGGTTCCAATCAGCAAGGACGCATTGCCGGCCTGCACCCGTTGGAAGCGGTCGGTATCGATGCCGTTGTAGCAGAGACGGATTTTACGGTCAGGAACGTGCGCATCGGTTACCAGGTGACGGCGCACGAAATCGCAGTTCACTACGATCGCGTTGGCCAGACGATCGGTCATTGCGATCAACGGGCGGTAGTGGCGCGGAATCAGGCAGCGGTCACTTCGTTGGCTGGTCACCGGGACGGCTGACGTGAAGAGCCGTGTGGGCGGAATTGCGAAGGTCGTCAGCGGGTAGTCCCAGGTGTGAACCAGACGTATTTTGTGGCGGCGGATGTAGCGAATCAACTGCCAGGCTGCTTGCCAGGCGCCTAGGGAAAGGAACGACGTGATCGGAAACTCGACGACAGGTATACCCTGGCCGCTCAGTTCGGAGGTCCGCATGCCGCCGGCTTTGAAAACTCCGACGTGCGGTTCGAATACCGAGCGATCGAGGGCTTTCGCCGTTTCGGTCAGTTGGCGCTCCGTCCCGCCGGTGCCCAGCGCGCGGCCCATCAGCAAGACCGGATATTTCATCAACGGTAAATAGCTTGACCGACGCGGCGCATCCAGGCCAGTTCATCTTCGCTCATCGGCCCGTGGTCGAGAGCGTCCAACGCGGCGCGCGCCTGGACGGCATCGGCCGGTCCGCTCATGCACACGTCGATGGCGGGGTTCGAGAGCACGAAGCGATAGCAGTCGGTTGCCGATGGCGTCTTTTCGCCGTTGGGGATCTTTCCAGATTTCAGAAGCTGGCGCCAGCTTGTGGCGGTAAACGCGACCAGACCCGGACGCGTCCCGTTCAGGGCGGCGAGTTGGGGAAAGACCTCGCGTTCGGCGCCGGTGTGAACCGCGTTATAGCGTACGTGGAAGACGTCGATGTCGGCGGCCGCCAGCTTCGGGATGAGCGGACGCTGGTGCGTGGACATAGCGATATGCTTGATGCGGCCGGAGTCGCGCAGCTTGCGGCAGGCGTCGAGGATGCGGCCGGGCGGCTCGTTACCCCAGAGACCGAGCAGCAGCAGGTCGGCGTAGTCGTAGCCGATCTTCCTCAGCGCCATGCTCAGACTTGGACCGACCAAGGCCGCAAACCTGGAATAAGACTGCACTACCAGGGTGATCTGATCGCGTTTCGGGCGTAGGTTGCGGAGGGCCTCCGCAAAGCCGCTCTTACGCATGCTGCCGAAGTACAAGTAATTTACGCCCCGGTCGAAGGCTTCCTCGACAGATTTCGCGGGAACGCCATAGGATGCCGCCATGCCGAGGCGGCCGACCTCGCGGCCCGTGCGGCCGAGTACAGCATTTTGCCAGTTCATTGAGAGAATCCGGCTCCCGTCAGAATGATACCGAGTTCACGGTTGTCGCTGGGGACGGTGAATGTCTTGTCGGCTTCGATGCGGAGTGTTGCGGTGGCGCCGGAGGGTTTCGTAGGCGCGGTTGTGACGGTGTAGGAGCCTGGCTTGTCGAAGCTCTCGGATTTCACGAGTTGGTCGTCGATATAGATCTTGATGGCTCGACAGGGGGCCTGGTCGGGGATGTTCAGGTCCACCTTGACCGGCACCGCCTGCGCCGGCGACTTCAGTATCAGCACGCCGCGCCCACTCATCCAACGCCAGCGGTTGTCTTCGAGATCGCTGATTCCGTCGACGATCTGTTCCCCGGCTTCTTTCGCGTTCATGGTGAGGTATTCGAGGGCGGGAACTCGCTCGGTGACGGTTTCGACGCGTATCCGGTCGATTGGGCCAGTCGAGATATCGAAGGGTCGAAGGCCGTGTTCTGTTGTGGAGTAGGCTGCTTTGCTGTTAAGCCCGACGAGCCGCAGGGGTATGCGCGACGTGATTTCGCGGCTGGAGGTCGGCGCAAGCACTCCGCCGCCGGCGGTGTATGGAACCGGATAGGCCAAGGCGCTCGATACGATGACATCGCCGGGGTGCAGCACCTGGTCGCGGACGATGGGCACGCCGCCCTTGGACTCGAGGTAGTAGCGCAGACCCCACTCACTATTGATCCAGAGGCGCTTATTGCCGGTGTCGAATTGCGCGGCGAATTGGCGGTAGCCGTCCCAATGTTGGTAATTGACGACGGCTAGCATCAGGCTGATCGTCGCCTGGACAGCAAGACCGGCGTAAAGCCACTTGGGCGCGAGTTGGCGGGCGGCAAGGATCGCTACGGGGAGCGCGATGGGGAGCAGGTATCGCGCCGACCCGGCGAAGAAGATGACGAGGGATGCAGCGAAGAAGACGAGCACCCATTGAGCGGAGAAGTCCCGCCAGCGCTCCGCACAACAGATTAGTACCGCGAGTCCCGCGGAGATCGAGAGCCAGAACATCGGATTCGGATCGAAGATTGCAGCTGCGAGGGTCAGCGGGATTAAGATGATCCAGCGGCGCCAGAATGCAGCGATTGCGAGTCCAGGGAAGACCAGCCAGCCCATGTGTCCCGTCAGGGCGATCGCGTTTCGGATCTTCTGCCCGAACGCTTGCCAGCCGTACGTTTTCATATAGCCGGTGAGGACGGCGGCCGGAGCGGCGCCGGTCGACAGACGGCCGTAGATCTGGAAGCCTCCGATGACGATCGCAGGCGTGAGCGCAACGAACCAGGCGGGCCGCCAGCGCCAGCCGTACAGCAGCAGGATGGGAATCAGGACAACGGCCTGGTATGAATCGAGGACCGCTAACGCCATCGGGAAGCAGGATGCCACCAGCCACGGCATGGACCGGTTGTCGACCGCGCGCACGAACATCGCAATTGCTGCCAGCCAGAATGCCACGAATGGAACGTCTGTTTCGAGCGAATTGCCATTAACGACAAACACCGGGGTTACGAGAAACAGCATTGTCGCCAGAAGGGGTTGCTCCGTGAATCGGCGCGCCAGGGCCAGCGCGGCCGCGGCCGCAATCAACGAAAACACGATATAAGCCGCGTGAAACGGGACTTCACGGATGTCCCGGAAAATCGCGAGCAATCCGCCAAGGATCCACTGGACCAGGGGCGGATGCGTGTTGCCGCGCATATCGACGTGGTCGCCCATGAATACGAATTGGGCGTGATCGGGATGGAGCGGATCAATCTGCGCCTGCTCCGCCCCATACAGGAAATAAACGTCGTCGCCCTGAATCGCCTGATTCAGGAACGGCAGACGCAACGCGAGTACAACGAGGAAAACGAGGGCGAGTTGCGCCCCGAATGACCTCAGTCGGCTGCCTGTCGGGCTGGCGTCTCTGGCTTCCAACGTACGACCGGTTTGCGTGCCGCGCCCACTTCATCCACTCGCGACGTGCGGGTCAGGTGCGGCGCTTTAATCACCAGTTGCGGGTCCTCTTCCGCCTCCTTCGCGATGGAGATAAGCGCGTCGATAAACTGGTCCAGCTCCTGCTTGCCTTCCGTCTCGGTGGGCTCAATCATGAGCGCGCCGTGGACGATCAGCGGGAAACTCACCGTGTAGGGATGAAAACCATAGTCGATCAGCCGCTTCGCGATATCACCCGTACGCACTCCATACTTCGCCTGGCGGGCGTCGCTGAATACGCATTCGTGCATGTTGGGGCTCTTGTACGGCAGCTCGTAGTAAGGCTCCAGCAGCTTGCGGATGTAGGTGGCGTTCAGGACGGCATCCATGGTGGCGTTCTTCAGGCCCGGCCCTCCATGCGCCATGATATACGCCAGAGCTCGCACGAGTACGCCATGATTGCCGTAGAACGCTTTCACGCGTCCGATCGATTGCGGCAGGTCGTAGTTCCAGGCCCATTGATCGCCGACGCGCTTCAGCCGTGGACCCGGCAGAAATGGCTCCAGGTGCTTCTTGATGGCGACGGCGCCTGAGCCCGGACCTCCGCCCCCGTGTGGCGTGGAGAAAGTCTTGTGCAGGTTCAGGTGCATCACATCAATGCCAAAATCGCCGGGCCGCGAGATGCCGACCAGCGCGTTCATGTTCGCGCCATCCATGTATACCAGCGCGCCCTTGGCGTGGAGAATGTCGGCCGCGCGGTTGATGTCGTGCTCGAAGACGCCCAGCGTGTTCGGGTTGGTCACCATCATGGCGGCCACGTCTTCGGTGACGGCTTTTTCCAGCGTTTCCAGGTCGATGAACCCGTGCTGATTCGATTTGATGTTTTCTACAACGTAGCCGGCTGTCGCGACCGTGGCGGGGTTGGTGCCGTGGGCAGAATCCGGGACCAGGACCTTCTTCCGGGCATTGCCGCGCGATTCCAGCAGCGCGCGCACGAGCAGAATACCGGTAAATTCACCGTGCGCACCGGCGGCGGGCTGCAGCGTCACCGCGTCCATGCCGGTGATCTCGGCCAGCGCTTTTTCCAACGCCGCGACCACTTCCATTACGCCCTGGGATAACGATTCGGGCTGGTAGGGGTGCGCCCAGGCGAGGCCTTCGGTCCGCGCCACGAGCTCGTTAACGCGGGGGTTGTACTTCATCGTGCAGGAGCCGAGCGGGTACAGGCCGTAATCGATCGCGTAGTTCTGGGTCGAAAGCCGGGTGAAGTGGCGGATCGTCTCCACCTCGCTCACTTCCGGGAAGCCCTCAATCTGGTCGCGCGTGTTCTCGGCGCCGATCGCCGACGCCGGGTCGACGGCCGGCACGTCCAGTTCGGGCAACTGGTATGCATGCTTGCCGGGCGAGCTGCGCTCAAAGATTAAGGACTCGTTCTGATTGACGTGCTGCCGAACTTTTTTGATCATTTTCCGAAAGCCCTCCCGACCTCGTCCATCTGCTCGCGGCGGTTCATTTCGGTCGCGCACAGCAGCATGGCGTTTTCCAGTTCCGGATAAAAGCGCTTTAGCGGTAAACCTCCAATGATCTTCTTGTCGAGCAGTGCGGTATTGATCTGATCTGGCGTGCGGCCGTTGGTGGCCGCCACGAACTCGTTGAAGAACGGCCCGGAGAAGCGCTGGGGCGTCTTGGAGGCCAGGTAGTGCGCTTTGGAGAGGTTCTGTTCGGCCAACTCGCGCAGGCCGCGCTTCCCGTAGACGGTCATGAAAACCGTCGCCATCAGCGCAATCAAAGCCTGGTTAGTGCAGATGTTAGAGGTCGCCTTCTCACGCCGGATGTGCTGTTCACGGGTTGCAAGCGTCAAACAGTAGGCGCGATTCCCGTTGGTGTCCTTGGTTTCGCCAACCAGCCGCCCGGGGATCTGGCGCATAAATTTCTCTTTGGTGGCGATGATGCCGGCGTAAGGACCGCCATAGCTTGGCGAAATCGCAAACGACTGCAGCTCGCCCGCTACGATGTCGGCATCGCGCGGAGGTTCCAGCAGCCCGAGCGAGACCGCTTCTGTGAACACGTAGACCAGCAACGCGCCATGTTTGTGTGCGATTTCGGCCGCCTTACGCGAATCCTCGATGATCCCGAAAAAATTCGGCGACTGGATGATGACCGCGGCGGTCTCCTTATCGATTTTGCTCTCCAGGTCGGCAAGGTCGAGACGGCCTGAATCGTGGTCGTAATCGAACTCCGCGACTGGCATGCCCTGGTGGCGCGCGTAGGTCCGCAGCACTTCACGATATTCCGGGTGCACCGTGCGCGAAATCACGATGCGATCGCGCCCGGTGACGCGCATCGCCATCATGGCGGCTTCGGGAACCGCGGAAGACCCGTCGTACATCGAGGCATTGGCCACCTCCATGCCCGTGAGCTGGCAAAGCATCGTCTGGAACTCGAAAATCGTGGTCAGTGTGCCTTGCGCGATTTCGGCCTGGTATGGCGTGTAAGAAGTTAGAAATTCGCCGCGCGAGACCACCGTATCGACCAGGACCGGCCGATAGTGGTAATAAGCCCCGGCGCCGAGGAAACTGGCATATCCATCGGCGTTTTCGGCTCCGCGCGCGCGAAAATAGTCAACAATCTCGTATTCCGATTTGCCCGGCTCGATGTTCAGGGGCCGGTCCAGCCGCACTTCCGGCGGCAGATTGGAAAACAGATCTTCAAGTGAACTCGCGCCGATTGCGTCGAGCATCTCGCGGCGCTCGAGATCTGACTTCGGTAGGTATCGCAACTTTTATTTTAAAAGATGCACCACATGGAAAGGGTGGATGCTCGTCTGAGATTGGCCGACCCGTCGTACCCCAGATGGCGTAGAAGTGTTGCGATTCCCAGCAGAAGTAGTAATGCAACAGCCCATCAGCAGCCTGTCAGGACGTATTACAGCTCCGCTTTCGGCGTCTCACCCACTGACCGGCGGCTCAAAATTCGACCTGCCACCAGGATGCCGATGGCTGCTGCCGCCTCAGCACAGTAGAGGAAGGTTTTTGAGGGCTCCAAGGCCTGGGTTACGGCCGGGTCGGTGAGAATCATTTCGCCGCCCACCTTCCCGAGGATTGCGGCGCCGAGGTACATGATGAGGGGGTAACGGTCCATCAGGATCGACAGCAGGTTGCTCGAGAAGATAACGAATGGGATGCTGACACAGAGCCCGAAAATGATCAGGGGGACGCTGCCTTTGGAGGCTCCCGCGACAGCGAGCACGTTATCGGCGGACATGGTGATGTCGGCAAAGACGATATACCACACGGTCTTGAGGAATTGCCTGGAACTTGCCGTAGTGGATTCTGGAGAGCTGACGTCAGAAAAGACTTTGACGGCGATCCAGATCACGAATAATCCGCCCAGTAGCTTTACATAGGAAATCGTGAGGAATTGGGCGGCAACGATTGTGATGGCGATGCGAAGAATCACTGCGCCGAGGGCGCCGAGCGTCACGCCGAGACGACGCTGCGGGGGCGGCAGGGAACGCACCGCCATGGCAATCACGAGTGCGTTGTCTCCGGCCAGCAGGAGATCGATTACAACAATGGTCAGAGAATCGATCAGCAGGCCGGGGACAGCATGAGGCATTCTTAAGCAATTAGTGGACAGGCTGAAGCCTGTCCCACCTAGTGGCTCGCAGCCTCGGCGCTGACGTAGGCTTCGTATTCCTCGGAGGACATCAGTTCATGCAGTTCGGCGGGATTGGAAATGCGGATCTTGGCGAGCCAGGCGGCTCCATGGGGATCCTCGTTGAGTTTTTCAGGCGCGGTTGCGAGCAGTTCGTTGGCTTCAATCACCTCGCCTGAAACGGGGGCGTAGACGTCGGAAACGGCCTTAACGGATTCCACCGAACCCAAAGCCTTGCCCTTCTCGGCGGAGGCGCCGACCTTGGGCAATTCGACATAGACAATGTCTCCCAATTCCTTTTGGGCGTGATCCGTAATCCCGATCACTCCAATGTCGCCTTCGGCGTTCACCCACTCGTGTTCTCTGGTATAGCGAAACTCTTTTGGAAACATGTTTATTTTGCTCGCTTGTAGAACGGTGTTGGAATCGTAATCGCCTCGACCGGCTGGTTGCGAATCATGATCTCGATGCGCTGTCCAGGAACTGCCCGGTCTACGGGCAAATAACATAGCCCGATATTCTTGCCTAACGTCGGCGATGGGCCACCGCTCGTTACCCACCCCGCGGGTGCGCCATCGAGATTCACCTCATAACCGTCGCGGCCAATCCCACGGCCAACCATTTCAAACCCGACAAGTTTGCGTTTCACTCCCTCGGCTTTCTGTTTTTCAAGCACCGCTTTGCCCTGGAAGTCGCCTTTGTCCAGCTTGACGATCCAGGCCAGGTCGGCCTCGTAGGGCGTAATGGACGCGTTAATCTCGTGACCGTACAGCGCCATCTTGGATTCAAGGCGCAGGGTGTTGCGGGCTCCCAGGCCGCAGGGTTTAATTCCAAACTCCTCGCCGGCCGAGAGAAGTTCCTTCCAGATGCGGGGCGCTTCGTCAGGCGAGATGTAGATTTCGAAGCCGTCTTCGCCGGTGTAGCCGGTGCGCGCGATCCGCGCCCAGATACCGGAAACCTCGCCGTCCTTGAAGTGGTAATACTTAATCGGAGCGAGATCGGTCGCCGTGAGCTTCTGCAATGTAGGAAGCGCTTTCGGACCCTGGATCGCCAACTGCGCATAACGCGGACTGGCGAATTCAACCTTCGCCTGGAAGCGATTTGTGCTGTCGATATGCTCGAAATCTTTGTCCTGATTCGAAGCGTTGACGCAGATGAAGTAATGATCGTCGTCCACTTTGTGGACCAGGATGTCATCTACGAAGCCGCCATGGTCGTATAACAGGCCGGAATAGTGCGCCTGCCCGATTTTCAGCTTCGAGGCGTCATTGGTTGCGATGTAGTTGACGAGGGCCAGCGCCTCGGGGCCGCGGACCTCGATTTCTCCCATGTGGCTGACGTCGAAGAGGCCGACGGCGCGGCGTACGGTGTGATGCTCATCGATAATGCCGGAATACTGCACCGGCATGTCCCAGCCGCCAAAATCGACCATCTTGGCGCCCATTTCACGGTGGACGGCGTTCAGTGGGGTAACTTTCAGCGAGGCAGTAGGCGTGGTCATACTAGCGGAAGTACCATTATCGCAAGCTTATCGCCCCAAACGCTGGCAAGCTAAAGGCGAACTTCTTTTTATGTGAAAGGGTGGAGGAGGCGGTTTCGCCCGCCTCCGAATCAGTTGGACGACGCGGGGCAGCCTCTCTGAAGGGTTGCTGTCAGATGAGATGCGGACGCTCCGGACAAAGTAACCCAGCCGCCTTCTACGCGCCAGCATCCATATCGGACTCCGCAGTCGTAGTGAAAATGAGTATCGATTTTTAAGAGTGAGGAATAGATTATGGCGACAGCCGCGGTCCACGCGAAACATGAGAAAACTGCTTACGAGAAGTGGCAGGAGACGATTGATGAAGCGCTCACAGATAACGCGTGGGACGAATACGACTGCGATATCTGGCGCATTGTTGCGGAGTACAACAAGTTTCTGGGTGGAACTCCCGGCTACAAGCCGCTGGACTGGAAGACGGTTAAGGCCATGCTTTGGACCGAGAGCGGCGGACCGTCCAACGCCGCCTGGAAGTCACGGCCAATGCAGATCGGAAACTCCGGCGACCCGGGTTTGAAAGCACTGCTGGGAGGGCAGGAAGGCGGATCCCTGATCATCCCTCCGAGCCTGAAATCCGGCCTGACGGTGCAAATCGCGGGCGCCGATCCACGCATGAACATCCGGGCAGGCGTCGGGTATCTTTTGATGAGGTGCGCAAAATTCGACCAGCTAACTACGACCGAGGGCCCTGTCGTTCCGTATACGATTAAGCCGGGCGATAGCTTCGACAAGATTGCGCGTGAGAATGGGTCGACACCCGCCACTTTGCAGAAACTCAATCCCACTGCAAAGGTGCTTATGCCCAAGCAGACGATCAGCATTCAAAAAGCCAAGACACGTACGGTGATTGTCGGGTGGGAGCCGATCACTAATGCTACGATCGCCAACAAGTACAACACGCGCGATGGAAGGTATGCCGACAAACTCGCGTATTGTTTGACGATCATAGAGAGGTCGAAACGGGGATTGCAGTGCCAATAGTGAATCGGCTGGCCGGCGCCGCGCTGATCGTTAGTCTGTGGCAGGCGACAGGTAGCGCCGCCGAACCGCCATTCACCGGCACATTTGAGGGAACGGGACGCGCTTGCTATGGCGGCTTGTACGTCCGAACGAAGACCATCTCATGGTCGACCCCGTTTAGTGCCTGCAAACGTGTGCCGTATGAGGTGTTGGAGCGAAGTGAAAAAGGCAACGAGCGGCGATTCACGTTTCGTCTGAAGTCGTCGAGCAAGGCGTGCCGCTACGGCGTGCTGTATCTCTACCACGGTGCGTCGGCCAATGCTGATATCGATTGGCATGTGATCGGCTACGCGACGTTCGAAGACTACAAAGCAGACCAGCAAAACGGGTTCAAAGCGGATTCGCCACAGGCGCTGTCCTGTTCGCTGGTTACGCGCTAGTGGGCCCTGTGGCAGAAGTCGGGCAGACGAAACCGCCTGCCCCACCGAGCCGCATAGCCGCAACCAACGGTAACCCTCGGATTGAAAAGCCATTACACAGCTTCAGATTCTTCGAGCCTCAGTATGTGCGAAGCAGCTTGGTGGGACCGGCGTTTTCGCGTGTCCTTTCTCGGTAAAGTCCAAAGGCAGGCTGAAGGCTGCTCCACCCTTCCACATCCTCCAATTTTCGCGGGACGGGAAGAATCAGAGGCTGTGAAATACCTTGGCTCGCCAAACACTAATGGGCGAAATAACCGTTGGCGTCGATAACGAGATCGGTCGGGTCTGTCACGAAAACAGAAATGGCTCCATTGGCCCCGCTTGGGACGATAGCGGCATTCGCAACCACTCTTCCGAGCGGTGAATTGAGCGTTGAAACGTAGGGCTGTGTGATGCCTGCAGGCCAAACGCTTAAATAACCCAGGGTCAATAACGGAACCACGGTCAGGTTCAACGAGTAGGCTTGCGCGGACGGAGGAAGCCCGCAGTTGCCGCCCATCAGGAACATGCGGGTACTGTTCGTGGCCAGGCTTGGCGGGCCGTAGGGGGCCTGATACCCTTCTCCGGAGCGCGTATCGGCGGTTCTGCATGGCGTCACCGGATAAAAGTAGAGAGCACCAGGGCCTCCGGGTGGCGCAAAGTACCCGTCGACGTCAATGATGACGTGGGTGAGGTCGGAAGTGAAGACGTTTACGGCACCGTTTGTCCCGGCTGCGACAATCGCGGCATTCGCGACAATCCGCCCGTCCGAATTTAGTGTTGACACGAATGGCTGCTGCTTGCCTGCCGGCCAGAGCGAGACATACGAGAGCCGCGCTGCGGGCGCCGCCGTCATATTCAGCGAGTAGGCCTGGGCTGTTGCCGGAATGTTGCAAACGCCGGATATGGGAAATCTGCGCGTCTCGGCGGCGGACATCGGCTGGCCAGTGCGCGTATCGGCGGCACGGCACGGGGTTGCGGGATAAAACGCCAGCCCTTGCGTACCGGGAGGAGCGAAGTACCCATCGATGTCAACGACCACGTCGGCCGGGCCACTGACATAAAGGTTCACCTCGCCGGTGGAATCGGCTGGCACAATGGCCGCGTTGGCAACTACGGTTCCGTCGTACGAATTCAGTGTCGAGACCAGGGGCAAGGGTTGTCCCGCAGGCCAGACCGTCAGGAAAGTCAGGGGCACGGGAGGAACAACGGTGATGTTCAATGAATAGGCTTGAGCCGCTGAGGAAACACCGCATGAACTGGACAAAATCGGAAGCTGACGTGTTGCGTTAGCGCCCAGCGTGGGTGGGCCAAATGGACCAGTGAAACTCGGATCACGGGTGTCCACGACGCGGCAGGGATTAAGAGGATAGAACGCGAGCCCCGACGGTGCGGCGGGAGCCGGCGCCTTTCCGACTCCGTTCGATTGGGCAAACCAGAGTGCACCATCGGAACCTGCGGTGATTCCGAACGTGGCGTCGGCTGGATACAGGGCCGTCATCACTCCTCCCGTGGTGACACGATAGATCGCGCGATTGTTGTCAGCAACCCAAAGAGCACCGTCGGGTCCTGCAGTGACGCCGACATTTCCGTGGCAGAGCGTCGACGAGTGATCCGGATAAGGAAGGGAGCCCAGCGTGATTCGACCTCCAGTCGTGATTCTGCCGATGCCGGAGTCGTAACAATAGCCGCTCGACCGACCGCCTCCAGGCAGGAGTCCAAACCACAGCGCTCCGTCGGGGCCGGTAACGATGCTCTCGCTGGGAATGCTGGACAGTTGAAATTGCGCAACAGTGCCGGGCGATGTCGTCGTGAATCGCCCGATATAGCTGCCTGAGGTGAACCACAGCGCCTGGTCTGGGCCCGAAGTGATTCCTGCGGGACCGCCGTCGATATCTGTGGGTAGGGGAAACTCCGTGATGATTCCGGCGGTCGAAATGCGGCCGATCTGGCTCGGGCTTTGTTCCGTGAACCAAAGCGCTCCGTCGGCCGCACCCGTCATTGCGATCGGCTTCGCGGCTGTCGTTGGTAGTGGATATAGCGTGATGGCGCCAGCAGTCGTGATTCGCCCGATCATGCCGAGGTTCGGGTTGTTGGAAGACGCCGTAAACCAGAGGGCGCCATCGGGCCCGGCGGTAATGCCGCGCGTGGAAACGCCGGGCGCGGAGATTGCGTACTCAGTAAGGGCGCCAGCCGTCGTGATGCGGCCGATCTTATTGGTTTGCTCCGTGAACCAGAGCGCTCCGTCGGGTCCATTGACGATGCTCCACGGCTTTCCCGCCGTACTGATACTGGTGATGGACGAACCGCCGGCCTGATTGATGTTGATCAGGATGCCGGCGACGGTGAACGAAGCTTTGCGGGCGATGAGCGGGTTGGCGGCCACGGAAACGGTCAGAGTGCCGCTGCCGGCGCCGTTTTCCGTGGATGTGAACGCGATCCAGGGGATGAGGGTCGTGGCGGTCCAGGGAGCGTCGGGCGCCGAAGCGGTGATGGTAAGCGTCACCGTGCCGCCTGCCGCGAGAAGCGTCGAGTCGGTTGGGGTAACGCTAAAGCTTGGGGGCACTCCGCCCTGGATGAGCGTGAAAGTCTGACCATTGACGGTGATGCTTCCTGCTCGGGAAAGGATCGAGTTGTTCGGCGCCGCCGAGTAAGCGACCGAGGTATTGCCGGTTCCGACCGCGGGCGAGATCACGGTCAGCCATGCTGTATTACTCGTCACGGTCCAGCTTGCGCCCGGAGGATTGACCGCAACCGCGATGTAGCCGAGGCGGCCGGTGGAATTCCCGTAATCGATGGTAGGCGTCAGTGTCACGGGTGGAGGATTCGCGGAAGCGGCGAAGAGCATCACGACGGGGCCGCCCGCCGCGACAGTGGTTCCATCGGCGGAGAGCGCCAACGAACTCCCTAATCCTCGAGTCCCGGTTCCAATGATTTTGGACCCCGACAGGTTCCATGTCGCATTCGCGCGGCTGAACGCCCATAGAGCGCCCGCGCCATTGTTGTCGCCGGGTCCACCAACGAGGACGATATTGCCGTCGGCCGAGATCGCCACCGAACTACCCTGCCGCGCCTGGCCCGATGCCCCTCCACCCACGAGTTTGGAGCCCTGTTGCGTCCAGGTCCCATTCGCCTTGACAAAAGTCCAGGCGGCGCCGGTGGCGTAGTTGTCGGCCGGCCCTCCGAGCACCACGGTGTTGCCATCGGCGGAGATATCGGCGGAGGAGCCCACCTGGGGGAGGCCTGTCGCATCGGAAGGCGTCAATTTACTACTTTGTTGGGTCCACTGCCCGTTTGCTCGGGCGAAAACCCAGGCGGCGCCGAGGTCATTGGCGTCGCCCGCATCAGTCATCACAAGCGTACTGCCATCGGCAGAGAGGGCAAGCGCGGTGCCTTGCACGGGATGGGAGCTTGCGGAACCGGAGCCAGTCAATTTGCCGCCTTGCCGGGTCCAAACGCCGTTACTACGAGTGAAAACCCATACCCCGCCGACGGAGTTGTCGTAAGGGGCACTTATCGCCGCTGTATTCCCATCATTTGAGATGGCTACAGACGAGCCCTGTTGGGCGGAACTCGATCCCGTACCCATCAGTTTGCTGCCCTGCTCCGTCCAAACGCCGTTGTTCCGAACGAGGATCGACGCGGACCCCGCGCCGTCATTGTCCAGGGGCATGCCCACAATGAGCGTTGCGCCGTCGGCGGAGATGGCGAATGAGCGCGCCTGAGTCCAGTCTATATTAGCCGAAAGCGGCCCCTGCTGGCTCCAGACCCCGTTCGATCGAGTGAACACCGTGGGCTGAGCGGCGAAAATGATGGCCGTGTTGCCGTCTGCGGTAAGAAGCGCATTTCCAGCAAGTTGGAAACTACCCTGCTGATAGAACTGGCCCGGTGCGCCGTCAGCAAAGCGGCAGGCTGACAAGGCTGTCAGCACCGCCGCCGAGGCGATCTTCATAGAAGATGTAGTGCGTTATGGGTGTCCGAAATATCCGTTTGTATCGATCACCAGGTTTGTTCGGTCACTTACGAATACCGAGATGCCTCCATTTGTGCCGGCGGGAACAAGTGCAGCGTTGGCGACCACCCGTCCCAGGGGGGAGTTCAGGGTCGACACGTAGGGTTGCGGCATGCCCTGGGCCCAGGTCGTCAGGTAGAGCAGCGGCCCGGGAGGCACAGCCGTGAAATTGAGCGAGTATGCCTGTGCGGTGGCCGGCAGGCCACACGTCGAGGCCATGGCGAATGAACTGACGCTGTTAGCAGCAAGGGTTTGTCCGGAGCGCGTATCGGCAACACGGCAGGGCGTTACGGGATAGTAGAACAAAGCGTCCGGGCCTCCTGGAGGCGCAAAATAACCATCGATGTCGATCACGACATCGGTTGGGTTCGAGGCAAAAACGTCGACGGCGCCGTTTGTACCTGCAGGAACAATGGCGGCGTTTGCGACGATTCGACCGTCGGAGTTCAGCGTGGAGACGAGTGGTTGGGTCTGGCCCGCCGCCCAGGCGGATAGATACGTGAGTGGACCTGGCGGGACGGCGGTCATGTTCAGTGAGTAGGCTTGTGCCGATGCCGGAATGGTGCAGGCGCCCGAAATCTGGAAACTTCGCGTCTGGCCACCGCCCAGTGCCTGGCCGCCGCGGGTGTCCGCGACGCGGCATGGTGTTGCGGGATAGTATGCGAGGCCGTTGCTGGTGGAACCGTCGAAATAGCCATTGATGTCGATAATTACGTCGGTGGCGTCGCTTGCGTAGACATTAACATCGCCGTTCGTGCCCGCCGGCACGATGGCGGCGTTCGCAACAACCGTTCCGTCATAAGAGTTCAGAGTGGACACCAGGGGCTGGGTCTTTCCAGTTGGCCAGATCGTGAGGAAATTCAGCGGAGCCGGCGGCACCACGGTGACGTTCAAGGAGTACGCCTGGGCGCTGACGGGAATGCTACAAGCGCTGGAAAGCATTGCAACGTCGCGAACGGAATTCGCAGCCAGGGGGCCCTGGGCACTCCCCCGCGTATCCAGGACGCGACAGGGAGGCAAGGGGTGAAACCCTAGACTGGAAGAAGCGGTGGGTGATGGAAATCGTCCGATACGATGAACCCCAGCGAACCAGAGCGCATTGTCGGGCCCGGTTGTGATGCCGAATACGGCATCGGCGGGATACCGGGCGGATAAAACACCCGTCGTCGTAACTTGCGCGATCTGGCTGCCTGTGTCGGCCACCCAAATAGAGCCATCAGGGCCTGTCGTGACGCCGATGCTGCCCATACAGATCCGCGTCCCAGTAACGACATTCGGCAATGATATGACCGTTAGTTGGCCTGTGGTCGTAAGTCTGCCGAGGGAAGAGTCTTCGCACGTGAAATGCGGAGTTAGTGGTCCTAGAATCCCAAACCAAAGGGCACCGTCGGGGCCGGTCACGATGCCCTCGCTCAACTCGGCCGGCCTTCCTAATGTAGGTGAGGGCACGCCGGCGGAGGGTACCGCAAACTGCGTCACGGTTCCGGACGTGGTCATGCGGCCGACGTAGGTACTGTAAGTGAACCAAAGGGCTCCATCGGGGCCCGAAGTGATTCCCAACGGCCCACCATTCGGGTCGCCAGGAACTGGATACTCCGTAATCGCACCACTCGTGGTGATGCGACCGATTTTTCCCGGCTCGGTAAACCACAAAGCGCCGTCGGGTCCCGTGGTGATTGCCAGAGCATTCTCGCCTGTGGACGGAAGCAGATAAAGCGTGCTCGTACCTGTCGTTGTCATTCTCCCGATGAACCCCAGGCCCGCGCTTGACGAGAAGGCGGTGAACCAGAGCGCCCCGTCAGGGCCTGCCGTAAGACCATGCGTCGATAATCCAGGTGTTGAGAGGCTATACTCGGTCACCACACCAGCCGTGGTGATTCTTCCGATGGTGCTCTGTTGTTCGGTAAACCACAAAGCTCCGTCAGGCCCATTGACGATAGCCCAGGGCGCGCCGGACGTGCTGAATGAGCCGAGTTGAGACGCGCCGGTCTGGGTGATTGTGAATAGTTGATTCGCAATCGTGATCGTTCCGATTCGATCGATTAATGGATCCGGCGCCACAGAGTATGCCACTGTGCCATTTCCGGCACCGCTCGTCCCGGAAACCAAAGTGATCCAGGAGGCGTTGCTCACTGCGGTCCAGGGTGCGTCCGGGGGGGTTCCAGTGACCGCAATGGTTCCCGTACCACCAGTGGCGGCAATAGTCACCGTGTTCGGCGAAAGGAAGAAAGCCGGTGCGACGCCGTTTTGAACGAGGGTAAACGTCTGGCCATTGATCACAATGGTTCCGGTCCGCGAAGCGACTGAATTGTTGGGTGCGGCAGAATAGGCCACCGTCGTGTTCCCGGATCCGCTTGCCTGCGAAACCACGTTCAGCCAACTGGTATTGCTGCTGACTGTCCAACTCGTTCCGGGTGACGCAAACGCGGCGCTGAAGGATCCTAGTCCTCCGTTCGAGTCGGTGAAGGCGAGGGTTGGCGTCAGGGTCACTGCGGGTGGCGTCACTGAGGCGGCATAAATGGGGATGGATGCGCCTCCCGCAGATAGCGTGCTGGCGTCTGCGGAGAGCGCCAATGATGGTCCGCGACCACCAGGAGTACTTCCGGCGAGCGCCGGGCCCAACTGAGTCCATGTAGAATTCGTGCGAGTAAAAACCAAAATGGCTGATGCGGAATTGGTGCCGGGAAACGCACTCGCGGCGGCGGTATTCCCATCCGCCGACAGCGCCACAAGCTGCCCTTGATCCATCTGACCGGCAGGCGCAGCGCCGGCGAGTTTGGGACCTTGCTGGCTCCAGACGCCGTTGACCCGAACGAAGACCCAGGATGCCCCAAGATTCAGGGCATCGGATGGTCCACCGAGAATGGCGGTGTTGCCGTCCGCGGAAAGGGCCACAGAGGTCCCCATCTCCGGCGCGCCAGCAGGATCGGAGGGCGTCAGTTTTCCCCCTTGCTGACTCCAGACTCCGTTCGAGCGGGTGAAGATGTATCCCGCCCCGACGTTGTTCGAATCATACCGGTCGGGAATCAGAAGGGTATTCCCATCACCGGAAAGTGCGACAGCTAGCCCAAGGTATGTACTCGCTCCCGCGACAACCAGTTTTCCACCCTGCTGGCTCCACGCGCCATTGTTGCGTGTGAAGACCCAGATCGCGCCTGTTGGAGAGTCATACGGGCCTCCCATTGCGACGGTGTTCCCGTCGCTGGAAATCGCTAACGAGGCGCCCTCCTGAGTGTTGCTCGAGGCCCCTGTACCGATCAACACCCCTTGCTGGGTCCAACTTCCGTTGTCCTGGACCAAAACAACGGCTCCGCCCGTGTCGGAGACGTGTGCACTGGCAACCAGGGTGTTGCCGTCAGCCGATAGCGCAATGGTTCCAACCTGCGATACGTCAAATCCGGGTACGATGATGGGTCCCCGGAATGTCCATGCTCCGTTCGAACGGGTGAAAACCTGGAGTCCAGCCGCCTGGACGATGGCCGTGTTGCCATCGCCGGAAAGAACCACATTGCCCGAAATGGCGATGCTCGCCTGTTGATAAAACAGACCTGTCGCGCCTTCAGCGAGAGCGCAGGTTGAAACGATCGAGATCAGGACTGGAACCGCAGATTTCATAAAACCTCGTGTCTCTAGGGGTGTCCGAAATATCCGTTGATATCGAGAATCAGGTCCGTTGGGTTTGTGGCATAAACCGCGATTCCTGAATTTGTCCCAGTGGGCACAATTGCCGCATTTGCTACCACGCGGCCGAGCGGAGAATTCAGTGTCGAGACGTACGGCTGCGTGCCGCCTTGCGGCCAGGTGGTAAGGTAACTCAGTGGTCCTTGTGGCACCACGGTGAAGTTCAGCGAGACTGCCTGAGGCGACGCCGGCAGGCCGCACGTCGAGCCCATGGAATAAGTGCCGATGCTGTTGGCAGCGAGGCTTTGCCCCGAGCGTGTATCGATCAAGCGGCAAGGGGTGACGGGAAAGAAGTACAAGGCCCCCGGTGCACCCGGTGGCGCGAAGTAGCCATCAACATCGATGACCAAGTCGGTAGGGTCGGAAGCGAACACGTCGATGGCGCCATTGGAACCTGCGGGCACGATCGCGGCATTCGCCACGATACGGCCATTGTCGGGCCAGGTCGAAAGATAGGTTAGAGGACCCACCGGCACCGCCGTCAAGTTCGCGAGTACGCCTGCACGTTGGTCATAGCGTGTCCGCCGCGTGGCTGCCATCCGGCAGGCCGTCGCGGCGTAGAATCCCCGTTTATGTGGGTCAAACGAACACCTGTGGGGATATCTGGAAAAATTGCGCAGGCCCGCCTCCAGATTGGCCGATCACAATGGCGGTGTTGCCGTCCGCCGAAAGCACAACCGGACCGGAAACAGATGCGCTTCCCTGCGGATAAAACAGACCTGTCGCGCCTTCAGCGAGAGCGCAGATTGATAAAATGGATATTACGGCGGGAACTGCGGATTTCAAGAGGGTACTCCACGTCGAATGTTACCACACCGAGCGCGCATTTAAAGGCGCACTTCCCGCACCGAATTACTTCTAAACGTGGAGTTTATTCCGGCTGAGGCTCCAACGGCTCCGCCTTGTCTTCAATATCTCCGAGGTATGACGACAGTGCCATCTGTTCGTATTTCACACCCACGAGGCCGCTGCGCAATCCCGTGCGCCCGGCCTCGACGGAAATAATGGAACCAGGTTCCAGTGCAACCGACTTGAAACCATCGCCCGCTTGTGGCGAGATGGCGACAAACGGCGTCTTGACGCGATAGAGCTGCGGCATCCGTCCGGATCTTCCTATAGGAAATTAGTGATTTCTTCTATATTACCGCTTGTCCGGGGAAGATGCCAAGAGGGAATGTACTAAGTAACCGCTACGCCGCACTGCCAAGAATTTGCCGAGCCGACAGCTTATTTCTTGGCTGTCGCAGCCGGCGGTTCCTGTTTCGTGGCCTTGATCGTCATTACCTTCTTTTCGCCCGACCCATCGTTTGAGTACGAGGTCAATGTGTAGGAGGTGGGAGTGCGGTCGGAGATGACGTCCTTGTTGGTGTACTTCTTACCCATCATCATGATTTCGCCGGTGAACACGAGGTCGTTGCCCTCCTTCTTACCGGTTTCGAGCATCAGCCCTGGCGTCATGGAGTCGACCCAGGCATATTTGTAAACCTTGTCGTTCGGATCCCAACTCATCACGCCGTGGCCGGAGAAGGCTCCCATCGTGCTCTTGGAGCGAACCTCCATGATCAGGCTGAAACCACCCGGATACATGCGAGCGGTAACGCTGCCGGAGCCTGTGCCGGCCTTCATCATGGGACTCTCCTCGTATGCCTCGTCCGTCGTCCAGGACCCGACCAGGTCGCGAAGTTCCTTCATTTCGGGTCCGGGTTTCGGCATCCCCGGAGCGGCGGCTGTTGCAGCGGGCTTCTTTTTCGGCTCAGCCTTCTTGTCCTGAGCCCAGGCGGCTGTAGATAGCAGCGCAGCCGCAATAATAGCGACGTACTTTTTCATGTCCTTCTCCCCAAGTTGACGTTGACTACTGCGCTGCAGCATATCAAATCCGCGAACCCGGCACATCCTTGTAGCAAACCGTGGCAACCTGGAATTGTCAAATGGCCAAGTTCAAGCCCGCAGGATCGAAGAAGCCCGGCTCAGCGACAAAGGCTAAGGGCGCGATTCCGTGCGTTATCATCATCGTAGTCGCAATCGGGATTATCTGTTTGCTGTTCTACGTGACGCTTTCGTCCAGCACCACTCCATGAGAATCGATAAACGCACCGCGCAGCAAATGCGCCCGGTAAAGATCAATACCAACTACCTGTTAACGGCCGAGGGTTCCGTAGTGATGGAATGTGGTAACACGCGCGTGCTATGCGCGGCTTCGGTCGAGGAAACGGTGCCGTCTTTCTTGCGCAATACCGGCCGGGGATGGGTTACGGCCGAATACTCTATGCTGCCTCGCGCCACCGTGACGCGGACTCCACGCGAGGTCGGCAAAGGACGGCCATCGGGACGTACGCACGAGATCCAGCGTCTCATCGGTCGTTCTCTCAGGTCGGTGGTCGACCTGACGTTGCTGGGCGAGCGCAGTGTGATCCTGGATTGCGATGTGATTCAGGCAGATGGGGGCACGCGCACAGCGGCTATCACGGGGGCGTTCGTTGCCATGGCGCTGGCGGTTCGTCAACTTGTGGATCATCGCGTTTTGAAGAAGAATCCGATCCGCGACCAGGTGGCCGCCACGAGCGTCGGAATCGTTGGTGGCGAGGCCCTGCTCGATCTCTGTTACGAGGAAGACTCGCAGGCCGAGGTGGATATGAATGTCGTTATGACCGGCACGGGGTACTTCGTCGAAATTCAATCGACCGCCGAAAAGACGCCGTTTGATGATGCCCAACTTGCTTCCATGCTCGTTCTTGGTCGGCAAGGTATCCGGGAGTTGATCGCGATTCAGAAGCAGGCTCTGGGAACCTGATTTGTGGAAGTCGGAGCCACCTCCATGTCGACAAGTTGAAAACCAGCCTTGCATGGCTCGACGATAACTCTGCTCCTCCCTTCTAGATGCGACTCTACTGCGCCACTAAAAACCCGGGTAAACTACGCGAGTTTGTGGCGATCCTGGGCGGGGTCGAACCGCTGCCCAATCTTCAAGACATCGCACCGCCGGAAGAAACCGGCGAAACGTTCGAGGCGAACGCCGCCGACAAGGCAATTTATTACTCGCGGTTTTGCGACGAGCCGGTGTTTGTCGATGATTCGGGCCTGGCCGTAGACGCTCTCGGCGGGGCGCCCGGAGTCTATTCGGCGCGGTTTGCAGGCCCGCACGCCACCGATGACGAAAACAATCGGCTTCTATTAGAGAGGATGCACGGCGTCGAAAACCGCGCCTGCCGGTTCGTTTGCGTCGTGGCATTAGCGCGTCGCGGCCGTTTGATTTCGACGTTTCGCGGCGAAGTCGAGGGCAAATTGCTCAACGAAACTCGCGGTCCGAACGGCTTCGGTTACGATCCGCTGTTTTATTACCCGCCCTTCGGCTGTTCTTTTGGCGAGACGCCGGCGGAGCGCAAGCAGGAGGTCAGCCACCGGGGCAAAGCGCTTCGAGAGCTGCGAGGCTATCTCTTGGAGACCGGGAACCGCTAAACTTGTACGGGTAGGCATGGCGACCAAAGGCGCCGTAATCGGCATCAACGAAAGCAAGCTGCGCACGCGCGTCAAGAAAGCCACGCAACGCGCCGAGGCGCCAAAGGCGACGCCGATCGAGAGCACTGATCTCTCCGATCCCTCGCTATACATCAACCGTGAACTGGGGATGCTGGCCTTCCAGCGCCGCGTCCTCGAAGAGGCTCAGGACCCGAATAATCCCTTGTTGGAACGGGTGAAGTTCTTAGCGATTCTGGGTTCTAACCTGGATGAATTTTTCATGGTCCGCGTTGCGGGCCTGGTGGCGCAGGTAGATGCCGGCTCCCTCGAGGTCGGGCCCGATGGGATGACGCCAAAGGCCCAATTAATGGCGATCCGGCGCGAGGTGAAAAAGCTGCTCTCTGACGCGCACAAATGCCTGCGGGAGCAAATCATCCCGGAACTAGAAGAAAACGGGATCCAGATTCTTTCCTGGTCCGATCTGACACCAAAGCAACGGACCAAGATGTGCGCCTTTTTCAAAGAGGTGGTCTTCCCCGTTCTGACTCCGCTCGCTTTCGATCCCGGGCGGCCGTTTCCCCACATATCCAACCTGAGCCTGAATCTTGCCGCGGTGATTCGCGACGGCGCGGGGGCCGAGCATTTCGCCCGACTGAAAGTGCCCGATTCGCTCGCGCCACTCGTTCCACTGAATGGAAACTCGTCGAAGAAGAAACCCGGCCGCAGCCAACGAAAACGTGTGAGCCTGGTCTGGCTCGAAGATATCATCGCCGCGAATCTGAAAGAGCTGTTTCCGGGAATGCACGTGGTGGAAAGCCATCCGTTCCATGTGACTCGCGACGCCGAGGTTGCCATCAAGGAACTGGAGGCCGAGGATCTTCTCGAAACGATTGAAGAAGGCGTGCGCCAGCGGCGATTTGGCGATGTCGTGCGGCTGGTGGTCAGCGAAACCATGCCTTCGCAGATGCTCAAAATCCTGCTGAGCAACCTGGAGGTCAACTACAACGCCGTCTATCGTGTGAAAGGGCCGTTGTCGCTGAAACGGCTCATGGCGCTGCACGAGATTGAGCGTCCGGATTTAAAGGACATTCCGTTCGTCCCCGCACTGCCGGATGCGCTTAAGCCCAGCAGCGATATCGACGATATTTTCGGAGCGATCCGCCGCAGCGATATCGTGCTGCATCATCCTTTCGATTCATTTCAGCCTGTGATCGACTTCTTGCGCACCGCGGCGCAGGATCCCAATGTGCTGGCCATCAAGATGGTGCTGTACCGGGTTGGCAAGAACGCGCCGGTGGTGGAGGCGCTGCTCTCGGCCATGGAACAAGGCAAGCAGGTTGCCGTTTTGGTGGAGCTGAAAGCCCGGTTCGACGAGGAAAGCAACATCGAATGGGCGAGGGCGCTGGAACGGGAAGGCGTCCACGTGGTGTACGGGCTGGTGGGGTTGAAGATTCATTGCAAGGTAGCGATGGTGGTGCGGCGCGAGGGCGAGGCAATCCGCCGTTACGTCCACCTGGCCACGGGGAACTATAACGCTGTGACCGCGCATCTTTACACGGACCTGGGTATGTTCACTTGCGACAACCAGATTGCCGACGACGTCACAAATCTCTTCAACTACCTGACGGGCTACTCTGCGAAGAACAATTACCAGAAGCTGCTGGTGGCGCCGGTGAATCTGCGCAAGAAAATGCATGCGCTGATCGAGCGCGAAGTTGAGCATCAGAATCGCGGGAATCGCGGGCACATCGTTTTCAAAATGAATGCGCTCGTGGATGGCGGATTAATCAAGGCGCTGTATCGCGCTTCGCAGGCCGGGGTAAAAATCGAACTGCTGGTGCGAGGCATCTGTTGTTTGCGGCCTGGCATTCGCGGCGTGAGCGACAACATTGAAGTGACGAGCATCGTGGGACGGTTTCTGGAACATAGCCGCATTTATTACTTTCGCAACGGCGGCGAAAACGAAATCTATGTGGGCAGCGCGGATCTCATGCCGCGGAATCTGAATCGTCGGGTCGAGGTTCTCTTCCCACTGCGGGATGCGGCGGCCATCAAACGTGTGAAACAGGAGATTCTGGCGACGTACCAGGCGGATTCGGTCAAGAAAAGGAGGATGCGCAGCGACGGGAGCTACGTGCGGCTGCGAAGCGGAAACGAGAAAGCCGGGTTGAACAGCCAGGCGGTTCTCCTCGAGCGCGCCCGAGCTTCGATGCCGTCATAGGTACATTGGCCGGCCGCCATGGGACGCGAAATCGAGCGCAAATTTCTGGTCCAGGACGATTCCTGGCGGCAGTTTGCCGAATCCGAGACGGCGTACGTCCAGGGCTACATCTCGGTTGTCGCTGAGCGCATCGTTCGGGTGAGGCTCGCGGGCAAAAGAGCATTTCTGACGCTTAAGGGGCGGCATGATCAAACGGGCCGGGATGAGTTCGAGTATCCCCTACCCGTGGAAGATGCGCGGCAAATCCTGGAAACGATGTGTCTCAGGCCCCTGATCGAGAAAACCCGGTATATCGTGAGAGATGGCGGTTTGAAATGGGAAATTGACGAGTTTGGCCAGGAGAACCGCGGCCTCGTCATTGCCGAGGTAGAACTCGATAGCGTGGATCAGGAGGTTCGCCTACCGGCCTGGGTCGGCGATGAAGTGACCCACGACTATCGCTACAGCAACGCCTCCCTGGTTAAGGAACCTTATACGAGGTGGAGCGGGAGAGATTGAATGGCATATCATCTCAAATCCGGACATCACGTTCCGGACGAACTCAAAAGGATTGCCCGCGAGGAGTTAGAGTCGGCGGCGGCGAATTTACGGGGGGAGGGCGGCATCGACCGCTCCAAGGCAATCCACGAAACCCGCAAGAGTATTAAGAAGGTGCGGGCCGTGCTGCGGCTGATGCGGGATGAGTTAGGAGCGACGTTCGGACGCGAGAACACGCGACTACGAAACCTGGGGTTGATGCTTTCTGGCACGCGCGATGCTGCCGTCATGATTCAAACGTTCGACACCGTGCTCGACAAGTTCCGGCCGGAATTGGGGCGGCGTAAGCTGCCAAGCATCCGGCGTGTGTTGGTCGCGCGCAAGCAGGAAGCCGAGAAGCGTTCGAGCGCGGTAGTGGAACGCGCGGCGGGTTCCTTGCGGGCGGCCGCAAGTCGAGTCAAATCATGGCCGCTCGAAGAGGACGGTTTCGAAGCGCTTGCGCCGGGCCTGGAGCGGAACTTCCGGCGGGGACGCGCGGCGCTTGCGACGGCCCAGAAGAACCCCAAGGCGGAGAACTTCCACGAACTCCGAAAACGCGTCAAATGCCACTGGTATCACGTCCGGCTTCTGGAGTTGCTTTGGACGGACGTTATGACGGCCTATGAGAGCAGCTTGAAGGAATTGGAGACGTGGCTGGGTGACGATCACAATCTGGCGGTTCTGCTCGAGAAAATCTCAAGCCGGTTTCCGGCCAAAAAGAGCGAGATTGATCTGCTTAGCGGCTTGATTCAGCGCTATCAGGACGAGTTGCGCAAGAACGCCGTGTCGCTGGCAGAGCGTGTTTATGCCGAAAAGCCGAACCGTTTCGGAACACGTATGGAGCATTTGTGGGAGGCGTGGGAGTCACAGCCGAAGAGCTTCAAGGAACACGAAAAGGAGCGGCGGAAAGGGCCAGCCAGCGCACCCAAGGCGCAGAAGGCTGTCTCGCGAAAAAGCGCCGCCTAAGGGTCGTTGGCAACCGTCCGAACCCACGCGAAAGCAGACGGCTACTTATCTCGTAAATTTCTGATTCTAAGTGCCAAATGAGCCTTGCTTGTCGCCGTGAGGGCCGCAAGCGGCGATTGCCGCGGGCTGCTCCTGGAGACGCAGCCATGCGGGAGTGGAGTTCTCAAGTTTTCCACAATTTACCCCGATAGAAGGGGTATGGCGGAAGAGGTCTGTCACGCCGCATTACTGTCGGAAGCCGACTTCGACCTGGGCCGCCGGGCGATCCCAGGCGTTTGGGCGAACCTGGGTATCGTTCAATTCCTTATCGTAACGAGTTCTTTTTTTCACGAACATCCGTCTCCCGCGGCAGCTTTTTCCGTTGCAGTGATTGTCGCCGCCGTCGTACGGCTGGCGATCATCATCCGGCAGCCAGTGCTTTACGCGGCAAATCCGCGCCGCTGGGCGCAAATCTTCGGCGCTACGGTTTTAATTAGTGCAACGGCTTGGGGACTGCTGACCGGATATGCGCTGCTGCGGATCGGCTACTCCAATTGGAATGCCATTCTTTTCATTATCTGTGCGCTCGGGTTAGGCGCCGGGTCCCTGGTTTCGTTCACGCCTCGCTATTTCCTACTGGTGTGCCACGTTGCGCCGATGCTCGTTCCAGTCATTGCTGCTGACCTTACCCTGGGAGGACAACAGGGTTACGCGATGGCCGTCATGACGGCGGTGTTCATGGGCTTCCTGCTGCTCCAGGCGCGGCATCTTTACACCCGTTACTGGAACGGGCTTCGCGATCATCATCTGCTCGAATCCGCTAAGACGATGGCGGAGGCTGCAAGCCGTGCCAAGAGCGTGTTCCTTGCGAACATGAGTCACGAATTACGGACGCCGATGAACGGCGTCATTGGCATGACGGATCTAGCCCTGGAAACGGATCTGACCAGCGAACAGCGCGACCTGCTCCAGACTGCTCGGTGGTCAGCAGGGGCTTTGATGCAGTTGCTTGACGATGTTCTCGATTTCTCCACGATCGACTCCCATCGGTTGGTGCTGGAGATGGCGCCTTTCGATCCGCGCGTGCTGTTGGAAGACACACTGAGGACCTTCGCTCCCCTGGCGCGGCAGAAGAACCTGGCTTTAACCCATTCGGTTGATGCCCGGCTGCCCGCGCGCGTGGTAGGGGACGCGGGGCGTTTGCGGCAGATTCTGATGAACCTGGTCGGCAACGCGGTGAAATTCACGGAGAAGGGTAGCGTTTGTGTCGATGTCCGGCAGGAGAGCGATGACGCGTCACACGTCCGCCTGCACTTCACGGTCGAAGACACGGGTATCGGCATTTCACCCGATCAACAGGCGATCATCCTGGAGCCGTTCTTACAGGTTGATGGGTCGATGACGCGCAGCCATGGAGGTATGGGTTTGGGACTCACGATCTCGGCCCGACTAGTCCAGATGATGGCGGGACAACTGTCGGTGCAGAGCGAGATAGGCAAAGGGAGCGTGTTCCAATTCAACGTGCGCCTGGGTGTCGACCAACCTCTGCCCGATTCGCGAGAGGTGGCCTCGGTGCGTGAAGCGGGTTGACAGTTCCCGCCGCAAGGTCGCTAACCTGCCCTACTGGGGGCCGTTTAGTACTATGTGACTCTATTGTCTAGGACCCTAACGTACGATAGATCAAATATGCGCTACCTTCGATTCCTGGTCGTCTTTGTTCTCGCTTTCGTATTCATGACGCCCGCCGCTAGCGCGGGGGTGAAGAATCACGGCAAACACCCCAATTACAAGTACAAAGCCCCGAAGTACCAATACAAGAAGCCCAAAATCAAGGGCGTGAAGCACAGGCACTAAACCCGTCCGCTTTCACGATCTACTGTCCCAAAAGCGGACACACCCCGCCACGCTTTAGTCACGTAACCCACAGATTTAACGTATGTTGTCGGCTGGACCCGGATTTGCAGACTCTCTACCACTTGTTTTATGGAGACGGTCTGGAAGGATATCCGCTACGGTGCCCGAGTCCTGCTCGGCAATCCTGCGTTCAGCCTGATCGCCCTCCTGGCGCTGGTCCTCGGGATCGGGGCCAACACCGCCATATTTAGTGTCATAAACGCTGTCTTCCTGAAGCCTTTGCCCTTCCCTGACGCTGACCGTCTCGTCATGGTTTGGGAACATCGGGAGCAGGGCGACAAGACCAACGTAGCCAATCCACAGAATTTCGGGGATTGGCAAGCGCGCAATCGCTCGTTTGAAAAGATGGCGGCATTCATTGAAACGCCGCTCAACATCACCGGGCCGGGTACACCTGAGCAGGTGCCAGGCGCTCTTGTAACGCGCGATTTCTTCGGAGTTCTGGGAATATCACCAGAGTTGGGGCGCGATTTTACGGCCGAGGAAGATTCCCCCGGGGCCCTCGATGTCGCCTTGATCAGCGATTCGTTGTGGAAACGCCGTTTTGGCGCGAACCCCGGAATTGTGGGGAAGCAAGTAGCCCTTGGCCATACAAACGCGACCATCGTCGGGGTGGTGCCCGCAAATTTTCGTTTCCCAGGGATGAAATCTGAGCTTTGGGAGTTGTATACCATTAAGCGGGCTGCGCAACGGCGAGGCCGATTTCTCACCGGCCTAGCCAGGCTGAAGCCGGACGTGAGCCTGGATCAAGCCCAGGCGGATATGAATGTCATCGGCGCACAACTGCAGCGTGAGTTCCCGCAATTCAATACGAAATGGGGCGTGACAATACTGTCGATGCGCGAGCAGTTTGTCGGGGAGTTGCGTACCCCCCTGTTCGTACTGCTCGGAGCGGTGGGATTGGTCCTCCTGATCGCATGCGCAAACGTCGCAAACCTGATGTTGATGCGATCGAGCCGGCGGCAGCGCGAGATGGCCATTCGAACTTCGTTAGGAGCAACGCGAGCCCGTGTCATGCGCCAGCTTTTGATCGAGAGCGGCATGCTCGGCTTGCTCGCAGGCGCCATCGGCCTCGCAGTCGCCATCTGGGCCAAGGACGGCCTGGTGAACCTGCTGCCCGTAGACATGTCGGTCGCCCGGGCGAACGGGGTGAGCATCGATTTGAACGTCCTGGCTTTCACGTTACTTGTTTCCGTCGGGACAGCGTTACTATTCGGCTTGCTCCCGGCGCTGCGTTCGTCGCGTCCGGATCTCAGCGATTCCTTGAAGGAAGGCGGGCGCGGTGTCCATGGCAGTCTCCGCAAGAACCGGCTACGAGCCGTGCTTGCGGCTGCTGAGATGGCCATCGCGCTCACTTTGTTGATTGGCGCGGGGCTGTTGACAAAGAGCTTCCTGCGGCTGGCCAGCGTGCCGCCTGGTTTTCAACCTGAGAATGTGCTTACGATGCACATGACGCTCAACACACCACGCTATGCGGAGGACGACCAGATCGCGCCGGGACTCGCCGAAATCCTGCGGCGCGTGCAACGCATTCCGGGCGTGGTGAGCGCCGGATCGGTCCATTTTATTCCGCTCGGCAATGGTTTTGCGAAAACCGGCTTTCGCATTGATGGCCTGCCGATTCCAGCGCCCGGCCAGGAGCCAGGCACCGGCGTGTTAACAATTACGCCGGGGTACTTCGCCGCCATGGGCATTCCGGTTATGCGAGGGCGAGCCTTCACGGATGATGACGTGGCCGGGAAGCCGCAGGTCACGATCATCACGGAATCGTTTGCGAAGCAGTTCTTTCCGAATGAGAACCCCATAGGGCGGCACTTATTCGTCCAATGGGGCAGGAAGACACCGTACGAGATCGTCGGAGTGGTTGGCGATGTGAAGCATGAGGGCCTGGATCGAGCCTCCTATCCGACCGTTTACTTTACATACGCCCAGGAGCCGAACGGCTTCGCGAACCTCGTGATTCGCACAGCGGTTGATCCGCTCAGCATCGCCAGGACGGTACAAAGTGAGATCCACGCGTTCGATCCCCAACAGGCGGTCGCGGATATCCGGCCGCTGGATGTCCTGGTAGCGGAGTCGATCCAGCGTCCGCGGTTTCAGTCGACCCTCGTGGGCGGGTTCGCGCTGCTTGCTTTGCTGCTGGCCTCCATCGGTGTCTTCGGTGTGATGGCATATTCGGTGGCACAACGGACTCATGAAATTGGAATTCGAATGGCGCTCGGAGCTGAGCGCAACCAGGTCGTCAGGTTGGTGGTAAGGCAAGGGCTGACGATCGCATTATTGGGTGTCGCGGGAGGTTTGGCGGGAGCCTGGCTTCTGACGCGGTATCTGCAGACGCTGTTGTTCGGAGTGAGCCCGACCGATCCGGCAACGTTCATTCTTTTGCCGGTTCTTCTATGCGCTGTTTCTGCCGCCGCCAGCTATATTCCGGCGCGCCGCGCGGCCACGGTAGATCCGATCATGGCGCTACGTTACGAGTGAGGCCAGAGGTGATGATGTATAGAACGCTGCTTTTGCTTCTCTTATCCCTGGGCGCGCTAAGCGCGACCGACCGGAACGATTTTCACTGGTCGGGCAGCCTGGTGCCCGGACAATTGCTCGAGGTTAAAGGCGTAAAGGGCACGATCATCGCGGAACCCGCCCGCGGCCCGGAAGCGGAGGTCGTGGCGTCCCGCAGCAGCTCACGCTCCGATCCTTCCGACGTGGAGATCGCGGTTATCGAGAACGGCAGCGGCGTTACGGTTTGCGCGGTTTATCCGACGCCCGGAGGGGGGAACGCCTGCCAACCTGGCTCAACGGGGCGAAGCGGCAATGAGAACAGCGACATTAACGTCGATTTTATCGTTCGCGTGCCGCCGGGTGTCCGTTTCTCGGCTTGGACTGTAGAAGGATCGGTGGGGGCGGAACACCTCTCGGCGGATGTTGAGGCGCACACCGTGACGGGTAAGATCGACATCAGCACGGCAGGCATGGCATCGGCGAGCGCGATCAACGGATCGATTCATGCGATCCTTACCGGCGCAGTATGGCGCGATTCGAGGACTTTTTCCACCGTGAACGGCAATGTCGAACTCGAGTTGCAGCCCGGGATCAATGCCAATGTCCACGCCACAACCTCAGGCGGGCGCATCGATTCGGACCTTCCGATTGCACTTCATGGTCCGGCTAAGCGCGGCTGGTTCCACGCCACAATTGGGAAGGGCGGCCCGCAGCTTAAGGTCAGCACGGTGAACGGCGCGATCCATTTGAGGCAGATTGACGCTCCAACGGTTTAGTCGCGCCGATTGGATCGAACAGCATGATCAATGACATTCGACACGCGATTCGCGTGTTGGTGAAGAACCCTGGCTTCACGGCGGTGGCCGTACTTGCCCTGGCGCTGGGAATCGGCGCGAACACGGCGATCTTTAGCGTCGTGAATGCCGTTCTCTTGCGGCCGCTGGCGTACGATCATCCAGAGCAGTTGGTGCTGATCTGGCAGCACCTGGTCAAGTCGCCGCAGGTTGGCAAACTTGCCGCATCGGCGCCGGACTATATCGACTATCGCGACCAAAACCGGACGTTGCAGGCGGTCGCCGGCTTTAGCGGCGGCAACTTCAACCTTACCGGCCCAGGAACACCCGAACGCATTAACGGATTTCGCGTGAGCGCGAACCTGTTTAGCGCCCTGGGAGCTTCTCCAGTATTCGGAAGGACGTTCACGCCGGACGAAGACCAGCCGGGGCGCAATCGCGAGATCGTCCTGAGCTATGGAACGTGGAAGAACCGCTTCGGAGGCGCTCCAGAAATCGTCGGCAAAACAGCTCAGTTGGACGGCGCGGCCTATAACATCATCGGCGTGATGCCGAAAGGGTTCGAATTCCCGCCATCAGGCTTCATGGGTTTTGCGCCGTCGGAATTTTGGACGCCGCTCGCGCTAACGAAGGCGCAACTCGATGACCGCGGCGACAACTTCAACGTGTTCATGTTGGGCCGTGTCCGGGAGAGCGCTCCAGCGGCTCAAGTTGCGGCCGATCTGAAGGACGTTGCTCACCGGATCACGCTCAGTTACCCCCCGGAATACCAAGGCCCGATGTCATTGACCGCGTCCGCCCAGGCTCTGCAGGAAGCGACCACGGGAGATGTCCGGACATCGCTATTCGTAATACTGGCAGCCGTGGGGTTCGTGCTGCTGATCGGCTGTGCCAATGTCGCCAACCTGCTGCTCGCGAAGGCGGCCGGCCGACGCCGCGAGATCGCGATTCGGACCGCGATTGGGGCGGCCCGGTGGCGCGTCCTGCGACAGCTACTGACCGAAAGCCTTGTGCTCGCGCTGACGGGCGGCGCGCTGGGCGTGTTGATTGCGGCTTGGACAACGGAGGTGCTCATCCGGTTTGGTCCTGCGACCGTCCCCCGGCTGGCTCAGGCTCAGTTGGATTGGCAGGTGCTTTCGTTCACGTTCGTGGTTTCGATCGTTACCGGGGTCCTTTTCGGCATTGTCCCCGCGTTACAGGCTTCGAAAACCGACTTAGGCCACGCTCTACGGGAAGGTAGCCGCGGCGCCTCGGCGGGATTGCGGCGCAACGCCGTGCGCAATGCGCTGGTGGTGGCCGAGGTTGCGCTGGCGCTGATGCTGCTGGCCGGCGCCGGATTGCTTCTCAGAAGCTTCCTGAATCTCAGGGGCGTGGCGAAGGGTTTTCGTCCGAAGCACGTTTTCTCTGCAGCGCTGACGCTGCCGATCGCAAAATACCCGACGGATTCGTCGATCAAGTCCTTTCAGGATGAGCTTCTGCGGCGTGTTGGAGCGCTACCGGGCGTCCAGGACGCCTCCTTATCCACAGGCTTGCCGCTTCGCGCAGCCTGGAACATCACCGTCACGCCCGAAGGTGATGCGGCAAGCAGGAAGGCGTTTAAGCAAGCCGGGTTTCACGCCGTTACCGCGGGGTATCAGCGGACGCTCGGAATCGATCTGAAAAAGGGACGCTTCTTCACCGCAGCCGATCGCGAGAAGACTCTGCCCGTAGCCGTCGTGAACGAGGCCATGGCGCGTGCATACTGGCCCGGCCAGGATGCCCTTGGCAAGCGTTTCAAGTGGGGCACGGAAGACGACAACGAGCGGCCGTGGCTCGCAATCGTCGGTATTGTCGCGGATGTGAAGCAAGAGGCGCTTTCCGCGACTGCGGAACCGATGGCCTATCTCCCGTATCCACAGATGCCGAAAACATCTATCGAAGCGAATGGCCGCACGATGTTGCTGGCGGTTCGAACGGCTGGCGAGCCATCTGCCGTCACCTCGAGCATTCGCCAAGCGGTGAACAGCCTGGATGCGGAACTGCCGTTATACGCCATCCGCGATATGGTAGCGGTGGTCGACCGTTCCGTCGCGCCGCAGCGTTTCAATATGCAGTTGCTTGCAGCGTTCGCGGCCTTGGCGGTGCTGCTCGCGGCCCTTGGAATCTACGGCGTAATGTCGTATTCGGTGAGCCAGTACACCCAGGAGATCGGCATTCGCATGGCACTGGGCGCGGTGGCAGGAGACGTGGTGCGGATGATCCTGAGGCAAGGGATGACACTGGTGCTTGCAGGGATTGCCGTTGGCTTAGCGGGTGCACTGGCCATAACGCGCGTTATGGCGTCGCTGCTCTTCGGCGTCAAACCCGCCGATCCGGTAACGTTCGCAGGCGTTTCGGTGCTGCTGGCGGGCGCCGCACTGCTCGCCACGTGGCTTCCCGCCCGGCGGGCCACGCGCGTCGATCCGATTGAGGCGCTGCGGTATGAGTAAGCACGCTAAAATCGAGTTGTCCGAACAACTCTCCGGCTGTTCTGATCGCAGATACCTGCAAAGCTAACTATGAAAACCTCCGCCGCGCGTGTCCTCATCGCCGACGACCAACCCGATGTGTTGGAAGCCCTGCGCCTTTTGCTAAAGGGCGAAGGCTATCAGATCGAAGCAGCCGCGTCGCCTGCCGCGATCCTGCAGGCGCTGGAATCGCGCGATTTCGACGTGGTCATCATGGATCTGAACTATACTCGCGATACCACGTCCGGCGAGGAAGGGTTGGACCTGTTGACCCGCATCCAGGCGATCGACAGCATTCTGCCGGTGATCGTCATGACCGCCTGGGGTTCGGTGTCGCTGGCCGTGGAAGCAATGCGCCGCGGCGCCCGCGATTTTATTCAGAAGCCCTGGGAAAACGAGCGGCTGCTCAGCATCATTCGAACCCAGATCGATTTAGCCAATGCCCTGAAGCGGGGCCTGCGGCTGGAAGCCGAGAACAGCCTCCTGCGCACCGACAGCGCTCCGACGCTCATAGCCGAGGCGCCGGCCATGCAGCCGGTACTGCAACTGATCTCGCGGGTTGGCCCATCCGACGCCAACGTGCTCATCACCGGCGAACCCGGCACCGGCAAGGAGGTGGTTGCGAAAACACTGCACGCTATTTCGGGCCGCTCTTCGAAGCCCATGGTTACGGTCAATGCCGGCGGACTCGCGGAAGGCGTTTTTGAGAGCGAGTTGTTCGGCCATGTGAAGGGCGCTTTCACCGATGCCAAGATGGACCGCGTCGGCCGGTTCGAGTTGGCCGACACCGGCACGCTTTTCCTCGATGAGATTGCTAACGTCCCGATGAATCTGCAGTCCAAGATGCTTCGGGTTCTGGAGGTCGGGGAAATGGAGAGGGTGGGTTCTTCGAAAACACGGCGCGTCGATGTGCGCGTGATTTCGGCCACAAACGCTCACCTGGATGAAGAAGTCGCGGCGGGACGCTTCCGGCAGGATCTGCTCTTCCGCCTGAACACGATCGAAATCCACCTGCCGGCGCTGCGCGAACGGCGGGAAGACATTCCGCTGCTGGTCAATCATTTTCTGGGAACACACGCGCGCCGGTATCGTAAAGCTATTACGGGGTTCGATCACTCAGCGATGCAGGCATTGCTCGACAATCCGTGGCAGGGAAACGTTCGCGAGTTGAACCACGTCGTGGAGCGTGCGGTTCTCATGGCGCAGGACACGCAGATCCGCAGCGTGGATCTCGCGCTGCGCTCCGGCCGCGAGGTCAGCCCGCGGCTGGAAGATATGAGCATTGAGGAGGTTGAGGCCTTTCTGATTAAGAAGGCACTTGCGCGACACGATGGGAACGTCAGCCACGCAGCCAGCGCGCTCGGACTCAGCCGCAGCGCCCTCTATCGCCGGCTCCAGCGCTACGGGTTATGATCGGTCGATGCGGCAAAACCTCCCGCATGAACTCCGCGTTCTAATCGCCGCGTTAGTCGCGGGCTCCCCCGCCGTCCTAACGTCGATGATCATGCTATGGACGGGCGACTGGACTCCCAAGACCCAGTGGACCCTGTCCGTGATCATCATCGGGTTCTGGCTGGGGTTCAGTTTCAGCGTTCGCGAACGCGTAGCTTCGCCGCTACGGACGCTGGCTAATCTGCTCGAGGCTATGCGCGAGGGCGACTACTCGATTCGCGGACGGGGCACCAATGTCGGCGACGCGATGAGTGAGGTCATGGTGCAGGTGAACGCCATGAGCGCCACCCTCCGCGCCCAGCGGCTCGGCGCTCTGGAAGCCACTACGCTGCTCCGGAAGGTGATGGAGGAGATTGACGTCGCGATCTTCGCCTTCGATGCCGACCACCGCCTTCGATTGCTAAACCGCGCGGCCGAGCGTCTGATTTCAGAGCCGGCGGAGCGCGTTCTCGGTAAGGAGGCTTCGGCACTCGGCCTGGATGATTTCCTCGCCGGACCTGTGGGGCAGACCATGCAGCGTACATTCCGCGGCGGTGCTGGACGTTGGGGCATCAACCGCAGCTCGTTTCGCGAGGGTGGCCTGCCGCATCAACTGCTGGTGGTCACGGACCTGACGCGCCCCCTCCGCGAGGAGGAGTTGAAAGCATGGCAGCGGATCGTCCGAGTGCTGGGGCACGAGCTCAACAACTCGCTTGCGCCGATCAAATCCATCGCCGGGAGTTTAGAGAACATCCTGATGCGGCAACCACGGGCGGACGACTGGGAAGACGATATGCGGCGAGGCCTGGCGGTCATCGCATCGCGCAGTGAGTCGCTCAGCCGCTTCATGAGCGCCTATGCACGGCTTGCCAAATTGCCGCAGCCGACCCGCGTCTCCGTGAACATCGGCGACATCATGCGTCGCGTGGTAGGCCTCGAGACGCGCATTCGTCCCGTGCTCACGGCGGGTCCCGAACTGGTCATTCAAGCCGATGGCGACCAGCTCGAGCAGTTACTGATTAACATCATCCGTAATGCTACCGATGCGTCGCTTGAAACGGGCGGCGGCGTATTCGTCGGTTGGCGGCGCGAGAATTCCCACATCGAGGTGAGCATCCGGGACGAAGGTCATGGGCTGTCCAACACCTCCAACCTGTTCGTACCTTTCTTCACCACGAAGCCTGGCGGATCGGGAATCGGGCTGGTACTGAGCCGGCAGATCGCCGAGGCCCACGGCGGTTCGCTCAGCCTGCAGAACGCGGAAATAGGCCGTGGTTGCGAAGCGAAGCTGATCCTCCCGTTGTCCTAATATTTGCAACTCCCCTGTTACCTTCCCCGTGTAAGTCAGTAGTGGATTCTGTGGAACCTAACCGTTCCAGAATGCGTACGTCAAAATGCAAGGTTTTGAAAAGGCGAAAGGAGTGGAAATGGACGCCAACGGTAACACGCTGATTTCCCTGGATGCAGTGACGAAGGTCTTTACGACGGACGAGGTGGAAACGCACGCGCTGGCGGGCATTCATCTCCAAATTAGGCGAGGCGAATATGTCTCCATTTCCGGCCCGTCGGGCTGCGGAAAGTCGACGTTGCTTGCCATTTTGGGGCTTCTTGACACCCCTTCAGACGGCGCTTACGTCTTGAACGGCACGCGTGTTGAGTCAATGAAGTTGTCCGAGCGCGCCCGCGTGCGCAATCGGGAAATCGGGTTCATTTTCCAGGCGTTCAACCTGATCGGCGACCTCAACGTTTATGAGAACGTCGAGTTGCCGCTGACCTATCGCAATATGCCCGGCTCCGAGCGGAAGACACTCGTGCGCGAGGCGCTCGATCGAGTGGGCATGTCGCACCGCATGAAGCACTATCCTTCACAGCTCTCGGGCGGTCAGCAACAGCGCGTAGCTGTCGCGCGCGCGTTGGCAGGGCATCCTTCAATCCTGCTGGCGGACGAGCCGACTGGAAACCTGGACTCGGCGAACGGCGAAGCCGTGATGACCCTGCTCGCAGAGTTGCATCGCGATGGCGCGACCATTTGCATGGTGACGCACGATCCTCGCTATGCCGCGCTGGCCGAACGCAGCATTACATTGTTCGACGGCCGGGTTGTCGAAGAGCACGCGGCAGTTGGGGCGTAACGCAGCACCGAGCCCGGTTCAGGCGGTCTTCAGGACGGAGTGAATCGCGCTTGACGTCCGCTCGTAGTCTGACACTTCCTGTTCGAGTTGTTTGCGTCCGGCCGCTGTTAGCTTATAGAAGCGAACCCGGCGGCCGGTATCGGATAAACCCCATTCGGCGCTCACCCAGTCCTTGAGCAGCATTCTCTGCAGCGCGGGGTAGAGCGAGCCTTCTTCCACCTGCAGCACATCGCTCGAAAGCTGGCGGATGCGCTGCGAGATCGCGTAACCGTGCAACTCGCCGGCACGCAGGACACGAAGGATCAGCATCACCAGCGTGCCGGGCGGGATCTCGGACGGCTTAGACATAGAACTTATAGGTGTAGATTATCTATGCCTGAGTTGGACTGTCAAGGAATACGTTAACAGTCGGCGGGGCTTCCACGTCTTGCCCACTACTATGGCTCCTGCCGCTCTTCGAACTTTCATCCTCACCGTTACGTTCGGCCTGGGAATCGCAAACGCCAGCGGACCGGTGGCAGTGTATGCGCTGGTTGACAAGGTCGCTCTCGAACCCAACTCCGAAAGCCCCACACGAATCAAAATTTCCGGCGTATTTATCACCGCTCGGGAGCGATCGGACGAGTATTCTGAGCCCGTCCGGGGCTACTTGTACTTCAAACTACCGGCGTCGAATGAGGCACTTGCCTTGCGCGAGTGGAACGATCTAAAAACGATCGCCGGTACTCGCCAGGTGGTCGGCATCGGGTCAAGCTGGCATATGCGGCTGCGCGTCAGGAAGCCCGGCGAGCAGGCCGAGGCTCCCGACGAGTACTCAATGGGCAACGGGCTAGTGCAACTCAATGCCGCACATCCCAGGGCCAAGGCGCTGTTGGAGTTCAAGGATCGGTGAGGCATCATGGCCTCGACCGCATGGCAACTCAGGGCCGCGGGGCCGTGGCGCTTCTCCCACCGTGACGCGGTGCTCGTCACACTCGCGGCGGTTCACGGCGCCGTCATCGTGGTGCTACCGTTCGTGCCGGTTATTGCATTAGGTGTCTGGTGGAACTCCAATACCATCGCACATAACTTCATTCACAGGCCTTTCTTTCGATCGGCGGCGCTGAACCGGCTGTTCTCCGCCGCCCTCAGCGTTCTGCTCGGAATCCCGCAAAGGTTGTGGCGCGATCGTCACCTGGCGCATCACGCAGGAGTGAAATGGCGTTTGACACTCTCCTGTCAACTACTCACCGAGACTGCGCTGGTGCTTGGCTTATGGGCGCTGCTGGCGTGGCTGGAGCCTCGCTTCTTGATGCTGGCCTATGTTCCGGGTTATCTCGCGGGATTGGGATTGTGCGTGGCACAGGGCTATTGGGAGCATCATTCCGGGCCAGCGGTTAGCCATTATGGCCGGCTATACAATTCGCTGTGCTTCAACGACGGTTATCATGCGGAACACCATTCCAATCCTGCTGTCCACTGGACAGAACTGCCGCGTCACAGGGAGGCAGGCGCAGATGTGAGCCGATGGCCGGCGCTGTTGCGCTGGTTCGACTTGTCGCCGCTGGAAATCCTGGAACATCTGGTGCTGCGATCGGCCGGCCTGCGGCGACTGGTTCTGCGAGTCCACGAGCGGGCTCTCCAGGATCTCGCGTCGCTGTTGCCGCCGGTTCGGCGCGTGACCATCGTCGGCGGTGGTCTGTTTCCGCGAACAGCCCTGATACTCCGTGACCTGCTGCCAGGGGCGCACATCGCCATCCTGGACTCGAACGCGCGCCATCTCGCGACCGCCCGGAAATGGCTAGGCGACGGCATTGAATACCGTCACGAGCGGTACGTGCCGGGCTGGCCGGCGCATTCCGACCTGTTGGTGATCCCATTGTGTTTGTCCGGAGATCGGGCCGCAATCTATCGTGATCCGCCCGCGGCAGCCGTGCTTGTACACGACTGGATGTGGAAGCGGCGCGGGACCGGACGGCTCGTTTCGTTAATGCTACTCAAGCGCCTGAACCTGGTGCTGCGATGAGGCCCGCCAGTCTGCTCATCGTTTTGCTCGCGGCCAAAGCTGCGTTTCTGCGGGGCCATTCCATAAACGCGAGTGGCTGGCTGCTCGTGGCCTACGTCTGGCAGGATGCGGCGGTGGCTCTGTTCTATGCGTTGTTCGACCGGCGCGAGTTTTACTGGCTCATCGCGATTTACGCGGCAATTAACGTCCCAGTGGAGAGGGCACTGTCGACGCCTTTGACGTGGCCCATGTTGCGTGCCGCTCGAGGTCCGCTCGCCGATTCCATCCTTCTTTACGTCAATGGGATGAACTGCGCGCTGGTAGTTGCTGTACTGGCAGTTGCCTTTGTCGCCCCGTTGTTCTTGGGGCGTATGCCCGCACTGCCAGGGGCGGTTCCGCTACTCTGTGCCGTCACGTTCGTGTTGGTGGGGCCAAGCGCGAGCTCCCGGGTAGACACCCATGGTCTGGGTCGAAACGCGATTACAGCCTTGGTGGATATCAGTCTGCCGCGGGTCGCTGCGTTCAATGGACCATCCCGGGACTGGCGTAGTGTTGAACCGGCGCCCGAAGACCTCTCGCGATTCGCCGGAGTCGCGCGAGGGCGCAACGTGATTATGGTGAGCCTGGAATCCACCGCGGCGCAGTATCTCGAGCTCTACGGCGCCAAATACGACGTCATGCCAAACCTGAGCAAGCTGGCGAACCGCGCCGTCGTGTTTGACAATGCTTACGCCGTCTATCCGGAGAGCATCAAGGCGCTTTCCGGCGTACTTTGTTCCACCTATTCGGAGAAGGCCGGATGCAGGTCCATCGCATCGGTCTTCGCCGGCGGCGGTTACCGAACGGGGCTGTTTCACTCCGGACGATTCGACTATCTCGGAATGGATGAAGTGGTTCGCAACCGTGGCTTTGAGACCTTGGAAGATGCCGGCGAGATCGGCGGAGATCGCAACTCCAGCTTCGGAGTGGACGAGCCCGCGACCGTCGCTCGGATGCTCGCTTGGATCGACGCAGAACCGCGCGGCCGGCCATTCTTCCTCATGTACCTTCCCATTGCGGGCCACCATCCCTACCCCAGCCCGCAACCCGGTCCGTTTCCCGGCGCCGACGAGATGACACAATACCGAAATGCCTTGCACTATGGCGACGTTTCGCTCGGTGTCTTAATGAACGGATTGCGGGCGCGAGGATTGGCGGATGACACGGTATGGGTCGTTTACGGCGACCATGGCGAGGCGTTCGGCCAGCATGACGGGAACTTCGGCCACACGTTCTTTCTGTACGAGGAGAACGTACATGTGCCGTTTCTGATCGCCGCCCCTGGTCTGATGGAACGGCAGGAGCGGGTGCGCAAGATTGTCAGCGCTGTCGACCTCGCGCCGACCATTCTCGACCTGGCGGGCCTTCCACTACCAGGCAACTATGAAGGTAAGACTTTGCTCGACAGCAACTCGCGGATGACTATGTTTTTTACCGATTACTCGCTGAGACTGGCTGGTCTACGGGACGAACATTGGAAGTTTATCTATGAAATCGGCGCGAATCGGTCGAAGCTGTTCGATCTGGAGCAGGATCCTGGAGAGACAGAAGACGTATCCGCGCGGGAGCAAACCCGCGTTTCCGCATTCGCTCGAATCCTGAAGCGCCAACTGCGTCAACCGTAACGCCCTTTCGCATTGATTCATTAAAAGACTGCAAACTTCCGGCAGCCGCGCGGACTACCTTAATAGAATGCGATCAGAGACCGAAGCCGGGAGTGAGCGCGAAGCCACCCTGGTACGGCTGATCGAACAATACAAGCCCGCGTTGTGGCGCCTGGTTAGTTCCTACGAGGCCGAGCCTTCACGCCGGGAGGACTTATTTCAGGAGATCGCCCTTGGGCTGTGGCAGGCGATTCCGCGGTTTCGCGGCGATTCCAGCGAACGGACCTGGCTGTATCGCATCGCGCACAACATCGCGATTTCAGCACTCGATTCGCGGCGCCGCCGGGAGCGGCAGGAGTCGCCGATGAGTAGCAGCGCCGATTATGCATCTCCGACACATGCCGCAGATGAGGCAGTTCTCGAAGACGAGCAACGACAGGCGCTCTTCGATGCAATCCGCCGGCTGCCGGCGGTCGACAGACAGCTCATGGTGCTGTACCTGGAAGAGCTGAGCTATGAGGAGATCGAGCAGATCTCGGGGCTTTCGCAGAGTGCTATCGCGACACGGTTGAGCCGTGGCCGCGTTCGTTTGACCGAAGCAGTTCGAGGGAAGGAGCGTCGTCATGATTCCGCCGCGCGATGATTTACAACAAATGTGGCGAGCCGGTTCCGGCGGACTGGCGGGCCCTACCGCGGAGTTGATTCACAACGTGCAGGGCAAGATGCTGGACTTCGACCGGACCATCCGATGGCGGGACCTTCGCGAGACCGCGGCCGCTGTATTCATTGCGATCGTGTTCTCGTGGTTTGCCATCCGAGGCGGAGCGCCCTTGGAGAGGTTCGCAAACATATGGCTGGCGGGTTGGGGCGTGTGCATTGTCTTTTTCTTGCGCCGTTACTCGCAAGCTTCCCGAAAACCACTGCCCGACATGACGCTCAGCGCCTACAGTCACGCGCTTCAAGAGCGCTACGAACGCCAAATTCGGCTCCTGAAGAACGCAAAGTATTGGTATGTGTTCCCCTTTTGGGTAGGGATGATGCTGAATGCAGTCGCCTATTTGGAACATCACGGCAGCATCGTACGTTTCCTGATCTTGTCTGCCGGTGTGACCGTATTCAGCGGCGCGATATGGTGGTTGAATGAATCGATAGCGGCCGGCTATATCGAGAGCAAGCGCCGGGAGTTGCTGGCGCGGATGGAAAATGGAGAGGACTGAAATGGTAAAAGCGTGGCTTACAATTGCCCTGATGACATCCGCGATCTTCGCGGCGCCGGATGACGCCGAGATACGCGCTCTGCTTGCCAATCGCATCGACGAGGGTAAGAAGGCCGTCGGCATCGTTGTCGGAACGATCGATGAAAAGGGCCGCCATGTTATCGGCCATGGGAGGGTTGCCCAAGGCCGCGAGCAGCAGCCCGACGGCGACACGGTGTTTGAAATCGGCTCCATCTCCAAAGTTTTCACTTCCCTGCTTCTGGCCGACATGATAGAACGCGGCGAAGTGAAGCCGAACGACCCGGTCGCGAAGTACTTGCCCTCAACGGTTACCGTTCCGAGTCGCAACGGCCGTCAGATTACGCTTCTCGATCTGTCCATGCAGGTGTCCGGATTGCCGCGTCTGCCGAACAATATGAAGCCGGCCGACCTTGCGAATCCTTATGCCGATTATGATGCGGCGAAGTTGTACGCGTTTTTGTCGGGGTACACGTTGACGCGCGATCCCGGAGAGAAATACGAATATTCCAATCTGGCGGTTGGTCTGCTCGGCCATGCTCTCGCGCTGAAGGCTGGCATGAGTTACGAGCAGTTGGTGCGGCGGCGCATTCTCGAGCCGCTGGGGATGACCAGCACCTCAATAACGCTTTCCGAATCGGAGAAAGCGCGGCTCGCACCGGGGTATAACGACGTTCTGAAGCCCGTCAAGAACTGGGACCTGGACGCTTTGGCTGGCGCCGGAGCGCTGCGTTCCACGGCGAATGACATGTTGAAGTTTCTTGCCGCCAACCTGGAACTCACCGATTCGCCCTTAAAAGCGGCGATGCGGCGCATGCGGTCCGTTCACCACGATACCGGCATCCCGGATCTCGAAATCATGATGGCGTGGCACGTGTTGCATAAATATGGAACAGAACTGGTTTGGCACAACGGGGGAACCGCGGGATATCGGTCCTTTGCCGGCTTCGTACCCGCTGAAAAGAAAGGCGTCGTCGTCCTATGCAATACGTCATTCGATATTGACGAGATCGGACGGCACGTTCTCGAAAGCCGCTACGAGGTAGGTAAATTCTCAGCGCCCAAGGAGCGCAAGGAAATCGCATTGCCGGTGGAGGTTTTTGATCACTACTTGGGAGAATACGAACTCGCTCCCAACGTCACAATCAAGGTGACGCGTGACGGCAAGCGAATGCTTGCTCAGGTGAGCGGCCAAGCTCCCATCGAGTTGTTCGCGGAGTCGGAGACCGATTTCTTCCTGCGAGCGGTCGACGCTCAGATTCAGTTCGTGAAGGACGATTCGGGCGCCGTCACGAAGCTGATTCTGCACCAGGGTGGTCAGAACATGGAAGCGCGCAGGCGCGCCCCATAGATTGTCCTTGGCGCGAAAACCATTCATCTACGTTCTCTCGCTGCCGGAAAGGGCCGCGCGGTCGCTGTGCGCTCTTTCGGGGGGACTAGTGCGTGAAATCGGCGACGTTGTGCTGCCCGCTGCGGTCCGGCGAACAGCACTCTATCGCACCATGGTCGAAGTCACGCTCCGATTTCTCATCGAAGAGGTTGGCCAGGTCGAAGGCATTTTTCCCACGGAAACCGGGCTGGCGCAGAATTTTCTCCTGCGGCGGACTGCCAGCCACGGTATAGAACTGCTTGGCCTTCTGACGCTGCACGCGTCGCCCGTTTGGGTGTTGGCGGCATTGGCGGACGTTACGGGTGCGGGGCGCAAGCTGATTCAGGAAATCTCGCAGGCCTTGAAAGACGAGGGGCTGCTCGATCCGGAGACCAACTTCGAAACGATGGATCAGATGCTCGACGGGCTGGAAAAGAGCAGCGCGCATCTTGCCCAGGCGCTGAACCTGCCCCCCGTGAATCTGCCGGCGATACGCCGGGATTGGGAGCAACTGAAGGTCGAGGTCGCCCAACTGCCGCCCGCGAAGATTCCGGGGGTTGAGCGATTGGAGAAGGTATGGAACAGGCTGAAGGAATTGGGCAAAACTCAAGGCCGATCTGTGTTCACGGTCTCCTCGCTGCTCGCCGTTTCCGCGATTGGCCATTTGCCGTCGAATGTCCTCTGGTTGTCCCGTGCGGGAACATCGGCGGCGCGGCGCACAAGCAAGGTCCTTGGAGATGCGCTGCTCAGTCATTACGTTGAAGCACTGGATGAGATTGCGCGGACTGGCGTAATTGAATACTGGCGCCGCGAGTTTCGCCCTTATCTACGCGCAGTCGCGGAGCACTTCGCCCCCGCGCATGAATCCAGCACAGAGAGGCTTCTTCGCCGGCTCTAAATTATATCGTGTTACGATATAAATGTGAGCGCGGATCTATCCACTCGTGAGTATCACGATTTAGCCGAGTTTCGCCGGCAAATTCGCCGATTCCTTCATTTCAGCGAAGCGACTGCCAAAGAGCATGGCCTTGAGGCGCAGCAGCATCAACTCCTGCTTGCCATACACGGGCTGCCGGAAGGCGTAAAGCCTACCATCCGCGAAATTGCCTCGCGATTGTTTACTCAGCATCACAGTACTGTCGAGCTCGTGAACCGGATGGAAAAGACCGGCGCCATTGAACGATACGCCGGGGGCGAAGATAAACGTGAGGTCTGGGTTCGGCTCACGCCGGCCGGACGGACGGTCCTGAGGAAACTTGCTCTCGCGCACCGGACGGAATTGGAACAGTCGGGTCCTGAATTAGCGCACTCATTGAACACGGTGCTGCGGCAAAACCGGAGGGCCGCATTATGAACAACGGCCACAAAGATTACTCGGAGAAGCTTGGCGACTTTACGACGTCGCCGCGCGTCATTACGATTTCGGTCCTGGCGATCGGAATCGGCATCATCAGCACTTTCATCGCGTGGATTCTGCTTCGGCTGATCGGCTTTTTTACAAACCTTTTCTACTACGGGCGTGTGAGCGGCGCGCTGGTTTCGCCGGCGGCAAATCACTTGGGATGGTTCGCGGTTCTGATACCTATAGCGGGCGGACTGGTCATCGGACTCATGGCGCGATATGGATCCGAACGCATTCGCGGCCACGGCATTCCCGAAGCCTTGGAATCGATTCTGATCAATAGCAGCAAAGTGCAGCCCCGGCTCGCGATTCTCAAACCGATTTCCGCGGCCATCTCGATCGGATCGGGCGGACCGTTTGGCGCGGAAGGACCCATTATCATGACCGGCGGAGCCATCGGGTCGGTGATCTCACAGCTTTTTCACCTCACCGCCGCGGAACGCAAAACATTGCTGGTTGCCGGCGCCGCTGCGGGCATGGCGGCGACGTTCGCTACGCCGATTGCCGCGGTGTTGCTGGCGGTTGAACTCCTGCTTTTTGAGTGGAAGCCGCGCAGCGCGATTCCGGTGGCTCTTGCAAGCGCGACCGCGGGCGCCGCGCGCCGGTACATTCTCGGGTTGGGTCCGCTGTTCCCGGTTCCACACCATACCATGTTCATCGGCCCGTCCGGATTGTTCGGCTGCGTTGTCGCGGGGCTTCTGGCAGGCGGTCTTTCCGCCCTCCTGACGCTCGGGGTTTACGCCGCGGAAGATTCGTTTATGAAGCTGCCGATCCACTGGATGTGGTGGCCAGCGATCGGAGGCCTCGCGGTTGGACTGGGCGGCCTCATCTTTCCGCAAGCTTTGGGCGTTGGCTACGACACCATTCAGTCGCTGCTGCAGGGCGATGTGCCGCGGGCGGTAATTGCCGGCGTCCTATTGGTCAAATCGATGATTTGGGTCATTTCGCTGGGATCGGGCACATCCGGCGGCGTGCTGGCCCCGTTGCTGATGATGGGCGCAGCCCTGGGGGGCATAGAGGCTACTTTCCTTCCCCACGAGGGTGCTGGATTCTGGCCGTTGGTCAGCATGGGCGCGATCCTGGGAGGCACGATGCGAGCGCCTTTCACGGCGATCCTCTTTGCGCTCGAACTCACGCATGACATCAGCGTGCTGCTTCCGCTGCTGGTTGCAGCGATGTTGGCTCACGCCACAACCGTGCTGCTGCTGAAGCGTTCGATCCTGACGGAGAAGGTGGCGCGCCGCGGGTTCCACCTGACGCGCGAGTACTCCACAGACCCGCTCGAGATTCTTTTCGTCCGCGAAGTGATGCGGACCAATGTCGTCGCTTTGCCGGCCGAGGGGACCATCGCCGACATGCGGCGCATTCTCGTTCGGCAGCCGGTTCAGCGAGGTCAGCATTTGTTTCCGGTTATCGACAAGGAGCGGCGGGTCAAAGGCGTCATTACACGAAGACGGCTGCGAGAGCTGCTCGATCGCGGCGATCCTGAACGCTCGCTTGGTGACGTTCTGCAGGAGCCTGTGGTCGCTCGTCCTGATGAGCCATTGCGCATGGTTGTCTTCCGAATGGCGGAAACCGGCCTGACGCGCATGCCAGTCGTGGAATGGGGGACTGGCCGGCTCGCGGGAATGGTCTCCCTCGAGGATCTGTTGATGGCGCGCGTTCGGAAGCTGGATGAGGAACGGCGGCGTGAGCGCGTCCTACGGCTGCGGCTGCCGTTCGGAAGTCCGGCCAGCGTCGCCCGGGAGTAGCGAACGAGCTTCCCGGTCCACCCGTCGCGCAAAGCGATAGAGCGCGAAGCACACGGCGCACAGCACACCCGACGCGATCGCGGCGGGCAGCGCCGTTTCCGTGTGCCCGGCGAGAAAAGTGTCTAGTGTGACGGACAACAGCCAGATCTGCACCACCAGCAGCAATACGATCAACGCCGTGACAGCATCAATCGCCGTGAGCCCGCGCCCTTGCCTCGGATCGGTATGCCAGGGCATCGCTATACCTCCGGCTCCATTTTGACCGCGATTAATTGATCGCCTTGACGTTCCAGCACGACCTTTGGGAGCGGACGCGTCGGCGGTCCCTGCAGCACCGACCCGTCCAGAATCGAGAAGTAACCCTGGTGGCACGGGCATTCCAGCCGGTCATGCTCGCGCGAGTAGTACACAGCGCAGGAAAGATGCGTGCACTTCTGGCTATATGCGACATACGTATCTTCGGCCGTCCGCACCATGATGCATTGTTCACCCGGGTTCGGATATTGAAATAGCTTTACGCCTCCAACAGGGATCTCGCCGGCCCGCGCCACCGCCCGCCGCGCGTAGTGCGGCGCTTTGCGAAGCCAGCTTCGCGCCAGGATCCACAGATTACCCGCGAACATCGCCGCGCTGCCCAGGGTCAGGAATTTTGCAAGCTGCCTGCGGCTGACATAGCGCTCGTTCGCTTTGAAAATAGAAAACTCTTCGCGCCAGAGAGGTTCGTGCTCACGCATCAGCTTTCTCCCACATGAATTCGGTAATGTCTGCGGTAACCGAGTCAGCTCCCGGCGGGGTCATCATGTAGACCTGCGTCGTCACCCTCTGATTCCCAAAATAGAACACGTTAGTTGGCTTCTCGCGCCGGCGCACGATGTCTTCCGGACGGACGTAGGAGAGCGCCTGGCTTGGGCAGACGGTGGCGCACATAGGGCGCTTGCCGACCGACGTGCGGTCGTAGCACATGTCGCATTTCATCATCTGCTCATACTCCGGAATGATCTTCGGGATTCCAAACGGGCAGGCGTAGACGCAGTTCGAGCACGCGATGCAACGCGGCTTGAGGGCCGATTGCACGATGCCGTCCTCACCTTTTTTGATAGCGTCTGCCGGGCACACCTGCGCGCAGGTGGGATCGTCGCAATGCCAGCACACGAACGCTGCTGTACCAATCGTCTCGGAGCGATCGATGAAATCGAAATTGATCATGGAGTGACCGCGATGCGTTTCGCACTCCTCGCACGCCTTGACGCACGACTGGCAGCCGATGCAACGCGAAGGATCGACGTAGAACTCGTACCCGAACACTACGGTTGCGCTCCCTTGTGAATCCGGCAGGCGGATACTTTGAATTCCGGTATCTTGCTGCGAGGGTCGAGCGTACGATGTGTGAGGCGGTTAACGCTCTTCTCGTCCGCCCAATGATAGGGGATGAATACGGTGTCGGGACGAATCGTGCGCACCACGCTGGCGCGCAGCGTGATTTCCGAGCGGCGGCTCGTCACCGTCACCCAGTCTTTATCGGCAATGCCATACTGCGCCGCGAGCTTCGGATGCATTTCGACGCGCGGCTCTGGATAAATGTCGACCAGGCCGCCGATCCGCCGTGTTTGCGTTCCCGACAAATACTGGCTCACGACGCGTCCGGTCGTCAGGTAGATGGGAAAATCTGCGTCCACCGGATCGCCGCTCTCGCGCCACTCGGCGACCTGGAAGCGGCACTTCCCATCCGGGAAGAACGAGACCCCGTCTTCGATGAGGTTGGGCGTTCCGGGATGATCGAGGCTCGGGCACGGCCAGAAAACACCCTTCTGAAGGTCAATCTTTTCGTACGTTATGCCGTAATAATCAGCGTGACCGCCGCGCGAGGCCTCACGCAGCTCATCGAAGATTTCGCGCGAACTTCGATACGTGAAGAATTTCTCTTTGCCGAGCCTGCGCGCCACTTCGCAGACGATGTCGGAGTCGCGTCGGGCGTTACCTGGCGGATCGACAGCGCGCTGGATATGAATCACACGTCCCTCGGCGCTGCAGGTGACGCCTTCCTCTTCCTCCTGCAGACTGCCGGCAAGAACCACGTCGGCGAAACGAGCAGTTTCCGACAAAAAGAAATCGGTGACGCAGAAGAATTCCAGTTTCTCGAGCGCTTCGCGTGTGAAATCCGCGTTGGGAAGCGAAACCAGCGGATTGAAGCACGCCGAGAACAGCGCCTTAATCTCGCCGGCGTGGATGGCGTTCATGATCTCCTGCGCCGTGTAACCCGGTTGCGGCAGATCGTCCGGTAAAATGCCCCACACCTTTGCGACGTGCTCGCGAGCCTTTGGATCGAGCAGAGAACGCTGCCCCGGCAACTGATCGCACTTCTGGCCGTGCTCGCGTCCGCCCTGACCATTTCCCTGCCCCGTAATCATCGTGCAGCCGCAGCCTTCGCGTCCGATATGGCCAGTGGCCAGCGTCAGGTTGATCAAGGCGGAGCAATTCTCGACACCCTTCGAATGATGCTCCAGCCCGCGGGCGTGCATCGCGATGGCGCGATCTGCTTTGGCGAACCAGTGGGCTGCCTTCTCGATTGCGTCCGGCGGTACCCCGGTCATTTCGGCGGCCGTGCGTGGATCGTAACGTTCGACAGACGCCTTTACAGCCTCGAAGCCCGAGGTGTGCCCGGCAATGAATTTGTCGTCCTGGAGGTTGTCGCGCAGCACGACGTACAGCATGCTGTTGAGAAGCGCCAGATCGGTGCCGGGGCGGACCGGGAGAAACAAATCCGCATTGCGCGAGATGGGCGTCATGCGTGGATCGGCGACGATCAGTTTGCCGCCATTGTCGCGGCATCGCCAGATGTAATCTGTCGTGATCGGCGCGCACTCGCCAACGTTCGCGCCGGCCACGAATAACACTTCTGCCTTAGGAATCTCGCTCCAAGGGATCAGGCTGCGGTCGACATCAAAGGCCAGCTTGTACGCCGTCCCGGCGGACACCATGCAGAGGCGGCCGTTATAGTCGATATGCCGGGTTCCAAGCGCCACGCGAGCGAATTTGCCCATCAAGTAGGCTTTTTCCGTCGTCAGCGATGCGCCGCCGAACACAGCAACGGCGTCCTTGCCGTAGCGCTCCTGGATTTCGCGCAGGCGCCGGACGGTAAGGTCGAGCGCATCGTCCCAGGTCGCCGGAGTGAAACCCGCCGCGGTCCGAAGCAGCGGATTCATCAGCCGATCCGGGTGGTTCGCCTGCAGGTAGCGTTTGACGCCCTTGGGGCACAGCATCCCGCGATTGAACGGAAACTCCTCCCATGGCTCGAATCCGATCACACGATTCTCGCGAACTTTGAGTTGTATGCCGCATTGCTGGCCGCAGAAACAACAATGCGTCTTCACCAGCCGGTCGGGCGCGTGACGCGATTCTTCGGTCCACCCGCCTTCGGGTATGTAGTTGAGATGTGGTCCGAATTGCTCGCGCAGTTGCTCCAACGGAAGTGGAGGCTTAGCCATGAATCCCTTCTTCGGCCGCGTACTTCAGCTTCAGTTGAGAGGCCGACAGCGTCTTTCGCTTGCAGGCGGGACAGAGGTCCTGCCAGGCGTGCCCTGTTCCGGGCAATGTGTAATCGAAACCGAGTTGAGGAAGCACGGTTTTAAGGTCCTGAATGTGGAGTGCGGATGCAAACCGTTCCCGGCAGCGCGGGCAAATTGCACCAGGACCACTGTCGCCCGTCTGGTGGTAAAGTTTCACGCCTAGTTGCGCGGGCCTCTGGAAAATGTGGAAGAACTTTCCGAAGGGCAGGTAGAGCAAGGCGGCAATTACGGTGATGGCATGGATGATCGCCAGAAAGCTGTAGGCCGCACCGCGCAGCCACTCCTGCGAGACGGTGAGGGCAATGCCGGTGATGGAGATCGCGAACAACAGAATGATGGGGAAGAAGTCCATCGCAAAGCTCTGCAGCGTCTGAGCTCCTTTGTCATTCAAGCGGCGCCAAAGCGACAGAAACACGCCGGCAATCACCAGGATCGCGGCAATATCCAGGCCGTGAAACAGAAGAAACGCGGTCACCGTATGCAGCGGGAATTGTCCCGCCGGGAATCCGAACAGATACGTAACGTAGACCGATTGATCGTCTGGCAGCGATCGGAATGAGATCCAGCCGAACACTAGAGGGAACGTGATGGTGGCTGCAAGAACGCATCCCCAAAAGATGAACTGATGCATCCACCATCGTAGGTGCGAGCGTTTGCGAATGAATACTTGTGCGACGATGTTGCGCGCGGTCAACCGTGCGAGATCGAGACTTGCGCCGAGGACGCCGCGGCTCCGGAAAATCTCCCATCCCCGACGCCAGTACATCCGCGTCGGGGGTTTATCGAGCCAAATGACATAGTGATAAACAACACCCCATGTCGCGAAGATGACCGCGAACGTATAAATCACGAGGGCGGGGTCGAAATTCGCGAGGTTGCGCGATCCGACGACGATGGCCGCCACCAACACCATCGCGTATATAGTGGCCCAAACCCCGGCACGCACTTTGTCGCTGCCGCGCGTCTCCTGACGAGCGACAAACACGCGGGCGTTTACACGCCAGAGCACGAAGGAGACAAACGCAAGTAGGACGAAGCCGGGCCACACCGCACCGATGCGGTCGCGGAAAAACCCGAGCAATAGCGGCGGGAAGAAGCCTCCCAGCCCGCCCATCGCGCCAACAAGGCCTGTTACGGTGCCCGTCTCGCGCGGGAAGTATTGAGGCACGAGCTTGAAGACTGCGCCGTTGCCCAAGCCCATTAGCGCCGCGCATCCGAGCGCGCCGATCGTGAAGGGGAGCATCGATGGCCATGCCAGCAGCAGCGCGAACGGGATTACCACGGAAAACACAGCCGACAAAACGCGAGCACCGCCGATGCGGTCGGACAGCCATCCACCGACTGGCCGTAAAAGCGTCGCGAGTACGACAAACCCGGCCGTGCGGAAGCCAGCATCGGCCGGCGTAAGGTGGAACTGGTCTTTGAGCAGGCTCGGCAGATAAATCGAAAACGCCACGAAGCCGCCGAACGTCAGAAAATAGAATGCCGACAGCGCCCATGACAGACGTTCGCGCGCCAGGATGGCGAGCATCTCGCCGATGCCTTTCGGCCGGACCGTCACTGGCGCGTTGCGCGCCACGATTCCAAACACGACAGCCCAGACCGCCAGGATCACGGTGACGCCGCGAAAAACATTCTGCCACCCCACCGATGCCGCGATCACGGGCCCGAGGAATACCGCCGCCGATTGCCCGATGTTGCCAAGCCCATACACACCGAGTGCGGAGCCCTGGCGCTCGGCGCTGAACCACCGCGATACAAATCCAACGCCGACTGCGAAAGAAGAACCCGCCAGGCCAAGAAAGAAACCTGCAACCAACAACTCCCGATAACTGGTTGCTAACGGTGTCAGGTATGCCGGCAAACAAGCCGCGAGCATTAACACCGTGAAAACCAGGCGTCCACCGAACCGGTCCGCCAACATCCCCATCGGGATGCGCGCTAACGCCCCCAGGATGACGGGAACGGCAACCAGGAATGATGCCTGGGTTGCGGAGAGATGGAAGAGGTCACGAAAGCGGGGAGCAAACGCAGCGATCAATCCCCATGCGGCAAAGCATAAGGTGAAGGAGATCGTCCCAACAACCAGTGCACCAGATTTCTGGGCAGCCATCGAACCATTCCCATTATAGGGACGGGCGATGCACCTTGATTTAGAAAGCCTGCGCGACCATCGTACGCGTTGCCCGCAGAGCTTCTTGAGCCGCCGAAAGCTGCTCGTCGCGCACCTGGCGGAGTCCCTGCTGCGTAAGCGCGAACACGACGTACCAGGCGATTACGCCGGTGATGACGTGCGTCAATTGCAACGGGAGCTGCAGCGGCGAGTTCCAGATCATGTGAAGCACCACGGGAATCAGGAACGTCCGCCAGAAGCGCCCGTCAGCGGCTTTGAAAGTCAACGGCCCGCCATTTCTCGATCGCCATAACGCGCCTGCGGAAATCGCGGTCCAGGCGACGTGCATGAAAGGCGCCAGCGCCGCGCGGAACCAGATACTCGTGGTCATGCCCTGCACGCTGCTCAAACCTGCGCGAAACGCATACCCGGCGCTCTCGAAAGCGCCGAAACCGGCTCCAATTGCCGCCCCGAACAGAAGGCCATTCAAGATGTACTTGTGTTTTGCGCGACGCGCCAGGATAACCACCGCTATCAACTTCGAAGTCTCTTCCGTGATACCGGCGCTCGATGCGCCCATCCAACTGAGCATTGACAGCATCGGATCGATGATCAGGATGGTAATGAACAGCGACGCCACCCCACCCAGGCAAAACAGTGAAATCACCGCGTGAAAGGGTACGTTGCGTGGGGTGTTCAGCTCGTAGAAGAGAAACAACGTCGAAACCGGCATTGCGAATGCGCCCATGACGATTAAGCCGGGAATCAGGTTGGGATTGTGTGTCTGGTCGAACGCTACTGCCAGGATCGCGTACGCCGATGCGACGAACGCCAGCAGCCGCATGAAGAACCAGGGCTTGGGCCATCCGGTTTGGACATCTTTCATGTCCGGCGTGGTACGCGTGGTTCCCGCGATGAAGTAGTCGTCGATCTCCTCTTGCGTGCGCTTCTTGAAGACCTCGGAAAACATCTGGCGCAAACTAAAGCCTTCGAGCTTTTCAGTACACGCCAGGTGGTTGATCTTACTTTCGAGCGACTCTATCAAATGCCGGTGCTGGACTGGCATCGGCGGAGGCGCTTGCGGTGCAGCAGCCATCCCGGGCGGTACGCCCTGCCTGTAACCGCATCGCGCGCAAAACGCCGTGTTCGGGGGAAGCTGGCTGCCACAATTCACACAAAACATGGACAACTCCTACTGGTTGTTTTGCAGTTTGACCTAGTATGCCACGCGCGGCTTCAATAATGCGACAATCGCCTCATCGATGGCCAAGTTATACTGCGGCACTTCGGGATTCGCCTATGCTTCGTGGAAGCCGGCTTTCTATCCCGAAAAGCTGCCGTCTAAGAAATTTCTCGAGTTTTACGCGACGCGGCTCAACGCGGTGGAGATCAACTATACGTTTCGCCGCTTGCCGTCGGCTTCTACACTGGAAAGCTGGGTGACCGCGACACCATCGGGTTTTGTCTTCCCCGTCAAGGCGCACATGCGGATCACACATATTCAGAAGCTGCAGCCGAGCGAGTTTACCGAGGTGTTTTTCCGGGCGATCGAACCACTGCGTACCGCGCGGCGCCTCGGCCCGGTGCTGTTTCAGTTGCCGCCCGCCATGAAATGCGACGTCGCACGACTCGCTGAGTTCCTACCCACGGTGCCTTCGGACATACGCTGTGCATTCGAGTTTCGCCATGCTTCGTGGTTGAGCGACGAAGTGTACGCGCTCCTGGAAAAGCACGGGGCGGCACTGTGTCTCGCCGAGTCGGAGCGGATCGTAATCCCGAAAGTGATCACCGCCGATTTCGTCTATTCACGATTGCGGAAGCCGGAATATACGGTTGAGGATCGCAATGAGATAGCCGCCACGACGAAGGGCTTGCTCGATTCCGGCAAGGACTCCTACGTCTTCTTCAAACACGAAGAGACGCCGGATGGCGCCTTACACGCCGAGGAACTGCTGAAGCAGCTTAACCCTTCCGCCCAGCCCGCTTCTTCGGCTTAGCTTCTTCCTCGCTCTCGTCCATGGCCGCGGTAGATGCCGCGGGCTTCTTCGCGATGGCGAGACTCTGTTTCAGGGCCTCCATGATGTCGATAACCTTTGCGGGCTCGACCGTCGGCGGGGCCACCACTTCCTGGCCCTGAATCTTCGCGTCAATCAGCGCCTGCAGGTTGTCGCGATAGGTATCACGGTACTTCTCAGGCTCGAACGGCGCCGCGAGGGATTCCACCAGCATGCTTGCCAGCTTTGTCTCGGCCTCTTTCACCAGGCTCGTGTCGGTGCGAAACTCCTCGACTTTGCGAATTTCGTGGCTGTAATACATTGTGTGCATCATCAGCCCAGTCCCGCCCGGGCGGAAGATCACGATGTGCTCGCGATTGTGCATGGCGATCTTGGCAACGCCCACGTAGCCGCTCTTCTTCAGCACGTCATAAAGCAGCGCGTACGGCTTCTCGCCGGCCTCGTCGGGCGCCATGTAGAAAGAGCTTTCGAAGTATACCGGGTCGACCTCGGTTGTCTTGACGAACTCCAGTATCTCCATGACTTTAGCCGTCGGAGGAGCCATCTTCTTGATGTCCTCGTCTTCAATGACCACGTAGCGGTCCTTCTCGTATTCGTACCCTTTCACGAGTTCGCTACGAGGGACCGGCTTGTCCTCGTTCTGGCAGAAGATGACCTGCTTAATGCGCGAGTTATCGCTCTTGTGAAGCTGGTTAAAACTGATGCTTTCGCTTCGCGCCGCTGTGTAGAGCTTCACAGGGAAGGAAACGAGTCCGAAAGTGAGGTGGCCTTTCCAAACGGTGCTTGCCATGGCGCTAATCGTCGAGCATAGTAGAAATACCACATTCTTTGAACATTTTCAATGGGTCTTGTTGGATCGCGGTCGGTCTACCGGCGCTTGAGCGCCTCCAGTTCCTCCAAGGTTCGCGGCCAGTCCTTGTGCATCAGGCGGGACAATGCCCGATCCGCGAGCAGCCGCCCGCCTGTCTGGCACACGGCGCAGTAGTTGGTTTCATTAGCCGCGTATCTTATCCGCTGGATCTTCGCCCCGCAGCGTGGACAGGGCTCGCCATACCGGCCGTGGGCTGCCATTCCCTCGCGAAAAGCGGTGACTTTCTCGGGGAATTTGTTTTTGGCGTCGGCACGCAATCGTTCGACCCATTCGAGAAGAACCTCGCGAATAGCGCGGTAAAGCCGGGCGATATCCTCCGCCGCAAGCTGTTGCGTCATGGCGATCGGCGACAGACACGCCCGATGCAGGATCTCATCGGAGTAGGCATTGCCGATTCCGCTGAAGATGCGCGGGTCCGTCAACGCCCGCTTCAGGGTGTGATTCGACGACCGCAGAGCTGCACTAAACTCGTCCAGATTCGCGTCCAACACCTCAATACCGCCCGCATCGAGCGACCGCAGCCCTTCCTCACCTGCTACCACGCTCAGGGAAGCTCGGTGCTGCGATCCGGCTTCCGTCAATTGCAGCGAACCCGAATCGAACTCAAACACGGCCAGCAGGCTTTTGGACCCGGTCTTAGCCGGCGATTCGCGCCAGTGCAGGCGTCCCGCGATCATCAGGTGGAGCACCAGCCAGACGTCGCCTTCCAAGCCCATGGCGATCCGTTTCCCGACGCGACGGACATCCACGACGGTCTTTCCGTAAGCGGACTGCAGCGGTGGGCTGACGGTCCGCACCAGGAACGGTCCGCGAACGAAGACGCTTTTCAGCTTCCGGCCGAGAATCCGGCTGCGCAGCGCTTCAACGTAGACCACAACATCGGGGAGTTCGGGCATGGACACTCCCATTCTGCCGTAGTGGAGGGCTGCGCGAGTAAGAAGACGCGGCCGCCGTCCGCCGGCACAACACCGTGCGAATTCCCGGTCTTCGGCACATCTTTGAGGTTTACAAAGAAGTCGGACTGGGGGTGCAACGCAATCAGCCGCGCCAACGCGACCTCGGAGTCGCCAATGATCACCGTCCCGATCGGATCGTCCGAATCCAGTCCCCAACTTCTCAGCCGCTCCTCGTACACCGGCCTGAGTTGGCCAAGGCGCTCAAACTCGTCCTCGGTGAGCGATATGCCCAGAAACGCATAGTGGGAGGAATAGCGGCGGGCCATTCCGCTCAGATCCGCATAGTAATAACGTACTCGCGGCAGGAATAGTGTGGAGGAATAAAACTCATCGTTCGGGTCCGCAATGATCAACTCGTTCGGTCTGTGCATCGCGGCGTATGTCCGCAAAGCTGCCGCGGAACCCAAGGGCTTCGAGCCGCCGAATGACAGGCCCCAGGTTTCGCCAGGGAAGCACGCCTTCACCACAAACAGCGCGCATAGCGCTGCCATCGCCCAGTTTACGCGCCTAGGCCTAAAAAACGGGCCATATAGAACCGCGATCATCGCCGCGGGCGGAACGACATACAGAGCATAGGGTAAATTTCGATACCGGAACGCCAGGAGCGCTCCGGACGCGATCAAAAGCCACGAAATCAGGAGCGCGGGTAAGACCTGGTCACGCCGGCGTAACGCCCTTAGCAGAGACGGCAGCGCCAGCAGCAACAAAACAATCAACACCCCATCGATCAGGAACAACCTTTTGATATAAAAGACCGCCTGTGTCTCCGTGTTCGTCTGGGCCGGGGGCGCTACGCCGAAGTTCAGCAGTTGCACCTGAACGTAATCCGCCCAAAACCACTGGCGATGCACGACGAATTGATAGATGTGCCACGGCGCAACGAGCAGCCCGGCTATGGCGCCCGCAAACGCAATTCGCATCAAAGCCGGCCGACATTCCGCGCGTGCGAGCGCCCAGTACAACAAGAGCATGCCAAACGCGAGTAAACCCGCGACGTTCTTCACCATTACGCCCGTCGCGATCAGCACGGAGAAAAGCAGCAGAGCGCGAATCGTTGCCAGTCGCGGATCGATGTAGATCACCGCCATCGCGCCCACCATCGAGGCGGCCAACAGCATGTCGGTGTAGCAGAGGCGTGCAAATGTCTGCCACAAGGGATCCGACAACAGCAGCACCATCACTGCGATGGCGGCCGCAAGCGAAGCCGCCCCGCGCATCCACCAGAACACCGCGACGGTCGCGAAGATACCCGCCAGCAACGCCGGCAATCGCAGCGCGACAACCGAGATTCCGAAGATCTTCTCTGAAAATGCAGTTAACCAGACAAAGAGCGGAGGTTTATAAAGCAGGAAGCGCCCCATAAACTTAGGGGTTAGCCATCCGCCGTTACCCACTAACCCCGCGGCGCTGTTGGCGTATGTCGATTCGTCTTGCGCACGCAGCCGTGATACCGGATCCGAATAAGGAGCAGCAACATCGGAGCGTCCAATGCCGTATCCCAAGCATACGGACGCCACCACCAGCGCGGCTACTGTTTCTCGAATACGAGCTTGTCCTTTTTATCGGACTGCGGCACGAGCGATGAGATTTCCACGCTCAGTTCTTTGGTATCCGGCTTGAGACTTAATCTCTCGCGGACAACTTCAGAACCGTTGTGCTTGGTCACCATGCTCACCAGCATCGGGCCGTTGTACCAGAACGATGCCGTGGCCTTGTCCTCCGGCACCTTACAGTCCTTGCCGTCGGTGGTGCAGTTGAACGTAACGGTTCGTGGCTTGCCGTCGGTCAGCGTCTCCGTCTCGATGATGTTGATCTTTCCATCCTTTTCAGTGATCACCATGCTGAGATCGGAAACCCGATTCAACTGCATATCGCTTTTCGATGAATTTAACTGCCATTTGCCGGTAAGATCCGGCCGCGAATCGTCCTGGCCATACAGTCCGGCGCCTAACAGCACCGGAAGCACCAGGGCGGGAACCCAACCAATACCCTTGCGCATACACACCCTCCTGAGTATTAGTTATAACTCCAATGGAAACGGTTCTCCGAATGGAGGGATCTAATCTGCTTGACCTCGCAGTTGCAGTTTGCCTCGCGTTGCTTTTCGGGGGACCGGCATTCGCGCAGTTAATTGCCCCCGGCTCGCCCGTGCCGCGGACCTCCAAGCCGCCCGTCGTCTTTCTGAATGGATACCAGGAGCTTTGCAGTGGGTCGAATTTCGCAGGCACATTCGGCATGGCCGACCAGGTGCTTCAGTCGAATGGTGAGGTTTCGCTGTTCTTCGACAATTGCAGCTCGCCGGGAAAGCCCGCGATCGAAGACCTGGGTGTGTCGTTTGGCGCGTTTCTGGCAAATCTCACCTACGCCGACGGCACGCCGGTCGATCAGGTCGACGTTGTCGCGCATAGCATGGGCGGGCTGATTGTCCGCAGTTATCTCAGCGGAAAACAATTCACAGGCACGCCGTTTATTCCGCCTCCCACCACGCGGGTTCGTAAAATTGTTTTCCTCGCGACCCCGCATTTTGGCACCGGCGTCGCATTGGGCCTCGGCCTCGATGCGCAGCTCACCGAACTGTCCAGCGGTAGCCGTTTTCTATTCGACCTCGCGACCTGGAACCAGGGCACCGACGATCTTCGCGGCGCCGACGCAATCGCAGTGATCGGGAATGGCGGTACAGGACGCGCGACAATGCCGGGTTTCGACGATGGAGTGGTGGCCCTGACCAGCGGATCCTTGGGATTCTACCTGCCTAATCGCACGCGCGTACTGCCTTACTGCCACGTCAACGGCGGCGGCCTCGTGACAGTCGTAGGATACTGCGACGCGAACGCCAAGGGTATTGCAGACATTATGTCTGCGACCCAGGACACGGCACAAATCATTGTTTCGTTCCTGAACGGAACCACCGACTGGCAGACGATCGGACAAGGCACGGCGGATAATCCGTTCCTGTCCGCGAATGGCGGGCTCATGGTCACGATGCGGAGCGAGAATGACGACAATCTCCCGCTGGACACTGCGAGCGCTCAGTCTTCGAACGGGCAGAGTAAGACGCTGAACAACCCCAATCATGACGTCGCGTATACCGACCTCTTTCCTGCCGGGCCGACGATCGTAAACACATCTTCCGGGTCCACCAATTTGACCGGATCGTTGACGCTGCCTGCCGGAGTCTATGCGGCCGTGGTCGCGAAAGGAGGGCCGCTGATCGCGCGCGCGTTACCGTCGGCAGCCAGCACTTTCCCGCTCAATGTGGCGCCCGGCGAAATTATGGCGATTTACGGCACTAACCTCGCGGCGGAGACAATGTCCGCCGGCGGGCTCCCGCTCCCCCAGCAATTGAGCGATGCTCAGGTGTTCGTCAATGGCAATGCGGTTCCGCTTTATTTCGTATCGCTGAACCAGATCAATGCCGTGATGCCGGATGACGCCTCAGGCCTCGTCAAGCTGACCGTTCAGAACTCCGCAGGCAAGCACTCGATCAATGTATTGATCGCGCCGGCGGTGCCCGAGATCCTGACCCAGGACGGCTCCGGCGCAGGACCCGCATCGGCGCGCAAGGCAATTGATGAGTCCGTGGTTACGGCTGACAATCCTCTGCATGCGGGCGATTACCTCGTTCTATTCCTGAGCGGCCTCGGCGCTACGACTCAGATGAACGGCTACGATTATGCCAACCAGCAGCCAACAGTGACCATCGGAGGTTTGGATTGCCCCGTGAGCTTCGCGGGCCGCGCGCCGGGCTATCCGGGGCTCGACCAGATTAACTGTGCGGTACCGGCCGGAATCCCGCCATCCTCGTCGTCACCGATCTATGTCACCTCGGGTGGACGCGTCAGCAACACTGCCGCCGTCGCGGTGCAGTAACGGCTCTTGGGTTGGCAGTCTGTGGAGGGTGAAGCAGGTGTTTCGCCCTACCTTTGGAGCTTACCGAGCACTGTGCCGCCTAAGTAGCCGACCTCGGAACGAAAATATCCTGCCAGCCTAGCCCGCACTCCTTCACCATCTGAATCGGGTACTCCAGGCGTCCCAGTTCCCGAGTGTCGTTGTTAGTCCCAAACGAAAACCTGACGCCCGCCTGTTTGGCGAGTCGAATGAAAGGCGCCTTCGGAATCTTGTAGCGATTATTGATCTCGATGGCGATGTCGCGCTTCTTCGCCGCCTCGATGACCTTGTGCATTCGCTCCGGCGTCCAAAGCTCATCGTACATGTGTGCGATTACGTCCGGCACATACGTCGGATTCACGTAAATATCGATCGGCTCTGTCCCCAGTATCGTGAGAATCCGATTCACCAGAACATCCATGAATCTCTGCGGATCGTCAATCTGTCCCACCTCACCCTTGATCCACAAGCGCATGCGTTTGCCATTGTCGTCAGTGAACGTCATGGCATCGGTGAAGACGTAATCAAGCCTCGCCAGTGTTTCCTTTGAGACAAGATTCACCCACTCGCGCCCTTCGCCTTGCAGCGCGACAAACACCGGCTGGCCCTTCATGCGATCCACGAAAGCGGCAACCCCGGCATCGTCATGAATCGGAAATCCCTGCCCGCAATTCAACGCTATTCCGTACTGAATGCCGGTTCGCCGCGACTCGCGCAGCACGTCCTCCACCGTAAGACCGCCGTTCAGATGCGAATGATAATCGACCACTGGATAATTCTCAGCGTTGAGCCGCACGATTTCGCGATAAAGATCGTCGGCGACGGGTTGATCAGTGTTCGGAGGAGCCGCGTCGTCGGGCAACGGCCGCACCAGGATGTTACGAAACAGCGCGCGAGATCCTGGATTGTGGCACTGCAACGCAAACGTCCCGCGATCGAGGCGCCGACCCGCGAGCGGCGGATCGGGCTCGATGTAATCCACCAGCAGCATGTCATTCAGGAAAACCTGGACCTGCTTGCCGCGCACCAGCACACGCATCTGGAACCACTCGTCGTCCTTAACGAATGCCTTATAAATATCGCGAATCGCATACAAAGATGCCGTCTTCTTACGTTCCCGGTAACCGCCCTCACCAACGTAAGTGTTGTTCACCTGCACTTCGAATCCCTTAGCGGGGAACCCGGCCGGCTGAAACTCGGTGTGGAAGTAAACACCTGAATTGCAACCGCGCTTCGTCAGCACGTCGACCTTGAGTTCAAAGTTCTTGAAACTGGCATTGTGAACGCCGCCCGTATAGAACAGGTGCGACCGTGGACCATCGGCCGCGATCAAACCATCCACAACCCGGAAAGACGTATTGCTCTCGCTGGCCTTCCAGCCGTCGAGCGAACGTCCGTCAAAAAGAGGAATCCAATCGTTCTCGGCTTGCGACGAGAGGGGCAGAATCAGCAGCGAACCAAGCAGACTCCGCCGGGAGAGATTGAGGTCAGGGAGCATAGGACTGCAGCAAAAAAGCGTAGTCGAAAGCCGTTTCGCGAATGCGGTCGTAGCGGCCGGACGGCCCGAAATGGCCCGTCCCCATGTTGGTCTTGAGCAGCAGCAGGTTGCTATCAGTCCTGAGCCTGCGGAGCCGCGCCACCCATTTCGTTGGCTCCCAATACGACACGCGTGGATCGTTCAGGCCGGAAGTGACCAGCATGATCGGATACGCCTGCTCACCCACGTTGTCGTAGGGCGAGTAGGTGCGGATGTAATCGTAAAACTGCCTGTCTTCGGGATTTCCCCACTCTTCGTACTCGGAAATCGTGAGCGGAAGCGTGGGATCGAGCATCGTGTTCAACACGTCGACGAACGGCACCTTCGCAACGACGCAATGGAACAGCTCGGGCCGTTGATTGATGACCGCGCCCATCAGCATGCCGCCGGCGCTGCCGCCCATGATCGCGAGCCGGTTCCGTGAAGTGTAACCCTGCGCGATAACGTGTTCAGCGCACGCAATGAAATCCGAAAATGTGTTCCGCTTCGTGAGCAGCTTCCCGGCATCGTGCCAGGACTTGCCCAATTCGCCGCCGCCCCGAATGTGCGCAATGGCATAGACGAAGCCACGATCGAGCAGGCTCAACCGGTCGGACGAGAAACCCGGGTCCATGCTCGCGCCATAAGAGCCATAGCCGTACAACATCATCGGCGCGGAACCGTCACGAGGCGTATCCTTGCGGTAGACGACGGACATCGGAATTGGGGTCTCATCCGGCGCCAGCGCGAATATGCGCTCCGAGACGTACTGCGACTGTGCATAGCCGCCGAGCACCTCGGTCTGCTTCTTCAACTCTCGTTCCCGTGTGTCCATGTGGTAGTCGAACACGGACCAGGGAGTCACGAGTGAAGTGTACGTATAACGGAAGACGGTGGTGCGAAACTCGGGATTCCCATTGCCGAAGGCCGAGTAAGCAGGCTCTGGGAACTCGATGTAGTGATGATCGGCGAAATTGGCAGCGCGGCAGACACGCATCTTCGGCAACCCGCGGTCGCGCTCATGTACGATGATGTGGTTCTCAAACGCGCTGACCCCGTCGATCATAATGCCGGGGCGCGCCGGCAGCATCTCTTCCCACGCCGTGCTGGATGGGTCCTCCGCCGGCGTGCGCATCAAGCGGAAGTTTGTGGCGCCCTTGTTGGTGCGGATGTAGAAATGCTCGCCGTGATGCGTCACGTCGTATTCAATCTCGTGCTCGCGGGGCAGGATCACGGTAAACGGGGCGTCCGGGTCGTTGGCCGGCGCACGCCGAACCTCACTCGTTACCGCGCTGTGGAGATTGATGAAGATGTACCGATCGCTTCTGGTCTTCGACAAGCCGACGGTAAACCGTGCGTCCGGCTCCTCATAAACCAGAACGTCATCCGGCTCGCCGAGGCGATGCCGAAACACCCGGTACGGGCGGTGCGCCGCATCCAGAACCGTGTAGAAGAAGGTCCGGTTATCGTTCACCCATTCGAGCGAGTAGTAGGTGCGAAGAACCTTATCCGGCAGCAGCGTGCCCGTCGCCAGATCCTTGACAAAAACCGTGTACGCCTCGTCGCCGGCAACGTCGATCGAGTAGGCTAGCAGTTTGTGATCCGGGCTGACGTTAAATGTCCCCAGCCGGAAGTACTTCTCTCCAGCCGCCAGCACATTGGCGTCGAGCAGGATCTCCTCCGGCGCTTCCAGGCTGCCCTCCTTGCGGCAGGAGATGCCATACGCCAGACCCTGCTCGGTTCGCGTGTAATAGAAGTAATTGTCCTTGCGAACCGGAACCGAGAGATCAGTCTCCTTGATGCGGCCGAGAATCTCCGCGTACAGCTTCTCCTGAAGCTCTTTGGTCGGCGCCATCATGGCTTCGGTGTAGCTGTTCTCCGCCTCCAGGTACGGAATCGTATCCGCATCTTCGCGGTCTCGCAGCCACGAATATTCATCCACCCGCGTGTCGCCATGCACGGTAATCTCGCGGGGTAAGAGTTTCGCAATAGGAGGCTGGCTCACTGGCTTTCTTCTTTGCCCATGTACAGCTCTCGAATCGTATCGCGATGGTTCTCCAGCACACGATTGCGGCGCACCTTCATGGTGGGTGTCAATTCGCCGCTCTCAATCGTAAAATCCCGCTCCAGGATGCGGAACTTGCGGATCTGCTCGAACGACGCCAGTTGCTTGTTCGCCCGCGAAACCGCTTTTTGCACCTCGGCAACAACCGGCGGCGCGGCGGCGACTTCGGACTGCGGCTTACCCTTGAACTCATCCATACCCTTGAGAGTTTCGGCCGCGGGAAGGTTGACGGTAAACAGCGCACTCACGTAAGGAAGCCGATCGCCAATCAGCAGCACCTGGTTGATGAGCGGATCTTTCTTGAACAGCCCCTCGATACGGGCCGGGTAGATCTTTTTGCCGTTCGACGAGACGATCAGCTCTTTTTTGCGCCCGGTGATGTAGACGTAGCCCTCCGCATCGAACTCGGCGATATCGCCGGTCGAGAGCCAGCCATCGCGCAGAACCGCGGCCGTCGAATCGGGATCCTTGTAGTAGCCGGAGAACAGCGCCGGACTGCGAATCAGCAACTCACCGTCGTCGGCAAGGCGCAGATCGACGCCCTCCAGCGGCTTTCCGATACTGCCCGGCTTGGGACGGTTGAGCGGATTCAGCGCCGCCACACCGCCCTCAGTCAACCCGTAGCCTTCGACCAACGGCATGCCAATCGCCGCGTAAAACTCGCCCAGGTCTTTCCCTAGAGGCGCTGCGCCGGACGCCGCAACCCGAATCTTCCCGCCGAGCCGGTCCCGGATCTTCGAAAACACAGCCTTGTCAGCAAGCTTGTTGGCGCGCTGCATCCAACCGGGAACCGGTTTACCCGCCTGCTTCAGCCGGGCCACTTCCGAGCCTAGCCCCACGGCCCCTGCAAATATCTTCCGCGTCAGCGTGTTCTTCTTGCGAATCTCGGTGGTGATGCTGGCGTAGATGCGCTCCCACACGCGCGGCGGCGCCAGGACGAAAGTCGGCCGGATGGCCTTCAACTCCACCGGCAGTTTGCTGAGGCTTTCAGAGAACCATACCTCGACGCCGAGCCGAACCGGAATCAACTCGATAACAATGCGCTGGGCTATGTGCGCTGACGGCAGAAACGCAATCGTCGAGTCCGGAGGTTTCATCTCCAATGCCTTAGGACCCATGTCGAGGTTGGACACGATCGCCCAATGTGTCGCGATTCCCATCTTGGGCTCGCCCGTGGCCCCCGACGTGAGGTAAAGGATCGCCGGATCGTCAGGCTGGACCTCCTGCCGCATTTTCTCGCAGGCCTGCGAATCTTCCGTCATTGCCTGGCGGCCTTCGGCGCAGAGCTGTTCCAGGTTCATGACGCCTTCGCGCTCGCCCGTGAGCAACATCCAGCGAACCGCAAGCGGATCATCGCCGGCTGCGGCGTTGAGATCGTCCATCGCCTTTGGATTCTCCGCGAAAACGATCTTCGGATCGCTTGCGCGCAGATTTTTGATTAGCTCGACGGGTGGATAGCTGGTGTACAGGGCGGCCGCGATGGCGCCCGTCGACATAATGCCGATATCCGCAAGGTAGAACTCAGCGCGAGTTTCGGAATAAAGTGCGATGATGTCGCCCTTGCGGACACCCTGGCGGCGCAAACCGCACGCGATCTCCTGCACCGTCCGCAAATAGTCAGGCCACGTCCAGGTCTTGTACTGACCCTTACCGATGGGCTGCTGCAGGGCCGGTCCCTTGCCATAGGCTTGGGCCGCCTCCTCCAACACCGTGTAGACGGTTCGTGGATTCATCTCTTAAAGGATGCCACGAGGTGGGGCAGGCGTTTTCGCCTGCCCGCAAGAACCAGATTACTTCGCCAAAGCCGGAGCTTCACTCAGTGCCGCCACGCCCGGCAGTTCGATTCCCGACAAAAACTCCAGCGAAGCGCCGCCGCCCGTCGAGATATGCGAAATCTTATCCGCCACACCCGCCGACTTAATGGCCTTTTCCGAGTCCCCGCCGCCGACAACCGACACCGCGCCCGATCCGGCCACAGCCTTGGCCAGCGCCACAGTGCCCTTGTCGAAAGGCGGCTTTTCGAACACACCCATCGGGCCATTCCAGATAATGGTCTTGGCCTTCGCGATAACAGCCTCGTAGTTCTCCACAGTTTTCGGGCCAATATCGACCGCCATTTTGCCGTCCGGAATGGTCTTGACGACATCGAAAGGCGCGCCTTCCTTCAACTCCGCCACGACCACATGATCCACCGGCAGCATGAGTTTTGTGCCCGCGCGAGCCATCAGCTCTTTCGCCAGGTCGACCTTGTCTTCCTCGACGAGCGACTTGCCCGTAGGCTCGCCCTTCGCCTTCAGAAACGTATACGCCATCGCCCCGCCGATCAAAAGCTGATCGACAAACTTCATCAGATTCTCGATTACCTCGATCTTGTCCGACACCTTGGCGCCGCCCAAAATTGCAACGCAGGGACGAGCGGGACTACTCGTCGCCTTGCCGAGATACTCCAGTTCCTTATCCATCAGCAGACCGGCGGCGGCCTGGGGCATAAACTGAATCATCCCGACCGTCGACGCATGTGCCCGATGCGCGGATCCAAAAGCGTCGTTGACATAAATATCCGCAATCAAAGCGAGCTGCTTCGCAAATCCAGGGTCGTTCTTCTCCTCTTCCGCGTGGAACCGCAGGTTCTCGAGCAGAAGGACCTCGCCCGGCTTCGGCCGCATCTTCTCGACCTCAGGTCCGATGCAATCCGGAGCCATTTTTACCGGCCTTCCCAACAGTTGCTGCAGCCGTTCGGCGACGGGCTGGAGGCTCATCTCAGGGTTCCGCTTGCCTTTCGGGCGGCCCAGGTGACTGGCGAGGACAACGCCGGCGCCTTGCTCCAGGGCGTACTGGATGCTGGGTAGCGACGCTTTGATGCGCTTGTCGCTGGTGATCTCTTTACCCCCCGGAGCGAGGGGGACATTGAAGTCTACTCGAATGAAGACAACTTTGCCCTTCAGGTCGAGGTCGCGAATGGATAGTTTTGCCGTATTCATATCCGATTTGATGGTAACAAGCGACCGCCGCTAAATGAAAAAAGCCCGGCCTCCTAAGAGACCGGGCTTGGTTCGAGAGTGAAGCGAGACTAGAAGCCGATGCGCAGACCGAACTCCATCGTGCGGTTGATGGAACCATTTGGCGAAGTGTACTGCTGCGTCACGACGCCAAACGAGCTGGGTGTTGCGATATTGGTCGTGGGATCCTGCGGCGTGAAGTGGTTGAGAACGTTCACGAATTGGAACGACAGCGTCGCGTTGATCCTTTCGGCAATCGAAAAGTTCTTGGAGACCGTCGCATCCAGGTTCCAATACGGGAATCCTCGGATGGCACCAGCGCCACCAGAGTTGAAGTCCTGGCCGAGAACCGGGTTCCGGAATTCGTTGTAAACGGCAACCGGATCGGAGAAGATATTGATTCCCTGTTTTCCGGCGGAGGCGACTCCCTTCGGATTCGCAGAACCGGTCGGGATGGCAACGTTGTAGTTGGCGCTGTTACCGCCCGTGAAGGGTCCATTGCCGGCAGCTTCCTCGTAATTCGAGCTCGACTGTCCGACGATGAGCTCGCCGAACGCTTGAGTATTGCCACCAACTGAGACGCGCAGAGGATTGCCGCTGCGCGCGGTAAACAAAGGAGCGATGGACCAGCCACCCAGGACGTGTCCCATGAAGCCGTGCTGCGACTTGAACACGGGGGGCTGATAGAGCATCAATAGGCTATACGTCATCTTGATGTCAAAAGGCTGCACTCCATAAGTCCCAAAGCCATTGAAATCGTATGGATTCGGTACCGTGATGGAACTGCTCGCTTGCACCACGCTCCCAGTTCCAAGGGCACGCCCGTAGGTCAGGTTCGACTGGGTCGTCAATCCATGCCAATCGGTCGTGTTGAACTTGAAGAAACCGGCATTGTAATTGCCGTGTCCCAGCGAGTTGATGTATTCAAACGCACCGCTAAGTTGCGCGTTGAGACCGGTGCCGAGGGATTGCGCCATTACGCTACGTCCCAGCGTCCAACTGCTGGCTTTGCTCAAATCCAGCCACGTCGTGGAAGCTGAAACGGAAGCGATATTCTTACCCTCATTCTTAACAACTGCGGCGGTGCAGCTCGGAGAACCAGCGCAGTACGCCGAGTTCGGCCCCCCCATCACCGCTTCGAAAAACGGCTGCGGCGTTGCGGCTGAGGCAACCGGCGTGCAGCTCGGGCCTTGGCCCGCGCAGATCTGATTGTAGGTGGCGGCCCACGCTTGGGCAAAACTCTGGCCGCCCAACGTGGTCATCCATGGCACGGTGTCGATGTTGATATTTTGAAACTCATTACTGATCTTACGCCCGATGTAACCCGCTTCGAGAATAAACTTCGAGCCGATCTGACGTTGGATCGAGAAATTGAACTCATCCGAGTGATTTGGTTTCAGAGCGGGATCGAGCTGCGAGCCATCGGCTGCGGCCGCATTGAGGATTCCATTCTGAATGGCGCCTGGAATGAAGGGTTGCGGCAAAGTTTGCGTCGCTGTCGGAAGGGGAGCGGACAATCCATCCGCGCCGATACGGAATCCATTGGATGGGGTAGCGCCGCCCGGGCCTGCGCACGTGCCATTTGTGAGGGGCGAAACGCAAGCCACGGCCTGCAGAAGGCCAGGGCCGAGCAGTGGCACCAGCAGCAGGTCCACGCCGTTCAAGCGGCCATAAATCCGCGCGTAACCGCCGCGAAGTACCGTCTGGTTGTGACCGAAGACCTTACCGAGAATTCCGTCACCGAAGCTCGGACTCCAGGCAAGCGAGGCTCGCGGGCTGAAGCCGCCCCAGTACGGATTATACGGATACTTGTTCTCACCGCCATTTACGTTGCGGATGGTCTCGAATCCGATTGTCGGATTGTAAACCTGTCCAGCCAGCGCTGCGCTCTGTTTGTTGAGCAGATAAGCCTGGATGTTGAGCGGGCTACCGGCCGCATCCACCATCTGTACTTGCTTGCCGGCGATCTCGTACGGCGGCATCGCAATACCCCAACCGAGACCGTATGTCAGGGTCAGAGTGGGTCGAAGATGCCAGGTGTCCGTGAAATACGTGTCGTAGGTCGGCACGACGCTCTTGTCGAAACCTGAGGTCCCCAATGGATTGAGTGTCAGGCTGTTGCCACTACGGGTGTACATAACTTGAGATTGGCTGACAATGCCCATCAGCTCGTTGTACATGAACGCATAGTTGGCAAGGTTGTACGTCGGTTGTGCCCCGTTCGGAAGTGTATATGCGGCGGAGTTGACGCCCACACCCGAAAGCTGGTAGACGATCGATGTGTCAATTCCCACACCGTTGTCGTTGCGGGCGTGATAGTCGAAATTCCGCAGATAAGAACCGCCGAATTGGAAAAGATGGTTCCCGTGCAGGTAACTCAGGTTATCGGAGAGGAAGTAGTCATGCCCGTCCCAGAAGCGTTGCCGCGTGTCCTGTGAGTCTACGTTGTAGGGCATGAGGGAGCCGACTTCACTCTCGCCACCGACTTCGATCGCTCCGCCCAGTCCTGCAAACTGCGCCGGACCGGCTTGGGTGTTCCACTGCCAGAAGTTGCGCAGATAGCTGAACCGGAAATCGTTGGTCAGGTTCGGGGTGATCGTCCCGGTAAGGCCAGCCACAAAGAACCATGGTTTCTGCGGCCGGGGAGCATAGGATACATACTGTCCAGCCGCGCCACCGAGAAGACCGCCTACGTCCACCTGGGTGCTGACAACCTGGGAAAAGTCGTAGAACCGGTAGCTCGACATGAACTTCCACTTGTCACCAAAATCATGGTCGATGCGACCGACTAAGAAGTCCGAACTCTGGGGAAGCGCCAGATTGGCGATATAGCCCTGAGCATTCACACCGTCGACCAAACCCGCAGTCGAGTTGCCGTTCGTGAATCCCGCATCGTTGGGCATCGGCATGGTGTTCCAGAGTTTCTGAACGAGCGGGTTCACACCGAGCCCGCGTGGATCGCATGGCCCGCCGCCACACTGTGCGGGCTGATAGGTTGTGCCGCCTACGGTAACCGGGAACGGGTTGAGATTGTATGGCGTGTTTTGGCCGGCCGCGTTGGGCAGGGTCAGGACACCAGCCCGCATCAGGGCCGTCGGCGATCCGCTCTCGTAGCTCACAATGTTCGGATACCGCATGCCCTCGTAGTTGACGAAGAAGTACGTCTTTCCACCCCAGAATTTCGGGGTGAGAGGGCCGCCGATTGCACCGCCGAAGCGGTTCCGGTGTGTATCCGGAAGGGGCGTCGCCTCGCCGCTCGCGGTGAGCGTGTGATTGTTCTTCCACAGGTTGGCGGCGCCAACGCTGCTGCCAAAATAAAACTCGTAAAGCGCACCGTGGAACGCGTTCGTTCCCCGCTTGGTAACCATCTGAACCTGGCTGCCGGCGGCGCTGTTAAAATCGGCCGTCTGACCTGATGTTCCTACTTTGAACTCCTCGATACTTTCGATTGGGGTCGGGATGACGCCGGTCGGTGTACCACCCGTAGAGCCTGCACCGCTGTAACCGTTCGCCGGAGTATATACGGCATTGCTGCCGGCCATATCGTCACTGTTGCTGCCGCCGTCGAGCTGGAACCCGTTTTGGTCCGTAGCCGCGCCGGCCACATTACCCGCCAACGAAACACCGACCTGCAGGACTGAGAGCGTCGAGGCGTCACGTCCGAGGTTCGGCAATAACTGGAGCTGATCGTTGTGAATCGTGGTGCCGATCGTTGCGTTCAAGGTCTGCAACTCGGCGCCGGCTTGCGCCTGAACTTCAACCACCGTTGATGCCGCGCCAACCTGCATGCTGGCATTCAGCGTTAACGTGGAACCCACGTCAACCTTTTGGGCAGCGATCTTATAAAGATTGAATCCTGCCGCGGAAACCGTAAATTCGTAGGTGCCGGGAGCTACGCTGTTGAAGGTATAGCGTCCCACATCATTCGTCTTCGCGTTGTATACCGAACTGGTGGACGTTTCAGTAAGCTTTACGTCCGCCCCGCCGATTGCTGCACCCGACTGATCCGTTACTTGCCCGATGACAGTACCCGTGGCGCTCTGCGCCAACGCTGGTACCGAGGATGTTACGCATATGACTGCCACAAAAGCAGCCAAAACAGACAAAGAGATGCGATTGAGCCTGAAGCCCAGCGCCATAAACCCTCTCCCTCCTAAGTGAGCCAAACAACACCTCGCCCTTGCGAGCGATGAACGTGGTTTTGGGCTAGTCTATTGGAGTTGCTCCGGGCTTGTCAAGGAGTTTTACAAGAAGCTTACAATTGGCGGTAACCTTGCCTCTTGCCTTTCTCCACTTCTTCGCCTATACTAAAAGCGAATAAACGGCGAAATCAAGGAGAGCCCGCCATGCCCCTCCCCCACAATCTCTTCTGCGGACCCTGTGGTTGGTCGTATCCCCACTGGAACGGAACCGTCTACCCAAGAAGCCGGCCGCGTGGATTCCACGCCCTCGAATTTGTCTCGCGATATTTTGACGCGGTCGAAATCAATACCAGTTTTTATCAGCCTCTGCGCCCCGAAATTACGAAACTCTGGATCAAGCTTGTGGATGAAAACCCCAGGTTTCTGTTCTGCGCGAAACTGAACCGTCGTTTTACACACGATCGCGTCTTAGATACGCCCGAAATTGCGGCCCACAAAGATGGGCTACGTCCGTTCCTTCGTGACGCCAAGTTCGGTTGCCTGTTGATGCAATTCCCCTGGTCCTTCCGCTACACCGAAGAGAACCGGAACTACTTCATCAGGCTCCGGCGCGCGTTTCACGAATTTCCGTTGGTGGCGGAGATGCGCCACGGAAGCTGGCTGTCGGAGGAGGCAACCGGCCTGTTGACCGATCACCGCGTGGGATTCTGCAATATCGACCAGGCCGCCTACACCAAGGCGATGCCTCCCACAGCCCTGGTTACGTCGCCCATCGGATATGTCCGCCTGCATGGCCGCAACCCCGGCGACTGGATGAAGGAATTCGGCCAGGCGGACCCGACTGTCGCGCGCCACGATTATCTCTATGGCACGGCCGAGCTGCTGGAGTGGCGCGATCGTATTGCGCAGATTCACCCTTACGCCGAACGCACGTTTGTATTCACGAACAACGATGTCGGCGGACGCTCGGTAGTCAACGGGCTGCAACTCGCCCACATGCTCGGCGACGATCGCCTGCGCGCACCGGCGGACCTGGCCCGAAAGTATTCTGTAGAACTCGCCGGCTTCGCCACCGGGTCCCCCCTGCAGCCGAGTCTGTTTACCGACTCAGCGGCAGCTTAACGCAACCTTTAGGTTGCCCTCAGGTGAGCGGAGCTCGCGGTCGCAGGTCGCGGCATGCGTTATTGATCCCGGTGAACCGTGGACGGCGTGAACGCCGGCAAACACACCGCGACATACTCCGCTCCATCCGCCTGCGGAGTGCTGTACCGTACCCACTCGCCCTTTTGAGCGATAACGGCCTGGCCAGCTTCGACGTCGAGCATGCCACCCTCATACTCAACGCGCATCATGCCCTTGAGCACAATCGTGTACTCATCGAAATCGGGCCGCTGTCCCGGTTCGCTCCAGCCGGCGGGACTGATCATGTGCGCCACGCTGACCTGCGTAGTCGCGCTGTTGACCACGCCGACATACTCCTCAATCTGCTTGTTCCCCGGGACGGGAATGATAGTAGGTGCGCCAATAAGCGTTGGCATGGTTTTAGTGATCGCGGTCCGTAACCAAATCGGTTATCGCGGCCAATGCCCGCTGATAGGGCGACTCAGGAAACTCCACGATAATCGCACGTGCCTTTTCGGTGAATTGCTGCGCCTTTTCCCGGGCGCGCTCGATGCCCCGCCGCCGCTCGATGAACCGCAAAATGTCGGTGAACGAAACGTGGTCGTAGGTGCCTTCTCGCAACACGGTGGCAACCATGCTCCGCTCCTCCGAGGAAGCTTCCGACAGTGCATAGATCAACGGCAGGGTCACTTTGCCCTCTCGAAGGTCGCTGCCAACCGGTTTTCCCAGCACCTGCTCCCGCGACGTGAAGTCCAACACATCATCGACAAGCTGAAACGCAATCCCGAGGTTCCAGGCGAAGTCGCCGATTCGCGTTTCCGCGCTCTCGTCAGCCCCGGCCACCATGGCGCCCAGCCGTGCCGAGGCGGAAAACAAGCTTGCCGTCTTCCGGTCGATCAGCTCCATGTAATCTTCTTCGGAGATGTCGATCTTGCCGATGCGGTCAAGTTGCAGCAACTCGCCTTCGACCATTAACTGCGTGAGGCCGATCAGCACATCCAGGACCCGGAAATGGCGCTCCCGCAGGGCCACCTGGAACGCTTGCATGTACAACCAGTCGCCCGCGAGGACACAGGTGTGATTGCCCCAGATCGCATTGCTCGACGGCCGCCCACGCCGTGTCTTCGCCGTATCGATGACATCGTCGTGTACGAGCGTGGCCGCGTGGATCATCTCCACCACGGCGGCTAATCGAATGGAAGCATCGTTGAAGCGGCCGGCCAGCCGCGAAGAGAGGAGAAGAAGTATCGGCCGAAGACGTTTGCCGCCACCATTCTGCAGGTAGCGGCTGATCGTGGTGACTACTTCGACACTGGCAACCGACTCCAGGTTGATCTCGCGCTCGACGCGCTGCAGATCGTCGTGGACGAGCTCAATGATTTCCCGTGCACTGAGAGATTGGCCCAGCTTGAATGCCATGGGTTCTCTCAGTGTACCAGTAGTAAGACAAGTCTAAACTCAATGCGAAAACCCAAAGTGGCGCAGGCGGTTTCGCCTGCGCGTTCTCGGTGAGACTCGTCTTACCACCTTCTAAAGCCGCGATAGAACCGCGGACCCGAGTAGAAGTAGACGCTCGGACCCCAGTATGGATAGAACCCGCCATAGTATGGGTACGCCGGATACGCGTAACCGTAAGCGGGCGGCCCGTACATCCGCTGCCCAGGTCCCTGGTTGCCGTAGCGGGCGGGCATACGATTGTAGTCTTCCTGCTGAACGGGCGCGAACGCTTCGGGCGTGCGGCTCGTAATGGCTACCGGCCCTTCCAGCCGGAACGTAAGCGGAGTTTCCGGATAAACTACAGTCGCGTGACCGCGGGTCGAAAGAACACCGATCGTGCTGACCACCGCACCGCCAATGGCGCCCATGCCCGCACCGAATCCGCCGTCAACCGCTGCGCCAATCGCCGCGCCCAAGCCGGTCGTGGTACCAACAGCGGCGGCATCGCGCCCCACAGACGTTCCAGCACGCCGCTCGATCAAACGCGTATGCACCGGCACTTGCTGTCCGTCCGCAAGACCGATTTCCGTGATCTCGACGCCGAGTGACGATGTACCTTTCACGCGCCCGCCTTTATCCACCGACGCCACGCGGCCACTCACCTGTTGTCCACGCCGAGCTACTACGAACCCATTTACAACGATCGGCTCCGCCAGTGTTCCCATGAACACGTCGCCAGGCTGATTGTGGTCGCTCGAAAGCGGCTGACCTATGCGAACGGTGACCCAATTCCCCGCTGGGATCGTCAAGTCTGACGGGGCGACCGGCCCCATTTGTGCCGGCGCTTGTTGTGCCGGAGCAAGTTGCCCGGGAGCCGCCTGAGCCGGCGAGTCCCCGAACCTGCGCCAACCGCCTCCAGTCGAGGGCGGCGGAGCTTGCGCCTCCGGCGGACCCTGCGGTTCCGGGGGCGGCTGTTGTTGGTCCTGAGCAGGAAGAGAAATCGCAGCAAGTGCTACAGCGAAAGCAAATCGGATCGTAAGGGAATGTCGTTTTATCATCTTTTCACTCAACCCGACGCTCTTCAGGCAGTTTACGTTCCAAGCCGAAACGCACATGAAGTCAAATACATCCGGCATATGCCTTTGGTGCTTTGCGGCCAAGGTGGTGGACTTCGGCCACCGCGATCATGGCAGAATTTCCACAAGCCGGCCGACGTCATCCGGACTGATATAAAAATGAGGCGACAGGCGTATCCACTCGGATCGCGCCGCCGCGATCAGGCCATTTTCCTTCAGGTGAGTAACAACGGCCCGGTTATCGAGCCCGGGTTTACGAATCGCGACGATCCCGGCTCCGGTAGCGGGAGTACGATCTCCAAGGACTTCGTATCCTTTCTCTATGGCACCCTGGGCCGCCAGGTCGGCGATCTTCTGAACCTGTGACCCGATACCGTCCACTCCCACTTCAAGAATAAACTCCAGCGCCGCCCGCAACCCGAAGATCCCAATCGTGTTCAGCGTGCCCGGCTCATACCTCCCGGCGTCGTTGCGCAGATTCATATGCCGGCTGGCGTAATCGGCATAATTCGCGATGTTCGTGTAGCCGAACTCCACCGGCTCGATCGAATCCTGCCGATCTCGGCGGACATAAAGGATCCCACAGCCTTCCGGCCCCAGCATCCATTTATGGCCGTCAGCAGCCAACGCATCGATATGCGCCGCCTCAACATCCAGCGGAAAAGCGCCCATCCCCTGAATCGCATCCACCATGAAGAAACAGTTGTGCCGCCGGCAGATGTCGCCAATGGCGTTGATGTTCGCCCGGTAACCGCTCAGATACTGGACGAAGCTGATGGCCAGCAATCGCGCCCCGCGGCACGCCTCGTCGATTCGGTCGAGCGGGTCGTAGATCGATAACCACGTGATTTTCACGCCCTTCGTTTCCAGGCGCTGCCAGGGATAGAAGTTGGCGGGAAACTCCTCGCGAAACCCCACCACCCGGTCGCCTGGCCGCCAATCCAGCCCCATTGCGACAGTCGCGATCCCTTCCGACGTGTTCTTAACTATGGCAATCTCGGAAGCCTGAGCATGAATCAGTTTTGCGGCAGCATTACGCAAACCGTCGTAGGCTGCTTCCCATTCACCATAGTGAAGCGAACCGAATTCACATACATCGTCCGCGAGGCGTTTCATGGCGATAGCCGCCGGCCGACAGAGTGGTGCTACACCTGCGTGGTTCAAGTAGACGAGCCGCTCGGTAACGGGGAATTCGTTGCGATACTCCAGCCACAGCGGCGAATGAAGATTTGTTGATCTTTCACCGAAACTCATCTCCTCCACTATACGTTTACTAAATGAAGGGTCTATACTGAAAACAGTAGCCTCTCCAGGAGCCGCCCGATGAAACGCTTATTTCCTGTTAGTTTAGGTCTTCTCGCCACCCTCGCATTTGCCACTATGGCCGGGTACGCCGGAGACAAGAAGGAAAAGGATCCGGACGAGATCGGCAACCGCGATGTCGGCAAGGGGGTCAACTTCTACTCGATTGAGAAGGAGATTGCCCTCGGTAAAGCCCTCGCACAGGATGTTGAGCGGCAGTCCAAGATCGTGGACGACCCGGTAATCGCCGAGTACGTCAATCGCATCGGGCAGAACCTGGTACGAAACTCGGACGCCAAGGTGCCATTCACCATTAAGGTGATCGATGCGGAAGACGTGAACGCTTTCGCATTGCCCGGCGGCTTTTTCTTTGTTTATACGGGTTTGATCGCCAAGGCCGACAACGAAGCAGAACTCGCCGGCGTGATGGCCCATGAAATTGCGCACGTCGCGGCTCGGCACGGTACGAGGCAGGCTACCAAGGGCGAGATCGCCAACCTGGCAACCATTCCGCTCATCTTCATGGGTGGTTGGGCCGGTTATGGAATTCGACAGGCAGCCAGCGTTCTAATCCCGGTCGGCTTCCTCAAGTTCTCGCGCGCGATGGAATCCGAGGCGGACATGCTGGGCTTGGAATACATGTACAAGACCGGTTACGACCCGACCGCCTTCGTGGACTTTTTCGAAAAGATAGAGACTCTGGAAAAGCGTAAGCCCGGCACCATGGCAAAGGTGTTCTCGACGCACCCTCTGACCGACGACCGCGTTCGCGCCGCCCAGAAGAACATTCAAGAGATCCTGAAGGCGAAACCGGAATACGTGCTGAATACGTCTGAGTTCAACGACGTCAAAGCGCGGTTGCTCGCCATGCACAACCGCCGCAAGATCGACGACAAGGATTTGAATAAGCCTCGGCTCCGCCGCACTCCTGGCTCGACCACGGGCCCGGTAGACGCCGACGAAAACGGTAACAAGCCGAAGGCTGACGAAGACGAGCGCCCGACTCTCAAACGGCGCCCGGATTCGCAATAGAGTTATCCTCCCACCCGCAAGCTGAAACGTGGCCCACGGTCGTCCCAAAACGACCGTGGGCTTTTTTCTTGGTATCAACCCGAGGTTCGAATAATCACATGGTCCGGGTCACCTTGCTCAACGTCCGCGGCTGGTCTGGATTCAACCCCTTCTGGCTCGCCAACTGCGCCGCAAACAACTGCGCCGGAATGATGTAAGGAATGGGCGTATACATCTCCGCCAGCGTGAGCGGCAGACAAATCGACCGGCTCGCCAGCTTAAGCGCTTCAGAATTGCTGCGGTCGGTAATGATCATCGCCTCGGCCTGGAGCTGCGCCAGCTTCTCGATCATGTCGCGCATACCCGGCCACGTCACTCCCGGTGGAGTGAACAGAAACGCCGGAAACGACGCCTCAACCATGGCAATCGGCCCGTGCATGAGGTCGGCCGCCGAGAACCGCTCCGCCACCACGTAACAGGTCTCCATCAGCTTCAAGGCAAACTCGAATGCATTCGCATAATTGAGCCCGCGCCCGATCACTACGGCCTGGTTCATGAACCGGTATCGTTCCGAACGCTCGCCGATCTCGCTTTCGAGACCAAGGGCGGTATTCGCCCAGTCCGCGAGCCGTGCCAGATCGTCGGTGTGTATGGCCGCGCCTAGCGCATAAGCGACAAGGTACAGCACCAGGAGCTGTCCGGTATACGTCTTGGTTGCCGCGACACTCTTTTCCTTGCCCGCGCGAACCAGAAACGTATGCTCCGCAAGACGAGCCAGCGAGCTCGCGGGTTCATTTGTGATTCCAATCGTGAGCGCGCCCTGCTCCTTGGCACGCTCCAGCACCCGGTTCGTGTCGGTAGACTCTCCCGACTGCGAAATCGCGATGACCAGCACGTCATCGAACTGCACCGACGCATTATAGAGCGTGAAAATCGAAGGCGCGGCCAGAGAAACCGGGATCCCAGTAGTAATTTCCAGCAAATAACGGCCAAACTGCGCAGCATTATCCGAGGTGCCTCGGGCGGCGAGCATGACAAGACGAGGCTTACGCTTCAGCAGCCGCTCTCTTAACCGCTCAATCTCCCCCAGTTCCTCTTTGAGGGTACGCTCCAGCGCTGACGGCTGCTCGCGTATCTCCTCGAGCATTTTGGACATGCTTCAACATTAGCGTACCGTCTGCTAGAGATTCCGGCCCTTGGTCTCAGTCCCAATCCATACGGTGTGCGTAACTGCTTCGGTCGGGGGCATCACCAGCAGGTGAGGCTTGAGGATGATGAGCGTTTCGCTGCGATCGCGGCTTGTTGTGGTTTCGTGCAGGAACGGAATCAGCGTGAGTCCAGGGATGCCAGTAATGGTCTTGACGTCCTGCACCGTGAGGAGACCCGCCAGAATGGCCCACTGGCCGTTTATCAGCCTCACTTTCGACTCGAACTTCCGCGATGCTATATCCGGAATCCCATTGAAGCCGCCTGCTCCTAGCAGTTTGAACTCGGCATTGACTTCGAGCGTCACCTCGTCCAACCCGTGAACGTGAGGGGTGACTTTCAAGATCAGGCCCAGATCCTCGAAACTGAACTGGGGCGGCGGAATGTAGCCGTTCGTTCCAGGCGTGGTGAGGTAAAGGCCCGTGACCAAGGGGTATTTATCCCCAACGTGCAAAGAGGCCGGCTGGCCGTCGAGTGCTACCAATTCCGAATCGAACAAGCTTTTAGACGTCGACCTGGTGGCTGTGGCGAATAGCGTGGAATCAGCAATTCCCAGCCCCAGGAACGTTGCCCCACCGCCAAACGTCAGAAAACGCGCGAATCCGGCTGGCAGGGAAAGCTGGTTTACCGGCCATCCCGTCAAGCCATGGCCGAACGACACCAGGGAAGAAGCGGTCGGCAGTTGCAGCCCGTAATGTTTCGACGTGCTTTGGTCCGAAGCCAGTATCTGCAACTCAATTGCAACCTGGGCTCTCGGTTGCATCAGGTCGTGAAATATCGTCTCGGCCGCCCGAACTTTCCAGACCCGGTCGCGGATAAGGACCAGGCGTCGGGTCGAATCGATGGTCAGCTTTTGGAGGTCGAGCGTGCCGCGGACAGCCGTGGCCAGCTCGTTCACCTCCTGGGTCGAAATCGTCTCTGGGACCGGAATCATAATCGATGCCGTGCTCTCCAGCTCCGTTCGTTTTTGCTGGGTATCGTTCGCCACCAGGATCAACCGGTCGCCGACCGGTACGACGAACGAATCTGCGGCGTCCTGCAGCGCACGCAGCGCCTCTTTGTAGTCGACTCCGCTCAATTGCAGCCGGAATTCCTTGGTAGGCTGGTACCCGCTGTCGAAAACCACCAGCAGGTGGAATGCGCCAGCAACCTTCTCGAACAGCGCCTTGGAATCGCCTTTCAGGTCAAAGTTCTGGCGTCCGGGGTCGGCTTTAAGTTCGCGAGGAGGCAGGGGTTGGCGCGCCGCTTCGGCAATTTCGGCATCTGTGATCGTTCCTGTCACGGCGGGGTCGGCTGGCGCGGGGGCCTTTGTCTCATCGCCCAGAGACACCACGGCGCAGGCTACCAGGAGCAGGAACACCGAAACTTTCACTAGAAATGTTAGACGGCCGCCCGGCGCTGAACGTGCATACCCGGCCTAAACTCGACACCAACCCCGGACGATAGCTGAATGACAGGCAAGGTCTATGTCAGCACTCCCGATGAACACACGCGCGCTGCGTTCTTTCGCGCCCAAAACGCCACAAACCTTTGAAGAACTCGGCATCCCGCAGACCCTGGTCGTCGACCTCGTGTTGCGCCGCCTGCTGCTGGAAGGGTTCAGTAACCTCCAGACTCTCAGCAACAAGCTGCGGCTCGCGGTGCCGATTTTGAGCATTGTGTTCCAACACATGAGAAACCAGCAACTGGTTGAAGTGAAAGGGATGGCGGGCAACGATTACAACTTTACCCTTTCTGGGGCTGGTAAGAACCTCGCGTCGGAGCGTTTCCAGATCACACAATATGCCGGCGCCGCGCCTGTATCCCTGAAGGATTACCACAATGCGACCAAAGCCCAGGCCGCGCAGGTACGTGTGGACCGCCGCGCACTCAAAGCCGCCTTTTCGGACCTGGTAGTCTCCGATCGCCTCCTGGACCAGTTAGGTCCGGCATTGATTTCACAGAATTCGATCTTCATCTATGGTCCCACCGGAAACGGCAAAACCAGCCTTGCTGAACGCATGTTGCGCGTCTATAGCGACACGGTGCTGCTGCCGTATGCCATCGAGGTCGACGGCCAAGTCATAGCATTGTATGACCCTGTCGTACACCACAAGCTGGAACTTGAAGACGAGGATGTCGATCCGCGCTGGGTGGTCTGCAAGCGCCCTTGCATCGTTGTCGGCGGCGAGCTGATCCCGAGTATGCTCGAACTGCGCCTGGACGAGTCTTCCGGCATTTATGCTGCTCCGCTCCAGATGAAGTCCAACAATGGCATATTCATCATTGACGACTTCGGCCGCCAGCTCATGTCACCCCGCGACCTGTTGAATCGCTGGATCGTCCCTCTGGACCGTCGCGTGGATTACCTCATGCTTCGCTACGGCGTGAAATTCCAGATCCCGTTCGAACTGCTCGTTGTGTTTTCCACCAACCTCGAGCCCAACGACCTGGCGGACGAAGCGTTCCTGCGCCGTATTCACAACAAAATCTTCGTCGAAGCTGTTGACAAGGACGCGTTCGACCAGATCTTCAATCGCGTGGCCGCGAAGAGCAACCTGCTGGCTGAACCGGATAGCGCCGACCATCTGCGCAAGCTCTGTCTGCGCGAAGGCCGGTCGGAATTGCGCGCCTGTTACCCGGGCGATATCTGCAATATCCTGATCTCAATTGGGAGATACGAAAACCGCCCGCCACAGATGACAAAACCGGAGTTAGAGCGAGCCGCCGCGCTATACTTCGCTAAGGGCTAAGCTGGCATTTGAATTGCCATCACTGAGCCCCGGAGGGCGGGAGTGTATGCGTTCCAGGGCAATTCTGTGTATTGTTTACCTAGCCGGAGGGACTTTTATGCTCTCGGCTCAACCGGGCAGCACGGCATGGGATGTACTCTCGGCAGGTGTGTCCACGAATAATCCGGACCACCGGAAGGAAGCCTTAGCCGCCCTTTCCGCGGTGGGACCATCGCCGCAGGCCGTCAAAGCTCTCGAAAACGCACTGGCCAATGACAAAGAATCCGACGTTCGGCAGACTGCAGCCGCCGCGTTGGGGGAAATGAAGGCTACCGCTTCAATTCCCGCTCTGAAAGCCGCCCTCGATGACCCGTCCGGCGAGGTCGCTTTTTCGGCGGCTAAAGCCCTTTGGGACCTGGGTGATCCCAGTGGCAAGGCAACGTTCCAGGAAATCCTCATGCGCGAACGCAAGGACTCCAAGAGCTTTGTCGGGGGCGCACTCGGCGACGCCAAGCGCACCATGCACGACCCCAAGAAGCTTGCAATGATGGGCGTCAAAGAAGCGTCGGGCGCCCTTCTTGGCCCCTACTCCATGGGGTTTACGGTGGCCAAGGATGCGATGAAGGATTCCGGCGCCCCGGGTCGTGCATTGGCCGCGCAATATTTGTCGAAGGATTGCGACGCGCGAGCCGTGCAACTGCTGGAATGGTCACTGAAGGATGACACGAGTTGGCTGGTAAAAGCCGCCGCTGCGCGCGGCCTGGGAAAATGCGGCGACGAGGCCGCTATCCCGGTCCTGGAAACGCATCTGAGCAGCTCGCATGAGGCGCTTCGATTCCAGGCTGCTGCCGCAATTGTCCGTCTCAGCGCGAGAACGCAACCAGCGGCGGACACCGCCAATGCCGCGCCGCCCAAAGCGCCATAACTCGACATGAGTCTGTTACACTGACGCTGACAGTCCTTCCCTTGCTGGAGTGGCGGAACTGGCAGACGCACGGGACTCAAAATCCCGCGCCCTTCACTGGGCATGTGGGTTCGACCCCCACCTCCAGCACCAACATGAGCTAACGCCTGAAGTTGAAGTCTTCGGGATCCTGCAAAAAAGTCGAAGGCCGTTCTGCAGACGTGCCCATCGCCTCGGCAGTTTTCGGCAGTTCGACCGTAAGTAAGTCCTTCAGGCCCACGTTATGGCGTTGAAGGACGTCAGCGAGCATGCGTGCAAAACTGCTGGCCTTCTCCGTTGGTGTCACGTCTTCTGTGCGGCCCGGAGGCTCCGATAAACAAAGCACGGTGTGTTTGTCCACAACAGGAGCCGCTAAACCCGCTCGCCAGGCTTGGGACAGGAGTCCCGGCACCGCGCGCGCCGCATTCAGGAAAAAAATTTTGAGCCTGACGTCTTTCTCCTCGAGCAGTTGGCGCAATCGCAGAACTGAGTAAGCTTTGGTGCTCAACGGCCGGGCATCGCGACCGTCAAAATCTATCGGTGTGAGCCAATTCTCAGAACCCTGATGTATTCCGTAACCGCTGAAGTACACTACGACAACCCCGCCCTTTTGAACCTTGCTCAAGAAGTCACGCTCAGTTCGTCGCAGTTCCTCAACGCTCAGGTTCAGCTTTGTAGTGACATCGAACCCGTCCGTCCGCAGTACTTCACTAAGCAGGTCCACGTCTTCAACAGCCGATGGAATAGCCGGCAGGTGCTGGTATCTCGTGTTGCCGATCAGAAGAGCCCAACGGGCCGGGAGTTTCGTTGGACTCGTGGTTACCTCCGGCCCGGTGACGCGAAAAGGAATGCTGAACACTTCACTCTGGTTCAAGCGAACCCTCACGCGCCAGGTTCCCGGAAGTGCTTCCGGCACCCTCGAGAGCCCCAAACGCCAGTAATTGCATCCCGCCGTTTCGCCTCTCTGCTGGTAAGTGGAATGAACGATGATTTCACCGGTTGGATCCAACCACTCAATGTCTTCGTCGTCGCCCTTGTTCTCCTTGTTCATCAAAAACTCCAGCCAGATGTCAGGCTGGGTTCGGTGAAATTCGGTCACGTTTGGACCTTGCGCACAACCACTGGCCGACCGGGATACTTGCAGGGATTGAACGACGGGACGCGCTTCTGACGATGGCGCAACTCCGATCGCGATTTTGCGGGAAATTGAGTTTCCGGCACGATCCCTGGCAGTCACGGTAAACAGATAGGTGCCTCGCTGACTTGGAGTTCCGGTGAGCATCCCCTGATTGGACAATGCCAGCCCGAGCGGTAATCCCGAAACGGACCATTCATTCGACGATTCTCCGCCTCGCAATTTGAATTGATAAGTATAGGAAACCCCTACTGTACCCGCCGGCAAAGTCGTGGACCCAGCCCACTGCACTGGACCTGATGGCGGAACAACGATGCGGAAAGGCACCTCGGCGATCCCCATGTCGTTCCAGTAGATCCTTACTCGCCAGTCTCCCGGAGCGAACGCGGGGGTGTGGTCGGCAATATCCAGGACGCGATACCAACCGTGACTTCCGCTGTCGTCGTGCGCGTGGGTTCCCGTGTAAGTTTGCATCACGGTTCCGAGTGGGTTCTGCCAATCGAAGCGGATCTTGTCGCCGGTGTGTCCGCCGTTCCAGACCACCAAAACACAAACCGATGGATCGGTTGTGAGGAACTCGGCTTCTGCCACGGGACGGTAACCGGTAAATACGGGGGAACAGATTCGCGACAAAGTCACGCGAGTCAGTCGTATGTCCAGCCCGCCCGAGCCACTGGGGTCCGATTGGGCGACGGCACACACCGCTCCGCTTAAGCAGATGAACAGCGCCGAGTACTTCATTTTATTGCTTCAGTCTCCAACCGATTGCAATCGTCTTTATATCGCCGCCGGTGTCGTTCCGGATCTCCAGCCTGTCCCAGTGATTCCGCTCCGATGGCGCCTCGATCACGGCCATACCGGGAGGGATTTGAATTTCCACCGGTACCCGGGGAAGGTCTCCATGCACACCGCCCGTTCCCGCTTGTCCACCCTGCACGATCAGCGTCTCGTGAGCCGCGAGCCGGCCTGACCAGGTCAACTCTCCACGCAGTGGACCGTTGTACTCGTCGAGACTGAGGCTCGCACGCGGAGCAGGAAGCCGGGCTTGGCTAGACGCAGGTTTTGTCGCGAATTGATCCAGTTTGATGCGGGCGATAGCGGCGAACTGGCCCTGAGGATATCGCTGGAGGTATTCGCGGTATAAATCGGGACGATTCTCGGTCTTGATGGAATTCCAGAACTCCAACTCGACGGCGAGCTTGTCACGTTCTGGAGTCTGCACGACGCTTTGGCGTGGTTGAACCGTCGCCGTTGGAGATTTTTCTGGACTGGCTGGAGAGCGCCCATGAAGAAGCCACGCACCGGTCCCCAGCAACGCGGTAACGATGACGGCCGCGAGTCCAACGGCCAGCTTGCGTCTCCCCGGAATCGTATGCGCGCTGCCGGTGGATTCGCTCGGCCCCGCGAGGATTGCGGCCGCAAGCTGTTCTCCGAATTCCGCCGCACTGGCCGGGCGTTCCTTGGGGTTGTACGAGAGAGCCTGTAAAATCAGGGTTTGAGCCTTCTGGGAAAGTCCCGGCCTTAAGTCCGACGGCTTGATTCGAACGCCCGCGCGCTGCAGGATGGCGAGTTGGATCATGTCCTCCGGAACGAACGGTTTGCGCCCGGTCACCATCTCGTACGCGATCACGCCGAAGGCGTAAATGTCGGTCGCCGCGGAGGGATGCCCTTCCACCTGCTCAGGGGCCATGTACCCGATGCTCCCCGCGATCCGCGTAACGGCGCGAAGTTGGGAAGCATGCATGTCCGCGATGGTTGCAATGCCGAAGTCGATCAGCCGGACGTGCTCGCCGCCGGAGAGGGATTGCAGCATGATGTTCTCGGGTTTCAGATCGCGGTGCCAAACTCGCTTTTCGTGCGCGGCTGTCAAGGCTTGTCCGGCTTGTTGGACGATGTTCGCCACCCGGTCGAGCGGCATCCCTTCCGGTGTCATGACGCTACGCAAAGACCGGCCCTGAACGTACTGCATCACTAAGAACGGCCGTCCCTCGGACGTCTTCCCGCTGTCGAGCGCCCCAACCACTCCAGGATGGTCGATCAGCGCTAAGGCACGGATCTCTTCTGTGAATTTCCGCTCGAACCACGGATCGTCGCCCAAAGTCTCCAGTTGCAGCTTGACTACGACGGGCTTGCCGTGCAGTTGTTGGTCGTGAGCCAGGTAGACCACACCGAAGCCGCCGCGGCTCAACTCGCGGATGATCAGATAGCGGTCTTTCAGCAGCGCGCCGGGTGCGATCCCGAACGAGCCGGCGCCGGACGGTTCCAGGACTGCGGTGTTTTCCGTTGCGGCCCGCAACAATGCGAGGGCGTGTCTCTCCAATTCAGCATCTGAGCCGGCCGCTTCCCGAACAAGCGATTCGCGAAGCGCGGGATCATGTTCTCGCACCTCAGCCATAATCTTTTTGGCACGGTCCGTACGGTCGTACAACATTACTTCAACTCGGCAGGCAAACTTGAGTACGCTGGATTACAACAGTCTAGTTTAGCCTGACCGAGATCGTCTCGCATGGGGCAAATCTCTTATAACGAGGTGACGTTCGTAAGCCGATATATCTCTTAGTGATCTCCCTGAAGAAGTATATTGAGTCCGATCAGCGGGAATTGCTGAACCTGGCCCTCGATGCTTACCGCTCCGCCTTGGCTGCCACCGGAGCTTTTGGAGTGAAAGCTTGCCCGCAGGTGGGACACAACATGCAGGACAGTCTTTTTCACCTGGTCGAGAAGGTTTCAACGGAACCAACGCCGGCCCAAGTAGCGGACACCCAGCGCAGAGTACTCGAGGAACTCCAGAACTGGGGTGACATGGCCGCCGAGTATTCGCGCCAGAAGGCATCCGAGGTCAAGGAAATCATGCTGATCGCCGCGCGAACCGCCGAAAGTGTCGGCGAACGCGATCAGCGCTACACGCAGCAGTTCAACACCTTTAGCGGACGTTTGCAGGCCATCGCTAATCTCGATGACCTGACCAATATCAAGTCGTCCCTGGTCCAAAGCGCGGTCGAATTGAAAACCTGTGTCGACAAGATGGCGCGAGACAGCCGTGAAGCCGTGGCCCAGATGCGAACCGAATTAACCACGTACCAGACCAAGCTCGAGGAATACGAGAGGCTCGCATTACGCGACACCCTCACGGGCCTCGATAATCGGCGCAGCCTGGAATCTGAATTGGAACAACGGATCGCGCGAAAGAAGCCCTTCAGCGTTATTATGCTCGACCTGAACGGGCTCAAGACGGTAAACGACCAGTACGGCCACCTCGCCGGAGACGAACTGCTCAAGCTCTTCGCCGCCGAACTGAAGACCTTTATTCGGTCCATTGGCTCTGTGGGACGGTGGGGTGGCGATGAGTTCCTCGCCATTCTCGACTGCAAACTCGAACTGGCGGCCGGTCACCTCGGCCGCATGCAGGACTGGGTCTTCGGTGAATACACGATTAAGGCAGGTTGTGCCACCCCGCGAAAGGTCAAAATTACAGCGGCAACCGGTCTCGCCGCCTGGACTGAGAAAGAAACCGTCGCACATCTGATCGGTCGCGCCGACTCCGCAATGTATAAGCAGAAAGCCTCCACGCGGACTAAACTAGCACCTCAAACCCACGCCGCCGTGTAGGTGGTTACTGGTTCTGGGCCGACTCGCCGGTTTCGTGATTGAGGCCGAACGGCGGCCTTACACCGCTCGATTTCCACTCCCGCAATTCCGAAAACCCGCGCTGGATCTCCGCCGGAAGAATGGCGCAGTGGCCATCGTGTTTGACATATTGCTGCACAAACATGCTCGTTGAACCCGCGCGATCGACGATCTGCGGATACATGTCCGGAATCCGAACCGGAACCAACTGGTCGTAGGTGGTATGTATCGCCAGCAGAGGACGCTCCAGCCGGCCGGTCGGTGTGTACCACGTGCGAACATACTCAGCCGCCTTTTCATCCCCGGCGTAGCGCTTCACACCGTCGTTCAGCGCATTGTAGTCATCAACGCCTTCGTAGATGATCCCGCGATTGTCGAATGGATTTCCGCCCGTCCGCGCTTGTAGCTCCTTCAGCATGTACGTGACAAAGGACAATGTGAAGCCGAGGTCCTTATTGTTCTTGGCCCCGGAATAACGACGTAACGCTGCGGACTTCTCGGGGTTTGCGTCCAATAGCGCTGTCAGTTTTTCCTGCGCCTCCTTGTTGCTCTGATAATTCGCATCCACTTTGTTGGGAGGCGGCAGCGCACCCGGGAAGAAGTAGTCGAACACCACGCGCAGGTCGAAAGCACCGCGCCCCATGAAGTAAGTGGCAGGAGCCAGAGGGCCACAAAGCGCTAAACCGCCGTCGTAGTTGCTCGGATACTGCTCGATCATCAGCATGGTCAGAAAACCACCCATCGAGTGGCCTGTGACATAGGTCTCCTTCGGCTTTCCGTACTTGCCCAAGAAGTAGCGCCGCAGGTTCTCAGTGTCGGTCACGGCCTCCTGCACGGCCCAGCCGCCCGCGGCGTAGCCGGACTGTGCCAGCGCGTATCCCTGATCCGTGAACACCGCGAACGTCGGAGGAAGCTTGCCTTCCTTAAACACGCCGGGAACCGGGCTGTAGCCATGGCAGTAGAGCACTAAGCCGCCGTTCCAGTTGTCCGGCACGTCGATTCGGAACTTGGCTCCGTTGATCTCTCCGATTTCGGTCTTGGGTTCGGCAAAGCAGATCGCGCCGCCCACGAGGACAGTGACACAGGCCACAACTCGAAACAGTTTCATTCGGCTCCCTCCAAGGACACCTGCAACGGAAAGAGTATAGTCCATTTCACGCTCCCGCCGCCGAGTTTTTGTCGTGACGCTTCCCACAATCCGGATCGTTCGGGCAATTGGACAGAGCCGGATCAATGCACACGCGAGACTCAATATCACCCCGGTTGCCCAAAAAACGTGAATTAGGAGAACCTCACTCTATTAGTTGGCGCTTAGAATGGTGTTTTGATGATCCAGGGAATGACGGTGTTGGTGACCGGCGCCTCGCGCGGGATCGGCGCGGCGACGGCAATCGCTCTGGCACGGGCGGGCGTAGCACGTGTAGTCGTGCATTACGCCGGATATAGGGAAGGCGCGGAGCAGACCGCCGCGCTGGTTCAGGGCGCGGGAGCCGAGGCCGATATCCTCGCGGGTGATCTCGCAACCGCCGAAGGCATTCAGGATTTCGTGACCGAGTTACAAAAAACCGCACCCGAGGTCGACATTCTGATCAATAATGCCGGGTCATTGGTGGAACGGGCGCGGCTGTTGGAAGCAAGCGACGCACTATTCGACAAGGTCATGAACCTCAACGTCAAAAGCGTGTGGCGCATCACCCAGTCGGTTGCTCCGTACATGATCGCGAAGAAGAGCGGCGTCATCGTGAATGTCAGTTCGATCGCGGCGCGAAATGGAGGCGGTTTGGGGGCAACGCTCTACTCCGCCGCAAAGGCCGCGGTGTCGACCATGACCAAGGGACTCGCGAAGGAGCTCGCGCCGCACGGCATTCGCGTCAACGCCGTGAGCCCCGGGACCGTCGATAACCATTTCCACGAGGTGTTTTCGAACCGCCAGATTCTGGATGGAATGGTGAATGCGACGCCGGCCGGACGCCTCGGCACAAATGAGGAGATCGCCGACGCGATTCTCTTCCTCTGTTCCGATGCTTCGCGCTACATCCACGGCCAGACGATCGAAATCAATGGGGGCATGTACATGGTCTAAGCAAAACGGGTCAACACCCCGTTTTCGTAAACCGACAACGGCCCATCCTGGCTGATCTGGATCGCCAATCCATGCGTGCTGGCATAACTCGCCGCCGCACTGCGCGCTCCTTCGCCGGCCCCGGTATGAGCGTCCGAGATCTTCAGAATGACGCCTGCGTTCCGCACCGCGCCATTCGAGTCCACGATAAGACAGCCATCGAGCGAGGCCATGCGCAGAATTAAAGGATAGTCCCCGCGCGTGATTTCGAGCAGCGGATCTTCACGAAAATACGACCGGAGGCCAGGCGAGGCCCCCTCCGAAATCTCCGCCGGATCCGGAACCACCGCGATGAGCCCGCCGCGTTTGCGCAGCGACATCTCAACCGCGACGTCTGTAAGCACGGAAGCGGCTTCCTCCGGGAGATGCCGGCGCAGCGCGTTGTCGATCCCGCTTCCGGAAACCCTGCGCCAACCCTCGTGAGTCCATTTCATCACCGAATTCTTCCGAAACAGGTAGAGCTCACCGGTCTGCGTCGTGGTGCAGATTACATCCCTCCCAACGAGAAGCAAGTGAAGGTGATGATAGCGTCGCGGGACCATGGACCACTCGGGTGTCGGATCGACGTTGCGCAGGGCGGAAACCGAGAACCAGCCGGTGATCTTGCCCTTGGGATTTACGAGCAGCAGACTGTTCACGCCGTCGGCCAGCCAGTTCAACGCCTTACTTTCGCGGAGCGCGTGATCGATGTCTTCGGGTCTTTTGGAGTTCAACACACGGCATCCCGCTTGGGCGAGCACCTGCCCGGTGGAGTGCCAGTTCCATGTCATCAGGACGCCCAGCCGCACCGATCTTTCTTCATAGCGGAACAGCAGGCTGGACCGCAGTGCCGCGATCAGTTCCACGGCGTTGAACTTCTGTCCGCCGGTGTGAGTGAGCGACAGGACGAGATCATCCCATAGGAAGGCGCTGTTCCGCACCAGTATGTCTTTGATATCGGAAACCTGCCGGATCTCCTTCGTGATTCGAATACACATGGTCATGAAACGAGTCACAATCCGCGTACACTGACGGTCGCTCGCCCCGTCCGGGGGCACCACCAGTCTCCAATGGGTGGCCCGGTCCTTCGCCGCCGGCAACGGGTAATGGATGGAGCCATCCGATTCCCGCTTGGGGTGTGCCGGCGATGATCCACGCGCCCCACGCTGCAGTTTCAGAGGATAGCCTGCCAGCGGCTCCAGCATCCCGATCAGATACTCGTACATTTGCTCAAGGCTGGCATCGATGGACTGCGGGCGGCTGAGGTTGAGCATGAAACTATGTTGCCGCAAATTGTAACGTCCACGTCTTACAAACTGGACATCTTGGTTCGTCAGAAGAAATCGTGGGTCGATTCCGGCTCGGGTAATACGCCAACTGAGCGATAGAGCGCAACTTGGAACACGCGCTTCGCATGTTCTGCTTCAGCTGAAAACTGAGGAATAGCCTCAAAGGATTCGCAGTCTCGCCGAAGAGGAGAATTTGGAGCGAGACACGTGAAGAAGGAATACCGACGCTGGAGTGCCGAGGAGAAGGCCAAGCTGCTACGCCGCCAT
>DATGJP010000015.1:0-6547 GCA_035295125.1 Bryobacteraceae bacterium | reverse complement strand
GTCAACGGCGTGGCGACGGGATCGAGTGACGCCGTACCGGTGGTCATTGACAGCAATGGACAGTTGGGCACGATCAATTCTTCGCAACGCTTTAAAGAAGATATCCAGGACATGGGGGAATCCAGTCGGGGCTTGATGCGTCTGCATCCGGTGACCTTCCGCTACAGGAAAGCCTTCGACGACGGGTCGAAGCCACTTCAGTACGGCTTGATTGCAGAACAGGTGGCTGAGGTGTATCCGGACCTAGTGGTGCATTCCGCAGATGGTCAGGTTCAGACGGTGAAATATCAGGTGCTGGATTCGATGCTCTTGAACGAGGTACAGCGCCAGCAGGCCGAGATCCAGTTGCTTCAAGCGCGGCTGGCAAAGATGGAAGCGGCGTTGGCTTCAATGTCGCGCACAGGAAATGAACAACAGGTGTCCACCATTACACCTCAGTAAGACTCAGGAGACTGTCCCATGAAACGACCATCGCTACTGATGTTCTCTGCTCTCGTTTTAATCTGCTGCACTCTTGTGAGTTTGTCGCAGACAGCACAGAACGTGCGAATTACGAATGGAACCGTGCCGCGCCTCGTGCGTTACACCGGAATTGCCCGCGAGGTGGATGGCAAACCGGCGACCGGTGTGGTCGGCATCACCTTCGCTCTTTATGCCGAACAAAACGGCGGCGCTCCCCTTTGGCTGGAGACGCAGAATGTGCAGGCCGACAGCAGCGGCCACTACACGGCTCTTCTGGGTGCGACCAAGCCGGATGGCCTGCCGACAGAACTCTTCACTTCCGAGCAGGCGCACTGGATCGGCGTGCAACTCTCGGGACAGGCAGAGCAGCCACGGGTCCTATTGGTAAGTGCTCCGTATGCATTGAAGGCTGGAGATGCCGAGACTTTGGGTGGGCTTCCAGCTTCGGCTTTCGCGTTGGCCGCTCCACCATATAGCGCCGCAACTTCGGCACAGACCGCGATCAACAGTCCTTCGCAGAATGGCGCACCCGCAACCACTGTGACCGGAACTGGCACGGTCGGCTTCGTTCCTCTATGGGACACGACCAGCGACATCATCAGTTCGGTGATCTCTCAATCCGGCTCAGGCAGCACCGCGAAAGTAGGCATCAATACTAATGCGCCGACGACCGCGCTCGACGTGAAGGGGGCCTCCACGTTCCGAGGCACGCTGAACCTGCCTGTGGTGGGCTCGGCAACAGCGACTGCGGGGAAAGACTCGCAACCCATCCAATGGCAGGCCTCGGCTTTCGACAGCAGCCTCAGTGCTGCCACAAACCAGACCTTTCAATGGATGGCTGAGCCTGCCGCGAATAATACTGCAAGCCCCTCGGGCACCCTGAATTTGTTGTTCGGCGCAGGCACGAGCGGGCCCAGCGAGACAGGACTAAGCATCGCCAGCAACGGTGTGATCAACTTCGCGAAAAATCAAACCTTCTTCGGCACCAACAGTACTTCAACCGGCAATGGAGTCGAAGGCAGTGTGACCGCCACTTCGGGGAGTGCGGCTGGTGTCTACGGAACAACTGCCAGTCCGAACGGGACCGGCGTCTATGGCATATCGACCTCCACGACAAACAGCGTCATCGGCGGGGTTGGAGTCTACGGCTTCAGCAGCAATCCATCAGGCTACGGAGTCGAAGGGACAAGCGGCAACATCGGAGTAATCGGAAACGGCGGCAGCATAGGGTCGTCGACCGGAGTCGGTGTTCAGGGAAACGGTAACCAGTATGGCGTTTATGGAAGTACGAACAACAGTCTCTTTCCTGCTGTCCAGGCTGGCGTTTATGGAACCACATCGAGCGGCAGCGCGACTGCCTACGGCGTGCAGGGAATCGCGGCTTCTACGACAGGTAGCCCCGTAGGAGTCTACGGACTCTCCTCGAGTGCGGCCGGTTTCGGTGTTGAGGGAGTGAGTGGCAACATCGGTGTGTACGGCAACGCCGGCGCCAGTTCCATTGGAGTTGGCGTCGAGGGAGTGAGCGCAAACGTTGGGGTCATTGGAAAAGGCAAGGTAGCAGGCGTTGCGGGACTGGCCTCCATGGCAGGCGCGCTTTCCGGGCTGTTCCAGGGAGGCCCGGTCTCAGTGGCGGGAAACGACAACAACACGCTGATCGGCGATGCCGGCTGCGGCTCCGGTTATGCAGGAATCGGCTTCACCACCAGTGTCCTCTCGGGCTGCACGAACTACGCGCTACTGGGTGGTCCCTCGGGCGGCACTTTCGTCAATGCGGGAGGAACTGCGTCCATTCACTTTCGCAGCAACAATAACGAACTGGCGACGATTGACAACTCGGGGAATGTCGATGTCATTGGGCAAAACGGCGGGGGAAATCTGAAAGTTTCTGGCAAGGTGAGCAGTGGCAACGTGATCGCTCAGGTCGCAAAATCGAACTCCACGGGCGCCAATAACGGAAGGTGCACCGGAACCCTGAACGCATCGAACTCGAACTGCCTGGTGCCGAATATGACACTCACCAAGACGACGGCGAACCCCAGCGTGCTCGTGATGGCGAACATCGGAGGAGTTACGACCGATCCGTGCGTGGTCGCCAATTTCTACCTGGTGGTTGACAACAAAATTGTCGCGCTCAGTTCCGTGAGTTCCAACACTAACAACGACACGCTCGGTTACGAGATCAGTTCCTTGACCATCCTGTCGCTGCAAACTTTGGCGGCAGGCTCCCACACTTTTCAAGTGCAGGAGGCGGACGATAATTCCAGTGGCGGTTGCAACACATTCATCGGCGCTTCAGGCGTGTCGGAGGGAGACGGCGCAAGGGGCAGCCAACGCGTTCTCATTGTGCGCGAGTTCTGAAACCTCGGAGGCGCAGTTGCGAGGTTCTAGGTTAGAAACTTCGATGGGGCCTGGACAGCCTCGGCGAGGTCTTTCAGGAATAGGGCGGCGCGGGCACCATCGGCGACGCGGTGATCGCAGGAGATGGTCAGAGTCATCATCGGCCGAACCGTCGGGTTGCCCTCGATTGCTACGACGCGATCGACAATGGCGCCGACGGCGACAATAGCAGCTTGCGGCGGCGTAATGATCGCACTGAACTGATCGACCTGGTACATGCCAAGATTGCTGATAGTGAACGTGGCATCGGAAATGTCGGATGGACGGAGCTTTCCGGCGCGAGCACGCTCGGCGACATCACGACGTTGCGTGGCAATTTCGGCAAGGCTCGCAGCATGCGCATTAGGAATCACGGCGGCGACAACGCCGTCGTTGACGGCAATGGCGACGCCCATGTTCACATGATCGTGAAGGCGAACCCCTTCGGTGCTCCAGCTTGCATTCAATCGTGGATGCTTCAGGAGTACGCGCGACACGAGAGCCACGAACAGATCCGTATGCGTGATTCGGACCTGATGCGCGCGTTCGACTTCTCCAACGATTCGGTCTCGATATTCGTTGAGAGCGCCTGCGTCGATGTCGCGGGTCACGAAGAAGTGAGGAACGGTCGTCCAACTCTGCGCGGTGCGCTCGGCCATAATGCGGCCGAGAGAGCCAAGCACTTCGATCGTTTCGGATTTCTTCTCGGGTACGCTCGCTCCGGATGATGCTGGTGCCGCGGCCGCTGCCTGCACATCGGACGCGAGAATTTCTCCACTCGGACCGGAACCGTGCACGGCAGAGATATCGACTCCAAGTTCTTTCGCCAGACGGCGCGCCTTAGGAGAAATCTTCGCACTGATTGCGGGTGCGGGACTGGCGACCGTTGCGATAACCACACGCGGCTGTTCAGCTCTAGCCTGCGATCCAGTTCGTGCGGCCGGTGCCGTCGATTCATTTTCCACCGGCGGCGCTTCGCCGGGCGCAACGATCCAGGCAATGATCTGTCCAACAGGAATGTCCGCGCCAGCGGAAGCCTTGATTCCAGCGAGGATGCCATCGGCGGGCGCTTCCACTTCGACTACCGCTTTATCGGTCTCGATTTCGAGAAGCGGCTCACCTTTCGCAACGCGATCGCCTTCCTGCTTCCGCCAAGCGAGTAGCTTGCCGGTCTCCTGAGCCATCTCGAGGGCGGGCATTACAACGCTGAAGGCCATAGTGTCAGTTGGGGGGAAGGACCCTGCAATATGGCCTTCAGCCCGAAACTCCTACCCGCTCAGTTTTCGCGCTGGTCTCGATCATCTCGAGAACGCGTTCGCTGGGTGAAGCTTCGGATTCCCGTGTAGTCGGCAGTGGTCCGTTCACCGTGAAGTAGTGAGCTCCCGCGACCAGCAGTTGTTCCGCCGGAAAGCGGGTGATGACTTCGTGTCCGGTCGGAGTGACTACGATCTCTTCTTCAATGCGAGCGGCGCTCCAGCCGTCGGTCGAAGGCCAGAATGTTTCCAGCGCAAACACCATCCCCGGCTTGATCTCGACGGGATGTTCGAACGAAACCAGGCGGCTGATGACCGGCTTCTCCCAGATCGCGAGGCCGATGCCATGTCCATATTGCAGGGCAAAGCAGGCTTCTTCGTTGGGGAAACCAAATTCTTCAGCTTTCGGCCACACGGCGGCAATTTCGGCAGTCGTGCGGCCGGGACGGACGAGTTCAATCGCCGCATCGAGGTAGTCGCGGCAGCGCTTGTAAGCATCGACCATCGCGTGCGACGCGTAGCCCACGGTGAAGCAGCGGTAGTAGCACGTGCGGTATCCCATGTAGGAATGCAGGATGTCGTAGTACACAGGATCGCCCGGACGCAGCACGCGATCGGAAAACACGTGCGGGTGCGGATTGCAGCGTTCGCCTGAAATTGCATTTACCGCTTCCACGTATTCCGAGCCGAGGTCGTAAAGAACCTTGCTGACGAGGCCGACAGCTTCGTTTTCGCGCAGGCCCGGCTTCATCGCGCGATAGAGTTCATCGTATGCCGCATCGACCATCATCGCGGAAGTGTTGAGCAGCGAAATCTCATCCTGCGTCTTGATGACGCGTGCCTCGGACATGAGTTGCTGTCCGTCGACGACCTCGATGCCCTCTTTTTGCAACGCGAAAAGAACGGGCAGTTCGATGATGTCGATGCCCACTGGTTCTTTATGCAAGCCGCGCATTTCGAGTTCAATGCGAATCTTCTTGGCCACGTCTTCGGCGCGGCCCATCTCGGGGGTCATCGCGCCGCGCAACATGGAGATTCCAGGGCGCGAGCGGCCGTCGAGCCACGGGCAATTCAGTTGATGATGCTTGGCGGCGGATCCGAAGTCCCAGAGGATCGGCTCGTCGTTCTGCGGGAGGAGCGTGAAGCGATTGGCCTTGTCCTGCGCCCACGTGCCGATGTGCGTGGAGGTCAGGTAGCGCACATTGTTCATGTCGAAGCAGAGCAGGGAGCCCATCTCCGACTTGGCCAGCAGCGACTTGGCGCGAGCCAGGCGCTCCCGGCGCAGACGATCAAAATCCACACGGTTTTCCCAGTCAACCGCCATGGTTCCGTAGGTTGGCAGTGCCATATTGCCTCCTGGGCTTCAGGATTTTCCGCAGATCTTCCGCGCCGCCTCGAAAACCGACTGCTCCGTGGGCACGGTCACATCTTCCAGCGGCGGTGAAAAAGGAATCGGAACGTGCATCGCGCCCATGCGCCGCACCGGCGCATCCAGATCGTAGAAAGCGCCCTCCGCGATCACCGCGGCGATTTCCGCCGTCACCCCGTAACGGCCGTAGCCCTCATCCAGTACGATGGCGCGCGAAGTTTTCTTGGCTGATTCGATCAGCGTTTTCTCGTCCAGCGGCCACGTGGTGCGGGGATCGATCACTTCCGCGCTCACACCGATCTCTTGCAGCATCCCGGCGGCCCCCAGCGCCACCTGCACCATGCTGCTGGTGGCCACCAGGGTGATATCGTCGCCTGCGCGCTTCACGTCGGCCACGCCGAAGGGAATTGTGTACTCCGCTTCCGGCACCGGGCCTTTCAGTTTGTACATCATCTTGTCTTCGAAGAAGACTACGGGATTTTCGTCGCGGATGGCGGTCTTCAGCAGGCCCTTGGCATCGTAAGGCGTTGAAGGCAGCACTACCTTCAGGCCGGGCACGTGGCTCAACCAGGCATGCAGCGATTGCGAGTGCTGCGCCGCCGAGCGCCGCGTAGCGCCCAGCGTGGTGCGCATCACCATCGGCACCTTCCAGGCGCCGCCCGACATGTAGTGCACCTTGGCCGCCTGGTTGACCATCTGGTCCATGGTCAGGGTGATGAAATCCCCAAACATGATGTCCACCACCGGCCGCATTCCGGTCATGGCCGCGCCTACGCCCACGCCGGTAAAGCCGGCTTCCGATATGGGAGTATCGATCACGCGGTCTTTGCCGAACTCCTCGACCAGTCCGGAAAGCACCTTGAAAGGAGTGCCTGCTTCCGCCACGTCCTCGCCGAAGACGCACACGTTCTGATCGCGGCGCATTTCCTCGGCCAAAGCTTCGCGGATGGCTTGGGCAAACGTTAGCTCGCGGGCACTTTCAGGCATATACGTCCTGCTCCACTTCTTCGGTCCCGGGATAAGGAGCAGCCACCGCAAACTTGACCGCCGCCTCCATCTCCTTTTTTACCTCGGCGTGCATGCGCTC
>DATGJP010000014.1:0-38199 GCA_035295125.1 Bryobacteraceae bacterium | reverse complement strand
AGATGGTCAGGATTGGAGTATTAAGAACGTCAGCGTCACAGCCGGACCGGCCGCTGAGGACCGGCAAACCATCATCGCGAAGTTTGTCAACCTTGATTCGCCGGAAGAGATTCAATTCGATTTTCGAAAGATCGCCGGCCGTTGGTTGCTCGATGATGTTCATTCGCGAAAGGCTTCGGGATGGACCCTTTCAGCGATTTTGAAGTGCACTCCTTGAGGAACCGTCGGCGCTATCCTTCTTACGCTGGATGACAACTTAATGCCGGCGATCGAGATTACGTAGGGCGGCGACCGCAAGAGCCCGCGCACGCGCCTGGCGCTCAGCGTCCGTCAACTTGCCCCCGATGCTGATGCGCAGGAACGTGCTTCCCTTGAGCACATAGAGGTTGCCTACGAAGCTGTGGACCCAGAAGGCCTCATCTCCGAGGTCCGGTACTGGCGCAGCTTTCGCGGCTGCCTCCCGTTCTTCGGAGCTGCCGGGTGCGTCGCGGTCCGCATCGTTGGCCGCACCATGGAACCAACGCTGCCAGAGTTCGCGGGCGGCATTGTGATCGGCGTCCGCGGGGCTCGGTCCGGTAAGTGAGAGGCTGATCGAGTTCGTGAAGGTCGGAAGGCTGTAGAAGCAATGCGAATAGCTCAGTTCGCCCGCGATCTGGGAGAGCGGCTTTGCGTTTGCTATTGGTTCGCCGAATGCCCTTTGAATGGCTGCGGAAGGAATGAGCGAGCAGGCGCCGGCTGGTACTTTGCCGGCGCCTGCTGCCATGGCGACTGTAGGGAGAATCAAAACCGCGGCAATTTGTCGCATCATTTTCCTTGGCAGAAAGCATTACCGACGAGGATATAGCGACCCGCCGCGGTGCTGTCGATGGTTTCGAGAAGCCCCGTGCCGTCTCCGCCAACGAGCAACTGTGTTTTACCGTTGACGTTGACGATTGTGTCACCGGCCTTCAGACCGCCGATGAGACCGTCGTCGATGATGATGGAGATGGTTCCATCGGAGGAGAACGTGCTAGACGCGTCGGCTGTGCCGTCGGTGTTTTGCTGCGTCGAACCGGTGGCAAGGGTGCTGGTGTGCCCGTATTGAAAAACGGGAGTGCCGCCGGCGCCGTCGGAGTTCATATTCACGAAATACTCTGTCCCGTTCGGCGCGGTGAAGAATACCGTCCATGAGGCGTTCGGCGTAACCGGCGTGTTCAGATTTGCAACCTTCAGAGTGATTGTCAGCCGGTTTGTCGTACTGCTGACAAATTTCTCCGCGATTGAGATCGATTCAATATCGAGCTGCGAGTTTGCCGGTGCGGCGGCTTGGTCGCCTGTCGGATCGGTGACGACAGTCACGCCCGTTCCTGTACAGGAACTCGGTATGGGAGGGGCAGGTGTTGTCATGACCTCGCCGCAGAGTTTACTCGTGCCGTATTGGTTGATGGCGGCTACGCGATAGTAGAAAGTGCCGGTGGCTGCTTTGGTGTCGAGGAACGACGTTTTCGACGCGTTGATCTTTGTAAGGAGTGTCTCGTTGCCGCTGCTCGTGCCGCGGTAGATCAGGTACTGCTTCAAAGGTGCTCCGCCGTTATCGGGCGCCTGCCATGTGAGGAGAGTGCCCGTCGAGCTTTGCAGGGCAGTACCGATTTCCGGCGCGCCGGGAGCAGCCGGTTCGGCTGGGTCGTAGGTCGCAAACATGCGCCGACCTCCAGACTGACGAATGACGGTTCCGAGCGCGCTGCGCGAAGCAGTGTTGGGCGAACTCGCATCGCAAGCGCCGGCGACACAGCCGTCCGCGAAACCCGCCAGCAGGCGTCCCTGGGAGTCAATGGTCAGATCGTTAAAATCGAGCAGGTTGCGATCCGCTCCGCAAGTTGTGCCGCCGATACAGATCGAACCCACTTGAACGGGATCCGTTGGACTGGTATTGACGACGAAATAGTTGGCGCCACCGTCATAGGTGACCGCCATGAAGGGATACCAAATGCCCTTATAGTTAGCTGTGTCCTGAAGGTTACCTGGGGTTGTGGAGCCGATGAAGAAGAACGCCGCTCGTTGTGAGTCGCCCGCCGCCACCGCCGGAAAGACTGCGTTTGCGACTGAGGCTTGAGCGCCCACGTTTACGGAGGAACTCCACGTTTTGCCTTCATCGCGCGATACGGCGATTTTCGCAGCGCCGCTGCTGTCCTGGTAACCGAAATAAACGGTGCCATCAGATGCGATTCCGACCGAAGGATCGTTGCCGATAGCGGGCGTGCTGTCCGGGATGGGCCGAACGGCCCAAGTTAATCCGTTATCGCTAGACACGGCGACGGCCTGGTTCGCGCCGCAGCCACGGTTTGGTACATACACCGTGCCATCGGTCGCGACCTTGACGTGTCCATGAATGCCCGAGCATTGCGTCAGGTTATAGATCGGGACTCCGGGGCCGAACGTGAGGCCCCCGTCATCGCTGCGGGCGCAGAAAGCGGTTGCAATGTCTTGAGAACAATAGTAGACCGTGTTGTTGTAAGCCGGGTGAGGCGGCGGTGGCGGGGTCGCGGAGGTGTTATAAGGACCGCCTCCCACGGTTTGATGGTCAACGCCGGCAGGCTGGCCCGAGCCTTGCGATTGTAGCCAGGTGTTGCCGTCATCGTCCGAGAATGCCATCACGCTGGTAGCTCCGGCTAACTGGGATTGAAATAATCGGCCCGGATGACTGCCTCCAAAGTGGTCGCAAAAACCAATGGGGTCGAGTGTTGTGACTGTCTCGACGGGGCTGGATACGTCTTCCCATACCGACTTTGCGGGTGAGGAACAATCATCGAAACTACTCGATATTGGTTGAGATTGGCGGTGAAGAACGCAACGCCCCCTTGATTGACTGTGTCGTGCCTCAAAGAAGCGACATTGGGATTCCAGTCCACGCTGATCGACGGTTCACCAGATGAGGCCGCGCCTCCGGCCGAGGGTGGCGCCGGATAAACCTGAAACCGGGGAGGGATGCCGGTGGCGGGAGGCGGCTGTGGCGGAATCGGCTCTAACGCGATGGTGCCGCTGAAGCTTTGGCCCAGCGGGTTCCAGGGATCGACGACAATCGTATAAGCTCCAGAAACTGCTGGAAATACAGCGACCGACGGTTCGCCTCCCGCGGTGTCCGATGCGATCACCTGACCCGCGCTGTTGTAGACGAAAAGGTCGAACTCACCCGCGGCGATTGGAAAACTGAGTGTCACCTTGATCTGTTTCTTACTGGCATCACTCGATGCAACGTTCACATTGAGCGTAAATGTGTCACATTGCTCCACCGGAATCGTGCTGTCGCACACGGGCGTGCCGCTGACATTGTCAGTGACGTTGGGAACTAGAAACGGACCGGCTGTGTAGTTGAGTGTCGGTGTCGAATCAGTCAGAGTGCCGCTTGATGGGTTAGCGGCGTTCACTGCAATAACCATCAGTACTGCCGTTGCTGCTGTCGTCAAAGCAAGTGGGCGCGTTCTGAAGTTCAAGGGCATGTCGAACTTATCTCTCCATGCCGTTTGATTCAAGTTAGGTGAGTTAGTTTCACCTGGAACGCGTGGTGCTCTTAAGGTCCCGTAGACGGTCCTAGGAGCTCATAGCAGAAGCCGGGCAGGCTGAATGTCCGCCCCACCTTTTCCAACCCGAGAGTTTCAGTTGGTTGCGGCTATGCTGCTTCGCGGCAGGCGGTTCCCCTGCTTGCTAGCAACTGGCAACAGATTGTTGCTACCGGCCCGCGAACCCGTTCTGCGGTTTGTACTCGCCGCCGTTCACCAGAAGGTCGAGTATTTCCTTCGTTCGAGCGGAGCACACCCGAGCCTTCTCGGGCGTCAGGTTATCGTGCTCCGACTCGATCATTGGAAATGGCTCCTTCGAGCCTGGGAGCTGGTTCAGCGCGGTCCAGATTCCCGCAGGCGGCGAGATCGTATCGATGAAACCCATACTTGCAAGCACCGGCGCCTGAATGCGCGAGGCGAAGTTGACGGTATCGAAATAAAGAGCCGTATTCATCGCGTCCGGACTGTCCGATGGCCAGTTGGGGTAACCGGCTTTCCGCCCGTGAAGATCGCCGTTTGTGTCCGCTCCGGCGGGCACGCAAACCAGGACCGCAGTGATCTTATCGGGCCGCAAACCTGCCAGCGCGAGACTTTGTTGGCCCCCCATGCTTCCTCCCGTCAGCACGACCGTTTTGCCATCCCAGTCGGGCCGCGTCAACAGGTAATCCAGAACCCTCGAGTCGCGCAGGTACATGTTCAGGAAATACGACTTCTCGCGGTCGGTGTTCCCGACCGCCTGGTAATTCTTTGGAATGTTTCCCGAAGGATCGGATGGCAGCTTGTCGTGTGAATCCACGTTCAGTACCAGCCAACCCTCGGCCGCGCGCTGCGCATCGGCGTTCGCGTTCAAAGCATACACGCCTGCGTACTGCAATTGGATGAGCGCAGGAAATTTACCTTCTCTGATGGGCTTAGCGACATAACCGTGCGCCTTGGATCCGAGCGCATCGAGAGCGAACATGTTCATCTCGACGCCCGGCACGTCGGTCTGGACCGGCGTCAGGACGGGTTTGATAGGGACCTTGGCTTGTGCCGTGAGTTTGGCATCCCAGAATGCATCGAAGTCATCGGGCCGCGGAGTCGAGAGGCCGATTTTGGCCGGCGCGACGGCTGCGCCAACGGCATAGAGTCCGGTGTTGCGGCCTGTGTTTCCTCCCACATATTCGGTTGCAACAGCACTGCCGGGCGCGTCGGCTGCCAGAAGCTTGTACGGTTCGACGTCGACGTAGATCATTTCGGGTTGGTCGCCCGTAATTTCGATCGTGTCCTTTCCCGAGGACAAGTCGAGGTGTCCTTCCTTGAGAACCACGGCGTTGTTGCGACGAATGGTCCACTTGTAGGCGTATGTGGGGGCAGCGGGGCCGGGCGTCACGGTCCAGCCGACGGTCTCGCCGACATCGTAGATGCCGCTGGCGTGATACGGCGAAAAGGTGAGTTGTTGGGGGATCTGAGTTCGCTGCGCGATAGCCGTCACAGCGCCGAGCAGAACCGCCAATGGCAGAAGAAGGCGGGTTCGAATCATCACAATGTCCGCAAGGAGAACTATAACTTATGGATGGGAGGAGGCGCCGATTCTCGAAATGCGACGGGTTACAGTAATGAAATGTCCAAAGTCCTGATTATTACCGGCGACGGCGGCGAATCCTATGAGGCCCTCTACGCAGTGCATCGGTTTGAGGAGGAGGGCTGGCAAGCGGTTGTCGCTGCTCCGTCACAACGCCGGCTGCACCTCGTGATGCACGATTTCGAGCCGGGGTGGGATACCTATATCGAGCGGAGCGGCTACGGACTGGAGGCGCACATAGCGTTCGGGGACGTCAAGGTTGACGAGTATGCCGCAGTGCTCGTGCTGGGTGGCAGAGCACCCGAATATCTTCGGAACAATGCCCTGGTGCTCGAAATCGTAAGAGAGTTCGATGGCCAGGGTAAGTGGGTGTTCGCCATTTGCCACGGGGTACAGGTTCTCGGGGCGGCGGGCCTGATACGCGGGAAGCGTGTGACCTGCTATGAGCACGTCCGGCTGGAGGCGGAGCAGGCTGGTGCGACATTCGTAGGCGAACAGTCGGTGCGCGACGGGCGAATCATAACCGCACAGACGTGGCAATCGCACCCCTCGTTCTATCGCGAAATCTTCGCGCAGCTCGCGGGGAACCCCGGGCCGTCAGTGGAATTGAAGCCAGTTCAGGTTGGCAACACTGCCTGATGTCTCACTGCCTCTGAATAGCAGGAAAAGATTCCTGATCCCCCTCGCTCCGACGATGGGGGCCGTCACAGTTGTCCAACTCTGCCACCCGCCGGTGACCGGGAGCGTTGCGGTCCCAACCAGCGGTCCAGTGAGGGAGTCCAAGTGAAACTCCAGCTTTCCTCCGATCCCCCCACTGGCCATGCGGACGTTGACGGAATTGACGCCGGTTGAGAAATCGATATTTCGATACTCGGCCCAACTCCCGTTAACCGAGTAACCCAGATCGTATCCTCCGTCGGTGTCGGAGGTGGCCTCAGTCTCGAGCCCAGACATGTCGGTGTAACTCGATGCCTGGATCTGTTGCGACACTGCCGTCACGCCATAAGCAGGATGGTGGAAACGGCGTGAAGCAATGTGTACCGAAGGCCAGACAAAGGAAGCGCCGGAGAAGCCCGGAATCGTATAAACGAGAGAGCGTTGGTGTGAACTGATCTGAAATGTGCGGCTCGACGAGCTGTCATTGAAAACGACGAGCGTCTCCGAACCGTCGCGGTTTAGAAAAGCCGCGTCGACGATACCTGTCGCGTTGCTCGAATAGATTCGAACCGCACCGGGGAGAACAAACTGGCTGAAATGGCCTAGCGTATAGTAATCGACGTTGTAAGTGACGGCGCCTGAACTTTGGTTCACGGTAATCAGTCCGGTGCACGTGCCGCAGCCGCCAGTATGTGGACCCCTGTTTTCATCCAGTGCCATACCCCACTTGACGAACGCGCTGCTCCAGTTGCGCATGGATTGGATGATGGTTTCGAAATCCGCCCTGACCTCATCCGAGATCCAAGTGCCACCCGATGCTTCGGTCACGTAGTTGTTGAGATTGGGATGCTGGTTGTGCAAGAGGCTCATGGCTCCCGGAGTTCCGCCGTACCAATGCCACGCGATGCCACCAATTTGCGACGAAGTCGATATGCTGGCGTCGGCGAGGAGTGTTTGGGGATACGCCGGGGCATCCCAGTTATGGTCGTAAATCAACACCTTGGTGGATAGCCGGTTTGCGGCTAAGGCCGGTAGAAGATGGTCCCTGAGAATCGTAAGTTGATCGGCGGCCGGCATCGACATACCGGGATAGTCCGTGGGCACAAAGAGCGGTTCATTCTGCGGGCTGATGTAGTCGACCGGCACTCCAGCGTCCGAATAAGCCTGCAGGTAGCGAACGAAGTATTTGGCGAAGGCATCGTAATTGGCGGGGTTCAGAGTGCCGCCAATCATGGATCCAGTCGACTTCATCCAGCCTGGAGCGCTCCACGGAGTGGCCATCACCTTAAGATCCGCGTTGATGAGTTTGGCTTTCTGCAGCAGCGGGATGATGTCGACGCGGTCGTGGTCGATGTGGAAGAAGTTGAGGGATGGATCGGTGACGCCCGCGGTCACGTCATCGTAGGAATAATCGGAGCGCGCCAGGTCGGATGCTCCCATCGGATTACGCACGAAACTGATACCGATGCCCTTGCTGTGATCGAAAAGCGAATGCATCACCTGGTCGAGTGAGCCTGCCGGAATTTTCTCAGCCATGAGCCATGCCGAAGAATCGGTGAATGACGCGCCGAAGCCTTCGATGGACTGGTAGACGACGGAGTCATCGACAAAGATGGTCGGAATTGTCGGGGAAGCGCCCGGAGCGAATGAGACAGGCTGTTGCGGCTGGAGCAGAGTCTTTTGATCGTCAGTTGTAAGCCAGACGCTCACGGTTTGGCCATGCAGACAGTAGGTGGCCAGCAGCACTTGCGCAACAAAACAGAATCTCACAACTTGCATCGTACCTCCGGACAACTCCACAGGTACTGCAAAGCCGCCGATTTCTTCACTCTTGTAAGGCAGGTTTTCAACCGGCGGCGGATTTCAATCCGCCACAAGCAGGATGCAATCCTCCTACTTTTCTTCAGTCTTATCCCGACTCGCCTTCTACATCGAAAGGAGGTGACAAGAACCCGCGGCAGGCGTCTAAACTCAAATGCAGACTACCAGGACTTTGCTTGTGGCAGGCCTTGTATTGGCCGGCCCGGTGGCGCTGCGGCTGTTTGCTGCCGACCAGGATGCCAAAGCGCAGGTTGCCGCTGAGATTCAACGAGCAGAACAAGCCAATAAATCTGCTAATTCAGCCATGCCCGAGGTTGTGAAGGACGCACATGGCGCACTGAAGGCGGCAGGCGAGTCGCTGCAGTCGAATTCGGTGTACCTGGCGCTCGAAAGACTGCTTCAGGCATACGATCTTTTCGAAGGCGTCGGCGAAGTGACCGCGAAAGCGCATACCGTCGAGAAAAACATGGCTGCGTTCGACGCGGAATGGGACAAAACGAGTCAGGAATTGACGTCGCTCTCCAGCCAGGTCAAGGCCAAAAACTGGAATGGCTCGCCGGCTGCAATCCGGGCGATGGCGGAAACGGCGCTTGGTAGGAGTGTGCCGCTGCTCGACGGTGGCCGTGGATTTGCCTTGGCTACCGGTCCTGCGGACGGTCTCTTCTATGTCGGCCAGGCACGCGGTGAAGCGAAGTTTGCCAACTTCTGCGCGTCTTTGCAAGTGGCCGGCAATAAGCCGGGATGGTCCGCGCGATCGATGCTGCCGGATCTGATGGCCCTTCAGGCCAAGACCGACGCGGCATTCAAGCCGCCGGCGTCCATCGAGCAGCATCCCCGTTTTATAGCGCTCAACTCAACTATCAAGCTGGCGCGCGAGTTGGATTCAACCAGGTTCTACTATGGCGCTCTCTATCAATACCTGGAAGCCGTCAGGCACTACGCCATGCTCGACCCGGCGCCGGTCGCGGCAAACCGGCAGAAAGAACTGAAGGCGGCAATCGATGCCGAGAGAGCCAAACTTGCCGGCTCCGGACGCGACGATTCCATCCCGCAAATCTTCCTGGAGCGTGCCGCCTGGCAGGTCGCTCATCCCGACGGCTCCGCGCCGAGTGCGGACGAGTGGCGTAGCGCACAGGCGATTGTCACCGAGGTGCTTCCCGCCTATGCCGCGGCTATGAAGACGGCGCCGGCATTACTTGAAACCAAAGGCAAGACAGTAGATGTCACCCTGGTCCGCTGGCCCTACACTTGAAACATCTCCGATCCGGCAAGTTTGCTGGTACAGTCCGTGGCGGCGAAATATCCAGGGCAGGTCAATTTTGTCAGTGAGAATTTCGGTGCATCCAAGCTTGCGGAACGATTCGGTGTGAAAGGCTATCCGGCTGTTTTTGTGGATGACGTGCTGGTGGCCAGCCCGCGCGAGTTCGGGTACTTCGGCGAAAAGGAGGGCTCCGGGCGATACGCTCCGTGGCGCGATGCGGCGAACCAGGCGAAGTTCACAGCCGACCTCACGCGCATGATCGATTTGATTCTGGCGGGCCACAAGGACCAGGTCAGCCGCGAACACGCGGGCGAAAGCGGATCGCTCCGCGCCGTCGAGAGCCTTCCGCGTGTCACGCTGCGCGACCTGGAGGGCAAGCCGATCGCGGCGAACGATCTCGCCGGCCGTCCGGTGCTGGTCGAGTTTTGGGCTACCTGGTGCATCCCGTGCCGGTCCACGCTGCAATGGTTAGGTGAGTTAAAGCAGAAGTACGGTGATCGCCTGGGCATTCTGGCGCTCGCCGTGGAATCGCCCGAGCCGCAGGTTCGCACCATGGTGGCTTCGTTGAGCCACGACCTTCATTGGGCCATTACAGATGCCTCCACCGCCGAGGCTTTTGGCGACATTACCGCCGTGCCCACGCTGTTTCTGTTCGATCGGGAAGGGAAGACTCAACAGGTGTTGTATGGCGCTCCTCCCAGCCTTCATGAAGAGGTTACGAAAGTTCTCGACAAACTGATGCAACCATGAGCGGCGCGCTTCGCCTGCTCCGGCAGCTCGGCCGCGCGCCGGGATTTACTCTTCCGGTCGTGGCCGGTCTTGCACTTGCGGTCGGCGCTTCCACTGCGGTGTTCAGTGTCTTTTCCGCGATGCTGATCCGCTCCCTCGGCTTTGCGGACGCGCACCGGCTGGTGTCTCTTTGGCGAGCCGACGAGGAGCACGGACAGAAGCGGGTGGAGCTGAGCTATCGCGATCTCATCGAGTGGAGCAAGGCCGGAGATGTTCTCGAAGGCATGGCATTGGTGTCTTCGGTGAATCTCGACCTGACGCTGTATGCCGGGGACCGGCCGGAACAGGTCGACAGCACCACCGTTTCCGGCGCCTGCTTTCGTGTGCTCGGCGCGCGGCCGTTCGCCGGCCGGCTGCTCACCGAGGACGATGACCGCCCCGCCGCACCCCCTCGCCTGGTTCTGAGCTATCGTCTGTGGCGCAGCCGGTTCGGCGGCGATTTTGGAATTATCGGCAGGCAAGTGCGCGTCTCCGGAGGCGAGGTGACCGTGGTGGGCGTCACCCGGCCGGAGTTCGATTTTCCGCGCGATGTCGCTGTGTGGTTGCCCCTTCACGCGGCATGGCCGGATGTGGAGAAGAGCGCCGAACTCGGGGTGTTCCGCGCAGTGGCCCGCCTGAGGCCTGGCGTTTCAGTGGAACAGGCCCGCGCTCGGCTCGACGCCATCGCCCGATCGATGAAAACCGTCCAGCCGCCGCCCGGAGAGTGGCATGCGGTAGCCGCAACACCCTTGATCGATGAAATCTACGGAGCGGCCCGACCCGCGGTATGGATTCTGCTGGGAGCGGTCTTATTGGTGTTACTGATCGCCTGCGACAATGCCGCCAACATGCTCTTGAATCGCGCGGCGGAGCGCAGCCAGGAATTGGCCATCCGCATGGCTCTGGGCGCGAGTCGTAAGCAGCTCGTGCGCCTGTTGGTCGGCGAATCGGTTGCGTTGGCTGCGGTAGCCGGCGGGCTCGGCCTGCTTCTTGCCGCCGTCGGCACGCGGGTGCTTGCCGCGCTGGCTCCTGCCGATGTGCCTCGAATCGCCGAAGCAGCCATCGATCCGCAGGTACTCGCATTTGGGCTCTGCGCGACGATCGTTACTGTTCTGCTCTTTGGCGTGGGCCCTGCGATTCAGGCTTCGCACCGGGACACGAACGAAGCGCTCCAACAGGCGAGCCGCTGGTCGACCGGCTCCGCATCGCAATCGCGCCTGCGACGCCTGCTCGTCGCGGTGGAGGGCGGTCTCTCCGCGATGCTGTTGGTCGGCGCCGGAACGCTCGTACACAGCTTCATCAATCTCGCCGCCGTGAATCCCGGCTTCGCGCCCCAAAGGATTCTGACCTTCCGTGTCACGGTTCAGGAGTCCAAACAGGAGGCGCGCCGCGCACGATACTCCGAAATCCTGGCTCGCTTGCGTTCGCTGCCAGGAGTGGAATCGGCCGCCGCCGTGCTCATCCGGCCACTTTCCGGCGCCGTGGGATGGGACACCGTGTACACGGTGGAAGGTCAACAGGCCGGCCCGCCCAATCCGAATCCGAACGGCAACTACGAAGCCATCAGCCCAGGCTATTTCCGCACGATGGGAGTCCCCCTTTTGGCGGGCCGCGATTTCACCGCTTCCGATACCACGACCGCTCCCGGCGTGGTCATTGTTGACGAGAACACCGCCCTACGTCACTGGCCCCGTGGCGACGCCCTCGGCAAACGCGTTCGCCTGGGTTCCGGCCCTCAAGCTCCGTGGCTGATGGTAGTCGGCGTAGCAGGCGCGGTGCACTATCGCGAATGGGAAGGCGCGTGGCCCGATCTCTACGTGCCCTACACGCAACGCGCCCAGCACCGCACCGATTTCGTGGTCAAGACCAGCGGCGATTCCTGGAAGCTCGCTTCCGCCGTCCGCCGCGAGGTTTTCGCCGTCGATAAGGACCAGCCGATCAGCGAACTCACGACCATGGAGGCGCTAGTCGACCGCACGCTTTCGGGTTCACGCTTCAACGGCGTCATCATCTCCGCATTGGCGGCATGTGCCCTTCTGCTGGCGGCGGTCGGAATCTATGCTGTGCTCTCTTACGCGGTGACGCAGCGCCGTGCCGAAATCGGCCTGCGCATGGCAGTCGGGGCTACGCCGGCCCACATTGTACGCCTGGTGGCGAAAGAACTCTCAGGTTCTGCACTGTTGGGACTGATTGCCGGGCTTGCCGCCTCCCTTTGGCTGCGCGGTTTGCTTACGAAGTTGGTCTTCGGAGTCGGGACGATTGATCCGGTGGCATACGCTTTTGCAGCGTGTGTCCTGGCCGCCATAGCATTAGCGGCAAGCGTCCTGCCCGCCTGGCGGGCGGCGTCTATCGATCCGGTTCAGGCTTTGCAGTCACAATGATTGCGTTGCGAGACGGTTAATTCGATTTACCGTCTCACAGACTGTGGTTGAAGTCGGGCAGGCTGAATGTCTGGCTGAATGCCTGCCCCGCCTTGGCTCGCAACCTGTTGAGCCATATAGGGGCACAGGGGGCTCACGGGGGCTTCACGGCACGACCCATCGGCTACCCGTTTCCAGTCCGATGACAAAAGCTGGACAGACACAATCGAGGTGCTTGACGACTGTTCGAATAGATTGCAGGTTACTCTTCCCGCAGCACAACGATCGGATCGAGCCTGGATGCCCGGCGCGCCGGAATCCAGCATGCCAGCAGCGCAACCAGAATCAATACCGCGGCGACACTGACGAACGTGCGAGGGTCGGTTGCGCTCACGCCATAGAGGGCCGTCTTTAGGGCTCGCGTCGCCGCCAAAGAAGCCGCCAGACCGATCGCCAGGCCAATTCCCGTCAGCATCAGGCCATGGCGTACCACCAGGCCTGTGACGTTCAATGCGCTTGCGCCCAGCGCCATCCGCAGCCCGAGTTCCTTGCTGCGCTGCGTGACCGCATAAGCGAGCACTCCATACAGTCCAATCGACGCCAGCACCAGAGCAAGTCCCGCGAAAGCGCCCAGCAGTGTCATCTGCTGCTGGCGATCGGATACCGTCGCATCGATGATTTGATCCATCGTCAGCACGTTGGACACGGGTACATCGGGATCAATCGAAGCGACGATGCGGCGAATCGCGGAAACGTGCACGAGCGGATCACTGCTGGAACGCACGACGAGGTTGTCCGCATCGCTAGTGCCGTAGGGCTCCTGCGAAGTTGGAAAATAGATTGCCGGCTTCATCCACAAATCATAACCGCGCTCCTGCACATCCGCGACGACGCCGACGATCGTCCGCCATTTCGGATCGGGGAAGTTGGTTGAGAGCCGATGACCGATCGCCGATTGGTGCGGCCAAAAATGGCGTGCGAACGTTTCATTGATAATCACCGCGAGGGGCGAAGAGGGAGTTTCGCTGCCGTCGAACAATCGTCCTTCGACCACCTTCGCCTGCAAGAGTTGCAGGTAATTCCACGAGCCGGAGCGATACAGTGCATCGGGCGAAAACGACGGATCGGGTGCGACGCCCTCCACTTGATACCCTTGCGTATTGCCGATGCTCTGGAACGGCAACGTCGATCCGAACGCGGCTCCTGTGACTCCGGGCAGCGCCGAAACCTGTTCCAAAACGCGGCGCTGATATTCGAGCGCTGGTGGGTTTTCCTTGTACTTGGGTCCCATCGCCGTCCGCAGCGTCAACAGATGATCGGAACGAAAACCGAGCTCGACTCCGCGCAACTTCGCCATGGTCTCGATCATGAGGCCCGCGCCGGTCAACAGCACCAGCGCGGAGGCGACTTCGAGCACGACCAGGGCGTCGCGCATCGTGCGGCTGCGAACGTCGGCACCGGATCGCCCGCCTTGCTTGAGCGATTCGTTTACCGAGGCTCGCGCTGCCTGAAACGCGGGCACGATGCTGAACAGGAGCCCGGTGAGCAACGAGAGCACGAGCGTGAACAGCAGCAACTGCCCGTCGATACGTGGTTGCGCCGAAAGCGGCAAACTCCGCGGGACCATCCGTTCGAGGATACGCATTCCCCCAAGCGCTAATGCCAGGCCAAACATGCCGCCCAGTACCGAGAGACATGCGCCCTCGGTGATCATCTGCCGGATCAGACGGCTGCGGCGAGCGCCGAGTGCGGCGCGAATCCCGAGTTCTCGCCGGCGCGCGACCGCCCGGCTCAGCAAGAGGCTCGCAAGATTCGCACACGCGATCAGCAGAACGCATCCCGCGGCAGCCATCAGCACCAACAGCGCGGTTCGGGTCCCACCGAGCAAATCCTCCTTCATCGGCACCACCACCGCGCCCGTATAACGATTGGCTTGCGGATACTGCTGCTTCAGGTGGTTCGCGATCGCTAACATGTCGGAGGAAGCTTGTGCCATCGTCGCCCCCGGTTTCAGCCGAGCGACCACGCTCAGGAAATGGCTTTGACGTGTGGCGCGAAACGCGGGGGTAACGTGAATCGGAAACCAGAAATCGATCCGCCGGTCACGGTACACAAAATCCCGGGACAGCACGCCAATGACCTGGTAGTTCGCGCCATCGAGAAGGATGGTCCGGCTCGTAATATCCTGGGCGCCGGCGTAGCGTCGCTGCCAAAGCGAGTAGCTGATCACGGCGACGTGCGCGTCATCGCGATCCTCCGCCTCCGTGAAGGTGCGGCCGATGATCGGATGGACGCCCAGGACGGAAAAGAAATTTGAAGTTGTGGCGTTGCCCAGTAATTGTTCGGCTGCGCCGTCGCCGGTGATCGCCCGCGAGCGGTAACGCGTCGCCGCCATGTCGGTGAAGACGTGATTCTGTTCGCGCCAGTCAAAGAAATTCGCGGGCGCGGGCGTGTTTCGCGCGAACCCGATCGAACTCGCGTCCTCAAATACCATCACCACCCGATCCGGATCCTCATAGGGCAGCGGCCGGAGGATCACTGCGCTGAGCGTCGAAAAGATCGCTGTGTTGGCGCCGATTCCCAGTGCCAGCGCGCAGATTGCGACAATCGTGAATCCTGGCGCTTGCCTGAAAAGACGGAAGGCGTAGCGTAGATCGCCGACAAGGCTCGACATAGCAATAGATACTGATCTAGGCGAGCCAGGTTACGATCAGGACGAGACTTTTGGGGCGTTTTCCTTCCCGGCACGTCTAAAAATCCCAGATGCTTATTCGACGAGCGTTTCTCGCCACTCTCCTGACCGCCTGCACGCGCGCGGAACCGGCTGTCCGCCTTCGAGCCCGCCCCGCCAAAGTTGCAACCGGCGTCCTGAAGACCGGTGTCACACCCCTGGACCTGCGGCGGGAACGCGACGCGCTTGTCTACAACCCTGAATCCGCTCCGGAAGCGGCGCCGTTCGTCCTGTACCTTCATGGCGCAACGGGCGATGAAAAGCAGGGGATTCGCCGCCTCAGCGCGCTCGCCGACGAGTTTGGCTTCGTGCTCCTTTCGCCGGCTTCCGAGGGCGTTACCTGGGACGCCATTCGCTCCGGCTACGGCCCCGACGTGCGACTCATCGACAAGGCTATGTCGATGGTCTTTTCCCAACGCCGGATCGATTCGCACAAAATGGCGGTTTGCGGCTTCTCCGATGGAGCCACATACGCGTTAGGCCTGGGTCTCTCGAATGGGGATCTGTTTCGGGACGTGATGGCATTTTCCCCAGGTTTCGTCCCCCAGGGCACCGATCAGAACGGCAATCCACGTATCTTTATTTCCCACGGCACAAGAGATCAGATCCTGCCCATCGATGCGAGCAGCCGCCGGCTGGTCACGGATTTCAAGCGGGCCGGCTACAGCGTGAAATTCGAGGAATTCGACGGGCCCCACACCGTCCCGCCGGAAATCGCCCGCGAGGCCATCACCTGGTTTCTAAAGTAAGCCGGGCGAAGGACCCCTCCAGGCAAAAAACAACGCCACCAGCTCTCGTAAACTACTGAACCGGTTGGCGCTCCTCCGCCCAGCATACGATTTGCTATAACAGCCGAATGCGCCTCCAAGGTTATGAACCCCGACCCGCGCTGCTCAAGTGGCTCCTCGATTCGGATCCCGCCATCCGCTGGCAAGTGATGAGGGACCTCACCGGCGAAGCGCCCGACGCGATTGCTGCCGAGAGGGCTCGCATCGCTACCGAAGGCTGGGGAGCTGGGCTCCTGGCCCTCCAGTCTCGCGCCGGCAGATGGGGCGGGCCGAAAGAGGACCAACGCCTGCTGATTACCTTCTACACCTTCGTCGTCCTGATGGACCTTGGTCTGGACCCTGCCAGCAAGCAGGCACGCAAAATGGTCGACCGGGTCGACCAGCTCATCTTCAAGGAGCACAACAACCGGCGTTTTTTTGAAGGCGAAACGGAGCCCTGCATCAACGGGAGAATCCTCGCTCTGGGCGCCTATTTCAAAGAACCGAACGACGAGTTGGCCAATCTACTCCTGTCTGAGCAGCTCGAAGATGGCGGCTGGAACTGCGAAGCACCCCAAAGCTGCCGTTCTTCGTTCCACACCACCATCTGCGTGTTGGAAGGACTGCTCGCCTACGAAAGGGCCGGGCGAAAATCGGCTGCTGTCACGAAGGCCCGCAAAAGGGCCGAAAACTATCTGCTCGAGCGGGGCATGTTCCGTTCGCTTCGGACCGGTGAAGTCCTTAATAAACGCTGGCTCCGCTTCACATTCCCAACGTTTTGGCACTACGATGTGCTGCGCGGACTCGATTATCTGCGGAATGCGGGAATCAAGCCCGATCAACGCGTCAGTGACGCGATCGAAATCGTGATTCAGCGACGCCATCAGAACGGGCGCTGGCCCCTTAACCATCTTCATCCCGAGTATATTCCGCTGGAGATGGAGACCGAAATCGGCAGTGCAAGCCGCTGGAACACACTGCGTGCTCTCCGGGTGCTGCGCTGGTACAACGATTCAAAGTAAGCCCGGAGGGCTCCGCTATGCCGGTTTCCGGAGTTCGAGCGTGAAGGTCTGGAAGCCGCCAGGCTGTTGCCTTGCACTGACGATTTCGAACCCCGTATCGCGGGCCAGGCGTTGGTAGTGATCCAGGTCCATCGGCTTGTCGGGCCAGAACGTGCCGTAGCCGGTCTGAACGACCTTGTCAGGAAGATGGAAGCGGAACAGGAAGGCCGGTCCCTGAGTACCGTTCTCGAGCGCGCGCGGGATTATGGCGTCCCAGATGAGCCAGCGTCCTCCGCGCGTGAGCACGCGGAAGGCCTCTGCGAATACTCGCTGTTGAATCGCGGGACGCATATACATGAGCGAGAAGAACGCCGTGACAGTATCAAAGGAAGCATCCAGGAACTTCAAATCTGTTGCGTCCATGACGATCTTGAGCGGTCCCGTCGGCGCCTCCTCCAACTCCCGCCGGGAAACGTCGATGGCGATCACCTGGCGGGGCTTCAACTGGCCGATAATCCCCTCGCCACCGCCGCCAATGTCGAGGACATAGCCGGAAGCCTGGAAGTCGGCGACCACGAAGTCCTGCCGATCGAAGGTGTGCATCCTGGGCGGATCGACGGCCGCGGATCCCGCCGCGCCGGTAAGAGCGAGCAGAAACTCAGTGCGGGTGAGTATCATACCTTGAGCTACGAACGGCCCGCCAGCCCGGTTCTGCGCGATTTCACGCTACTGTTGCGGGAATCAGCATCTGCCGTCGCAGGAGGTTGCTACCATCGGCCGATGGCTGTGACTCGCCGCGATCTCCTGAAAGCCTCCGCGTTGCTTGCCATTCCCGCACAGGGCGCCCCGTGGTACGACCGTCCCATGCGCTGGGGGCAACTCACACTGGTCGAGAACGACCCGCCGGCGCTCGACGTTCAATACTGGCTCAACTATTTCCAGCGTTGCTACTGCGACGCCGTCACACTGAGCGCGGGAGGCGTTGTAGCGTTCTACCCTTCGAAAGTCCCGCTGCACTACGTCAGTTCCTATCTCGGTGGACGCGACAGTTTCGGCGATCTCTGCCGCGGCTGCCAGAAGCTCGGAATGGTGGTGGTTGCCCGCGTCGATCCTCACGCCGCTCATGAAGACATGCGGCAGGCGCATCCCGAATGGATGCGCGTCGACGAAAACGGCAATATTGTGCGCCACGAGGTAATGCCGGAGTTATACCGAACCTGTTCGCAGGGCGGCTACAACCGTGAGTTCCTCACTCAAGTCATTCGCGAGATTGTCTCCAACTATAAGGTTGACGGCATTTTCGCTAATCGCTGGGCAAACACCCACGGCTTCGACGTTTGTTATTGCGCCTATTGCCGGCAGAGTTTCGGTGGCGACATTCCGCGCACGCGCGACCCGCGCGACCGCAACTGGCGCGATTACACCGTCTGGTACCAGGAGTCGTTGTTCTCACTGATGAAGCTGTGGGACGACGAGATTCGGAAGATCAAGCCGGAATCGACATTCCTGCCGAATAACGGCACCGGAGTCGGGAATTCACTCGATTGGAAACGCTTCGGCCAGAGCGTTGAGACACTCGTCTGCGATCACCAGGGGCGCGGCGGCGTCACCCCGCCCTGGAGTAACGGGATGGCCGCTAAGGTGTACCGCTCCTCCGGCGGCAAGAAGGCGATCATCGGGCTTTTCGGGATCAACGTGGCCACGACACACCGCTGGATGAAGTCGGTGAAGGCCGCGCCGGAACAGCAGATCTGGGTGGCTGAGGGCGTAGCCAACGGCTTCCGTCCCTGGTTCTCGAAGTTTGGAGGCGTGCTGGAAGACCAGCGCTGGATGCCGCAGGTGGAGCGCTTCTTCCGGTGGCACAAGTCGGCCGAACGCTATCTGAGGGATCGCGAACCGGCCGCGCGGGTGGCCGTGATCTATTCGCAGCAGACCGCGCTCTATTACGGCGGTCCGCAGGCGGGCGCCAACGTGGAAGATGCCGTCAACGGGATGTATCACGCGCTCGTGGAGGCGCGAATTCCGTTCGAAATGGTCCACGACCGCAAACTCGAGGAACTCTCGAAATTCAAAGTGGCCGTGCTGCCCAACGTTGCGGCGCTTTCCGATGCCCAATGCGAGCAACTTCGGCGATACGTGGCGGCCGGCGGCAGCCTCGTGGCTACGTTCGCTACTTCACTACACGACGAGTGGGGCGCGCCGCGCTCCGATTTTGGCTTGGGAGACGTGTTCGGAGTGCGATACAAGGGCCACATCCTGGGGCCACTGCGCAATTCTTACCTTGCGTTTCGAGGTAAGCCTGGCGAAAAACGCCACCCGATCCTGGCCGGTTTTGACGATGCCGCGTACACCGTGAACACTATTCGTTCGGTCGAGTGCGACGTGACCACGGCTCTCGCCGACGCGCCCATCATGCTAATTCCCAGCTATCCGGACCTGCCGATGGAGTACGTCTACGAGCGCGCGCCGCGCGGCAATACGCCACAGGTGTTCTTGCGGGATCTCGGCGCGGCACGCACCGTGTATTTCCCCATGGACCTCGACCGCACCTTCTGGGAAGTGATGTTGGAGGACCACGGGCGTTTGCTCACGAATGCTGTTCGCTGGGCGTCGAACGAGGAAGCGCCCCTGACGGTCTCCGGTCCGGGGTTGTTGGATGTGACCATCTGGCGGAAATCCGGGGCGATTGTCGTGCACCTGGTGAACTTCACCAATCCCATGATGATGAAAGGCCCGATCCGGGAGTTGACTCCCGTTGGCGAGCAGCGGGTCCGTATCCGGTTGACGGCCGGGGAACGCGTGGCACAGGCGAAGCTGTTGGTCAGCGGGAAGACCGCACAACACCGCATTTCCGCCGGATATCTGGAGCTTGCTGTGCCCGGTGTACTGGACCACGAGGTCATCGCTGTAGATCTGGCGTGATGCCTCGGCGTGTGGCGGCTGTGGAAGCGTGAAGCAGGGGGTTTCGCCTGCCGTCGGACTTTACCGGGAACTCGCAGTCGAAACTGCCTGCACCACCTTCCAGAGTGTATAACTGAAGCTATGGCCGGGCGCAGAATCGTGGTGCTGTTGTCCGCCGCCGCCATTCTATATGCCCAGGGCCTCTCTCCCGATGAAGTCCGAGTCAGCAGCCGAACGTATACTCGAGTGGCTCCCGCCTTTCGCGCCGAGGCGGACCTGGTTGAAGTTGGTGTCGTAGTGCGCGATGCGCACGGCCGCGCAGTGCCAGGTTTAACCAAGCCGGATTTTCATCTCTTCGACAACGAAAGGGAGCGTGAAATTTCAAGTTTTAGTGTAGAAACGCCTGAGGCCGCGCCTGCAACTGAAGCGCCGCCTCGTGCCGAAGCCGGGTCTTCGGCGGCGAAAACCGCGCCACGATATGTGGCTCTCTTCTTTGATGACATCAACCAGGACGAGCAGCACTTCAACGATCTCAAGCAAACCCAAGCCGCAGCCGCGAAGTTCATCACTGACTCCCTGCAGTCGGGAGTCGAAATCGGAATCTTTACCGCCTCGGGAACCGGAACTGCAGATTTCACCGCGGATTTCTCCGAACTTCTTGCGGCCATTGGCAACCTCCGGCCGTATATCCGCATGTCCGAGTCCGGAGTGACTCGCTGCCCTCGGATTACGCCCTACTTGGCTTACTTGATCGCGCAAAATCGCGATTCCAGCGCGATTGGCGAAGTCATGAACCAAGCCCAAAACGATTTATGCCCCACCGCGGCCTCGCAAATCCAAGCGCAAGCCGAGGATACCTGGCGGCGTGTCACGCAAGTCGCCTCCGACACCTTGGGCGCTATCGCTTCCGTCGTCGATCGCCTCGCCGCTCAATCCGGTACCCGCACCCTTGTCATCGCCTCCTCCGGGTTTCTCGCCGCAGCGGTCGACGAGCAGAAGGACCATCTCATCAATCGTGCACTGCATGCCGACGTCGTGATCAGCGCGCTCGATTCCAAGGGACTGTACGGCGAGTTCAGTTCGGGGTCGCGCCCCGACGATGGGAACTTTGTCAGCCTCCACGGGACAGGGCGGGCCCGTTATAATCGCTCTTCCGAATTCGTGAACACACACGTGGCCCTTCGTGAAGACGCCCTCAACCAGCCATTAACCGAGTTCGCTGAAGCCACCGGAGGCACCTTTTACAGCCACAGCAACGATCTCACTACCGGTTTTCGCAGGACCGCCGCGGCGCCCGAAGTGACTTACCGCCTTGCATTCCATCCGGATAAAGCGACCGACGGCGCATATCACAAGCTCAAAGTGAAGCTCGACGCCAAATACTCGATACAGGCCCGCCGGGGTTACTTCGCTCCTTCCGAAAAGCCCAAAGTCGAATCAAAATTCGACACCGAGGTCGCCAATTCTGATGCAGTAAACGATATTCCGATTCAGCTTGCCGCCGAGCTGGGTAAGAACTCCACCATCTCCGTGGTCGCCACTCTCGACATCTCCAAAATCCGTTTCGATGTCGAGAAAGACAGACGCAAACAACAGATCCGGTTCGCCACCGCGCTCTTCGACCAGCACGGTATGATGGTCGCGGCCAAAGAGGCCACCATGGATCTATCGCTGAAAGAGTCCACCTACACGCGTCTCTTGAAATCCGGGCTGAATGCGAAACTGACACTGCAAGCCGCGCCTGGATCGTATTCGGTCCGTGAAGTCGTCGAAGAATCGATGGATCACCGATTCTCCTGCTCCACGAACCCCGTGCAACTCCCCTGAGTCCCGCACATGATCAGGTTCTGTGCACTCATCGGTGCGATCGGGTTCCTCCTGTGCCTGACCGCCTGCCGGTCCGACAAGGACGACTGGCTTAAATACGGACGAACCGACGACGATCATCGCTTCAGTCCGCTGCAGCAAATCAACGAACAAACCGTCGGCAAACTGGGATTGGCCTGGAGTCACGAACTTCCCACCACGCGCGCGCTGGAGGCGACACCGTTGGTTCAGGACGGCGTGATCTACACCACCGGGTCCTGGAGCGTTGTCTATGCCTTCGACGCAAGATCGGGCGACTTCCGCTGGACGTACGATCCCAAGGTCCCCCGCGAGCGCGCCTTTTTCATCTGCTGCGATGTGGTGAATCGCGGGGTTGCACTTTACAAGGGCAAGGTGTACGCCGGGACGCTCGACGGACGTCTGCTTGCCCTCGACGAGCGGACCGGCTCATTGGTCTGGGAGGTGCCGACCGCGGACACTGCACAACCCTACTCGATCACCAGCGCGCCGCGCATCGCGAAGGGCCTGGTGGTCATCGGGAACGCCGGCGCGGAGTATGGTGTTCGTGGTTACGTCTCCGCGTTTGATACCGAGACCGGCAAACTCGTCTGGCGTTCTTACACGGTGCCTGGCGACCCTTCAAAGGGATTCGAATCGAAGGCGTTGGAGAAGGCCGCGAAGACCTGGTCGGGCGAATGGTGGAAAGCGGGAGGCGGCGGTACGGCCTGGGAGGGAATCGTCTATGATCCCTCGCTCGATCTTCTCTACTTCGGAACCGGCAATCCAACCGCGTGGTACCGCTCGTTGCGAGGCAAAGGCGACAACCTCTACACGGCTTCGATCCTCGCCGTGCGAGCCAGTAACGGGGAATTAGCCTGGCACTTTCAAACCAACCCCGCCGACAACTGGGACTATGACGCCACCCAGCCCCTGATGCAGGCCGACCTGACCATCGGCGGGCGGATGCGAAAGGTCATTATGCAGGCCAACAAGAATGGATTCTTCTACGTTCTTGATCGGGCCACGGGCGAGTTCATATCGGGCACGCCATTTGTCGCAGGCATTTCGTGGGCGTCAGGACTCGATCCCAAAACCGGCCGTCCGATAGAGTCGCAACCAGTAGGATTCGAGCCGTTCGTGTTCTCGCCCAGCTCCGATGGCGCTCACAACTGGCAGCCAATGGCGTTCAACCCGTCGACGCGACTCGTCTATCTGCCGGCTAAAGAGGGCACGATTTCTTTGAGCGCGCCTGACCCGAAGTGGAAATACAACTCGGACCGCGACAATGAGGGCTCAGACGAGGCTTACGACGGCCCTCTCAATGCCGAATTTGTTTCGCGGCCGGCGCCCACCGGAGAACTAACGGCCTGGGATCCGGTAGCGGGAAAGGCGGCCTGGAGGGCGACCTATCCGTCAGTCGAAGGCGGCGGGATGCTCGCCACCGGTGGCAATCTCGTTTTCCAGGGACGCGCCGACGGGGTTTTCACCGCCTGGCGCGCTACCGACGGCAAGCAACTCTGGACCTTCGACGCCGGCACAGGAATCATGGCGCCGCCGGTGACCTATACGGTGGATGGTGTGCAGTACGTTACGGTGATGGCGGGATGGGGCGGCCCGGCAGGCTTGTACAATTCCCCCCGATTGGGCCGCGTGAAACCCGGCTTCGGCCGAATCCTCACGTTTAAGCTCGGTGGAACCGCCGTCCTCACGGCACCTCGATTCGGCCACACGGCTCCGCCGCCGTTGCCGAGCGTCTCGATAAAGACGACGCCCGAACTAGTGGGTCAAGGTCGCCGGCTTTACGGCTCGTACTGCGCGCGTTGTCATGGAGGCAACGCGGTGGCGGGCCCGCTGCCCGATCTTCGTTATTCGAGCACGGAGACCCTGGAGAAGATGGAGGAGATTGTCCTCCGTGGAAGCCGGGCCGCGGCCGGAATGCCCGCGTTCAATAAGCTGATCAATTCCGAGCAGGTGAGGGCGATCGAGGCGTTCATCGTGGCGCGCGCCCGCGAATCACGCTGACTCCGCTGGTTCTCGGTAATGCAGTCTTCAAGCTGCCCATAGGCCGGCTGAAGCCTGCGGCATTGCGATTGCCTCACACGCGCAGTTTTCGGGGTTTCGCCTGTGCGTTATCGGTGAGGTCTTGATGCAGTAGCCGGCTTCAGCCGGCCTTAGGGCAGCCTGAAGGCTGCGCTACTTAGTCGCCCCGGACCTATCGCTTCGTATCGGCCAGCCAGTTCACCACGACGACGGCCATCGGCGCGCTTCCTTCCTGTTCAGTTCCGTTGAGCATCAGGAAGCGCTTGCCATCGCTGGTGACGTCGAAAAGACCGGTCGGCGGGATTCGCGCTTCAAAAAGCGCTTTGGGAATACCGTGCTCGAATTTATCGTTGCTCCTCACGTCCAACGCCATCATCTTGCCATCCCCAGCGACGTAGAAAAGCTCTTTCCCGTCTCGCCGCCACACTGGGCGCGTGCCCACATCGGCGGAAACCTGCCATTTGCCTTCCTTGCCGGGGAATGTTTGAACATAGATCCTGTACGAGCCGCTCTCATTGGATTGGTAGGCCAGCCAGCGCCCGTCCGGCGAGAGCTTCCCTTGCGCTTCCGAGAATTCAGTTTTGAGAAACGGGAAAACCTTTCGATCGCCAGAGAGGGGCAAGACCCAAAGGTCGTCGAGAGTCTTGGAGCCGGTGTTGAAAAAGACGATAAAAGGCCCGCGAGCCCAGTCGGTAGGCAGTGTCACGCCAGTCGTCTCGTAAAGAAGTTCTTCCGCGCCGGTGCCCGCGGCTGACTTTTGGTACAGGCCGTACTTCCCGGAACGCGTGGAAGAGAAGAGGATGTGGCTGCCATCCGGGGACCAGACCGGAAACATGTCGTTGCTGGGATCGAAGGTGAAACGGGATTCTGTGCCGCGCGAGATGTCGTGAAGCCAGATATCATACGTTCCCAGCCGCGCATCCAGGCGGTCCACTGCGATCGTCGCGCCATCCGGGGAGATTGCAGGACCCTGCATCACACCAGGAGGGCCAACGGTGCCGAGCGCTTTTCCATCGCGGTCGAGCCAGGTCAATTGCGAGTTCAGCGAACCGCCACCCGAATAGTAGGCCAGCACCCCGGTTTGCGAAACCGCGAACTCGCCCTGGTTTGAGCCGGGGATGTAATCAACCTGCTCCGCGACAGGGAACGGCTCGGCCGTGGTGCGAAGGCGACCCGCATCGAACTTCTGCGCCATCACGGTTTTCTCCCGCATGAACAGCAAAAGACCGGGCGGCGAGTAGACGGCATTAGAGGAGGTAGCTAAAAGGAGACGGCGGTCCTGTGAATCCAGGTCTCCGGCATAGATCGCTGTTTTGTCCGGTTTTTCACTGCGGGCGGTGTAGAGAAAGTGCCTGCCGTCCGGAAGGAACCAGGGAAAGCGATGGCTGGTCTCGCCCGCCGCCTCGTCCAGCGTGGTAACGGCCGTTGCGACACCGCCGCCGGCGGGAACACGAAACAGCGCGGCACCGTAGCTTGGTGTGAAGACGATGATATCGTCCCGGCTCCAGCTTCCCCCACGCCCATCCGCGGCATCACAGACGGTCAGAGGCGGCCCACCTTCTACATCGACCTTCTTTAGTTTGCCGGGCACAAAGAATCCCAGAAAACGGCCGTCCTGCGACCAGAACGGATCGAAGGCGCCTTCGGTGCCGGGGAGTGGCCGGGCTGTGACCGTGCGGAGGTCCCGTATCCAGAGCCGTGTATTCCCTCTGGTCCCGGCCGCGAAGGCCAGACGATCTCCGTTGGGAGAAAGCGCCGGGACGCTGACCTCCCAAAAGCTGGTGGTCGCCGGAGGCATCACGGAGAGCCTGAGGGTGAGCGCGTCGTTGGCCGAGCGGCGAAGCAGAAGCATCGCGACAAGCAGGGCAGCGATGGCCACCGCGGCCACCACCCATGGGATGCGGCTCCGGCTTCCTGGCATTGGAGCCGGCGGCGCGGACACCAGGTTCGGCTCATCCAGCATTACCCGGGCCTCGCCTATGTCCCGCAGCCGCGTGGCGGAGTCCTTTCGCAGACAGCGCTCCAGCAGCCGGCGGATGTGCGGTGGCGTGTCGGGCGGAAGCTCGTTGAAGTCGGGGTTGTCCTTCAGTACGGCGACCAGGGTATCGGTGACCGTCTCGCGTGCGAACAACTGCTGTCCAGTCAGCATCTCGTACAGGACAACGCCAAAGGACCAGATGTCGGTGCGCTTGTCTACCGGCTTTCCGCGCGCCTGTTCCGGAGACATATATGCCGCAGTGCCCAGGATCATGCCGGGTTCGGTAGCGGCGGGCAACGGCGACACTTTACGGGCGCCTTCGGGGCTGACCACGAATACGACGGAGGATTTCGCGAGGCCGAAATCCAGCAATTTGACGACGCCCTCGCGTGTCACCTTGACGTTCGACGGTTTGAGGTCGCGATGCACGATACCGCGCTCATGGGCCGCCTCCAGTCCCACGGCGATCTGGCGGGCGATAGGGATTGCTTCGTCGAGCGGCAGCGGGCCGCCAAGGTCCTTGCCCTCTACCAGTTCCATGATCAGGGCTCGCTGCTCGATGCCGTAGACGGTGGCAATGTTGGGATGGTTGAGCGATGCCAGAACCTGCGCTTCGCGCTCGAAGCGCGACATGTACTCCGGGTCGCGTCCGAGAGCGGAGGCCAGCACCTTGACCGCGACCTCGCGGCCGAGTTGGGTGTCGCGAGCGCGATAGACTTCACCCATTCCCCCCGATCCGAGCATGGCGGTAATTTCGAACGGGCCGAGTTTCGTGCCCGGCGCTATCGTCCGGCCGAGCAACAGCGCGGCGTCCTCGATGGCCCGCCGTTCCAGGAACAGGTCGGCGTCGGCCGCGCGGTCGGCTCCGAGAAGACGGCTGACCTCGGCGCGCAAACCGTCGTTCCCGGCGCACGCCGTATCCAGGGCGGAGGCGAGTTCGTTTTCGGGGAGTTCGCGAAGCTGCTCGAATAACTCTCCGGCCCTTCGGTGCTCAGCGGGGCTCATTGGGTCACAAGCTTCAGCTTAATGACTCCAAACTGTGGAAGGTTGGAACCGGCCTGCGGCCTGTCGCGACGTACCGCCGATCCACGAAAGTAGATGAAAACAAGGTGCCTCCCGTTCCATGGCCCACGGCCGATCCACGAACTCACAGTTCCGCCGGGTTCAGCCGGGAAAAGAGCCAGGCGCGCGCAACCCGCCAGTCCCGCACGACTGTGGGTTCCGATACACCCAGTACCGCGGCGACCTCGGCGTTTTCCAAACCGCCGAAATAGCGGAGCTCGACGACCTGGGCCTGCCGCGAATCCAGGTGTGAGAGATCCTGTAAAGCGGCGTCCAGGTCCAGGAAGTCAACCCGCGCCGTTCCGCCGGTCGGGAGGTTGTGGACTTCGGACAAGTCGACGTGCGGCGACCGATGGCCTCGTTTTCCGGTGTCCTGAGCGCGCGCAAAATCTATCAGAATCTGCCGCATCAGCCGGGCTGCCACGGCAAAGAAGTGGGTCCGGCTGGCCCATTCCACTGGCGCACCGCCGATAAGACGTAAAAAAGCCTCATTGACCAAGGCAGAGGGCTGCAGAGGATGTCCCTCGCGTTCTCCGGCCAGATTGCGCCGCGCGAGGCGATGGAGTTCAGCGTAAACGATGGGCGTCAGGCGTTCGAGCGCCGTGGCGTCGCCATCGCTCCACGCTTTGAGCATCTGTGTTACGTCTGTCGCCGCCACCCCAAAATTTTATCTCACATCGTGATCGCCGCACGCTGATTTTCCCGCCTCTCAATATGATGCGTTCTTATCAGCGTGTTTCCCGTCTTGCGATGCTGCTTCTGGCGTTTGCGGCCGCCGCCATGGCGGCCGACCCTTCCACCAAGCTCGTCGGCACACCGTCGACTAACGGTGCAAACCAAGGCTGGTCGGTGGCGCTTTCAGGCGACGGCAACACTGCTGTGGTCGGAGGCCCTTTGGACAACAACAACACGGGCGCCGCGTGGGTATTTACGCATTCCGGCCAGGCTTGGACGCAGGCGACGAAAATTGTCCCCGCTGGGGCCGCTGCGGGGGATGCAGTCGGGATCGCGGTAGCGATCTCGGGCGACGGCAACACCATCGCGCTGGGCGCCGTCGGGACCAACAACTTACAGGGTGCGATTTATGTCTATGTCAACCAAGGCGGGTCATGGGTACCGCAGGGAAACCGGATCGTGGCCAGCGACGCTAGCAGCGCCCAGTCGCGCCAGGGCTGGGTGGTGTCGCTGTCCTATGACGGCAACACGCTGGCATTCGGGGGGCCACCCGTAGAAAGCAACACCGAAGGCGCGTGCTGGGTTTATGGCCGATCGGGAGGCCCATGGTCGGAACAGCAGAAGTTCGGAAGCCAGTTTGTAACTGGGATGGTGGGTGTCGCCGGCCTGGGCGACTCGGTGGCGCTCTCCGGCGACGGCAACACTCTCCTCTGCGGCGGTCAGTTCGATAACATGCAAACGGGCGCGGTATGGGCGTTCAGCAGGACTGCTCCCACGACCTGGGTGCAAACCGGGTCCAAATTGGTTGGCCAAAACGGACGTTTCGAGGGCTTTAGTGTGACCTTGAATTTCGACGGCACAGTCGCTGCCTTCGGCGGACAGACGCCCAACCTAAGCACCTTTTCCTTTTGGATTTATTCGCGATCGGGCTCGACGTGGAGCCCGGTAGGGAATCCAGTGCCGGGTTTCGGTGATGCTGTCGCTCTCTCCTCTGACGGAAACACGCTCGTCGCGGGTGACCATAATCATGCAAATGGCGTGGGGCAGACCAACGTTTTCGTCCGCATCGCCGGGGGCGGCTTTATATTAAACAATACCCTCGTAGGTACGGGCGCCATCGGCAACGCCCAACAGGGTCCGTCCGTAGCAATATCATCCGACGGGAGCGTCGGGCTGGCCGGTGGAATCCAGGATAACGCCGGCGAAGGGGCAGCCTGGGTTTTCGCCCCCTTGATGGCGCCAGCGCCTGTGATCACTTCCGTCAGCACCATCACCACGCTGCAAAACCAAACCATCACGATTTCCGGCAGCGGATTCGGAACGCATGCGCCCTATAACGGCGACTCCGCATTTCTGTCGATCACAGACACGACTTTGGGGTTTGAGGCTGGACTCCCTGGCGACGGCAATACGCTCAACGTCACTTCCTGGACCGATACGCAGATCACGATCGCCGGCTTCACCGGGGGTTACACCATAAACCCGTTCGCGAATCTGCGCCCTGGCGACCAGGTGCAAGTTTCGGTGAGCAATGCCCAGACCGGCTCGGGTCCTACAACGGCCACGGTGACCGTGAGTACGACCGGGGCGCCGAGAATCACCTCCATATCCCCTATCCGGCCGCAGCAGACGCAGATCATTACGATTACCGGCAGCGGATTTGGAAACCAGGCGCCCTTCAGCGGCGACTCCTCGTTCCTACTGATCAACGACTTCAGTCTCGGCTGGAACGCGGGGTTCGTCAATGCCTCTAACAACGATGGCATCGGGGTGAACGTCACATCCTGGACGGACTCGCAAATCGTGATTGGCGGCTTCACAGGGCTATTCGGTCAGTTCGGGTACGTTCTCAACGCCGGCGACGTGGTCAGAATCCTGGTGTGGAACGCGCAGACCGGAATTGGTCCAGTCGAGTACGACCTGACCGTGGGCACGACCACGTCCGCCGCGCTGAGCATCACCAGTTCGCACACTGGCAATTTCGCGGCGGGACTACCTGGCGTCTATACGGTGACGGTGTCCAACGCGGCGTCCGCCGGCCCGGCCAGCGGCACGGTGACGGTTACTGAAACCCTGCCTGCAGGCCTGACGCTGGTGTCCATGAGTGGTTCAGGCTGGTCCTGCACGGGCACGAGTTGCACCCGTAGCGATGGACTGGCGGGAGGAGCGAGCTACCCGCCCATCACGGTGGTAGTAAACGTTGCGGCGAACGCTACCTCGCCGCTGGTAAACCAGGTAAGCGTGAGCGGGGGCGGCTCGGGAACGGCGAGTGCGATGGATTCGACGGTTGTTGGGGTATCCGTCGCCGGGCAGACGAAACTGGTCGGCTCACCCGTAACGGGTGTTGAAGGGGAGGGGGACTCCGTCGGATTGTCGGCAGACGGCAACACGGCAGTGCTAGGCGCCCCCTATGACAATATCAATACTGGCGCGGCATGGGTCTTCGTACGCTCCGGCCAGACGTGGACTCAGCAGACGAAACTTGTGCCATCGGGGGCCGCTCCTAACTCATTGATTGGCGCTTCTGTAGCGATTTCTGGCGACGGCAACACGATCGCGCTCGGCGGCTATCAGGCTAACAACGGGCAGGGTGCGACCTACATCTTCGTAAGACAGGGAGCGTCCTGGGTCCAACAAGGAAATACGATCGTAGCGGCGGACGCGATCGGCAACGCGATACAGGGCGCGGCCGTGGCGCTGTCGAACGACGGCAACACGCTCGCAATCGGCGGGCCCTCCGACAACCAGCGTGTTGGCGCGTGCTGGATTTTTGTGCGATCGGGCAGTCAATGGTCGGAGCAGCAGAAGCTCGGCGCCCAAGCGATTATGGGCATGGCGGGTATAGGTAACGCTGTGGCGCTCTCCGGCGATGGCAATACAGCGCTTTGCGGCGGCCCTTACGATGATTTCAACACCGGCGCCGTGTGGAGTTTCAGCCGGACGGGAACGACGTGGACACAAACCGGGCCCAAGATCGTTGACCCGAATGGCACGTATGAGGGCTCATCGGTGGCGCTCAATTTCGACGGGACGATTGCCGCCTTTGGCGGCAGCACCGCAGACTATAGCAATACTTCCTTCTGGACCTATTCGCGATCCGGGCTCACCTGGACGCCGGTGGGAAATCCCACAATCGGTTATGGGTCGAATGTCGCACTCTCCTCCGACGGCAGCACACTGCTGGCTGGGCCTGGGATTACCAGCGTCTTTACCCGTGGCGCCGGGGGTGTGTATGGGTTCAATAATGCGCTGTTGGGGGCCGGCTCCATCGGCATGACATATCAAGGTTCTGCATTGGCATTGTCATCGGATGGAAGCGTGGCGCTATCGGGCGCACCCTACGACAACAACTATGTCGGTGCGGCATGGGTCTTCACGCCACTCAAACCGCCGGCGCCTACGATTACCTCCGTCAGCACCATTACCGCGCAGCAGACCCAAACGATTACGATTTCGGGCCACGGTTTTGGCTCGCAAGCGCCCTATAACGGCGATTCCGCGTACCTGTCCATTCAAGACATTACAACTGGGTATAGCTTCGGCGCCACGGGCAACCCGATGAACCTGAATGTCACCTCGTGGACCGATTCGCAAATTACGATTGCCGGCTTCACTGGTGGGATTTACACCGATAATCCACTGACTGTCGGGGATGTCATTCAGGTCCTGGTCGCGAATCCGCAAAGCCCGTATGTCTTTGCGCTTTCCAACACAACGGTAAGTGCCGCCGGGGCGCCCACGATTACTTCCGTGTCGCCGATTCTGCCACAACAGACGCAGACGATTACCATCAACGGCAGTGGATTCGGAACCCATGCACCTTTCAACGGCAACTCTTCGTTTCTGAAAATCGACGACTTCAGCATGGGATGGGCGGCCGGGTACAACGCCGGCGGCGAAAACGATGGCATCGGTCTCAACGTCACCTCGTGGACAGACACACAAATCGTCATCAGCGGATTCACAGGAGCGTACGGCCAAGCCGGGGGCCTCACCACTGGCGACTTCATAGGAATCCGGGTATGGAATGCTCAAACGGGAATTGGGCCACGCATTTACGTTACGAATGTCGGCTCCAACACCTCGGCGGCCTTGAGCGTCACCAGTACCCACACCGGCAACTTTGCTCAAGGGCAACAAGGCGCTACCTACACCGTGACCGTATTGAACGGCGCCTCCGCCGGGCCGACCAGTGGCACGGTGACGGTCACCGAAACCTTGCCTGCGGGCTTAACGCTGGTGTCGATGTCCGGTCCGGGCTGGACCTGCGCGGGCGCGAGTTGCAGCCGTAGCGATGCTCTAGCGGCAGCATCGAGCTTTCAGCCCATCACGGTGACTGTCAACGTGGCGGCGAACGCCACATCACCGCTAGTCAACCGGGTGAGCGTGAGCGGGGGCGGTTCCGCAACGGCAAACGCGACGGATTCGACCGTGATTGCTGCCACCGTTGCCGGGCAGACCAAGCTCGTCGGTACGCCGGTGAGCGGCACGCCGTTACAGGGCTACTCCGTGGCAATATCGGCGGACGGTAATACGGCCGTGATGGGCGGACCGTCTGACAATAACTCGACCGGCGCCGCGTGGGTCTTTGTACGCTCCGGACAGAACTGGACGCAGCAAGCGAAACTCGTTCCAGCGGGTGCCGCTGCTAACGATCAGATCGGTCTTTCCGTCGCGATTTCGGGTGACGGCAGCACCATTGCGCTGGGTGCCGAAGGTACCAACAGTTTCCAGGGCGCAACCTACGTTTATGTGAATCAGGGAGGGACATGGGTCCAGCAGGCCAACGTCGTGGCCACCGACGCCATTGGAAACGCGCAGCAAGGCTTGAGCGTGGCGCTGTCGCACGACGGCAACACGCTGGCGTACGGGGGACCCGGCGACAACAACAACGCCGGCGCGGGCTGGATCTTTACCCGATCAGGCGGCCAATGGACGGAACAGCAGAAAGTTGCAGGTCAAGCGGTAACGGGGATTGTCGGGGTTGCCAGGTTAGGTGCCCGAGTGGCGCTCTCCGGTGATGGCAACACTCTCCTGTGTACCGGCCCTGGAGACAACTTTGGTACGGGAGCAGTGTGGGGGTTTAGTCGCACGGGGACAGGTTGGGTACAAACCGGACCTAAGCTAGTGGTCCCCAATGGTCAGCCTGTCGCCGCAAGGGTGACGACGAATTCCGACGGAACTATTGCCGTCATCGGCGGGTCCACATCCGACATCAGCACCTCGTCCTTCTGGGTCTATTCGCGATCCGGACTCATCTGGACACCAGTGGGAAATCCTATCACCGGCTATGGTTCAAACGTCGCGCTGTCCTCCGACGGGAGCACGCTCCTGGTTGGGGATCTCGGACTTATCCCCGGCTTTTACGTTTCTGGACTGGCGAGCAATGTTTTCACGCGCAGCGCCGGGGGCGGTTACACGTTCAGCAATTCCGTCGTCGTCGCCGGCGGTGTCGGCGCCACGTTCGAAGGCTGGTCCGTAGCGGTGTCAGCGGATGGAAGCGTGGGTCTCGTTGGCGGAGACGGCGACAATAACGACGTGGGCGCAGCCTGGGTTTTCGCTCCCCTGAAAGCGCCGTTGCCTACTATTACCTCGGTCAGTACCATTACCGCGCAGCAGACTCAGACGATCACCATAACGGGCAGCGGCTTTGGCGCCCAGGCGCCTTACAACGGCGACTCCCCATTCCTAGCGATTAGAGATGCCTTGGGATTTAGCTCCGGGTTCACCGGTGATAGCAACAACCTCAATGTCACTTCGTGGACCGATTCCCAGATCACGATTGCCGGTATTACCGGGACCTATGGTGGCCGTTCGAGTCTTGGCGCGGGCGACGAGGTTCATGTCCTGGTGGCCAATCCTCAAAACCCTGAGGGTTTCGCAAATGCCTTCGTGAGGGTAAGTTCCTCGGGAGCGCCCACGATCACCTCCGTGTCCGCGATCCTGCCGCAACAGACACAGACCATTACGATCACCGGCAGCGGATTTGGAACCCGGGCACCGTTCAACGGCGACTCTTCGTTTCTGGAGATCGCGGATCTCAGTGGCCGGTGGAACGCCGGGTACATGAGCGCGGGCAACCAGGAGAGCGACGGCATTACGCTCAACGTCACCTCGTGGACCGACTCGCAAATCGTCATCAGCGGTTTTACCGGAGCATACAGTCCGGGAGATCTCCAGACCGGCGACCTCATCGTAGTGCTGCTGTGGAACGCGCAGACCGGAATTGGTCCTCGCAGGTACTTTTTGATGGTCGGCTCAACCACTCCCGCCGCGCTGAGCATCAGTAGTACGCATACCGGAAACTTCAACGCGGGCCAACCAGGCGCGACATACACGGTGCTCGTGTCGAATGGAGCGTCCGCCGGCCCGAGCAGCGGCACGGTAACTGTCACCGAGACCTTGCCTGCGGGCTTAACGCTGGTGTCGATGTCCGGTCCGGGCTGGTCGTGCGCGGGCGCGAGTTGCAGCCGAAGCGATGCACTGGCGGCAGCATCGAGCTTTCCGCCCATCACGGTGACTGTCAACGTGGCGGCGAACGCCACATCACCTCTAGTCAACCAGGTGAGCGTGAGCGGCGGCGGTTCCGCAACCGCGAGTGCGATGGATTCGACCGTTATCGTAAATCCCGCAACGCTGAGCGTCAGCAGTTCGCATAGCGGCAGCTTCACCCAAGGGCAATTAGGCGCCACGTATAAGCTGACGGTGTCCAACGCCGCGGCCGCCGGCTCAGCCAGCGGCACCGTGACGGTCACGGAAACACTGCCCACGGGCTTGACACTTGTTTCGATGGCCGGCACAGGCTGGACCTGCGCGGGGACGAGTTGTACTCGTAGCGATGCACTTGCGGGAGGAGCGAGCTACCCTCCCATTACCGTGACGGTCAACGTGGCGGCGAACGCGACTTCGCCGGTAGTCAACCAGGTGAGCGTAAGCGGAGGTGGGTCAGCAACCGCGACGGCGACGGATTCGACGGTTGTCGCTACCACCGTCCCAGGGCAGACCAAACTGGTCGGCTCACCCTTCAGCGGAGCCCCGCAACAGGGGTTCTGGGTCGTACTCTCGGGAGACGGTAACACGGCCGTGGTCGCCGGCCCGTATGACAGTCAAAACACAGGGGCGGCGTGGGTCTTTGTACGCTCCGGCCACACGTGGAGCCAGCAGGCGAAACTCGTGCCGGCGGGCGCCGCTGCCAACGCGTTCATTGCCAGCGGGCTCGCAATCTCCGGCGACGGCAACACCATTGCTCTCGGAGCGCTCGGAACCAACAGCAACCAGGGCGCCACCTACATTTTTGTGAAGCAGGGGACATCTTGGGTCCAACAGGGGAATGTCATCGTGGCTACCGACGCGGTAGGCAAAGCGGAGCAGGGCTTCACCGTCGCGCTGTCGAACGATGGCAACACGCTGGGGGTCGGCGGCCCCGCAGACAACAGCCAGGAGGGCGCGTGCTGGGTTTTTGCGAGATCGGGCAGTCAATGGTCCGAGCAGCAGAAACTCGGAGGCTCAGCGGTAACGGGAGTTGCCGGCGCTGCCGAGTTGGGATTTAGCATCGCACTTTCTGGCGATGGCAACACTCTCCTCTGTGGCGGCATCTATGACAATTTCAATACCGGCGCGGTGTGGGGTTTCAACCGGACAGGAAACACGTGGACACAAACCGGGCCCAAGATCGTCGGCCCGAATGGCTCGTATGAGGGTTATCAAGTGACCCTCAATTTCGACGGAACGATTGGCGCTTTCGGCGGATACACGGCGGACGGAAAGAACTCTTCCGTCTGGACCTATTCGCGATCCGGGCTCACGTGGACCGCCCTAGGGAATCCTATCGCAGGTTATGGGATCTTTCCGGCGCTATCCGCCGACGGCAGCACGCTGATCGCCGGCTTTCCCACGACCAGCGTTTTCACCCGTGGCGCAGGCGGCGTCTATGTCTTCAACAATACCGTCCTGGGCGACGGCGACATCAGCGGTTTATCTCAGGGCAGCGCAGTGGCGATTTCAGCGGATGGAAGCGTGGGGATATCCAGTGACCAAGGCGAGAACAACAGCGTTGGCGCGGCCTGGGTTTTCGATCCGTTGAAAGCGTCAGCGCCTACTATTACGTCTGTCAGCAGCGTAACCGCGCAACAGACGCAAATCATCACCATTTCGGGCCATGGGTTCGGCTCACAGGCGCCCTATAACGGCGACTCCCCCTATTTGCTCCTGGACGACAATAGGACGGATTTCCACATGGGATACACGGGCGACAGCATCCACCTCAATGTCACCTCGTGGACCGATTCACAGATCACGATCGCCGGGTTCACAGGCAATTACGGGCAAGACATTGTTGGCTCAACGCTTCAGCCTGGCGATGCTCTTGAGGTCCTGGTCGCGAATCCTCAGAACCCTGCGGGTTATGCAAATTCCGTTGTGACAGTGAGTTCCGCCGGGGCGCCCACGATCACATCCGTCTCGCCGATTCTGCCGCAACAGACGCAGACGATCACGATTAACGGCAGCGGATTTGGAACCCACGCGCCTTACGATGGCGATACTTCGTTCCTTTCCGTCCAGGACGCCTCGGCCGGATGGGCAGCGGGGTTCAACAACCAATTTAATGCGGAGACTATCCATCTCAACGTCACGTCGTGGACGGATTCACAAATCGTCATCAGCGGGTTCACGGGAGCATACGGCCAGGGAAATTTCCTTCTCCATGCCAACAACACAATCAGACTCCTGGTTTGGAACGCCCAGAGCGGAATTGGCCCATCGGAATATGATTTGACGGTGGGTTCCACCACTCCCGCGGCCCTGAGCGTCACCAGTACGCACACCGGCAACTTCACTCAAGGCCAACAAGGCGCTACCTACACGCTGAATGTGTCGAACGGCGCCTCCGCCGGCCCGACCAGTGGCACTGTGACCGTTACCGAAACTCTGCCTGCGGGCTTGACTCTGGTATCGATGGGTGGCTCCGGCTGGTCGTGTGCAGGCACAAGCTGCACACGGAGTGACGGGCTGGCAAAAGGGGCGAGTTTCGCTCCCATCACGGTAACTGTGAACGTGGCGGCTAGCGCAGTCTCGCCATTGGTCAACCAGGTGAGCGTGAGCGGGGGTGGTTCCGCGTCGGCAACCGCGATGGATTCGACCACGCTCGCGGTGTCGGTCACGCTTCAGACGAATCCCACCGGTTTGCAGGTGAGCGTCGATGGAGGATCGCCTCTGACGACTCCGCAGACGATAACGCTGACTGGAGGCAGCCATCAGCTTTCCGTGGTCGCCACGCAGTCAGGGCCGTCGGGGACTCGATATTTGTTTACGGGATGGAACGATGCCACTACGGGCACTACTGACTCCATCAACGTGACCGGATCGGCGACATTTACGGCGAACTTCAAGACGCAGTATCAGTTGACCATTTCCGGTTCGCCTGCGAACGGTGGATCGGTGACGCCGCCTAGTGGTGGGTTCTATGATTCGGGCGCGGCTGTGCCGGTCACGGCTACCGCCAATAGTGGCTTTACGTTCGGGAACTGGACGGGTAGCGTAGCGAGCACCACGAGCGCTTCTACTACCGTCACCATGAGTGCTCCCGAGACGGTGGTTGCGAATTTCCTGACGCCCGGCAGCATCACAATCGCGACGAACCCGCCGGGATTGCAATTCAGTATCGATGGAGGGACACCGCAAACCGCTCCGCAAAACCTGACTCTGCCGTCGGGGTCGCATACGATCGCGGTCCAGGGGACGCAGTCCGGAGGCGCGGGCACGCAGTACGTGTTCACGGGCTGGAGCGATAACGGGGCCATGTCGCACTCGATCACCGTCGGCACGACGTCGGCGATATACACGGCGACGTTCAAGACGCAGTATCAGTTGGCGATTTCCGCATCGCCGGCAGCGGGCGGAACCGTGACTCCGGCTAGCGGCACGTTTTATGACGCGGCCACGGTTGTGCCGGTCACGGCGACAGCCGCTACGGGGTTTGTGTTCGGCGGTTGGACAGGCAGCGTGGCGGGTGCGACGAGCGCCTCCACGAGCGTGACGATGAGCGCGCCGCAAACGGTGGTTGCCAACTTCACAGCCGGTCAAAAACCGTCCGCCGTGACGGTCTTCTCGCCCACCCAGGGTGCGACCGGGGTTTCCACGTCGGTCAGCCTCAGCTGGTCCGCCGCCGCCGGGGCCACGTCCTACGACATTCTGTTCGGCACCAGCACGACGCCGCCGGTGGTCGACACCACGACAGGTCTTAGTTACTCTCCACTGAACCTGGCCCCAAACACGACTTACTTCTGGTCGATTACGGCCAAGAATTCATTTGGGGGGACACCTTCGGCGCTGTGGTTCTTCACGACCGGCGCTTCCACCACGACGACGTCGGGCTATCAGTTCGTGCCGGTGACGCCTTGCCGCATTATCGACACGCGAGGAGCGGTTGGTCCGTTCGGCGGCCCGGCGATACCGGCGCAAGGAACGCGGACGGTGGCGATTCCGCAGAGCGCCTGCAATATTCCGGCTACTGCACTGGCGTATTCGCTCAACGTTACGGTCGTGCCGGTTACCACACTGACCTATCTTTCCATCTGGCCGGCGGGCCAGTCGCAGCCGGTCGTCTCCACGTTGAATTCCTTCGATGGGAGCATCGTTGCGAATGCGGCGATTGTGCCGGCTGGGACTCAGGGGGCGATCAGCGTCTTCGCCAGCGACGCGACGCAGGCGATCATCGACATCAACGGGTACTTCGCCCCGGCGACGACAGCAAACAGCATGTCGTTCTACAGTCTGACACCGTGCCGGGTGGTAGACACGCGGGGGGCAATCGGTCCCCTGGGTGGGCCGGTGATGAGCGGCGGTTCGGCTCGCAGCTTCCCTGTCAGCTCCAGTCCCTGCGGCGCGCCCAACACAGCGCAGGCCTATTCGCTCAACATCACGGTGGTGCCGCGCCACACGCTCGGTTATCTGACGAGCTGGCCGACCGGACAAACGCAGCCGGTTGTCTCTACGCTCAACTCGCCGAATGGGCTCATCGTGGCAAACGCCGCGATCGTGCCCGCGGGCACCGGTGGCGCGATCAGCATCTTCGTGACTGATGACACGGATGTGATTATCGACATCAACGGCTACTTCGCTCTGCCGGGATCGCCCGCGGCGCAGTCGCTGTATACGGTGACGCCGTGCCGCGTAGCCGATACGCGGGGCGGCTCCGGTTTGGCTAGCAATGGTTCGAGGAGTTTCTCCATTCCAACGAGCCCCTGTAGC
>DATGJP010000013.1:0-4241 GCA_035295125.1 Bryobacteraceae bacterium | reverse complement strand
ATTCGGATTGCCCAGTGACGAGAAGCCGTTGATCACGAAATTCGGATATCCGCCCTGCAAGGGGTTGGGACCGTTGGTTCCGGGAATACCCAGCACGTCCGAACCATAATTCTTGTTGATATCCACATTCTTGGCGGCCAGCGGCTCCCGTACGAAGCCTATGTTGGCGTCGAGCAAAAGGTGGGGAGAAAAGTTGTAAGTCCCACCGAGAGCCGCGCTCTGCGTCAAGCTTGGCGCAGTGCCCGGCTGCCCGCCATCGAAGGTGTTGCCGCCTGCTGGACCAAGCGCCTGTGGATCGAAAATCGTGGCAGGCATAACGCTGTAGCGCCCGAAAACAGAACTTTTATCGTTGGGATTATAGTTCAGCTTCATGTCGACGTTATCGCGCGTGTACTGAAGGCTGGCCGAGCCAAAATAGTTATTCGCGATCCCAGAACCCTGGTTCGGCTCGGGAATCAGCGCTGCCATCTTCATGGCTGCGGAACTGAGCATGGAGGCCGGGATCTGATTGTTGGGAAATGGCGTGCGTCCAGTGCCGTCCGGGTTCCCAGTGAGCGGATTGTAAATTGTCGTGCCCGTGCCCGCAAAATTTCCCTGGCGAATTGCATCCGTGGGAACCGATTGCAAGCCGGAGACACTTTGCCGCAGCATGTAACGTTCCCAATCCACAAAGAAGAACAGTTTGTTCTTGACGATGGGACCGCCCAGAGCCAGACCGAATTGATTCAGGATATTCTTCGGGTTGTTCGCGCCGTAGTAGAAGAAATTCCTCGCCTTCAAGTCGCTGTTCGTGTTGTATTCCCAGGCACTGCCATGAAAGGCGTTCGTGCCGGACTTAATTGCAATGTTCACTGCCGATCCGCCTGCCAAGCCCTGCTCGGCGTCGAAGCTGGCAGTCACAATGTTGACGGCCTCGATCGCTTCGGCGGGTGGCACGTAGGCAATAATGTTGCCTTCCCAGAAATTCGGGTCGGCGGTGCCGTCGATGCGGGTCAAATTAGAAGTGTCGGCTCCGCCATTGACGTTGGTTGCCAACGCTCCCGTTGGATTCCCTGCCGAAGAATGAGCGGCTATCGGCGGGGAGGAGCCGGGCACAAGTTTGTAGAGCGTTTGGAAGTTACGATTCACCCCCAAAGGGAGATTGGCGACCTGTGTCGCGCCAATCTGACTACTGACATCGGCGCGGTCCGTCTGCAAGGCGGCAGCGGACGCATCCACCGTCACGCTTTGGTTCACCTGGGCCACCTGGAGTTGCGTGTCTATGCGACGCAACGCGTTGGCGTCCAAGTGCACGTTCTCCTGGACGACAGTCGCGAAAGACGGCGCCGAGATCGTGACCCTGTAGATACCAGCCTGCAGATCGCCGATCGAGTAACCGCCGTGGTCGTCGGTCACAGTTTGCTTGGACGTTCCGGTCGCCGTATTCGAGGCTTCGATCTTGGCGCCGGCAACCGCTGCGCCGGTCGCATCCGTTACGTTCCCTGTGAGTGAACCGTAAAGCACCTGGGCCCGTGCTTCCCATTGCGCAGTGAATAAAACCACCACTACAGCGAGACCGATTGCGAATCGTGTCATCGGAACTAACCTCCCTTGGTATTAAAGATACAGCAGAAAAACCGATCTTAAAGGAAGGCTCTTACTGTACACCGGAAGACGTTAATAAATTCGCCATGCCGCACTCTTGGTGGACGGCGCGAACCGCCTTTTCAAGACCCGCGCTGTGCACGACGATCGCAATGGTTAGCTCGCTCGATCCCTGGGCGATGGCGATGATATTCACTTGCTCACGCGAAATTGCCGTGAAGATTCTTCCTGCCAGGCCCGGCGTGCCTCGCATACCTTCGCCCACGACTGCTAGCAGCCCGACGCTGCGGTCCACTTCGATCGGCTTTAGGTAACCGTGAAGGAACTCCATGGCGAGAGCCTCTTCTAAGCGCTCCAGCACGATCGGCAGCTCAGCCTGGCGTACCAGGAAACAAAAATTCTGGCGGTAGCTGGAACTGGTGACGATCAGGATTTCAGCGTTGGTGCGGGTGAGCGCTTCCATAGCCGCGGCCATCGCCTTCGTTCCGCTCATGGCGGGGCTGGCGGGCTCGATGGAAACCAGCGCCACATTCGCCAGGGACGTAACGGCGCGAGGACCGCACGCGCCTTCCACAACAGGCACGATTTTCGTTCCAGGCTTCTCTGGGGCGAAGCTGTTTTTGCTCCAGACCGGAATCTTACGCTCGACCAGCGGCGCCAGAGTACGGGGATGAAGCACCTTAGCGCCATTGTAGGCCAGCTCCGCCGCTTCGTTGTAGGTGACTTCAGGCAGAACCGCTGCGTCTGGCACCAGGCGCGGATCGGCTGTCATAATGCCGTCTACGTCCGTCCAGATCCACAGTTCGGAGGCATCGAGCGAGGCGGCCAAAGTCGAGGCCGAGAAATCCGATCCGCCACGCCCGAGCGTTGTGGGGCGGCCATCTGCCGTAGCCCCGTTGAAGCCCGTCACCACGGGCAGTATCCCATCGGCGAGCAGTGTCCCGAGGACCCTCTGCGCCTTCTCGCGTGTGGCGCCCATCAGTGGCGAGGCATTGCCGAATAGCGCATCGGTGACGATAACCTCGGCGGCGTTCACCGCGACGGCCGATATACCCTCAGTTTCCAGGTAGGCGGCCATCATCAGCGCAGATAAACGTTCACCGATAGCCACTGCTTCGTCAACGGAGCGTGGTGGGCGCTCACCTAACATGCGAACGCCGTTGGCGATCCGCTCGAAATCGTCAATCAATGAGACGACACCTGCGATAGTGGCTTCCTGTTTCGCACCCGGAAGCAGCGCCTGACATGTCTCGACATGGCGCTGACGCAGCCTTTGCAAGTTCACGTCCAGATCGGCACGATCGCCTGCTTCGGCCTTACGCAGCGAGTCGAGCAGCAAATCCGTTACCTTCGACATCGCTGAGACAACGATTACGACAGGTCTTTTGGCTTTCTGCTCGGCCGAGATTTGCGCGGCCACGCGAATGCGGCAATCGGACCCCATGCTGGTGCCGCCAAATTTCATCACCAACAAATCATTCAACGCGCGAGTTCCTTTCCATTCGATGTGCGGCTGCGAATCAATTTCAAAATCGCTTCCTCAACCTCTTCGATGCTGAGCCCCGTGGAATCAATGTAAACGGCATCGGGCGCCTGAACCAGCGGCGCTTCGGCGCGGGTGCGGTCGCGCCGATCCCGTTCGGCGATCTGACGCGCAACTTCATCCTGTTCGACGGGAGAACCTTGCCGTTCCATATCGCGTATCCGCCGGCTGACGCGCAGCTCCGGGAGCGCGTCCAAAAACACTTTCACATCCGCTTTCGGGAACACGACGGTGCCGATATCGCGTCCTTCGAGCACGACAGAGCCGGCCTGGCTCATGCGGCGCTGCTCATCCACCATGGCGCGTCGCACGGCGGGCACTGCAGATACGCGTGAGGCCACTTCGGCCATGTGAGGCTCCCGGATCGCTTCCGTTACGTCCTCTCCGTTCAGTAGCACGCGCTCGTCACCATCGGCGAACTCAATATGCGCCGCCAGCGCAAGCTGCTCCAGCCGGTGCATGTCGCTCAAATCGACGTTGGCCTTCAAAGCCCATAGCGCCACCGCACGGTACATCGCCCCCGTGTCGATATAGGTAAAGCCCAATTTTTTCGCGACGGAGCGCGCGATCGTACTTTTGCCGGCGCCGGCTGGTCCATCAATAGCCACCACAATGCGTTTGGACATGAAATCTAGGTTCGTTTCATTGTCGGATGAGTCAGGCGTCATTTTCCACCTTCGTTGATGGCAGGATGAGGCTCCGGGGCGTGGCCGGGGGATGACGCAAGTTGCCATTTTGGAGCGGCGCGTGCGATCGGGTCGAGGGCTCCGAGATGAGGCGTGGCCGGGGATGACGCAAGTTGCCATTTTGGAGCGGCGCGTGCGATCGGGTGGGGCAGTTGAGGTCCGTCGTCGGGGGCTGAAGCCCCGTGCGAGGTGACCGGCGCCCTCGACAAGTGTGATTCGATCATGGAAACCAGGATAGCGGGGCAAGAGGAAAGATCCGGTGCAAGAGATCCTGTAGGTTGCTGAATTTAAGGCAAAAACAAAAATTGGAGAATTCGCTATTGTGCTTTGCCGCACTCACGGTTATAATGTACCAACCTCAGGAGGTCGGAAAGCATGGTGTTTCGCTTTTTCGCGGCTGTCGTGCTTGCCAGTTTAACGATCATGAG
>DATGJP010000012.1:0-104440 GCA_035295125.1 Bryobacteraceae bacterium | reverse complement strand
GACCGCGATCCAGTTCCGACCAGTTTCCGCGTCATCCGTCCGCGATCCAAAGCAGTCACAGCCGGTGAACCGCTGCCATGACACCGGACTCCCCGTGCGAAAGAGGATTTCGCGTCAGTAATCGGTGTCCCGAGTCGTTCTGAGATGGTGAATAGCAAACCGAGTGAGATGTCAGACAGGACTCGAAATGTTCTGCGGCGATCGGCCTATTCGAGCCGTAGGGCGTCCGTGGGGCTCACGTTCGAAGCCCGCCAGGCGGGGATGAATGCTGCCGCGAGCGCGCCGGCGGCGAGGACCAGTGCGGCGGCGGCAATGGTCGCGGGATCGGTAGCAGTGACGCCGAATAACTGGGATTGGACGAGCTTACCGAGGGCGGCGACACACGGGAGCGCAATGGCGATGCCGGCGGCGATCATGACGACGGCGTCGCGAAGGACCAGGCGGATGGCGGAAGCGCCGGTCGCGCCAAGCGCGAGGCGGATGCCGATTTCGCGGGTCCGGCGGGTGACCACGAAGGACATCACTCCGTAGAGACCGATCAACGAAAGCAGCAGTGCGAGCGCGCCGAAGCTGCCGGAGAGCGCGGCGAGCATGCGCTCGGTGCTGAGCGAGCGGTTGACCTGATCGTCCAGAGTGCGGAACCAGAGGATCGGCAGCCGCGGGTCGTCCTCGCGGACCAGGCGGCGGATGGAAGGAATTGCCTGCTCGGATGCGCCGCGCACCTTGATGTAGAAGGTGGCGCCAGTGTCGTCGCTATTGAAGAGCGGGAAGAAGACCTGCTCGGACTGATCGCGGACACCGCGATAGCTCATGTCGGCGACGACGCCGACGATAATGCTATTGGGCGTGACATTCGAGGCGCCACCGCCGCGGGCGATGAGGACGCCGAGGGGATTGCGGCCGGCCAGATAGCGCTTGACGAACGCCTGATTCACGATGGCGGAATGGGGACCGGGCTCGCCGGGGGGACGGGAGTCGCGTTGGTCGAAATCGCGGCCGGCGACGAGGCGAACGCCGAGGGTGGCAAAGAAACCGGGGCTGACGGCGTTGAAATTGATGCTGCCATCGGTCACGGTGCGGCGATCAGTCTGCATGGTCACTTTGTTGCTGATGTGACCGCCGGTGAGGACGGCAAACCGGGCAGTGGCGGCGGAACGGGCGGCGGGCAAGGCGCGGATCTGCTCGTCGAGGCGGCGGACCAGGCGCGAAGCGTCAGCGCGGGCATAACCATTCTCCAGCGGAGCGATAGTGAACGAGAGAAGGCCGGACGTATCGAAGCCAGGACCTTTGGCCATCAGGCCGGTGAGCGTGCGTAGGAAGAGGGTGGCGCCGATGAGGAGAATGAGGGAGAAGGCCACTTGGAGCGTGACGATCGCCTTGCGGAGACGGACACCGCCGAAGCCAGTGCCGCCGCGCTCGCGGAGCGAGTTGACCAGGCCGTCGCCACCAGCCCGGAGGGCGGGAGCCAGGCCGCTGAAGAGGCCGGCGGCCAGGCTGGCGAAGAACGCGAAGGTGAGCAGCCGAATGCTGAGGGTGTCGCGCAGGGCGTTGGCGGCGACCTCCTGCGGTAGGAACGCGATAAGCCCGCGGATCGCAAGCGGCGCCAGGACCGCGCCAAGGACACCACCTGCCACCGCAAGCAGCAAGCTATCGGCGAGAAGTTGGCGGCCAATACGGCTTTTGGAAGCGCCCAGAGCTAGGCGCGTGCCAATCTCACGTCCTCGTGCGGAGCCGCGCGCGAGAAAGAGGCCGGCAACGTTCAGGCAGGCGAGACCGAGCAGAACGCCCGTGGCAGCGAACAGGAGCCACAACGGCTGGGAGAGACTTTGGCGCAGCGGCGAATGGCCCTGGGGCGCTGGCGTGACTTCGAGACTGGATGCCAGGTAGGCGCGGCGACGGTCGGCTGAAATCGTGGGGAAGCCGGGGCGAAGCGTGCTGTCCTGGAGCCACGCCTTGAACCACGGCCGCAAACCGGCCTGCGCCCGCCCGGGCGTGACGTCCGGACGCAGGCGGGCGAGGATCTGCAGCCAGCGAGTGGGGCTATTGAGGAGATCGTCATTGGTGGGGAGGTTCGCGTCCGCGTACCTGGACGTGGGCATCCAGAAGGCCGGTACGGCGCCGACATCGACGCCGCGAAACCCGGCGGCAGCCACGCCGACCACGGTCATGGGTTGTTTGCCGATCAGGGCTTTGCTGCCGACTATATTGGCGGCTCCGCCGAACTGCGCCTGCCAGAAGTCATACGAGAGCACCACGACCGAACCGGCTCCGGGCGCGGCATCGTCTTCGGGTTCGATGACGCGGCCGAGCGCGGGGCCGACGCCGAGCACGGAAAAGTAGCTGCCGGAAACGATCTCGGCGGCAACTGGCCTGGGATCGCCGCCGGCTGTGAGGTTGACCTGGATCTCAGCGCGGCAGAGGACACCCTCGAACAAGCGGGTCTGCTTCTGGAGTTCGCGGCAGATGGGGTAAGGCATCAGGTTAGAACTGCCTATGCCGCCGGTGATGAGGTCGTCGCCATCCCAATCGACCAGAACCAGGCGTTCGGGCTCGTGGACGGGGAGCGCGTGCAGGATGACCTGGTCGACCAACGAGTAAATGGCGGTGGTGGCGCCGATGCCGAGGGCTAGCGAGAGTAGCGTCGCCGCGGTGAAGCCAGGGCTGCGGAGGAACGATCGGGCGGAGAAGCGGAGATCGTAAATGAAGTCGCGGAGCCAGCGCGTGAGCCAGACATCGCGGACTTCCTCGCGCACCCGCACGAGGCCGAGCTCGGCGGCAACGCGGCGTCGCGCCTCTGGCTCGGGAATGCCGGATGCGGAGAGGTCGGCGACGCGGCGATCCAAGTGATATTGGAGCTCGCGATCGAGGCCGCGCTCCAGGAAGCTGCGGCGGAACCAGTTGAAGAGCGGAATCATCGGCTGCCCTCCTCGAAGATCAGGTTGACGGCGCCGGAGAGGCGCGCCCAGCTATCCTTCTCGACGGCAAGTTGATGCCGTCCGGCGCGCGTAAGGGAGTAGAATTTGGCCTCACGGCCGGTCTCCGACTCTTTCCACTCGGCTCGCAGCCAGCCTTTCTGCTCCAGGCGGTGAAGGGCCGGATAGAGCGAGCCCTGGTTCACCTGGACCACCGAGCGCGAGATCTGCTCCAGCCGTTGCGCTATGCCGTAGCCATGGGCGGATTCAAGCGATAGGATTTGGAGAATCAACATGTCGAGCGTGCCTTGCGGGATAGGAAAACGTGGAGGGGGCATCGATACCTCAACCTTCTACCATTCACGATACAACTGGAATAGGTCGAAGGTCAAGGTATCGGCACGCCGAGCCTCGGCTGGAAAGACTTTTGAGGCGGATTCGCCAACGTCGAGATCGGCAAGTCGCAAGACTATTTGGGAACGTGACGGCGGCCTTCAACTGGATGAGACGGATCACGCCTCCTCTGTGCGACCGGAGGCGAATTATCATGAGGTATTCACTGGTCACTGGATCTGGGCTCAGAACGCGGATCGCGTGCGGGAGGTACCGCGCTGGGCGCGCCGACACGGTAGACCGGGAGGAGGCACGCGATGAACATCGTATTGTGGGTCCTGCAGGTGCTCGCCGCGCTCCTATACGGAGCATCGGGAGTCATGAAGGTCTTTATGTTCGACAAGATAAGCGAGCAGGCCCCGTCCTTTGGTGCGTTGCCGCGGGGAGCCTGGATGGCCCTCGGCATCCTCGAACTCGTCTGCATGGGCGGGTTAATCGTCCCCGCCGCCTTCCACTGGCAACCGGCGCTCACGGTGGTAGCCGCCATGGTCCTGTCGATCGAGAGCCTTGTGTTCGTCTGGGTGCACGCCAAGTACCGCGAGATCCCACCAATCATCTTAAGCGGCGTGCTGGGTCTCCTCATGGCGTTCATCGCGTACGGCCGGATGGTCCTGCAGCCGATCTTCTCAACGGCGGGGCCGGCTCACTAAGGGTTCTTTTCGCGACAGCTCCAACAGGCCACGATGCTCATGCCTTTCTCGCGGCTAAGACCGCATGAGCTCCGTACAAGCTCCCCAAGACGCCGAGGGTCAGCAACAGCGCATACAGAACTGCATCTCGCCAGACCTCTAGATGTGAGGTTGCGTGGGCGCTCAACTGCGCATGGATCAGCAACACACCAAGTGGGAGATTGAACAGCATTCCCGTTCCCGCTCCCGGCGAATAAGAATGCTTGGCCAGGCTTATTATGAAGTGCGGCAACACTGCGTTGACGGCCATGACGAGGGCAAATCCTGAGAGGACGCTTTGAAAATGGAGGCTCTCGGGCGAAATGCAAACGCCAACAATCGGAACCCAAATCACAACGCTGACCAACGAGGTCAAGACCCAATAGATCTTCGGGTTTGGCTCGAACCACAGTGTCACATGCGAACGGGCCCAGCTCACCAGGAACATGGCTTCTTCGAGATTGTGCAGCGTGACGCCAATTCCGAACAGGATGGCGATCAGCTTATATGAAGGATTCATCGTGCTCCTTTCAGCGAAGCTAACCGCAGAATCCCTGATGCGTTGATTGTACTTCGTCCCGCATGTGTCTCACGAAGCATAGGTTTCAGGACGAAATCGGGTCGGAATTCTTGTACCGATCATCGACGAGACGACCAATGACCGATGGGAGCCTAAAGGAAGCCGGCTACAATTGTCGAAACCGTTGGGTTGATATTGGACGATACAATGACCGCCTCTCTGAGCGATTTTTACGACAAGTTCGCCGGCGATTACCACCTCATCTTCGAAAACTGGGAGGCGTCGATGACCCGGCAAGCAGCCGCGATCGCATCCATCCTGCACCGCGAGTGCCCGGCGGCTGATACCACCGTTCTCGATTGCGCGTGCGGCATCGGTACTCAAACACTCGGGCTGGCAAGACTGGGTTTCTCTATCACCGGATCAGACGTAAGCACGGGTGCGGTAGAGCGCGCTCGTTCAGAGGCCGCGCTACGAAGCCTTGACGTCCCATTCTTCGTCGCCGACATGCGAAACCTGGACGAGTTGCCGGCGGGCGAATTTCACGCCGTGATCTGCATGGACAACGCGCTGCCACACCTTCTCTCCGACCCGGACATTGCACAAGCGGCAGACCAGGTACGGGGAAAATTGCGCAGCGGAGGGATCTTCATCGCGAGCATTCGGGATTATGACGAGATCCTCGCGCAGCGTCCCGTTGTGCAAGGTCCAGTTTTTTACTCAGACGCAGGAAAGCGCCGGATCGTGTTTCAACTGTGGGACTGGCAGGACGAGCGCCTGCACATTTTTCACATGTACATCACACGGGAAACTTCCACCGGCTGGGCGAACTTTCATGGAGCGTCGGTCTATCGGGCGGTCTTGCGCGATGAGATAACCAGCATTTTGAAATCGCGCGGATTCACGAACATCCGCTGGCGATTCCCACGTGAGACTGGATTCTATCAATCAATCGTAATCGCGACTGCCGCGGCAGCGTAAAGCGGCGAAGAACGACGGCCTGGCTATGAGCGGTTGCCTTGCTACTCGAAAAACACGAAATCGGGAGGCCCCGCGGTCCACATTTCCGCTACCCTGGCCTCCTGCCGCGGGTTGCCTAACCCTGGGCTATTTCGAACCACCACCGTCCGTCGTCGCACTCGGCGTCGTCTTGTGATAATTCGGAAACGGCGGATGCTTCGGCGTCGTGAGCGGATGCTTCTTCAACTCCGCCAGCGCCACTTCCACCGCCCGTTCCAACTGCGGATCGTGACCGGCGCGCACCAAGGCAGGCTCCTGCTCCACCTCGATATCCGGCGGCACGCCGTGATTCTCGATTTCCCAGTCTGCCTTCGCAGGATTCCAGAACGCCAGGTTCGGCGCTGTCACCCCACCGCCGTCCATGAGCTCCGGAAATCCGAAGATTCCGACCAGGCCACCCCAGGTCCGCTTCCCGACCAGCGTTCCGACATGCCGCGCGCGGAACATCCAAGGCAGCGCATCGCCCCCCGACCCGGCGTATTCATTAATGATCATCACCTTGGGTCCGAAAATCGCGTTTTGCGGCGTCGTGAAATCTTCGCCATAGCGCGTCGTCCAACGGCTGAGCTCGCTCCGGTTGAGGTGATCGACGATGTAATCGGCCACCTGGCCGCCCCCGTTGAAGCGCTCATCGATAACAGCTCCCTCCCGATCGATCTGCGCAAAGAAATAGCGGTTGAAATTGGTGAAGCCTCCTCCCGCCGTGTCCGGCAGATAGACGTAAGCCAGCTTCCCATTGCTCAAGCGATCGACCTTGCGCCGATTCTCCTCGATCCACGCCAGGTTGCGCAGCGAGTACTCGCTGTCTACCGGGATGACGGTCACCTCCCGCGATCCCGACCCATCCGCGTTCGGACCCACGCGCAACACTACCTGCTTGCCCGCCGTCTCCTCGAAAAAGCCGTAGACGTTATCGCTGGAACGCAGATCGCGTCCATTCATAGCAAGCAGATACTCGCCCGTCGCCACATTGACGCCCGGCTGGGTCAGCGGAGCCTTTAACTGCGGGTTCCAGTTCTCGCCGCTGTAGATTCGCGCAAAACGGTAGCGGCCGTTCTCGATCTTGTAGTCCGCCCCGAGTAAACCGCCGCGAATGTGCCGTGTTTCGGGAATCGCGCCGCCAGCGACAAACAAATGCCCGACGGTCAGCTCCCCAAGCATCTCCTGGAACAAATAGTTCAAATCTGCCCGGCTCGCGATGTTTTCCAGGTACGGCTCGTACCTCTTCGAGAACGTTTCGAGATTGAGCCCGTGCAGGCCGGGATCGTAAAAGAAATCGCGCTCGATGCGCCACACTTCGCGGTACATCTGCTTCCATTCGGCGATCGGGTCGACGCGCACTTCCATGGCGTCCAGGTTCAGCTTGCCTTCGCCCGGCTTTGGCGGCGCCGACGTTGCTGCAATAAAGATGCTCGGCGAAGGACCATTCCCCTGCGAGTACATCATCTTCTCGCCGTTGCCGGAGATCTCGAACATCCGTATGCCTTCGACCAGCTTCTCGGTCTTGCGGGTTTTCAGGTCGAACTTGTATTCGGTGCTTGTAGGCGGCTGCCCCGGAGTCTCGACCTCTTCGCGAACGAACAGGATGCCGGTCTTTCCTATATCCATGCCGCCGTAGTTGCGCGCGGGTATCGGAAGCGCGACGATGCGTTGATCGATGTTTTCAAGATCGATCTTGACGTTGACCGCCTCATCCTTCTTCGCCGCGGCGTCCGGTTTCTTCTCTTCGACCGCCTTTTCGTCGTCGCTTTCCGGCGCGACCGGCGATGCGTCGGTCTTGTTCAGCACTACGGCATAGACGCTTCGGGTTGTCGTGTGATCTTCGCTCGACATGTCGAGCCAAGCCGTGCTCAAACCCAGATTGGTGCTGGCATTGAAGTACAGGTATTTCCCGTTCTTGTCGAAAAGGGCGTTTTCGGCGTCGCTCATACCATCGGAGATCTGGTGCGATTTGCCCTCTTCGAGCGAATACAGAAACACCGCGCGCAAATGATTCTTGAGCAGCTTCGTGTACGCGATCCACTTGTTATCCGGCGCCCAGTCGGGGTTCATCGAGTGTTCCGGCGTGTCGTAGGTGTCGGCATCGATCCTCACCGGAGTCTTTTTCTCGAGATCGACATACCAAAGCTGCAGCCGGTTATCGGTGTATGCGATCTTCTTGTTGTCAGGCGACCAGCGCGGCTCGTAATAGAAGGCCGCCGGTTTGCCAAGATCGATCTTCTCCACTTCTCCCATGCCGTTCTGCGCGCGGATGTGAAGCACGTACTCGCCGGATTCATCCGAGAAGTAGGCGATGCTTTTACCATCCGGCGACCATGATGGGTCACGCTCAGCAACACCAGGCGTGTTGGTGAGGTTTCGGATGTCGCCCTTTTCTGCCGGCGCGGTGAGAATCTCGCCGCGAGCTTCGAACAGCGCGCGCATGCCGGTCGGAGACAACTTCGCATGTGCAAACCGGCCGTTCACCCGTTCGAACGTCGGCCGCATGGCCGGGATGTCTCCCTCCAAGCGGATGTCGACTTTCCGGGCGCTTCCGGACTTCAGGTCGTACAAGTGCACCTCGCCGAACTGCTCGTAAACAATCGCACCGGGCCCGGCGTCAGCCGCCTTGATGTCCAGCCCGTCGTTCCGAATCGCCTGGGCAACCTTCTTCGACCGCATGTCATAGGAGAACAGCGTCACCGGACCGTTACGGTCGGAAAGGAAGTAGATCTTGTCTCCAATCCACATCGGATTAAAGTCGTTCGAATTGTCGCGGGGAATCTTCTCGACCTTGGCGTCCGCCATGTTCGCGATCCAAATGGGCGTGGTTCGGCCGCCGCGATAACGCTTCCAGGAATCGAAGGCCTTGTTGAGCGGAAGGTACGCCAGGTGGCTGCCGTCCGCCGAATAGGAGCCCGAATCCGCCATCGGCAGGTCGATCGGCGTCGCGAATCCACCCTCCGCCGGAACCGTGTAGAGACGCGTGTAGCGCGAGTAGCTGTCGCGGTTCGTTCGGAACAGAATGTTTTTCCCGTCAGGCGTCCAGCCGGCTACGATGTCCGCGCCGGGGTGATACGTGAGGCGTTTCGGAGTGCCTCCGGTCGCCGGGACGACGAACACGTCAACATTGCCGTCATACTCGCCTGAGAACGCAATCTTTGTTCCATCGGGTGAGAAATAGGGACTCGACTGATTGCCGGTCCCGGCGGTCAAACGTATGGCCTCGCCGCCATCGCGCGGAACGCTCCAGAGATTACCGGCGAACGCAAACACAATGTTGGTCTTATTTACGGTAGGATGCTGGGCGAGCAGTCTGCCGTCGCCCGGATTCGCAGAGGCGACCGCTGAAAACAACACGGCGAGCGCAATGATCTTGGACATTGGGACTCCTTGCGTGACGCTACACCCTTTCCACGTGCGTCGTCAACCCGCGGTTGCCCAGTTATCATATTCCGTATGGCAACCAGCACTTCTTCCAGGCCTCACCCGTCACCGGCGATCATCTTCGAAACACTCAACGCCTATCAGCGCACCGCCGCTCTGAGAGCAGCGATTGAGCTGAACGTCTTCACCACGATCGCCGACGGCAACACCACCGCGGCGGAGATTGCCCACGCCACGCAGACGAGCGAAAGGGGAACGCGCATCCTCTGCGACTACCTCACGGTGATGGGTTTCCTCGGAAAGAACGCCGGACACTACGAACTCTCTCCGGAATCGGCACTCTTTCTGAGCCGACACTCTCCTGCCTACTTGGGCACGACAGCGCAATTCCTCGGCGAAATGGAAGAGAAGATGGGCGCCGGCAAAGATATGGCCCAGGCCGTCCGCCAGGGAGGCACGACGTTGCCCAGCGACGGCACGATGTCTTACGACAACCCCATCTGGGTAACCTTCGCACGATCCATGGCTCCCATGATGTCCATGCCGGCCGAAAAGCTCGCTCTATTGGCGGGCGCTCCGGAGGGCCGAAATAGCAAGGTGCTCGACATTGCGGCCGGTCACGGGCTATACGGCATCGCCGTGGCGCGCCACAACCCCAATGCGCACATCGTCGCAGTCGACTGGGCCAATGTTCTCGATGTCGCGTGGGAGAACGCCCGCCAGGCCGGCGTTGCCGACCGCTATTCGTCCATAGCGGGCAGCGCTTTCGATGTCGATTTCGGCGACGGCTATGACCTCGTGCTGCTCACGAACTTCCTGCATCACTTCAGCGCGGCGCGAAATGAGGAGCTGCTCAAAAAGATTTGCGCCTCGATGAATCCCGGAGGCCGGGTCCTTACGGCCGAGTTCATCCCCAACGAGGACCGCGTAACGCCCCCGGTTGATGCAATGTTCAGCATGATGATGCTTACGGGCACGTCGGAAGGCGACGCCTATACGTTCTCGGAATACGAGACCATGTTCCGCAACGCCGGATTCGCCAGGAGTGAGCTGTACCAGCTCTCTCCGCTGCCCAATCGAGCCGTGGTGTCGTATAAATAAAGTTACCCGGCAAACCTCGAAACCGTCCAATGAAGTAGAGGTACTGGCTCAATGTCCGGTCGGGGTATCAAGCTCTTCAATCTGTTGGGGTTTGAAGTAAGGTTACATCCCAGTTGGTTAATTCTGGCAGTTCTCATCGTCTGGTCGCTTGCCACCGGCTTCTTTCCGCTTGAGCTGCCCGGTTATTCCAGGGCCGCCTACATCTGGATGGGAATTGCTGGCGCTTTCGGTCTGCTTTTCTCCATCGTGATCCACGAGTTTGCTCACTCGGCCGTAGCCTGGCATTACGGCATCCCGATGCGCGGCATCGTGTTGTTCATTTTTGGGGGAGTCGCTGAGATGGCCGATGAGCCGCCTACCGCGAAAACCGAGTTCCTGATGGCGATCGCGGGCCCGCTCACCAGTTTCCTGGTTGCGCTGTGTTCGTTCGGAGTAGCGATAGGCCTCCGGTCCGCCGGCCAGGCTGAAATCGGCGCCATTTTCGGGTATCTCGCCGCCACCAACCTGCTGCTGGGCCTCTTCAATTTGATCCCGGCCTTCCCGCTGGACGGCGGCCGCGTCCTGCGCGCCGCCATCTGGAGCCGTAAGGGCGATATCGTGCCATCCACCCGCATCGCATCGCGAATTGGTTCGGGCTTCGGTGTTTTATTGATGTTGCTGGGCGTCGTCAGCGTACTACGCGGCAATGTCGTCAGCGGCCTGTGGTCCTTCCTCATCGGCATGTTCGTACGTGGGGCGTCGAAGATGTCCTACGAGCAGGTCCTGCGCCGTCGTTCGCTCGAAGTGGCCCGCTTGCGAGCGCTTCTCGAAGATCAGCCTGAGCCGTCCGTGCGATCCTAACAGCAACAGCACATGGCTCGAGTTCTCGTTACGGGCGGCGCCGGATACATCGGTTCTACCACCGCCCACGTTTTGCGCAGACATGGTCACGACGTCCTTGTTCTCGACGATCTGTCCCGAGGTCACCAACATAACGTTGCCGGGCTGCCTTTTTACCGGTTGAACACGGCGGATACGCGGGCAATCGCAAATCTGCTCCGCGGGGAGCACGTCGAGGCGGTAGTTCATCTCGCAGCGTTCATCTCTGTCGGCGAATCGACCCAAAAGCCCGAGCTGTATTTCGCCAACAATACAGCGGGGTCGATTTCGCTATTAAGCGCCATGGTGGAAAGCGGCGTCAACCGGTTTGTCTTCTCGTCGACAGCCGCCGTTTACGGCACCCCGGAGACCGTACCCATTACCGAGGAAGCGCCGTTCGCGTCTGTGAGCCCTTATGGCGATTCCAAGGTCATGGTGGAGAGAATTCTGGGCTGGCTGGATCAGTTTCGCGGGTTCCGCAGCATCGCTCTGCGTTATTTCAATGCCTGCGGAGCGGACCCGGAACTGGGCCTCGGGGAAGAGCACGATCCCGAAACCCACCTGATTCCGCTCCTCTTTCGAGCCATCCTGACCGGTCGTCCCATCATGATCTTTGGTGAGGATTACGACACTCCGGACGGCACCTGCATTCGCGATTACATCCACGTCACCGATCTCGCCGAAGCTCATGTGCTCGCAATCGAGCATCTTCTGGGAGGCGGTGGATCGGATTCCTTTAATGTCGGCACTGGAGAAGGACACTCGGTCAGAGCCGTCATTCGTGCTGTGGAAGAGGTGACCGGCCGGAAAGTCCCCTATGAGATCGGTCCGCGCCGGGACGGTGATGCCGCGGTTCTGGTGGCAAACTCGGAGAAACTGCGCCGCGCGCTCGGCTGGCGGCCGCGATTCGCGGATTTGCGGGATATCGTGGAGACCGCGTGGGCGTTTGAACAGAATCGGGTACGCCAACCGGTGTAGCTGGGTGAAATTCCCCCAAAACTCCAGTCGGCCACTGACATGTCGTTGGTTTTGGGGCATCCCTCGTTGGTCTGCGGATTGCTACGAACGTTTGCATGACCGCGCCGGCTTTCAGGCCTATCCGTCTACCCGGACAAATCAATGTTCGGGCGCTACTCATTGGACCTGACAAAAGCAAGTACTGTGAACTGGATGGCATCTTTGACGAGGTGGGTTGGCAGCTTTCGCACGTGCATTCCTGGAAACAGGCTTCGGCTTTACCTGAGCTCGGTGATTTTACGCACTTCTTCTTCGAACACACCTCTCGGGACTACGATTGGGTGGTAGCACTCGAAGAAATCAACTCTTTACCAAGCGCCGCATCTTTTATTCTCGTCACCCGGCTGGGCGATGACCGGCTTTGGTCGGAAGTACTTATGCGGGGCGGGTACGACGTGCTGATGGAGCCTTTCCATCCCATGGAAGTAACCCGCGTTGTCCACGCGGCACGGCAGCACAGTCTGCGCCAGCGCGAACAGGTCCCGCCGGCAACCGTTGTGCAGTGATGTGCTAAACGCATTCGTCACGAGGGAGGACGTATGCTGAACTGTCAGAACATTCTCTTTCCCGTCGATTTTTCTGATCGCTGCCTCAGCGCCGCTCCGAGAGTGCGCTCGCTGGCGGAGCAATTCCAATCCCGCATCACATTGCTGCATGTGATCTCCTTGCCGCCCGCCTGGGCGGAATCGGGGATTCCTTTTGGCATACCGGATTCGGCCATGTACGCGCCCACCGTCGATATTGCCGCGATGACTGCCGACCGGGAGCAGATGCTTGCGGCTTTAGCCGCGGAGCAGTTTCGAGGCATGGCGGTCACCCTGCGGGTGGATGTCGGCGATGCGCCGCACATCATCGGCGAACACGCGGAGAAAATGAAGCCCGTTCTGATCATGCTGCCAACGCACGGCTACGGCCGGTTTCGGCGTTTTCTGGTGGGATCGGTCACGGCAAAAGTTCTTCACGACGTGACGAGTCCGGTGTGGACCGATGTCCACACCCAGGGCCAACCCGAAGCCAAGGGCCATATTCGCAATATCGTGTGCGCGGTCGATCTCGACGAGCGCAACGTTCGCGTGATTCGTTGGGCGTCCGATCTGGCGGCCGCCACGAGCGCGGAGTTGACTGTAGCGCATGTTGTCAGCGCCCCTGAGAGCTATCACAATGACAACTTCACGCCGTTCCGTCAATTTCTGCTGGACACCGCCGCACAGCAATTACAGAAGTTGATGGATCATGCTGCAGTGCAGGCTAAAACGCTGATGGAGGGCGGCAAAATCGCTCCGACGATACACCGTGTCGCGGACTCATTGCACGCCGACGTGGTGGTGATCGGGCGCGGCTGCCTGCCGAATGCGCTGGGCAGGTTGCGAACTCATGCATACAGCATTATTCGCGAGTCCCCGTGCCCCGTGATCAGCGTTTGATGTAACGTCGGGTTGTAGCTTCTGTGGAAGGGTAAAGCCTCACTTTCGTGGACCGCAGGTCCATGGCGACAGGTTGGAAACCTGCCTTACCCTCCGCCGGCCTTGTCCCATCGTGGAAACTAAAGCAGCCTTTGACCCGGCTGTTACCTTTGGGTAGCAATGACCGGCTCCATCGAGCAAGTCAACATCTCTCCTGGAGGCATACCGAAAAATCCGATCCTGCACGGCTTCGTCACGCCCCTGGGAATCGAGGGCGACCTTCACGCCCACCCTCAGAGTCACGGAGGACCGCTCAAAGCAATTCTGATCGTATGCGCGGAAGCAATTGACGAATTAATTGCCAAAGGCTTTCCTCTGTTCGCCGGCGCCCTCGGCGAAAACCTCACAGTCCGTGGTCTGGATCGTCACCAGATGCGGCTCGGGCAGCGGTATCGGGCCGGGGATTGCCTGCTGGAGTTAACGAGGATCCGCGTGCCGTGTACCACGCTCGATGTCTACGGGCCGTCTCTGAAAGCCGAGATCTTCGACAAAGATATGGACGCCCAATCACCAAAATGGGGACTGAGCGGCTTTTATTCTTCGGTAGTCCAAACCGGCTGGGTTCGCCAGAACGATATAATCACGCTGGTAGACCAAGTCGTCTAATGCCTCCACTTCTGATCCGCGATGCAAAGCGGCAGATCGAATCGCTGCTCGGCCATGCACCCAACCCGGACAGCGCGCTGCTTTACTTCTCTTCGTTCGAAAAACAGCACCCCGCAATCCTGCAGTCTTTGTCCGACTCGGGAACCGGGTTGCAGTACCTCATTACTGTTTTCTCCTTCAGCCATTTTCTATCGGAAGATCTCCTCCAGCATCCCGAGTGGCTTGATCTGCTCGTCGATCTGGACCGGGTCCTGACGCCCGAAGAGTACCGCCGCTACCTGCGAAAATTTCTGAATAAACAACCGGACGGCGCACAGGATGCCCTCGCTCTTGCGATTTTCCGCCGCCGTAATATCCTCCGGATACTCATCCGCGACGTTCTCGGATTCGCCACGTTGTCGGAAATCACCGAAGAGCTCGCGAATCTTGCGGACGCCATCCTGGAGGTGGCCTATCAACGCATCCGGCAAGAATTAGTGAATAAGTACGGCACGCCGCGCTACACCACTGAAGCCGGCAACACCGCCGAATGTGGTATGGCGGTGATTGCTCTCGGAAAACTCGGCGGCAGTGAGTTGAACTACAGCTCCGACATCGACCTGATGTTCGTTTACACCGCGAATGGTGAGACTGACGGCCCAAATCCGATTTCCAACAAGGAGTTTTACAAAAAAGTCGCCAATCAGTACACAGCGCTGCTGTCGACTTATACGGCCGAGGGGTTGTGTTATCGCGTCGATCTCCGCCTGCGTCCCGATGGCAGCTTGGGCGAGGCATGCATCTCGCTCGATGGCTCTAAGAAGTACTACCAGACGCGCGCTCGCGACTGGGAACTGCAGATGCTCATTAAGGCGCGGGCTGCCGCGGGCGACCTCGAAACCGGACGCGCTCTCCTCGATTTTGTCGAGCCGCTGACGTATTCGACGACTCTCGACTTTTCGGCCATTGAAGAAGTCTCAGCCACACGCGAGCGCATTCACGAGAAGTTGAGCCGTCGACGCGGCGCGCAATTGTCCCTGGATGTGAAGTTGGCGCCGGGCGGAATCCGCGACGTGGAGTTCCTGGTGCAGTGTCTGCAGCGGCTCCATGGTGGACGGGTGCCCTGGATTCGCCACAGCTCAACGCTCCTCGCCTTGGCACGTCTGAACGACAAGGACCTGATCTCATCGGGGGAGTACTCACGCCTCGCGTCGGCATACACGTTTCTCCGAAACCTTGAGCATCGGCTTCAAATCGAGGACGACCGCCAGACGCATTCGTTGCCGACCGATTCAAAGTCGCTCGACCTGATAGCGCGCAAAATGCCCGGCGGGCAGATCGGTGGCTGGACTTCCGGCGAAGGTCTGCTCCAGGAGCTGAATGCACACCTGGAATCCGTGCAGGAGATTTACGAGCGCGTCATTCACGCCAACCGCCCGAGCTATTACTCCACGCCACCCACGGCAGCATCGCTGGAGCCGGAGCTTTTCGACCGGCCGCCCGAAGCGCCGTCGAGCAATCTGGTGCGGTTTCTCGATCAGAAAGCGCCGGGACTCGCTGCTGTCCTGGCGCGGGCGGGAATGCGGCAAGGCGCTCGCCCGCTCGAGCATTTCCTGGAAAAGGCTTTAGCGCAGGAACCACTGCTGTCGCTGCTCGACAGCAACTCCGTTGTGGCGCGATACATTCTCGATATTATCGAGCACAGCCCTTATTACACCGAGGAGCTCATTCGCACACCGGAGCTCGCATTCAGTCTGACGGAGATCCAGGCGCCACCCGACATCGCTTCCGCCGCCGAAATTGCCGACGCCATGGAGCTCCGGCGCTGGTTCAGGCGCGAAATGTTTCGCCTGCAGGCCGCCAGCCTCTCGGTGCGTGTGCCGGTCTTCGAAACCCTGGAGCGCACGTCCAGCGTGGCGGACGCGGCGATCGGTGGAGCTTACAATCTTTCGCTGCAGCACGTTCTCGACACGCACCCGCCAGCGAATTCCGCCTATGACCCGGGCAGCAAGTTGATGGTCGTTGCGTTAGGGCGGCTCGGCATGCGGGAATTCGATCTCGCCTCCGATGCGGATCTTCTTTTCGTCATACCCGATGAGGATCAAAACGAGCAGTTATTCTGGACGCGCGTGGCGAATCGGATCGTCGATATCCTTTCCGCCTATACCGGCAGCGGGTCGGTTTTCGCGGTAGATACGCGGTTGCGACCAAACGGCGGAGCCGGCGCGCTGGTGCAGTCGGAATCGGCCTACAAGACCTATTTCGGCCGCAACGCTGAGGCCTGGGAGGGCATTGCGTACCTGAAATCGCGCGCCGTCGCCGGAGACACGGAGCGCGCCACGACTTTCCTCAACGATTTGCAGGAAGTCGATTGGCGGCGCTACGGCCAGAGCGGCCGCTCGAAGAAAGACCTGCGGCAGATGCGCCTGCGTCTCGAAAAAGAGCAGGGCGCATCACATCCCTTGAAGGCCGGCGCCGGTGGTTTCTACGACATCGATTTCGTGCTGCTCTATCTTCGCCTCAAGAGCGCCGGTATCTTCTTTAAAGTTCTGAATACCCCGGCGCGGATCGACATAATCGAGAAAATGGGCCACCTGGAGCGCGCCGACGCCGAATTCCTGCGAGATGCGGGCGTGTTTTATCGCGCCGTCGACCACGCGATGCGCGTCTACTCCGGCCATTCCGAGGGCGACCTGCCGAATGCCGAAGGGCAGCTCTCCGTTCTCACTGACCTCATACATCGCTGGACGCCCGAACACCTCAATCACCTCCCCGTCAAGACCCAGATCGCACAGATGCGCGCGCGCACCCGCGAAATCTTCGACCGGCTTTTCCAGTAGCGCTGTCCTGTAACGAGGTGACAGGGTATACTGGCGTCCATGGTACGCAAGCTCATCGCTCTTACACTTTTTGCCGCAGCGGCGTTTGCGGCCGACCTGACGGGCAAGTGGACTGCCGACGTGAACCTGGATGCAGGCAGCGGCACGGCAACCTTCGAGCTGAAGCAGACGGGGAATCAACTTTCCGGCACCTACTCAGGAACCTTGGGGCAGGCCAAGGTCACCGGAACGGTTACGGGCGACAAAGTGGAGTGGTCGTTCGAGGTTGGGGACGCCGGCAAGGTGAAGTACACCGGCACCCTTAAGAGCGACACCCGTATCGAAGGGAAAGCGGAATACGGCGAAGTCGGAAGTGGAACGTTCGTAGCCGAGAAGAAATAGAAAAAGGCCGGACAACTTGTCAAAGCTGCCCGGCCCGTATTTCCAAACTGCTTTGTCAGCTAGAGGAGTCGGAAGTTGACCTCGATCGTAGCCTGCACAGGCACCGGTTTCCCGTCCTTCATACCGGGACGGAACCGCCACTTCTGAACGGCTTCGAGCGCTTTCTGATCCAGACCCAAGCCCAGCGGACGAATGACCCGCATGTCTTTGGGATTGCCCTTTTCGTCGACGACGATGAAGAGCACCACAGTCCCCTGGAACTTGGCCTTACGGGCTTCTTCGGAATACTCGGGCTCGACTTTGTAGATCACCGCGGGGGCCGAAACGCCGCCGCCAATCTTGTAAGCACCGCCGCCGAAATTACCGCCCGAACCCGGACCATAACCGGCGCCGCTACCCGGACCGATGCCGCCGCCGCGGCCACTACCCATTCCACCGCCGGCGCCAGTTCCGTTCGACGCACCCATGATCTTCGAAAGCGGGTCGCCTAACTGCGCCATGTTCACGTTGGGAACCGGGGCATCCGGCTGGATTACCAGCGTGGGATCCATTGGCAGCTTGGGGTTCTCTACCTTGCTGATCATCGGAGGCACGAATTGCTTCTCCGCCAGCTTGGGCAGCTTGCCTTTGGTCACAGGCGTAGGCGAACGGTCGCCACCGCCACCGCCGCCATGCATCGTGTCCTTCTTCGGTGGACTCGGCTTGTATGGTGAAATGTCGGGCGCGATCAGCGTGATCGTGTCCTTTGCGATCTGCTGGACCTGCTTGTTGGTGCCAATCAGGAACAACAGAGTAATTACCAGTCCATGAATAAGGACCGATGTCGCCCCAGCCTTCTTTTCCTGCCCGCCGTAGAACCCCCAGATGTCTTGAACTTCGACCGGTTTGGAGGTCACTTCGAGCGGAGGCAGCTTCTTGGGGTGAATCGCCTCTTTAATGTTCTGGATAAATGAACGGTACCAGGGCTCTTCGACGTCAGCAGCAAGCAGCCGCTGCAGATGAACGTCGGGATCCTCGGGATGTTGGAGCGCTTCTGGTGTTGAAGACATCGGTTCTCACTCAGTGCTTGGCTGACCCTTGCGCTTGCACACACAAGTGTCTAAGCAGTAGACGCATGCGCCGACGCGGGGTTGCAGCCAATAGTCCAGTTGATTCTATCACTTCCAAGTTACGAAAGCCTGACGATATGAAAAATGGAAGTCCTATTCCAGGTTACACCAGATTTGACTAATCGGCTAGGCCTGATAACAACCTTAGTGCAATTCAGTGGCCTACAGCTTCTCAGTTGCTATATCGGCTGACCGCTGGGGCCCAGTAGAATGAAACAAATATGCTCAATGAAAAGACGCCGGCAGGAACGGTTATGTTCCCTTGGATGTCACCGGGGGACGCTGGGATGCTGCGTTGTTTCGCGCAGTTGATGGTACTACAATCCCAGTTTGCTCCATGGGGCGGGACCCATAATGGTTCGCGAATACCTTTGTGAATTCCGCGCCTAGGAAAAATACCTGGCCCGAGTAGTAGACCCAGACGATGAATACGACAACCGAGGCTGCCGCGCCGTACGCCGACGCAAAGGCAGCTTTTCCAAGGTACAAGCCTATCAATAACTTACCGACATTGAAGAGGAGCGACGTGACCGCTCCGCCGAAGATCACATCCGTCCACTCGATGCGTACTTCCGGCATGACCTTGTAAATCGCTGCGAATAACCCGGTTGTGATGATAAACGACACTAACAGGTTCCCGATGTGCATCACTGTCTCCTCGGCGGGAACAAAAGATTGCGAGAAAGTACCAAGCGCCGCGATCCAGGCACTCACAATTAGCGACACCAACAGAAGAAAGCCGATCGCGAGAACGAGAGCAAATGAGAAGAGACGCTCCCTGATGAACACCTTCACGGTGGCGAATCCGGAAGTCACGCGTGGAGGTACCTCCCAGATGGTGTTCAACGCGTCGCGCAGTTCAATCAAAACTCCCGAGGCGCCGAAGAGGAGCGTGACGAGTCCGATGATCGTGGCGAACCAACCATGCGTTGTGTTTCTCGACGACTCTAAGAGCGCGGCGATGGCTTTTGCACCAGCCGGTCCGACCAAATCGTTGACCTGTTGAACAATCTCGCCTTCTGCCGCCCTCCGGTCGAAGGCCACGCCGGCAATCGTCACCATGACAAGAAGCAGGGGCGTCAATGAAAGCAGCGTATAGAAAGCCAGTGAAGCGCCCAGCCGCGGAGCTTTGTGACGATTCCAAGCGTCCAGACTCTCGGATAACAGGGCCCGAATCTCCGCCCAACGAAAAGTTTTCAGAGGCTTGCGATAGCGCCGGGCGCCGCCTGCGGCGGTACTGACTTCAGTGCCTCCGGGTTCAAGTATGTCCCCCACCCGTTCCATACTCTAACAAGAAGATGCCGGAGAACGTGACACGTTTCCTAATCGGACGGAGGGCGAGGGTACCGGGCCGGGCCGAGCGGGTGTAAGGGCTCTAGCGTTCGAGGAAGAGCTTAAGCCGGGCCAGCGCTTCCTCCAGGATGTTGCGCTCAGCGGCATAGCAGATTCGAACTGAACCTTCGCCGCCATTCCCGAACGCGACTCCCGGCGCGAGACCGACCTGAAAATCGACCAGGAGGCGCTTACAGAAGTCGAACGAATCCGTCAGGCCGGCGATCTTCGGGAAAAGATAAAACGCGCCGTCGGGTTTGGGCACGGTCACGCGCGGCATCTTGCTGAGTGCGGCGAGGCAGAATTCGCGGTTCTGGCGCAGGCGAACCAGCATTTCGGCCATCGGGGTCTCACCCCAGAGCAAGGCGGTTTCGGCAGCCCGCTGGATGAAACTCGTGGCATGGGACACCACGAATTCGTTTAACTGCGTGGCGCGGGTAGCCAGGTCGCGCCGCGCAACCAGCCAACCGAGCCGCCAGCCGGTCATGCAGTAAGCTTTGGAAAACGACTGCACCACGATCACCGCGTCATTTCTGGTCGCCAGTTTCAGGATAGACGGCGCTGCATCGGTCACCTTCGCGCCGATGTAGTTCAGGCGTTCGTACACTTCGTCGGCCATGAGCCACAGCCCATGCCGGCGCGTGAATTCAAGGAGCCGGCGCTGATCGTCAACGGTCGCCACCCAGCCGAGCGGGTTCGAAGGGGAGGTGTAGAGCAGCATCCGTGTCCGCGGCGTCACGGCCCGCTCCAGCGCGTCGAAATCGATCTGATACCGGTCGCCCACGAGCGGATGAGGAATCTCGATGGGTGTGGCATTCGAGAGCATCACGTTGGCGGACCCGTTGGGCCACGCAGGCGTGAGCACGAGTGCCTCGTCGCCCGGATCGAGAGTGCAGCGGATCGCCAGGTTCAAGGCTTGAACGCCGGAAGCGGTAATCACGAACTCGTTCGAAGGGTCGAGTTCGACTTTGTGATGCTCCTGATAGTACCGTTGGAGAGCTTTGCGTAACGATGGCAGTCCGGCGTTTTCCGTGTAGAACGTGAAGCCGTCGGCCATGGCCTTCTGTGCCGCGCGCTTAATATAGTCCGGCGTCGGAATATTGGATTCGCCGAAATAAAGTTTAAGGACACCGTCCATGGACATCGCCAATTCGGCGAGCTCACGAATTCGCGAATAAGGAACGCGGGCCGCCGAAGGGGCAACCGAGGCTGAAAGGGTAGCTGGGCTTTGTGTCATGCAGAATCCGGCCTGCAGTCGAGACCGTTCTTACTATTCTAGGATGGCTCCGTCAGATCAACGGGCAGCCCAACCGAGCGGGCCAGTTCGCAGTTCGAGAGAGGCGTGCTGGGCTCCGGTGACGTCGAGCATTCCGTTTGCGATGCCGCATGCAACATGGAGGCCTGCGGAGTTGCCTTCTAATACAGAATGCTGCGTTTCCCAATCGGCGCCGCGGCGGCCGCGCGAAGTCGAAATGAACCGCTTCTGTCCGTGACCATCGAGACTCTGGCTGTAGATGAGCTTAAAACCCTGATCGTACATGCCGGTTTTCGGCGGCAACTCAATCCGCACCATCGCGGCTGTGCGCCCGTCGGGCATTTTAACGTTCCAGCGTCGAACTTGGGGAAGTTGCGCCGGCTTACCCGCTCCCACTTCGACCGGGCCTTCATCGAGTGGGATGCCGAACTGGCTGCCCTCTCTCCAGATCTCAAAATGATCGGCGTTGATCCAGGAATTCGCCTTGCCCGTAAAGCGATGGGGATCGATAATCTGTGCGATGAGAGTGCGCTGGGCGGTGAGCAGGAGCTTGATTTCGATCGGATCGCGTGCATCGGCTGCGCCCCATGGTACGAAGCCGTGCTTGCCCGATGCATCGAGGGTCATCGCGCAAGTACCAAGCCCGGCTCCCGATTTCTCAAACTGCGCCGCATCCATCGTGACCAGCGGGATGATGTAGTTAGCCAGGTTTTTGGGATCATCGGAGCATAGTACTCCGTCTTTGGAATCGCCCTCGTAGTAGCGTCCGCGCATCTCGGTCCAATCCCAAGCCTCAACACGCCACGAGCCATCGCCATCGACCGCGCAAAAATCGAACGATACGGCGCGCCAGGGAGAAAGCTGGTAAACCTGCCTGTAAATGCCTGCGAAAGAGCCCCCATTACGGACGATGGAGATAAGACCGCGCTTCACCGAAGCCGTGGTTTCCCAACGATAGCTGTCATCGTCGGCGGGGTCAGTTTGACAGACGGTGACGATGCTACGTGGCGCGGCGTCGCCCACGATGAGGCTGTATCTTTCCGCGGGCACGCATTTGCCCTTACGTCGCGACTCTGAGGCTTCGGGGAACTTCTGGCGAACGACCGTCAGGGCTTTCCCGTCGCGATCCGAGCCGGCGGGAATTCGCGTCGTTTGAGCAGACAACGCGAGGGACACAATAAGGATGCTGCCGAAAAATCGCATCTGATGATTCCGTTGTACCGCGGTTATTGGTGTCGCAGCGTTTCAATCGGGTCGACACGCGCTGCCCGGCGCGCGGGCAGGAAGGCCGCAAGCAGCGCAATTCCGAGCATGACCGCGGCGCCGATTGAGAGCGGTGCGATACTCACCATCTGCACATCGGGAACCAGGCTGGCCGCAATGTCGCTGGTCCAAAGCACGGCCGCCGCACCTAGGAACAGGCCGGCGCTTGTTACCGTCAAGGCTTCTTGAATTACCAACCGGATGAGACTGCCCGGTGTGGCGCCCAGCGCCAGTCGGATAGCGAGCTCCGCAGTGCGGCGCGCCACCGCATAGGCCAGCAGCCCGTACAGGCCGAGGACCGCGAGCAGCAGACCGAGCATGCCAAACGAACCTGAGAGGGTAGCCATGAGCCGCTCGGGAACGATCGAGGCGTCAATCTGATCGGAAAGCGTCACGACACGGGCTACTGTCGTGGACCTCAGAACATCCCGAACGACACGCCGCACCGTCTCCGCAAGGGCATTTGGTGCGATGCTCGTACGAAGCACCAGGTTTTGCGCGACGACCCGCCCGTCCTGGAATGCCGGGAGATAGACCGTGCGGCGCGAGGGCTCGCGAATCTCGTAATAGTTCGCGTCGCCGGCTACGCCCACGATTTCGTACGACCTGGGCTCCCCGCCGCCGGTGACGTGGTCGAGCGTGATGTGCTGCCCGAGAGGATCTCCGCCGGCAAAGTAGTAACGCGCCGTCGATTCACTCAGAATCGCGACTCGCGCATTAGCCTGATCTTCGAATTTGAAATCGCGGCCCGCGAGAAGCGGGACTCCGAGAGTCCCGAAGTATTTGGGAGAGACCCAGCTTATCGAAATAAAACGGCGGTCCTCAGGCTTTTCATAGCGACCTTCGATGAGGGCTAAACCTGAGGCTCCGGCTCCGGAGAGCGGAGTCGGTGCGCTCAGGGAAGCAGAGGTCACGCCGGGGCTTGCTTCGAGCCGGGACAGGAGGCCCTGATACGCGCCCGCCGATTCGGGGCGCGAAGGATCGAGGGTTACGAGAAGAACATGATCGCGGCGGAAGCCCAGATTCATGTGTTCGAGGTTCGAGAGGTGGCCGACGAACAAACCCGCCGCTGTCAACAGCACCAGCGAAAGGCCGACCTGCGCAACAACCAGTGCCTTTCCGAATAGGCGCCGCGATCGCGTATCGCCGGCTCGGCCGATCTCCTGCAGCGAACAGGCTGGAGCAGATGTGAAGGCGCTCCATGCGGGGGCGAGGCCGAATACCAAGGCGGTCAACAAAGCAAGGCCCGCGGTGAACCACAGCACGTGTGCGTCGGGTCGCACCGATAGATCAAGATGTTGAGGCATTCCGGGCATTTGACGACCCGAGAGCAGCAACCGTATTAAGGCGCCGGCGCCAAAATTTGCCAGGAAAATGCCGAGCAGGCCGCCCAATCCGGCGAGCAGCAGCGATTCGATCAGGCCTTGAGACAACAGGCGCCGTCGCCCAGCGCCTAACGAGATACGCACTGCCATCTCTTTCTGCCGCGCCGCGCCGCGGGCAAGAAGCAGGCCGGCGATATTGGTGCACGCGATCAGCAGAACCAGGCCTACTACTGCCATCAGCACAAACAACGGCTTAGCCAGGCGATCGCGCAGGAACGAAACGCTGCCCCCGCGGGTTCGACTTCCACTTTCATTTGCCGAATCAGCGGATCTTTGCTGGTCTGGGTGCGTTCTTCGATGGTGAACTGGAACAGCACCGCCATTTCGGCGCGAGTCGCTTCGATGGACGTGCCGGGTTTAAGGCGTCCTACAAGCGCCAGCCTTGCCGCGGGCGATGGCGCAATCGGCACCCAGACGTCGGTTCTCGATCCCGTCATGAAACCATCGAACCCGGCAGGCGTCACGCCGACTATCGTCGCTGGAACGTCGTGCACGGTGACGCGCCGGCCGAGGATCATGGAACTGAGGTTGAACCGCTCCTTCCAAACGGTCCAACTCACCACGGCGGTGCCGCCTGTCCGCACATCATCCGGGCCGAGCAGTCGACCGATCGCCGGTTTCAGCCCGAGAACCGTGAAGAAATTCCCGCTGACCGACTCGGCGGTCATATTCTCAGTCTCAAAGCCTGCAGCGTCGACGCGAACTCGCGACGGCGTGGAAAATGCGATCAGACCCGACAGCGTGTGGTTTTGGTCGCGATAGTGTTCGTAGCTCGTCCAGCTCCAAAATCCATTTCCGCGAGGCTCGCCGGGGTAGTGTTGCAGAAATTCGACGAGTTGACGCGGCTCCTCGACTGGCAGCAAGCGGAGCATCAGAGTGTTAATCAGGCTGAAGACAGCCGTGTTGGCGCCGATACCGAGGGCAAGCGAGAGAATCGTTATGGCTGAGAATCCCGGACTGCGGCGAAGCAGCCGGATTGCGTAGCGGAGGTCGTACCAGAGGTTTTCAGCCAGGTTTCGCGCCGGCATGCGAATGCTTTTTCATTGTAGTTCGGGGGCGAGGATCCTGACTCCACCTGTGACTAAGACAACTCTGCGAACCGTCTGCTGGCGTTTTACTGCAACGATGGCATATACCCTCAGGCATGGTCCCAAAAGCTGAACACGCCGAAAGTGGACGCGAGAATCCACAGCGCGCGGCTTGGCCCCGGCTGCTTCATGGATTGTCTTCCGCTTCCTGTATTAGCATCACACCTATGCGGCCTTCATCGGGTCGACATCTGAACTTCTGGCGTCAACGGCTTGGACGTGTGCCCGATTCCGTGTGGGAAGAGAACGAAGCTGAAACGCTGGTGCTGGCAGACAACGATTTGACTGATCTGTCCGAACAGGTCGGCAGGCTGACGAACTTGCGGATGCTCGATCTCGGACACAACCAGCTCACCCGCGTGCCGGATTCTCTCGGCGCGCTGGCTGCCTTGAGCGATTTCCTTTATCTTCACGACAACCGTTTGGCCGACCTTCCCGCTTCCATCGCGCGGTTGACAAAACTGCGCTACCTGAACATCAGTGAGAACGCCTTCGAGTCGCTCCCTGAGGGCGTCACGGCAATGGCAGGGCTCATTGAACTGCGGGCGTCGGACAACAAGCTGACAAACCTTCCGGAGTCGATCGCAAGATTGCAGCGCTTGCGTGAATTGCACCTCAGAAACAACCAACTCACCACCTTGCCTCAAGCCATCGGCGCCCTGAAGGAGCTTCGGCAAATCGACCTTCGCGGGAACCCGCTTGTGGATCTGCCGGACACCATCAGCCTGCTCCCCCGTCTGGAGAAAATCGACTTGCGATGGGTGAAAACCTTAACTCTACCCAAGTGGATAGACGCTCTCGAAGCCCGCGGCTGCGCGGTGTACTATTAACAACAAGTCGATGAACAACACCTTGCGCTTCCTTACCCGAATGCTGCTAGTCCTGGCAATGATCTACCTGCCACTGCGCGCAGCCGACCCACACATGTCCGACGCAGAGCGCGCCCAGATACTCAAATGGCTCGACGAGTCACAAAAGGAGTTTTTCGCAGCCATCGATAGCGTGTCCGAAGCGCAGTGGAAATGGAAGCCCACGCCCGAGCGCTGGTCCGTGGGCGAAACCGCGGAGCACATTGTGTTGGCCGAAGCCCTGTTGTTCGACAGTGTCCGCAAGGCGATGGCCGCTGCCCCCAACCCGGATTGGGAAGAGCAGACGAAAGGTAAAACCGAATTTATCGTTCGAGTGATGCCATCGCGGCAAGGCAAGGCAGTGGCGCCGGAGCCGATTGTGCCGCGCCAGGGTCTCACTCGCTCACAAATCAAGGAACGTTTCGAAAAGCAACGCAGCGAGATCGTGAAATTTGCCGGCGACACGCAGGCCCCGCTGAAAGAACATACAGTCGTCCATCCATTCCCTGTTTTCGGCACGCTCAATGCCTATCAGTGGCTCATTTACATTCCACTGCACACGATGCGGCACGATAAGCAGATCGCGGAAGTGAAAGCCACAGCCGGTTACCCTTCCGAGTAGGCGGGGCACCGGCTCCCCTTGCTTACCGAGGGAAGTTGCGTTAATCTACTCTCGGTAAGCGATATGAGCAAGCCATCCGACCTCGTACAGGGAACACTCGATCTTCTTCTACTTAAAATCCTGGCCCTTGAACCGCTTCACGGGTGGGCCATCAGCATTCGCTTGAAGCAGGTTTCCGGCGACGTCCTTCAGGTAAGCGACGGCTCCCTCTATCCAGCTCTGCACAAGCTGGAACAACAGGGATGGATCAAAGCCGAATGGCGCACCACTGAAAACAACCGTCGCGCGAAGTTCTACGGACTGACCCGTCTCGGCAAGGCGCAACTCGCAAAGGAAGCGGCGAGCTGGGAACGGCTCTCAGCCGCAATTACAGGCGTTGTAAACCTTAACGAGATCTAACACGATGCGATTCGAAAACTGGCTGTACACACTCCCGCTGCGCCTGCGATCGTTGCTGCGCCGCAAGCGCGTGGAACAGGATCTCGAAGACGAATTCCAATTCCACCTCGAGCAACGGATCGAGGACGGTATCCGGCGTGGATTGTCGTGCGAGGAGGCCCGGGCCGACGCCATCAAGGCCCTGGATAGAATCCAACTGCGAAAGGACGAGTGCCGCGACACGCGCGGGTTTAATTTCATTGAGAATGCTTTGCAGGACCTGCGCTATGCGGTGCGCGTGCTGCGCAAAGATGCCGGATTTACGACCATCGCGATTCTCTCCTTAGCGCTCGGCATCGGGGCGAACACCGCGATCTTCAGCGTCATGGATGTGCTGTTGTTACGAGCGCTTCCCGTGCACCAACCGGCCGGCCTGCGATTATTGAGCCTCACTACGAATTTCGGTCCACGATACTCTTTCAACTACCCGATGTACGAGTTGATTCGCGACCGGAGCGAGGTGTTTTCAGGCTTGTTCGCCTGGTCGACGAGCCATTTCCAGACCCCGATCAACGGCGACATGGTTTTGATCGATGGGACTTACGCGAGTGGCGATTACTTCACTACGTTAGGCGTTCCTCCTCGCGCCGGGCGCGTTTTTGGGCGTGAGGATGATTGGAAGACGGGCGGCAAAAACGGACCTGTAGCTGTTATTAGTGAAGGTTTCTGGTCCCGGCGTTACGGGCGCGCCGGAACGGCGATCGGGCAGGCCATCGTTCTGAATGGCGTCTCCACCACCATCATCGGCGTGATGCCCGCCTCATTTACGGGAACGATAGTAGGAACACCGGTTGACGTCTGGGTGCCGCTCAATATGCAGCGGCAGATGGAGGGGCCGGCGTGCATAACGAATGCGCATTGCTGGTACCTCCTCGCGATGGGGCGGCTGAAGGACGGAATCTCTGAAGAACGGGCGCAGGTGCAACTGCGAACCATCTCGCGCGGAATCATGCTGGATTCCGATCCTCCCCAGAAGGCCGACCGCAGGGCTAACTTCCTGTCCCAGGTTCTGCAGACTGAACCAGGAGCGGCCGGGTTCACAAGGCTCCGTGGCAAACTGAGGAGTCCGTTACGTGTATTGATGGCGCTAGTCGGGTTCGTTTTGCTGATTGCGTGCGCCAACATGGCAAATCTCTTGACGGCGCGCGCGTCGGCGCGGCATAAAGAGGTCGTCGTGCGGCTCGCCATGGGAGCCTCGCGGGGACGCGTGATTCGGCAGTTTGTGACTGAGAGCCTGCTTCTGGCGATCGCCGGCGCGGCCGGAGGGTTCCTGGCGGCAATTTGGGCGACTCGTGGTCTGATCGCGCTCCTTTCTACGACCGACAACCCCGTGGTTCTCGACCTTAAGCCCGATTGGCGCATACTCGGCTTCACCGCGTTGACCGCCATTGTGGCGGGCCTGCTGTTCGGGCTGGCGCCCGCGGTTCGGGCAACGCGAGCGGGCATCGGCTCCGCATTGAAAGAACGAACGCATCAAATCCAGGGCGCTGCGGGAGCGTTCGGTTTCACACGGCTGTTGCTGGGTTCGCAGGTGGCGCTATCGATTGTGTTGCTCGCCGCGGCAGGCCTGTTGGCACAGAGCCTGGTGCGGCTGTTGACGGAGCGTCCAGGATTCGATCCACGCGGTGTATCGGTGATTTCGCTCGATACTACCAGGCTTCCCGAAAAGGGAGCGGCTCTCATCGACCTTTATGGCCGCGTCGTCCATCGGGCCGCTGAGCTGCCTCTTGTGGAATCCGCCAGCCTGCTCTCCACAACGCCGTTGACCAATCGTGGGTGGAACGATTACTTCCTGATTCCCGGTCGTACGGATCTTCCCGAAGAGCAGCGTCTCGCGGACATCAACGCGGTGAGTCCGAGACTGCTTCAAACAATGCGCATACCGTTGTTGGCGGGCCGTGATTTTAACGAGGGCGACACGCCGCGCTCGCCCCTGGTCGCCATTGTCAGCGAGAACGCCGCGCGGTTGTGGTTTCCGAATGGCGCGCTGGGAGCGGAGTTTGGGATGGAGGGCAACAGCCCAAAGCTGCGGATCGTCGGCATTGCCGGGAACATAAAATACATGAACCTGCGTGAAGAAACCCCGTTGACCGTTTACGTGCCGTACACGCAGTCGAACCAGACTGGTTTCATTGCGCTTCGCACGCGGGCTTCCCTGCGCCAGACTTACGCGAATTTCCGCGACCTGCTACGGCAGGTTGCACCGGGAGCTCCCATCCGCACCATCCGGACCATGGAGCAACAAATCGATGAGTCGCTTTCAACAGAGCGGCTGACGGCGTATTTGTCGGTCTACTTCGCGGGCCTGGCTCTTCTGCTCACGGCGGTCGGGCTGTATGGAATCCTGGCGTATTCCGTGGCGCGGCGGATAAGCGAGATCGGGATTCGGATGGCCTTGGGTGCGCAGCGGTCCAACGTGATCTGGCTCGTCGTGCGCGAGGCGATGGGACATACGGCGTTCGGCGCTGCCGTGGGGACAGCGGCTGTTTTTGTGTCGGCCAAACTCATCGCGAGCTTGCTCTATGGCGTCCGCCCGCACGACCCGGTAGCGATGCTTCTCGCGATCGCGGCGCTGGCCGCGGTTTGTGCCGTGGCAGCGTGGGTGCCAGCGCGGCGCGCGAGCCGGTTGGAACCAATGGTTGCGCTAAGGGAAGAGTGACAAAGTAACTCCATGCGGTATTACACACGGTGGCGCAGGCGGTTTCGCTCGTCTTCGCTTCCGTGGGCCGCAGTTACGTGACGACAGGCCTGTTGCGTGTGAACATGCTACTCTGAAGATTGTCCTGTTAGAGGCGCGAAGGCCATGAGTACACGGTTTCGAAATTCCGGGTGGTTCCGGACACCGTCGAAAGGGGCAGAAACAGACTTCGCCGAAATCGCCCGCACAGCCACATGCGGGATGGTTGGGGGGCCAGGTTAAATCCTGCCCACTGTCATTCGGACCGTTTAGGGACGAATGGAGCGCTACGGGAATCATGCCGGTTTCGGCCGCGCGCGTACCCTCCTCCATTTCTATCCCAACTGTGATTTTGTGCGATGGCGCAACTGAGCCTATTTGAGCTGACGCGGGCGCTGGTGGATATCGAGTCCATCTCCGGGAACGAGTTGCGCGTTGGCGAGTATCTAAGCGAGTATCTTTCGGAGCTCGTACAGCGTCACGATGGGCGTCTCGAGCGCATGGAAGTGGAGCCGAACCGGTTCAACGTGTTGGTGCATTGGGGCAATCCGGCCGTTACGCTTTCCACCCACATCGACACTGTGCCACCTTTTTTTGAGTCGCGCGAGGATGAGGAACACATCTGGGGCCGCGGCGCGTGCGACACCAAAGGCATCATTGCCGCCATGATTGAAGCGTGCCGCGGATTGCTCGCCGACGGCGTCCGCAATTTCGGGATGCTGTTTGTGGTGGGCGAGGAGCGCAACAGCACCGGCGCTTATCACGCTTCGCGGCAGAACCGGGGCTCGAAGTTCCTGATTAACGGAGAGCCGACTGAGAACAAATTGGCGCTCGCTTCTAAAGGGGTGCTCAGGGTGGAACTGGTTGCGAGCGGGCGCATGGCGCACTCCGCCTATCCCGAGTTAGGTGAGTCGGCAATTGAGAAGCTTCTCGACGCAGTCGCGCGCGTTCGCGCGATCCTATTGCCTTCCGACGGCATCCTCGGACCCAGCACACTGAACATCGGCGTGATCTCGGGCGGCCGCGCACCCAACGTTATTCCCGATCACGCAAAAGCCGAGATCATGATTCGCCTGGTGGACGACGGCACGTCCACGCGCGCGGCCTTACGCCAAGCCGCAGGCACCCAAGCCGAATTGAAGGAGGTGCTCGCCATTCCGGCGCTGCATCTCGGTTCCTTACCGGGCCTGGAAACCACGGTGGTCGCATTCACCACCGACATTCCGGCGCTCGGACCCGCCTGGGGCAAGCCCTACCTGCTCGGCCCCGGCACTATTCACGTCGCGCACACCGCAGAGGAGCGGGTGCCGAAAAAGCAGTTGCTCGAGGCAGTACAAATCTACAAAAACATGGTGAGGCAGTTACTACAATGAACGGAAACGGTGACCGAAGAATCGAAGTTGGCGTTTTGGGCGCCACCGGAATGGTGGGCCAGAATTTCGTCAAGTTCCTGCAGAACCACCCGTGGTTCGATCTGACGTGGGTCGGCGCAAGCGACCGCTCCAGCGGAAAGAAGTACCGCGAAGCGACAGCGTGGCGTCTCGACGGCACAATGCCGGAGAAGACCGCCGAACTCACAGTCGAAGATTGCAAGCCCGGAAATGCACCTCGCCTGCTATTCTCGGCGACGGACGCTTCGGTTGCCACAGAAATTGAACAGTCCTTTGCGCAGGCAGGTCACGTAATCGTGTCGAACTCGCGGAACCATCGCATGGATTCCGATGTTCCGCTGTTGATTCCGGAGGTGAACCCGGGCCACTTGAAGGTAATCCCGCTGCAACAGCGGAAGCGAGGTTGGACAGGTCAGATCGTGACGAATCCCAACTGCTCCACTATCGTGCTGGCACTGGCCCTGGCTCCGCTACGGCAGTTTGGGATTACGCGGGTTCTCGCGACAACGATGCAGGCGATCTCCGGCGCGGGATATCCGGGCGTCGCTTCGATGGACATCAATGGAAACGTCGTGCCGTTCATCGGAGGCGAAGAGGAAAAAATGCAGCAGGAGACGCAGAAGATCCTCGGCGACCTGACCCCGGAAGGTTTCCGTCCGCTGTCCGCCAAGGTCAGCGCGCACTGCAATCGTGTTCCCGTCACAAACGGGCACATGGTCGCCACGTCGTTTGAGCTGAGCAGTCGGCCCGGCGAGGCCGACATCATCGCGGCTTTGGAGAACTTCCGCAGCACCCCACAGGAGCGGAATCTTCCGAGCGCGCCTCCGAAGCCGATCATCTACATGAGCGAGAAAGACCGCCCGCAGCCGCGTCGCGATGTCGAACGCGAAAACGGCATGACGGTGTTCATCGGCCGGCTGCGCGAGTGTCCGGTGCTGGGCTATAAATTCATGGCGCTCGGACATAACACCGTGCGCGGCGCGGCCGGCGCCGCGGTGCTCAACGGCGAACTGATGTATTCGGAAGGACTGCTCGACTGATGATCGTAATGAAGTTTGGCGGCACGTCGGTGGAATCGCGTGCCGCCATTGAGCGGGTCCGTCAAATCGTTCAGGCGCGAATTGAACGCCATCCCGTGGTTGTCGTCTCGGCGATGGGAAAGACCACAAACCGGCTGCTCGAAATCGCCAACCTGGCGGTCAGCGGCTGCCGCGACCAGGCGCTATCGAAACTCCTGGAGCTGCGCGATTTCCATCTTCGCGAATCGGGAATGGAGCGCACCATCGACGAGCACTTCCAGGAGTTGTCGGAGCTAATCAAGGGCCTGGCGATTCTCGGCGAACTGACGCCGCGTTCCATCGACGCCATTTCGAGCTTCGGCGAGCGAATCTCGAGCCTGGTGGTGACGAATCAGTTTCAGCATCACGGTATGCGTGCGGTGCACGTCGACTCGCGGAAGGTGATCGTTACCGATAAGCGTCACACGCAGGCCGGTCCGCTATTCGATGAGACGTACGCGCGGCTCGCCGGTGCGATTCCCGCGCTCGCGAAGGATCACGTTGTCGTGATGGGCGGATTCATCGCGTCAACAGAGGAAGGGATCACAACAACTCTCGGCCGCGGCGGCTCCGATTTCACGGCTGCTATCGTCGGCGCGGGAATCGGTGCAGAGGAGATTCAGATCTGGACGGATGTCGACGGCATGCTCACATGCGACCCAACAGTGGCTCCGGGAGGACACCGCGTGAAGGTTCTTTCGTTCACGGAGGCGTCGGAACTGGCCTACTTCGGCGCGAAGGTCCTGCACCCGGCAACCGTACTGCCGGCGATCGACAAAAACATCCCGGTCCTGATTCTCAATTCGCGCAATCCGACGAATCCGGGGACGCGAATCATCGCTGACGTCGTGCATAGCACGAATCCGATCAAGTCGATCGCGTGTAAGAAGAAGATTATTGTTTTGAACATTCGGTCGACACGCATGTTCATGGCGCATGGTTTTCTGCGTCGAATCTTTGAGGTGTTCGACCGGCACGAGGTTCCTGTCGATATGATTGCCACGTCCGAGGTGAGCGTGTCTCTCACAGTGGATTCCGCCGACCGGCTGCCGCCGATCCTGGACGAATTGCGCGAGTTTTCCGAAGTCACAGCGGAGAATGATCAATCGATCATCTGCATCGTCGGCGATAACATCGGTTACACACCGGGCGTGGCTGCACGCCTGTTCCGGTCTCTCGGTAATATAAATGTCCGGATGGTTTCGCAGGGCGCCTCGGCGCTGAATTTCGGGTTCGTGGTTGCGTCGCAGGATTTGACCGACGCGGTAAAGGCGATTCACGGCGAATTCTTCAGCGAGTTGGATCCCGCTGTCTTCGATGGAAACGGACATGCCTAATCTCGCGATCGTAGGCTACGGCAAGATGGGGCGCATGATCGACCAGTTTGCGCCCGAGTATGGATTCACGGTTTCGGCGCGCATTGATGTGGATCGCGATGAGCCGCTTGACGGCGCGGATGTAGCGATCGAGTTTTCGACGCCGTCGGCGGTGCTGGGCAACATCCGGCGATTGACCGAGCTGCGAATTCCGGCGGTCGTGGGAACGACCGGCTGGTTCGATCAAATCGTGGAAGTTAAGAAGCTCGTCGACGAGCACGGCTCCGCCCTGGTTTGGAGTCCCAACTTCTCCGTCGGCGTGCACGTCTTCACCCGCCTCGTTCAAGAAGCTGCGCGATTGCTCAAGGACGAGAAGGAATACGGCGCCTGGGCGTGGGAGATTCATCACATCACGAAGAAAGATGCGCCTTCGGGGACGCTGTTCAAGCTCGTCCAGGCGATGGAGAACATCGGCTACACCAGGCGGATTGATAGCTCTTCGAATCGGGCCGGCGCGCATCCCGGCACGCACGAAATCGGCTTCGATTCCGGCGCCGATACGATCACATTGCGTCACACGGCACGGTCGCGTGAAGGCTTCGCTCGCGGGGCGCTGAAAGCGGCACAATGGATCGTGGGCCGCACGGGTGTTTACGAATTCAGTCAGACCCTCTTTGGGAGTTAAACATGTTCACAGGTTGTGGTACAGCTCTGGTAACGCCGTTCCGGCAGGACCAGACTCTCGACGAACAAACTCTCCGCGCTCTCGTTAAGAGGCAGGTGGAGCAGGGTATCGATTTCCTCGTGCCGTGCGGCACGACGGGCGAAAGCCCCACGTTGACGCGCCGCGAGCATCTTCGAGTGGTGGAGATTACGCTCGAGGAAGCGAACGGGAAAGTACCGGTGGTGGCCGGTGCGGGCGGCTACAACACCGCCGAGGTAATCGAACTGGCGCTCGAGCTGAAAGGTATGGGCGTCGATGGCATTCTTTCGGTCACGCCCTATTACAACAAGCCGACGCAGGAGGGTTTGTATCAGCATTACAAGGCGATCGCTTCCGCGGTACAGTCGCCGATCATCGTCTACAACGTCCCGCCGCGCACGAACGTTAATGTTGAGCCCGCGACTCTGAAGCGGCTTTCTGAAATTGAGAATATTGTCGCCGTGAAAGAGGCGTCGGGAAGCATCGGCCAGATGGCGCAGATCGTCCACCAGGTGCCGGAGCGGTTCGCCGTTCTTTCGGGCGACGATTCGGTCACCATTCCGCTGATTGCGCTGGGTGGCCGCGGGATCATTTCCGTCGTGTCGAACGAAATTCCGGGAGAGATGACGCAGCTTACGCGTGCGGCGCTCGACGGCGATTTTGTTCGTGCCCGCGCCATGCAGAAGAAGTACCTGCCGCTGATGGAGATGAATTTCTACGAATCAAGCCCGGGACCAGTGAAGGCTGCGATGGCCATGATGGGTCTGCTGGAGCCGGTCTGGCGGCTACCCATGGTGCCGCCGAGTGCGGCGAATCATGCGCGCATCGAACAGGTGCTGGAGTCGCTTGGGTTGCTGGCCGGCCACACGGTTCATGCAAACTGAGATTGAAGCGCTTTTCGACGCCAAGCCGCAGACTTATAGCGAAGAAGATTTCCGACTATTCCAGGACTTTAAGGACGCGCTGAACGCGGGCGCGATTCGGGCCGCTGAGCCTGACCCGTCCACGCGCACCGGCTGGCACGTCAATACCTGGGTGAAGAAGGGAATCCTTCTGGGGTTCCGCATGGGCGCAGTTGTCGACATGTCGATTCACCCGGTGCGGCAGCCGTGGATCGACAAGGCCACCTATCCCGTGAAGCGCTTCACACCGGCCGACGGTGTGCGCATTGTGCCGGGCGGCTCGACCATCCGCGACGGCTGCTTTATCGGCAAGGGTGTGACCTGTATGCCGCCTATGTACATTAACGCGGGTACATGGGTAGGCGACGGCACCATGATCGATTCGCATGCTCTGGTCGGCAGTTGTGCGCAGGTAGGCACGAATTGCCATGTCTCCGCAGCGTCGCAGATTGGAGGAGTGCTGGAGCCGGTTGGCGCGCTGCCCGTCATCATCGAAGACGACGTGCTCGTGGGCGGGAATTGTGGCGTCTACGAAGGGACGGTGGTGAAGCGACGGGCGGTGTTGGGAACCGGAACGATTTTGAATCGGTCGACGCCGGTTTACGACCTGGTCCGCGGCGCCGTCTACAATGCGATGGACGACGAGCCTCTCATTATTCCCGAAGATGCCGTCGTGGTGGCTGGATCGCGTGCGGTAACACAAGGTCCGGGCAAGGACTGGGGAATCTCAATCTATACGCCGGTGATTGTGAAGTATCGGGATTCAAAAACGGATACCCGGATTCAACTAGAGAACCTGTTGCGATAGCGGGGTACACTGCAATCGATGCTGTACATGGTGATTGAACGATTCAAGAACGGCGGGCCACAGCCCGTGGCGGATAGGTTCAAGCAAAGTGGACGCATGCTGCCGGACGGCCTCAGTTACGTGATGAGCTGGGTGGAGACGTCGGGTGCCCGTTGTTTCCAATTGATGGAAACTTCCGAGCCCGGAACGCTTCAGACCTGGATGCGGCGTTGGGACGACCTGGTGGAATTTGAAGTCGTGCCGGTTCTTGCGTCCACGGAGTTTTGGGCTCAACCCCAATTTCAGTAGGAGGATGCCATTCCGCTCACCCGGTTTTCTTCAAGGTGGGGCTGTGTACATCCACTCTCGTGGACGGCAGTGCATCACTCAGTTTATTCCACCACTTCGCGCGTTTCGAGATGCTGTTCGACCTCGCGGCGAGTCAGCCACGCCGTCCTGAGCTCCTTCTTCACGAGAAACGACATCTGGTCGGTGCGATGCGGCGAACCGGGTTGCGACGAATTGCCGTAGCCGATCAACACACGAGCCTGCACCGGGTTCGAAAACTCCACGGCCGCTACAAACGAATCGCCTGCGGCGGCGACCGGATGTTCTCCACGCACCGGCCAAAAGTTGATGACACGGAAGACGCCCAACTGCCCGGATTCGCCATTGCCCGGCAGATTCACGCCCGCTATCTTGAAGCGATTGACGTCGCCCCAGCGAATGTCGATCACCTGCTCCCGTTTTTCAACCTCGGCCGTGGCCTCAGCGAGAATGGACACGGCACGCCCCGGGTTCGCCAGTCCCTTCGGCGTATTCAAAGGATCGGCGGCGCTCCATGGCACCGCAAAGGGTGAAGGGGTTCCTGGAGCGAGCCAACGCTGTACAAATTCGTCAAACAGCACGGCGCCGCGGCTGTCCGCGTCGAACGAACGGTCCCATTTGTCGAGAAAATCCGCGCCTTGCCGGGCGCGAGAGTTGTCCGACTTCCTCGCCGCGGCGATCAGGTCGTCGAGCATTCGATCAGCCAATTCCGAATGGGTGGAGTGCTTCGCCTGCACCAGTTTGTCCAGCGTGAAAGCCGTCTCCTGGCGAATCATGCGAGTGGAACGCTGCGGCCGGAATTCCATGCGCTGAGGCGACATGTACGCAGGGAACTTCGCGGCGTCGAGGGCGGCCGGATACGTCGAAGTCCAGGGCGGATCATTTGTGTTTTGCAGCCAGCCGGTTGGTGGGTCGAGAACGCGCGGCAGATCGGAGTACGGATGAACCTTCGTCCAGAGCGTCTGTGATGTATCGCCGGGAACCACGCCTGTCCAATAGTTCCAGTCGCCTTTCGGCCGGACCGGAACCGTGCCATTGAATACATAAAGGATGTGGCCGTCGCGGTCGGCGTAGACGACATTGAACATGGGAATCTGGAGGCGTCGCAACGCGGCCTCAAACTCCTTCACATTGCGGGCGCGGTCCATATCCCACCATTCCTCGGCCGCTCCCGGCGCATCGAGACCCGCGACGCGCAGGGCGTACATTTTGCCGCCGCGCTCCTGGACCACGGGACCCTGAATTGACCGCCGGATCGTCAAGTCGACGGTCTGCATGCCGGCATCCTTCTTCACCTTGATGGCGTGATGCGTGACCTCAAACGGCCGCACGGCTCCATCGTAACGATACCCGTCCCCGGAAGGCGTCAATTCGTACACGTCGGCGGCATCGATCGTATTGACCGTGTGGCTCCAGCCGAGGTGGTCGTTGAAACCGATCGAGATCACCGGGGACCCGACTAGAGTCGTGCCATAAATGTTGACCGTGGGGGTGTTCAGATGCGCTTCGTAGAAAGTGTAGAGATCTCCCCACGGAAGATGTGGATTCGCCAACAGCATTGCATGATGCCCGGCGGTTCGTTTCGGCGAGATGGCCCAGGCGTTCGAACCGCCGGTCGGCATTTGTCCTACGCTCTGCCGCACCTCGGCTTGCACGTCTCGCTGCGATGTGACGAACTCGAACAGTATGACGCGCTCTCCGTTGGCGAGCACGTCCGTCGCTGAGACGGGAAGCACCGCCCGCACCTCTTCTGCGAGCTTGTCAACATGGGTCTTTGCATACTCGTTCATGCCGGCCGCGAATGCGTCCAGATTCCGGCGAAAGATTGGGTTCTGGGCTTTGTACCATTCAGCGGCCCGCTCGGGGATTCCATTCGTCCACACCCAGCGGTCGGAATCCAGATACTCATTGCCCCAATACTCGGCGGCGCGGCCGCGCGCCTTCCCATACAGGCGGAGGATCAGGTCGCCATGGCTCGCCATTTGCGCGTATCCGAACGCGCGGAAAGCGCTCTCGTTGTCTTTGGCAAAGATGTGGGGGACCCCATAGGAATCCCAGAGGATCTCGGCACGGTTTTTCTGCTCCGTGCGAGCGAATCCCGGCATGGACGACGCGAGGACCGCAAGTACTAAAACAAAACGAGTCCACATGTCCGAAGTCTATAACAGCTAAATGCGGAGCGTAGGGAATATGACTGCTTCGTGAGTCTTAGGATAGAGATCGCAGCCTCATTCGATGTGCGACATTCTAAACAGAGGAGAAGAGCATGAAACAGTTCCTGACCTACATGGCGGTGATGTGTATTTGCGCGGCCGCCGCCACGGCGCAGACAACCGTGCGCAGGGCCGTGAGCGCTTCTGGTACTGCCAGTGTATCCGTGACGCCCGACCAGGCGGAAATCGACCTGGGTGTAGTAACGACGGCAACCAGTGCAAGCGATGCCGCAAGCCAGAACGCTAACCAGACCGCCGCAATGATCGCCCAGGTTCAAATGGTATTGGGCACTTCGGGAACCATTAAGACAATTAGCTATTCGCTGACTCCGAACTACAGTTACCCGAACAATCAATCTCCCGTATTGACCGGCTTTACGGCCACCAACGTCATCGCGGTGACAACGAACAACCTCGCTCTCGTCGGAAAACTAATTGACGCTGGAGTAAACGGCGGCTCCAACAGAGTGCAGAGCCTCCAGTTCACTCTCCAGGACGATACATCGGCGCGCACTCAGGCACTGCAGGCAGCAGCGAAGAAAGCGCAGTCGGATGCGTCGGCGATTGCTGCCGGGCTTGGGCTTCACACCGGCGGTGTGATCGCGGCCAACGAGGGGAGCACTGTGACGCCCATCGTCGTGTCTCCAGTGCCACCTCCGGCCGCCACGACGACACCAATTGTAGTAGGAAATCTGACAGTCTCGGCAACGGTTTCGATTCAGGTCGAACTGACGAACTGAAGAGTGGTTTCGAAGTTGGAAGGGTGGAGCAAGCCACCTTTGTTTTCATCCACTTTCGCGGACCTGCGAGCCATGGCGGCAAGTTGCGAACGCCGCCGCTGGGCATTAACTGCGGCGGCCGTTCAGGACCCGCAACAAAATATTAAGGGTGGCGACGAAGACATTGAAAATACCCGCAAACAACATCAGCGCGCCCGGAATCGGGCTGTCGGCGTCGGGCGAATTCAAGACGCTGCTCGTCGAGAAGACCAGCACGCATACGCCAAAAATACCGATTCCGGCGCTGATGAGGATGCCCAGGAAACCGATATTGAGAAAGCTATTCAGAATCACCGCGCCGATGATCGCGAAGAACAGCCCCGTCATCAGCCCGCGAGGCGCCGAGAACGTCCGGCCCGTCGTCATTACATAACCCGTGACGCCGAGAAAGACGAAGCCGGTGATCCCCAGCGCCGCCATGATTAACACAGGCGCCACGAGACTCGCCACGTACAACAGCGGCGAAATTGCGATACCGGACAGGAAGCCGTCGAACACTAACGCGGTGACTCCCAGCGCCGGATTATGACGCACCGCGATAGCAATGCGAGGGACGATGTTCAACAGCAGGATGGCGACTATCCAGCCGATCCAATTCGAAAAAAACCGCACCAATGTCTCGGAAGTTGCGCCAATGTACCCGCCCGCGAGCGCGCAAACAACGCTTACGCCGAGCAGTAAGTAGGTTTGCTTAATCACCGCCGCTCGCTCGCCGGTGAGCGTGGTAGTGCCGGTAAGCTTGTCCCAGCCTGACATTTGGGGTCTGTACGGATTCATGCCGCTCCTGTTACTTTCTATATCCAGAATATCCCGGTTGCCTGGAACGCCTTTCCAGGAGGTAGCCGTTTACGTGCCCCATTGATGCAAATAATCCGACGAAGGACGGATCGTTGGGACGAGGCGGAAGCAGATCGCGATGAAAATCGGAGTGGCGGAAAAGGTCCGTTTGCGAGATTACCGCGGCCCCGAGCGATCGGTACTCATAGGTCCCCGCCGCCCATGCAACCCCCTCCTTCATCCACAGTGCGAACCCCACGACGCCACACTAGCACGCTCCCTGAACAACGACGAAGCGCGCACCAGCCGGCCTTCTTCGGCCCTCAACCGAAGTCGGCTCGATTCTGGCGCCTTCCGCAGAGCCCTAATTCCGCAGCTTCCGCGTCACAAAGAACGCGGCGGTGCCGGCGAGCGCCGCGACTCCGATTCCGGCGGCGATTTTCGGCAACGGGTCGGACGGCTTCGGCGGCAGGCAGATGATGCCGTGCTCATTCGTAAGCGCAGACTCCCTGACATAGCGCCCGTGCCGGGGAATGGGGAAATCCCGGGCCAGCATCGCAAGCTGGTGCGTCGCGTTCTCGCCTTGCATTGGGATTCCGTGGCCGCAGGCTAGCGTGACCGGTTTCAAAGACGACAAAAGACGCACCGACTCGCGCGCCTTCTGCCAGTCGTAATTGATCGGCGTGGGCGGACGGCAAACCTGCTGTTTCTTTTGCAGAATCGCGGGCAGGGAATCCAGGTTCATAGTGGTGAACGCATCGCCCGCGAGCAGCGTAGCGTCTTCGCGGCGAAAATAGGCGACATGACCCGGCGAATGGCCCGGCGTATGAAACCATTCCCAGCCGGGCAGAACGTCGACACCAGGCCCGAAGCCGCGAAGATGTCCTCCCAAATTGAAGGCATCTCTGGGACTCAGGAAGCGGGTCACGAACGCCATGAATCCGCCCGCGGTCGGATCGAACGGCGGATAGGCCGATTGGCCGGTGATGAACGGCATCTCGAGCTGATGCGCGTAGATCGGCACATCCCAGAATTCCGCCAGCTCGCGCGCGCTGCCGGAATGATCGAAATGGCCGTGGGTGAGAACGATGGCCGCGGGACGCGTTCCCCGGCCATAGTGCGATTCCGCTGCCGCGCGGATCTCGCCGCCTTTATCAGGCACCCCTGTATCGATCAGACGCCACGTCCCGCCGGGCCCGTCGACCAAGTATACGTTTGCGATGCTTACCGCAAGCTGATGAACACCCGGAGCTATTTCGCGAAGACCACCCATGTCTCCAGGATAGTCCGGGTGTTGTGGCACGGTCGAGAACTCCGCGACTGGCGGGGGTCTCCGTTGGCTGCCAAATCCGGGGCTATGTAATCCCTAGTGAGTGAGTGCGTGCTCGCGCACCGGGATATGGCGCACCTCGTGGCCCGTAAAAATCTGGCGCGGCCGGGCGATCTTCTGCTCCGAATCCAGCAGCAATTCCTCCCACTGCGCCAGCCAACCTACCGTTCGCGGAATCGCGAACAACACCGTGAACATCTCGGGCTTGAAACCCATCGCCTGGTAAATGATGCCGGAGTAGAAGTCGACGTTGGGATAGAGCTTCCGCTTGATGAAGTACTCGTCCTCGAGCGCAATCTTCTCCAGCTCGAGGGCGATCTCAAGCTTCGGGTTCGATCCCGTGACCTTGAACACCTGGTCCGCCGTCCACTTGATGATGCGGGCGCGCGGATCGTAGTTCTTGTAGACGCGATGTCCGAATCCCATCAGTTTGAACTGGCCTGCTTTCACCTTGTCGATAAAAGCCGGCACGCGATCCTTTGAACCGATTTCGTCGAGCATCCGTAGCACTTCTTCGTTCGCGCCGCCATGCAGCGGACCCGACAGTGCCGCGGCCGCGGCTGCCAGGGAAACATACGGATCAGCATGTGAGCTGCCTACGCTGCGCATGACATTGGCGCTGCAGTTCTGTTCGTGATCGGCATGCAGGATGAAGAGGATATCCAGTGCCCGCGCGATCGTCGGATTCGCCACGTATTTCGGTTCCACCATCCTCCACAACATGTTCATGAAGTTCTCGGCATAGGAGAGGTCGTTGTCCGGGTAGACGTAGGGGAATCCCAGGCTGTGGCGATAGGCGTACGCAGCGATAGTCGGCATCTTCGCGATCAGGCGGACAATTTGCAGGCGGCGCGCTTCGGGATCGAAAATGTTGCGGGCGTCGTGATAAACGGTGGACAGAGCCGCCACGCTGCTGATCAGCATGGGCATCGGATGCGCGTCGTAGCGGAAACCTTCAAGGAACGATTTGGTGGTCTCATGCAGCATGGTGTGATGCCTGATGAGATCCACCCATTCCACCTGTTGTTGTTCCGTCGGCAACTCACCAAACAAAATGAGGTAAGCAACTTCGAGGAAGGTGCATTTTTCAGCCAACTCCTCGATCGGGTAGCCTCTATACCTGAGGATCCCGGCATCGCCGTCGATAAACGTGATTTTGCTCTGGCACGACGCGGTGTTCATAAATGCCGGGTCGTAACCCATTACTCCGAAGTCCTCCGGGCCGGTTTTGATTTGGCGGAGGTCCATCGTCCGTACGGAGCCGTGAGTCAGTGGCAATTCGTACGATTTTTCGGTTCTGTTGTCGACAATCGTCAGACTATCCTTAGGCATGGGGCCTACTCCTGATGCCGCGAGGGCATATGATGTTCGGGTTTGCGATGAGCACTTCCCCTTCCGATTGATAAGGTCTTGCAATGAGAACGGCTTACGCTACCACTACCCAACCTGGTTCGGGTATATTGAGTGATAAGAACCAATGATGAGGATATTGGCGCTGCTTATCCGTCCGATTGCAGCCAGCCGATGAAGCGGGCGAGAGAACCTTGGTTTTGGATCTACGGCGGAACGGTGGTCGTGCTGTTACTGGCCGGAGTAATCTTTACGTGGCAGGCCATGGACTCGCAACGCGAGCCGGGCGTGCGCAATGTCGCCGGGGCGGTTCCGACCGCGCTGGGAAAGACCTCGCCGGTACGCTACCAGTTGCTGGCGCGTATCGAACCGGCGCCCCCGCCGGAAATGCCCCAGGGCACTGAGAAAGCGTTGGAGGCGTATAACCGCCGCGATTACGTTACCGCAATCGAGCGATTCAACTCGGTCCTCGGCACGCATCCCGACTCAGCGGAGGCGCGGTTTTACCTGGCGATCTGTCATCTCTTAACGAAGGACACCGGCACGGGTACGGCGGAGCTGCAACATGTGATCGCTGTCGGGAACACGCCGTACCTCGACCAAGCTCATTTCTACCTGGCTAAAGTGCTGCTCGGCCGTGGCGACGTCGCCGGTGCGCGACGGGAACTGCGCGACGCGATGGCAGTGCACGGCGATTTCGAAAAACGGGCCGAAGTGCTTCTTTCAGAGTTGCGGTAAGCTTTGGGTTCGGTATGGAAGCTCTGGCGATAGCGTTGGCAGTGGCGGTGCTCGTCTGCTGCATCGTTTTGCCAATCGTCGCGATAGTGCGAACGCGGAGAATTCGGCAGCTTGAACTTCGTCTCAGCGGCGTAGAAGCGGCACTGCTGCGATTCATGGAGCAGCGTGCAGCCATCCCTGAGCCGGCGACAGAGGAACAGCCGATTCCGGCGCCACCGCCGGTCGAGGAAGTCACGGCCCCGGAGCCCCCGCCACTCCCACTGACCCCACCTCCGCCGTTGCCTGCCGCTCAACCGCTCGAGGCGGTGATCGGACAGAAATGGGTTGGTTGGATTGCCGTCGTTCTCATCCTTTTCGCAGTCGCCTTCTTCCTGAAATATGCCTTCGAGAACCGCTGGATCGGCGAACTCGGCCGCGTGACCATGGGGGTCCTTGGCGGCCTGACGCTCGCCTGGGGTGGATTGAATCGTCACCGCAAGGGGTGGCGATATCTGTCTCAGATTCTGACCGGCGGCGGCATCGCGGTGCTCTATCTCTCTGTTTACGGCGCCTTCGGCTACTACCACCTGATCGATCAACGTGCTGCCTTTGTCTTCCTGGCGATCATCGTGGCCGAAGGCTACCTCCTTTCGCTCGCCTATAACGCGCGTTCGATCGCCATCATGGCACTCGCCGGAGGCTTCCTGGTTCCCATCCTGCTAAGCACCGGACGCGACCAATACCGTTTTCTGTTCACTTACATCACCGCGCTCGATCTGGGCGTGCTCGGCGTGGTGCTCGCCCGTCGATGGCGCTGGATCGGATCGCTCGCCTATCTGTTTACCCAAGGAATGTTCTGGGCCTGGTACAGCGAGCACTACCATCCCGAAAAAAGAGTCGCCGTACTGGTGTTCCAAGCCGTCGTTTTCCTGATGTTCGTCGCCACCGACCTTGCGCCTCATGTGCGGCAGGAAGCCGCCGGGTGGGAGGAGTGGGTCCGCGTGGCGGTCAATCCGTTCGTGTTTTACGCCACCTGCTATTCGCTGCTCGATAGCGACCAACACCTATGGATGGGTGCCCTCGCCTTGGTGATGGCCGTCATCTACGCCGCGTTGGCCCGTGCCGAGATCGCGCTGCGTCCCTCCGACCGGCGCATGCTGCTTGTCACCCTTGGCACCGCGCTCACCTTCGTCACCATCGCCATTCCCGTACAACTCGACGCCAACTGGATTACCGGCGCGTGGGCGGTGGAGGCTCTCGTTCTCTTGTGGGCGAGCTTCGAAACGGCATCCTGGCAACTCCGCGTGCTCTCCGCGATCGTGTTCCTGCTGGCCTTGGCGCGCTACTTCGTCATGGACACGCCATGGTCCAACCGCCCCGCGTTCACGCCGCTGTTCAACGATTATTTCCTGATAACGGTGTGGTTGACGGCCTGTCTCGGAGCAGCCGCCTTTGTGTGGCAGCGTAAAGCATCGTTGGGGCGCGCTCCGTTGATCCTGGGGCTCGCTGCGTTTGTGGTGCTTTGGCTGGGATCGAGCGTGGAAGCTTACACCTATTTCGATACTCGTGCTGCCGCGGCCACTGCAGCCGACACCGCAAGGCAACTGCATTGGGCCGCCAGGCTTTCCCTGTCGGTCTTGTGGTCTATCTACGGCGGGCTGCTGACCGCCACCGGATTCCGACTCCGGCTGCGGCCGTTTAGGGCCGCCGGCTTGATCCTCTTCGGCATCACGCTTCTCAAAGTCGTCTTTGTCGACATTTCGGAGCTGCAGCAGTTATATCGCATCATTGCTTTCCTGGCGCTCGGTCTACTTCTTCTCTGGGTCGCCTGGGCCTACCAACGCACTCTTCGACGGGAGCAGGGCAAATGAAACGTCTTCTGTGGATGGCATCGATTGTTCTGGGCAGCCTGCATGCGCAATCCGCGCCTGAATCGTTGAGCAGCTGGCTCTATTTCAAAGACCTTCAATCCGTCCCGCAACGTCAAGGGTTCGCCAGCCTGTTGCTCGACCGCGATGTGCTCGACAAGGCGAGAAACGACGAGGCGGACGTGCGGCTCTATTCCGGCAGCCACGAAGTTCCTTATGCGCTCCGCATCCGCCACGAGGTCGAGCAGAGCGAGGCATTTCCGGCGCGCGAATTCAATCGTGGCACGGCGGGAGGCAGCGCCGAGATTTCACTCGACCTCGGCGAACAGCCGCAACAGCACAATGAGGTCGAGATCGACACCGCGGGCGACAATTTTCGGCGTATGGCGGATGTCGAAGGAAGCCCGGACGGGGTGCAGTGGTCGAAGCTCTCTTCGCAGGCAATTGTGTTTCGCTTCACCGCGAGCGGCAGGACGGTGGAGCAGCAGGCCATACCCTATCCCGTGAGTCGCTACCGCTACCTGCGCATTCGTGTGAGCCGCGATTCGCAAACGGATAAGGACGTGCCGGAAATCAAGTCCGTTCGGATTCGCCGTGTCGTGGAAGCGATCGGGGAGGATATACCATTTCAGGGCACGCTCGAGGTTCGTGATGCGGATCGTGTGAACGGCCGCCCGGCGTCGATCTGGCGCATCGATTTCGGCGGGCGCATCCCGATTCACAGGATCGAAATCAACACGTACGAGACGGCGTTTTCGCGGCCTTTCCAGTTGGATGTCATTGATGATCCTTCAACGCCGGTCTTCCTGGCCTCCGGCGAACTGAACCGCCGGGCGGACGAAACTGTCACGCCGCTCAAAATTGAATTTCAGGAGCATTGGGCGCGTCGGGTGAAGCTTACCATCACAGACGACCGAAACACGCCGCTTTCGATCAACGTAGTGAACGCTCAATCGGCCGCCCGCGAGCTCATCTTTGAGGCGCAGGCCGCTCCCGAACCCATGCGCATCTATTATGGGAATCCGAAAGCGCTGGCCCCGCACTATGACATCGCCGCCCGATTGCCCGCCGAAATTCGCCCCGCACCCTCGCGCGCGGGTTTGGGACCGCAGCACGACAATCCGATCTACGTACCGGAGCCCAAGCCATTTTCAGAGCGTGCGCCGTGGCTGGTGTATGTGGTGCTGGCCGCGGCAAGCGTGGCCCTGGCGGCAATTCTGGTTAACCTGATGCGGCACCACCGCCTCTTGCGCGTTCCCGAAGCCGATTAGGGATTGGAGGATGTGGAAAGGTGGAGCGGGCTTTAGCCTCGGAAATGGGACCGACGCAGCGGATGTAAGGCAAGTCTGCGGCGGGTTTGAAACCCGCCTTCACCACCTCGAAACACCTCGACAAGCACCGGTAATACAAACCGCTGCGCAGGATGCAATCCTTGTTTTGCCTGCGCGTTCCTGGTAAGTTCCAAAGGCCGGCTAAAGCCCGCTCCACCCTTCCACATCCTCCCGGGCCGCGACGCATCACAGGTAGTGCTGTGGACGCTATCAGAATCAGCGGCACACCAAGCAGAGCCATTCCTCCCGCCGCAGCGGCTCACAACCCTCAAAACCCGCAGGCCGATCCGACTCCGGGAATCCCGACAAAATCAAAACCCCGCCGTCTCGCCGCACACGTAACAATTCACGCCTCAATTCCTCAACAACCGCCGAACTGATGTTCGCCACCACCACGTCCGCCGTCTCTGATCGAATCGCGTCCGCCGAACCGCAGAAAAACGGCGCCCTCACCCTCTCACGTGCCACCTGAAGCGCCTCGAAATCCACGTCACATGCAATGACACGTCCCGCTCCCAACAGCTTCGCCGCCTCGGACAGAATGCCCGACCCGGTCCCCACATCAAGCACCCTCGAACCAGGCCACACATACCGCTCCAACGCTTCCAGACAAAGCTGCGTGCACGGATGCCGTCCGGTTCCGCACGCCATCCCCGGCTGAATCACGAGCCGCAAGCGCCCCGCCGGCGTAGGGTCCTCTCGCCATGGCGCGACCAGAAAAAAACGCTCGCCAACCTCGATGGGCGGCCATGCATCGATGGTCGCCTGCTCCCAGTCGGTCGGCGCCTCGGCGCGCCACTCGGGAGAAAAAGCGCCGAAACGTTCGAGCAGCGGCTCGACAACCCGTTCGTCCTCGAAAAAAGCCCGCAACCCGCCAGGCTCATCCGTGATGCCGGCCGTCCCCGCCTCCCATAGTTCCGCGCTCAGGCGATCTTCCTCATCCGGCGCGCACCGCAGAAGAATTGAGATCACTACTGAATCGGCAAATGCGACGTCTTGGAATTCACGCCGCCAATCGAAATCGTCACCGGCTGCACGCCGGTCGGCGCATCGCCCGGCACGGTCACATTGATCTGGTAAAGACCCGACAAGCCAGGTGTAAGGCCGGTGAACCCAACCTCCGCTTGAACACCGCCGATCATCACCGCGGGTTTCGAGGTCGTCTCCGCCAATGGCAGCGGCTGAGACGGAGCAGGAACGCCCGACGCGGGTTGATTGCTCACAGGACCCAGCCCATTGACGTATAACTGTATCACCTGCCCGCGCTTCGCCGGGTTGTTGCTGCCGATGACCGAAAATGTCAGGTCGCGCGCGTCGGCGAACGCGACGCTGCTGCCAGGTTCCGTAAACTCGAAAAATGACGGCGAGTAGCTCGCAAGCGGCACCGTGATCACCGAACTCACCGATTCGCCAACCCGCACCTTCATCAGCGCCGACGACTGGCCTTGCAGCTCCCACGGGACCTGCAGATTAATCTGGGTCGCACTGACGTAATAGATGTAACCGGGCACGCTTAAGCCCGCCGACGGAACGTCGAAGCTTACCGAGACTTCGTCGAGCGCAGGCGGTAGCGCCGCGACCGCTGCCTGGTCCGTAACGTCGCTCAGCGCCGTTCCGAAAATAGCCATGTACGATCCTGGCGCGATCGTGCTTTCAAAGCTCGCCGCGTTTAATGCGCCGCCGGCAGCAATGGCCGGCGTAAAACGGGCATACGCGCTGAAGGTAACCGAAAATCCTCCCGCCGAACCCGTAAAAAGCTGCGTACCCTGCTGTTGGCTCAGAATGGCGCTGGCCCCCGCAAGGCCATTGCTATCGGTTTGGGTATCAGCGTCGATAATCTGGGCTCCCGAGTTGCCCGCGGAAAAATGAACCGTCTGACCCGCCACCGGAACCCCATAGCGGTCGATGAGCTTGAATCCGAGCCCGCCCTGGTCGGCCGGAATCGGCTGTCCCACCGTACCCTCGAGCGGAAATCCTCCGGTGAGATCGATCATATCGGCCGGGACGCCATCGCCCATTAAATACAAGTACGGAATATGAATCGAGGCGCCTCCGCCCGTGATGTTCACCACGCCATCGTATTCGCCGGCTGCCGGCAATTGGCCTGAGAGCGACAGGTTGATCGTTGCGGATTGGCCCGGTCCAAGCGAAAGCGCCGACTGGTCCGCGCTCACGTGGGCGCCCGATTCCGCCGTGCGTGGCGCAACCGCCACCGACAAACTCGCGCTGCCACCAGCGAGATTCGTGATCTTCACTGCCTGCGATAGCGGAAGAGAAGCATTGTTGAGAATTCCGAAAGATACCGTCGCCGGCTCCGCCGTGACGCTCGCATTTACCGCGGAGCCGGCGTCCAGTTTTCCGCCGCCGGCGTCCAGAACGGTGACCGTTCCGTTGAGAACGTGCGACGCATTATTGACAATCGCTGACTTCACCTGAGTCGGCGTCCATCCCGGATTCTTCTGCTTCACCATCGCCGCCGCACCTGCCGTCAGAGGCGTCGAAAAACTGGTACCGTCCGCCACTGTATACCCGTCGGCGCTGTACAACCCACCTTGCGCATCGAAGCTCTGCGCGGCCATGTACAGGTCCGTGCCGACCGCCACGACATCGGGCTTGATCAGCGCGCTGGTCCCGGTCGCAGGTCCGCGCGAGGAGAACGAGACGACCGTGTTGGCGGTGGCGTCGAGTGTGTCTTCAAACGGCCGCGGGTCCATGGTCACGACGTGATCGGGATGAGTTGAGAGGAAGCTCTTCAGTGCCAGCCCGGACGCATTGCCCACCACCTCCGATGGAATCTGCGTGCTCGTCAGCCCGGTTGGAGTCGCCACTGCACCCGTACTCGCCGACCATAGAATGACACCAACTGCTCCGGCGTTCTGCGCGTTCTGAATCTTGGCCACGAGCCGGCAAGTGCCGCCCAGTTCAACCAGTGCGATTGTTCCCGCCAAAGACCCTGTAGGCGGAGCCGTGCAGCCGGTGGGGTCATTGTTGACCGCCTGTACGTCGCGCATGGGCGCGGTCAAAGGCCCCTGTGGAAGGGGGCCATCGCTGAACAATGCAGGGATCGCCTGCAGATTGCCGGGAGCGTCGCTGCCGGGTACCCGAACGGCCGCAATCCAAACGTGACCATTTGTCGACGCGCCGGCGGCAATCACGGACGGAGCGTCCCCGGGGGAGTCGGCCGTGCTCAAGGCCGGCCGCGAAGTTGAGCCGTCCTGCCCCTCATTCCCGCCCGCCGCCACCACGATCATGCCCGCTTGAACGGCGTTCTCCAAAGCCATTGCCGAGGGATCGCATGGAGAATTGGGACTGCTGAGCCCGCACGCCGCGCCGGTGTCCAGGGGTCCGCTGATGGCCGGACCGCCAAGCGACAGCTCCGCAATATCCATGCCGTCGTTTAGAGCATCCTCGACAGCCTGGATAATCCCCGCGTCGGTAGCGCCCCCGTTCAGTCCGGTCGACCCGAATACCTTGTAGTTCCCCAGAAACGCATGCGGAGCGATCCCGCTGAACGCCACTCCGTTGGTGCCCGTGTTCAGATTGCCTGCCGCGGCCGACGCCACCGCCGTTCCATGGCCCACCCGATCGCGAGGCGAGACGTCATCCGGGCGCGAATCGTTCGCGGGATTCGGCTGCGTTCCCGCCGCTTCGCCCGCCACGTAGCTCCGCGCCACAATCACCTTGTTGTTGGTAAACGCGCAATCGTTGCCCGAACAGATCGGATAACCCGCGGGCGCCGTCAACGTCGCATCCTGGAACGCGGGATGGTTCTGATCGATGCCCGTATCGATGATGGCGATCTTCATACCGCGCCCGGCGCTGTCCATGCTGCCCAGCGAAGTCCAGGCGCCGGGTCCGTTCATCAAGGGAACCGCGACGTTCAACAGCGGTTTATACCGCCGCAGGGGAACGACATCCGCGACGCCCGGGAGCGTCTTGAGTTCGGCCACCCGATCCTTCGAAGCTTCGACGAAAACCGCGTTCAACACCGTTTGCACGGCGCCGATGACGTGAATCTGTCGCGCGGCGAGAGTGGTTTTGAGCCCTGCCTGGGCTGACACGATCCGCTGCTTCCGTCCCGCGAGTGACGTCGCCATTTCGAGCGCCGAGCGTTTTGCCAGCGGAGCATCGGAGAGAATCAGCGCATATTGCGAAGCAATCCGCTCCGCTGCGCCGGCACAAATCAAGGTAAATGAGAGAGATACGACAAGACGAAAGCGCTGCATAGTACTGGTGAGGCCCCGGCGCGGGTTCGAGACTTCCTTTTGACGCGCTGGCCGCCGAACCTGTTGCATCGATTCTCGTGACGCCGTATACTGTATCTTCATGTTGTCGGCCCGCTATTACTCGTTTCGATTTTGGTTCTGGTATTGCGCCTGAATCGATACGAGTGGCGTTGGCATAGATTTTAGATTTCTAAACCCGGCCCACTCGAAAGAGTGGGCCGTTTTTATTTTGGGGGAAAGGTCATGATTATCTCGATGAAACTCCACTCCACAAAGGAGGAGATTGAGCAGGTTTGTGAGCGCATTCGCTATTTCGGCTACAAAATCCACGCGATCGAAGGCGAGGAGCGCGTCGTCATCGGCGTGGTCGGCGTCGGCGATGTTACTGCTTGCCTCGAATCCATCGAAGCCATGCCGCAGGTGGAGAGCGCCATGCGAATCTCGGCTCCCTACAAGTTCGTAAGCAAGGAGTACCGCTCCGGACGCACTCAGATTCGCGTCAATGGCTGCGAAATTGGCGGCGACGAGTTCGTCGTCATGGCCGGCCCTTGCTCTGTCGAATCTGAAAAGCAGATCATGCAAGCCGCTGAAGCGGTCGCCGCGGCGGGCGCTCGCGTCTTGCGAGGGGGAGCCTTCAAGCCGCGTACCTCGCCCTACGATTTCCAGGGCCTCGAGGAAGAAGGCCTCAAGCTGCTCGCGAAGGCCAAGCGCGAGACAGGCCTCGGCATCATCACCGAAGTCATGAGCGACCGCGATGTCGACCTCGTCGCCCAATACGCCGACATTCTCCAAATCGGCGCTCGCAACATGCAGAACTTCGCCCTGTTGAAGCTTCTTGGGAAGTGCCGCCGTCCGGTGCTCCTCAAGCGCGGCATGAGCTCCACAGTGAAAGAACTCCTGATGTCCGCCGAATACATCGTGGCGCACGGCAATCCCAACGTGATCCTTTGCGAGCGCGGCATCCGAACGTTTGAGACCGTCACCCGCAACACCTGCGACATCGCGGCGATCGCTGCCCTGAATGAGCTCACGCATCTTCCCGTCATCCTCGACCCCAGCCATGCTACCGGCAAGCGCAGCCTGGTGCCCGCACTCTCGCGCGCCGGTGTCGCCATTGGAGCCGATGGCCTGCTGGTCGAAGTTCACCCTGCTCCGGAAAAAGCCATCAGCGACGGCGCGCAATCGCTCGATATCCCACAGTTCCGCCGCATGATGCAGGACCTTGAACCGTACATCCAACTTTGGAAGCAGTCGAGGATGACAGAAGCTGCCGCCGCGGTGTAACCTTCAGTCGTGCATCTTCGTTTTCAGCCTTGGCAGCTTGCCGCGCTGCTCATAGTCGTCTGTGGTTTAGCGCTCGCCGGGGTGTACGCGTATCGGGTGCGCGGCGGCGGCTCTCCCGAGGCGCTGGCCTCGTATCTTCCGCTCACTGAAGGGACGCTCGTCTACATCGACGTCGACGGCGTCCGACGCTCGGGAATGCTGAAGCTTGTCGCGGGCGCCAAGACGGTCGAAGAACCCGATTACAAGAAGTTCGTGGACGAGACCCACTTCGATTACACCCAGGACCTCGACGCCGTCGCGGCGCTCTTCAAACCCGGCCAGGTCTTCATGACCCTCCGCGGACGCTTCGACTGGAAAAATCTGATCTCATATGTGACACACCAGGGCGGCAGTTGCGTTAACGGGTTCTGCGCCGTGCAGGGCAGCACTTCCGATCGCCGCATTTCGTTTTATCCGGTGCAGTCCAACATCATGGCCCTGGCCATTAGCAGCGACAGTTGGGCTGCCTATCAGATCTCGAAGAAGTCCGGCCACCTGCCGGTCGCCGCCCCGAGCGAAGCGGTCTGGGCTGTCCTCAGCGGAAACGCGCTGAAGGATTTCTCGACCCTTCCTTCCGGCACGAAAGCATTCGCCTCTGCTTTGGAGAATGCCGACCTCCTTGTGTTCCGCCTCGGACCTTCCGGCGATCACCTGCAGCTCGCGGTCGACGTGACATGTAGAAACCAGGAAAAGGCTTCAACCCTCCTGGTCGGCCTCGAAGGAACCACCAACACGCTGCGCAGTTGGATCTCCAGAGAGCACAAGGAAGCGAACCCGAACGACCTGAGCGGCGTGCTTACCTCCGGATCGTTTCGACGTGACGACCGCCGGGTGTACGGCTCCTGGCAATTGCAGCGTGGATTCATTGAATCCATCGCCGGGGGCACTTATCAGTAGCGCCGCCGCTCTGCCCGGAGTGCTGTGCTGCGGGAACCTGGTGCGCGACGTTCTGGTCGGTCCGGTGCAGGAACCACAATGGGGGCGGACGGTTTGGGTCGAATCCATCGTGGACACGTTCGGCGGCAACGGCGCAAACACTTCCTACGTGTTGGCGCGGCTCGGAATTCCTGTGCGCCTGCTTGGAGCTGTCGGCGACGATCGCGCCGGTGATGAAGTGGTCTCGACATTGACCGAAGCGGGCGTGGATACGCAGTACGTCGCCCGCTTGCGCCTGCCGACTCCCTCCACAGTGGCCCTTGTGAACCCCAATGGGGCGCGCGCATTCCTTCACCGGCCCGGAGCCAGCCGCGAAGCTTTTCGAGAGCCCTTCGACCTGGCGGCCCATCACACCGCCGGATGCACCTGGTTCCATCTCGCCAACGTGTTCGGCTTGCCGGCACTGCGCCCGCATGCAGCCTCCCTGCTCAAGCAGGCTCACGACGCCGGCCTTGCGATTTCGATCGACACCGGCTGGGATTCGCGAGGCGAGTGGATGGCGACACTATCGCCCTGCCTCCCCTACGTCGACCTGCTCTTCGTCAACGAAGATGAGGCGCGCGAATTGACGGGAGCCGCGGACCCGGACGAAGCCGCCCGCATCCTGATGCAGCAAGGCGCACGCGCTGTCGTGGTAAAACTCGGCTCCGCTGGTTGTGCATTTTTTAATGCGGATGACCACTTCCGCTCGCCCGCATTCCCGGTCCAGGCGGTTGACACAACCGGAGCAGGCGACTGCTTCACCGGCGGCTTCCTCGCGGCCCTGCAGCGCGGTTACCATCACCGGGAAGCTGTTCGATTTGCCAACGCCGTGGGAGCGCTGAGCGTCCAGAAAATGGGCGGCACAACCGGCATTCTCAGCTTCGGCGAAACCCTGGATTGGTACCGCCGATGTCAGGCAGGTTTGTAAACTATCGCAATGGACCAAAGGCAGGCGGAACCGCCTGCTTCACCCTTCCGTGGCAGGTTGTTAACCCGCCTCCGCTGTATACTGACTCGGAGGTGCAATATGCCCGCCGCAAAGAAACCCAAGAAAGCTGCCCCCGAGCTAGCCTTCAATCACGCCATGATCTACGTCAGAGACGTAGCCGTGGCGCTGCAATTCTATAAAGACCTGCTGGGCTTCAAACTCATTGAGCAATACGGTCCCTCTTATGCCCGGCTGCGCGCCACGAAAGGCCAGGGTTCTATCGCTTTGCACCGCGCGGAAGCCAATCAGCCGGTCCACAGCGACGGAGTTCGCCTGTACTTCGAAATCAAAGACCTCGACAAGTTCTGCGTACGCCTGCAAAAGTCCGGAGCCCTTTCCGAGCCGCCCAAGATGATGCCGTGGGGCTGGCGGCACGTCTACCTCAACGATCCCGACGGCCACGAAATCAGCCTCTATTGGGCCGGCCGCAAACGACTACAGAAAACCGTGATGCGCAAGAGCGCAGCGCGTTGAGCCCAAGCGTGCAACTACGACCAGTTCCGATGCTCCACAAACGTAGGTGGCTCATAAGTCTTACCCGCCGCAAGCTGCCGTTGTTCGCGCCGGCTGGTCCATAACAATACCGGCCCCAGCAAGTGCCCAACAACCCGCGACAACATCCCGAATTCGGCGTCGAGATCCGCCCGTAGCGCGCGAATCTCTTGACTCACCGCTTCGTTCGTCCGGCTTAACTGCCGTTCCATCGCCCAGAGCAGTCCGCTGTATGCGGTCTTCAGACTCCGGACCTCCCATTCGAAACGCGCCCGGATGCGCGGGTCCGGGTCACTCTTATAGCGTTTCCAGCCCTCCAGCGTAGTTCGGCAAATACGGTACAGACTCGGCCCGTTGCGCTGGAAGTCGCGCCGGAAAGCCCAGTTCAGGAACCGGTTCGACTCCTCGCGTGAAATCGCGGCATGGTCGAAGTTAAATCGATCCTGGCCATGGATGTCCGCAAGGTTCACGTCCAGGAGCCGGTTCTCGTCCTTCATCTCCTGGTACAGCGGCGTGCCTGGCACGGGGGTGTAGAGCATGAACTGGTGAAAGTCGGTCTCATGCGACACGGCGTGTTCAATCTCATCCCGGATATTCTCCGGCGTGTGATGCTCCAGACCCACGATGGTCGATCCCAGCACCTTGATTCCGTGCCGCCGCAACTCCTTCGCAAGCGAGAGTGTGTCGTGGCCTTTCAGCTTCGCGTATCCGGCTCGCGGAGACTCCAGTCCCATCCACACCCACGAAACTCCGAGTTCCACCAGCTCCTTCATGCTGTATTTGCTAATGGCGTTCGCCGAGGAAAACACGTACAGCGCCCAACTCTTGCCCTTCGATTTCATCCGTTCGAGCAATTCCATGGCGCGTTTGCGCTGCAGCAGGAAGTTCTCGTCCATCATGAAAAAGGACCGTACTTTCATATCGGATTCCATCTCGCACATCACGCGAAAAAGCGCGTCCCCCGTGTCGAAGAAGTTGAGAAACTTCCCCTTCCCGCCGAAAAACGCCGACGTGGTGCAGAAATTGCACCCCAACGGGCAGCCGACCGAGGGGATGATCGTCGCCGCGGTTCCCCCATCGGGCGTGGGTATCTTAATCCCCATGGTGCGGACGTCAAATCCCGAAACGATGTGCGGGTGCTGGATCGGCGCGTTGACATCCTCGCCGAGGTAGGCGCGCATCCATGCGATGCCATCGCCGCGAACGACATGATCGGCATCGATCAGGTGGTCGATTCCTGGAATCGCGGCGACGTGTCCCCCTACGACTATGACGGACCCCGGCGAGATCTGACGCACCATGCGGCACATCTCCCGCACCTTGCCGACGTTCACGATGATCGAAGAGATCCCAACGACATCGTAGTGCTGTGTGGTCAGCTCTTTGGCAAAAGCTTCCCGCGTGGGAAAATCCATCAGCGTAGAAGGGGCGGAGATGTTCTGCTGGATCATCATAATGCCCCACGAACGGTGGAACATCCGCAATGAGAAGGAACCCTGGAGCCGGGTCACCTGGTTGTGATAAAGCTCCATCGGGTTGGCGCGACGGCTCCCGAACTCGTCGTCCTGGGCGTACGGCCCAAAGACGGACGTTAAAAGGACGTGGGCACGTATGCCCTTAGGATGAACAGCCATTGGTTAAACATGTGCGGTCCCCAGGTCAATAGTAGAGCCAACAGCGGCCGTTGGACGTAATAGTAATGTAATCGTTATATCTGTGATTCCTATTACCCTTCGTCGTAGTCCTCTAATTCCAATGTTCAAAAGTGCCGATTAGACGGGGGCCATGTTAGGGCCCCACGATGTACCTGGACGGACCGACGTTCCGGAACCCTCAATGCGCCAGTTTGTCTCATGGCATCTGACAAGCTGTCTCATTATTCATTGCTCAGCTATGTTTCTCAATAACTTAGGTCCGGAAGGAGAGTTGCGGAGCAATACCTGAATGCTGCGTCCAAACGCCAAGGCATTTATCGGAGCCATAGCCGCCCTGGGTCTCGCCGAGATCCTGTCGGGCGGTATGCAGTGGCACGCCGTGGACCTTCAGCGTTTCATTTGCTACTACCTCATCTCGATCATTGCTTCCGTTCTGAAAGTTTCTCTGCCAGGCGTCACCGGCACCATGTCGGTCAACTTCCTGTTCGTCCTGGTAGGAATCATCGAACTGAGCGTACCCGAAACCCTGCTGATCGGCTGTACCGCCAACATTATTCAATGCATCTGGCGAACCCGGAGCAAACCGACGTCGGCTCAGGTCCTGTTCAACGTCACCAACGTCGCCATTGCCATAGCACTTGCGTCGAGTGTCTACCATGCGCGGTTCCTGCGTGGACCCAACTTCAGCGAGCCGCTGCTGGTGGCGCTTGTGGCCTGTGTCTACTTCGTGGCCAATACCTTCCCGGTTGCCGCCATTATTTCCATCACGGAATCAAAGTCGTTTCGAAAGACCTGGCAGGCCTGCTATTTCTGGTCGTTCCCGTACTACATGATCGGCGCCGGTATAGCGCAGATCCTGCACATCGCGAATCAGCACTTCGGATGGCAGATTTCATTGTTCATCCTGCCCCTGGTGTACGTAATCTTCCGCTCATACCGGCAGTACCTGGGCCGCCTCGAAGGCGAGAAACTGCACGCCGAGCAGGTCGCCGCTCTGCACCTGAGGACCATTGAGGCGCTTTCCCTGGCCATTGACGCCAAGGATCATAACACCCACGAGCACCTCCGCCGTGTACAGGTTTACGCCCTCGAAATCGGCAAGGAACTGGGGTTGACTGAGGACGAAATTGCAGCCTTGCGAGCGGCTTCTCTCCTGCACGACATCGGCAAACTGGCCGTACCGGAGCACATCATTTCGAAACCCGGCAAGCTCACTCCGGAAGAGTTCGAAAAGATGAAAATCCATCCCCTGGTGGGGGCGGAAATTCTGGAGGAAGTCGATTTCCCGTATCCCGTTGTGCCGATTGTGCGGGCTCATCACGAGAAATGGGATGGGTCGGGATATCCTTTCGGGCTGCGTGGTGAGGACATTCCCATTGGCGCCCGAATCCTCTCGGCTGTCGATTGCCTGGATGCGCTCGCCTCGGATCGTCAGTATCGCCGGGCGCTGCCACTCGATGATGCGATGGCCAAGGTCAAGTCCGAAGCGGGGACGTCGTTCGACCCGCGGGTGATCGAAGTGCTGGCGCGCCGTTACCTGGAACTGGAAGAAACGGTCCGCAAGATGCCCGTCGGTAAGCGCAAAGAGCTTTCCACGCGGCTCCGCATCCAGAATGGACAAGCCCCCGCAGCCGGGTTCGAAGTCAACCAGGCATCCCCGGCAAGCGGCCAGAAGAACGAGCCGCTCTTCTTCCTGGAATCGATCGCCGCCGCGCGGCAGGAAGTCCAGGCGCTGTTCGAGATCACACAAGCGATTGGCAATTCGCTCAGCCTCGGTGAGACTCTCTCGGTGCTGGCGGTCCGTCTCAAACATATCGTTCCCTACGACGGCATAGCCATCTATGTCATTAAGGAAGACAAACTCGTCCCCGAATACGTCAGTGGCGACGATTTTCGCCTTTTCTCGTCCCTTGCAATTCCCATGGGCGACGGCCTCTCGGGATGGGTCGCAGAGAACAACAAGGCCATCATCAACGGCAACCCGTCGGTTGAGCCGTCCTATCTCAACGATGCGACCAAGTTCAGCGTGCTGCGTTCCGCCCTTTCCGTGCCGTTGACGGGCTTGAATGGCGTCATCGGTGCGCTCACGCTCTATCGCTCCGAAAAAGACTCCTTTACCAAGGACAACTTGCGCGTACTGCTGGCGCTGACATCCAAAGTCTCGCTGGCCATCGAGAACGCCTTGAAATACCGCCAGGTGGAATCCTGCGCCACTACGGACTACCTGACGAATCTCCCGAATGCCCGCTCGCTCTTTTTACATCTGGATGGTGAGATCAACCGTTCTAAGCGCTCCGGCGGCCCCCTGACTGTGCTGGTGGGGGACCTCGACGGCTTCAAGCAGATCAATGACCGCTTTGGGCACCTGGAAGGCAACCGTGTTCTGCAACTCGTCTCAATCGCCTTCAAGGAAAACTGCCGCGAGTACGATTACGTCGCCCGTATGGGCGGTGATGAGTTTGTCATCGTAATCCCTGGACTATCGGGCGACAAGTTGCACGAGCGTATTGCGCAGCTTGAAAATGCCGTGCGTGTTACCGGGATGGCGGTTTGCGGCGAGTCGCTGTTGTCGCTCAGCATTGGGGCCGCGATCTATCCCGAAGACGGCAACGACGCAGAAGGCCTCTTGAGCGCGGCGGATCGACGCATGTACTCCACCAAACAGTTGCACAAGCGCATGGATTTAGTCCCGAACGCGCCCGCGAAACCCTGGGTCGGCGCAGTGCAATAAGAAAGGAATCGCGGCCTCAATTGAACCCTGTAGGGGTGTTAAACCGCCTGCCGGCGCCAGGATGGCCCCTGCAGGGAGCCGAACTACTAGTTTCTTAGAGAAACCTAAGTGGCATTGAGCCTCACGATGCGTGAGGCCACGAGTGGTGTACGAGTCCCCCACCTTGTAGACCTGACCCGGTTGACCCATTCGCAGCAGCGGCTAGCTAGTCAGAGAGAAAGTGAGTGCATCGCGGAATTCAATGCGGCGCGATTATTCATGACCGGTTGCCAAAGGTGGGTGAACCCGTAAGGTTCTTTTTCGACGTTCCGGATACCGAAAGGGGCCGTTTCTAGCGTTAGAAGCCTTGATTCAATCGCACTAATGCCTCTACGAGGTTTGGCAAGCTCTTACGGAGTTCCGCGTTGGTCGAAGCGTTTCTCGAGTGGAAACTGTCATAGACGTCCCGTTTTCGCCACCTAAACTGTCCGTACCTTAGTGTTTTTCAGTGCTTCGCGCTTGCTCAGCGGGCTCAGTTCCGCGTCATGCTCCGCAACGTACCGGATCACCTCGTCGGGATCTGTCCAAGCGTATTGGCGCAAAGCCCACCCAATCCCCTTCCGCAGAAAGAATTCCTTGGACCCGAGCGATGGACGAATGCAGTCATAGAGCAGTTCGAGATCCGTATCTCCCTTAAAGCCAAGCTGCGCAAGAATAGCGCTGCGGCGCTTCCAGATGTCGTCGCACGCCGCCCACCGCCGCAGAATCTTCCCCATCTTCGCGGGATAAAGCCGCAGAAGCTCACCGATATTGTGGCCGGCGATGAAATCGACATAGTCCCACCACGCGCCGGACGTGATCATCTCCTCATAAATCGGCAGCGCACGCATGGTGTGATGTCGGCGATACGCAGTATGGTTGGCGAGTCCGATTGCGGCGTACCGCTCTTCACGGTACTGGGCTCCACGCCACAACTCCAACACCGCCTCGCGCCACTCCTCTTCCGAATCGAGGGGATACGCTCGAATCACCGACGTACCAGCTCGCCGATGGAGAGGTGTCGGCACTCCAAGAAACGGCATACCCGACTTCATATAAGCCTGCATCAACGGCGCCCTGGCCGGATCCGCCAACTCGCGGAGTGCCACCCGCATGGCCTGCACGAAGTCCTTCGCCGCCATAATTCTATCCTCGTCAGCGGCCTTTCTTACGCGGCGCAAGCCGGTGCGCCAGGCTCTCGATCAACAAATCCATCAGCGCCGGGAAGCGGTCCCTACCGATCATTTCTTTCTGCTGCGCCAAGGCGAGAACCATGCTGGGCAAGCCGCTGAGAACGTGGACGTCGATAGGCTCCAGTACCCCTTCGTTCTGCCAGCGGGCGAAAAGGGCTTCAAAATAGCGGTCATCATCCAATTTCCGGCGAGCTAATTCCTCCGGGGGCACCGCCCGGAACAGGTAACCTGCTTCTTCGGGGTTCGTGAGCACAGCCAGAACGGGCTCGCGCTCGACCACGTCGAAAAGATGTCGTAGAAATCGCACGATGACCTCGCGCGCTGAGGTCGCCGGCTCGTTCAAGCGGGCTTCCAGTTCCTGGCGCATGGTTGTCTCGATGGTCCCCAGGATGTCGACCACCAGCGCTTCCTTCGATGGAAAGAACAGGTAAAAGGCGCCCTTCGATATGCCCGCCTCCCGCGCGACGTCTTCCACGTTGAGCTTTCGCAACCCGTAACGGGCGATGGCGTTGCTACCCGCCTGGCGCAGTTTGCGTGTCAGGACCTGGCGTTCGACTTCGGTGAAAGCGCGTGGCAAAGGGGCTCCAATTCATTATGAAGCGTGTCCGAAAAGGCCGCCTCGACCCGCTCGGGATCGCATACCAGCTTGAGGTATTCTTTCAGTTCCCGCGGCCGGAACGAGCGTTGAACGAGGCCGAAATGTCCGTCTGGACGAACGAAAATGAGCGAGTTGCCTGCACCACGGATTTGTGGCAGGAGGTTCAGCCGCATCAGGGCAGCGAGCAACGCGGGAGACCCAACATTGGCGCCCAGCAAAATGAGTGGCTTTCCGGCTCGCAGCTTTTCGAATAATGTCCCCTCCGGCAACGCAAGGTCGGGTGCGCGTTCGCCCGATCGCGGGCCCTGCGATAGCAGGCTTTGACGGTAACGGACATTGAGCTGCGTAAACTTCCCGAAGAAGCGCCTCTGAAACCAGGCCGACCGTAATGTCGGCAGCACAATCCACTCCCGCAGCCGGCGCTTCCAAGGTGTGGTCGAGATGAGAAGGCTGGTCACTCGATCGGTCTGCCTGAGAACCATCTCTGCCTGAAGGCGCCGCTCTTCTTCATAGGTATCGAGCAGTGCCTCAGGAGCACCGCCGGCCACCCGCGCCAGTTTCCAGGCCAGGTTGAACGCGTCCTGAACGCCGGTCGCGATGCCCTGTCCTCCGGTATAGCTGTGAATGTGGGCTGCGTCGCCGGCGAGGAAAATGCGCCCATCGCGATATCGATCGACGAGGCGGCAGTGAATATCGAAGCCGGACACCCACTCGGGCGCGTCAATTTCGAACTTTGCAGCCACGGCGACGCGTTCAGAAAGCGCATCCCGAAGAAGTGTCCATGTATCGCCGGATGGGCGCGATCGAAGTTCTACAATGCATCGCCACAACCCATCACCCGGCAATGGCAGCAGGGCGACCGCGCCGTCCGGATGCAACCAGACATGGTTTTCTCCTCCCGGCAGGCCCCTGTTAATCCGGAAATCGGCGAGAACAAAGTGCAGCGGGTAGGTCTTGCCGCGAAAGGCTATGCCCGCTTGCTTACGGACTCGGCTGTGCGATCCTTCGCAGCTTACCAGCCATGCGCCCGACCACGTCTCCTTGCCACCCTCAACCGATAATCGCGCGGAAACGCCATCTTCTCGCTGGTGGTAGTCGAGCAGATCGGTATTCCATTCGACGCGCCCGCCGATTTCCGACAAGAAATTTCCTAAGAGCTCCTCCGTCCGGCTCTGCGGAATCATCAGCGCTCGAGGTTCGAAGGTTCCGGCGCTCCCCGGACGGCCATCGGCCAGAAACTGGAACTGCAGCAACTGCCGCTCGCCGGAGTAGAGGTTCACCGCCGTTGGCGAGCAGCTTTCACCAGCAAAACGATCGTAAATCCCCATAATCTGCAGGATTTCGGACACGCGGTATTGCAGACCGATGGCATTGGAAGTTCTGGCTGGACCCGGCTTGCGATCGATGATTCGCACGTCCAAACCGAGCTGTCGGCAGCGGCAAGCGAGGGTCAGACCCGTGGGTCCGGCTCCCACAATCAGCACGTTCTTCTGATCTGTGACCATATTGGCTATTATGGTCATACATAATCCGCCCGTCAAGAGGAGTTTGATAAATTGAACTGAAACATTCCCGGTCACTGCGCCTGGCCGTCAGCCCTTCTCCTTGCGAACGAAATACTTACCGAAGATTTCTCTTGGCGTCGATTTCAACGCTGTGATACTATCGGAGTAGCTTTCATGGATCGCCTCCTCGAAGCAGATCCCTCAAATCCCCTACGGAGCTAAATACACATAAGAATGAGTTTTACTGTTTTCCTCGGAAATCTACCCGTCTGGGTAACCAAGGACGATATCAAAGCGTGGCTGAACGCCGAGAGCCTCGTCTTCGACGACGTCAAAGTAATCCGCAACCCTGAGACCCAGGAATCCAAAGGTTTCGCCTTCATCGATGCGCCCAATTCGGAAGAGATGAATCTCATCATCCGCCGCTTTGATCGCGCGCCGCTCGAAGACCGATTGCTGCGCGCCAACCAGGCCCAGCCCCCGAAATCACGACAGCAGCTTGGCGTTCAAGGACGGCCCGTTCCCGCGATGGCGGGGGTGGCCACCACCGCTACAACTACTACCGCTGCTGCTCCAACGGACCGGCCGCAACGCCGTGAGCGCGGCGGTAAGAAGCACAAGCGCGCGCATCAGGGCCATCAGGGACCGCAAAGCGCGTTCGCCGAAGAATTGGCCAAAGCTCTGTAGCAATAACTCCGGACGAGCGCCCCGCCGATCCAGAGTCCGTCCTGGTACCCCGCCTCTCTCTCCCATCAAACATTCTCCACCACGCCTGTTTCATGCCCACGGGCAAAGACGCGTAATCAGTGATATACTCAATGCGCAACTTGTAACGTGGGATTAATGTATCCCAACCGTGTGCGTAACCGCGCACTGGGGGTGCCGGTGAAAAACCTGCTCTTTCTTCGTTCCCTTTTCATAGCGCTGCTGGGCTGTGCAGCCTGGTATCTGCAGCCTTTCGGACTGACGCGTCCGATTGGAACTGTGGTAGGCATAGCCATTGGACTCGGTATCGTTGCCTTCGAACTTCAGGTCCGAAAAGTCACTTTGAAACGCCTCATCGGGGCCGCTCTGGGTTCCCTTATGGGGCTTTGTGGAGCCTATTTCGCTTCGTTGATCCTGTCAAAAGCCATTCCTCAGGGTTCGGATTCCCTGGCCTTCATCGAAATCGCTTTTTCCCTCTGGATGGCATATGTCGGGTTAATCGTCGGGGCTAGCAAAGGCGAGATGCTCAACCTCGGGGCCCTGGGTGGCCTCTTTGGCGGTGAGCAGCAGGCCGAACAGGCGTTCAAGATCCTCGACACGAGCGTTATTATCGACGGCCGTATCGCCGACATCGTTGAGACGGGCTTTCTCGAAGGAGCTCTCGTCATTCCGCAGTTTGTACTGCGCGAGCTGCAGCTGGTCGCCGACTCCGCCGACGCGCTGAAACGAAACCGGGGACGACGCGGCCTCGACATCCTCCAACGCATTCAAAAGCTGACGCACTTGAATGTGCAGATCCTCGAAGACGACTTCCCCAATATTCGCGAGGTCGACATGAAGCTCATCGAGCTCGCGAAGGTCTACAACTGCAAAATCGTCACAAATGACTTCAACCTGAATAAGGTGGCCGGTCTCCATGGTGTCGAGGTCCTCAACATCAACGAACTGGCGAACGCCCTGAAGCCGATCGTACTCCCGGGTGAGACCATGCGCGTCTTCATCCTCAAGGAAGGAAAAGAGTACAACCAGGGTGTTGCGTACCTGGATGACGGCACCATGGTGGTGGTGGACAACGCGAAGAAAATGATTTCGCGGACCATTGACATTTCGGTCACCAGCGTACTACAGACGACTGCCGGTAAAATGATTTTTGGCCGTTTTGACGATCGCATCCACGCAGTACACGACAAGGCACCGTCTGAGCCGCGTCATGAACGCCAGCGGGACGGTGCTCCAACTCCGGCACAGCCGGCTGAAGCAAAGACAACATCCGGCTAGTACCGGCGACTGCGAATGAAAGTTACAGTGATCCTGCCAGCGGCAGGTCTTGGCACGCGGATGGGCAAACCGGCGCCCGAAAAAGCCGGCACCAGCCGGAAGCAGTTCATGCTGCTCGACGGCTCCCCGATCCTGCTGCATACGATCCGGAAGTTTGTCTCCTCGCCCTGGGTGAGCGAGATTATTGTGGCGCTCCGCGGCGAGGACATCGGCTGGGTCGGCGAGCTGTTGAAGCAGGAAGCGGTCAGCAAGCCGGTAAAGCTCGTCGAGGGCGGCGAAACCAGGCAGCAATCGGTGGAGAACGCGCTCACAAGTCTCTCGGTCGAGACCGAGTTGGTGGCTGTGCACGACGCGGTACGGCCATTCATCGAGCTGGACATCCTCGAGAAGGTGTTCGTCGAGGCGGAACAGTCCGGCGCCGCGATAGTCGGCATCGTTCCCGTGGACACGGTTAAGCAGGTGCACCGCAATAAGGTGCGTGCGACGATTCCACGCGAGCGCTTGATTCTCACCCAAACGCCCCAGGTTTTCCGTTACAACCTTCTGCGGAAAGCGTTCGATAAGGCGCGCGAGGACGGTTTCACGGGAACTGACGAATCCAGCCTCATCGAACGGCTGGAGGAAGTCGAAATCAGCGTCGTGCCGGGCAGCGATCGCAACATCAAGATCACTAAGCCTTCCGATATGGATCTGGCTCGTCACTTCCTGGCCGATGAAATCGCAGGACGAGTAGAGCATTGATCGATATTCGAACCGGGCAAGGCTGGGATGTGCATCGCATCTCACCGGGCCGGCCCTTGATACTGGGTGGCGTCACCATTCCTTCGGACTTTGGCCTGGAGGGTCATTCCGATGCCGACGTCTTGTCGCACGCGATTACGGACGCGCTGCTCGGGGCACTCGCGATGGGCGATATCGGAATGCACTTCCCCGATACGGATCCCCGCTGGCAGGGTGCCGACAGCATGCGCTTCCTGCGGCATGCCCGCGACCTGGTGTCTGGGGAAGGCTACGAAGTGCTGAACGTCGATTCGACAGTGATCCTCGAGCGCCCCAAACTCAAGAACTTCCGCCAGGCGATCCGCGAGAAACTGGCATCCGCCCTCGAAATTGACGCGAGCCGGGTCTCGGTGAAATTTAAGACCTCGGAGCGTGTGGGTCCGGTAGGCGAGGGCCGCTCGGCGGAAGCTCAAGCCATAGTCACCTTATACCGAGGCCACTCATAACGGTATTGACCAGCCTCCGATTCTCTGCACCCCGCGAGAAGTTTGGAGAAGACACCAGCGAGACCGCTTGTGACTTGACTGGTTGTTAACTGCCCAGCGCCGCGAGATTTCCGGCTGTCAACGCACACTCCGGATGTTCCGGCCCCAGCAGTCTCTGCTTAATTTCCAACGCCCGCTGGTAGTACCCTTCCGCCGCCTTTCGATTCCCATCCGCGCTCTCAACCCACGCAAGATTGTGCAGCGTGGCGGCAACCTCGAAGTGCTCGGGGCCATATACCCGCTCGAACTCTTCGAGCGCTCCTTCATAAATCGGCCGCGACTCCTTCGTTCGCCCCAGTCCATCCAGAACACCGCCGTAAGCGCAAGCGTCGGCAAGCACGTCCGGATGCTTCTCGCCCAAAAGCTCCCTCCGAATTTCCCAAGCCCGCCGCGCTGGTTCTTCAGCTAATTCAAACTGGCCGCGCTGATGCTCGAGTCCCCCGAGATTGTGGTACAGCGTCGCAACCTGCACGCTCCGTTCGCCATACAGTTGAGTGAAAATATCAAGAGCGCGCCGGTAAACGCGTTCTCCCTCCTCATATTTGCCCCAATACTTGTAAACGATCCCAAGGCTGTTCAGTGCGCCACCCATCGCGTCGGTCAGGTCCGGTTCGCTGAGAGCGAGAGCTCGCCGCAAAACCACCTCGGCATCCGGGTACCGCGCGAGTTCCCGTAGCACATTGCCATGCACGAGCAGCGCCTCGACCTGAATGATTTTCCCCTCAGGTCCGTCCACCAGGTGCACGACAGCGTCCATGATCTCAACCGCGCGCCGCGCAAGCTCTTCGGCTTCGCGATAGCGACTTTGGTGAATCAGGTTGTTGGCCAACACACGCAGCAGGTTTGCCGTGTCGGGATGCTGCGAGCCCTCCTCCGCTTCGAAAATGGCGAGGGCCTCGCGCCAGCGGGGCTCCGCCTGCTTCCACTCGGCGGACTCCTCCAACGCGTAGGCCTCTTCTTCCAGTTTTAAAGCGTGTTCGATCATGAGACTAGAATCCGCTCATCTGGTTGTGCTGCACGCTCCCGCCCGCCTTCACCTGGCTGCGAACCTTCAGTCCGCTCACCTGGTTGTGCTGTATGCTCCGCCCTCCCGCCTTCACCTGGCTGCGAACCTTCAGTCCGCTCACCTGGTTGTGCTGCACGCTCCGACCGCCGGCTTTCACATTCGTTTTCACTCGCATCATTGTCATATCTCCTTTTTCCTTTTTGGTTTCGGCTCTTTTCTGCCGCTCACTCATACAGGCGAAAACGAAATAGGAAATGGCCAGCGCCACCGAAATTTTTCCGCTTACGGATGCGCCACCACAATCAGCGACGGTGCGCGACGCAAAACACACTCCAGCGACAACCGCAGCGTCTCCGGATCAAGGGCGGCGAAACTTTCATCCAGGACCACGAGATCCGCCTTCTGCAGCAGCGCCCGCGCCAGGAACAGGCGGCTGCGCTCGCCTTGTGAAAGCTGCCACCCGGTCTCGCCGACCATCTGCATCATGCCGCCCGGCATGCGCTCCACAAGCGGCCCCAATCCAAGCTCGCGGCAGAGCTGTTCCGCTTCGCGCATCTCCTCGTCGCCCGCCGGCCACGAACGGCCCATGAGCAGGTTGTACGCGAACGTGCCGGTCAACACGTGATTCTCGTGATACTGCGGGGCGGCCGCGATATGCCTGTGCCATTCGCGCGAACCGAGGGTTTGCTGGTCGAGACCGCGAATCAGCAGTAGTCCGCATTCGGGCGGCCTCAGGCCCGTGAGCAGCGAAACGAGAGTCGACTTGCCGCCTCCCGACTCACCCTCCAGCAAAACCCAATCGCCGCGTTTCACGGTAAGGTTCGCGCCAGTGAGCACCGGCGGAGTTCGCTCGCTGTAGCGAAACCGCAGATCTGTCGCGGTCAGCACCGTTTCGGTTTCGGCTACCGTGGGCGTGGGGCGCTGCGGCTCGAATCGTGCCGCGGCACGGAACAGCGGAGCCACCTGTTTCCATGCGATGCCCGCACCCGCCAGGTTTGCCAGGCCCGCGGTCAGGCGCCGAAATGCCTGCCACGCAAACAGGAGCCCGCCGAGCGAAATCGCGAGAGCCGCGGCGTTTGCGCCCTGCGCCAGAAACGCCGGAGCCAACAGCGCGATTCCAAGGAACAGCCAGGCACGCGGCGCAAGCCCGATGAGCACCGACCCGCGACTGTCCATCCGCTGCGAGAGATCGAGATACTCTGCCGCCGCCGCGTCCTCGTTCTCATGCCACTGCTCCGGACGCTGCTGCGCGAGGCGGGTGCGATGCCCCGTCATTTGCTCCACCAGGTCGTGAGTCATCGCAAGACGCGCTTCGGTCCACTTCAGGCGGCCGCGGTAATAACGTGCCGCCAGCGCGAACACTCCGGCAGTGAAGAACACGAGCAGCAGAACGTGCAGAAAAGGCGCCGCGCCCAAGGCCAGGACGACGATCGCAACCAGCAGCTCGATCAGCGCCAATGCGGCGGGAATCGCGCCCGACAGCGCGAGGTTCTCCACCTGTGAAGCCTCGATGCCGCGCGCCAGGAAACGGCCCGCGCCTTCATGACGCACTTCCTCGGGATGAAGCAGCAGCGCGCCGGCAAGCAGCCGCTGCCTGAGCAACCCGCCAGTGCGAATTGCGATGGAACCCTGCAGCCAAAGGGTGGCGAGCCGCGCCGGAATCACGCAGGCCAGCAGCAGGGCCCATGCCGCAATCCAGCCGGGGTCGAGCCTCCCCTCTAACGCGTCTCGCCCCAAAAGCCACCACGAAACGATCCACAGAAGATCTTCCGCCAGGTGAGCCCCGGAAAGGCCGGCAATCCGCCACCACAACCCCGCTCCGTCCATTTGCCGGGCGAACGACGCGCCCGGTGGAGTTCGGACCGTGCGAAGCCGCGACATCGGAAGCAAACGCGTCCGTACGCCGAGCATCTCGCGTCGAACAAGATCCCGCCGCCGCTCGGGAATTCCGCACTCCGCGAGGACGCGCTCGACATCCGCGCGATAGGGAGCCTCCGGCCCCGAGCGAATCAGATCGCAGAGTTCCTGAAACGGCACGCGCACACGGCGCAGATCGGGCGCGAGCAGAACAGCGTGCTTCCCGCGAACGTCCATCAACCCGAGCCAGCCGCCGTTCACCGCGATCGTCGCGGGAGCCGCCTGTCGAAGCCGCGACTCCAGGTTGTGCCCCCAAACCTGCCGCTCCTCCACCTCGCGAGGCGACGGCAGCAGAGCAGCTTCCAGGGCGTCCTGTTCTCGCGCCGGCCACAGAAGATCAAGCACGCGCTTCAACGGGAGCCTCCTTTTTTGAGGACTCGATCAGGCGGCCGTCTTCCATCCACATGCGGCGCCACGTGGAGCTGGCCCATAGCCCGCGCCTGACGTCATGCTCGGCGTCGAGCAGGCGGCGGTACAAAGAATCGGGATTCGCAGCCAGGTCGACCGGCACACCATCTTCGGCAATACGCCCATTGTCAATCACCAGCACGCGGTTGAATCCAACCGTATCCTCCACGTCGTGCGTGATGCACAGCAGCGTAGCGGAGCGCCATCGCTCGCGCGCACGCTTCAGGAATGTGCGGCGCCGTCCGCGATCGAGCCCCCGCGCGGGCTCGTCAAGAATGACGAGATGCGTACTCCGGCGAGCCATCGCCCGGCCCAGCCGCACCCGCTGGCCTTCGCCGCCGGACACCAGCGCGCCGCCTTCACCCAGCATCGTTTGCAGCCCGTCGGGCATGCGGCGCAGGACGCTGGTCAGTTCCGCATCCGCCAGGATCCGCTCCATCGACTCAGGATCATCGGCGCCATACTGCAGGTTTGCGAACAGACTCTGGTTCCAGAGTTGCACCTGCGGATCGACCCACGCGGTATGCGGCCGCAGCGCTTCGACGTCGATCGAAGCTCCATTCACCCGCAATTCGCCATTCGCGGGACGATTCCAACCCAACAGCAGCCCCACGAGGCTGGATTTGCCGGCACCCGAAACGCCGACGATGCCGACATGCTCGCCTGGCGCGACTCGGACTGAAATATCTTCGAGAATGGTCTGGCCCGCCGCCTGCACCGTCACATGGTCGAACTCGATCTCGACCGCATCCTTGACGGGCGCGCCGGCACCGGCGACGCGGCCTTCCTCCGGAGCGCCGAGCGGCTCGATTAACCGCAACGCGGAGTTGCGCAACATCGGGTATTGCCAGGCGATTCCCGCCGCTTCATCGCCGAGCGCGGGCAGATTGAGAACCCAGTAAATCAACAGCAGGATACCGCCGGGATTGATAGCGTGGGCGAGCCGCGTCCACACCAGGAACGCCGACAGGCCGAGGCTAAGCATGAGCTGCAGGCCTGTGACACCGACCACCGCCCTTTGCACTCGCAGCCCCGCCCGCGCCCATTCGCCGAGCAGTGCCAGTTGTTCACGCCGCACCGTGAGCTCAGCGGCATGCGCGCGGATCGCCGTCAAGCCGAGCAGCGCGTCGAGCTGAAAACGCATTAACGCGCCGGCATGCGCCCGCATCCGAAGATCGCGTTCCATCAGCAACGGCTGCGCCAGCAGCGGCACTCCGAATGAGACAACGGCAACCGCAAGCGCCAGCCAGAATGTGCCCGGGTACAGCCACGCGATGCCGGCTACGGTCAGCAGCATCTCGAATGAGGCCCGCAAAAATGCAGCCCCGAGATCCCCCACCTGTCGTAGTTGCTGCACGTTGTGGCCGCGCTCCGCCATGTCCGACACTGGCCGGCTGCTGAAGTAGCGATCGCCCAGCCGCGGGATTTTGGCGAGAAAGCGCAGGCGCAAGCGGGCTTCCAGTTGGCGTCCGAATCGCAGCACCGCGCGGGCTACCGAGAAGTCGAGCAGCAGCAGGGCGCCCGAGAAAACGAGCAACGCCACAAGCGCGCCGAATCGGGCGCCGGCAGAAGTGAGATCGCGGGCGACGTCGAACAGCCCGCGGAACAACAACGCCTCGACCACCTTACCCGCGCCGGCCACGATCAACGCCCCCATCACGATCGCCGGCTTCCACAGCCCGCCCTCGCGAATCGCCCGCAATAGCTCGAGACCAGGCCGCGAACGTTTCTCCTGAAGCGCGGCCGTCAATTCCGGCGAGAGCGACTCCGCCCGCGCGCGCCGCCCCTGGACCTCCACCATCACCGGGCCGCGAATCCTGACCATCTGCGAATCGGTTTCGTCCGGCGCCGCGAACCAGTACTCGTCTGGAATCTCCGCCTCACCGCCAGCCAGCTTCCCCGCCAACCTGGCCGCTTCCGTGCCGCGACGGATCGCGCCTTTCTCAACCAGCGCGTCGGTCATCCGCACCGCCGCATCCAGGCGGGCAGGTGGCGCGGGCGATTTCGCCTGCGCATCGGAAATGCCCAACCGCCGCATTCGAGCCCGCAAAACCTTCTGAAACTCGTCGCTCGAGCCCCACGCTTCCCAATCCTCGGCCGGGACCCGCTGCGTGTGAATATACAGATCTTCGAGGAACCGCTTCCGCGTGATCCAATGACGACCCACCGCCGGGTCCATCACCTGCAGCATCGGACCGTGCTGACGCCACGCGACCACGAAATGGGTGGTGCCATTCGGCTGCCGGACCACCACGAGCGCGGGCAGCGGCATGGGGTGATCCGCCGGCAGCATGATCTGGGATGCATCCAGCCCCAGTTCCACCGCCGCCGCCTCGATCTGATCGATGGAGGTGCCGTCGACGCTGGTCTGGCAGGCTTCCCGCAAACGTCCATAAGACGCCCGGATCCCGTGGCCCTCCAGCAGGCTTCGCAGCGCTGCGGGCCCGCAATCCATCGCGGATGTCTGAATGGTTTCCGGGACCAGGAAGCGCCGCATAGGACCTATTTCAGGTATGCGCTCCTCGGGGATGCCCAAAGCGCGCCGGCGTTCCGAAGCAGCAGTGTCGCCGGCGTCACGCGTTCCACCGCGACCTCCACGCTGCCCGGCAGCCCATGCTGCATCGGGATCCCGGGCGGTGCGTTGTTTATCGCCAGCTCAACACGCACCGTGCCGTCGCGAACCTCGCCACCGACCCGTTGAACCACCGCCTGCAGCGAGCCGTATTGCATCCACGGGAAGCCGTCCAACCGCATTTCCGCGTGCTGTCCCGGCGCCAACCTTCCAAAAGCAGCCGGCGGAGGGAATTGCGCCACCACGACGACATGGCCTTCCGGGACGATCGACGCGACGCGGTCGCCCTCATCGACAACCGAACCGGTTCGAAGCAGCGCCGCCTCGCCGATGCGCCCGTCGAACGGGGCCCGTATCGTGCGCCGCTCCACCTCATTTCGAAGCCGTTGGATGGTCGCTCGAATGGCGCTGGCCTGCGCTTCAAGGCTGGCGATGTTCGTCTCGAGCGAGCGAATCCGAGCCAGCCGGTCGCCCTCGCGCGTGCGCTGCTCCTGCTCGATGCGCCGCACCACAACGTTGTCGCGTTCCGCAGCGAGCTTCGACTGCTGCGAATTCGCGAGCGCCTGTTGATAGTCGCGCTCCGAAATCAGCTTTTCATCACGCAAGCGCCGCAGTCGCTGTTCCTCCTGCGCATTATGCTGCGCGGGAACTTCCGACTGTTTGGCGTTTGCCAGCGCTTCTTCCGCCGCTACCTGGCTCGCGCGGCGTTCCTGCGCGATCGTTGCTTCCTCTGCGGAGATCTGGCTGCGCAGCGCGGCGATTTGTGGTCCCAGCGCGTCCAGCCGGGCACGTTGCTCGGCCCCCTGCAACCGCTCGTCCGAGCTTTCGAGCTCGACCAGAACGTCGCCGGCGCGCACCTGCCGTCCAACCATCAGATCGGCGCGCACCACACGGCCGAGCATCGGCGCTTGAACGGGGTAAGCAGCCTGGTTGACCTCCAACCGGGCATTCGCGGAGACTTCGTACAACGTCACATGCGCGAACTCGGCCCAAACGGCCCAGCCGGCGAGGATCACGATAGCAGCGCCGGCGGCGGCGAGTGCCGGCCGTCCGCCATCCGCATGAATGACTCGAAGAGCGCGCGTAAATGCTGTTGACATCGCCCCGATGGGAATTGTATGACTAGGCTGATTTTATCGCGGCGACTGTTCTTTCGCTACACCTTTCGTCAACCGTGAGTCGCACTCCGCCACTGCTTTGGCCGCCGAAGCCCGACGCCGCACGTCGAACACACTGGAGACGCCATGCTGGCTCCATTCGGTCCAGATCCTGAGGCTCTTGCTATACCAGCCGCGCGCCTCCTGCCATTTTGACTCCCTTCGATACAGCGAACCAAGGCGCTCATAGCAGATGCTCAAGTACGCAAGGCGCTCGAGGATAGGATGATCTGTCGCGGCCTTTTCTCCCAGTTCAACCGCGTGACGGTACTTCTCCTCGGCAGCGCGTACATTATGCGACGCTATCTCCAGATCGCCGCCCATCACGTACGCCTGGACGCGGTCAGCCTGGAGATAGGCTCGCCGGGGATCCTTGGCTGTCAACTCATCCAGAGTTCGTAAAGCTTCCGCGAGATCGCGCCGCACTTCGTCGAACCGTCCAAGTCGGATCGAAGGATAAGCCAGGCTCACCAGCCCCAACACTCGCATACGGCGGAAAATCGAGTGATTCGGGTCCAGCTCAAGAAGAGTGTCTATGATCGAGATCATTTCGTGATACGACCGGGCAGATTCCGCCGGGTTGGAATCGCGAAGCGCGTCGCCGATGTTGTCGAGTGCCGCCGCGACGGTTCGCTTAGCGGTGGCATTGTTCGGGTCGGCGGTCACCATTTCGCGGGCGATCGAAAGGCCCCGGCGATAATAAGTGAGCGCCGCGACACTGTCGCCCAGGCCGGGCCAATCGGCTGCCGCGTTCGTATTTCCGAGCGCTTCGCAGATCCAAAAGACATCGGAGTGATAGACGGTATTGCGCGGATCGGCCTGCAGCAAGCCTTCTTCGATCGCCAATGCCGAGCGGAGATTCTCCGCGGCCGCATTCACGTCCCCGTTGTGCTGCTGATCCTGCCCTAGCCGATCGTAGGCTCGCCCTAACAGCAGCTGGGCGGTGGCGTCGGGCGCCGTGCGTCGTCCGGCAATAGCAGCGGCATAGTGCCCGATGGCATCGTTAAGGTTGCCGAGCCGGTCTTCGGCCGTGGCGATCCAGTACCATGCCGCTCTGATCTGTTGCTCGCGGCCGGAGAATCCAGGCGACGTCCGCTGGATTGCAGCCAGCGCCTGCTGATATGCCCGCAGGCTTCCTTCGGCATCGCGTCCCGAGGATAGCTCCGACCCGATGCTCAAATATAGGCTGCTCAATGCCGCGAATAGCCGGTCGCTCGTGTGACCCGTCCGCTCCAGCGACTCGAGAATGGTGCGCGCCTTTTGATAGCTCACCCACGCCTGTTGAGTGTGTCCCAGGCTGGCCTCGCCCGCCGAGCCCTGGACAACGCCCACCTTGCGATAAGCCTCTGCCAATTCGAGCTTGAGCGCGACATCGCTGCCCGCTTCGGCCGACAGCGTCGCGAGATATTCGAGCGCTTTTTTAACGATCAGCTCGCGCGCCTCCGTTGAGCCGGGCAGGTTCGCGATCTTATCGTGGAATTCGAACAGGAAGGAGTTGGCAAGGCTGCGCACCTGTTGGAAACGGCGATCGGCACGGCGCGCCTGGTACACCGCTATTCCCGTGGTAGCCAGCAGCCCCAGGATGGCTAAAGTGGCCACGGGCAGTGCATATCGATTGCGGCCGATAAACTTTCCCGCGCGATACCCGAAGCTTTCGCGCCGGGCGCGCACCGGATGTCCCGTTCGATGGCGAGCGAGGTCGTCGGCGAGTTCCGCCGCCGAGTGATAGCGGCGCTCCGGCTCTTTGCGCAGCGCCATCAGAATGATGTTGTCTAAATCGCCCGCGAGTTGCCGGCGCAGTTTCGGCTCCTTTGCGATTGCGCTGGGTTTCGCGGGCTGGGTATCGCAAACCAGGCGAGCGACGGTTGCCGGCGATAAGTCCGGAACATGGTACGGGCGGGTTCCGCTCAGCAGTTCATAAAGCACGCAGCCAAGCGAATATACGTCCGATGCCGTGCCAATCACTTCCCCGCGCACTTGTTCCGGACTGGCGTATTCGGGCGTCAACATGTGTACGCCCGTCATCGTAGCCGGCGAATCGCTGGCCGCCGTAGGGTCGATCAGCTTAGCAATTCCGAAATCCAGAAGCTTGGGAGTGCCATCCCTCATTACAAGGATGTTGCCGGGTTTCAGATCCCTGTGTACGATGAGGTTCCGGTGGGCGTAGTCGACTGCGGCACAAACCTGTTGGAAGAGAGACAGCCGTTCATCGATCGTGGCGTGATGCTCGCGGCACCAGATTGTCAGCGCCTTGCCTTCCACATACTCCATCACCAGGTAGGGGGTCCCGTCGTCGAGCGCCCCACCATCCAGCAAGCGGGCGATATTCGGGTGCTGAAGACTCGCAAGGATCTGGCGCTCCTGCCGGAATCTTCGCAACGTCGCCGTACTTCCGGCGCCGCGGCGGATTAGCTTGATCGCGACCTTATGCTGGAAAGCGCCGTCGGTGCGAACCCCCAGGTAGACCGCGCCCATCCCGCCGCGCCCGAGAATCGATTCGATGCGCCAGGGACCGATCTGGGTACCCAGCAATCGCTCGTCGGGGTCCTCATCTTCCGCCAATTGCGCGGCAAACGACCCCACAATGGCCTCCAATCGGGAATCGCCTCCCCCCATCAGAGATTCGATCATTTCGCGAATCTCCTCGTCGGGGCAATGCCGCTCTAAGTAGGCATCCCGCTCGGCCTCAGGCAGGGTAGAAGCCGTGTCATAGAGAGACTCCACCAAGGTCCAGCGCTCCGGTGTCAGTTCAGACATTGCAGGTTATCAGTTATGCCTCAGCGCATCGAACTTCGGGCTCGTGCTTCCGCCAGTCGCTGCTCTATCCAGGGGTGCCCCGGGAATCTCCGGTCCTGATCGGTCCACACTTCGACCATGCGCTGCCTTCGCGCGCGCGCAGATTCGGGAATTGTGGCCGCCGCATAGGACAGGGCCTCGGTGAGGTCCAATGCATACGATGGCGTGCTGGTCTTCGCGTACATGCGTTCCTCGACAGCCAGCAAACGATCCAGCCAGGCAGCGGCCGCCGGCCGGTTGCCGCGCGCTGCTTCGAGCCGCGCCCAGGCTATGTCCAGGTCTGCCTCGGTGTTTGTGGCGGGAGCCGTCAAAAGGCGGGTAGCTTGACGCAAATCCCGTTCCGCCGCGTCAAATTGGCGAAGTTTCGTATACGCGCTACCGGCGGCAATATGGGGCATGGACGGATACTCCTTGCTCTGGCTGCCATCCAGAAAGCGGAGCGCCTGCGAGGTGTGTTGAAGAGCACGGCGCGGCTGCAAATCCCAAAGGCAGTCCGCGGCCTTGACATGCACGAGACCTGTCTCCACACGCGACGTCAGATCATTCGGATCCGCCGCGATCAGACTTTCCATCACCGCAATGGCCTCATCGTATCGGTCCACAGCTTCCAGGGGTCTACCCTCACTGGGCCGGTCCCACGCTCCCGCAATATCACCCAGACGAACCAGAATACGATGCAGCAGAAGTACGATCTGTGGATTATTGCCGGTCGCCATTGGTTGAACAATCGCCAGCGCTTCCTTTTCGGCGCTCGCGGCATCCTTCAGACGCGTCAGGCGCTGCTGCGCCAGACCGAGTTCGCTTAAGGCGGTCGCAAGACGGAGCCGGCTTTCCGGAGTCGGATTTCGCGCGAGATTCTCGCGTAGCCCGGAAACTTCGCGTTCCAACGCATTCAGGCTTCCGGTGAGGTCACCCATGAGCTGCACGACCAGTGACATTTCGTGCAGTGCCGTCAACCGGACAGGAGCCGGCATGCCTTCGCTCTCTGCGATTGCTTCCTTTCCCAGGCGGAGCGCCGCCGGATAATCGCGCAGGTAACGGTACTCGGCCTCGGCGCTGCACAGGAACGTGACGAACGTCTCCTTCTGTTGTTGATTCAGACGATTTCGCGCATCGAGCAACCGGGCGAGCGCGATTGCCTTCTCTAACGATGCAGCCGCATCGCGCGGGAGGCCGAGGCTGGGACCAACAGAATGTTGCGCGGCAGCCACTTTGCTGTACGCAACTGCCAGCTCCCATTGCAGGCTGGGATCTCGCGATGCGTTCGCGCCGAGCTGGGTCAAATAATCGAGAGACGTAGAGACGATCATCTGGCGCGCTTTGACGGTACCGGGAGTACCGGCGATGGCGTCATGAAATTCGAACAGGAAGCGCCCGGCGAGCTGCCGGATCTGCTCGAACTGCCGCTTGGCGATGCGAGCCTGGTAGACGGCTACCCCGGCGCCCACGCAAATCGCGGTGACGGCTATGGATGCCGCCAGCAACCCGGCCCAGTGCCGCCTTACGTACTTTCGTGTCCGATACCAGGTGGTGTCGGGGCGTGCACGGACAGGAAGGTCGCTGAGATAACAGGCGATATCATCCGCGAATTGCTGCACGCTGTGGTAACGGCGTTCGGGCTCTTTTCGCAACGCCATCAACAGAATATGGTCGAGCTCATTGTGCAGGCCCGGCGCAGCCGGCTGCGTCTGGCAAACCGCCTTATCGATCTCAATGCCGGAAAGGTTCGCGATCGTGTAGGGAAGCCTGCCGGTGAGCAGTTCGTACAACACTACTCCGAGTGAGTACACATCGCTCGCCGTCGTTATGGTTTCGCCGCGAACCTGCTCGGGGCTGGCGTACTGCGGCGTCAAGGCGCCGGCCATGGTTATGGTCTGGCCGCTGTCGGTGTCGAGTAGCTTTGCGATACCGAAGTCGAGCAGCTTCGGAGTCCCATCCGATGTCACCAGGATGTTGCCCGGTTTCAGATCCCGATGCACGATCAGGTTTCGGTGCGCGTAGTCGACGGCGGCGCAAACCTGTTGAAAAAGACGCAGCCGCTCCGTGATGGTAGTTTCATGTTCGCGGCACCAGGCGGTCAACGGCGTGCCTTCCACGTACTCCATCACCAGGTATGGTGTCCCGTCATCGAGCGCCCCGCCATCCAACAGGCGAGCAATATTCGTGTGCTGCAGACTGGCGAGGATCTGGCGCTCCTGACGGAATCGGCGCAGCGTGGCCGTGCTACCCGCGCCGCCCCGGATCAGCTTGATCGCCACTTTGTGCTGAAATGCCCCGTCGGCCCGGACCCCGAGATAAACAGCGCCCATCCCTCCCCTGCCGAGAATCGACTCGATGCGCCAGGGACCGATCTGGGAACCGATGCGCCACTCGTCGGGATCGTCACCCTCGGCCAACTGCGCCGCAAAAGCTCCCACAATCGCTTCCAGAGGAGAACCGGCAGCCGATTCGCCGCGCTCCAAAAGCGATTCCAGAAGCTCGCGAAGTTCCGCATCTGGACAGTGACGCTCCAGATAGGAGTCTCGTTCGTTGTCCGCCAGCGTCGAAGCGGTATCGTACAGGGACTCCACTAGCATCCAGCGCTCTGGCGTCAGTTTGGGCATCGAGTGAAGAGTTTGAGAAGCGGTCTGGAAATCGCTGTTCGATACATAGGGCGCAGGGGACCGTCGAAACGGCTAAGGGGTTGCGGAGTTCTTATTCGCCTCACCCCCGCCGCCCATTTCACGGCGGAGCCACAACTCGCCCAACAGGAGATCGCGCTTCACGGTGGCCAGCGTCAGGCCGAGGCTTTCGGCGATCTCTTCGCGGCGCAGTCCTCCGAAGTACTTCAGTTCGATGACCTTAGCCTTGCGCGCGTCCTGTGCAGCCAGGCGGTCGAGTGCTTCGTGTAACGCCAGGAACTCCTCGGACTGCTGCGTGGAGACCGCCATCGCTTCCTCAAGATCGGCCCGCTGTCCGCCGCCGCGTTTAGCGGCCAGCCGTTTTCGGGCGAAATCGATGAGGACTTGGCGCATCACCTGCGCTGCAACGCCGAAAAAATGCGAACGGCACTGGAAATCGGGCATGTTCTGCCCGACCAGCCGGATGTAAGCTTCGTTCACCAGCGCGGTGGGCTGCAGCGTGTGTCCGGTCCGCTCGGAACGCATGTGTTGGAGCGCAAGGCGCCGCAACTCCTGGTACACGACCGGGGTTAGAGCGGCGAGCGCCTGCTCGTTCCCCGCCCGCCAGTCGACTAGTAACTTGGTAACGCCGGACGTGTCCGACATAGAGCTCAGAATGATGCGACCCGGGCGGCATTGGTGGAGCGATAAGCTACCAGGGGTTTAAGTCATTGTAATTCAGACGGGCCGTCAGGTTCAGGAGCGTCGCACCCGTCCCTTATTGCGCTGCCGCCCATGACGCCGTATATGCCAGGTTCAACGGAAGAGTCCACCAAATCTGGACCGGCGATCGCCATAGACGTTTAGCGACACTGCTGAGGGAATAGAATCGTTGATTTGCATACCGGAATCCGGCCAGGAGCTCGTCTACGGCCATTTGGCGCGGTTGAAATACCACGTCGGTGCGCCCGTTATACTTTCGCCAGTCTCGGGTTAAGATGCGGCCTTCGGCATCCAGCCTCTGGAACAGCGGCGTGCCTGGATAAGGCGTCAGGATGTTGAAGGTAGCGTTTTGCACGCCCGCTTCTTCCAGGAAGTCCAGCGAGTCTTTAAAGATCGCCGGAGTGTCATTGTCAAAGCCGAAAATCATTCCGGCTTGGACGGCAATTCCGTGTGCATGGACGCGTTCAATAATGCGAGCATAATCGTCCACACGATTGAAGCCTTTTCGTACCTCCCGCACGCTCGGCTGGGAAACCGACTCCAGGCCCAGGAACAACTGCTTACATCCGCTCCTTGCAGCGGCTTCCAGTAGCTCCTCATCCTGGGCCGCCTGGATCGTGGCCTGGCTGCTCCACCACTTTCGATAGGGAGTTATTGCGCGAAACAACTCCTTTGCATATTCCTTATCCGCGGTAATGTTGTCGTCCCAGAAGATGATCCGCTTCCCGTGGAAAGAACCATACTCTGCCGCCACCTCGGCAATTGGCCGTTTGCGGAATCCGTGTGGGTACATCCGTATAATGGAGCAAAAATCACAGCGATTGGGGCATCCCCTGGTGGCAAATAGTACGCCGCTCGTGAAATCGTTCCGGTGAAAGAGCATCTTCGAAGCCATGGGAGCGCCATCGAGAGACGTTGGGCCGGTCGGCTGGTACCTGGAGCGGTGCGTACCCGTCACGAAGCCATTCAGGAACTCCTCCCAGAGTTGTTCGGCTTCACCGACAAAAATCACGTCAGCATGCTCTGCCGCCTCGTCCGGCAACAACGTCACATGAGGACCACCCATGACAACGCAGGCTCCTTGCGACCGGAACCGCGCCGCAAGATCGTAGGCGTGATAAGCGCTAGGGGTGTGAAAAGTAATGGCCACCACGTCGGGTCGATACGTCCAGCTGATGTCTTCGGCCTCCTCATCGACATGAGCTGTTTCCCAACCAGAGGGAACCATGGCGGCCAGGTAAGGCATGGTGATCTGCTGGAAGTTCAGGAACCGCGCCCGTCTCGCGGTTCGAATCTCATTCGCAGAGGCGGTGATCAAAAGGAGCTTCGGCATGTGTGTCCAGCTCGCTCCGCCGCCTTGCACAATCCGACTGTCATCTAATACGTTTCTCGGGAATAAAGCGAGCTGTCACCCTTATGCGTAACATATGTCGAGTGACGCTAAATCGATGGAGTCGCGGGATCGCTAACCATCGGTGCGAACGGTCGTCACTGCCAACCCCTGGGCTATCATGGATAGCTCGTCTATGCATCACCTCGCGCGGTTTCTTATCCTGCTGTTCTTCGCGTCATGGACCGCGGAGCCGCTCGTGGCACAATTGCCTTTCTACACCGATGATCCCTCAGTCACTGAGCCTGGGAAATGGCACTTTGAGTTCTACAATGAATTCGACGTTCTCCAGCTTCAATATCCGAACCTTCGGCAAAACACTGCCAACTACAAACTGAACTATGGGTTGCCGTTCAACCTGGAACTGGATGTGGACGTCCCCTACCTTGCGATCTTCCGAGTCGTTGGACAACCCGACGCGGCCGGCGGGGGAGACACCAATTTAGGAGTCAAGTGGGAGTTCCACAAGGAGTCTGGCCACTCCCGTCTTCCCGCTCTCGGCGCCAGCTTCTATGTCGAGTTTCCGACCGGAGACGCCAGCCGGCAACTTGGTTCCGGACTAATCGACTACTGGCTCAATTTGATCGCGCAAAAATCTCTTTCAGACAAGAGCAGGGTGAATGGCAATGCCGGTTATCTGTTTGCGGGAAATACCAGTACCGGCGTGTTGGGGATACAAGCCGCGAGGGGCCACGTTTATACAGGAGGGTTCTCTCTCCTGCACGACTTCACGGCTCGGCTGACACTTGGCGGGGAGGTTTACGGCGGATATACAAACAATGGAGACCTGGGTAGAACTCAACTCCAAGTCCTGATCGGCGGCCAATACCAGGTCCGGCGCGGTATGACGTTTGATTTCGGCATGCTTGGCGGCAAGTATGTCGCGAGCCCCCGTATCGGTGCCCAGGTCGGGTTCTCCGTGGACTTTCCTGATGTAATGCACAACCAGGCTCGTGAACAACGTTCGTTCACCATGTTTTAGCAGCCCGTGGCAGACGTCTGTGAGAGCGGCATGCGCAGGCGAAACCGCCGGCGCCACCTTCATGGGCTCAACAGGTTGCGAGCCAGGGTCGGGCAGGCATTGAGCCCTGGACGGCGCCTTAGGTTTGGAAATGTGAGCCGGGCGGGGCTCGAACCCGCGACCACCGCATTAAAAGTGCGATGCTCTACCAACTGAGCTACCGGCCCGTGGACGGCTTTAGGGTAACATGAGCCGCATTTCGCTCACGTGCGCATCCGGGAGAAGAAATAGAAGCCGGCGAGGAAGAATACCGCGTCCGGAGCCCACGCCGCGGCGACCGTCGGCAGCAGCGCCACGTCACCAAGTTGCTCCGACACGTGACTCATGGCCTCGTACGCGATCGCGATCCCCAGGCTGATGCCGACGCCAGCCATCGCGCCCCGATTGCCCGCCAGAAACGCGAAAGGAATCGAGATCACCGCCATGATCAAGGCAAACAGCGGCACCGAGAACTTGCGATAAAACTGCACTTGCAGCGAGATGGTGTCGAAACCGCTGACCTGCAGGTTGTGGATGTACTCCCGAAGCTGCTGCACATTCATCTGCTGTTCCTGGACCACTTCACGCAGGAACCACTCCGGCCCTTCGGTCAACTCGGGAAACGTCTTCGCCTGCCCCTGGTAATTGTCGATGACTTCCTTCGTGCCGTCCCACCTCCGGCTCCAGCCATTTTCGAAAACCCAGGCCTGCAGGCGCGGCTCCCATTTCGCCCGTTCGGCGGAGATATGGCGAGTGATGTTGTAAGTCGTCGGATCCAGTTCATACACGCTGACATCCGCCATCACTTTCGAAAAAGGGTCCAGGTACCGGTAGTAATAAATGCGCGAGGAATTCTGGCCCATGATCCACTTGCGCTTGGGGTCGGCGTAGGTCTGCGGCGCTTTGCCCTTGATGTGGTTGCGCAGCGCGTCCTGGATGCGATTGGCCTTCGGCAGGTAGGTTTGGTCAAATCCAAACAAGCCGACGCTGAAAACGCCCGCCGCCATCACCACCGGAATCGCCAGCCGAAACTGGCTCACGCCACTCGCCTTGAACGCCGTAATCTCGTTGTGCTTGGTCAGGATGCCGAAAGTGATCAGCACGCCGACCAGCACGCCGATCGGGGTCATGTCGTAAATCAGCTTCGGCGTGAGGAAGAACAGATACTCCACTACTTCGCTCATCGCGATGTTGTTGCGCACGATGTCGCTAAGCAGCTCGAAAAATGTGTAGATGTGATACGTCAACACCAGGCTGGCCAACAGGAGGACAAAGTAAAAGAGGAAGCCGCCGAGCACGTAGCGATCGACGATTTGCGCCAGCAGCGGGAACCGCCCTAGCGGGCCTCCGCGGCGAACGGCCGCCGCCGCTGCGGGGAGCCGGCGGCGAAAACGGCTGAAAACCACTTCGAACCAGCCCCGCACCGTGCCCACAACATCCACGTGACCCGGCCGTTCGAGCCGGATCAGCATCGCAATGCCGATCACCGCAAAAATCAGGTTCGGCACCCAGGCCGCAATCTCCACGGGAAGCTTGCGTTGTTTCGCCAACCCGTCCATGGCGATCAGTCCCATCCAATAGAGGAATGCGAGCGCCGCTGTCAGCACGAATGCCGTCGACCGACCGCCCTTCCTGGTCGACACGCCTAGTGGAATACCGATCAAGGCGAGCAGAATGCAGGCCGGCGGGAGTGCAAAACGATGCGCCAGTTGCAACCGCGCTTCGATGATCTTATCGGGCGTCAGGGTCTTATCGTGATAGGCGATGCGGTACAACGGCACGGTATCCAGTTCCGTGTACTCCTTGGCGTGCCTTTCATCGGGCCGGCTCGCCTGTAACACCCGTTCGCTCTTGGGCGCGGACGTCTTGTAATACTCAGTGATATCCTTGCCCACCTCGAACGTGCTGCTGTTGATCATGGAAAGCTGGATCTGGTTGCGGGGTACGTCCGGAACAGCCACGGCTCGCGAGGCTACAGTAATCACTGGTTCCGGACTGTGCTCGTGTCCCTTATTGGCGCGTTCCTCAGGAGGTGTGGTGTCGGCGAGGAAGACATTGTGCCAGGTGGTCATCGGGCCCGTAATGACGTCTTCCACGTAAATCACTTTGTTCGGAAACTGCTCGTTGAAGACCCGCGGCTGCACCTCGGCGGTCAACTCGGCGGCGAGAAGCTTGTTGATGATCTGGTAGGTCTTCCAGATCGAATCGGGCGTAAGCCACAGCGTTGCAGTCGCATTCACGAGCATGGCGAACGTGGCGAACACCAGGATCGGCGTAACCACTTTGCGGCTGGAGACGCCCGCCGCCCGCATCCCCGTGATCTCGCCGTCGGCCGACATGCGGTTTAACGTGATCAGAACACCCATGAGCACGCCAAGCGGAACCGTGTAGGAGAGCGTGGCTGGAATCGCCAGGGCAAAGATGTGCAGAAATGTGGAGGGCGGCGCGGATGTCCGCACCAGCGTCTCGAACAGCTTGCCTACGCTCTCCAGGAAAATGACAAACGTGAAGAGAACCGTGCCGAGAAACGAACTCGTGATGACCTGTCGGAGAATGGACCGGCTGAGGATTCCCATCGACTACTCAGTGATCGCCGGAGGCGGCACAATGGGCGGCTTCGGCATCTCATCCTTAATCGTCTCCAGTTCCAGCTCTTCAAACAAGAGGCCAGGAGCGATCACGGTCGCGCTGGTGACGAAGTTCGACGCGCCCATCAGGGCGAAAGTCGCCGGCGAGTCGAGTACGTTGAGCACGTAGGGCTGGTCCGAGGCCGCAGCGATTTCCTTCAACGACCGCGTCGACAGGCCACGGAACCTCACGCCGCGAATCAACTCCTCGCGGCCGTCGGGGTAGATCCGGTAGACCAGCAGCGGCATGCTCACGGGACGCGAGCCGCCGCCGGATTGCGCCATGCCGGACAGTTCCCGCCGCAGTTCGTCAAACGACGCCGACGAAGGCCAGTCGAGTTTTCGCACCAGAATGCCGTAGGGCTTGTTCTGCTGCTTGCACATGTCGATCAGCCGGTTCTTCAAATCGGCAAACGGCACCGTCTCGGAAGCGCGCACGAACAGGTTTCCGAAACCCGACCCTCGCGCGCCGTAGGAACCCGGCATGCGCGCGTGCCCGTTCGAAGTCTCAAAGCCTTTGAGCGCCGGGGTGCGCGTGGTCAGGAAATTCCGGAGGATGCCCTTCTCGACCAGCGGCAACGGCTTCGGCGCGACGCCTTCGAGATCGTACGCGTACGCGCCGAGAAGCCGCTGGCCATGGAAATCCGTCTGCGTGGGATCGTCCACAACGTCCATCCAGGTGGGCAGGATTCGCGCTCCCACGCGTGTTTCGAGCTCGCTCGGGAGATGAGGAGCATTGCGGCCCGGCTCCGGCACGGGCTTCCGCGAGAGCTTGAGATTGTCGCCCAGGAGCTGACCGAAAAGCTGCGCGGCTGCTCGCGGCTCAAACAGTACCGGGCCGACGTAGGAATCGCCACGCGGAGCGCGGACTAAGCCGCTCATGTTGCGCGCGAGGTCCGAAACAATGCGCTGCAGTTCGGCTTCCGAGGGCAAGCCGCTAGAGTCCTCCGCCAGCACCACTTCGGCATCATGCAACTGCATGCCATCCGATGCCTGACCGTAGGCGCGCGCGCGCACCATCGCAACGTCGTCGGGCCGCCGCAGAACCGTGCCCTCCGAAGTGAGCAGATAACTGGTGGAGAGTGCCGATTGGAACTCGACATTCGACATCAGAACGTCGGGGTAGGCGTTGAAGAGTCCCGACAGCTTCACGGTCCGCGCCTTCCATGCACCCTCGTCAACCGGTTTGCGGTTGACGTTGAGCAGGGCCTGAACAGGGGAGGCCTTGGCGTAATCGGCAAGCTGATCCGGCAGGCTCACATTCTTCAGCGCCGAACGCTTTCGCGCAATCGCCTCAATGGAGGTCTTGTACGCGCGGTCGGTAGCCAGCCAAAGCACATGGCGCAGCCCCAGGATGTTGTTCTCCAGCGGCAGTTGATCGCTGTCGTAGCGCGCCCCGCGGTAGTAATCCGAAAAGACGTAATTGGTATTGTCGAACCCGTAGTCGCCCACACGGATACGTACGTCCTGAATGCGCAGAGGCGAATGCGTGGACGCTGTCAGCGCGCCCATGGACGCACCAATGCTCATGAGGTCATCGTCTTCGACCGAGTACTCGATGAAATAAGGCTTTTCGAGGCCCGCAATGTTGATGGACTTGGAACGCTCCAGCTCCGCCGAGATGGACTTCAGGATGGCATCGTCCGCGGGTTTCAGCGCCTGCGCCGCGGCGGCGAGGCTGACAAGCAACACGGTGAGAATTCTCATTGAGTGGGCGGTCCTAAGAGCGGCGGGCGATCCTGGCCGTGATCCTTCTTCTGAATTTCTATTTCCGAGACCAGCAGGGCGGGCGACACGGCCGAAACCGGCACACTGCCCGACTCGGCGCCGCAGTATCCGTTGAACACCTCGGGCTTATCCGATGTCGCCACGATTTTGGCAAAACTCGCGAGCGGTGTTCCGACGATATCCACGCCGCGTACGAGCTCATCAGGACGGCCGTCCGCATAAACGCGATAGACGATGAGCGGCATCACCGTAAACGCCTGCAAGCCGCGCCGCGCCGTTGTGGTGAATCCGCCCGTCACCTGCTCGAAGTAAAGCCCGTAGGGTTTGTTGGCTTTCTTGACCTCATCAATCAGCATCTGACGAAGCTGCGCGTTCGAAACCTGCTTCTTCGATTCGACGATCAGGTTCGATTGACGCGACACGATCTCAAATCCGGGCTGCCGGCGGCCATGCCCGTTCGATTCGGCGAAACCCTGGATCGGCGTGCGCGACATCAGAAAGGTCTTCAGGATCCCGTTCTCCACCAGGGTGACCGGCTTCGCCTGGACGCCTTCGTCGTCATACGTATAAAAACCATTGAGATCGACGTTGCCTACGGTAGTGCGAGTGGCGTCCGAAACAACCGACAGAAAATCGGGCAGCACCTGCTTGTCGACACTCTTCGTGAAGGTCTGGCCCTCGGATTCGTCGCGTTGCCGGTGACCTTCGATGCGATGCCCGAAAATCTCATGAAAGAAAACGCCCGCCGCGCTACCCGAGAGGATTGCCGGCCCGATGTACGGCTCGACGGTCGGAGCCTGCAGCAAACCGGCCAGGTTCTTGCCGACTTTTTGCACGGCGGCGTCGACTTCCTCCGGTTTCGGCAAGTGCGACGGATCTGCCGCCTGGAAATCCTGGTACGTGACGAGATCCATGCCGTCGGCAGCTTTCGCCCGGGCTGAAATCGTCAGGGTTACATAGAGACGGCCGTGCTCGATTCTGGCGCCCTCCGTGTTCACCAGGTACCGCGTCTCACGATCGACAGCGAGCGACACGTTCGAGGAAAGCACGCCATCGAACATGGCGAGTTCCGACGACCAGTGACGCAGCCGCGGAGCCCAGTCGTCTTCGGAGAAGTGCAGATCGGGCGATACATGCTCGGAAACCGCCGGCTTAGCCGACGAGAAGTCGTCGGATTGGTCTTGAGCGGCAATCTTGGTCTGCGTGTCGGATTTAATCTCTATTAACCGCCGCGACGCCAGGCGATACGTGCGATCGGTTTCCAGCCACACGCGTCGTCGAATCGCATTCGGCGCGTCCTCGAGCGGCAGGTCGGCGCCTGGTGTGAAGCGCGGCCGCTCGCCTTTGACCATGTGGTAGTTGTCCAGCTTCGGACTGCCCACTCGCACCGTAATGTCGAGCAGCCGCCGCTGCCCCTTGCTGTGCGACACCAGCGAACCCAGGCTGGCCGAGAGCGTGTCGGACTGGCTGTCAGTGACCTCGTAAGCCATGAAGTAAGGCGCGGGGTCGGCCTTCTCCTTGAGAATCGTGAAATTGCGCTGGAGTTCCTCCGAGAGGATCTGCGGCAGCTTCTGAGCGCACAAGGGTAGCGCCGCGATAAGAACAAATGGAAGGAAACGCACGAATTCCCAGGATATCGCGTTCTTTACCGCGGCCGCCGTAAAGTCAGAGCAAGGGGGATCATGGCCAGGCACACCAGCGACATAAACCAGAAATCATCAATGAAAGCCAGCATCGCCGAGTGCTGCTGCACCATTCCGTACAACATCGCCTGCGACTGCTGAGCGGCATCGGCGGCACTGGCGCCCTGCGACGCCAGCGCCTGCGTCAGCCCGGATGAAATGCTCTGGTATGCGGAATCGAGGGGCGTCAGATGGCTCACCAGAATCTGTTGATGGAATTGCTGCCTTCGCGCCAGCATGGTCGTCGCGGTGGCAATCCCCGCGCTGCCGCCAATGTTGCGCGCCAGGTTGATCAGGCCGGTGCCGGAGTTCACCTGTTGCTTTGCGATGAACATGAAAGCCGAGGCGTTGATGGGTACGAACAGAAACCCGGTTCCGAGCATTTGCAGGCAGCGGCTCAGCATGGCGGTACGGAAATCGAGGGTCAGATTAAATTGCGTCATGCGATAAAGCGCCAGGGCCGATATGCTCAGACCAAAGACGATCAGAAACCGAGGCTGTGTCTTGTTCATCATGTAGCCAACCATGGGCAAAGCCACCAGCACCAGCAGTCCGCCGGGGGAAAGCACCAGGCCGCTGAGCAACGCCGTATATCCGAGCAATGTTTGCAGGAAAACCGGCATCAGCATCGTGCTGCCATACAGAACGAAGCCCAACAGGTACATCATGGCTGTCGCCAGGGCGAAATTCCGGTTTTTGAGCATTCGCAATTGGACGATGGGGTCTTTCTGGCGCAACTCCCAAATCACCGCGATCGCCAGACAAGCGACCGCCAGCACGGCAGACCATGAGATCAGGCTGGAGCCGAACCAGTCGCGCCGCTGCCCCTCGTCGAGCATCACTTCGAGGAACGCCAGGCCGGTCGTGATCAAGCCGAGTCCGATGTAGTCGAGCTTGATACCGTTCCTGGTGTCGCGTCTTTTAAGGTATGGCGGGTCGAAAACGAAAAATTGGGCCATCAGGAACGCGAGGGCGCCGATCGGGATGTTAATGAGGAAGATCCAGCGCCAGGTGTAGTTGTCGGTGATCCAGCCCCCCAGCGTCGGGCCGATCACGGGAGCAAAGATGACCCCCATGCCATAAACCGCCATCGCCATGCCCTGTTTCGATTTCGGAAAGCTCTCCACCAGAATGGCTTGCGCAATCGGCTGCATCGATCCTCCGCCGAGACCCTGGAGCGTCCGGAACAGAATCAGCATGCCGAGGGACGGCGCAAACCCGCAAGCGAACGAGCTGGCGGTGAAAAGCAGCACGCACACCAGGTAGAAGCGCTTCCGCCCGAACAGGGACGAAAACCACCCGCTGAGCGGGAGCACGATGGCGTTCGCCACCAGGTAGGACGTCAGCACCCACGTGCTCTCGTCAACGCTGGCCGACAGGCTTCCGGCAATGTGAGGGAGCGCGACGTTCGCGACGCTGGTGTCGAGCACTTCCATGAAGGTCGCCAGCATCACGGACATTGCGACCAGCCATGGGTTAATTTCGGGACCCCGGCGTTCAGTGTTTGCGAAGTTCATTTACCGCGTCAGAATAGTCGCTTCGACGTTCATGCCCGGGCGGAAGACGACGTTCTCCGGAACGCCTTCCAGGATCAACTTCACCGGGATGCGCTGCACCACCTTTACGAAGTTGCCGGTGGCGTTTTCGGGTGGCAGCAGGCTGAGGCGGGCGCCGGTAGCTCCTGCGATGGAATCGACATGCGCGGGGAAGGAGCGCCCGTACATGTCCACCTTGATCTCCGCCTTTTGCCCCGGCGAGACGTGCGCGAGCTGCGTCTCCTTGAAATTCGCCGTGATCCAGATGTCATCCAGCGGCACGACGGTCAGCAGCGATTGCCCAGGCTGCACGATCTGCCCCATTTGGACGGTCTTCCGCGTCACCAGCCCGCTCACTGGGGCCGTGATAGTCGTGTACGTCAGCTCCAGGTCGCGAGCCTCGAGGTTCGCGCGCGCCTGCTCCACCCCGGCAGATGCGGTGGCGGCCTGCGCGGCGCTGATGTCCACCTGCTTGCGATTCGCGTGGCTCTGTTCCAGTTGCGCACGTGCCTGGGTTACACGCGCCTTCGCTGCATCCAACGCCGCCTTGGTACTTTCGGCCTGTTTTTCCGCCGCGGCCAGCCGCTCCTTCGCCGCCGTCCACTGCCCTTCGGCGACGCGCGCCGAGGCGATGTAAGCGTCGTACTGAAAGCGCGAAATTTCGTCGCGGTCCACCAGCGTCTTCATGCGCCCGAGGTCGGCCTGGGCACGGTCGAGCGTGGCGCGTTGCGTGTCCAGGTTCGCGCGGGCGTAGGCCAATTCCGACGAGGCGGCGCGGTCGAATTCCACCTGCGCGCGCACCTCGTCTGAACTTACTGCCGCAAGTTGCGCTTCGGCGGCTGAGGTTACGTTCAGAGTATTGGCATCGGTCAGCGGCACCCCAACTTTCGCTCCGTGCGACTGGGCTGTCGCCATTTCAAGAGCGGCGCGGGCCTGCGCCACTCGCGCCTGGTAATCGCGAGCGTCGATCTGGACGAGAACCTGCCCGGCTTTGACCCGCTGGTTGTCTTCCACGAAAATTGCCGAGATGCTTCCGGAAATTTTGGCGGCGATCGGAGCAATGTGGCCGTCCACCTGGGCATCGTCCGTCGATTCGCGCCCCTGGCCGTAAATGTAGACCGCCACTGCGGCAATCACGCCGGCAACGAGGAGACCAACCAATACGATCCTGTGCAGGCGTTTCGAGCGGGGTGGCGCGGGCGTCGGCGGCGCGACGTCCTTCATTTGCTGCTCGAGATCCTTGAGCACCGCGTCCATAAGAAAACAGCAGTGCACACGTTTGGCCACCGGCAGAGTCGCCGAACTGCCGTTAAATCATTGAATTACGGCGCCAACGGGAGTGTGGTGCGTAATATGACGCTACGGGCCAACGATTTTGGCACTGAACGTAATGAACGGGAATACTTCGGGAATATGCGAGTCGTAGTGCCCGTGACGATTCCACGTCCAACCGACGCATGGGTCGAGGAGCTCGTTGTTCGGGCCGATTTTCTCGAAACGTGAACAGTCGATTCGCCAGATGTCGCCATCTTTCGGCGGCAGCGAGCGGCCGTCGGCCAGCAGTTCGAGCCCCTTCCAGGGAATAGCAATTTCGGCCGACCAGCCTCGGTCGATCTCGTCCCTGTTGTTCAGCGTGCCGTCGACGTAGACAGCGTGCCGGAGCCCGGGTAGGTCCCAATCGAGGAAGCCCCAGCGTTCGCCGCGGGGGTGGACGTGCCCGCCGACGCCATCCAGCACCATGACCCGTTGTGTCGACGGATTGAACCCCGCGGGCAATCGCACGTCCTTCCAGACCCAAAAGACCTCGTAAATCGTGTTCAGGGCATTGATCTCGAACTCGTAGTAGGCGTCCTGCCCCGCGACAAAGATCTCGAGGTCGTTTTCCTCGTAGATTTTGGAATCGCGCTCCGTGAGTGTACCCCAAACATCGGTTTCTTCAGCCGTGAATCCGAAATAGAGGTAATCGTCGTCCCAGAGCATCGCGACCCGTGTATCGAACCACGCAGCCTCGCCGGTGACTATGTCGACGAAGGGCGTGGACCGGGGGGCAAGCTGCCAGGACGGCTCATCGAGGCGTCCATCAATGGTGATCGGCCCGGCGGCGCGATAACAGGTGTAGCGTGCGCTCATCCGATCACCATTATGTGATGTGGCACCGCCAGAAAGTGCCACACCCTCACCCCCGGCCGCCGCCTCTGGGTCCACACTCCGATCATGAGAACCATCGCGTTACTATTCACGTGCACCTGGGCCGTTCATGCCGGGCTGCAGCCCGAACGCGTTGCCTGGGATCGGACACCGGAGGCTTTTGCAGGCAGACACGTCGTAGTCGGCCTGAAAGACGGCACTAAGATCGACGGCCATTGGGCCGGCATTACGACGGACACTTTCACAATGCAGGTCGCCAAGACTTCGAATCATCGTGCTGTCGGAAAAGGGATACAAACGCTTCCAAGAATATCTATCATTACGTTGAGAGTCGGCAAGCAACATATACGCGGACGGGTTGTTGGATCTGTGGTGGGGTTTTATGGCCCGGCTCTGATAGGGTCGGCGGTTCAGCGCAGTTCGGAAGCGATACAAAGCGGCTGGGGTGTGGCCGCATATGCAGGCGCGGTCATCGGATTTTGCCTGGGCAGGGCGGTCGATCACGCGACACACGAGGTGATTCTGGTGCCCTGAATTCTCCTACAGTTAGACCCGTTAGTACCAAAGTTCTAATGCTATCCCCCTATCCCGGTTTATACAATGAAACTGGCTCATGCTCCTCCTGCGCCGCATCGCCACGGCCGTGGTGCTATTAGCCGCTACTGCGGTCCTGATTCTGTCCGTGTACCTGCTGTGGAACGCGCGCCAGTGGGACTATCTGCCCCTCCACCCCACGTACTCCTCGGAGCTGGATGCCCGGGCCCAGGCTTTTGAACAGAAACTCGAGATCTACACCCGACGGGTAAATGACATGCAGCTCCTCGTCGTACTTCTCCTGGGCACATCCGGAGTTTTCATGATCCTCTTCATGCTGACGGCCGACTTCGCCGCACGCGCCAGTCGCCGAAAGATGGATCAGGCGCTCACTGCCGCGAAGAACCAGCTCGACGCGACCGCAAGAGAGCTGCGTCTTCTCAAGGAGGAGGCGAACAAAGCAATCCAGCACCAGGCCAGGGAAGCCGCCGCGCGGCTGGAAGCGATTCAGCAGGCTGCTCGCGCGAAGATGCAGGATCTGGAGACGAAAACACGGGAAGCGCCCCCGGTGCTCGAACCCCTGGAGCGCGAACTCGAAGAAATCAGAAAGCGAATCGAAGCGCTCGCGACGGTTGCGCGGGCAACTGACGAACAGCAACAGGAAATATCGCAATATGAACAGGCTCTCGCCGCGGTGGACTTGATCTATGGAAGGCAACTGGGAACCCACCTGGTGCAGATTCATCGCGCGTTAACAAAGTATTACCGCAGCCGGGACAATTCACGGGCCCGTTTCTACGCGACCCGTGCTTATGCCGCCAACCCGACCGATTTTCAGCTCGCAAATGACATCGGTACGTTGGCGCTGGAAAGCCACCCGCCCGATTATGCCCAGGCCCGCAAGTACTTCGAAGTCAGCTTGATCCTTCGCGGGGAACAACAGCGAGCCCGTTATGGGCTGGCCCTGGTCGCACGAGGCGAAGGCAATTTAAGCGCGGCTCGGGAGCTACTCGAAGCCGCAGGCAAAATCTCTGCCTGGGAAATGGCGCCGGACGAGGGAGGCGCCGCTTCAGTTCATTACCAGCTTGCGTGTGTCCTGGCGCGCGGCGGCGAGTTCGCACGAGCCGCCGAAGAGCTCGACGCGTCGTTCGCCAACCGTTCCAGGGAACTCGAAGAAGCCCTTACGCGCGATACGGAAGAAGGCGGCGATCTCTACGCGTTTGCGAACACGCCACCGTACGAGGACACCGTTAACGACTTGCTGCTGAACGTCCTGCTGGACAAGGGCTGAAAGCGCCGTAGACGGCTGGTCAACGGAAGTGAATGGAAATGAAGGTGGCGCAGACGGTTTCGCCTGTGCGTTTCCGGTGAGGTTCAAAGCCAGGCGAACCGCCTGCTCAGTTCAATCGTCGCCCGTACTGGTTCGACCGAGCCATCTTCTGGAAAAAATCAAACACGATTCCGGTCACCTCACCCACGGGATTGACCCGATCATCCAAATACGCCGACATCACGCTCACAATGAACGGCCGCTTCGGCAAAAAGACGATGCCGGTCTCCGTCCGCACGCCGTCCAGATCGCCCGGCTTGGAGGCAACCTCGACCTCCGAGGGAATCACCGGCCGCATGTACGCGTTCACCTTCTTCATTACGGCCAGCATCTCGTGACAGGTATCGGCGTCAGCAGCCTTGTTCTCGTAAATCAGGCGCGCCACCCGAACCATATCCAACGGCGTGGACACGTTCTCGTCACCCCGGGTAGCCGCCGCGATATCCATCATTTTGCGCCGGAGATGCGTGTTTTGGAGCCCCAACTCCCGGATCAGCGCGTTCACCCGATCCATACCCACCATATCAATGAGCTTGTTTGTAGCCGAATTGTCACTGTACTCGATCATGTCCTGCAGCAGATCGCGTACGGTAAGCGTCACCGGCCCCTTATCGAGTGCATCCTGCAGTGGGCCCGTGCTCCCTCCGGCGTTCTCTTTCGCGCCCATCGTGATCTTGTCGTTGAATGAGAACTTCCGCGCCCGTTCATCCCGGAACAGTTGGATCATGATGGGAATCTTGATCGAGCTCGCGGTTGGGAAAACCACGTCACCGTGATAGGAAAACAGACGGCCTGATGTCAGGTCGAGCGTAGCCACTCCCATCACCCCATTCAGGCGCCCGTCGACTTCCTCAATCCGCGCCTGTTGCTTCTTTTCCCACAATTGCTCGACGTCGTTTTGGCACGGCGCGACCGCGGCAAAGGCGAGCAGAATCAGCGTCAATCGCAGCACAATCAAATTCTATCGGGTCTTAGCGGTTCGACATCGGCCCCAGCCAGAAACGGTCGTGTCAGGCGAACAACAACAGCATCGGCCGGATACCCCGTTCGCTTCGCAGCCATGGGGTATCCACGGCATTTTTTCGCGTGTCGACCGGACAGATTATGAGCCGCCACCCTCCCCGTCGCAATCCTCTGAAAGAGATTCTCAAATTCTGTTGCCACTCGCGAAGAGTTTGCGGCATAGTAAGAACAGCAGCGATTTATGGGCTCGGGCAATTCAGGATGGCGGACGCAATCCTCTACCTCACGGAACTGCTTGGCCTCCGGGTTTATGACCTGAAGGGGCGCACTCTCGGTGTCATTCGAGACGCCGCGATCGTTCCATTAATCCATCCTTCCCGAATCGACCGCTTCCTCGTCGGCGGCGGAAGATGGGCATGGCTGACCATTCGACACGACCAGGTCAAATCCATCTCGTTCGACGGCATTTTCCTCAAAGACGAACAACTGACGCCCTATCATTCCGACGAGTACATGCTCCGGATGGTCCGCGACCTGCTCGACCAGCAGATCATCGATTCCCAGGGCCGCAAGGTGGTGCGAGTCACGGATGTAACATTCGCGTTGCGTCCGGAGAACGGGGACGACGCGTTGAGCATTTTGGAGGTTGACGTCGGACTGCGCAGCATCTTCCGACGGCTGATGCAGGGAGTGATGCCTCGTCCGTGGATCCGCAGGTTACAGGGCCCCATTCCGCCTAACTCAATCTCCTGGGAGGTCTGCAACATTCTGGAACCGGACCCGCAGCGCCGGCTGCGCCTGAACATCACCGGCAAGCTTCTCGAACAGATGCACCCGGCTGACCTCGCCGACATCGTCGAAGAGCTGAGCCCAGAGGATCGTGAGGCGGTATTCGAAACGCTCGACAGCGAGGTCGCCGCCGAGACACTATCGGAGGTCGACCCCGACATCCAGGCCAGCATTCTCGAATCTCTGGAAACCGAGGTGGCCGCCGACATTGTCGAGGAGATGCCTCCCGACGAAGCCGCCGATGTTCTGGCCGAACTCGAAGAAGAAACGTCGCAGGAAATCCTCGACGAGATGGAAGTCGAGCCGAAGACAGACGTCAGCGAGTTGCTCGAGTTCGAAGAGGACACCGCCGGCGGCATGATGAACACCGAATATGTTGCGCTGCGGGACGATGCGATTGTCGCCCAGGCGATGGGCACGCTCAAGGAAAATGAGGAATTGCTGGAAACCCTGAACACGATCTTCCTCATCGACGAAGCTGGCCGTTTGACCGGGTCAGTTCCTTTGGCAAGGTTATTCCTCGCTGTGGGCGAAACGCCGCTGCGGTCTCTCGCGTCAGACGACCTCATCCGGGTCGATGACAAGGAAGAGCGCGACCGGGTAACCGAGCTTTTTGACAAATACAACCTGCTCAACGTCCCTGTAGTGGACCAAGAGGGAGTGCTCTCCGGCGTCATTACGGCGGATGATGTCATCTCCGTGTTGAGGAACAGATGAAAGACACGGACCCGCATGATCCCGAAACGATTACGAACCCAGATCGCCATCTTTATCTCGGTGATCGGCCCGGGCCTGATCACCGCCAACGTCGATAACGACTCTGGCGGAATCCTGACGTATTCCCAGGCGGGCGCTAAGTGGGGCTACCTGCCGCTATGGACGCTTATCCCGATCACCATTCTGCTCATCGTGACACAGGAGATGTGTTCGCGCATGGGTGCCGTCACCGGCAAAGGGCTGTCCGACCTGATCCGCGAGGAATTCGGGCTGCGCACCACGTTCTTCATGATGGCGGCGCTGGTCATAGCGAACTATCTCAATGTCATCGCCGAGTTCGCCGGTATCGCCAGCAGCTTGCAGCTGTTCCACATCAGCCCATACATTTCAGTGCCGGTGTCCGCGATAGCGGTGTGGATGTTGGTGGTCCGGGGCAGTTATCGGATCGTCGAACGGGTGTTTTTGGTCGCCTGTACGCTGTATGTGACCTACATCATCTCGGGAATCCTGATCAAGCCCGACTGGAAAGAGGCGGCGATCTACAGCGTTAAGCCCGCGTTGATCTTCGACAATGCGTACATTTACATGCTCATTGGTATGGTGGGCACGTCGATTGCGCCGTGGATGCAGTTTTATCTTCAGGCGGCGGTGGTCGAGAAGGGGATCACGGCGAAGGAGTACATACAGTCGCGGCTGGAGGTGGTGGTCGGCTGCATCCTGACAGACGTGGTGGCGTTCTTCATTATCGTGGCGTGCGCGGGCGCGATCTGGGCCCATGGACCGCGGGACATCCAGAACGCCGCCGACGCCGCCACGGCACTGAAGCCCTTCGGCCAATATGCCTACCTGCTGTTTAGCGCCGGGCTGTTCAACGCGTCATTCTTTGCCGCGGGCGTATTGCCGCTGTCGACGGCTTACACGGTGTGCGAAGGCCTGGGCTTTGAATCCGGGGTCGACAAGCGCTTTGGCGACGCCAAGATCTTCTATTGGCTGTTCACACTGCTCATCGTGCTGGGCGCGGGCGTGATTCTGCTGCCGAATTTCCCGTTGGTGCAAATGATCCTGTTCTCGCAGGTCATCAACGGAGTGCTCCTGCCGTTCGTTCTGATCTACATGATCCTGCTCATCAACAGGAAGGGCTTGATGAAAGAGTGGACGAACTCGCGGTTCTACAATGCGGTGGCCTGGGCGTCGGTGGTGATCATGATCGGTTTGACACTGACGTGGTTTGCGTTGAGTATTAAGGGCGCGGGGTAAGCGCTTCGAGCCGCGATGTACGGAAAAGCGAGCAACTCGGCTCGCACTCAACCGGTTTGCCCTATGGCGTTAGGACCAGCACGCCTTGATCTTCGTTTTGAAGGAATTCGGCGATCCGAATTGCTTGGTTGCGGATCAGCCCTTCAGCAACAGCGGTCGGATAATCGCACCCGCGCAACCAAATCACCTTGGGAGGCGGTCCGAAAGTCGTGGAGAGCTCGTAGAAGTCCGCGTCTGCCGTCACAATCGCGAACCCCCGCGTTTTCGCGTACTCCCAAACGACGATGTCCGGATTCTGCGGCAATCCTTCGAGCACGACATGGGAGGAGTTTGGGAATAGGTCCGCGAGGCGCGAAATTAGTCGACGGGAAAGGTTCTCATCGAACAGAAGCTTCACAGAGCAACGCGCCGCCCCACCCGGGCAGCGTATTCATATACCGCGCGGAAGTCATCCTTCTCCAACTCGGGATAATCCTCGATGATCTGGTCTTCAGTCTTGCCGGAGGCCAGCCAGCCGAGAACGTCCCAGACGGTTATCCGCAGGCCCCTAATGCAGGGCTGGCCGGAGCGCTTTCCGGGCTCGATGGTAATGCGCGTGCCGTCCAGGGCTCTCACAATCCGATCTTACCGCGGCCATTGAACGAGAGCTGTGCCTTGTTGGACTTGCCGGGTGGCGCCGCGGTCCCATCCGGATAGTAATCGAACGTCCCGTTACAATCATGAAATGCATCGCCGCGCCTTCATCCAAGCCGCTGCTGGAACCGCCTTCGCCGCCACAACCCCGCGGTTCGAGCTCGAAGAAATCGACATCGCGACGCTGACCGCGGGCATGAAGTCAGGCCGCTTCACGGCTCGCTCGCTGGTCCAGAAATACACCGCGCGAATCGCCGCCATCGACAAAGCCGGGCCCAAAATCAACGCCATCATCGAGCTGAACCCCGAGGCCGACGCGATTGCCGCCGCCCTCGACCGGGAGCGAAAAGAAAAAGGCCCCCGCGGACCACTGCACGGAATTCCGGTCCTCATCAAGGACAACATCGATACGCACGACCGTATGAAGAACAGCGCCGGCTCGCTCGCGTTGGCCGAATCCAAACCGGCGCGCGACGCCTTCATCGTCGAACGCCTCCGCGCCGCGGGAGCCGTGATCTTCGGCAAAACAAACCTCAGCGAATGGGCCAACTTTCGCTCCACGAATTCCGTAAGCGGCTGGAGCGGTCGCGGCGGTCAAACGCACAACCCCTACGCGCTCGACCGCAATCCGTCCGGCTCCAGCTCCGGCTCGGGCGCCGCTGTTGCCTCCAACCTTTGCGCCGTCGCGGTCGGCACTGAAACCGACGGCTCCGTCACCTCGCCATCCGCCGTCAACGGCCTGGTCGGAATCAAGCCCACCATCGGTCTCGTGAGCCGCTCCGGAATTATTCCGATTTCCCACACCCAGGACACCGCCGGACCCATGGCGCGCAACGTCCGCGACGCCGCCGTCCTGCTTGGCGTGCTGGCTGGGGCCGACCCGCGCGATCCGGTTACGCGAACCGGCGAAGGTCACCGCGCCGACGACTACACACAATACCTCGACCCCAACGGTCTCCGCGGCGCCCGCATCGGGATCGCGCGCAAGTTCTTCGGCGCGAGCCCCAAAGCCGACCGCGTCATTGAAGATTGCATCCTGACACTGCGCCGCCAGGGCGCGGAAGTGATCGATCCCGCCGACATGCCCTCTCACGGCAAATATCGCGACGCCGAATTCGAAGTGATGCTTTACGAGTTCAAGGCGGACCTCAATACCTACCTCGAAGGACTCGGCCCCTCCTCGGCCGTTCACTCCCTCGCGGACGTGATCGCTTTCAACGAGAAGAACCGTGATCAGGAGATGCCGGTTTTCGGCCAGGAGATCATGATCATGGCCGAGGCGAAAGGCCCGCTCACCGATGACGCCTACAAGAAAGCCCTCGCCGAGTGCGGCCGCCTTTCGCGCGAAGAAGGCATCGACGCCGTGATGGACCAGTTCCACCTGGATGCCATCGCAGCTCCAACCTCAGGTCCGGCGTGGCTGATTGACTGGATCGACGGAGACAAAGACGTCGGAGATTGCACAACGCCGGCCGCGGTCGCTGGATATCCCCACATCACCGTGCCGGCAGGATTCACGCATGGTCTTCCCGTTGGCCTGTCCTTCTTCGGCCGAGCCTGGAGTGAGCCTGTGCTGCTCAAGCTGGCTTATGGCTTCGAGCAGGCGACTAAAGCCCGCCGCCCGCCGAGATTTCTGGCCTCTAGCGGAATGGCCGCCGCCAACACCTGACGAGGCTTCGCCCGGCTAAGCTTCGCGAAGCGCAAACATCGGGTCGACTTTCGTCGCGCGGCGGGCCGGCAAGTAGCTGGCCAGAAGGGCCACCCACAGCAAGACCAGCGGCACGGAAACGAAAACGGCAGGATCGTGAGGCTTCACGCCGTACAGCAGGCTCGACATCATCGAGGCAACTGCTACCGATAGAACCATGCCGGCGATCACTCCGGCGCCGGCAAGAATCGCGCCCCTTTTCAGGATCATCTTGAGGATCTCGCCCCGCGACGCTCCTAACGCCATGCGCAGGCCGATCTCGCGCGACCGTTGCCCGACAATATAACCCAAAACGCCGTAGATTCCGATAGAGGCCAATAGCAGCGACAGCACCGCGAATCCGCCTACCAGTTGCGCGGAAATGCGGCGAGCCGCCAGCGAGCGGTCCAGAACTTCGTTCATGGACGCCACGTCATAAACCGGTAAGTTTGAATCGACGCTGAGCACGGCGCGTCGAATTTGCGCGTCGAGAGCCCTGGCGGGAAGCGACGTTCGCATCACCATCGTAAAATCGCGAAAGACGTACCCTTCCTGCACGTCCCATTTCTGATAGATGGGTACGAAGACATGAGGAACCCCGGTGACATCGAGTCCATCCTGCTTGATGTCACCGACGATGCCCACAATCGTCATCCATTCGCCCTGGCCCATCCGGATCCGCCGGCCCAACGCATCCCTGTCGCTCCAATAACGGCGTGCCGTGGACTCGTCGACGATCGCAACACGAGGTTTGCCATCCTGATCGCCTTCAGTGAAAAACCGTCCGCGCACAAGAGGAGTCTGCATCACCCTGAAGTAGTCGGGGCTAATGATGATGCTCTTCGCGTGTAAATCCTCTCCGGAATTGGAAGGACGATCTTCGAGACGCAGCCCGAAGATGAATCCGTTGCGCGTAACGGGCAGATCGGAGACGAAGCCGGCCAGTGTCACGCCCGGAATGGCCTTCAGACGGCGCCCCAGTTCACGATAGAAAACGGTCTGCTTTCCGATCGTTTGATACGGATCCAGCGCCGGGTCTGCGGGAAAGGGAAGATTGGCGCTGGCCGTAACAACCTGTGTCGGATTAAATCCGGGGTTCTCCGTAAGCAACTCGCGAAACGTCTTCAACAACAAGCCGGCGCCGATCATCAATACAACAGCCATAGCCAGCTCGGAAACGACGAGAAGATCCCGCAAGCGCCCGGTTTTTACGCCGTAGCCCGAACCCCGGCCTCCTTCGCGTGTTGCAGGCGAGAGACCCGTCCTCGAGGCATGAATCGCCGGCGCAAGACCGAACAGGAGCCCGGTCAGAATGGAAACGAGCAGCGCAAACCCTAACACCGTCCAATCGACGTTAACCTCACCGAATCGCGGAATGCTTGAAGCAGTGAATTGAGGCGTGAGCCGCAGCAGAACAAGAGCCAGACCCACTCCGGCGGTCCCGCCAATCAGGGACAGAAGGATGGATTCCGTTAACATCTGCCGTACGATGCGCCCGTGGCCCGCTCCCAGAGCCAAACGTATCGCCATTTCATGTTGCCGTCCTGAGGCGCGCGCGAGCAGCAGGTTGGCGATGTTCAGTGACACGATGAACACGATAAGAATGACCGCACCCTGTAGGACCAGGAGTGTCGAACGAATCTTGCCGACGATACTCTCCTGCAGGGGCACAATTTCAATGGTCCACTGCTGCTGGGGAGGATAATCGGCCGGAAAGTCGCGGCGGATTTCTGCAGCCAGCGCCGTAAGCCTCGCCTGCGCCTGCTCAATGGAGATTCCCGCTTTTATTCGAGCGAAGGTCCCTGGAAAGGAGCGCGCCGCGCGCGTCGGTTTGGGATCCGAATCGGCCATGTAGCCTGAGGCAAGAAAGACGTCCACCGCATGCGCGGAGGCCCGCCCGGGATTGTAGAAATCGGGGCGTAAAACGCCAACGATGGTGTAGGCGCCGTTGTCCAGACGAATCGTCCGGCCGAGAACGCCCGGATCGGCGGCGAAATCGCGCCGCCAAAGACTGTCGCTGATCACGGCGGAGGGCGAGTAGCCGGGCGTGACGTCCTGCGGGCCAAACAGGCGGCCAATTTGCGGAGTCGCGCCCAGCATCGAGAAATAATTAGCGCTCGATGTGAGCATCTCGAGACGTTCCGGCTGCGAGCCTCCCGTGAAGTTTATGCTGCCTCGCTCAATACCGGACACATAATCAAAGACACCCGCACGATTTCGGAGATCCTCCAGCTCGGGGACCGAGTACAAGACGCCATGCATCCCTGTGCCGGGCGTGCTGAAGAGCACTTTCACCAGGCGCGCAGACTCGGGAAACGGAAGAGAGCGCAACAGGACCGCGTCGACGACACTGAAAATCGCGGCATTCGCCCCCACGCCCAACGCCAGCGTCAGAATGGCAACAATCGTAAACGTGGGCTTCTGCCGCAGCGTACGCAAGCCGTAACGAACGTCCTGTAGTAGAGTTTCCATGAGCGTCACTCCGCGTGCCGCGCGGCACTCCTCCTTCACCTGATCGATTCCGCCGAAAATTATGCGGGCGTTTCGCAGGGCCTCATGGCGCGATAGGCCGGAACGAACGCCTTTCACGACTTGTTGTTCGAAGTGAAAGCGAAGCTCCTCGTCAAGGTCCGACTCGACGCTGGTTCGGCGGAGCAAGGAACGCAATCGGAATGAAAAGTCACTCAGCATGCGATAGTGCGGCAGGCCACGCGCTCTCCCTTTTCACTTCTACAGGAAGAATCATAACTGATCTCTTGTCGAAGTGCAATAGGAAAGCAATTCGAGCGAGCTAGCGGCTCACTTCAGCAAATCCCGAACGAAGTCGTACATAAAATCAACCGCGTCGTAAAACGACTTCACCAGAATGCGCTCATCGCGGCCGTGCGCCCGGATGTCGTCCTCATCGTTAAACATTCCGCTGACGCCATACGTCGGAAGGCCGGCGACGCGCGTGTAAACGCCATCCGTCGCGCCTGTTTCCATCAAGGGAATCACCTGCAAACCCGGCCAATGTTTCGTCGTCGCGGAACTCACGGCGGCGACCACCTTGGGATTGAGCGGAGCGAATTCGCTGGTCTTCGCCGCGGTCATCACGGTGATGTTGATTTTCGGATCCGCCAGCACTCGCTTCAGAGTCGCTTCGACTTCGGCAGGCTTGTCGACCGGAAGCACCCGGCAATTCACAACTGCCGTCGCCGTTTGCGGCAGTGCGTTCTCTGCATGCCCTCCGGAAAGCATGGTCGCGACACACGTGGTGCGCAGCAGCGCATTATAAAGCGGCGACGCCGATAAGCGGCCCACCACCCCTGCGTCGTTTGGCTTCCCAACGATGTTCTTCATATCGGAAGCAGTCTGCCCATCGACGAACTGCGCCCGCCGCTCAAAATACGCCCGCGTGACATCGAACAGGTGTACCGGAAAATCGAATTGCGCCAGCCGCGACAGCCCCTCCGCCAGGTGATAAATGGCATTGTCTTTCGTCGGAAGCGAACTGTGCCCGCCCGAATTCGTGACCTCAAGCTTAAAGCTGAGAAAGACCTTCTCCGCAGCCTGCAGCCCCATGAAGACATGCCGGCCGTTCTTGATATCGCCACCGCCCGCGTCGGAATTGATGCAAAACTCGGCGTCCACCAGATCGCGATGGTTCTGCAGCAGCCAATTGACGCCATTCGCGTTGCCGCCCTCCTCATCCGACGTGAGCGCCAGGATCAAATCGCGCGGCGGTTGAAAACCCTCGCGCTTCAAACGCAGAAACGTCGTCACCAGCACCGCGTCGTCGCCCTTCATGTCCTGCGTTCCGCGTCCGTAGAAATAGCCGTCCATTTCGCGGAACTGGAACGGGTCAAACGACCAGTCGGTGCGTTTCGCTTCGACCACGTCGAGGTGACCGATAAACAAAATCGGCCGCCCGGCGCCCGTCCCGTGTATGCGGACCACGACGTTACCCTTGCGCGGCTCCGGGCCGAACACGTGGATGTCAGAATCCGGAAATCCGCCCGCCCGAAATCGTGCCGCCATAGCCTCCGCGGCCCGCGTGTTGTCGCCCACCGAATCCGTTGTGTTGATGTCGATGAGCTGCTTGAAAATGTCGCGCGCGAGCTGTTGGTCCGGGCTCTGCGCCCAGGCCAGCGTGAAAAACATGGAAGCTACGACAAGCCTAAAAAGTGACGCAGGCGGTCTCGCCTGCGCACGGGTGACTAAGCGCATACGGCCTTCCCCGGCTCAAAACGGCAGCGAGCCACAGCTTCGCGCCATCCCTGATACAACTGCTCCCGCTGATCGGCCGCCATGCTCGGCTCGAACACACGCTCGGCCCGCCAGAATCCCTCGATCTCCCCGAGATCTTTATAGAATCCCGTCGCTAACCCGGCCAGGTACGCCGCACCCAGCGCGGTCGTCTCGATATCCGCCGGCCGCACGATGCGTTTGCCGAGGATATCGGCCTGGAACTGCATCAGCAGGTCGTTGACAGCAGCGCCGCCGTCCACACGAAGCTCTTTCAGTTGCTCGCCGCTATCCGCCTCCATGGCCTCCACCAGTTCTCGTGTCTGATAACAGATTGCCTCCAACCCCGCCCGCACGATATGCGCGCGTGTAGTGGCCGCCGTGATGCCGCTGATCATGCCGCGCGCATTCGGGTCCCAGTGCGGCGCGCCAAGTCCAACGAACGCCGGTACAAAATATACGCCGCCGGTGTCCGGAACGGATGTTGCAACCGCCTCCGATTCCGCCGCCGCGCCGATTGCGCCCAACTTATCGCGTAGCCACTGCACCACCGCACCCGCAATGAACACGCTGCCCTCTACTGCAAACTGCGCGTGGTGATTAGTCGACGCCGCCCGTGTGGCGAGCAGTTTATGGCGCGATACAGGCCGATGCCCGTCGGTATGCATCAGGGCGAAGCATCCCGTGCCATAAGTATTCTTCGACAGCCCAGGACGGAAACACGCCTGCCCGAAGAGCGCCGCCTGCTGATCGCCTGCAATGCCCGCAATGGGAATCTCGGCGCCCAGGTGGCTCGCCGCGGCAACTCCAATCACCGAGCTCGACGGCACGATCCGCGGCAGCATGCTCGCTGGTATATCGAAAATTCGCAACAGCTCCTGGTCCCAGTAGCCCGACGTGAGATCCATCAGCATGGTCCGCGACGCGTTCGACGGATCGGTCGCATGAACCGCGCCGTTGGTGAGCTTCCAGATCAACCAGGTGTCCACATTTCCGAAGAGCAGGTCGCCGTTCCGGGCCTTCGACCGCGCGTCCGGCACGTTTTCGAGAATCCACCGGATTTTGCTGCCCGAAAAGTACGCGTCGATGACGAGCCCTGTCTTCGCGGTGATCGTCTCCGCATCGCGCGACGCCGCAAGCTGCGAGCAGTACTCCGCGGTTCGCCGGCACTGCCAAACAATCGCCGGCGCCACCGGTTTCCCCGTTGTGCGTTCCCACACAATCGTGGTCTCACGCTGGTTCGTGATCCCAATGGCAGTGATCGACGAAGCCGCCGATCCGGCTCCAGCCAGAGTGTTGCGCGCCGATTCCAACTGCGCGGTCCAAATCGTTTCCGGGTCCTGTTCAACCCACCCCGGTTGCGGAAAACGGCATTCGATGGGCGCCGATTGCATCGCCAGGCGGCGGCCCTCGGCATCGTAGAGCGCCGCGCGCGCGCTCGTCGTTCCTTCGTCTAACGACAGGATGAATGGCACTCTGGCATTATAGAAGCTTAGGGGATTGAATGTTCTTTCGTCGAGAAAAGCTACACGAGCCCTCGTTCCAGGAACGCATCGAGAATCTGAAGAAGTACAAATTCTCAACGCAGAACGAAGGCGGCAAAACCCGCGTGCTGCGTGATGGCTTGGCTGCTATTGTCGCCGACGTCCCGGGACACCTGCCCCACATCGAGAAGGAAGGCCTCGGCATCGGCAAAGACATCGGTCTCCTGATGCACGGCGGCTACCAGATGTTCTTCGTCACCGACAAGGGAATCCGCCGCCCGGCGCTCGCCGACCAGTTGAATGCGCTGCACGCGTTTCAAGAAGATCTGCGCGAGGGTCTGGGCCTCATCAGCCTGTACAACGAAGGCCTCGGCACCACCTGCGACCTCCACATGTACGATCGCGTCGAAGAACGCGACCGCAAGCATCAGCCCCGCATCTGGGAAAAACCGCATCCCGCCGTGTAAGGCAGAATTGCATCCTGCGGCGGATTTTCAATCCGCCCCCTGGAGTTTGGCCCTTTTTGACGTATTCTCGGCTAAGCATTGCAGTACAGTAGGGCACTGGAAAGAGAGGGCTTGAATTTCTGCGGCTTCGTGGTCGACAGTGCCTGTGATGCGAAGTCGGAGAAATTGGGGCCTACGC
>DATGJP010000011.1:0-128068 GCA_035295125.1 Bryobacteraceae bacterium | reverse complement strand
GCGTAGGCCCCAATTTCTCCGACTTCGCATCACCGGCACTGTCGACCACGAAGCCGCAGAAATTCAAGCCCTCTCTTTCCAGTGCCCTACTGTACTGCAATGCTTAGCCGAGAATACGTCAAAAAGGGCCAAACTCCAGGGACAGGCTGAAGCCTGTCCCACCTCAGATTAGTAAGCCGTACTTTCGCCTGGGACGCCTGGCGGTTGACAGCAGAGTGCAAAACCGGGTCTTGGCGGGCAACTTTTGGTCGCCGCCGAAGTCGGTGGCGTAGCGCTTCTCATCGACGCAAAGAACTTAACAAGGCCGGAAACGCGCAGTGAAGTGACGCAAGAACTGCGGTTGAGAGACAATCTCGAATCCGCGGAGCGCATCGCGGCGTTCGTTGATCTCGAGAATCGCCTCCACCAGGTAATCGATATGGCTCTGCGTGTAGACACGGCGTGGAATGGCGAGCCGCAGGAGCTCGTAGTGCGCATGCTCTCCGAACATCACCGAACCGATTTCTACTGAGCGCACTCCCGCGTGACGATACAACTCCACCGCGAGTGACTGCCCGGGAAATTGAGATTTCGGAATGTGGGGCAGCATGCGGGCCGCGTCGATGTAGATGGCGTGACCCCCGGGCGGTTCCACGATCGGAACCCCATGATCGGCAATGTGGCGGCCCAGATATGCGGTCGACGCGATTCGATACTCCAGATACTCGGGCTGCAGCACCTCCGTCAGGCCCACCGCTATGGCATCCAGGTCACGTCCGGCCAAGCCGCCATAGGTCGGGAATCCTTCGGTGAGAATCAGAAGATTGGTTTCCTGTTCGGCGACACGATCGTCGTTGCTGCACAGCAATCCGCCGATGTTGGCGAATGCATCCTTCTTCGCCGAAAAGGTGCAACCGTCCGCCAGCGAGAACATCTTCTGCGCGATGCGCTTCGGCGTCCAGTCGGCGTATCCAGGCTCCTGCTGCTTGATGAACCAGGCGTTTTCTGCAAAGCGGCAGGCGTCGAGATACAACGGGATCTTGTGGCGCACGGTCACCTCGCGGACCGCTTCAATGTTTGCCATCGAAACCGGCTGGCCACCCCCGGAATTGTTCGTGACCGTGATCATCACGAGCGGAATGCGAGACGCTCCCTCGCTGGCAATCAGCTCTTCCAGGGCGGCCACGTCCATGTTGCCCTTGAACGGGCAGCGCGATTGCGTATCCTTCGCATCCGGCGTCGGAAGATCGATAGCATGCGCGTTATGAAACTCGATGTTGGCGCGAGTGGTGTCGAAGTGGGTGTTATTCGGAACGATGTCGCCGGGCTTGCACATTACGGTAAACAGGATGCGCTCGGCGGCCCGGCCCTGGTGCGCGGGGATCACGTGGCGGAAGCCCATCAGGTCCGCCGTCACCTGCGTGAGCCGGTAATAACTCTCGCTGCCCGCATACGATTCGTCGCCGCGCATCACGGCGGCCCACTGCTCCGTCGACATGGCGCTGGTTCCCGAGTCCGTCAGCAGGTCGATCAGAATATCGCGGGCTTTGATTTGAAAGAGGTTGTAGCCGGCCTCTTGCAGCAACTCTTCGCGCTCTTCCGGAGTGGTGCGGCGCAGCGGCTCAACGCTCTTGATGCGGAAAGGTTCGATAATAGTGCGCACAAGTTCACAGTAACGCGTGCTGCACAATAAAAAACCCCGACGCCGTTACTGGCGCCGGGGGCCCTCACAAGAAGAAGATGACAAGCTGAAGCTTGTTCTAATTAGCCGCCTACTTGCAGATTGTTCGTTACCGAGAACACTCCCGGTACGCCATTCGCACGGATGCCTGCGACGTTCTTATCGCCTTGAGAGCTGACGACGCCTGTCAGGGTCACGTGACCGTTGGCCACGATGATGTGAATGGACGGCATCGCGCCCATAGCATAGCGGTACATGCTGCTATACCCGAAAATCGCGCGATATTCAGCCCGGCGGATCCGGTTGTCCATCGGTGAAAGCGGCAGGACCTTGATGTTGTTTACCACCTGCTGAACGCCTTCCACGTGCTTAACCGCGTGTTCCGCGTCGGACTTCACGACGGGATCGGTTACATCGCCATATAGCGTTACCGTGCTTCCGTCGACCTTGAATCCCAAATCATCAAATACGTTGTAATAAGGGAGCATCACCAACTCGTGGCGCACTCGATCCTGCAGGCTCTTGGGCGGATTCGCCGCCTGTACAAGCATCGGAACCGCCATCAACCCGCAAGCGAATGTGAAGAAAACTTTCTTGAGAGTTCCTTTCATGTTCGCACCTCCAATCTCACTTCTACTGATGTTGGCGACCGTTTCTGGGTTCCACCGGCGCCACCCCTTTTACAGCATTTTACTGGCCGATGATAGACTGGGCGGTTTGATGAGATATCGCCGAATCGCGTTGCTCGTTCTGGGAATGTGGATGGGCGCGAGTTTTTTTGTAGCGTTTGCTGTAACGCGTAATTTCGCCAATGTGGAGGAGGTGCTCCAGTCGCCGCCGGAACCGGCTGCGTCAGTAATTCATGCCATTACACCCGGCAACGCCCGCATAATCTTGCAACATCTCGCGAATGAAGAGCTTCGCTCCTATCTCGAGAACTGGGAGGTGGCGCAGATCGGGCTTGACCTGATCCTGGCGGGCCTCCTGTTCCTGGAGCCTTCCACCAGGAAGCTGGCGTTGGTTCCAGCGGCGATGTGCCTGCTCGTTGCATTCCAGCATTTTCGCGTTACGCCGGAAATTATCTGGTCAGGCAGGCAGGTGGCGTTCGGGCTTTCTACTGAAGACCTCGCCGCCCGAAAACGGTTAAACGTAATGCAGAGGATCTACGAATTTATCGAGATCTCTAAATTTTGTATGGCAACGATTGTGGGAATCTTTTTGATCACCCGTGGAGCAGCCCGGCGGCATCGCCACCGCCCTCCCGAGTGGGATTCTTCAAGCGAGCACGCCGCGCGCACGTAAAGCTTCGTCAATGATGGAAAGCAGTTGCTGACGCGTGAGCTCGAAGCGCTCCTGCGAGGACTGCATATCCTCGGCGACGACCGGAGATCCTGGTTCCATTTGCGCCCGCGAGACGACGTTATAGCGGTCGCGCGATTCGAATAGCTTGCGGACCTCCTCGCGGGGAAGGGCCCGGGCGCCGCCCAGCATTTCGGCCACGAATGTGATGCGTGCGAAATGCTCTACCGTCTCCATGCGGAAAAAGGCCTGGTATACGTCTGAACCATAGCTTACGACGCCGTGATTAGCCATGAGGATCGCGTCGTACTTGGGGATGTATGGCAGCATGCCCGCCGTCAGGGCGGGAGTCCCAGGCAGGCCGTACTCGGCAATGGGCACGCTTCCCAGCCCAATAATCACTTCGGGGAGCAGCGCCAGATTCAAGGGACGGCCCGCGGCTGCGAAGCCCGTTGCAACTGGGGGGTGGGCATGAACCACACTGCGGATATCGGGCCGCATCTGGTAAACGGTGATGTGCATCGCGATTTCCGAGGTCCGTTCCCGGGTGCCCTCGATCTTATTCCCCTTCATGTCGCAGACGATCAGGTCCTCGACCTGCATCATGCCCTTGCAAATCGCGGTTGGCGTACAGAGGATACGGTCGTCATCGAGACGGATGCTGATGTTGCCATCGTTCGACGCAATCCAGCCCTTCTGGAACACGAGTTTTCCGATTTCAACGACGTCCTGCTGGTGCTCCCTGAAGGTCTTAGACATCTGAATTTACGATTGTATCAATGACCGCGCCATTCCAGAGCCAATTGCAGCCGATCGCTGGTGGGCGGGTGGGTGTACAGCCAGAATACGATAAAAGGGCTGGGGTGGGGAGGGTCCAGATCGGTCTCACCTTCGATCTGGAAGGCGGCCGCCGCCGCCTGGCCATTATCCGGCACTATGCCGTCAGTCACCTGAAGAGAGTAGACGTCCGCCTCATGTTCCTGGTTGCGGCTGTATGCGTTAACGACCGGTTCCGCAACAAAGCTGAGCAGCAGGAGCAGCAGCCCGAATGCCGGGAGCGAAGCCCAGTCGCTTACGCTTGGGATGTCGAACTTCGGACCCCAACGCCGCACGAACATAGTTATGGCCTGGTAGGCAATGAAGAGCCCCATGAACAGCATCACAGTTCCGAAGGCGATGCTCTTCGGAATGTGTCCGAGCACATAATGGCCAAGTTCGTGGCCGAAGGTGGTGAGCAGCGCGGGCTGCAGTTCCTTTTTGATGATCGTGTCATATAGCACCACGCGCTTTGAAGAACCGAAGCCGGAAACATATGCATTCAGGGCATTCGTTTTGGCGCTTGCCTCCATTTCAAAAAGACGCTCTTTCGGAATGACAACACCGGCGCGCGCAAGGATGGTCTCAATCGGCGGAATCAGATCGGGATGAGTCGCTGCGAGCGGCTCGAAGCGGTTAAACATCGGTTCCAGGACAAACGGCTCGATCCAGACTCCGAAAATCGAAAGCGGAATACAGGCGATCCAGACATAGAGCCACCACCGGGTTGGGCTGCGACGCAGGACGAAATAGAAACCGAGCAGCAGCAGGATGGCCAGGGGTAGCGCAACAGCTTGCGATTTCAGCCAATCGAGGAGCCATGCCGGCCAGCCCTCGATCGAAATTCCGTACTTGAGCGACAGCGCATGATACATCACGTCGGTCGGCAGTTCGAAGATCGCAGTGATCAGGTAGACTCCCGCCGCCACAGCCCAACCACCGCGTTTTCGCAGCCTGGGTGCGACGCGAAAGTAGAGAATCGCGAGCAAAACGAAGGCTGACAGCGCGATCGACGAGAAGTAGAGCACGTGCCGGGCGTGCGCGTAATTGACCGCCAGGATGAGTTTATCCGGCGGCAACGTGTAACTTTGAATGGCTTGCACCGATTGGGATTGTACAATGAGATTTGGCTGAAACACGACGGATGTGCCCGAATTGCCGGGCATTTGTAACTACGGGTGATCGGGTGTGCCCTTACTGTGAAGCGTCTTTGGGACCACGTCCGGTGGACCGTCGTGAGCCTGGTCAAATCCTCGGCGGGCTTATTCCCCAAGCCCGATTCACGACGATTATCATTCTGCTGATCAACACCGGCTTGTTCGTGGGCCAGCAGATCGACCCGCAATCCGGCTTGACGAACGCCGGCGCCAGCGTCCCGTGGCCTTACATGCAGCACCAGCTTTGGCGTCTTGTGACGGCGGGGTTCCTACACGGCGGCATCATTCACATCCTGATGAACTCGTGGGTGTTGTTCGATGTGGGCGCGGAGGTGGAGCAGTTTTATGGCACCAGCCGTTTGCTGGTCTTTTACTTCGTATCCACGGTGTGCGGGTTTTATGTGAGCTCGAACTTCGGCCACGGGTATTCGCTCGGATCATCGGCGGGAATCTTTGGGCTCATGGGCGCGATGCTGGCATTCGCGTTCACCGATAAGTCCGCTTTGGGGGCGGCGGTTAAGTCTCTGTATACGCGGTGGATCATCTTCGCGTTGATCATGAGCTTTATCCCGGGCGTGGACTTCTGGGCGCATATCGGGGGAATTATCGGCGGGTTCGTCACTGCTTATCTCGCCAGCACGCCTCGCGCACGGGCGATGTGGAAGGAGCCCGTGATTCGCGCCGCGGCAGCCATGTCGCTCATATTGACGTGCGCGGCGTTCGCGATGATGTTCCTGTACCTGCGTGCGGCGGCTTAAGCTAACGCCACTCAGTTTTGCTGGTAGGCAGGTTTTCAACTGTGGATGAAACAAGGTGGCACAGACCGTTTCGGCTGTCCTTTCTCGGGTAAGTCCAAAGGCAGGCTGAAGGCCTGCTCCACCCTTCCACAGGCTTCCGCGCTTGGAGTCTTCGAAACGCCTCCACAAGCGCCGAATCACTAACCGGGAGCACGATACTATCCACCATCGTGGAAACTCAGCGACACACCCGTTGTGGCTACGAAAATCTTCTCGTGACACTCAATAGCTGGTCGATTTCATCCGCGTTGTTGAACAACGCCGGCGATACGCGGATCTGAGCGTTTCGTATCGTTACATCGATTCTTGCCGCATCCAACGCAGCGCGCCAGGCATCCGCCGGCTTCGTAATGTTGAAGGTCACGATCGAAGAGCGATTCCCGGGAGGGGTGAACATTTTGTACCCCTGCTTTACCAGGCCGGCATAGAGTTGTTGAGCGAGTGCTACGGTGTGCTCCTCGATTCGCGATATGCCCACCTTGTCAAGATACGAGAGGCTCGCCCGTAACTGCGCCACTGCGCCAAAGGAACGGCTGGTGCCCTCAAACTTGCTTGCATTTTTCACGAGCTGGTAATGACGATCGGGCTCGTTGCGCTCAACCGCAAACTCACCGATGCGGTCCGTCTGGATTCGGTCGACTGCTTCACGGCTTACAAAAAACGGCGCGACCCCAAATTCGGACATCAACCACTTGTACGAGCCGGAACACAATGCATCTACGCCGGCCGCCCGAACATCCAAGTCGATCATTCCCGCCGCCTGCACGGCGTCGGCATAAAAAAGTGCCCCGTTGGCATGGGCGAGGTCCGCAATCGGGCGCATGTCGTGCCGAAACCCGTTCTGATTTGACACCCACGCCACCGAGACGATTCGAGTTCGCTTGTCGATGTGAGGTTCAAAATCGGCAGCAGTCACGGCTCCATCGCGGTTCTTCACAATCCGCAGTTCAATACCGCGAGACGCCTCGAGAGCGCGGTAGAGCACAAACTCGGTAGTGTAATGAAGGTCGTCTACAACGACGTTGTCGCCCGGCTTAAGGCCCACGCCGTTGGCGATCACGTTTTCGCCGTCGCCCGTTGAAAAAAGAAGACCAATCTCTTCGGGAGTCGCATTGATCATTCGGGCGAACTGGGCACGGACTGCGTCATTGGTACGAATCAGCGAACCAACGTTGAGAGAGCCCCTGCTTTTGGCCTCGACGTGCTCATGGCTCGCCGCGATTACCGCACGATGGACTGGAGCAATATAAGCGGAGTTGAGGTAGATTCGATGGTCTACTACGGGAAAGTCCGCGCGAACCCCAAGCGGATCGCGCCTCGGATCGGAAGGCGCGGCCGGTGCGGCCGGAGGTTGAACCGCAACGACAAGCGCGCCCGCAGAGGCTGTCATAAAAGACCGACGAGCGACCGGCATGACCTTTATTGTGCCGCAAGCAAGCCCTTTTAGCCGGCTTTGGGAACAAGATGAGCCTGAAGTCGCCGCGACCTTGGTAAAATAGTATTTCATGACCCTCGACGAACTCGAACGAGAATACACCTCGCTCCGCCAGCAATCGGACGCTGTGCGGAGCTATCTTTGACGCTCCCAAAAAGAAGACTGAATTAGGCAAGCTCGAAGCGCTGACCGCTGCGCCGGACTTCTGGAATCAGCCGGAGAAGAGCCAGAGGATTCTGCAGGATCGGAAGCGCATCGAAGAAGCGTTGCAAAAAGAAGCGGAACTCGCGACGCGCACTTCCGATCTCGACACTCTTTTCGAACTGGCCCGCGAGGGCGAGAACGTGCTGGGCGACCTCGAACAGGAGATGAAGACGTTCGCGGCGCTCCTGGAGCGGGTCGAAACCGCGATGCTGCTCTCCGGGGAGAACGACTCCAAGAGCGCCATCGTTACGATCCACCCCGGAGCGGGCGGCACGGAAAGCCAGGACTGGGCCGAAATGCTGCTGCGCATGTACCTGCGCTGGGCCGAACGCGACGGCCACCAGATTGTCGTCACGGACCGTCTGGAGGGTGAAGGCGCCGGCATTAAATCCGTCACTTTCGAGGTGAACGGAGAAAATGCCTACGGACTGCTGCAATCTGAGATCGGCGTCCACAGGCTGGTGCGCATCTCGCCTTTCGACGCCAACGCCCGGCGGCATACATCTTTCGCGTCCGTCTTCGTCTATCCGCAAATCGATGACGATGTGAAGATCGATATCAAACCGGAAGACCTCCGCGTCGACGTATTTCGCGCCAGCGGCGCAGGCGGCCAGCACGTCAACCGAACAGAATCGGCTGTCCGCATGACGCATATTCCGACCGGTATCGTTGTGCAGTGCCAGAACGAGCGGTCGCAGCATAAGAACCGCGCCAGCGCGATCAAGCAGTTGAAGGCGCGCTTGTACGAATTCGAGATGGACAAGAAGCGCGTCGAGCAAAACAAGCTCGAAGACACCAAGCTCGACATCAACTTCGGCAGCCAGATCCGCAGCTATGTCCTGGCGCCGTACCGGCTCATCAAGGACCATCGCACCAAGCTCTCCATCGGCGATGTGGATCGCGTACTCGACGGCGACCTCGACGGCCTCATGCACGCGTTCCTGGTCTGGAAAAAGACAGGTAGGATCTCGGGGAACGGCAAAGAGGACCTGCCTGAGTGAGCGATGCGGTAATCGAGGCAGCGGCCCGGCTGATCCGCGAGGGTAAGCTGGTCGCGTTTCCCACCGAAACCGTTTATGGATTAGGCGCCAATGCCCTGGAAGCGGCGGCAGTTGAGCAAATCTTCGTGGTCAAGGGCCGGCCGCAAACCAGTCCGTTGATCGTACATGTCAGCTCACTCGAGATGGCGAGAGGGCTTGTGGTGGATTGGCCGGAGCGTGCCGCGGCGCTTGCCGAACGCTTCTGGCCGGGTCCTTTGACACTCGTCTTACCCAAATCCCCGTGTGTGCCGGACCGGGTGACGGCGGGGCTTCCCACCGTCGGTATCCGCATGCCCCAACATCCGGTTGCCCTTGACCTGATTCGTGCGGCCGGAGTCCCTATCGCCGCGCCCAGTGCCAACCGCTTTACCGAACTGTCGCCCACCACGGCGGCACACGTCCGGCGCGCATTCGGCGATCGCATCGCGATGATCCTGGATGGCGGAACCACCGATGTCGGGATCGAGTCCACGGTACTTTCCCTGGCGGACGTTCAGCCGCTATTGTTGCGGCCGGGGATGGTGACGCGGGCCCAGATCGAGGAGGCGGTCGGACCGGTTCTGGCGGCATCGGGCGTCGCCGGGCGGCCTCACGCGTCACCCGGTATGCATCCGCGGCATTACAGCCCGGCCACTCCGCTTCTAATCGTGGACGGCGGCGCTTTGCCGGAACATGGGCACGGGGCGTACCTTTGGCGCGAAACGCCGGGCGCCTGCCAGCAATCCATCCAGATGCCCCTGGGGGCCCGTGAATATGCCCGGCAGCTTTACGATACCCTACACAAGTTGGACGTCCTCGGTCTGGAGTGGATCGCCGTGGAGCGACCTCCTTTGACCGTCGACTGGGCGGGCATTTCGGACCGCTTAGAACGCGCCGCAGATCGCTCAGAGAGACCCAATGACCGAACCAGTGAACCACGGTCCTAACCTGCTGGAGGAAATCGAGAACACGCCGGCCTTGTCGCCGGTGCTGTGGTGGCTTGGCCACAGCGGCTTCGTGATGAAGCATCACGATATCGTCTTTTACGTCGATCCCTGCCTCTCAGAAATTCGCGGCCGTACCCGCATACTTCGAGCGCCGCTCCAGGGGGAGCAGGTGATCAATGCGGACATGATACTCTGCACGCACAAGCACAGCGGGCACATGGACCCCGGGTCCTTGCCTGCGATGATCAAGGCCTCCCCGCGCTGCCGTGTCGTCATGCCGAAGAGTGCCGCGGGACACGCCTTCGCGATCGGCGTCCCGTATGAGCGGATGACCACCACGGATGCCGATCTGCGCGTCGAGTATTTCAAGACCGGGTTGTACGCCCGTGTCTACTCGGTCCCGTCCGCGCATCCCGACTTGAACTGGACGCCTTTGGGCGGTTATCCTCATCTCGGATATATCATTCGGTTCGGCGATGTGAACATCTATCATGCCGGCGATGGGAAGTTGTATGAAGGCATGGCGGAGCGTCTGCGACCGTACAACGTGAATGTCGCCTTGCTGCCGATCAATGGGAACGGTAATTTCGACGTGACCGAGGCCGCTCAACTGGCGCATGACATCGGCGCCCGCTGGCTTGCTCCCATGCATTACGGCACTTTCGAGGACCAGCCCGACGTCGTGAGCCGTTTTGTGGATCACATGCTCGGGCACCGGCCGGAAATCGGCTTCAAGGTCTTCCAGCCGGGCGAGCAATGGGTGGTTCCCGGATAACCATCAAACCGAATCCGCGTTGCATCGTCCAAAGGTGACGGAGGCAGCATGAAGCGTTTTCTCGCAGTGGCGGTTCTGGGTGCAATAGCGGCATTGGCGCCCGCGAGCGCGTTTGGCCAGCGGTACTGGGACGACGGTTACTGGCAGGCCCGCCGGCAGGCCGCTGAGGCGCGGCGCGAGGCACATCAGGCCCGGCTGGCGGCTCGAGAAGCATATCACGATGCTGTTCGTTCACAACGGGAGGCTTTCCGGTCTGAACGTCTCGCGGTTCGCGAGGAGATGCGGGCGCAGCGTGAGAGGGATCGCGAGTTCAGGCGCGAGGAGCGGCAACGCTGGCGCGATTCACGCCGTATTTTCTAGCTGCGATCCAATTTCCTTGATGTCTTGTGAAGTTCAGGCGTTTCACCCGCCTTTGGACGTCACACGGGAACGCGCAGGCCCTGCGCCACCTTTGTTTTCATCCACTCGCGTGGAGCAAGCGGGCTCCGAGTCATCAGGAACGCACACCCGAAATCGCCTGTCCGCAAACCAGAGGCTGTGCAATACCTTGACACTTTGTCCGTTGTGGGACATTTTGGTCGGCCAATTTGTCCCCTTCAAAGCCCGCTGAAACGATTTACATACTCTTACAGGTTGGCTTGTCGCTTGCTCCCTTTGGAGCCGCGAACTGTATGATCGGGGCCACCGCCGGACGCGTATCTTCCGCGCCATTCAACGTGATCGTCTGCGCATGTAGCGTAGTCGGGATCGGTGTGGCTCTCCTGCTCCAGGGGCTGAGTGCGTGGCAATGCGCCGATTCTCGACGCTTTCTGGCCTACCTGGCGATTGCCATTCTGGGTGGCATGCTGAAGATCAAGGTCCCTGGGACCGAGGGTACGTTCTCGCTGTCGTTCGTCGCCATCTTGATCAGTGTTGGTGACCTTACATTCGGCGAGACGGCTGTAATCGGTGCGGTGGCAACGGCTGTGCAGTCCTTCTGGAAGGCTAAACCGCGTCCCACGGCGCTGCAACTGTCCTTCAACATCGGCGCTTTCGTGATCAGTATTGCGGTCTGTTTCCTGGCCTCCCGTTCCGCATTCGCCGTCGCGACCCTGCGGGATAACCTCATCGCGCAAATCTCGGTTGTGACCTGCGTGTTCTTCGCTGTGAATACCACGCTGGTCTCCGCGGTGATTGCAACGATGGAAAGGCGACCCCTTTGGGAGGTCTGGCATCGCTGGTTCGCCTGGTCGTTTCCTTACTATCTCACCGGTGCGATAGTGTCAGGCCTGGTCGTCATTTCAACGCACCGCTCCGGTTGGGCAACATCGCTGCTGGTGCTGCCCATTATGCTATTCGTTTACGCTTACCATCGCATGCACGCGGCACACGACCGGCTTCACTTGTAAGCAGGAATTCCGGTGACGCGCTCGCCAATGACGAGCGTGTGAATGTGCTCGGTCCCCTCGTAGGTTTTCACCGTTTCGAGATTGCACATGTGGCGCATGATCGGGTACTCGTCCATGATGCCGTTTGCACCCAGTAGGTCGCGGCTCAGGCGCGCACAGTCAAGCGCCATGGCTACGTTGTTGCGCTTCAACATGGAGATGTGAGCGGGCTCGAGCTTGTCCTGATCCTTGAGACGGCCGACGTGCAGAGCTAATAGCTGCGCCTTGCTGATCTCGGTGATCATCCAGGCCAGCTTCTCCTGCACAAGCTGGTGCGTCGCGATCGGCTTGCCTTCAAACTGCTTGCGAGTGATGCTGTACTGGCGCGCCGTTTCATAGCATTCCATCGCGGCCCCAATGACGCCCCAGCCGATTCCGAAGCGTGCCTGTGTAAGGCAACTGAGAGGGGCCTTGAGGCCCTTGGCGCAGGGAAGCATGGCGCTGTTGGGCACGCGGCAGTCGGCGAGCGACAGGCTCGACGTTGTGGATGCCCGCATCGATAGTTTGCCGTGAATTTCAGATGCCGTGAAACCGGGAGTGCCGCGCTCGACGAGAAAGCCTCGAATCCCTTCTTCGGCGCGCGCCCAGACGATAGCCACTTCAGCGACCGATCCGTTTGTGATCCAGGTTTTCTCGCCGTTCAGAATCCAGTCGTCGCCGTCACGGCGCGCCCGCGTCGCCATACCCGCGGGATTCGAACCGAAGCCTGGCTCTGTGAGCCCGAAGCAGCCCAGGGCCTCGCCCGCCTGCATGCGCGGAAGCCAGCGCTCTTTTTGTTCGTCGGAACCGTAGGTGAGGATCGGGTACATCACCAGGGCGCCCTGCACGGAGGCGAAACTACGAATGCCCGAATCTCCGCGCTCCAATTCCTGCATTACCAGGCCGTACTCGACATTGCTCATCCCCGCGCAGCCGTAGCCTTCGAGGTTGGCGCCGAAGAATCCCAGGCGGCCCATTTCCGGAATTAGTTCTTTAGGGAAACGTGCGTTGTTAAACGAATCGCGTATCACGGGGACCACGCGATCTTCAACAAATTGACGCGCGGTCTGCCTTACGAGGAGTTCCTGCTCCGAGAGAAGTGAGTCGAACTGCAAGTAGTCGACGCCGTTGAACCGAGCCATAAGAGGCTAGTTTAACGTAGTCTCCTGCAAGCTAAGTTTCGGAACTTAGGCGATTCTGCTGACCAGCCGGAAGGGAAGGAAGATAATGGCGGATACGAGGCTCAGTGCTCCCCCGACTGCAATTCCAACGACACGGAACGGCAACAGGAGCAGCCAGACGATCGGGTAGAGGAACAGGGCCACCAGGGCGAGCGGCCAGCAGAGCACGAAGAGGATGCACCACAAAATGAATTTGATCATGGAATCGCCTTCGTTTTTATCTTACGCAAACGGTTGCTGGTATGTTCGATGTTTCCGATGCAGGTGGAGCCCACTCCCCTCCCGAAGTGAAGTGTGCCGCGTTCGTCAGCTTTGTGAAGCTGGGGGCGCAATTCCCGCCCAGCGCGAGTAGACAACCAGTTGGCCGTAGTGTTCGCATATATGCTCGATGAAGCTTTCCACCAATGCGGCGGCTTCGGAATCGAGCCCGTCCGCGCGCGCCCGCAAAGCGATGGCGGCGTCTTCCGTGCTCTTTGCCAAGGCGGTGAGGACCTGCTGTTTCGTGCCGTACTTAGCCTGGGGCAACTCGTTCGCACTGTCGTCGGCTTCCAGGCCTCGTAACTTGTCGGCGAGGTAGTTGTTCCAAAACGCTACGTGCCTCAGCACACCGCCGAATGTGCGGACACTGTTCACGGGCGCGGTCTCGTAGCTCTCTCCGGGAAAACCTTGGGCCAGACTCAGAAGCTTGGAGCCCGTCTGCTCCCAGCGATCGATCAGCATGGCCGAAACTGCGTTTTTGTAGGCTGTTGTAGCTGTCATGTCCATGTTTTAAGGCAAACGCGGAAGGAACTCTTTGCAGAAATTGCGGTCGGTAGTAGCTGACTTTTCAGCTTTGTACATCCCAGCCTGGACTCACAATGTGTGGGGAGCCGAAAAGAGAAAGGATGGAGCGGGAGACGGGATTCGAACCCGCGACATCAACCTTGGCAAGGTTGCACTCTACCAACTGAGTTACTCCCGCGCTCGCGGAACTTCCATTCTCTCTCCGGTGATACGCCGCTGTCAATTTCAAGTGGAACGGTACCAGCGGCTTACCCCGGTTGAACACCCTAAATTCTAAGGTCCTCTGTTACATTTGTGTATCAGGTTGTTTGGATGATATATCTGCAAACAACTCAAAACAAAGTAGAAAAAAAAGGATCGGCGTCCGCTTGGCCAATTTTGATTTTGTGCTAGACTGGCGTTTCCGCTAAAGTTTAGCCGGTCGTTTGATCCGGCGAACGAGTGCCTGAATAGCTCCACTGGAGTTGAGGAACCGAACCGATTTTCCACAGATTGTGGAAAACTTGTGCATAAGTTGCGTACGAATGGACTGCTGGGAACAAATCAAGAAACAGATCTCACTAAGAATCAGCAGCGGGGCGTACCAGAACTGGTTATCTCGCGCCGAATTTCGGTACCTCGACGGGGCCACTCTTGGTATTACCGTTCCCGATGAAGGGACCAAGCAGTGGATGCAACAAGAGTATGCCGGCGAAGTGTGGACTGCCATACGCGATCTGAACCTGCCCATCACTCAAGTGTCATACGAGCTGCCTTTTTCTCAAGAAATCTCCCGGGGACCCCGAATCGACACCCCGGAGCCGGTTTTTGGGCCATCCATTAACCTCAACCCGAAGTTTACATTTGATACGTTCGTCGTCGGATCATGCAATCAATTTGCGCATGCGGCCGCAAAGGCGGTGGCAACAGTTCCCTCGAAAACTTATAACCCACTGTTCATCTACGGTGGGGTAGGTATGGGAAAGACGCACCTGATGCATGCGATCGGCCGCTCGCTGACCGATCATTATGCCGGCATGAAGATCATCTACACGTCGAGTGAACGCTTCATGAACGAGATGATCAACTGCATCAAGCTCGATCGCATGCAGGTTTTTCATCAACACTACCGCTCGGCGGACGTGTTGCTGATCGATGACATCCAGATCCTCAGCGGCAAAGAACGTACGCAGGAAGAGTTCTTCCACACATTCAATGCCCTGTTCGAGCATCAGAAGCAGATTGTGATTTCAAGCGACTCACCCCCGAAAAACACTCCCGGCCTTGTGGAACGCTTACGCTCACGATTTGAATGGGGATTGATGGTGGACGTGCAACCCCCGGATCTCGAGACGAAAATGGCGATTCTCGACAAGAAAGCAGAGAGCGAGGGCATCCGTCTTCCGGAAGATGTACGAATCTTCATCGCCACAAAGACCAAGTCGAACGTGCGCGAACTGGAAGGCGCACTGGTGAAGCTCATTGCGTATTCCTCGGTTACTGGAACCCCGGTCAACCTCGCAATGGCGCAGCAGGTGTTGAAGCACCTGACTCATGGTCCGGAGCGCAAAATCAGCCTGGACCTGATTATCCGGACCGTAGCTGAGCACTTCAATCTGCAAGGAACGCAACTCAAGCAAAAGAGCAATGCACAGGCGATCGCCTACCCCAGACAGATCGCCATGTACATCGCCAAGGAGCTTACGCCGGCTTCGCTCCCCGAGATCGGGAGGGCATTCGGGGGCAAGCACCACACGACGGTTTTGCATTCGATTCAGAAGATTGAGAGGCTGCGTCAGAAGGACCCGGATTTGAACAGCTTGATCCACAAGCTAAGTGATTCATTACATTAGAGTTGCTTTTGTTTTCCACACCAGGGGTCCTCGGGACGGTGTCGAAACATGTGCAAGGCTCGGCGAAGGCCGATTTTTGAACTGTTTTCCACCTCAGAACCCACAGGTTCCAGTGGCGAAAAGTTTCTGAGTTTTGTATAATTTAGAGAGAAATCAACATATCCACAGGCCCTACGAATCCGGTTCTATCAGACTTACATATATCTGAAAGAGAAGAACAGAGATGAGCGTGGAAACAGGGAAGGTCCATAGGAGCACCGAGACGATGGAGTTTACAGTCAGCAGAGCCGATCTTGTGCGGGAACTGAGTCTGTCGCAGGGCGTGGTCGAGAAGAAGACTACGATTCCGATTCTTTCGAACGTGCTGGTTGAGGCACACGGAGAACGGATCCATCTGACGGCAACTGACCTGGAACTGGGGATTCGGTGTTCTTGTCCGGCACGCGTGAAAAAGCCGGGCGCCGGTACGATTCCGGCGAAGAAACTGCTCGATTACGTCCGGCTGCTGCCTGATGGCGATCTGGACGTCAAGCTCCAGGAGAATCAGTGGGCGAGCCTGGTCAGTGGCCGTTCCAGAACGCGAATCGCGGGTATGTCGCGCGAAAGCTTTCCGGAGTTGCCCGAGATGCCGGAAAAGCTGGCGGAGATTCCTATCAGCGTGCTGGCTTCGATGATCAGCAAGACGATCTTTTCGATCTCCGCCGAGGAATCGCGATTCACGTTAAACGGCGCGATGCTGATCCTGAAGCCGACGGCTTTGACCATGGTGGCCACGGATGGACATCGCATGGCGATGATAGAGACACCCATGGAGTTGCCGGCGAGCTACCGGGCGTTGTTGCCGCGAAAAGCCATGGGAGAGCTTCTGAAGCTGGCTGGGGATAGCGAAGCAGACGCGCGCCTGGAGTTTTCGGGCGATGATAATCATCTGTTCTTTCGCCTGGGGGATCGGCTGCTTTTGAGCCGTAAACTCACAGGCAACTTCCCGGATTTTGAGCGGGTTCTGCCCAAAGAACACACGAACACCGTGGTGCTGAATCGTGATGAAGTGCGGGGTTCCATCGAACGTGTCGCCCAGTTCGCCGATGAGCGTTCGCGCGCGATTCGTTTGCGCGTGCTGCCCGGCGAGGTGAAGATACATTCCTCTCTGTCGGAGACCGGCGAGAGCGAAGAGACCATCCCGTCGGACTACAGCGGCAATTCAGTTGAGATTGGTTTCAATGCGCAGTATCTGCTCGATTTCCTCCGCGCGGTGCAGGAGCAGCAGGTAGCGTTTCATTTCCGCGATCCTCAGAGCGCGGGTGAGTTGCAGCCTAGCGGCGGCGATGGCAACTACAGCTACCGCTATGTTGTGATGCCGATGCGAATTTGAGGCATCGGTCCAGGAATTACATCGAAGGAGTCTAATGGCCACAAAGGAAGTCACGCCAGGCGTTTACGATTCGAGCAGCATCAAAGTGCTGGAAGGATTAGAAGCGGTACGTTTACGGCCGGCGATGTATATCGGTTCGACAACCGAAGCCGGCTTGCACCATCTCGTTTACGAGGTCGTGGACAATTCCGTCGATGAAGCGCTCGCGGGTTATTGCGACACGATCAACGTCACGATCCACATCGACAATTCCGTCACGGTGGTGGATAACGGGCGTGGCATTCCGGTAGACATGCACGCCGAGGAAGGCGTCTCGGCCGCCGAAGTGGTAATGACCAAGCTGCATGCCGGAGGCAAGTTCGATTCGAACAGCTATAAGGTGTCAGGTGGTCTGCATGGCGTCGGTGTCAGTTGCGTTAACGCATTGTCCGAATCGCTGCAGCTCGTCATCTGGCGCGCGCCGAACGTGGATCGTGGCGAGAAGTACACCTGGGAACAGGAGTATCAGCGCGGGATTCCCAAAGGTCCGCTGACCCGCACGGGCCGGGCCGGCAACAAACGCGGTACGAAGGTTACGTTCAAGCCGGATCCGACGGTGATGGACGTCACCGAATTCAATTTCGACACCTTGTCGCAGCGGTTGCGGGAGCTGGCCTTCCTCAACAAGGGTTTGACGATCACGCTGGAGGATGAGCGTGTCGATCCGCCGAAGAAGCACGACTTTCATTACAGCGGCGGCATAGCGGAATTTATCAAGCACCTCAATCGCGGGAAGGCGGTGCTGCACGAGAAGCCGATTCACTTCGAGGCCGATCGCGAGTTGCCCAACGGTGGCACGCTCAGCATGGAAGTAGCGCTGCAGTACAACGACGCCTATTCGGAGAGCATTTTCAGCTTCGCGAACAACATCAATACCGTTGACGGCGGCTCGCATTTGAGCGGATTCCGCAGCGCTCTCACGCGTACCATCAATTTCTACGGCCAGCAAGCCGGGTTGTTTAAAGACGTCAAAGAGAATCTCACGGGTGATGACGTTCGTGAGGGCCTTACCGCTGTCATCAGCGTCAAGCTGCCGCAGCCGCAGTTTGAAGGTCAGACCAAGGGCAAGCTCAACAGCGACATTCAGGGCTTTGTCGTTCAGTTCGTGAATGAGAAGCTGGGCGAGTATTTCGATAAGAATCCCGCGGTGATGCGCAAGATCGTCGGCAAGGCGATTGACGCGGCCCGGGCGCGGGAAGCGGCTCGCAAAGCGAGGGATTTAACGCGGCGGAAGGGTGCCCTGGATTCCGGTGGCTTGCCTGGCAAGCTTGCCGATTGCCAGGAGAAAGATCCGCAGCGCTGTGAGCTGTTCCTGGTTGAGGGCGAGTCGGCCGGCGGCACCGCCAAAGCCGGCCGTGACCGGCGCTTCCAGGCCATCCTGCCGCTGAAAGGAAAGATCCTGAACGTCGAGAAGGCCCGCTATGACAAGATGCTGGGCCATGACGAAATCCGTTCGATGATCACGGCCGTCGGCACCGGCATCGGCAAGGATGATTTTGACCCTACCCGGCTGCGTTACCACAAGATCATCATCATGACCGACGCCGACGTCGACGGCTCGCACATCCGGACGCTGCTGCTCACGTTCTTCTTCCGGCACATGCAGGAATTGATTAAGCGGGGCAACGTGTTTGTCGCGCAGCCGCCGCTCTACCGCATCAAGAAGGGCAAATCGGAGAAGTACATCAAGGACGACAAGGAATTCACTCGCGAGATCCTGCGGCGGGCGACGGAGAACCTCACGGTGGAGACGGCCGTAAAGGTTCGGCTCGAAGGCGCGGAGTTGCGTGCTTTCCTGATGTCGCTCGATGAGTTTCAGCAGATCTACCGCCGCATGGAGCGGCGCCTGCGCGACTCGCGCGTCGTCGAGATCGTTTCCAATGTTACGTACCACATCGATTCGAAAGCCGACTTCGGAGATCGGCGGAATGTTGACGCGGTCATTGAAGCACTGAAGGCCGCCAAAGTCACGGCAGAGATCGAGAAGGACGCGGAGCATTCGGACGAAGAGCACGAAGCGTGGCAAATCGCCTATCACGACCCCACCAACGCGACCCGCCATATCAGCATCGAGCTGGCGACAGAGGCGGAGTATCGCCGGCTGCGCGCCATGTCGCGGCAGGTGGCCAAGTACAATCAGCCACCGTTTGCGGTGATGCGGGATTCACGATCGGAGACTCTGCCGACCTGGCGTGAACTGCTCGATCACGTAAAGAGCGAGGGAACGCGCGAAGTCAATATACAACGCTACAAGGGTCTCGGCGAGATGAATGCGGAGCAGCTTTGGGATACAACGATGAATCCTGAGAAGCGAACGCTGCTCAAGGTCGATTTACAGGACCTGGCGGAGACCGAGGGGATCTTCTCGACGCTGATGGGCGAGGACGTGGAGAGCCGCCGCAAGTTCATCGAGGAAAACGCGCTCGACGTACGCAACCTGGACGTGTAAAAGAGCCATGGACCGCCATGGCACGATACCCGCGGTAGCGCAGAGTAGTTCGGCTGCCTGTGTGATGCAGGATGCCATCCTGCCGCCGGTTGCCAACCGGCGCTGGTCGGCGCTTGTTCAGAGCTACGGGCGGGTTAACAACCCGCCGCAGGCTAACAGCCTGCATCACGGCACTATGAAACTCGCCGTTCCCGAAAACTAAGTGGCTTGGCCTTTAGGCCGCCTATGTGCCGGCGGTACTGGCGGGGCGCAAAAAATGGTACCTCAGTCCTTTTGAATCATCACTTCCGTCGACTTGACCACCACGCGGACGGCATCGCCCTTCTGGAGGGCCAGCTCCTCCGCGCTGGTTCTTGTGATCACGCTTTCGATGAGGTTCTCTCCAACCCGCACGACGACATGCGCCATAACCTCTCCAAGATGGATGCTTTCAACGGTTCCTGGTAGTTGATTCCTTGCCGATAGTGCCATACCTCTATTAGGCAACAGGTGGGACAGGCTTTTTCGCCTGTCCCACTGTCGGTGCCGCACCCTCCAATTACTTCGGACAGCCTAACTTCTTCACTTCGGCGGCCGGCACTTCTTTCGGCGGCCGAACTCCCGAAGGCATAGCGGCGCCCGCGGGCACGAACCAGATTTCCACCCGGCGATACTGCGCCCGGCTATCGGATTCGGTGATCTCCTGACCCTTGCGTTCCTTCACGGTCGTGGAGGTGCCGCAGAAGGACGGACGGGTTGCCGAGGCCTGGTCGGTGCCGACCCAATCGACCTGCACCCTGCTGAGGTCAAGCGATGGGCAAATACCGGTTCCGGCGCTCAGCACGGCCACAGCGTTCAACACGCGGCGGCGATCGAGCGTTGCAATGCCCGGTCCCTTCTCCTGAGAGTCGCGATGACCGACCAGGATCACCTTGGAGCCGGGGTTATCGCGCAGCAGGCCTGTGAGCTCTTCGAGCAGCAGGCGCTTGGCGCAATTATTAACGCGCGCGTTACCGGAGCCGAATACGATATCGTCGAGCCGGCGGGCTTCCGGAGTTTGTGTCACGACGACGCTGGCGCGAGCCGAGCCCGTGCCGCCCTTCTCGTCGCGAGCGGTTGCCGTGATGTTGACCGTCTTGGTCTGTACACGGCCCGTGGCGGCGCCGAAGGAGACCGTGGTGGAGTCGAAGGTGCTGCCGTCGATAGTGCCGTCGTCGGCGCTGTAGGTGATAGTGATCGCCCCGCTACAGTCGGATCCACGCGCGGTAGCGTTCAGCGGGACCTTGGTTCCACGAGTGATGGTGGACGGCGAAATGGTGAAGTCCACGGTGGGCGGCGCATACGGCCGGATGTTGAAGGTGACCGCCTGCGAGGACTTGGTATCTCCGCCCGCGCTCACACGCACAACCGCTTCCTGTCGACCGGAGCGGCTGGCTGGAACGTTGAGACTGGAGGAATTGCCGCCTACCGGCTCGCCGTTAAGTGTCCAGGAGTAGGTCGGAGACTGATCGGAGGGCCAACCCGATGCGACGGCTTGAAGCGTCAGCGAATCGCCCTGACAAATGTCGTGCGCTCCGCGGACGCTGTCCACCACAAGATTCGTGGTGACCCTCGGAGGCGGCGGAGGAGCAGGTGCGGGCGTGGGAGCCGGCGCGGGCGCCGGAGCTTCCGACCTGCCGCCGAAGCGGAACACGATGCCCATGGTCGTCTGCCATGCGTTCTCGGTAGTCCTGCGGGGACTGTACGGGCCGAGCGGTCCCATCGAAACGTCGGGAAGATTCCAGTGCGGCGTCTGCGTCCACACGCCGCGGGCGTCAAAGCGCACTCCAAACTGGCTCGTAATGCCGATCTTCAATCCGCCTCCGTATACGAGCGCCGGGCTCACCCGGCCTTTCAGGTTGTATACGGAATTGGATCCTTGCGGTCCGGGAACCGTCTTGCTCACCGGATCGAACCAGACGGCGCCCGGTCCGATGGTCACGAAAGGACGCATACGGGATTCCCGGCGGGTGGCATAGACCATGATGTTGGTTGCCAACTGGTTCGAATGAGCGTCGAACGTGGTGATGATCGGCCCGGGGAAAAGCGTCAACAGAACGTCGTTGCGGCCGAAGATATAGCCTACTTCCCAGCCGAAATGGCTGGCGAAGTCATAATCGAAGCGGGCCCCCACGATCGGGCCACTGTCGAGTTTGGCGGCCTTCGTTCCCGGAAACCATTGCCAACCTCCGTTGATGCTGAGATCGAACGTGGAGTACTCTTCTACTGCGTTGGACGACTTCGCTGTCTGCCCAAAGACGGGCATCACTAAAAGCAGCATGGCGGCAAGCGCCAGGATGCCGCGCCATGGAACGGAATTCTTTGTTTTTTCCCCAATCATTTACGTCTCCTCTAGGTTTTTACTCATTGAATTGCTTCCAGATCGTCGTAGAAAACGCCGAGCCTGGGAAAGAGCGCAAAAAGGCGCTCAGGCCGGGATGGCAGAATCAATAGACCGATTGGATTCGAGCCGGCGCTCGCAGCACCATCGCCGATGGGCTGCCAGTTCGCTCCACTGTCGGTGGAACGAAACACCCGGCCGTCTTGCGCGGCGAAGGTAATACCCTCCTTTGCCGGATCGATGTAAACAACACTGACGGTATCAGCGGTCAAACCATTGGTGAGCTGTTCCCACGTCTGACAGCGGTCCGCGGATCGAAAGAGACCATGCGAAGTGGCGGCGAATGTGAGACGCGCACCAGAGGCTTGCATTGTCAGCCCGTACCACTCAATTCCGGAATGCGGAGCGGGACAAGCCTTCCAGGAGCGGCCGGCGTCCTCGCTGGTAAAAGCTCCCGCGCTTGTGACTGCCGCGAACGTCGCGGAGCCGGATGCCTGGAGCTGTTGAATTTGAGGATGCGTTCGAGCGGTCGCGGCAGGAAGTGGAGATGCCGCCCAGGCACGGCCGTTATCCACGCTTCGGAAGATACCCCCGGCTGTGGCAGCCAGCAGGATCTTGTGCTCACCCGACGCAGCCGCAAATGCCGTAACGTTCCCGCCCGGCGCTGCGTGGAGCGGAGTCCAGGTTTGGCCGGCGTCCGGTGAACTCAGCAGGGTCCTGCCGCTGGCGGCGAAGTTCACATACAAGTCGGCGCCGTCCCCCGCAAGACCCATGAAATTCTCGTTCGAGAACCCTTGATTGGTTTCGTGCAGCGTATCGCCACCGTCGCTACTTACCAGGATGCCGGCCGTTTCGGACGCAAAGTAAATGCGTCCCACAGTGGCCGGATCGAACGCGATGGAGTGAATCGGGTGCGTCGAAACCTTCTTCCAGGTTGCGCCGGCATCGACCGATTTCAACAGGCCGGAGCTGGTCGCCGCGAAAACCCGATCGGCCTGGTTCGGGTCCAATGCGATCAGGTAGACTCGGAACGCGCCGAGGGGCGTCGCCAGGCGCGACCAGTGGTTTCCGCCGTTGTCGCTCCGATAGGCTCCGCTGCAGGCGCTCGCGAACACCCGTCCGGGTTTATGGGGATCCGTTCGAATGCTGAAGACGTCGGAATCGTCCAGCATGCCGCTATTGATGGAATCCCAGGCCGCGCCTCCATTCGAGGTGCGCCAGGGAAGATGCGTTGTGCCGGCGTAAAGGGCGTCCCGGTTCGAGGCGTCGAAGGAGAGCGAGACCACCGGCCGCAGGTCACGCTTGGAGTCGGGGGAGATCTTATTCCAGGTCTCGCCGCGATCGTGGCTCAGGTAAACACCGTCCGCCGCTCCCACGGCCATCGTTTCGGGATCTCCTTCGCGGATCGCCAGGGACCAGACCGCGATACCGGCGAGCGATTTGAGCTGTGTCCAGGTGACGCCCCCATCGTCCGTACGATAAACACCTGAGAGGGACGGAAAGTCGTCCTCAATGCCGGCGTACCAGGTGTTTGGCTTCTCGGGATCGATCTCAATGGTGTGGAGGTGCCCGGAAAACTGTGTCGGGAAGCGGACGTGAGTCCACGTCGTGCCGCGGTCCAAAGAACGGAAGAGCAGGGCGTTACGAGTAGCCGCCAGAAGCACGTCTGGCTGCGAATGGCTCACCCGGACGACCGCTGCCGAGCCGCCAAACGGCCCGACCGGTTGCCAGAGTGTGGCGCCCGCCCCTGGTGAAGCGGCCGCGATTGTCACTGCAATTACTGTGAAGCACTCGCTCCGAATCAAGTGTACTAGTCAGTATAGCAAGTGTACTAGTCAGTATAGCAAGACCGAACGAAATCAGCGACTTGTCAGCATTCTTTGGGCAAATCGGCGGCACATGGCCGTCCAGCCATTCAATACGTGCACGCTCAGCAGCAGGAAAATCGCTCCGAAGCAGCAAAAGAAGATCGCCTCGTCGAAGGTTTCCACCTGCCGCATCCCGACGTTGATGGGTACCAACTGGTACGTCAGTGGAAGGGTGAGCAAGCCAAGGCTGAGGGGAATCAGCACGCAAACGAGGATGAGCGAACAGAGTCCGAGCGCAAAACGCACGTAAAGATAGATCAACCGCTTCCAGGTGGCCGGGCTGCCCAGGAGCGCTCCCAAGCGCCGGAAGACGTTTCCACTGCGCGGCTGCACGGCGGGAGCAGGAATGGAAGCATCGAGAAAACCGTTTGCCAGGATGCGGTCCAGATTTCCAAACATGCGGGCGACGGCCAGAGCGGCGAGGAGAACGAAAAATCCTCCGTAGACCGCCAGCGTTGCAAACCCGGTGCAGATAAGAGTCGTCAACACGACAAAGTACGCAACGCCGAGCGGGAAAGAAAGCAACAGATACGCGACGTTCAACCAGGTTTGACGCTGGATGATCGGTCCGAAAATTCGGTCGATGGCGGAGTCGGGTATCGCGTGTGTGTCTGTCATCGCTCTCTGATTCAGGATACGAGATCGGCGGCGCGTAAGTTCGATGACAATATCGCCGATGCAAGGCGATAAGATAGTTGCGGAACATGGTGCAGCAACAGAATGATTGATGTCGTCGGGAACCGGCATGGGCTTTCGGGGTTTTTCATCTCGGGAATGCTGTTGTCGTTTCTCGGCGCGATTCTCCCGGCGTGGCGGCACCACATCGACACAGGTTTTTCGCTGATCGGTTACTACTTTCTCGCGCTGAATCTAGGTATCCTGATCGCGGTTCGATGCTCCTACGCGTTACTGCCGCGGAAGGGCGTGGGCTTTGTGCTCGGCATTGGGAGCCTGCTCGCGTGTATCGCTTTTCTTTGCCTCGCCGTGGTCTCGTCTCCGGCATTGATCGTCTGGCGCTATCCCGGGCTGATCCTGTTGGGCGGCAGCGCCGGGTTTTTGAATAGCGCCGTCTTTCACGCCATCTCACCGCTTTACAAACAGGACCCGGCTTCCACCGTGAACCTGGGCGGCATTTTGTTCGGACTTGGATGCGTAGCGATGGCGCTGCTCGTAGCGGGTACGTTCTTCGTCTACACGGTGCCCAGTATTCTCATCCTGCTGGCCACTATTCCGGGGTTGTTTGCCATTTCCTATGCCCGAGGGAAGTTTGCTCCGCCCGAGGCGATGGTGGATCGGCCGCTGCGCGAGGTGCTTAAAGACTTCCGCAACCCGGCCGCCGTGATGTTCAGTCTGCTGTTGTTCTTTCAGTTCGGCAATGAGTGGGCGCTGGCGGGTTGGCTGCCGATTTTTCTGATTCGCCGGCTCGGCATCAGTCCGGAAACGTCGCTGACCATGCTGGCGCTCTATTGGGCGGCGTTACTGGTGGGACGTATTCTCGCGCAAGTGGTATTAGGGCGGGTGGGGCACACTCGTTTGCTGTCGAGCTCGGCGTTGGCGGCCGTCTTCGGGTGTACCATCCTGAGCCTGACCGCGGGGAGCTTTGGAGCTTGCGTAGGGATCGTGCTGGTGGGGTTTGGATTCGCCTCCATTTACCCGATTGTCGCGGAGAAGATCGGTCACCGGTTCACGTATTATCATCCGGGGTTTTACAACGGGATCTTCTCGCTGGCGGTCACAGGAGGACTGCTCGCGCCGTGGACGATTGGCTACTTTGCCGAGGCTTGGGGGATTCAGGCCATCATGGTAGTGCCGCTCTTAGGAACCGTGATGGTGGTGCTGCTCGTGGTGCTCATAACGCTCGAGACGAAGTTCAGCGGGAATCTGCGGCGGAGAGCGGGCGCGGTTTGAAGTGTATCCTGCGCCCGGTTTTCAAACGGTGCACGGGCGGGTTAAAAACCCGCCGCAGGTGCAAACCTGCCTTACTGACGCGCCGGAATCGAGTATACGACCATCTTTTCGGCCACAAGTCAGATAGGGGAATTTTGCAAGTCCTTCGGTTTCGCTGCGCCACCAGCCCGAAAATAACTCCTAAACGCTGTTCGAAGACGGCGACGCGTTCATGAGCTGGCGGCCGGAGGTTCCCCAGAAGGCCCACAAGACAATCGCCAAAGCCAGCGCCGGATACATCACTACCGCCCATTCGTAAGGCTTCGTTAGGGTTTGCGGACCCGGCGTTTGGATGAGCGTGTCGGCGAAGAAGACGGCCACGATAATCGCGAGAAGCCCCAATCGTAAAAGGACGAACGTCAGGGCCGCGAAAATGACCAGATAAAATCCGAAATTGATAAGAGCTGCCCCGCCGTGCCATACGTCCGACTCCTGAATCGCGAAAAGGATGGCGGCGGCGATCGAAGCAATCCAATCCCTTTTGAACACAGCCCGGAAACAAAACAGCGCGAAGAAAGCAGTAAGTCCAAGTTCCACCGAACCGCGCGCGCGATCCATAATGTTCGCAATCCAGAACGCCGCGCTGACACCCACTTCGGGGTTTGCCGCTCCGCCTACGTTGTTGTGAGCCTCCGACGCCCACTGCGCAGACACGAATAAGCCCACAATGAGAACGCCGAGCAGCGCCCCGTAAAGGACATGGGTGCAAACCAGGGCGTCGCGCCATTTTCCAACGAGGACACGGCTCCAGGTGACCATGGCATGGGGCCAGCGGGCTCGTACAGAGGGCTCGAGGCCCACATACAGCAGCCAGGTAAACCCGGCCGCCATGATCCACAGAGCGGCATTGGTGGTGAAGATGTTGAACATTGCGATGTTCGCTACCCAATGCGTGCTAAAGAGCCATGCGACGCCATACAGGCCGAACAGAGCAACCGCGAGACGCAAAGCGCCGCGAGGGTCCCCGCGCCCGACCCTGAGATTGCGGGCTGCGAGAAAAGCCGAGAGCAGGAATGCGAATGCGGCCAGGGCTTTCTCGAGAGTCGTGGCAAGGTTATCCTGCCAGGATGGCGTGCGCGAGGCAGCGACGCGCGCAGGCTGGGACCACGGCGAGAGCACATAAATTTCGGTGACGCGGCCGTGCCAGGCCGCCACTTCGACCGTGACATCGTAAGGCAGGACTGGATGACGTCCCTTCCATGTCTTCAAGGAATCGAATGCATAAAGCGGGGTAAGGGCAGGGGACGTTTCCTGCCATTTCGACAGATCGAAACCGACGAGCCGCGAGATGGTTGCGACGTCAAAGTCGCGGGGCGGCGTGGGCTTGTCCATTTGCGGCGGCACAGCCTGAAAGCGGCGGAGTTCTCCTTTGCTGTTGACCCAGGCTTCGATCATTCCCGACATGAGCGGTGCGGGCCGCTCCTCCGTCACCTCTCCATCCGGGTCGGCAATGAGGGGCATGGGGCTCTCGCGGTATCCCAACTGAAGCGGCGGCTCGACCTGCAGCCAGCGCCTCGTCTCGTCGACACTCTTTGATTCTTTGTGGGCCCTGAGGTTCCAACTCCAGATCCAGTGCCAGTCGTATTTGCGATCCGCGGGGATGTCGGTATACCCCAGCGTAGCCGCGTACTCGCGCACTTTAGATGCCATGGCTTCGGCCGAGGTCTCCATGGGAACCATACTGTGCAGCTCGCCGTAGACACGGACGAACGGCAAGGCGACAATCAGGGCGGCGATGGTCACGGTTATCGGGATGGATTTGCGGAGCGACAGTCCTTCCGATTGGCCGGACGCGGCGACGAGCTCCGGCGAGGGCGTTTCACCGGCCGCAAGCGCCGCTGCCAGAGGATCGCCGCCGGGCAGAGCCGCGGACACGGAGAGCGCGGATGGCGGCCGTTTGGCGGGTTCCGGATCCAGGCAGCGGCGAATGGCCTTCTCCACCGCGGGCTCGATCTCAGCGGCAATCGAGGACATGCTTGTAATCTCAGCGTGCTCCTGCATGCGCAGAAGCTCCGCCATTATCGTCGTCTCATACGCTCGCCTGCCCGTGAAGATCTCATACAGAACGAGGCCGAGCGAGTATATGTCGCTCCTGGCGGTCACTTCCTCGCCGCGTAACTGCTCGGGCGCCATGTAGGCCGGGGTTCCACTGCGGGCTTCTGCGCCGAGGAGCTGATCGGCGACCGCCGCCAGCCCGAAGTCCATCACGACGACATTACCGCCTCGATCGAGCATGATATTGGCGGGCTTCAGGTCGCGGTGGATCACGCCTTTGTCATGCGCCGCGGCCACTCCGGCGCAGATCTTGCGGGCAATCTCCAGAGCTTTTGCAGCGGGCAACCGTCCGATGCGGCGAAGCAGCGATGCGAGGTCTTCGCCATCGACGTACTCCATCGAAATATAAGGCACGCCATCGGCCTCTCCAACGTCATAAACGCGGCAGACGTTGGGGTGCGATACCTGCCGGGCCACGCGGACCTCGTTGTGGAATCGCTCCAGCGCGCGCTGGGAATCGGTGCCGGAATCGGGCAGAAATTTGAGGGCGACCGGCTGCGCCAGCGTAAGATCGGTGGCGCGGTACACCTCGCCCATTCCGCCGCGGCCGAGCAGCGAGATGATCCGGTATCGCCCGGCTACCAGCGTCCCGGGAACGAAACGCCCTTCGTCGGCGCCTGAAGAAGTTGAGGACAACCGGCTGGCAGAACTGGGAGACGCGGACGCGACAATGGCAACGGTAGCCGTTTGCGATGGGGTAGGATCTTCCATGCGCTTTTTCTATACTACGCTTTTAGTGGAATGGACCCCGTTGTAATCCGCAGCGCGCGCGGAAAATACGCGCTGCTGCTCTTGATTGCCGTGCTGCTGACGGCTTCCGGCGTATTAATGGCAGTGGTGGGCTCCAGCACCCGGGATCGTTGGATGGGCGCAGGCATCGCCCTGTTTTTCGGCGCTGGAGTCGTGCTTTTTTCGCGCGAGTTGCTGCGTTCGGGTCCGCGAATCGTGATTGATGACCAGGGCATCGAGGACCGTACACTTGGTGTGGGGCGCATTCCCTGGGCGGAGATCACGGGCGCTTACCCGATGTCGGTTCAGGGCAGCAATTTCATCTGCCTGGAACTCCGAAACCCGGAGCTGTGGACACGCAAGTTGAACCCGCTGCACCAGGCATTAGTTGCCGCTAATCGCAAGATCGGGTTTACGGAATTGAGCATCAATTTGTCCGGTGTCCACGAGGATCCGGCGCGCATCCATGAGCTGATCGTGAAGTCGATTCAGGCTAATGCGCCCAGATAGATGAAACGGGCGATGAATAGCGCGGTCAGGACGTATACAAGCCAGTTCACGGTGCGGCCCTCGCCGCGCGCCACTTGCAGGATCGTGTAAGCCGTGAAGCCGAACGCCAGGCCGTTGGCGATACTGAAGGTCAGGGGAATCGCGATGATCGTCAGGAATGAGGAGATGGCGATTACCGGATTCGACCACGGAATTTCGGCGGCATGGCCGATCATCATCGAGCCCACGATGATGAGGGCGGGCGCGGTGGCGGCTGCCGGGATGGCGCCCACGATCGGCGCGACGAACATTGACAGCAGAAACAACAGGCCGACCACGATTGCCGTGACGCCGCTGCGCCCGCCTGCCACGACGCCGGCAGCGCTCTCGATATAACTCACCACCGTCGACGTGCCGGCTAGCGATCCGACAATCGTGGCGCTGGCATCGCTGAACAGGATGCGATTGATGCGCGGGATCTGGCCCTCCTGGTTAAAGAGGCCCGCTTTCTTGCCGACGGCCACCAGGGTACCGACATTGTCGAACAGGTCGACGAACAGGAAAACGAAGATAATTTCGATGAGTCCGAGGCGGGCCGTGGAGGACAGGTCCAGCCGAAACGCCGTCGCCGTGATATCGGTGAACGAATACGTTTGGGCCTGCCAGGGAACGAGGCCAAATACGATTCCGACAGCCGTCGTGATGAGCATCCCCAGTAGAATTGCTGCTTTGATGTGCCATGCAAGGAGGGCTCCGATGAGAAGCAGTCCGAAAAGTGCCAGCAACGTGTTTGGCTGCCGCAGGTTGCCCATCGACACGAGCGTCGCCTGATTGGCGACGATGATTCCCGAATTGCGCAAACCGATAAACGCGATGAACAGGCCGATGCCGACTGCGACGGCTGAATAGAGTTCGAACGGAATCGCCGAGACAATCATTTGCCGGATGCCGACAAAGGTCAGCAGCAGGAATGCAATTCCTGAGATGAACACGGCTCCGAGCGCGGTCTGCCAGGGGATTCCCATGGCTTTGACCACCGTGTAGGTGAAATAGGCGTTCAGCCCCATGCCGGGCGCGAGCGCGATGGGATAACGGGCGAGAATTCCCATCAGGATGCTGCCGAACGCGGAGCACAGGCATGTCGCGGCGACGACGGCGGCGAGCGGCATCCCCGTTTCGTGCAGAATCGCGGGATTCACGAAGATGATGTAGGCCATCGTGATGAAGGTTGTGAACCCGGCGAGAATTTCGGTGCGCCAGTTGGTGTTGAGCTCGCGGAACTGGAAATACCGCTCGAGGCGCTGCTTCACAGGGCGGTGCCTGTCGTCATGCCTTCGAGTATGTGGAAGGGTGAAGCAGGCGGTTTCGCCTGCCTATGGACAAGAGCGGAATGCACAGGCGAAACCGCCTGCGCCACCTTAGGAATCATTGGATTCACAAAGTATGCAGAACGTCGAGGTCGACGTTGCCGCCCGATATGATCATGCCAACACGCTGAACGTCTTTCGGTAGCTTGCCCGCGAGCACGGCTGCCGCGGGTGTTGCGCCGCTCGGCTCGGCGACAATCTTCATTCGCGTAAGGAAGAATCGCATGGCCTCGCGAATCTCGTCGTCGCTCACCAGGAACACGTCGTCGACCAGCTTCTGGATGATCGGGAAGGTGACGGCCCCGGGTTTCGGCGCGCGAAGACCGTCGGCGATGGTTCGCGGAATGGGGATCTCGACCGGATGGCCGGCGCGGATCGAGAGATAGGTGTCGTTGGCGTCCTCAGGTTCCACACCGAAGACCCGAATGCCGGGCCGCAGTGCTTTGGCGGCGGTCGCACAGCCAGAGATCAGGCCGCCGCCTCCGATGCAAACCACGAGCGCGTCCAGGTCCGGAACGTCGTTGAGGAGTTCGAGGGCAGCGGTTCCCTGGCCTGTCAGAATCCATTCGTGGTCGTACGGCGGCACCAGCGTCGCACCGGTTTCCGCCGCCATGCGCCGGCCGATTTCTTCCCGGCTCTCGCGAAAACGGTCGTACATGACAACGTGCGCGCCGTAGTTGCGGGTGGCTTCCAGCTTCGACTGCGGTGCGTCGTCAGGCATCACGATCGTCGCAGGGATGCCGACCGAGGCGGCGGCAATTGCAACGGCCTGGGCGTGATTGCCGGACGAGAACGCCACGACACCGCGCGGCAAGTCGTCTTTGGGAATGGAGTAGATGAAGTTCGCCGCTCCCCTAATCTTGAAAGCGCCCCCGCGTTGCAGGTTCTCGCATTTGAAGAAAGCCTGAACGCCCGTTCGGGTGTTGAAAATGCGCGACGACATCGCCGGAGTGCGGTGGGCGATGGAGCTGATGCGGCTCGCGGCATGTTGAATATCGGACAGTGCGACCATTTCAGTAGCCCGCCTGCTTGTCGACCAGGGTCTGCAACGGCTCGCCGCGGTAGAAGCGCTGGAAATTGTCGAGGAACCGGCGCATGGCCATTTCAATCCACCCAGGCAAGTGGTCGGCGCTGTGCGGCGAGACGAGCACATTTTCCATGCTGTAGAACGGATGACCTTCGGGCAGAGGCTCTTTATCGAAGACGTCGAGCGCAGCGCCTCGAATGCGATTCTGTCTTAACGCCTCAATCAGAGCGTCCTCGACGATCACGGGTCCCCGGCCAACATTGATGATTACAGCCTCGGGCTTCATGACGCTGAACTCGTCTTCGCCAATCATTCCGCGCGTTTCCGGCGTGTGGGGTGTGGCTAGGGTGACGTAATCGCAGACGCTGAGCATCTCTTCGAGCTGGTCGCGGGTGTAGATCTGTTCGAGAGCGGGATCATCCTGGGAGAGTGCCGCTCTGCGCCGCAGGGCGACAACGCGCATTCCCACGGCCCGGGCCAACTGCGCGCACGCGCGGCCAATATCGCCGTAGCCCACAATTCCCATGACACGCCCACGAACCTCGGTGGTGTCAAATTGCTCCCACTTCCCAGCCGTCTGGCTGCGGATCATCTGGCGCAAATCTTTGGCGAAGTAGTAGACCGACGCAATGACGAATTCGGCAAGGATACTGCTGAACACCCCGCGGCCGTTGGTCAAGGGTACCGGGCTGGCGATAACCTCTGGAGTAAGCACGGTTTCGACGCCGGCCGACATATTGTGCGCCCACTTCAAATTCGTCGCCAGCGGAAAGACAGTCCGAAACAGCGGGCTGTGAAAGCCTCCGTTTACAAGGACATCCGCATGAGGAGCCGCGTCCTTGAGCCGTTCGAGATCGTTGGTGACGGTAATCTCGACGGAGTCCGGAATCTCTTTCAACAGCCGCATATGCGGAGCGTTGGGGTCGGCTATGACGAGCAACCGGATTGGGGGCATGAAAGTAAGGAATGTAGCACGAGGCGCGTCCCCACTAGCGCTTTACGCCTTCCGTGCGCCACACTAAGAGCGTGCCCGAGTTTTGCACGTGCGGCGCACAGCTGCCGCCGGACGCCCGCTTCTGTCATAAATGCGGCAAACCGCAATACGACTATCCAACGCCGGAGATGATCGCGGGAGAAGAGGAGCCGAAGCCTCAACCTCCTCCCCTGCCGGTCGAGGCTGCTCTACCCGAGGTGAGCTTCCATAACCGGACTGCGGTGCGCATCGGGTTCGCCGTGGCCATATTGGCAACTGTTGTCGTCATTGGGGTCACGGCCGTCGTACCGTCAGGGCTTTTGATGTTTGTGGGATTCTTTTTTGCCGGTCTGATTGCGGCGCTCTGGTATGCCAAGATGACTGGCAAGCCATTGAGTCTGCGCAGCGGCGCTCGAATGGGCTGGATCACCGGCATCTTTCAGTTCATGATCTTTACGGCCTTGATCACAGCCGCGGTCCTGGGCGCCTCCGAGCAGGGCGGAATCATTGAAATGATGCGCAAAGGTCCCGGGGGACAGGATCCGCGGCTCCAGCAGCTCATTCAGCTCGTGCAGCAGCCCGGCGGGATGGTCAGTTTCTTCGTTGCGATCCTGGTGATTCTATTCGTTCTCGGGACGACCTTGCCAATGCTGGGGGGCGCGCTGGGAGCGAAGTTATCTGAGAAGAAGGCTTAAGACACGTGAAGCAGGCGATTTCGCCTGCTCCGCAAAGCATCATAGCCCAACCAACGGAAACTCTCGGGTTTGAAAAGGTGGGACAGGCGTTTTCGCCTGTCCCTTTCCAATCGCACTAGAAGTAGAACTTCGCTCCAAGCTGCATGATTCTCGGGTCGTGGTAGGTTGTGACTTGTCCGAAGGTCGATGCGCCGAGCGACGTGCCAACCGCATTCGGATTCGGGTGATTGAAGACGTTGAACGCCTCGCCGCGGAGCTGGAAGCGGAAGCGCTCGCGGAAGGTCAGGTTCTTGAACAGGGAGAGGTCCCAACGCTGCAGGCCGGGTCCGTAGAGAACGCCGCGCCCCTCGTTGCCGGGGTGCATTCCTCCCGCGGCTACGTTTTGGAAGCAGGAGGTGTTGTACCACTGCAAGCGCGTTCCCGCACCGCCGGAGTTGGGATTGCAAACCAGGTCGGGGCGGGGAGAAGCGGGGCTCGATCCCAGAATACCCAACCCTGAGGGGTCGGTACCCGCCGCGGTGGTGATGGTTTGTGGCAGTCCCGTCATGGCTAGGATTACGCCTGACAGTTCCCACCCACCCAGAACCTTCCCGGCGAATCCCTTCTGCGCGTGCATAAAGGGAATCTCATAGACGTAGTTAGCCGTGAAAACATGCCGCCGGTCAAATCCGGCGGGCCCGTATTCACCTTGGTTGAAGTTGTACGTGTTTTGCGCCGCCGAGGAACGATCTGTCTGGTTGTCGGTGAGGGCTTTCGACCAGGTATAGGCGATCCCAATCTGCGATTCACCACTAAACCGCTTTTGAGCGGAGAACTGGAACGAGTTGTAGTTGGAATTGAACCACGGCTCGATCACGCCGATCGCGTTATAGCCCTTATACGGCCGAAGCTGGTTCAGAAGGGGTTCGTTGGCCGACGTGAAGGTGGTGGTCGCAGGAACCAGGCCTGAGGTGTATGCCAGGTTCGGGGGCACTTCGTTGATGTCAACAATGCCGAGCAGATGGGTTCCCTTGGAACCGACAAAGCTCGCATCCAAAACGAAGCTGTTCGTGATCTGGCGCTGTATGCCAAAGCTCCATTGCTGCATATACGGCGTGGACCAGTCCGGAGCCGTGCCTCGCAGCACTTTCGGAGCAGCGCTGACGGATGGCGTCCCTGACAGCGGACTGTTCAGGGAGGTGTTCGGAATGGCTACCGAGTTTACGTATGGCGGGTTTTGGAAGATGTTCTGTTCATAGATTCCAAACAGGGTGGCATCGTAGAACATTCCATAGCCGCCGCGGATCGACGTTTTGCCAGTCTTAAAAGGATCCCAGGCGAAGCCCACGCGGGGAGCCCAGTTATTGTTGTTTTCCCGCGCCACCTTGTTGCCATAAGGCGAGTTCTTGCCATTGATGATGATCCCGTTTAACGGATCTCCGGTCCCGGGGACAATGTTCCCCACCGAATTGATCTGAGGAGCATTGGCGGGATTGTAGAGGGCCGGGTCAAACGTAGTGAGCTCGTTGTTGGCGTCGATCGGAGCCCGGAACATGGAATAGCGTATGCCGAGATTGATGGTGAGATTTGGTTTGATACGCCAGTCGTCCTGAACGTAGAGCTCCCACTGATTGGCCTGCATATCCGGAGTGATGTCTTCGGAAGTCTGAGTAAAGTTGGCCACGTTGCCCGTAAGGAAATTAGCGAAGGCCTGCTCGAAGAGCGTCGCTCCACCGGGCACGAGTTGGGACGTAGCGGAGGTGAACGAGAAAGCGCCCTGATTTCCGCTCGCGGCGTTTTCCGTCTTCTGGTAATGGTCGTAGATGAACCCGAAGTGGAGCGTCTGGTTCCCGATGATCTTCGTGACGTTGTCGTAAACCGCGTGATTCCGGTTGAAATCGCGGTATGGTCCGAAGCCGGCCAGACTGCTGCCCCCGGTGAAGGTCAGGTTGGGAACGAGAGACAGTGTCACCGGGAAGGGAAGAGCCGGCTTGATGTCGGGCGAAATCTGGGAGTTCAACAGTCCTACCGGATTGCTGATGATGGCTCCGTACGTAAAGTTGTACCCGAATTCATTGAGCCACGTGGGCGTAAAGGTGGAGGTAGCGCGAACCACCCAATTGCGGCCCGGAGAGTTGGTATCCGTTGTCGAGACGTTGGGAACAAGAACGCCCTGGAAAAGGCCTCCGGGTTCCACGGTGGGAATGCTGTCTCTCAGGTATCTCGCCGAAAGCTGCAGTTTCTGGCTGAACACGTGATCAACCTTATACATCTCCTGTTCGAAATTGAAAACGTTCAGGTAAGACGACACAAGCTGATTCGTACCGGCTGCGCCGCCGGGGATCTTCGAGAAGATGTCGTTAATGTACGCCTGCGCGGTTGGGTCGATTCTGGGTACCTGTGTTCCACTCTGCAAGCAGGTATTGCCGCTATAGGAGAAACACACGGGATGAGGGAAGAGGCCGGTTTTCTCAGCAGTGGTGGGAACAACCGCCGTCGGTGTCGAATAGGTCAGAATGCGGCGAAACTCCTGGGAGAAGAAGAAAAAGGTCTTGTTCTTGTCCTTGTTATAAACCTTGGGAATGTAGATGGGGCCGCCCAACGTCCAGCCGAAGTCGTTCCAACGAAGGGCGGGAACGCGTGCTTTGCCGTCCGGGCCCAGGTTTACGTTGGTCGCGTTGTTGAGGAAGTTGTTGGCGGCAAACGCATCGTTGCGCACAAACTCATACAAGTCGCCATGGAACTCGCTGGTGCCGGACTTGGTGATGACATTGATCTGCCCGCCGCCTGCGCGCCCGAACTCGGCGGAGTAGTCGCTGCGCTGGACGCGGAATTCGGCCAACGCGTCGACGCTCGGAGTGTTCTCCAGTGATTGGTTGGAGCCGCGGTCAACATTGTCGGCTCCGTCGATGGTCCAGGAGCTGGCCGAATTGCGCGCGCCGTTGATGGAAAACGGAATGGTTGCCGCCGTACCGCCGGGAACGGAGTTGCCGACAAAAAGCTGATCGGCGCTGTTCGACATGGCAACGCCGGGCATTAAGGCTACGAGCTGCTCATAATTCCGGGTGATCAAACCCAGCTCGCGGATCTGGGCTCCGGTTACCGTGGTGCTTTGTTCCTGGGTTTGCAGTTGCACCTGGACGGGCGCTTCCTGAACCGTAACGGTTTCGGTGACCTGTCCGACCTCGAGCGGAACTTTGAATGTCAGGACATCGTTGACGTTCAGGACGATTTCGTCCCGGATGGCCTTCTTGAACCCGGGAGCTTCGACGGTCAGTCGAAACTTTCCAATGTTCAATTTCGGAATCGAAAAGTTTCCTGACGAGTCTGTTGTGACCGTGCGCTCATCGCGCGCGCGATCGATGCTGTAGGCAGTTACTTTGGCGTTCCCGACACTGGCGCCCGACGGATCAGTAACAGTACCTACGATGGAACCTGTGATGTCCTGAGCTACGAGAGCTCCGCAGGCACACAGGAGTAAAGCCAGTGTAAAACGAAAACAGACCAGTCTAAACAAAGCGAGATTCATATATGATCCCTCAATAGATAGTGGATTTGTAGCGAGATAGCGAGCTTGCACCATGGTTGCGAAACCGAGGTTCCGGCGAACCGGGTCGAAACATGCGCACCTCATGGTGTTTGCGAAACGTAACTAGATAATAACAGGACTGCAACAAACGATTACAATTAGGCCCATCCTGTCCGCGTGTGATACACATAGGGGTCTGATGAACAACGTTGCCGCTGCGACTCCGATTGCTCTCGAGGATGCCTTCTACGATTTGCTGGCGGGTGGGGCCAAGTATCTGCTGCTTCTTTCCGCATTGGACCTGCAGCTTCCCGCGTTGTTGTCGGGCCGTGCCGTGCCGGCGGATGAGATTGTTGCCAGCCTGCAGCTCGAACCGCATCGCGGGCGGAAGTGGCTGCACGCCTTGAAGCTGACAGGCCTCATTGTGGACACGGGTTCTGGGTACTCCAACAGTCCGAACGTCGAAGCGCTGTTTGGGCCATACAGTGGAGGATGGTTCCATAACGAGTTCGTGCGGTACTTCCGGTATTCGGCTTCCCAGGAGCTGGTCGGCGTGTTGCGCGGCGGGCCGGTGGGCTACGAGGTGCGTTACCCGCCGCAGGATTGGAACGATGTCGTGCTGCTGCATGAGTGGATGCGCAACACGGCCATCTCGACCTTGTTCACGATTGAGCGCCATGTCGATTTCCGGCAGGTTTCAAAGCTGCTGGACGTTGGCGGCGGCGACGGCACGATGGCGACGATTCTGGCGACCCGATACCCCAACCTGTCGATTACGGTCTTCAACATTCCAGCGGCTGTCGCCCTGACGGAATCGCGGATTGCGGAAGCCGGTGTCACTGGGCGGGTCAATACCGTGGCGGGCGATTTTCGAACGAACGATCCCTTCCCGCAGGGTTATGACATGGTCATGTTCTCGCGCGTCATGGCGGACTGGCCTCCCGAGGTCTGCCGGAGCCTGATGCTGAAAAGCAAGGAGGCGCTGAATCCGCAAGGTAAGCTTGTCATTTGTGAGCCGTTGTCGGATCAGAACGAAGCGCTCGCCGTCGCCTGGGAGCACAGTTATATTCCTTACGATGACTTCGGTCTGTGCTGCTATAAGCCGCTCTCGATGTACGAGAAGATGCTGCGCGAGGCCGGCTTCCACATCATGGATATCGCGCCGCGGGACGCGAGCACGATTCACTGCGTCATTGTGTCGGAGCGGGACTGATTCCCTTTGCCGATCAACGGGCTCGTGATGGACCGCTGGTCCAAGAGCCGGTGCGTTCCCGGTGAGATCCAAAGCCTGGCTGAAGCTCGATCTGGTCGGCGCTTGATTACGGGCCGGCGGGTTAACAACCCGCCGCAGGCTAACAGCCTGCATCACAGCTCGGGGTTTTCGACGGGCTTACGATCCTCCACTCCTCCCATAACACCGGTGGATCAGATATAAAACCGCTTGACCCTGGCGTGGATCCCGCATAGGACGCTGTACGAAATCGTCCCTGCGGTCCTTGCAATCTGCTGCGCGTCGATCGTAATTCCGTTTTCCGTGCCCAGTAGCGTGACGGCATCGGCAACACGGATGGACGGGCAGTTCGTCACATCGATGGTGGTCAGGTCCATAGAGACCGCCCCGATGATCGAGGCGAGGCACCCATTCGCGATCACGCGTCCGCGATTCGAAAGGCGGTGCGGGATGCCGTCGGCGTATCCGGCAGCCAGAACCGCGATGCGCATGGGACGTGGTGCGTGGAACATGCCTCCGTACCCGACGGCAGCCCGTTCGGGGATGTCTTTCACCGAGACAACCGAAGCGCGCCAGGTCAGGGCCGGTTTGACATCGATGATTTTGGGCGGCGCACTCCCACGAGAAGCCTGCGACACATAGCCGTAGATTGCGTGACCTGGGCGCACCATCTTCTGCCAGCTCTTCCGGCGTCCGTATACCACGGGCGTACTGCTCGAGAGGTGTATGTACTCGGGAATGATGCCGGCCCTTTCGAGGTCGCCTCGGATGGCTTCGAAGTAGCCCATTTGCTCCTCGGTCTGCGAACCGCTGTAGTCGGCGGCCGACGCGAAGTGCGTCATCAAGCCCTCCACATGTGCGTGTGGTGTTCGATTAATTACTTCAGCAATTGTTGCGGCATCGGCGCGCGTTCCGAGACGTCCCATCCCACTGTCGACTTTCAGATGGTAAGCCGCCTTGATCCCCCGACTTGCGGCCAGCTCGTCCCAAGCCGGGATGTCTTCCAGCGCATGGATTACGGGTGTGAGGCTGTATTCCAGGAGAGTCTTGCGGTCGTCGGGGAGGAAATCGGCCATCACGAGTATGCGGGTCTGGATCCCGGCATCCCGAAGCGCAATGCCCTCCTCGACATTACTGACGGCTAACCAGCGGGCGCCATGTTCGATGACGGCTTTAGAGATTTCGATCGCTCCGTGGCGATATCCGTCCGCTTTCACCACGGGCATCACTTCGACGTTGGGTCCGACCGCGTTTCGCACCGCGTTGTAGTTTGCGGCGATCTGCTTAAGAGAGATTTCGACCCAGGAACGTAAGGCGAATGACGGCATCTGCTTCCATCGTAAGTTATCGTTGGCGAGCTGAAGCGTGACTTACCAGGAGTCTTTCGTACTGGTCGGTGACGGCGTCCCAGCTATAGCGTTCCGCGACGCGACGCATCGCGAGATTACGCAGTTGTTCCCGATCGGTTTCGGACATCGCCAGCGTCCTTCGCAAGGTTTCGCTGAGATTGGTGTGCGTAAACGGGATTCCGGCCTCGCCCGCGACCTCCGCATTCTCCGGCGTGTCTAGATACAGCACCAGCGCTCCGCGGCCCATGGCCTCGATGAGTGCCGGATGCGTTCCGCCAACCTCCGTCGCATGAATATAGGCAAAGCAATGCGAGCCGAGCTCGTGGTATCCCATCCCATAAATGGCGCCGGGAATGACTACGCGGAGGTCGGAGGTGGCTCTGACTTTGTCAAGATAAGGCTGCGCATAGGGCGCGTCGCCGATCAGCGCGAGTTTAAGATCCGTTTGGACCGCCTCAAAGGACTCCCGAACCAGCAGCGCGTTGTTTTCAGGCTCCATGCGGCTGACATAGAGAAAGTATAGGCCTTTTTCGAGGCCCAGTTGGTCGAGCACGGCGTGCGTTGCGACCTGGCCTGTCTCGGCGCCGTACGGGATGAAGGTCGTGGATTTGGAATAGCGTTGGAGATAGTATTCGCGGATCTGTTCGGCGTCTGTCACCACGGCGGAAGGGAAGACCGTCGCAAGGTGCTCGGAGATCAGATACCAGGCCTTAGCGGCCCCATTCCATTTCTTGCGCTTGCGTTCAATACCGTCGACGTTCAGGACCACCGGAATGCCCGTGATTCGCGGCCACAGGGTGAAAACTGCATTCGCGGCGTTGCAATAAAGCGCGACGTCGGCGCGGCGGAAGAGCAGGTGAATGGTCGAGAGGAACGTGTGCGCAATCGTGTCGAAGTACTTGTGACGGATGGTTGGGAGGTGGACCAGGGAAACGCCGCGATAGACCGGCTGGTCGTGTTTTTCACGGCAGTAAACGGTTACCGGATAGCCGCGCGCCGCCAGACGGGTGGACAACTCCTCGGCAAAGGTCTCGAACCCGCCGTACCGCGCGGGGATACCGCGGGTACCGAGCAGAGCGATGCGCTTGATTGGGGTTTATCCTCGCGCGGCCTTCGAGCGGGCCAGCACCCGTGCCGACGATTTCGGCTTTTGCGCCGGCAGGCTCACCGGCTCGTAATTGAACCAGCTTGCAATGTAATCGTCATCCACTCGTCTGCGCCGCATAATCTCACGGCGCTTTTCCCTCACACGTTTCCAATTCTTCGCAACGTACCAAAATGCCTTCAGCGACGATTGCTCGCGAAGCAGGCATGCCGAGATCACGATGAAATCGCGGGCCGTGATGGAAACCCAGTTCCGCCGGTACAGGTGCCCGGTCATGTTCTTGATCCGCATCAGGAACCGGTTCTTCACGGAGTGCATGTTGATCTCAGCCGGTAACGCACGCCGGTTTCCGGGCAGCACGTTGCGGACGTGGTAGCCGCGTGCGTGAGGGGTATAGATACAACGCCAACCGAGCAATTGCGATCGCCAGGCTACATCAGCGTCTTCGCGATAAACGAAGAAATCGGGATCGAAGAATTCATCGCCGATTGAGACATCCTCGATCATTTGGCGGCGGTACAGAGCCGCCGCGGCGGTGGCGCCGAAGACGTACTCGTGATTCAGATAATGCCCGTTGTCCACCTCCTGGCTGCCGCGATCAAGGTGGCGGAGCATCGGGGTGAAGTAAATACCCGTGGAATCGACGAGGGGTTTATCCGGAAGGTCGAAGCTGGCCAGAATGGTGAGAAGTTTGCCGCAAACGGTTCCAACCCTCGGCTCGATTTGACCGGCGTCAACCAGGGACTGAATGAAATTCGGAAGAAGCAGGACGTCCGGGTTCAGTGTCAGTACCCAATCACCGGTGCTCAAACGAATTGCTTGATTCTGGGCAGCGGCAAACCCGATGTTCTCGTTGTTATAAACAATCTGACACCTATCATCGAATTGCTCGAGGATGTCGACCGTTCCATCCGTCGAGGCATTATCAATGACGATTACTTCCTTGTTGGAATAGCGCTGCGCGAGGACCGACTCCAGGCACCTCTTTATAAAACGTCCGCTGTTATATGTGACGATGGTGACGGACACCCGTTCGTTATAGGACATGTAATTGGGCAAACTGTTTTATTTCGTACTGCCTGAGACTGTCCCTACTTTGCTCGCTTGTTGATAACTGCTGGCTTCGGCTGGGGTCGGAACGTGACCCGCAACAAGACACTTCACCGTGAGGCTACAGAGCCCCCCGAATACCTTGAATGGTTTTACACTCCGCCTTTGAAACATGCCGGTTAGCGCCCGGCCGGCGGCAGCGAGCAACACCGCAGCGCAGACTCCCCGGAACTCGCGCGTACGGAAGTGCTTAGATGCATACCTTAGAAGGCTACCATACCAGAACCGCTGTCGCGACTCCCAATCTAAGTGACTGATACTCTTACCACCCTGATGCCGCGCGCTGACTGACGGCAAATACCGAATTCGAGCGTTTTGACTCAGCGACAATGCTCTTTTGCAAAAATCCACATCCTCGAACCATACCGGATGGAATTGCTCGTCGAAACCACCAAGTTCTCGCCATAGCTGGCGTCGGAACATGAGAAACGCGCCGGCCGGCTGCTCGACGTCCGTTGCCTGAGTCAGGTTCATGTCCAAATAACGGTACCGTTTGTTAATGGGATTGCCCGGGACCAGCCGATTCAGGCCCAAAACCTCGAGACCGAGGGCCGCAGGAGTCGGGAGACGCCGGATCGTAAATCCCATTTGCGGGCAGCCGTCTGAGTTGGTGAGCTGGCCACAGGCAATTGCTACGCCGGGTTCGTCACATGCCGCTGCCAACGCTTCGATGGGGCTTGTTAACTCCGCATCGGGGTTCAGCAGGAGGACGTAATCCGCAGCGGAAGCCGCGACACCCTGATTCACGGCCGCGGCAAATCCACGGTTTTCTGAATTTGCGATGAGATAAACACTGGGATGACGCCGCACCACCTGCGTCGTAGAATCAGTGGACGCGTTATCGACCACAACAACCGGCACGTCGCCGCACGAGGCCAGACACCGGTCAATGGAATCCGCCGAATTCCAAGTTACGATAACGGCGCAGAGATTCCTCATGTTAGTGCGAAGTAAACACGCCAATATAGATCGTAACCGGTTTGCTGTTGGAGTTCGCGGATCTCAGCCTCACTTTCGTGGAGGATGGCGGAGATAGCGGAGTCGTGTTGACTGCGCCCGCGGACACCTCGGAAAATCCTGAGCGCGTCTATTTTTCCCGCTAGGTAAGCCAAGCCCGTCCTGTGACGCAATGCTAGCAGCCCCCACAATACCTGACTGACCAGAACCGGCCAACCAAAGCGAACAATCCAGCCCTTTGGGAAGTGTTTTGCGACCAGGAGAAGCTGATTGCGCGAAATTCGGCGCACGGTTCCTCTGTGCCAACGCCCGAGCGTGGCGCTTCCCCTGTGGCGGGCCACCGCATTCGGAACGTAGACGCCGGAATAGCCTCGAATTGCACATCGAATTCCAAAATCGACGTCTTCGAGATAGGATTCGAAAGTCTCATCTAGGGATCCCACGAGGCGAAACAGTTCGGTTCTGGCGAGTAACGCAGTAAAAGAGGCGAATCGGATGGACCGTTGGGTGTCCCACGGCGGGCCGTCGTTGCGGGCGTGGCCGCATCGCCAGGCGCAGGCGCCACGGCAAAGCGCGTCCCAGGCGCCGTCCAGTACTCCCGGGCGGTCGAATTGGAGCAACTTGCCGGAAGCAAACCAGGCGTTACAGCCCTGGGACTCTGAGAGTAACTTGTCCAGCCAATCCTCCCCGATTTCGACATCGTTATTCAGGATCACTAACCATTCCCCGGCCGCGGCGCGAACCCCTTCATTCACCGCCTTGGCAAAACCTTCATTCCGGTTGAGCCGGATGACGCGGGCCCCCAGACCTTCAGCGACCGACACCGATTCATCAGTGCTGCCGTTGTCGACGACAATAACTTCGTCGATAGGTTGTGTCTGGTTGCGAAGACACACGAGCACCGAGCGTAACAGAACGGCACCGTTCCAGTTAGGAACAATCGCCGACACACGGACCATGAGTGGCTTCTCGGGAATGGATGCGCAGGCGGGTCGCTCTCAGGATATCATTTTCCGGCATGCCTGGCGAGAGACTCCTCAACGGGTTTCACGGATGAGCGTCGCTGAAAGCGCTTCCTGACCAGGAAAGCGAGATTGTAGAAACCGTCGCGCCAGGGATTGAGTTTGATTTCCCCCAGCCGCGACGAGTACATGATGGATAACTCCGTGAATCGGATCTTGGGATTTCGAATGGCTTCGATTTTGATTTCTTCAGAAAAAGCCATGCCGTCGGATTCCAGGATCATGTCCTGGAGAATCGCGCGGCGGAAGACCCACATGCCGGATTGAGAGTCGCGGACCCATCGGAAGAATAGAATTGACGTGGCCAGCGATAGAATCCAGTTTCCGAATTTGTGTTTGAAACTCATTGCCTCCCGGTCACGAACGGGAAAACGGGAGGCATTGAGGAAATCGACTTCCAGGTGGAGGAAGGCTTCCAGTAAGTAAGAAATCGCGTCCGGTGGATAACTGTGGTCGCCGTCGAGCGTGATGATCAGGTCACCGGTTGCCGAGGCGAAGCCGCGTTTGTAACTGCGTCCGTAACCGCGTACCGGCTCTCGAATTACTTCGGCCCCCAGGGAATGGGCGACGTCGGAGGTACGGTCAGTAGAGCCGTTGTCCACCACGATGATCTGGTCGACGAATTCGGGCATGCGGCGCATGACTTGTTCGATACCTTGCTCTTCGTTGAGGCAAGGGATGATCACCGTGATGCGGTTACTCTTATACACGCGCGCGTTCCAAGTTATTATGTTTGCATGAAGTGGCTTTGGCTCGCGGGGCTACCTTTTGCGGCGGCTTTGGTCGCGTCGGTAAATCCCCAGCTCAAACAGGTTCAGACGGTCTATATACTGCCGATGGGGAGCGGAATGGATCAGTTTCTTGCGGATCAGATCACCAAGCAGGGGCTTCTTCAGGTTGTGACCGACCCCCAAAGGGCGGATGCCATTTTGACGGACCGGATTGGCGAGGCTTTCGAAGATAAGCTGCAGGAACTCTATCCGCGGCCGAAGCCTGTAGTTGAGAAGAAGAAGGATGACAGCAAGACCGATGACAAAAACACCTCAAACGTCGAGCCGCTGCCCAAGCTGACATCATCGTTCGGTGGAGGCAAAGGCACGTTCTTCCTTGTGGACCGCAAAACGCGTAATGTCGTCTGGTCGGACTATGACCGCCCGCGCGATTCCACGCCCCACCAGTTAGAGAAAACAGCCGACCGGGTAACTCAGAAGCTCAAACGCGATTTGCAGTCGAAAGAGTAGTTCCGCGCTTGCTCGCCAAAAGCGCCTGGTAGGAATCGACGAGGCGTTTTGTCATCCCTGCCATGTCATGATGAGCGACAACGAACTCGCGGGCATGGTTCGCCAGGCGAGCCGCCCGGGCAGGATCGTTAAAGAGCTCGAGAATCTTCTGCGCGAACTGTTCGGGCGTATCCGCGAGTTCGCAGACGGTGCTGTCTTCGGAAGCAAGGCCCTCGGCGCCGATTGCCGTTGAAACCACTGGTATACCGGCCGCGAAAGCCTCAAGCAGTTTAACGCGCATTCCCGAACCGCTGAGAATTGGACAAACGAAGATCGCGTATCTGCTGAGCGGTTCTCGGATGTCTTCCACGAAGCCGCGCAACTCGATGGCTTCGCCGAGGTCGGGGAGCGAGTGACGCGGCGGCGGATCGGACCCCACGACGACAAGCCGAGCTTCGGGGCATCTTTCGAGGACCCGCGGCAGGACGTGGGCTACGAACCACTCCAGGGCGATTTGATTCGGCGTATGGCGGAAACTTCCCAGGAAAAGCATCGTACGAGGTTCGCGTCCGGCAGGACGAAAATCGTAGAGTCGCGTGTCGATGCCGGCTCGAAGGTTGTCGTCCAGGCGACTGGCAAGCTGCGGTAGGAATGACGCCAGGCAGTTCTTTTGGTCGGCACTGCACACTTGAACGCGATCGAAGCGTGCGAGGACTTTCAGTTCGTAACGCAGCGCGCGCAGGTATTCGATGGTGTGCTTCACCTTTTGAATGGCGCCCCGCGCTTTCGGGATACCACGGCCGACAGACTGGAAATAGACGTCGTGTTCGAAGAGCGTGCAAGCGAGTCGGCGAAACCGCATGCCGTATTGAGCAAGAGCGTTGTACTCCAGTTGAACGATGTCGATGTTGCGTGTGTATATCTGCCGGTGAAGGAGCCAGGCAAGATCGGCGTCCGCAAACTCGCGAATGGCGAAAGGCAGGATGGACCCGAATTCCTTTGGCTTCTCGGGAAGGCGTGAGACGTATTCGACGGAGGCGGCAATTCGTTCAAGTTCGGCGTGAGGCCCGCGTTCGTAATCGTGGTCGAGGAGGATGACCAGGTGTAAGGAACTGAGGTGCGCCAGCTCGCGGGTGGTCTGGTACATGAAGACCGCGCCGCCATGCGTTGGCGGGCAGATCGGGTACGGCGAGACAAACAGCACGTTCAGCGGTTGGGAGGCGCGCAGGGTAATAAAACGATCGCGGAAATAGCCGCCGAGCGGCCTCCGGAAGGCCTCCATATCCGATACGGTGGCGAGTTGGCGTGCTCGGACGCGAGAGCGCATAGCTCCTGGCGTTTGGAAAGCGGCTCGCGCGAGGGCGGCGAGATTGGGGCGTTCGGGTGAATCGCCAAATACCAGGCTCACGCAGGCGTTGGCCCATGCAAGGGCGAAGTGACTTGTGAGCCAGCTCCAGCGGTGGATGTTCTTCCAGCAGAAGAGCAGGATGTTCTTTTGAATGACGATGTCGATCTGGGATTTCGAGAATCGTTTGCCAATTGTGCCGCGGTGTTCGTGATAGACGATGCTCCGGGGCTGGTAGAGCACCTTCCATCCTCGCTTCCAGGCCTGGTATCCGAGGTCGGTGTCCTCGAGATAGAAGGGCGCGAGGAGTTCATCAAAACCCCCGAGCTCTAGGAATTTCCGACGGTCGAAGGCGCAGGAGCCTCCGCCACCATAGAAGCAAGGGTAGAGGTCTCGAATTGCCGGATCATCACGGTGGCGGACCCGTAAGGAACCGTTTTCCCACCAACCTTGTGTCAGGCCGGTCTCCTCGCGGGTTTTTCGGGGATCGCTAAAGAAGATCTGGCAGGAAACCGCGAAGACTTCGTCGTCGCTGAAGCCGTCGACCAGCGGCTGAAGAAACCCGGGTTCTGGTCGCATGTCGTTGTTCAGGAGCACGACGATGTCATTTCGGGCCGCGCGGAAGCCGGCGTTCGAACCGCCACCAAATCCAAGGTTTTTCTTCTGGGCTAGGACACGCACCGACGGGAAGTGTTCGCGCAGGAACTCGGCACTGCCGTCGGTAGAGCCGTTCTCGACGACGATGACTTCGTTTTCGGGGTTGCCGGCAAGTGCCTGAAGGACGTGAGGCAGGTATTTTTCGAGCAGGTCGCGGGCATTCCAGGACGGAATGACCACGCTCACGGCTTTTGTGGAAGGCTGCGAATCATGAGGTGCTCGCTTGCGCTTTCCTGTGATGGCCCAGAATAGGTCCGCCAGTGCGAGGGCCATGAACGGCAGGATGATAAGGAGCGGAGAAATCAGGAGTAGCGGTAACGATATCAGGAGGCGAAGGAGAACTTTCAGGAACGTCTTCACCGGGTCTCGATCGCCGGGCCGACACCGAATTTTCGTCCCAGCTTGATCCAGCGGGACGCCTGAACGGCGCGTACCTGCGCGGCCAGGAGTTCTCGTTGTGAGTCGAGGTCCTGGGCCCAGTGCGTGCGTTCTTCAACGGTGGCTTCCGCGGCCGAGAGCAAGCGGCCGCATTCGATCAGCTCGTTGGTTCGTGCTTCCAGCTCCGCCACGTTTTGAAGGGCCCAGTTGGTCTTCTCGAGATTTGCCGCATCGAGTTCCTGAACCTTCGCTTCGTATGCGGCCATCGTCTCGGCTGCGGCGCGTTGTGCCACGGCGTGCTCGGCCTGAAGGTTATCGAGGCACTGGTTTGCCTTTTTGAGCTCGCGGTAGGACGCTTCGAGGTCGCTGTTGAGCTTCTGCGCCCACAGATTGCTTTGCTCCAGTTCCTGCTGCTGTTTACGGCAGATTTCGAGTAGCCGGCCGCGCTCGTCCTGCGTTTCTTTGAGCCAGTCGCGTGATTGCTGGAGCTGGGTTTCGAGGAGTCGAATGTGTTGCTCGCGTTCCCGGAGAAGATTGGCCGCCTTTGGGACGTAAACGAGCGAGCGCTGCTCCGGGAGGCTAGTCCGGGAACATACTGCAATGAAAAAATGGGCCTGGTCGGCGCTGCCCGCTGTGGCGTCCAGGCGCGCTTCAACGGGCCAAAAGATCTTAACGGGGTAGAAAGCGAAGCATTCGGCGCGGTTTTGGACCAGCAGCGAAACGTGTGGGAAGCGCCTGTTCAGCTCGGCCTGGAACTCGTCTGCCTCGAATTCATGCTCGTGGTATGGATTAGCGCCGGCCGCTCCCCGGGATTCGGTGTAATAACGCTTATTCGGCGTCGAGACGATCAGAATTCCGTCGGGAGTGAGTACGCGGGCACATTCATCAAGAAAGCGGCGATACTCGGCGAGGTGTTCGATCACCTCGAAGGCTACGACCAGTTCGAACGAGGAGTCGGCAAACGGCAGGGCGAGACATGAGGCGGTTTGGAATCGCACGGACGGAAGCGGATAGTTCGTTGAGGCGAATTCGATGGCTTCAACGGAGAAGTCGACGCCGATGACCGAGGCGGCATCGCGTGCGAGCTCGACGGTGCCATATCCGGTTCCACAGCCGGCGTCTAATACCCGCTTCCCGGCGGCGTACCGCCGGGCGAAGGCATAACGCGACAGGTGTTCGGCCCAGAGGTCCTCGTTGACTTGTCCGGGAATGACGCGCTCCCCAGTGAACTCGACGGGGCTGGATTCAGACAACGCCACGCTCCACTTGCGACGGGGTGAGGGACCGGTTGAGCTCCACTCGACAGGGAAGGTGAACGTGCCCGTAGATTTGCGAAGGTCCGGCCATCATTTGCAGGACGATGGCGTTATCGATCCAATCGCATGTTTTGTAGCTGTGCAAAGTGCCGTCGGCGATTGCAGGCGAGAAGGAGAATGAGCCGGGATACAGCTCCGGCAGCTCCAGGTGAAAATCGACTGTGAAGACGTCTCCTTCATGTAGCGGGGGCAGCTCGAAATCCTCGCGGGCTGTGTTCGTTCCTGCGAAATCGATGCCGAGATGATTTCGGAGCATGAAGCCAACGATGGGTAAGGCGATGCTCTCCTTCGCGCGCACGCTGATGCGGACAACGACTCGGGACGCCGGCTCGAGGACCGGGACACTCATTCCGCGCTCATCCAGAATCGCTATTCCGATCACTGCCGCGCGCCCGTCGCCGAAGCGGTGGTCTATGTTCGGGATGTGCTCGATGATTTCCGGAGGTTTGATGTTTGCAGTGGTGCGAGCGTGCGCCTCATGATGCTGGGTCGTTAGGTAGGCGGTATCTTTCTCAACCATCGCGGCCATGTATTTCGTGGTGACCTGGTCTGTTGGGCCGAGGTCGCGGATCCGGCCCGCTTCTAGCCACATAGCACGATCGCCGATCGCTTTCACGTCGCCAATGGAATGGGAGACAAAGATGATGGTGACCGCGCGCTCGCGCAACTCGTGGATCTTGCGCATACAGCGTTGGCGGAAATAGATGTCGCCTACTGCAAGAGCCTCATCGACCAGGAGAATCTCAGGGTCGACATGGATCGCCACGGCGAAGGCCAGGCGCACTGCCATGCCGCTGGAGTAGGTCTTAACCGGCTGGTTGATGAAATCGCCGATTTCAGCGAATTGTTCTATTTCCTCGAGCTTGGCGTCCATTTCGGCGCGTGAGAAGCCAAGGATCGCGCCGTTGAGATAGACGTTGTCGCGACCGCTAAATTCAGGGTTAAAGCCGGCGCCCAGTTCGAGGAGGGCAGCAACGCGACCCGTGACGGTGAGGTTGCCAGCGGTGGGCTGCAGGATTCCGGCGATGATTTGGAGCAGTGTGCTCTTTCCCGATCCATTCTCGCCTACGATACAGAACGTCTCGCCGCGGCGGATTTCGAACGTGATGTCGCGAAGGGCCCAGAAATCCTGGTGAAAGGAGGTGCGATTGAAGAGGAGTAGTTCCCGGAGGCGTGCGGAAGGCGAAGAGTAGATGGGATAGCTCTTCGACACACCTCGAAACTCGACGACGTTTGGGAGCACCTAAGACGAATCTACTGAAGAGGAAAAGTAAGTGTCAAATCCGGAAGGTATTTTGAGGAGTCAGGACGACCGCCGACACCCGCTAAATCATACGCCGATTTTCTATCTAGCGGCTAGGCGCCGCTACCCGTAGAGGCTCCACAAGGGAGGTTCACGTTCGGTTTAAGCAGTTTCGGCGCTGCAAGTCGAAGGAAGCCGGTAGTCGTCCTGAACGGTGTTCGTTGTCTATAGGACCTCCTGCAACTATCGGGTACCGTTTTTCACGTCGGTACCTACCATTAAGGTAGTCTCATAAAGCGATTTTGTCAAGGTGTTTTACCCTAGGAAATGCAGGGGTATGAAGGGGTTGACACACTATCCCAGAGGCGCATACCATTGAGAAGGAAACACTTGCCGGTGTAGCTCAGGTGGTTAGAGCGACGGTCTCATAATCCGTAGGTCGAAGGTTCGACTCCTTCCGCCGGCACCACTTCTTCTGGCTTGTACCTACCGCCAGAGCGAGGGAGATGCCTGCACATTCAGGCTATCTTGTTTGCTCCGACGATGAGATCATACAGCCGATTTAGCTCGTCCTGCGAATAGTACTCAATCTCGATTCGGCCGCGGTCATCGGATTTTTCCTGAATACGGACGCGCGTGCCCAGCACCGCTTCGAGTTCTTGGATTGCTGCTTTCAAGTTTGGATCCAGCTTCTTTTCGGTAGCTGATTCGTCGCCGGATTCTCGCTTTTCGGTAGCCTTTTGAACCATGCGTTCGACTTGGCGGACGGAATAGCCCTGCGCGGTAGTCTTGTTCGCCAGGTCGAGTTGTTGCTCCGGATCTGCCAAGCCGAGGATGGCTCGCGCGTGACCCATCGAGAGGCGGCGTTCGGCGAGAAGGATCTGGATTTCGGATGGAAGTTTGAGGAGCCGGAGGAGGTTTGTGATGGTAGTGCGGTCCTTCCCGGTGCGGCGGCCGATTTCCTCGTGGCTGAGATTCATTTCGCGTGCTAGTCGGTCCAGGGCCTGGGCAGTTTCGATGGGGTTGAGGTCCTCGCGTTGGATGTTTTCGATTAGGGCTACTTCAAGGAGGCGATCGTCGGCATAGTCCTGGACGATGACCGGGACATCAATCAGACCGGCAAGATGGGCTGCGCGAAGTCGGCGCTCGCCGGCGATCAATTCATAGCGCGCACCTTTGCGGCGAACGATCAACGGCTGGATGACGCCATTGGCTTCGATGGAGGCAGCGAGTTCCTGAATGCGTTGGGGGTCGAATACGGTACGCGGTTGGAGGGGATTGGGATCAATTTCGGAGATTGGGACGGCTGCAGCATGACCGTCGCTGGGCTGTGGCTCTGGGTGTGATGAGGTGAGCGGCTTTGTCGGCAGAAGCGCCGAAAGGCCCTTACCGAGCACTTTGCGTGGCTTGTTGTCTGGCAGCCTGTTCATTGGCCAGAATCTCCTTTGCTAGCTTTATGTAGCTTTCCGAGCCTCGGGAGCGCACATCGTAGGCGAGGATCGGTTTTCCGAAGCTTGGCGCCTCAGCCAGGCGGATGCTTCGGGGGATAACGGTCTCAAAGACCTCGTCTTCAAAAAACTCACGAAGATCGTCCGCGACCTGTCTTGCGAGGTTCGTACGGTCGTCGTACATCGTGAGCAGGACTCCCTCTATTTGTAATCCAGGTGAAAACGACTGTCGCACGCGGTCGATTGTGGCTAATAACTGCGAGACGCCCTCAAGAGCAAAAAACTCGCACTGAATGGGAATCAATACGGAATCGGCGGCGACCAACGCATTCAGGGTCAGCAAATCCAGAGCCGGCGGACAATCGATAAGGATGAAGTGATAGTCGTTGCGAATAGTTTCGAGCTTCCGCCGAAGTTGATGCTCTCTGGAATCGGTCTCAACGAGCTCCAGGTTTGCAGCCACGAGGTTCTGGTCCGAAGGTACGAGGTTAAGGCCGTCGAAGTCAGTTTTCATCACGGCACCGGCAAGATCTTGGGCACCGAGCAGCACATCATAGATGGTTCGGTGGCCTTGGTTCTTGATGACTCCAAGTCCGGTGGTCGCGTTGCCCTGAGGATCCGAATCGATGACAAGGATTGAAAGATCGTTGGCGGCCAGGGACGCGGCCAGATTAATAGCGGTGGTGGTCTTGCCCACTCCGCCTTTTTGGTTGGCAATGGCGATTACTTTTCCCAATGTCGGGGACTCCAACTCAAGAAAGTAACATGGAGACATGTTTCACGTGAAACGAGTCCTTACTGTTCCACGTGGAACGATCCGAAAACACAGAGGTTATTGTCGCTCCAGGGTATTGAGTGACATGATATCCAATCGACCGGAACGCCAGTATCGATATCAATGAAGTCCGATCTACTCAAAAGCAGGCCAATCTGGACAGCTACCTCTGGCAGGAGCCCGACAACCTCAGCCGGTCGCACAGCTCTTGAGATTATAGAATCAAAGCCACGGGAAAGTTGCTCCACGCGCCGATCAATCACCGCAAGGTTGGGGATTTCCCGGGTGCTTTCCCTCAGAAAGACGGCCTTCCGCTGGTGGGATTCAATAAGAGTGACGCTCCACTCCGGATGCAAAATCGCGGTGGGCACACCTGGAAAGCCGGCACCTGAGCCAATGTCAGCTACCATCGGGCCGAATTCTGGCATCCTTGCCGCAAAGAACAGCGATTCACAGTAATGCCGAAGGACAATCTCCTCGGGCGAGCGGATCGCGCTAAGATTGATGCGCTCGTTCCAAAGCATTAGGAGCCGGAAGTGATCGTAGAGCAGGTCAATCTGGCTTGGCGATACGAGCAAGTAATTGCCGAGATGCTGCAAGAGCCGCCCAGCGAACCACGTGCGATCAGTTTCGGCTGCCAAGGCTCAAATATACGTCCAAAACTGCGATAGCCGCAGGAGTGACTCCGGGAATGCGCGATGCCTGCCCAAGAGTCTCCGGCCGAACGCGATTCAGCTTCTGCTTGATTTCCGTCGATAGACCAGGAATGGGATCGAATTGAAATTCGGAAGGAATACGCCGCCGCTCCGAACCGCGGAGCCTTTCGATCTGGCGTTCCTGTTGAGCTATGTAACCGGAATACTTCGCTTCGGTCTCGACGGTAGTGAGAACACCGTGCAAGGGACTTTCTCCGGATTGCGCTATCAGCCAAGCTCCGAGCGCATCAATACGGGCCTCAGGGCGTTTGAGCCACTGCGATAATGCCGGACGGTCGTCTTGGGCGGCGACCAAGCCGGGGAATCTTTGCGGGTCAATACGGGTCCGGTCCAGCAACTCCTGTAACCTGGCCTTTTGCTTCTGCTTTCGGAGGAAAAGGTTCCAGCGATCATCGGAAACGAGCCCAGCCTTTCGGCCCAAGGGGGTCAAGCGTTCATCAGCGTTGTCAATGCGCAGGTGCAGCCGGAACTCCGCACGGGATGTAAACATCCGATAGGGCTCGTCGGCCCCCTTGCTGATAAGGTCGTCAATCAAAATGCCGGTATATCCTTCGGTGCGTCCGACTACCATAGGCTCCATGCGCTTCAACTCGGATGCAGCGTTCATCCCCGCCACCAAACCCTGGCACCCCGCCTCTTCATAACCGGAGGTGCCGTTGATTTGACCGGCCAGGAACAGCCCACGAATCTTCTTCACCTGTAAACTGTGGTCCAATTCCCGAGGGTCGATGGCATCGTACTCAATCGCGTAGCCCGGCCGTATCATCTCGGCGTCTTCGAGCCCTGGAACTGATGCCAACATTGCAGTCTGGACGTCGATCGGCATGCTCGTCGACATCCCGTTCACATAGACTTCGTAGGTATCCAGGCCCTCCGGCTCGAGAAATAGCTGGTGGCGCGGCTTGTCGGGGAATTTGACGACCTTATCTTCAATGGAAGGGCAGTACCGGGGACCAACACCCTCGATTTGACCGCTAAAGAGCGGGGAACGCGAGATGCTATCCCGGAGAATCTGCAACGTCAAATCAGACGTGTACGCTATATGACATTTGATCTGTTCACGATCGATCTTTTCCGTGAGGAACGAGAACGGCGTCGGAACCGCGTCACCTAGTTGCGGTTCGAAGCGCGACCACTCAATCGTGCGACCGTCCAGGCGAGGCGGAGTGCCGGTTTTCAGACGGGTCCAGGCCAACCCGAGCGTCCGAAGCTGGTCTCCCAGAAGGTTTGAAGGGGCTTCCCCGTTTCTACCGCAGCTATACTTCATTTCGCCCACATGCGCCAGGCCGTTCAAGAAGGTACCAGTGGTAATAATCACCGCTTCGCATTGAATTGACCGGCCGTCTCGCAGAGTCACACCTGTCACCCGGTTCTCTGCGATCGTCAATTGTGCCACTTCAGCCTGTAGAATTCTGAGGTTCGGCTCCTGCTCGAGAACTTCACGCATTTTGATGCGGTATTGCTTCTTGTCGCACTGTGCCCGGGGAGACCAGACGGCCGGCCCGCGGCTGGTATTCAACAGCCGAAACTGAATGCCGACAGCGTCTGTCACTTCGCCCATCACGCCGCCAAGCGCGTCAATTTCGCGGACCAAATGGCCCTTCGCAATACCTCCGACGGCGGGATTACAGGACATCTGGGCGATGAGGTCAAGATTCATGGTGATCATCGCGGTACGAAGGCCCATGCGAGCACATGCGCGCGCCGCCTCGCATCCCGCATGCCCTGCCCCTACCACCACGATGTCGTATTTCGATGATTTGACCACTTCCTCTATTCTAGTAATACGGAGCCAAAGTTCTGAAAATTCTCATCATCGGGTCTGGCGGCCGCGAGCACGCGCTCGCATGGAAGCTCGCACAGAACCGCGACGTCACCCTATACGCGGCGCCCGGCAATCCCGGAATCGCACAGGTTGCGACGTGTGTGCCGCTTGCCGAAAAAATTCGAGCCGACCTGACAATCGTTGGCCCGGAGGCGCCGCTGGCCGACGGAATTGTGGACCGGTTCCGGTCCGCGGGTCTTGCGATCGTGGGTCCGACAGCCGCAGCCGCGCGCCTGGAAAGCAGTAAAGCCTTCGCCAAAGATCTCATGCAGCGGACCGGAATTCCCACTGCACGCCACGCCACCGCCGCAAGCCAGCAACAGGCCCTCGATGCCCTGAAGCGCTTTTCCCTTCCTGTCGTGATCAAAGCGGACGGCCTAGCCACAGGCAAAGGAGTGATCATCGCGCAAACGGAAGACGAAGCGACTCGCGCGGTCTTACAACTCCTGACTCCCGATGCCCAAGTCGTGATCGAAGAGTTCCTTGTTGGCGAGGAAGCCAGCTTTATCGTCCTCACCGACGGAACGAACGTGCTTCCCCTCGAGCCTTCGCAGGATCATAAAGCGGTCAATGACGGGGATACCGGACCGAACACCGGTGGTATGGGGGCGTATAGCGACGGTCGAATTCTCAGTGAAGCTCAGAAACGGGAAGTCTTGGATCGAGTAATCCACCCCATGATCCAGCGTATGCGAGACGAGGGTAATCCCTTTACTGGCTTCCTCTACGCCGGGCTTATGATGACCGGCGATGGGCCGAAGGTGCTCGAGTTCAATGCGCGCCTCGGGGATCCCGAAACCCAGGCACTGATGCATCGCATGAGTTCGGACTTTGTCGCGCCGCTCGAGGCCGCGGCCCACTCGCGGTTAACCAACTCAGAACTCGAGTGGCGCCCGGAACCGTCCGTTTGTGTGGTGATAGCATCGGCGGGCTATCCGGCAACACCGCGTACCGGAGATGTCATTACAGGCCTTGACGAAGCCGCCGTGGCAGATTCAGTCGTCTTTCAGGCTGGAACAAAAATCTATAAGAATGTTTTAGAGACATCCGGGGGGCGCGTCCTCGGAGTAACGGCTCGCGGCCCCGACCTGTCGTCGGCGATTCAAAATACCTACAAAGCCGTCGAGCACATCCGTTTCGACGGCATGCACTATCGGCGGGATATCGGTCGCAAAGGTTTGACACGCTGGTAAGATCGATGTAGCGGGGACGTAGCTCAGATGGATAGAGCGGTCGCCTCCTAAGCGACAGGTCGGCAGTTCGAATCTGCCCGTCCCTACCACCTCGCTAGTTACACTGATTCCATGGCAGCACGAATCTCCCGTCGCGAACTCGCTCTTGCGGCAGCGGCTGGCGCGGCCGCGGTCAAAGGTGCCCGAGCCCAGAAAGACGCCGATGCCAAACTGGACACGGCCGAGTTCGATCCCGTCGCATGGACCATGCACCGATACGAGTCGGCTCCGATGCGGCTCACCTTCAACGCCAAAACCCGCAAGGAAGCCGAAGCCTGGCAGCAACAGTTGCGGGCCAAGGTCACAGAGTTGATTGGAGGTTTCCCGGACACGCGATCGCCACTACGCGCGCAAACCCTCGAGGTGCGCGAGTTTCCGGCCTACAAGCGGGAAAAGTTCATTTTTGAAAGCCGGCCCGGAGTCGGCGTCATGGCGTATCTGATCACGCCGCTCAAAGCCAGCGGACCTTTGCCTGTTGCCGTTTGCATTCCCGGACACGGCCGTGGCGTAGACGATGCCGTGGGCATCGACGAACGCGGTCAGGATATTTCCGAGCCCACCGGCTACGAACACGGCTTTCCATTGCAAGCCGCATCGCACGGAGTTGCCGCCGTCGCGATCGAGCCGATGGCCTTCGGATGCCGGCGCGATGCCATCACCGCGAAGAAAGGTAAGGGGACGACCGCGTGCCAGCCAACTGCCGGATCAGCGTTGCTCTTTGGCGAGACCATGATCGCCTGGCGCATTTACGATGTGATGCGGACTATCGACTGGATCGAGACACGTCCTGAGCTGAATGCAAAACAGGTCGGCTGCATGGGCATATCGGGTGGCGGTACCTGCACACTCTTCGCCGCCGCACTCGATTCACGAATCAAGGCCGCCCTGGTCAGCGGATACCTGAACACTTTCCGCGCCAGCATCATGAGCATGTCGCACTGCATCGACAATTACGTTCCCGGCATTCTCAATTAGTGCGAGCAATACGATGTCGCGGGACTCATCGCTCCGCGAGCGCTCTTTTCCGAGGGAGGCGACCGGGATCCGATCTTCCCGGTCGCCGCCACGCGCGAAAGCTTCGCACACGTCCGCAAAGTCTATGAGGTGTTCGGCGCGACAGACAACGTGCAGCAGGAAATCTTCAGTGGCGTGCATGAGTTCCATGGCGCCAAAGGACTTCCCTTCCTCGCCGCGAAACTGAAAGCCTGATCAGAGGCTTCGAAGGTGGAAGCCGCCGTCGACGTTGATCACCTGGCCAGTTGAATAGTCGAGCAAGCCGTCAGCAATGGCTCGCACAACTGAGGCGACGTCTCGCGGTTCGCCCATGCGCGGCTGCGGCAGTAATCCCGCGGCGATTCGCTCATCGTAAGATTTCTCAACGGCTGAAATCATGTCAGTGCGAATGATGCCTGGCCGAATTTCAAACACCTGCACGTTATGTCGCGCGAGCCGTTGCGCATATAAAGCTACGCTCATGCTCAATCCGGCTTTCGAAATGCAGTAATCCGCTCGATTCACGGAAGCAGTGTAACTGGAGATCGAGGTGACGAAGACGATTCGGCCGTGCCCCTGCTCCACCATCCATCGAGCCGCGGCTTGCGTGAGGAAATGCGGTCCCTTCAAATTGGTGGTGATAAGCTCGTCGAAGCTCGCCTCGCCAGCTTCGAGTATGTCCCGCCGCTCTCGGGGCGCGACGCCGGCATTGTTCACAAGCAGATCCAGCCGTCCGTACCGTTCCCGCACATGTTCCAACAATGCAGCGCGATCGGAGGACGATGAAATATCACTCTGCACCACATCCGCGCCCGATTCCGCTCGCAAGGATTCCGCGGCATCACGCCGCCCACGGTAGGTCGCGACCACGACATGCGTACGCGCGAGCTCGACCGCAACCCCGCGCCCGATCCCGCGGCTTCCGCCCGTGATTACCGCAACCCCTTTACTTGATGGCTGCAAGCTCGGAATCAATCGCCTTCGCAACTTCTTCGAAGGTGAACGTTTCGATGAACGGTTGGCCATTCACCAGGATTGTGGGAGTATGAGCGACTCCGCGAGCGACGCCCTCCTGATAATCGCTCTCGATGTCCGCAGCTAACTTTGAGTCTTCGAGCGCAGCCATCAAGCTGGGCTCGTCGATATGATGCTCCTTCGCCCAACGAACGAACGTCGGGATCGCATTCTCGGCACTGATGTCCGCCTGATGCCCCATGACGTACCGCCGAAACTCGACCGCGAGTTCCGGACTCTGCAGCTGGAGGAATCGCGCTGCTATAGAGGCCCGTCGGGCCCACGCATGTTTCGCAAGCGGAAAATCGTGATGCTCGAAAGCCACCTTCGAGGCGTATCTGGGCAAAAGCTTCTCGTCCATCATGTGCCGAAAATCGGCGCAGTCCGGACACTGAAGATCTTCGTAAATCACCACGCGGACCATGCTGTCCGCCTTTCCTTCAATCAAGTGCTGGTTCGCAGCGAAACCTGCCATCGCGCAGACAAGCGCCAATACAGGCGCGAGTTTCATCCTCTTAACGGTTGCTGCAGTGTGAAAGTGAGCCGGGTCTCGGCCGGAATCCGAACGCGCTGGCCCTTGGTCATAACCTGCGTGCCCGTCCCTACCGCAGCCCCGGAAGTGGCGCCGATCGCCGCGCCTTTGCCGCCGCCGGCCAAGGCGCCAATAATTGCGCCGAGCGCGGTGGCCCCGCCAATCACCTTCGCACTGCGAGCACCACGGGAGCCGCTTTGCTGCGAAACCTCGGACGTATTGATGTCCACCATCCGGCCATTAATCTGAACCTGAGTAAGGTCCAACGTCAAAACCGTTTTGCCCTCAATCTTGCCCGACTGTTGATCTTCTACCAATTTCGCGATCACGTCGGCGCCGCGCGGAATCACCGTGTCGCCGTTAGGCCCGATTACCGGCTCGTCGATACTCGCTTTATATGTCTGTCCCAAACGATCCATCTGCGAATCGACCGGATCGATCAAACGGACCACCAGTGCGGTTCCGGCCGGAATTTCGAGTCCTGCATTTGCAGCGGCTTGCTGGGCCATCCGCTCCTGACGCTCCTGGCGCCGAACAAGGCCGTCCTGAGAGGGTGGAGGCGTGTCATACGTACGGGCAGCCGGCGCATTGCCGCCGCCGAACTGAATCATGGACACCTCATCGATCGAATAAGTATCGATGCGGTCTCCCACGGCGATCTTTACCTGCCTGGCATCTCCCCCGAGATAGGTGCCCTGTATTACGCCGCCGTTCTTGAGCGTGAGCGTGTCGGCACTGCAAAAAATTGCCAACGATAGAAAGGCTGCTCCGAAACGCAAGACCATAAATGCCTCCTCACCAATTTTAACCTACGTGGTGCGTCGGACCGCGCGTAACGACCCCTGTTTAATGCCCGTAATTACCGCTCCGGCAATGGTCTTCCCGCGGCCCACAGCCTTTTCGTATGCCAGCCGCCGCTCTTCTTCTGTGTAACCGTACCCGATGCGATAGTAACGTTCAATCGACATCCCGACCACGCGGGTTCCGGCATATGCGATGGCCGCCTTGGGAAGCAAACCACCCCCGAGGGGAATCTTTCCCACCAGTTCCCGGGCGATCGCCCGCCATCCGAAAGCGCCGGCGAAAATCGATGCGATCTCCGCCTTCTGTTCCCGGTATCCAATTGGCCGGTCGCTCGCTGCCGCCAGGAAAAACGCCATACGGAACTGATTTGCGGTGAGAACCACCGTGTCCGAAGCGAACTCGCCTACAGCCCACGGCAACGATATGAGAGGTACGACATCAGGTATCGCGGTTGCGAGGGAAAACAGAGCATTCTCCCTCGAGATCTTTGCGATGATCCAGCGAACCACGGGATCGCGAAACGGGTATACGTTGCGGGCGAGAATCAATGAGAGATCCTGCCGGCGCGTGATGATTTCGCGGATCATCCGATCCAGATATGCCGGTGAGAACGAGAACGCATACGGCGGCCGGCTGAGCTCGGGAGCATAAATATCGAGGTCGTGGCTCTGCCCGTTGGCGGCGCGAACGAACACCCCGTTTAGCTCCAGGCGTTTTGCCTCCGAAACCCGCTTCGGGAGGAAGAACTCCTCCATCTGTCGAAACGACCCTTCACTTGAGGCGTGCAGGCCGATCCGCAGGGGACGTTCCACCTGGTCGCGAATGTCTTGAGGATTGAGATTTGAAATAGCCTGTTTGAGGCTTGCGAAGAAATTGAGGGCCATGGATCACATCCGGAACATTACCTGGAGGTTCGACTGCCAACCCGCGCCCACTCCGATCCGTTCCACGGGAACGGCCGGAGAGAAATAGCGCAGAATACGCTCATTGCTCGGGTGGAAATCAAGGGCCGGCGCGATTAACATGATACGCGGCGCCTCCTGTCGTAATTGTATTCCGGGGAAGTAACCCGCCGGGCCGAACTCCTCGCGGGCCAAATGCCACTTCACTCGCATCCAGTAGTCCAGAGCTTGCAAAGGCAGGTGTATATCCTCCGAAGCTTTTAACTCCAGCACCGCCAGGCGGCCCGAACGATCGCACGCCAGCAGGTCAATGATGCCCCTGTCGCCGCCTGCGAATGTGGGAGCCTGCTCATAAAGAGGAGTCGGCAGGAGACTGGCGTCGATGGTTTCCAGGTCAGCCCTCACTTGCGATTCGAGCCACAGCTCCCGTCCACGGAGGAACAGAGGGCTGTCCCGCTCCAGCGAGTTCGTCGATCGTAAGCGAGCCAACTCTTCCGCAAGCCGTTTGATTTCCGCAAGGTTGGATGCGTTCGCCACCCTATTCGTTTCCAAACCGTAAAGGAGGCTGTCCCCGGCCGTGCGGGCGAATTCGAGGCCGTGCACCCGTAGGCTGAGAACGCCTATACCCCGCTCCACCATTTCTACCCCCGGCAGGACCCGCACGAAATCCAGCAGTTCGTCGGAGACCGATGGTACCGGGCGTTGCACCCGTTCCAAGCGAGTATCGAGGTTTCCATAGTCACTCAGGTCGAGCGACGTCTCAAAACCGTCTTCGGTGTACGCGAAGACCCGAAACTCGGCGAGGCTGGCATCCAAACACCCCATGCGGAGGCATGTGGTCTTTTCGGCGCCGGCCGGCAGCAGAAGAATCAGTCCGCGAACAACCGACTTCCGTTCGCGACGGCGCAGATGATCGAGCCAGATCAAGCCGAAGCTCAACACCCCGTCGATTTGCAGGCAATCTGACGATGCGCCGATCGCAGCCCACGCGGAAGCACCGTCCCGCAGGAGTGCGCGCGGATATGCGGGCGACAAGCTGTCTTGAAGATTGGCCTCGGTGCTGAGTTCGGCAATCCTGTAACTCGGAAACTGACGTCGGAGAAAGCGGCGGAAGTGCTCGCGGAACCCGAGCCGGGCAGTCCGCAGACGCATGCTCGTTTGGCCCTGCGCTTCATCGACGAGGGAAACCGTGCCGAATTTCTTATCGAAGCGTTCAAAATGCAAATCGAGCCGGCCGCGGCTTTCGGAAGAAATACCGGAAATGCGCCGGACGAGGTTTCGACGCTCATCCCACGCCTGGAGTAACAGCACGTTGCCCTTTGTCTCCAGCGCATAATTGTTGGGAACGAGCGGGATGGATTCCTCGCCCGGTTCAAAGACGACGGGTTTCTTTGCGGCTCCCAGAAAGCGATCTATAGCGTCACGGATCTCGTCGGGTCCGCGCCGCGAACCGCCCTTAGGAACGGCGGGTGTCATGCACCTCTCTTATCATGGTATCGTCTGTGCTCTCCCAAAGATTAGAGGCCGTTCAAAAACGAATCACGCGGGCTGCCGAGCGTTGCGGCCGCGATCCCGCCGCCATCACGCTAATTGCGGTGACGAAAAAGTTCCCCGCAAGCGTGATCCGTGAGGCGTACGACCTGGGACTGCGTGAGTTCGGCGAGAATTACGTGCAGGAATTCGAGGGCAAGCATGGCGAGGTCGCGGACTTGAACGGAGCGCGCTTTCACCTGATCGGCCACCTGCAGTCTAATAAAACCCGTAAAGCCGCCGAGCTCTTTCAGGTCATCCAGACGGTAGACACCGTAAAACTGGCTCGCCGGCTCGATGCCGAAGGCAAGCCGCTGGGCGTGATGCTCGAAGTGAAGCTCTCAGAAGAGGAGTCGAAGGTGGGCGCTCCCCCCGAAATCCTTACCGAACTCATTTCGGGTGTTCGCGCGTGCCCGAACCTCACGCTGCTCGGATTGATGACCATGCCCCCCTGGTCCGACGATCCGGAGCAGACGCGTCCTTACTTCCGGCGGCTCCGCGAACTCGCACAGGCACATGGCCTCGCGCACTTGTCCATGGGCATGTCGCACGACCTGGAAGCCGCTATTGAAGAAGGGGCAACGAGCATTCGCATTGGAACGGCGCTCTTCGGGCCACGCCGTAAAGAATGAAGCTGGGTTTCTTTTCGCCGCTGCCTCCGGCGCCGACGGGCGTTGCCGATTACTCAGCCGCTCTACTGCCGGCGCTAAAACGCATGGGAGCCCCGCCCGCCGACATCAACCTTTACCATCTGGGCAACAATCAACTGCACCGCGACATTTACGAACGCGCTCTCCGCGAACCAGGCGTTGTGGTTCTGCACGACGCCCTGCTGCAACATTTCTTCCTGGGTTCATTGACAGAGCAGGAGTACGTCGAGGAGTTCAAATACAACTACGGTGCATGGAGCGAGAGCCATGCACGTTCCTTGTGGCGCGCGCGGGCTAGAAGCGGGTCGGATGCAGCTTATTTCCGCTATCCGATGTTGAAACGGATCGCTGAAGTGTCGCGCGCCATTATCGTTCACAATCCGGGCGCTGCCGAGGTCGTCCGTGCTCACGCTCCCAACGCGGTGATTTACGAAATTCCACACCTGTTTATACCGCCCGATGCACCACCCGCGTATGAAGTGGAGCGCTTGCGCGCGCGTCTCAGACTGAGCGGTTCGACGTTCCTCCTTGCTGTATTCGGCCATCTTCGGGAATCCAAGCGAATCACCACGGTGCTTCGGGCGTTCGAACGCGTTCGACAAGACTGCGACATCCAACTCCTTCTGGCAGGCGATTTCGCATCCCGCGACCTGGAACGCTCGCTCACAATCGGATCTGGAATTCTTCGTGTTCCCTACCTGCCCGACGCAGATTTCTGGTTGTACGCGTCTGCCGTCGACGCTTGTATCAATCTTCGTTACCCATCCGCCGGCGAGACGTCCGGTATTGCGATTCGTCTGATGGGTATGGGCAAAGCGATTGTGCTCACCGAGGGCTTAGAAATCTCCCGCTTTCCACGCGGTTCGTGCATACCAATACCCCCAGGGCTGGCGGAAGAAGAGATGCTAGCCGACTGCATGTATTGGCTCGCGACGCATCCCTACGACGCACAGGAAATCGGCCGCCGGGCTGAACAACACATAGGTACGGAGCATTCCATCGACCAAGTTGCGAAGTTATATTGGCGGACACTGGAAACAGCCTGCTATCATGATAGAAAGCCCGTTGGTTTAACTGACCGGTCGTAACGAGGATGTAATAATGCCCCGCCGTTTGTGGGTGTGTGCCGGAATTTGTCTTTTTGTTGTTGAGGCGTCCGCCACGCCCGTACAGAGCCTATTGCATCAGCGGGTATCCATGCGCGATGGTGTGCGCCTGGACACCAACGTCTTCCACCCGGCGGGCGTAGGTCGTTTTCCCACCATTCTTATCCGAACACCCTATGGCAAGGGTCCTGATCTCGTACCCGCATATAACGCCTTTATTGACCGCGGATACGCCATCGTGATCCAGGATGTCCGCGGACGTTACGGATCAGAAGGCACGTTCGATCCGCTGGAGCAGGAAGGCCCCGACGGCTACGATACCTTAAATTGGGTTGCCCGCCAGCCGTGGTCCGACGGCAATATCGGCATGATGGGCGGGTCGTATATTGGAATTGCGCAGTGGAAAGTCGCCGTCCTGGGTAACCCGCACCTCAAGGCGATCTTCCCGGTTGTCTCCGGTTACGACGATTACCTCGACCGTTTTTATTCCACCGGCGGTGCAACCAAGCTGGGGCACCGGCTGGGGTGGCTCTCCGAGAATATGGCGCTACCGGGCCTGCAGCGGCCGCACTTCGGCGACTATATCAACCACCTGCCGCTTCGCACTGCGGACCAGGCCGCGACCGGTCACACGCTCGACGTCTATCAGAAGATTCTGAACCATCCGACGTACGATGCGTTTTGGAAGAGCCTCAGTGTAAAGGAAAAGCTCGATCGCATGCATGTGCCGGTCTTCGCTATCGGCGGCTGGTACGACAACTACGCGCAAAGCGACCTGGAAGCTTTCGCCGCCCTCGACCGCATACCCGGCCATCCGGAACATCACGTCCTTATCGGACCATGGCCGCACAACATGTCCATTAAGTTCTCCAGTGAGGACTTTGGAACCGATTCTTCGGCGCCGATTCGCACCTATCAACTCGCCTGGTTCGACCACTGGCTCAAAGGACGCCCGGAGTCGCTGCCGCAGGCCTCGCCGGAATCCTGGCACCAGGCCAACTCGGCGGTGGACGCTGCGCCGGTGCACATCTTCGTAATGGGCGTGAATCACTGGCGGGACGAGCGCGAGTGGCCGCCGTCGCGCGTGAAGTACACGCCGATGTATCTCAAGGGCAAGGGGCAGGCGAACACTGCCGAAGGCGACGGTGAGCTCGACTGGCGCTCGCACCACAGCGACCAGCCCGATCACTTCACTTACGATCCGCGGCATCCCGCGCCAACACTCGGCGGTTCGGTGTGCTGCAACCCGAAGGATTTTCCGTGGGGTCCGTTCGACCAACGAGCAGTGGAAACGCGGCAGGACGTGCTTGTCTATACCAGCTCCGCGCTGAAACACAATCTTGAAGTCACCGGACCAGTAAAGGTGGTGCTCTATGTCTCGACCGACGCGCCCGACACGGACTTCACCGCGAAACTGATCGATGTCTTCCCGAACGGCTCGGCTGTCAACCTGACCGACGGGTTGCTGCGCATGCGATACCGGAACGGGATTGACAAGGTCGCGCCTCCGGTCCAATCCGCCGAAACCTATGCGCTGACCATCGATGCGGGCGTGACAAGCAATGTGTTTCTTCCGGGGCATCGCATCCGGGTGGAGATTTCAAGCAGCAATTTCCCGCGCTTCGACCGAAATCCCAACACGGGACGTCCCGTAGCGGACGAAGTGAGTCTGCGCAAGGCTGAACAGATCGTGTATCACGGGCACCAGTTCCCCTCGCATGTGCTGCTGCCGATAGTTCCGGAATTGACTTCGACATCGGCTACGCGCTACGGTACCAAGAGGAGTCTCACACTAACGGCGCGGTAGCCAAGTGGTAAGGCCAAGGTCTGCAAAACCTTTATTCGTCGGTTCGATTCCGACCCGCGCCTCCATTCTCTATCTCCTTCAAGAATAAGCAACTAGCGCATCCTGCGCATTGCCCTGTACACGATTTGGTACAGAGAATCGGGGAGAGAGGTTCCGTGCTAACGATTTACCGGCGCCACCGGCCAGCCTGCCCACATGCCGACGATCGCATTTCGAAGAGGTGACGTCGCGAAAATCGTCTGAGACGTACAGGCTCGCATTCACGATGTGAAGCAGCATCTCCCTACCTGTGTCGACATAATTCGAAGGTAGTGCCGTAAATCTTGACGAGGTCAGTGAGAGAAACGGACGGCTGCAAAGGATTCGTGCCATTCTTGCTGCTCAACCTAACGTCAATCCCGTCGCTCGATATCGCCGTAATGGGACTCTCAATCCGCGCTGAGTGGTCCGCGACAAGCCCATGATTTCCATTAACGTTGCGCCAGACTACTATGTCGCCAGGCTGGGCATGATGCACATTGCCCACGAGGTACCATTCATCTCTGAGAACAGCCTGAAGATCCGCCCCGGAAAAAACTGTATATCCGAAGTTGGTGTGAGTCCCCAGAGAGTGCCCATGACAAAAGTATTGCCGATCCGGGAGTGCATTCGGAACAGGAACCCAGACATTTACCTCTGTTCCCAGGTTAGTACGAGCGCGGCGTGCGAACCCTGGGGCGCTATTCGCATTGCACGGTACGGGATTCATACCGGGCCCTAGTGGTAGAAGCTGTTGCATAAATTCTCTTATTTTACAATTTCAATCTGTCGCCTGGGTGCTGCCGCCGCAAACGAATATTAGAGATCCGAATCGAGGTCGGGCCGCTCGTTGACCGCGTACCCCTTCGGGTACTTGGTCACCCGGCGATCATAGCGGCGTGGCATCACTCGCCGCGTTGGCGGGAACACCGCGGTTACTCGGTATAAGACAAGATATACAACTCGATCTGGCTTCGGCAGAAACCGCGATACCTTCCTCGATAGAAATCAATCCGCCAAACTCATTGGAGGTTTTGGCTCGAACGCGCTGCTAGCCACTCGGGCAACGACGCGGCGCCTGAGTGGTATGCCAGCGCTTATTCCAATTCCTGACGATCGAACCGACGGTGTCGTACCGATCGGTTTTGGCCCGCCGTGCGAGGATGGCCAAATCTGCGCGATCGCCGGGATGGCCAGGTTTCCTTGTGCTGGCCCGACTCCAGCGAGCGGCGGCCTAATGATGGACAAAGACTCAACATCGAGGATCGTCCCTTCTTTTCCCACATGGCAGCGGAGTGCGCCCGCCCAACAGTGTGCGCCGGCACGACCGGCACCGGCCCCAGTCTTACGACAGGCCGTTGACATAGATCTTGCTCGTGCGTGCACGGAACGCGGCATCATCGAAAAGAAAGCTCTCGAACTCGTCGCGAATCGCAAACCGAACCAGGACATTGTTGCGCAAATTCGAATTCGGGGAGTACATGGTCCGCAACTCAAAAATCCCGATCAACAACCCACCCGGCTTTTATATTCGCCTCATTCAGGGCAACACGAGCATACCCGAGACGTTCGAGACGGCCGCGAAGCGGAAGCTTCGCGAAGAACGCGAGCGTCGAGAACGCGACCGTGACCGTGCCCAAGAGAATCGACGAATCCTCGAAGACGATTACGACTCGTATTGCTATCGCGAGATCGATCGTTACGTTGCGGAAAACCCTGAGGCCTATAAGGCCATTATGAATGCAAAGTGGCGTGACAACCGCGAGCGGTTCCCCACGTTCTCACCTGAGATGATCACGAGTATGGCGAATAGTGAAGCCCGCCGCGAAGAACGCAGGCAGTTGCCCCTCGTTAACATAGAGGAGTTTGCATTGCATCGTGAGCAGGGGAGTGTCGTGCCGCATCAATCAGCCACGACGTCGTCAGAAGTGGACGAGAACGCCGCACTTCCCTTTTTGGCGAAGAACCCGACGCAACTAGTGTAGTGCGTTGTAAATAGTAACGTTTATCAACGCGTGTCCGCCTCTACAATGAGAGGACAACGAATGCGCGCAGCCCCGCCCATTGTTTTGGATTCCGAGCAGCGAGGATTGTTAGAACAGCAGGCCCGAGCGAGATCCCTTCCGGCGCGGCAGGTGGAACGCGCACGCATTGTTCTACGCGCCGCAGAGGGAATGCAGAACAAAGAGATCGCCTCGGAATTGGGCATCACCCCGGAAAAAGTGGCACGTTGGCGGGAGCGCTTTTTAACCGACGGCATTGCCGGTTTAAAGAAGGACGCGCCCCGACCAGGACGTCCGCACACCGTCTCGGCGGGGAAGGTAAAAGAGATCGTCGACAAAACGACTCAGCAAAGGCCACCTCATGCCACGCACTGGAGTACGCGTACCATGGCCGCTGCTGTCGGCGTCAGTGAGGCCACCGTCCGGCGCATCTGGCACGCACACGGCCTGAAACCTCATCTGGTGCGGGCATTCAAACTCAGTAATGATCCTCAATTTGCCGAGAAACTGGAAGCGATTGTGGGCCTGTATCTTAACCCGCCCGAACACGCCATGGTGCTCTGCCTGGATGAAAAGAGCCAGATCCAGGCGCTCGATCGGACGCAACCGGGTCTGCCCTTAAAGAAGGGCCGTTGTGGAACCATGACACACGACTACAAACGCAACGGCACGGCCACGCTATTCGCCGCCCTGAACACGCTCGACGGCACTGTCATTACTATGTGCGACGACCGACATCGGCATCAGCAATGGTTGAAATTCCTGCGCGTCATTGACGACATCATGCCGCCCGACAGGAAACTGCACCTGATTGCTGACAACTATGCTACGCATAAGCATCCCAAGGTCCAACGATGGTTAAAACGACACCCGCGCATCCACATGCACTTTACGCCCACCAGCAGTTCCTGGTTGAACATGGTGGAGCGCTTCTTCCGGGATCTAACCGAGAAGCGCATACGACGTGGCGTCTTCCGCGATGTCGAGGAACTTATTATGGCAATACTCGAATATACTGACCATCACAACGAAGCACCCAAGTCATTTATCTGGACAGCGAAAGCGAGCGACATTCTGGAGAAGGTCAAGCGTGCCAGGACCACCCTGCATAATCGTCATTCTGCATGACGCACTACACTAGGGGCGATAATATTACCGATGAAACATACGCGACGGACGTCAAGCCAGTCACGGCTTCACTGTCGTCGGATGCCATCCCACCGCAGCCCGTCATAATCGAGATCGAAGCTCTTGATGAGTATCAAGGGGAAAGCAAAGATCCAGGCTTCCCGGCGGCCGCATAACGGACATTCGGGTCTCGACTTTTCACTCGACGATGCAAGGGTTCTGTGTGAGAATCGGGCATGAGCGCCAAATTCAATCGTCTGCCGTTAGCGGCACGGCACGCGATCAACGTGGCGCAGTCTGAAGAAGCAAGCTACTCCAGCCGAGCACGAGTTCTGCCGCTGTCTCGCTTTGCTCGATCTTCCCTATCGGTTCCAGCAGGGATTCTACAAACCATACTATCGCATCGTCGATTTTTTTCTGCCCGAACACAACCTCATCGTGGAGATCGACGGACCTTATCGCGATGCCGGGGAACGATCGTCGCAAAGACGTGTGGTTCGAACGGAAGCGGGGGATCACGATCATCCGCTTGACGAACGAGCAAGTCTTCGTCGGCGACTTCACTGTACACGATTTGTGCAAGCAAACCGCCGAACCGGCGCCGCGGGCTGAACCCGCGGATAATGAAATTTGTAAGTTGAAGCGAGCCATAGGCTTAGGCGCATTCGGTTCCGACCCCGCCTCCAGAGTTTATCTCGCTTACCGCTGAGAATCACCACGCCGCCTCTTTAGAGCGACTCTGATAACCTTTGAAGATCCGTGACCGATAATCAGTGGGCGCGCATCGAAAGCTGCTATACCTCGCTGAGCGAACTGCCTCCGGGCGAGTGGACCGCTGCCCTTGCCGCGATTGACGACCGGGAGGTCCGCGACGAAGTGGCGGCATTACTCAGCCGCCCGGACACCGCGCCAACGCTGGCGAATATTGTCTCGGCGATGGCGGGAGCCGCCGGCGCAGAGGCCGCCACGCAACGGTTCGGACCCTATCGTGTCACCGGAACCATCGGCCAGGGTGGCATGGGAGCCGTTTATGCGGCGGTTCGCGACGATCAGGTTTACGAAAAGCAGGTAGCGATCAAAGTCCTGCATCTTGGGCTCGACACCGACTCCGCCAAGGAACGCTTTCGTCAGGAACGCCAGATTCTGGCCGGGCTCGAGCACCCCTATATTGCGCGCATGCTCGACGGCGGCGAGACTCCGACCGGGGTCTCCTATATCGTCATGGAGCACGTCGACGGCGAGAACATTGCTTCATACTGTAAGCGCAGCGACCTCAGCCGCGACGAGCGCCTGCGACTATTCCTAAAGGTCTGCGAAGCGGTTCAGTTCGCGCATCAAAACCTGATCGTGCACCGCGATCTCAAGCCCGGCAACATAATGGTTACGAACGACGGGACGCCGAAGCTGCTCGATTTCGGCATTGCAAAGCTCATCGATCCATCGAGCGACCGTACCGCAACCAAAGTCCAAGCCTTGACGCCAAATTATGCGAGCCCGGAACAGGTTCGTGGTCTCTCCATTTCTACCGCGAGCGATGTGTACTCGTTGGGTGTCGTGTTGTACGAACTGCTTACAGGCCGTTTACCCTACCAGATTCCTACTCTCACACCGCTCGACATTGACCGCGCGGTTTGCGAAACACAGCCTGATGCTCCGGAAATATCGAGCGACCTCGACAAAATTATCCTGATGGCGCTCCGCAAGGAGGCGTCACGCCGGTACGGTTCCGTAGAGCAGTTTGCGCAGGATATCGAGCGCTTTCTGGATCACCGGCCGGTCACAGCGCAAGCCGATACGGCTTGGTATCGGACTGCCAAATTTGTACGCCGGAATTGGGTTGCGTTGCTGTCCGGGACGATTGCCGCGTTGGGCCTATGCATTGGTGCGGGCATAGCGATCTACCAGGCGCGCATCGCGCAACACCGGTTCAACGATGTCAGGAAGCTGGCGAACACGTTCCTTTTCGATTTCGAGGAGAAGATACGGGACCTGCCGGGTTCCACGGCGGCGCGCCAAATGGTGGTGAGCACAGGTCTGACCTATCTGGATAGTCTCGCGCGCGATGCAGGACGTGACAAGGGCCTGCAAGAAGAGCTCGCGCACGCCTATGAGAGAGTCGGAGACGTACAGGGCCGCGACGACAGCTTTGAAGACTTGAAGGGAGCCGCCGCCAGCTATGACAAATCAATCGCGTTGAGCGAGGCACTCGCCAAGAAGAATCCGCGAGATGCTACGATACTGCGGGCGCTGGCGGCCACATACGCCCGGCTTTCCCGCATCAAGAGCGCTCAGCTCGATCGGCCAGGAGCAAAGGAAAACGCTCGCCAGTGCATCGCCAGCTTAGAAGGTGCAGGCCGGCTACAGCCTGACGCCGGAGATCTAATGCCGTTAGGAAGTTGTTATCAAGCCATGGCGACGGCGCAATTGGGTATGGACGATGTTGCGGGAGCGGTGGACTCTACCCGGCACCTGCTCGATACACGGCAGGAAATGGCAAAGTCGAATCCAACACCCGACCGTTTGCTCCGTGTAGCGATCTCTTTGGACCTTTACGCCGATGCGCTCTACCAGAGGGGCGATCTTTCCGGGGCGTTAAAAAGCTACACAGAGGCGCAGCAAATCGTGGAGCGGCTGGTGCGAGAGAATCCTATTTCAACCGGCTTTAGGAACGTCCTCGCGGAAATCGATGAGTCCATCGGAACTTTCTATTTTGATTGGTTCGAAGATCCGGAGGCCTGCGTGGCCTGGCATGTAAAGGCAATCGATGTACAGCACAAGATTTCCGTGTCGGACCCTGCGAATCAGTACTCGCAATCTCAGGAGGCGGTCTGGGTTAGCAACTTCGCACGCTGCTTCATCGAAACGAACCCACGGGAGGCTTTAGCGCAAAACGAGCGGGCAATTGGGCTGGCGGAACCACTCCTGCAAGCGACACCCGACAGTCGTCGCGAGCGCTTGCGGAAGAGTATTAGTCTCGCCCAGTTAGCGCAGGCGGCGAGCCGGCTTGGACAGAAAGAGAAAGCGCTACGTGCCATTCACGAAGCCGTTGCCATGCAGGTACACGACCGAGGCGTCACCCCATCCGATGGGCGCCAACGGCGCGGGCTGGCCGGTTACTTCCGAGATCAAGCGGAAGTTGAGTTCCGTTTGGGAAACTACCAGGCCGCCATAGACAGCTATAAGGAGGCGCAGCGCCTGTTTGAAAGCGGTTCCAGCATGTCTCCGTTCCTGGATGCCTATGAAGATCTGGGAGATCTTTACCGCTCGGCGGGTAAGGCCTACGGCGCGCTGTCCAAAGATTCACGAACTCCGGCGAGCGTCCGCGCCGGTTATGCACAGGAATCGCTTGCCCTTTGGCGAAAGTCGCTGGAAGTGTGGAAGCGGTGGCCGTCAGTCGGGGTAAAGAACGCGTTTGTCGACAAACGGACGGCTGAAGCGATGCGCGCTGTTGCCGGTGCCGGCCGGCAATGAAAGACGGTGGATGCTGCAACCAGAACTTGATCTTCCGATATACTCCAAGAGCATGCCCCTACGCGCAATTCTCTTCGTCTTCTTGCTGTCTACATCGCTTGCATTTGCACAACTCGATTCGAATTCAGTTACCGTCACTGCAAGCCGGACCGTTGTCTTACAACCCGACGAGGTGATCTTTGCCGTCTACGTCGGAGCGCCCTTAAGCGCGACATTGGACGACGTCGTCAGTGCGCTCTCCGGTTCCGGCATCACAGCGGCGAATTTCGCCGGCCTCACGACGCCGCAATTCTCGTTCGTGCCCTCCCAGCCGCAAACCACTCTGCAGTGGGCATTCGCTCTGACCGCGCCGTTCGCAAAGATGAAGGATACGATCTCGACTCTGAACGCGCTTCAAAAGAGTATCGGCCAAAACGACAGCGGTCTTACTCTCCAGTTTCAAATCCAGGGCGCACAGGTTTCTCAACAGTTGGCGCAAATGCAGAACTGCCCACAAGCCGACTTAATCGCGGATGCCCGCAATCAGGCGGCGAAGCTCGCCGCGGCGGCTGGGCTCAGCATTGGAAATATCCTTGCGATTTCGGCCGGGACCTCGTCGACAGTCGGAAACGTTCTACCTGCGATCAGCCTGAGTTCCTTCATTTCCGGTTCCACCCTGAACCTGTCACCGGGTTGCAGCGTAATCGTCAAGTTCGCTTTGCAGGGGAATTGAAGCATGCGGAGTTTACGTTTCGCAGCGATCTTTGTAGCGGCTACTGCCCTCGCGGCGGGGCAGTCCGGCAGCAATAGCCTGACAGTCACGGCATCGCGTCAGATTTATAGCTCGCCAAGTTCCAACCAGTTGCAAATCGCCATCAACCTCACATCTCCCCTGACTGCCGGCTTAGACGATGTCGTGTCGGCTCTACCAGGAGTGGGTGTTAATGCCACGAATCTCACTGGCGTTACCGGGACGAGCGTCGTTCCGACAAATCCCGCGAGCAGTGCCTATTTGCAGTGGACCTTTACCTTGCAGGTCGAACTTGCGAAAGCTATGGATCTCATCTCCACCCTCACGACGCTTCAACAAACATTCAGCCAAGCCAATAACGGATGGACTTTGAGCTTTACCGTCGGAACAGCCATCACACCCGCTTCCGGGTGCCCCCTGACGGACCTGGTGTCGGATGCGGAAAGCAGGGCGAAGGACGTGGCAGCAGCCGGTGGCTTCACTCTCGGAAAGATTCTGGCATTATCAAACGCCCTGCCTGGTACTGCGGGCCTCTATGTACCGGGTGTTTCAAGCCGTGTCACGGCCGTGCTTTCAGCGACCAACTACATCGCGAGTTCAGTGGCGTGTTCGGTTGCGGTCAAATTCGAGCTGCTGCAGTGATTGCGAAAAAGGAGCACCCATGCGTTCTCTTCTTCTCTTGTGCGCATTCAGTGGTCTGACATGGTCTGCGGACCTGACGGTCGGCACTGCGACCGCACATTCGGGACAGAAAGCCACCGGCTTCATTCAGGTGTCAGCGGGGTCGGACGCGGCCGCGAACATCCCTGTCGTCGTCGTGAATGGGGCGAAAACCGGACCCACCGTGGCTCTGATCGCCGGCGCGCATGGCACCGAATACGCATCTATCATTGCCCTGGAAAAACTGGCTCAGTCCGCCGACCCCGCGCATCTTTCCGGCAGTCTCATCATCGTTCCGCTCCTCAATCTCGCTTCGTTTGCCCAGAAAGTTCCCCACCTCAACCCGATCGACGGCAAGAACATGAACCGTTTCTATCCCGGCAAAGCCGACGGAACGCAAACCGAACGGGCTTCGTGGGCCATCACGAAGCAGGTGATCGAGAAATGCGACTACCTGGTCGACTATCACGGCGGCGACCTCGATGAGAACATGCGTAAGTACGCGTATTGGGCGAACACGGGCAAAGCAGACCTCGACGCAACCAACCGCGGCATGGTCCTCGCCTTCGGCCTCGACCACATCATCATCCAGAACTTCAATCCCGAAACGAATCCCCTGCGTCCGGGCGCGCCCGTCACGATCACTCGTTACGCTTCAAGTATCGGCAAGCCGGCAATCGCGGTGGAAGCAGGACACGCCGGCACGACACAAGTCGAAGACATCGAAGCTCTCGTCGGGGGCACGTACAACGTGCTGCGTCATCTGAAGATGTGGCCAGGCGCAGTCACGCCCATCGAGCATCCGCTCTGGATTCCGCATTACACCGTGCTTACGAGTGAGAAGGAGGGCGTCTTCTACTCGCTGGTGGGTCCTGAGGCTTACGTACAGCAGGGCATGACGATCGGCTATGTGACGGACTACTTCGGGAATCGCATCTGGGATGCGACGGCCCCGGTCTCCGGAGTGATCCTGTACATCTGCTCCGTCCCGTCCATGAAAAAAGGCGACAACGTGGCATATATCGGCGAAGTCACGGACGCGAGGCACTAGCCTTCTGAAGCGCCTGCCTTACGCGGATCCTCATCATCTGCACCTCGATTTGTTCCGCTTGCGCGTAATCCTCTTGCAAGCGCAGCACCTCGCGGTAGCCCTGCAGTAATGGCAGAAGCCGAGGGTTGTCCGCACCCCAGTCGCTTTCGAGCCGCGGAATCGCACGGCCGTACAGTGGAGTCGCCTCCTTCACACGGTGCTCCCTCCGATACACCTCGGCCAGGTTGGTTGCTGTCGTCGCGGCGTCAAGCGAGGCGCCTTCCCCCGACTTCTCGTAAGCAGCCAGCGACATCGAGAACAGGCGCTCGGCGTCCGGGTCTTTGTGCTGTGCAAATGCGAGCGATGCCAGGTTGTTGAGATCCGTCGCAACTTTAGGATGCGCCGGTCCAAGCCGCTCCTCGTCAATCCGCAAGGCGCGCTCATACAGCCGGGATGCCTCCGAGAATTTATGCTCCTCTTTCAGAACCCCGGCGAGATTCGTTAACCCCGACGCCAACTCAGGGTGATTGGGACCTAAGGCTTGCTCCCAAATCCCGATAGCCTCCTCAAAAATTGCCTGGGACTCCTTCCATTTCCGTCTGGCATGCATGATCAGCCCCAGGTTGTTTAACGCTACGGCGTACTTGGGATGCTGTTTACCCAAACCGGCCCCGAGAACCGCCACCGCCTTTCGATTCAAGACCTCCGCCTCGTCGAGTTTCCCCTGGCGGCGGCACAAGGTCGCGAGATTGTTCAACGATTCGCCAATAGACGGATGCGTAGGTTCGAACAACCGCTGCCGCAAACCCAACGCTTTCCGATTGTATGTCTCAGCGTCAGAGTAGAGACCCTGCGACCCGAGCACGGAAGCGATCGCATCCAGGTCGGCCGCAGTCTCAATCTCATTTTTTGCCGCGGCACTCTGATGGCGCTCTAACGCTCGGCGTGCAGTCCGCTCCGCCAGGGCGAATTTGCCCTCGCCGTCATAAACTAACGCCAGGTTCCTTAGAACACTAGCTGCCTCGGAATCCTCGCTGGCGCCTCTGGATTCTCGAATCTGTAAGGCGCGCCGAAAGAGCGGCTCCGCGTCTGCGTATTTGGCCTGTGCGCGATAGAGCGATGCAAGATTCAAAAGCGCAGACGCGAGTTCCAATGGTTCCAACTCTGTCGGACCGCCGATTCTGTCCCATACTTCAATGGCGCGATGCAACAGAGGCTCCGCAGCGGCATAATCGCCTTGCGAAATCCGCACGGCCGCGAGATTATTGACAACAACCGCGACTTCCGGACTGTCAGCCCCGAGCAGGCGTTCGCGAATGGCCAACGCCTCACCGAAAGTCTTGGCCGCGTCCGCGTAGCGCCCCAGTTTCTGGTAAACCACCGCGACCTCGTTGGCCGCTGCCGCGGTTTGAAGTTCATTCGCCGCGTGCGCGACAAGTGCGCCGGCGAGCCCCACAATAAAAAGACCCCTGACCGCCATACTGCTGATTCTGACGACAGGTCACAAAATACGTAAGTATGAAAACTAGGCCTTACCGTAAGGCGGAATCATCGGCGCGAAATTATTGAGTCCGATGCGTGCGAGGATACATCCAAATTGGTCGTTCGATCGCAGCAGGTCATAAGCAGGATGCACGCCCAGTGAAGCTAGGGACGGTTCGTGCCGCTCGCATCCTTGCCACAGGTACTCAAGGGCCTTTTTTGTCTCACCCAGGCCAAGAAAAGTGAGCGCGAAACATGTCGACGGGATATATCGCCGCTTCGCCATCTCCTGCAATTCTTTCAGAACGGAGCGCGCTTCTTCGTGGCGTTGGGCCATGCCGTAGGTATGTCCCAGCGCTCCGAGTACGGTCGGCAAGTTTCCGGTCAGCGAACGCGCTTTTAGCAGCATCGCGACAGCCCGGTCGTACTCGCCCATCAGCATGTACACACGCCCGAGCGATCCATATGCCTTGGAGAAAGTGGGATCCATGTCGAGCAGTTCCGAATACTGCTCGGCGGCGCTTTCATAATCCTTTTGAAACATGGAGATCATCGCTTTGCCCTCCAGGATGATTCCCGAGAGCGGGTCGAGGTCGTGGGCGATTTCAATTTCGCGGACTGCCTCATCCATGCGTCCCTGCAGCGCGAGGCAATCGGCCGAGTACCAATGGTGTGCGGTCGCGTAGCCTTGATTCAGTTCAATGGCACGCTGGAAGCACGTTTCGGCCTCACGCCAATTCCATTCGTAGGGGCCCCGGATCAGTCCCAGAGAAGTGTGCGCCGAGGCTGAATTGGAGTCGAGTTCGAGCGCCTTCAACACCGCCTCCCGTGCGCGCGCAATTCCAACAGCGGGCTCGATGCCGCCGACGTCCCCCATCACGCTATACGCGTCGGCCAGTCCGGTGTAAGCCCGCACGCATGTCGGATCGAGGGCGAGGGCATCCTCGAAACAGCGGATGGCCTTCTTCAATTCATCCACCGAACGCTTGTTCCAGTGGAAACGTCCCTTGAGACACAGGTTGTAACACTTCAAATCTGTCGTCCCGCGCTTCACAATCGATCTGTCCGCGGGCGGAATCAGTTTTGGTGAGAGCCGCGCCACGATATTGCGAGCGATCTCTTCCTCGATGAAGAACAGATCATTGGCCGGACGATCGTAGGCCTCGGACCATTGATACTGGCCAGTCCCTGTATCGATCAATTGCGCCGTGATTCTCAAGCGCTCCGCCGTACGCCGTACGCTTCCCCGCAGAACGAAGCTGACCTTAAGCTGCTCGCGGATTCCGTAGAGGTCCTCCTGCCGGCCCTTGAGCTGCGCGGCCGATGTCCATGCCACCACGCGCAGTCCGTCCACCTTGGTGAGCGCGTGAATAATCTCTTCCGTCAACCCGTCAGCGAAATACTCGTTTCGATTTCCCTCGCCAAGATCGGTAAAGGGCAGCACCGCGACATTCCGCTCCGGAGATTCGACCGGATCGGCGGGCGCGGGGCCGCGCGTTCGAAATACCGGTGAGTACGAGCCCTTGGGAAACTCGATGAGGACTTCATCCTCGCGTCCTTCGTTCTCGTAATATGCCGCCAACTTCGCTCGCAGCCGCCTCGCTTCAACTCGCACAATCGGGTCGACACGTGGATCGTACGATGGGTCGCGATCGAAAATATCCACTCCAACGGTGTATTCCTTCAGTCGCCCGCTGTTGCCCTGCAGCACGTAGTCCACTGCGTAACGCAGGAATCGGCACATGCGCTCGGAGTTGGCGAAAGCGCGGCCCGATGCGATTCTGTCCACCTGGTTTCGAATTAATTCTGGTGCCGGCACGGAAGTAGCTGCTGCCAATCGGCGATGGGGATACGCTTAGTGTAACGCTACTGCTGTATTCTTAAGTGAGCATGAGCGCCGTCTTTGGCCAGCAGGATCGGCTCTCCATGCGGCTCCTGAAGGACCCGCCTGGTGTCGTCAATGCGCCGGCCCGCCCGAATCCAGGGATCGTAATTCACGTCGGTCCCTCAGTGCAAATTTCCTGCGAGCGGGGCGGCCATCGTCATCGCGGGCTTAGCGTTCATGGGGATGTCGATATCGTTCCCGCCGGCACTCCGAGCCGTTGGGAAATGAAATCGGCCGACATGGCCCTTCTTTTGAGCCTTCCGTCTGGGTTGTTGCGCAAAGTGGCCGAAGATGCCGACCTCGACCCCACCCGCGTCGAACTCGTCAACCGCTTCCAGATTCGCGACCGGCAGATCGAGCACATCGCTTGGGCGTTGAAGGCCGAAATGGACGCACAGTACGCCAACGGATCGCTTTACCTGGATAGCCTGGCCGCGGCGCTTGCGGTGCATCTGTTGAACCATCACTCTTCTCACGCCCATGCTTCCGCGGGTCTGAAGAGTGCACTGTCCGGACACCGGTTGAGGGAAGTCCTCTCATACATTGAGGACAACCTGACGCACGATTTGTCGCTGAAGGACATTGCCGCCGTCGCCGGTTTGAGCGTGTCGCACTGCAAGACGGCGTTCCGGAACTCGGTTGGGCAGCCAATTCATCAGTATGTGATTCAACGCCGCGTCGAACGCGCCCGCGCTCTTCTCAACGACGGTTCGCATTCGATTCGCGATGTCGCGCAGCTCACCGGCTTTGCGCATCAAAGCCACCTCGCCCTGCACATGCGGCGGTTATTGGGAGTCTCGCCGAAAACAATTCTGCGAGGATAACGCCGCCGTCCGGATCTGTTCGAGCCGGTCCGAACATGAGCGACTCGTGGCGGCCTTTTGCCATAAGGTGAAGGAATGCGTTTCGTAGTATTGTTGGTCCTCGCCGCTTCTCCGGGTCTTTGCGGCGACTGGAGCCCCCGCCTGGCCGCCGGATATCTGGACGCCCGTGAGAAATCGTGGTTTGAATGGCCGGTTACGAAGGCGGCCGGCGGGCCCTGCGTTTCCTGCCACACCAACCTGACGTATCTCCTCGCGAGGCCCTCGTTGCGGAAGGCTCTCGGCGAAAGTGAGCCTGGCGTCTATGAGCGTGGTCTGCTCGATGCGCTTCGGGCGCGAGTCGACCGAACCGACGGCACCAGGTTGCTCCCGGCGTTCTCGAAAGAACCGCATGCATCTGAGGCGCTGGGCGTGGAGGCCATCTTCGCGGCCCTTTTCCTGCCGGACTCGAAGGCCGCCTTCGACCGTCTGTGGTCCTTGCAAATCCAGGATGGACCCTCCAAAGGCGCCTGGAAATGGTTCAGCCTGGAGCTCGATCCCTGGGAAATGCCCGATTCTGTGTTCTACGGCGCAACCCTGGCTGCGCTGGCGGTGAGCAACGCACCAGCCGGAAACCGCGACCAGCCACACGTCGATGCTCTCATTTCATACGTGCGCCGCACCGAGGAATCGCAGCCGTTGCATAATCGCCTGATGCTGCTGTGGGCATCGGCAAAACTGCCGACGCTGCTGCCCGAGAAAACACGCAGCGCGATTATCGACGAAGCTCTTTCGAAACGGCAGGAAGACGGCGGGTGGACTATGGAATCACTCGGACCGTGGAAGGAGCACGCGCAAGCTCCGGCCGCGGCGGGCAGCAATGCCTATGCCACCGCCCTCGCGGCCTTCGCTCTCGAGGAAGCCGGCGTTCCGGCTGCCAGGGTCTCCAAATCGCTGAACTGGCTGAAAGTCCACCAAAACCCCGATTCAGGCAATTGGACCGCAATATCGATGAACAAACGCTATGCAGCCGATTCGATGATGGTGGGATTCATGAACGACGCGGCAACCGCCTTCGCGTCGCTGGCGCTAGTCAACGCCAGGTAGGGCCGGTGACTCCGATATGGCGCAGGCGGTTTCGCCTGTGCATTCTCGGTGAAGCAGGTTCCACCAGCCGTTGGAGCTCACCAAAAAACGCGCAGGCGAAAGCGCCTGCGCCACCAGGCTGAAGGCCTACCCCAAATCCGGTCAGGCCTCGAACTTCCACGTGCCTCCGACCATCGTGCGTTCAACCGGGATCGTAACCAGCGTTGACGGATCTTCCTGGAGCGGATCGCGCCCCAACACGACCAGATCGGCCAGTTTGCCGGCCTCGATCGAGCCCTTCAGCTTTTCCTCAAACGACGCGTATGCGCCATGAACCGTAGCCACGCGAAGTGCTTCGGTAACCTTGATGCGCTGTTTCGGGCCCCAAACATGGCCCTTCACGTCGGTCCGTGTCACGCTCGACTGCAGGAACATCATGGGTTCGAACGGGCCGGGTGGATAGTCTGACGACATTGTGGCGGGAATGCCGGCGTCCAGGAAGCTGCGTAACGCGAACATCGAGTTTAGCCGCTCCTCGCCATACTCCTTCATCTTTTCGCCGTGATAGTAGACGTAGCTCGAGAACGGTGTCGGAATGACGCCTTGAGCCTTGATGCGGCGGACCAGGTCGTCGTTGATGACCGTGCAGTGCTCAATTCGGAACCGCGGATCGCGTCGCGGGACTGCACGCTGCAGGCGCTCATAAACGCGCAGCACGATGTCGATGGCGATATCACCGTTCGCATGCGTGCCGATTTGCCAGCCGGCGGTATAGGCGGGCAGCGCATCGTGATAGAGTTGCTCCTCGTCTTTGACCAGGATGCCGAAGTCGTTCGGCCGCCCTACATAAGCCTGTGAAACACGAGCGTCGCGCTCTGAAATCGATCCGTCGCAGACCATCTTCATGGCGCCCACACGAACCCATTCGTTTCCCAAACCGGTGTGAACGCCGGAAGGAAGCATGCGGCCGATCAGTGCCTGGCTGATGAACCCGTAGACGCGGACGCTAAGGTCGCCGGATTCGTAGGCATCCTGGTAAGCGGTCAGGTCTTCGGGCGATCCCTGGGGATCGTTGACCGACGTGATGCCGCTCTTCGCGATCATCTTCGTGATCAGCTTCACGCCTTCGCGGCGGTCGGCGCGCGTGGCGTTGGTATGGATCTTCGATCGGAAGACAGCATTTGCGGTCTCCATCGCCCTTCCGGTGAGCTTTCCATCGGCGCCGCGCTCAAATTTGCCGCCCGGCGGGTCCGGCGTTTTGTCGTTTACATCGGCGATGTTGAGCGCCCGCGAGTTGACCCAGGAGGTGTGGCCGCCGCGATGGTTGATAAACACGGGATGATTAGGCGCCGCGGCATCGAGGTCGGCAACCCGCAACGGCCGCCCGTCCTCCGTCTTCGTGTCGTCGTACATGAAGCCGACCACCCAGTTGCCGGGAGGGGTCTTGGCGGCACGCTCACGAATGGCGGCCTGAATCGCGGCAATCGAGCGGAGGTCGCAGTTGACTTCCTTCAGGTGCCGCAGACCCGAGGAGGCGGTGTGGAGGTGGGCGTCGATGAACCCCGGGTACACGGTACGGCCGCCCAGGTCGATCTTCTTTACGCCCGGCCACGACAGGTTGCCAACTTCGTTGTTCGTGCCGACCGCAAGAAAGCGCCCGCCGGCAATGGCAACGGCCTCCGCTTCAGGATTGGCCGGATCCATCGTGTGAATGTTGCCATTCACCAGGATGGTATCCGGCTTGATTGTTGCTCCTCGCAGCGCCGCAGCGCCCAGGAGGCCTGCAAACTGCCGGCGAGTGCAGCTCATGAGGTTTATCAGGCCATTACTTTCAGGAAGGCGGCCTTGAACTTCTCCATTTCTTCCTTGGTCCCCACGGTCACGCGGACGTAAGTGGGCATGGAAGGCCACACGCGTCCAATGTACACCTTCTCACGTCGCATGGCTTGGATGATCTCGCCACCCGGCCGTTTCACGTCCACCATGAACTTATTACTGACCGACGGCACGTATGTGAAGCGGTGCTTATCCAGGAACTCCAGCGTGTTTTCGCGGACATCGCGGATGTACTTGCTGCGCTCCGGCACGACAGTCTTCGATTTGAGGCTGGCGGTTGCGCCCACCATCGCGGTGATCGGAAGCGCCCCGGCGCTATAGTCGCTGAATCGCTTCAGCAGGTCCGGACGGGCCAATGCCGCGCCGGCGCGGAGTCCCGCCATACCGTAGATCTTCGAGAACGTCCTCAGAACGATGATGTCCTTGCCGGCCGCTACCAGGTCTGCGGTGCGCGGCGCGTCGGTGAAGTGGATATACGCTTCGTCAACGAGCAGAATGCTTCCCGCGGGCTTGTTGGCCAGCAGCCATTCGATGTCGGATCTCGATGTCAGCGTACCCGTGGGATTGTTCGGATTGCACAGGTAGATGATGCCGGCATTCGGGTCCGCCTGCGCCATTGCTTTGACGTCGTGCGCATACGTCTTCGTGAGAGGAACATTGACCACCTTCGCGCCGATGAATTGCGCCGCTTTGACTGGAGCTTCATAGCCGGGATCCGCCGTCACCAGGCTCTTCCGTGGCGAGGCGAACGCGATCACCGCGAGGTGCAGCGGAAGGCTCGATCCGGCAAATGCGAGTACATGATCGACCGGCAAGCTCTCACTTTCAGCGAGCGTCTGCTGCATGGTATCGGTCAATTCGTACTGATAGCGTCCGCCTTTAGCCACGACGCTGTGAATTGCGTCCACGGCATCGGAACAAGGTCCAAGCGGGTTCTCATTGGCATCGATCTTGACGGCGTCGGGAGGCACGCCTCCCGAGACTTTAGAGAATTGCGCCAGCGCGGATTCGTTATAGAAAGGAAGAGCGGCGCCTGCGGAAAGGAGTGCGGCAATACGTCCGAATTTGCGCCGTGAAAAACCACGTTGGAGAAGCTCGCGCTTCTCGTTCTCACAAAGGTTAAATCGTTGCAACGGATCTACCTCCACGTAGTGAGAGTATACACCGGTTGTTACCTTGCGCGATCACGCCAGTATAGACCCCTGGAATGACTGCGAACATCTGGAAAGACCTTCAATACACGCTGCGCGTGCTCCGGCTCAAGCCCGCCTTCACCCTGGCTGCAATTGCAGTGCTTGCGTTGGGGATCGGCGCGAATACGGCGATGTTCACGGTCATTAATGCGACGCTATTGCAGCCGCTGCCGTACGCTGATCCCAGCCGGCTCGTGAACTTGTACGAGAGCAGGGTGCTAGGGGACTCCGTCTACAACGTGGTGTCGCCGCCGAACTTCTCGGATTGGAAGAGCCAGGCTAAGAGCTTCACTCAAATGGCAGCCTACGGCGATGCAAGTTTCGGGTTATCCGGGAATGACGGCCGGCTTCCCGAACGGATTCGCGGCGTCATTTGCACGTACAACCTGTTCTCGACGCTCGGCGTCCAGCCCGCCTTGGGTCGCGCGTTTCTGCCGGAAGAAGATGCGCCTACCGCGACTCGCGTGCTCATCATCAGCCACGGCTTGTGGCAGCGGCATTTCGGCGGAAGCGCTGGTATTATCGGGCAGCTCGTCAGACTCGATGGCGAGAACTATACCGTGGTCGGAGTCATGCCGGCGTGGTTCCAGTTTCCCGATAGCAAGATGCAAGCTTGGGCCCCGTTCTATCGTCAGGTGCCGCCGCAGCAACTGCAGTCTCGCGGCAATCACCGCATGCAGGTCGTCGCCAGGCTCCGTCCAGGGGTGAGCGTCGAACAGGCGAAGGCGGAACTGGACGGTATCGCCAAGCGAATCTACCGCGAACATCCGAACGATTTGACCGGGAAAGATGCCAACGTCGTCTTGATGAAGGAGCGCACGGTCGCCGGCGTGAGGACGATGCTACTGGTGTTATTGGGAGCGGTCGGGCTGGTTCTGCTGATCGCGTGTGTGAACGTCACAAACCTGTTTCTGGCTCGCGCCGTAGGCCGCAGACGTGAGGCGGCCATTCGCATTGCCCTCGGCGCTTCCCGAAGCCGCCTGGTTCGCCAGTTTCTGATGGAGAGCGTCGTGATAGCACTGGCTGGAGGAGCGGCTGGCGTGTTTCTCGCCGCGAGCGGAACCACTCTGCTGACTCGGATGGCATCCAACCTTCCCCGCTCAGAGGCGATTCATGTGGATGGCTGGGTGCTGCTTTTCACGGTTGCGGTGTCGCTTCTGACAGGAGTGTTCTCGGGACTGGCGCCGGCTTTCTCAACATCGAACGACAGCCTAGCGGCCGAGATTCACGAAGGCGGCCGCGCGAATACCGGCGGAAAGGGAACAAACCGGTTACGGGAAACCCTGGTGGCCGGCGAGGTGGCCTTGTCGCTCATGCTCTTGATCGGCGCCGGTCTGTTGCTGAAGAGCTTTGAACGACTGCGCACGGTTGATCCCGGCTTTTCCGCGCCTCGCGCCCTGACAATGGGCCTTTCGCTTCCCAAAGCCCAATACCCGGATGCGGCCCAGCGGGTCGCGTTTTGGGAGTCGCTCGTCTCGAGGGTGAAGGCTTTGCCGGGGGTGGAAGCGGCCGGCATCGCTTCGACTCTGCCGCTCAACGGCCACTTCAGCGATAACACATTCGATATCGTCGGACGGCCGCCGTTGCCCCCGGGTCAATACCTGGATGCTTTGTTCCGTGGCGCCGACCCCGGCTATTTCCAGGCGATGGGAATCCCGCTCAAGCGTGGACGCGTCTTCACGGCTTCCGACAGGCTCGGTAACGCGAAGAAAATCGTCATCAGCGAATCGATGGCAAAGCAGTTTTTTCGTGGCGAGGACCCTATCGGACAGAAGATACGGAATGGCTCCATTTACGAGATTGTCGGCGTTGTTGGGGACGTGCGAATCGGACTCGCCAACGAAATGGAGCCCACCATGTACGTGCCGATACTCGAAGGCATTTTCTCGTTCGGATCGCTGGTGGTACGCACCAGCACCGATCCCGATTCCTTAGCCCTGCCCATCGAGAGAGAAATCGGACGTTTGAATGCCGATCTGCCGGTTTCGGATGTACTCAATACTGACGAGATCGTTTCCACGGCAGGGAAATCGACCCGGTTTGCCGTAACCCTGCTGATGGTGTTCGCTGGCATCGCCGCGATTCTGGCGGCGGTCGGCCTATATGGAGTGCTGGCATACACGATCGGCCAGCGGACCAACGAACTCGGCATCCGCATGGCGCTTGGCGCAACGGCAGGCGATATGATGCGCCTCGCGTTCTGGCAGGGTTTGCGTCCGACCGCCATCGGCGCCTCGGTGGGACTCGCGGCGGCATTTGCCGCCACGCGCGTCATGCGCAGCCTGCTGTTTCATGTGAGCTCCTCGGACCCGCAGGTATTTGTGCTGGTGACGTTTTTGCTGGCGGTGATCGCCATTGCCGCGAGCCTGGGCCCCGCCGTGCGCGCCGCAAGGATCGATCCCGCGGTCGCGCTACGGAGGGAATAGGCAGCCGCTGAGAATTTCCGATGATGTCGAAGCTGCTAAAGCGAAAGGAACAATGAAGGCGCAGGCGGTTTCGTTTCGCCTGCGCGTTCCTGGTAACTTCCAAAGGCCGGCTGAATGCCCGCTCCACCCTAGGAATGTCTGAACCACGGCGAGAAATCGGCGTGAATGAACTGCTTCACGCCGTCCCTTCCCGACAGGCGTAGCCAGAACTCGCCGCCCTCGCGTTCCAGGCGAAGATCGATATCGAAAAACGGACAGCAGAGATGTTCGCCCGCCGTCCATTCGGCGACGAGCCGGAACGTTTCCGGGTCTGAGGGAAACAGAAACTCGTAGCCATCGGCCGTCTCACGAGTAGTCTTAACGAGATGGCGCAACTGAGGACCCAATTCATCGAAATGCCGATGCCGCTGTTCGGCGTTGAGCGCCATACGGTCGCATGCGAACGGCGACTCCTTGCGTGATGCGGTTTGACAGACCGCGACGAAAACGGGAAGCGCGGCTGCCAGGATGAGAAGCGATTTGAGAGATGTCATGATTCGGAGTCTAAGGCTTAAAGTCAACTTTAAGTCAAGAGGTTTTGTAAGCTGAGGTTGTGTTGGGAACGGCGGTCGTGATTCTGCTCGTCAGGGCCATTACCATTACGCCTAGCACTGGGAGCGGCGGGCCTATGGTCAGCTTTGCCCAGCAGAAGCTCACGGTCAAGAAGGCCACGGTACATGATTTGATTCGCATCGGGTACCTGGTCCGCGATTTTCAAATCGTCGGAGGGCCGGCATGGCTCAATTCCGAGCGTTTCGACATCGGTGCGGATCTGGACACTCAACCTGCAGGCGCGAACTTTCGTCAAGCCGCAGGGCTGGAGATGCAGGAAGTTCTGAAAACCCGGTTCGGGCTGCGGGTTCATCGCGAGACGCGGCAGCTTCCCGTTTACGAATTAACGATACTCCCAACGGGTCCTCCGATGCGCCGGTCGAACGTGTCGAATTGCCCGAATTTCACGATGAACCGTCGTCAACTGGAGCCGGGCGACATGCCGCGCGATTGCACCGTGTCAATCAGCGGTCCTAATATGCAACTGAACCAGACCCTCGACGCGATTGGGATGCCGGTCACTGGCGGATCAGAGGATTTCTCCAGCCTGGCCGCGGTTCTTTCCGCTCAATTGGATCGCAACGTTATCGACAAAACCGGCCTGAAGGGGTTGTTCGATATCCACTTGGAATGGAACCGTGAAGCCACAGCCAAACGGACGACAGACGATTATGACAACCCGTCGCTTTTCACCGCCGTCCAGGAACAGCTCGGGCTGAAGCTGGAATCGACAAAAGGCCCAGTCGAGGTGCTTATTATCGACCGTGTGGAGAATCCTTTGACTCCACAATCAGGGTCACCGGCCCATCGTTGATGAGCGAAACTTCCATGTGAGCCTGAAAAACGCCGGTTTCCACGTGCAAGCCGATCGCCCGAACACGGCCCACGAAGTATTCGTACAGCTCCCGAGCCTTTTCCGGCGGTGCCGCATCGTCGAAGCTCGGCCGGCGGCCCTTGCGGCAATCGCCATACAACGTGAACTGCGAAACCACCAGCACCGCGCCGCCTGCGTCGAGAACTGAGCGGTTCATCTTGCCGGCCTCGTCCGCGATTATCCGCAAATTGACGATCTTGTCGGCGAGAAAATCGGCCTCCGCTTCCGAATCGGTTTTGGAGACGCCGAGAAGCACCAGCAGACCGGCGCGAATCGATCCCACCACCTCTCCGGACACCTCCACCTGGGCCTTCTTAACCCGCTGCAGAACGATTCTCATGTAGCATTTAGTAGTATTACACCCCAATGATTGAGACCTATGCGTACGCGCGGGCTGGCCTGTTAGGCAATCCTAGCGACGGCTATTACGGAAAGACCATTTCTCTGCTGACGCGCAATTTTCGAGCGCGCGTGCTCCTTTATCCCAGCGCGCGGCTTGAGATCAAGCCCTCGAAAGCGGACATGCCGGTCTTCGAGAACCTCGACGATCTGTATGCCACCACGCGCTGGCGCGGTTACTACGGCGGTATCCGAATTATTCAGGCATTGATCGTGCGCTTCATGGATTACTGCCGCGAGCATGGCATCGAGCTTCCGAACCGCAACTTCACAATCGAATACGAATCCACCATTCCGCTGCGGCTTGGCCTGGGAGGGTCGAGCTCGATCATTACCGCAGCCTTGCGCGCCCTGTGCCGGTACTACGCAGTCGAGATCCCGCTGCCAATTCAGGCCAACCTGGTTCTCGAAACCGAGACCAAGGAGTTGGGCGTGCCGGCCGGGCTACAGGATCGAGTGATCCAGGTCTATGAAGGACTGGTTTACATGGATTTTTGCGAGGACCTGATGCGGCGGCAGGGCTATGGGCATTATGAGCCGCTCGACCCCGCGCTGCTCCCCAGTATTTATGTCGCCTACCGAACAAGCTTGAGTGAAGGCACCGAAGTCTTTCACAGCAACGTTCGCGAGCGATGGCGGGCCGGCGATCCCGAGATTGTCACCGCCATGCAGACCTGGGCATCGTATGCGGAGCGTGGGCGGCAGGCCCTGCTCGAACGGGACTACGAAGCGCTCGACCACCTGATTGACGCCAATTTCGATCTTCGCGCGAAAATCTACAGCATCAGCCGTCCCAATTTGGAAATGATCGAGGCGGCGCGGGCGGCGGGCGCCAGCGCCAATTTCGCCGGGTCCGGCGGCGCCATCGTCGGACGCTACCGCACCGACGAGATGTTTGAGGATCTTGTCCGCCGGCTGCAGGCGATCGGGGTTGCGGTGATCAGGCCAGTCGTAACGGCACCGAGCCGGAAATCAGGTAGTTCGGCGAGTGCGTCCTAGCGGTTCGCCCTATGTGTTGAAACCCAACTTAGCCGAATAATCGAACGTAGTGATCTACAAACGGAACCGCGTACATAGCCGTACTCCCGGCGGCTTCTTCAGTTTTGAAGAGGAGAAGACCAAGACTCGTATCTATGGCTTCGGATACGGAGACTCGATCCGCCTCCGGGACGAGTTCGGCGAAACTTGGCGCGGAACCGCGGAGCTAGGCTCCGACGAGACAGTTCACTACACTTTCCGCAATTCGCGCGGCCGCGTTGTCACCGGAGTAGTGGACGGGATCGCGATTGTCTTGCGCGACGCCAAAGGTAAAACCTGGCGAGGCTTTGTCGATTAAGGCCTCGCCAGATATTTCTCGTACAGCCGGTGGTGTTTGTTCTCCAGGTCCACCGTCTTGCCTTTGATGAAGACCTGCTTCACCTGAGTCTTGGTTTCGAGCGGGTCGCCATCCGTCACCATCAAGTCAGCCCACTTGCCTTCTTCGAGTGATCCGAGTTTGTCGCCGACGCCCCAGATCTGAGCCGCGTTGATGGTGATGGCCTTCAGTGCCTCTTCTTTGGGCAAACCGAAGGCGACCGCCGTGCCCGCCTGGTACGGCAGGTTACGCGAGAATTCGTTGCTGAAGGAACCGAGCGCGAATTTCACGCCGGCTTTGTAAAACTCGGCGGGCAGCGAGTAAGCCGAATCGTAGCCATCATCCTCGTGCTCCGGCAGCGCCAGCGTCGGACCCAGGACCGCCGGAATGTTCTTCGCCTTCAACTCCGGCCCCATCTTGCCCAGCTCGCGCGGCTCGCCGATAATCAGCTTCACCTTCTCGTCGTCGGCGAATTTCACCGCGTCGCGAATCGCCCGTTCGTGGCCGCCCATGGCTACCACGGGTACCTTGCCCTCCAGAACCGGCAGCATCGCTTCGTATTTCAGGTCGGGTTTGAAGCCAGGCGCCTTTGTTTCCTTCGCCTTCTGATAGCGGCGGGCCTCTTCGAAGAATTCCCTCAGCTCGCGCAATTGCGATTCATAGGTCTTCTTCTGGTCGGTGAAAGTGGTTCTCGTGAATCCGGGAGGGAGTTCCGATGGATCGCCGCCGCCGAATCGGCCAAACGGAGACTGGATGGTCGGGAAGCGCATGGCCATCGCGGCGCTCTTCTGAACTTCCATTTCTTCCCACGTCCAGCCGTCAAGGTGAACAAGCGCGGCCTGTCCGTTGATGATGCCGCCGCCCCCGCCACGCCGTCCGCCGCCGCCCGCGCCCATGGGCATCACTACAACCGTCGTGATCCCGTTCGCGCGCGTGACTGGGATATGCTCGCTCGACGGATTGATCGCGATTTCGGAACGAAGCTGCGGATTGAACGTGCCCAGCTCGCCGGTATCGACGCTTTCGCGAATGGCGCCGATCTCAGAAACACCCAGCTCCGTACCGGAATCGATGATTCCGGGGTATACGTGGAGCCCTTTAGCCTCGATGACGCGCACACCTTTGGGAGCCGAAAGATTGTGACCAATACCGATGATCTTTCCATCCCGTACCAGCACGGAGCCGTCTTTGATTTCCGGCCCTGTCACGGGGTGCACCGTGGCTCCACGGATCAGGAAACTGTCGTCCGCGCCGGCCAGGAGCGGCAAACTCATCGCGATCGCAAGTATGCAGGTTTTCATTCCGCGGGCCTCCTGTTCGTGCCGCCGTTCGGCCTTCTCTGTTGTTCCATTTGCTTTTCCTTCTCGAGCAGCTTCTCTTTGTCAGCTTCCTTGGCCGGCCGGCCGGCGATATCTTTGTCCCGATCGAAGTACAGCTCGCCATCGATGAACACCTTGTCCACCTTCGCGTAATTCGACAGCGGATGCTCGTCGTAGATCGCCAGGTCGGCGTCCTTGCCGACCTCGATGGAACCAACCTTGTTGTCGATCATGAGCTGCTTCGCGGGATTGATGGTAATCAGCGCCAACGCCTCGTCCTCAGTCAGGCCGCCGTACTTCATCGTTTTTGCCGCCTCATCGTTGAGGTGCCGCATGAGCTGCGCATCATCGCTGTTGAGCGACACGATTACGCCCTTTCGAGTCATGATGGCGGCGTTGTAGGGGATAGCGTCGAAGGCCTCCAGCTTGTAGGCCCACCAATCGCTGAATGTGGAAGCTCCGGTGCCGTGATCGGCGATCTCCTTCGCCACCTTGTAACCTTCGAGAACATGCTGCAGGGTCCTTATCTTGAATCCGAACTCATCGCCCACCTTGAGCAGCATCAGGATCTCGTCCTGGCGGTAGCAGTGCGCGTGAACCAGGCGCTTTCCTTCGAGCACCTCAACGAGCGGTTCCAGACGCTCATCGCGGCGCGGCGGAACGGCCGATTCGCCGCGTGCCACCTTGGCGTTGTAATCCTTCCACTCTTGTTGATAGATCTTGGCGTCCTGAAATGCCTCGCGAATCACGTCCTCGACGCCCATGCGGGTCGCCGGATAGCGAAGCGTGGCATTGATGCGCTGCCCGGTCGGGTTTCCGGCGCGCTTCGGATTTTCGCCCAGGGCAAACTTGATCCCGGGCAACGCGCCCTGGAAGATCATGTCGTGCGCGTCCTTACCCCACCGCATTTTCAGCACGATGGTCTTGCCGCCGATCGAATTGGCGCTGCCGTGCAGGATGTTCGCCGTCGTGACGCCGCCTGCGAGCGCCCGATAAATGTCGATGTCGTCGGGGTTGATCGTATCCGGGATGCCCACCATCGATGAAACCGACACACTGCCTTCATTAATGGCATCGCTGGCGATGTGCGAATGACAGTCGATGATGCCCGGCATCACGTACTTGCCGGTTCCATCCACGATCGTGGCGCCGGCGGGCGCCGTAACCTTCTCGCCTACTTCCGCAATCTTGCCGTCACGAATCAACACGGAACCTTTGTACGTGCCTTTGGTAACAGTGAGGATTGTCGCGTTCTGGATCAGAATCGGCGCGGCGGCATAGGACACCGCGCACGCCAACAGGGTAGTTAGAAATGCCTTCATCATTGCTGCTCTCCGTTCGATGGCGCACCATTGCGATTTCCGAAGGCGGGCGGCTCCTCCGGGACGGGCTCGAACTTAATCCCGTCGACGAAAATGTACTTCACCTCGGTCTTATCCTGGAACAGGTCGCCTTTGGTGACCACCAGGTTGGCGATTTTGCCCTTTTCGATGCTGCCCAACCGGTCGGCCACGCCGTAAATTTCGGCAGGCCAGATGGTCATGGCGCGCACCGCGTCATCCTGCGACAGCCCCGCATCGATGGCGCGCTTCACGGCCCGGTAAAGGTCGGTGCGGCGCTCGATTCCGTCGGCATAAAGCGCGAACTTGATGCCGTTCTTCGCAAAAACTGCCGGTGTACTAGGCGCTTTGTCCCGATTCTCCAGCACGCGCATATTGTCAATTTCTTCGGGATCGGTGTCACGGGCCTTTTCCGGCCAGCGTAGATTCACCAATACGGGCACGCCGGCGCTCTTCAGCAGGTCTGCCGAGCGATAGCCCTCGACAGCGCCGTACAGGATTGCCTTGACCTTCAGCTCAGTGGCAAAGCGGAGCATGCGGTCGACGTCGATCCGACGGGAAACCGGAATCAGGACGCGCGGCGAATCGATAACTCCTTCCAGCGCGCGATCGTAAGCCGGGCGCGGATTTCCGCGGGGATTCGCAGCATACTTAGCCTTGGCCTTCTGATAGTAGTCGGCGTCGATGTAGATTTGCCGGATGTACGCAATCGAGCCCATAAGCGAACCTGGATATCCACCTCCGAATCCGCTATTGGTCAAAGTGACGTACTGACCGACCGACGGCGCGACCACCATGTCGCCGCCCTTCTCACCCGCCAGGTCGACTACCGCGCCCTGGCCGGCGAAAATTCCGCGATGCGGGAATGACACAGCGGTTGTGAATCCGGCGCTGCGAGCCGCTTCGATCCGAGTATCGGTGGGCTTCACTTCATCCGCCGCCTTCTCCCAGCTTGTGGTAGATGGCCGGTCCTCGGGACCGCGCGCCGGTGGCGCTGTGGATGCCGGCGCGGCCTGGATCACGTTTGCGCCGCCGCCGCGTCCTCCGCCGGTGGCCGCGGCTGTGGTCACGGCGTTAGGCAGACCGAGTGTGCTGATAGAATCGATCAGCCCCGGATACACCGTCAAGCCGTCACCTTCCACGACCCAGGCGTCGGCGGGAATCTGTACATCCGTGCCAACCGCTTCAATCAGCCCATTTCTTAACAACACAGTGCCGCGCGCAATGGTCGGCGAGTTGGCCGGAACAATGCGCGCATTACGAATCGCGATTGCCGACGGCAGCTCTGCGTGAAGAGCAGCCACGGCCACGAGCGCAAGTATAAGTCGCTTCATAGGTTAATCACGTATTATAGAATTTCTGCGGGAGACCCCCGGTTAATGAATGGCGTCAAGAAAACAAATAGGTTACAAGGACGCGGGTGTAAATATCGATGAAGCGGACCGCGCTGTCGGCCGTATCAAGCAGTTAGCGCGATCCACCTTCACGCGAGGCGTGCTCACGGATATCGGGACTTTCGGCGCCGGCTTTCAGTTAAGCGGCTGGAAACGTCCCGTCCTCATCAGTTCCACGGATAGCGTCGGGACGAAGGTCAAAATTGCGTTCATGACCGGGCGCCACAGCACCATCGGCGAAGACCTGGTGAATCACTGCGTGAACGATATCGCGGTGCAGGGCGCCGTGCCGCTGTTTTTTCTCGATTATTTCGCGGTCGGGAAGCTTGACGCGGTGGTGGCGGCGTCGGTGGTGGAGGGCATTGCCCGTGGCTGCCGCAACAACGGCTGCGCCTTGATCGGCGGCGAGACCGCCGAGCTGCCCGGGCTGTACCAGGAAGGCGAGTACGACGTGGCCGGGTTCATCGTGGGCGCGGTAGAGCGGAAGGAGATGCTGACAGGCGCCACGATCAAGTCTGGCGATGTGCTGCTTGGTCTGCCGTCGAACGGTCTGCACACGAACGGTTATTCGCTGGCGCGAAAGCTGCTGTTCGAGGTTGCGCGCGAAAAGTTGGACAGGGTGCTCGAAGATGAGCTGCTGCGGGTGCATCGCTCGTATCTTCGGCCAATCCGCGCCCTGGCTGACGCACGAGTTTTGAAAGGCGCGGCGCATATTACCGGTGGCGGCATCACGGATAACCTTCCGCGGATTCTGCCTAAAGGGCTGGCGGCTGAGATCGAGACCTCGACCTGGGAAATCCCGGAGATCTTCGAGCGACTGCGATCCATCGGCAATATTCCTGAAGCGGACTACCGCCGCACGTTCAATCTTGGTGTCGGCATGATCCTGGCCGTATCGGCCCGCAACCTTAAAAAGGCCGCCGCAGCCCTGAAGAAGATCGATGAGCCGTGGTTTGCGATCGGACGGGTCACTGAATCGCGTAGAGGCGGCGTTATCTACAAATGAAACGGCTCGGCATCCTGCTGTCCGGCCGTGGATCCAATTTCGAGGCGATTGCCCGCAACCTCCCGCAGATTGAAGCCGAGATCGCGATCGTGATTTCGAACCGTCCCGAAGCGCGCGGGCTCGAAACGGCACGCGGGTTAGGACTCAACGCAGTGTGCATCGCGTCGAAAGGCGTGCCTCGCGAAGTCTACGATGCCCAGCTTGTCGACGCGCTTCGAGACGCCGCCGTCGACCTCGTCTGTCTCGCGGGATTCATGCGGTTGTTGAGCCCTGTCTTCATTCGCGCATTCCCTCAGCGGATTCTGAACATCCACCCGTCTCTACTGCCGTCCTTTCCCGGTCTCGACGCCCAAACGCAGGCATTGGTACATGGGGTAAAGATCAGCGGCTGCACGGTTCACTTCGTTGACGAACACCTCGATGCAGGGCCGATCGTCATGCAGGCCGCGGTCCCTGTTTTGGACGACGACACCGACGAAACATTGTCGGCCCGGATTCTCAAGGAAGAGCATCGCATCTACAGCGAAGCGATCCGGCTCGTGCTCTCCGGTTACCGAATTGACGGGCGCCGCGTGATTACTGGATCACGACCGTAACGGGCGGAGCCACCGCACCGCCAACTGTGATGACGAGCATCTGCTGGCCGGAAGGCGCATTGTCCGGCACTTGCACCTGGATCTGCACGATGTTTGCCTGCGTACCGGCGGGAGCGCCCGCGAAAATCACGGTCGCGGGCACGCCGCCGATTGCTGCCGTTACCGGCAAATGAATTTGAGCGGAGGACGTTAAGATCTGTCCGTCCGCTGTGGGAGGATCGGTCTGGCCACAACCAGTCGCCCGCGCGGTGATCACGGAACCCTGCGCCGCCGGGATGGACGCCGAGTTTGTGCTTCCGTCCGCGTTGGTGATGGTGGCGAAAATACCGGGGTCCGCTGGAACAACCATGAGCGTCACGGGATCCGACCTGGTTCCCCAGGATTCGAACTGTAGGACTGTGCTGGTCTGGCCGTCCACGGCGAATGGAACCTGCGTCGATATGGGCAGGAGAAAACCAGGCGCAGTGTAAATCGGCTCAGACACGCCGTCGAAAAAGACGTGCAATCCTCTCGTCGAAGTGACTCCGGTAATCGTTATCGCTTCGCCAGGCGCAACCGGGCCACTGATCAGGCTCGCCACATTTTTAATGCCGTCGGGCGGGATCAAAACGGGCGAAATGCGCGCGACGTAGGCATCCAGCAGGCCGCCTCGGAAAGTGGGTTCGACTACCCCAGGCGTCGTATCGATCGGCAATTCGAAAACAATGCCCGCCGCCTGAGCATATTCCGTCATCCCCGCGATGTAAGCGTTCCCGAAAGGATCGACCGCGATCGCGACACCGTTCGACGGCAGCCGCTCAGGGAAAGCGGCACGCGATAGAACCGCCGTTCCGTCCGGGCTGATCACCTGTACAACGTCCCCCGAATCCGGCCCCGCCGTTTCGTAGAAAGCGCCTCCCGTCGTATAAATGTTCCCTTGCCTGTCGAGTGCCAGCGCGTGGGACTTCGGGTTGCTGTCGCCACCGCCCAGGTAAGTCGAGAAAACAAACTGGCTGCCGGTCGGATCGATCTTGGTCAGGAACGCGTCCTGGCCGTGACCGGTGGGACGGGCGACACCAGCGGTAGTTGGAAAATCCTGAGAGCGCGTGAGGCCTGTGACGTAGGCGTTGCCGGACGAGTCGACCGCGATATCGGACGGCTGGTCGTCGCCGGTCCCGCCCAGGAACGTCGAGTAAATAATCGTGCTGCCGTCCGGGCTGATCTCGGTGACGAATCCGTCGTTGAAGCCCATGTATTGGAATTGGACCGCGCCGGATGTCGTCGGGAAATCGGGCGCATTTGTGAAGCCCGTGATATAAGCATTGCCGGACGGATCGACCGCTACACCCAATCCTTGCGTATTCCCGCTACCGCCGAACGCCATTGAGTAGACTGCCTGGCTGCCGTCGGAGGTGAGCTTCATCGCAAACGCGTTCGACCCCGAGGTCCCCGCGGCGTAGACCGCTCCCGATGAATCGGTCGCGAGACCCTGGACCGGGCCGCCCACATATGTGGAGTAAACCAAAGCCGTTCCTTTTCCATTCAACTTCGCGATAAAGCCCGAGCCAGCCGTGGTCTGAAACACGCCAGACGTGGTGGGGAAGTTCTGCGAAGTGGTCGACCCCGCAACATAGATATTGCCGTCACCATCGAGCAGGATTCGATAGGCTCGATCGTCCCCATCGCCACCCAGGTAGGTCACGAAATCCAAGTCGGTGCCGGTTGCGTTCAGTCCGGCAACAAAAACGTCGAAATCGAAACGACCCTGCTTCGCGAGATTGGGCTGAAACACGTCCGTCGTAGTCTGCAAATCGGCCGACTGCGTATATCCTGCCACGTAGGCGCGCCCGAAGCCGTCGACCGCGATCGCCGACGCCGTATCGTTGCCCGATCCGCCGAGAAAGGTTGCATACGCCAGGATCGGATCGATGACGAGCGTGCGCGTATGGTTGTACTCAGCGATTTCAAACCCAACCCGGCCCCGTTTCTTCGTGACGAACTCCGCTCGAACCTCGCGCCGTGCGCCCGCCACCATCTGGTACACCACGGGCTTCCGGAACTGCATCTCTCCCGCCGCGATTCGCAGCACGAGATTACCAGCGCGATCCGTGGTCACCTTCTTCGCGCCCTCAAACTCCATCTGTACTCGGCGCGGATCCGCCCCCGGCCTCACCTCGAAGTCGAATTCGAGTTGCTGTTCATTACCGTAGAAAATCAAGTCGATGCCGGGATAAATGTTCGAATAGCGCAATCGTTCGTATTGCGCGACACCGATTTCCCAACGGCGCGGGTCGCTCCCGATTAATCGATTTGTAACACCCGGCAGCCGATCGACCCCTTCCGGTTCGGCGCCGCGCGACCGCAAAACACGCATGCGCAATTGACCGCCGATATTCACGCCATCATCGTCGAATCGGACAGCGCCGTTCTTCGTCCGGGTGACAAATCCATCCCTGTATTCTTCGAACCTCAGGCGAGGCGCGGCGGCGCCCAGGAATGCCGTGAAGGCGAGGATCGTCGCAAGACGCAATTGCACGGCGTTTCCGTAGCAATTCCCGTACCTCCGTATCTATTTGCGTTTTAATAGGCCGAGCCTTTGGAAGCGTGTCGAAATGCCTCAGCGTCGGTGGCCCGCGCTTCTGTATTCTGGAACCGTGAAGGTGCTTACAGCCGCTCAGATGCGCGACGTCGACCGGCGCACGATCGAGGCGGGCGTGCCCGGCATCGTGCTCATGGAAAACGCCGGGCATCGCGTCGTGGAGTTTCTCGTCGAGAAGTTCAGTCCACTTTCGAAACACCGTGTGCTGGTGGTGTGCGGAAAAGGGAACAATGGCGGCGACGGCCTGGTCATCGCACGCCAGCTTTTCATACGGGTCAAGCCGAGGGCGTTGCATGTCGTCCTGACTGGCGACCCCGCCGATTTGAAGGGCGACGCGGCGCAGAATCACCGCATGCTCGAGGTGGCCGGCTGTCCGGTTTCCCGCGAAATTACTCCGGACATGCGAAACGCCACGTTGGTCATCGACGCGGTGCTCGGCACGGGCTTGCGAGGCCCGGCTGAGGGTAAAGCGCTGGAAGTCATCCGGCAGATGAACTCGGAATTCCGGGATGCCACCGTGATTGCGGTCGATGTGCCTTCGGGAATCGAGAGCGATACCGGACAAGTAAACGGCGAAGTCGTAAGGGCCGATAAAACTGTCACGTTCACCGCGCCTAAGGTGTGCCAGGTACTATCGCCCGCGGCGGAGCTATGCGGCGGACTTCGTGTAGGGGCGATTGGAAGCCCGCCCTCCATGTTTGAGGACGATGCGTCGATCCAACTGTCTCTCGCCCAGCCGACGGTTTTCCGCGATCTGTTCGCGCCGAGACCGGTGGAGTCCAACAAGGGGCTTTACGGACATGTCCTGACCATCGCCGGCGGCCGCGGTAAGACCGGTGCCGCTGCCATGACCGGATTTGCCGCGCTGCGTGCAGGCGCGGGGCTTTCGACCGTAGGATCGGCGGAGTCCGCGCTGAACGCGATTGCGTCTTATTCGCCCGAAGTCATGACCGCTCCGCTGATGGAAACGGAGGGCGGACTCATCTCGGCTATTCCCGCAGAACTGCTCGAGAAAAAAACAGTGGTCGCCATCGGACCCGGTCTCGGCACGCACGACCAGACGATCCAGGTTGTGCGGCGAGCAATCCGGGAAGTCAGCCTGCCGATGGTGGTCGACGCCGACGCCCTTAATTCGCTCGACGTGAACGAACTGCCGGGACCGGGGCCACGCGTCCTGACACCGCATCCCGGCGAGATGGGCCGCTTGACGGGACGCCCGATTCGCGAGATCCAGGCAAACCGCGTCGAGACGGCCCGAGCCTTCGCCCAACAGCGCGGTGTCTACCTTGTGCTGAAAGGTCACCGCACGCTGACCGCGGCGCCGGACGGCCGAGTCTTCGTAAACCCAACGAATTCACCCGCGCTCGCAACCGGCGGAACTGGGGATGTCCTGACGGGCATTATTGCCGGGCTGATCGCACAATTCCCCGACCAGCTCGAAGCAGCCGTGTTGGCGGCGGTCTATCTACACGGCCGATGCGGTCAACTCGGCGCCGCGGAAATCGGGGAGAAATCGTTCGTCGCCACCGACATCCTCCGGCTACTGCCGCTAGCCATGCGCGAGGTCGCGGAAGGATTCAATCCCACGCTTGTTTGAACGTTTCCACACCCGTTCTGAAGAGGAAACCATCGCGCTAGGGGAACGGCTCGCGCGCGAGCTCCCGCCGAAATGCGCGGTCCTGTTGATCGGCAATCTCGGCGCGGGAAAAACGACCCTGGCCAAGGGCATCGCCAAAGGATTAGGAGCTGCCGAGCCGGAAGAAGTATCAAGCCCGACTTTCACTCTCATTCACGAGTACGGCAGCCGCGTGTATCACATCGATCTGTACCGTTTGGACGACCCGCTGGCCGTTGCGCGCCTGGGGTTGGACGAGATTTTCGACCGTGACGCCGTGGTACTGGTCGAATGGGGTGAGCGCTTTCCGCAACTCATGCCCGCGGACAGAATCGAGATCCGGCTCACACGCGTCGCGGACGACGAGCGGGATATCGAAGTGAGACGGCCAAGCTGATATGATTGGCATCGCGTGGAAAACGAATTCACCACTTTAGAAAAAAACATCCTTCGAGCGAAAGGCCTCGCGGACAGCCAGGTGGCTGCTCTCGCCGAAGCCGGAATTGCCTCGAAGCAGGATTTGCTGACCGTGGGTGATGCCACGACGTTGGCAGAGCTCGTTCCCGGCATCGACCCGGCGGTCGCCGCGCGCGTCATGGACTGGGCCACCGGACGGGTTCAAGCCCAGGCTCAGGCTGCGGCTGTCGTGGGCGGCAGCATGCTGCTCGACTCGGCCGACCTGGTCTACTGCGTACATTGCGGCGCGAAGCAGCCGAAGGATTATAAGAGCGGCGACCTGTGTATCGCTTGCGGGAAACAGGCGGAACCGATTCTGTCGTGTTATTGGTGCTCGGCGAGCGGTCCGGGGAAGTTCTGCCGCACCTGTGGCGCGGAGTTTGTGCCCACGGCTGAGCTCGATCTCGCGGTTCTGCTGCGTCACGAAGGGCTCGCGAAGGACGAAATCCCGACCCGCTTGCGCACCATGACCATCCAGGCGAAGGACGATCTCTGGGGACGCGTTCGCAGAATGCGCAGCTAGCCGATGCGCGCCATCTGCGAAGCGTGCCAGCGCCCGCAGCCCGTCGATTGGAAGCCTGGCGATCTCTGCATTCATTGCGGCCACGCCGTTAGGCGTGATGTCCGTTGCTTCTGGTGCGTGAAGCCGACGCCGGCCAGCGGGAAATACTGCCGGACCTGCGGCGCGGCCGTTGTCGAGGACCGGCTGTTCGGTGCCGCGCGCATGCTGAAAGATGCCGGCGTGGACCGTTTCGCCGTCCCGCGTATGCTGGCGGAGCTCGATCCCGATCAGATCGAGAATTACCTCAACATCTATCAGCGCCATGCCTCGGTGATGGTTCGCCACGTCGAAGATGTCCGGTTCCTCGAATCGTTTCTGGAGCATCAATTATGGAGCGATGCGCTAGAAGAGGACCTGATCGTCCAACTCCCGTGGCCGGACGCACGGCTGAATGCGTTGTCAGGTGCGCGATCGGTCGGTGAGCGTCTGGCGCGCGCGCGGTCGATTTCTGCCGGCTCGCCTTTCGAGCTCACGCGGTCGCTGGCGTCGGTGGTTCGGCTGCTGCTGGGCGATTTTGAGGCACAGCGGGAAGTGTGGGCGGTGTTTGGCAGCTCAAACTCTTTACTGCAGGCGGAAGCCGCCTTAGCTCTCAGCAATTGGCGCGTCTTATACGGGCCGGGTATCGAGGGCGGCCGCTATGAACTTCTCGACGCGCTAAGAAAGTGCCCGTTCACGCAGCCGGCCGCGGTGCATCTCGCGATGCTGGGAGATGCGGAAACCGAATTGCCCCCGGCGGCATTGGTATCTCGCGACCCGGACGTCGCGTTCAGTGCTGCGTTAGCTGTGGGAGACATTGACCGGCTCATCGCCGCGGAACTCGAAAGCGACCCATCCAAACGAAGCGCCGCCGCGGCACGATTGATCGGCCTCAAATGCTTCAACGGAGTCGAGGCGGTAATTCGCCAGGCGGACGTGGCGGTGCAAGTGGACCTGTTGCGAGCAATAGGACGCGTCAAGAAAGCGGACCCGGGCCTGCACGATCTTTGTGTCGAGCTGATGGAGACGAGCTCGAACCCCACGGTATGCGAAAGCGCCAGCGGGGCGCTCAAGTTTTGTCGTCGTCCTGGCGATACGCTGCGAGTTGCCAGAGCCGCTCGGGGAAACCGGCGCATTTACCAGGACCTGCTCCAAACTACCGGCACCAAGCCCGAAGAGCTCTCAGAACTGTGCGATTTCCTGGTTCGTGAAGGTGTCTTCTCGGCGAGCCAGTGGGGCATGGCGGATAACACTAAGGAAGGGCGTTTGCCGCCGGAGTTCGTTCCGCATCATTGGCGTGCCGCAAGCGAGTCAGCTCGCGTGGAACTGTGCAAACTCGCCGAAATGCAGCTCGGCCAGTATGCGGACGAGTCGCTGCATCGATTCATGGTCAGCGTTGCATTTGGGGATGAGGCATTCGCCGTACAACAGACCGCTTGGACGAGTCTGTACCGCTGGTACAAGCAGTCGGATTACAGCGGAATGGGTCCGCTGCGAATCGAGACCGCTTCGCTCGAACGATTCTTTGGCTCGCCCGCCGCGTTTGTGCCTCTGTTCACCCGTTTTCTGGGTGCCGGCGATCCGCGGCCGATTCTGCAGGATCTGTTCGTTCGCGAGCCGCTGACAAAGCTGCTTCGTTATGCGGATGCCAATTCCGCCCCGCTCATTGCGGCGACGCCGCGCGAGGCGCTTGCGCTTGTGGGCGCGTTGCGGGCGTTGATGGCGCTCGAAAGCGGCGATTTTATCTTGCGTCTGGCCTGCATCGATTTCCTGGCCCTGCTCGCCGCGCAACCCGAACTCCGGCAGCCGGTCATTGACCTCCTGAACAGCTTTCGGGGAACCGATCTCGATCATGGCGTTTCGATGGGTCTTGACAAAGTGTCCTAATGACACCATAATGGTGTCAGAGGAACACTTAAGGAGGCTCAAACGAGATGTTAGGCATCAGCTACCGCAAGGCCAATCCGACTGATTACGTTCTCCACTACTCCGGCGGCAAACTGGTTCGAGCCGGGGCCGGGCTATCCTTCTTCTACTTCCGGCCGTCTTCGGCCATCGTTTCCGTCCCGCTCGCGAGCGTGAACATTCCGTTTGTCTTTACCGAGCCAACGGCCGATTTCCAAACACTCGCCATACAGGGTCAACTGACTTACCGCATCGCCGACCCTAAGCGGGCGAGTGGGATGCTCGACTTTACGCTCGATGCAAAAGGCCGCTACACCAAGGACGATTACCAAAAGCTGCCGGAGCGCCTGGTTTACACTCTGCAGACGTTGATGCGCGCCGAGATCCAGAGGCTGCCTCTCCGTGAGGCGCTGTTTCATGGCGATGCCTTGACCGCGCGGGTGCTCGACCAACTTAAGGCAAGTCCGGAGGTGACGCAGCTCGGCATCGAGATTCTCAACCTGGCGGTGCTTTCGGTAAAGCCGACGCCGGATATGGCGAAAGCGCTCGAAGCGGAAGCGCGCGAGGCGCTCAACCGTCAGGCCGACGAGGCCGTTTACACGCGCCGCAACGCCGCCATCGAGCAGGAACGCCACATTAAGGAGAACGAGCTGCAGACGGAGTTGCTCGTCCAGACGAAACAGCGCGAGCTCCACGAACGCGAGTTGGAGGGTGAGATTGCGCTCGAAACGCAACGGGCAGCCCTCACCGACCAGAAGACGGAAAACGAACGGAAAGAAGCGGACACCCGCGCTTACGCGCTAAAAGCGGTGCTCGCGCCCGTGCAGGGCCTGGATTGGCGAGTTCTCATGATGCTCAACTCCCACGGTGGCGACGCGCGCGGGACCATCGCCCTGGCATTCCAGGAATTGGCGGCGAATGCGCAGAAAATCGGCGAGGTCAACATTTCGCCGGACCTGCTGCGGTCGCTGCTCAGCGGCCCCACCGGACGGGGGTGACGCCGTGTTCGACAAGGTTGTTCTCGTCACTCGCAAAACGCGCCTCGAAGAACTGATCGAACGTTTCAATACGCGGGCGCAGGCGAAGTTCTACATCGAACATGCCGGCGGCGATTTCTCCGCGTATGTCTCTGAGCACGACGCCTACGAACGGTCGCTCGAAAGCGCTCGGCGGTCCGTGGAAATCGGGCTGAAGATCCAGGTGATGGATCGGGCGCTTGTGCCCACATACGTGTTCGCAAAGAGCGATGTCGTGGTGACGCTGGGACAGGACGGATTAGTCGCTAACACGGCCAAGTACGTCGGCGGGCAGCCGATCCTGGCCGTGAACCCCGATCCCGAACGTTTCGACGGCATCCTCCTGCCCTTCACGGCGCCGGACCTGCGTGCGCACCTGGAACGAACGATCGCCGGCCGGAACCGTGTGCGGGCAATTACCCTCGCCGAGGCGAAGTTGAAAGACGGCCAACGGCTGCTGGCGTTCAACGACCTGTTCATCGGCGCGCAAACGCACATCTCGGCGCGTTATCGTGTCCGCTACGGGCAGCGTACCGAGGAGCATTCCTCCAGCGGCATTATCATATCGACGGGAGCCGGCAGCACGGGATGGCTCTCGTCCATCTTCAACGAAACATCCGGCATCCTGGCATTCCTTGGCGGGTCTGCCGTAAAGCCGATACGCTTGGATTGGGAAGAGGAGCGGTTGCTGTTTGTCGTCCGCGAGCCGTTTGTGAGCCGCCATTCACAAGCCGGTATCGTCATGGGAATGGTCAGCACCGGCAACCCGCTCGCGCTGGAATCGCAAATGCCGTCCGGAGGCGTAATCTTCTCGGATGGCGTCGAGGCGGACCGCCTGGAGTTCAACTCCGGCGCCATCGCCTCTATCGGGATCGCGCCCGAAAGGGCCAATCTTGTCGTCGCCTGATTGTTTATGACAAAGCTTCTCGTGACCGTCGACATCGTTCTGTTCACGATTCGCGACCGGCATCTCCATGTCTTGTTGATCCGGCGCCTCGCCAAACCGTTTGAGAATCGGTTTGCGCTTCCCGGCGGCTTTGTGCAGGAGGAGGAATCGCTCGACGAGGGCGCGATTCGAGAGTTACGCGAGGAGACCGGAGTCGAGAAGGTTTACCTCGAACAGCTATACACGTTCGGCGACCCGAAGCGCGATCCGCGCGGTCGCGTGGTCACTGTGGCTTACTATGCACTCGTGCCGCACACCCAGGCCCTGCACGCCGGAACAGATGCCGCCGATGCGGCCTGGTTTCCGTTGGATGACCTGCCGGCCCTCGCCTTCGATCATCGCGAGATCGTCGAATATGCCCATCAGAGAATCCGCAACAAGCTCGATTACACGAATGTGGGCTTCGAACTTCTCTCGCCCAAGTTCACACTAAGTGAGCTTCAGGTGGTCCACGAAGCCATTCTCGGAGAGAGCCTCGACAAAAGAAATTTCCGCCGCAAGGTCATGCAAAAGGGCATTGTCAAAGCCCTCAAGGAATGGCAGCAGACCGGCCGCAAGCCGGCGCAACTCTACCGCTTCCGCGCCTAAAGCCTTCATGAACAGCGCGTGTGATGCAAGCGGTTAGCCTGTGACCATGGACAGTTGGTCCGCACGGATGAAAACCAAGGCTTCACGGCCCACGTAAAAGCGGCGGTACCCGCGCGTTCTCATCCCAAAACAAACTCATCCCCCGGCCGCGCGACCCGCAGAGCTGTCCCGGACGAAAGCGCCCCCAATCTCGCCTCATCCTTCCTCAGGTCCCGCCGAATATGCGCCAGTACGAGCCGCTTCACCCCGCACTGCTCCGCCATCTCGATCAAACGCGGAATGTCGGCATGAGCCGGCGAAGCATCGAACGAATAGGCCTCATGCAAAAGCACATCAGCATTGGCAAACAACTCGCGCCCCGCGTCGGTAAACATGCCATCACCGCTGTAACAAAACGCCTTGCCGCCATGCTCAATCCGTATCGCCAGGTTGGAAATCGAGTGCCGGCTCGGCGCAAACCGCAGGCGGAATTCGCGCCATTCCAATTCGCGGTCCGCAGAGACCTCGACGCGTTCCATGGGAAACCGCAGACGATCCCTGGTGCCCGGATAAGCCAGCTCCATCAGGGCCCAAACGCGATCGAGCACGTCCTTCTGGCTAATGATCGTCAAAGGCCGGGTGCGCTTATCCTCATACATACGAACCAGCAAAGGCGGCACGCCGAAATAGTGGTCCGCATGAGCGTGCGTGATATAGATCGCGTCGAGCAGGTCAGCCGACCCGCCGTACGCCCATACTGCCGCCGGAATCGAATAACCGCAGTCCAGCAGAATCGTCGACTCCGCATGAACCAGCGCCGAGGTATTCGCCCAATTCTCATCAAAGGCCTCGCCCGTTCCCAGCAGGATTATGCGCATGGCAATCCAAATAGCGACTGCACCAGTTCGAGAGCCTCCCCGCGTGTGTGGATCCGGTCCTCCAATTGCGCGTCCTCGATAGCCGCCAGCATGGAACTGAATTGAGGACCGGGGCGGTAACCTGCGGCGATCAGATCCTGCCCGGAAATCAGGCGCGGAGGACGCAGTTGCTCCGGTGGCGACGCCTCGAAACGCGTTTTCATAAACTCGTAATTTTCAAGGTTGCCGTGGCTCGCCGCGCAGTCCAGGCGATGCAGCGTCAAGTGCTCCTCAAACCTCGGCAGCCGCAGGAAACGCTTGACAGTGCTTTCGCGCATCTGGCCTACATCCTTGAACCGCATATGATTGGCGATCAGCGCAATCACCTGTTCAGTTTCCTCATTTGAAAACCGCAAACGCTTGAGAATTTCGAGAGCGATCCTTTCGCCGGCTTCTACATGACCGTCAAAACGAATGCGCTCGGCGATACGGAACGTCGAGGGTTTGCCGACGTCATGCAATAGCACGCCGAGCGCCAACGTGATAGACGGATCTGGCGGCAGACCCTCCAGCATCATCAGGGTGTGCACCCACACGTCGCCTTCGGGGTGAAATTCGGGCGGCTGCTGTACGCCTTTGAACGCGGCAACCTCCGGCAGAATGTATTCCAGCAGACCTGATGAATCGAGCAACTCAAACCCGCGCCGCGCATTGCCTTCCGTGAGAATCCGCACCAGCTCGTCATGGATTCGTTCCGGCGAAACGCGGACAATCTTCGCTCGCAACTGCCGGATGGCGGCCATGGTCGATGGCTCGATCTTGAACCCGAACCGCGTGGCGAACCGAACCCCACGCAGCATTCGCAGATGATCCTCCTCGAAGCGCTTCAGAGGATCACCAATTGCACGAATTATGCCCCTGCGGAGATCCTCGACGCCTCCTACGTAATCGACAGGCTGAAGGTGGGGTAACCAGGGATCGAGCAGCAGCGCATTAATCGTGAAATCACGCCGCAGAACGTCCTGCCGGGCGTCCTTCTCGTACACCACGCCTTCGGGGTGGCGGCCGTCCCGGTAGGCCTGGTCGCTCCGGAAGGTGGCAACCTCGACATCGTCTACCAGCACCACCCCGAACTGGACACCCACCAGCAACGCGTCTGGAAAGATCCTGACAATCTCCGCCGGCGTGGCGTCGGTTGCAATATCATAGTCTTTCGGCTCCAAGTTTAAAAGAAGGTCCCGCACGCAGCCTCCAACCAGCCAGGCTTCGAAACCGTGTGAGCGTAGAGCCGATGCAATTCGGGTTGCACGCTCGCGGGTCGAACTGGTACGCTGCATCGTCCTGATCGTAGAATAAATGTTGCGAACTACAACTCGCTTGAATGGCATCAGACACCAGTAAGCCGTTTCCGACCACGAAGGTCGTGGTCGCGACCACTGTTGCCCTCTCCTTCATCAGTTTTTGGCGTGGCGCCTCCATTGTTCTGTCCGACCTCGCATCGTCGGCCTTCTATGCCGGCGGTATTGCCGAAACGGCGGTAGGCAAGTCGGCCCCCTGGTTTGTTCTCGGAGTCATGCTGTTCAGCTTTGCCGTCCGCAGCGTGTACATGGAAAGCTGCGGCATGTTCGTGCGCGGCGGCGTGTACATTGTCGTGAAGGACAGCATGGGGCCGTTCGTCGCGCGGCTGTCGGTCTCATCGCTGGTCTTCGACTACGTCCTTACCGGGCCGATCAGTGTAGTCAGCGCGGGCCAGTACCTCGGGCGGTTGCTGAACGAGATCAGCCAGATGTTGCATTCGACCTTCACGGTCAATCCTAACTATTTCGCGGCTGTCTTCGGTGTTTTTGTCACGATCTACTTCTGGTGGAGCAACATCAAGGGCATTCACGAATCCAGCGGCAAAGCGCTCCGCATCATGCAGATCACCACCATCATGGTCGTGATCCTGCTGATCTGGTGTCCGCTGACCATCTTCCTGAATCATCGGTACACCTTGCCGCCCGCGCCCCTGGCGCGAAATCTCCAGTTCGACCCAACGGCGCTTGGGTGGTTCAAAGGCACGATTTGGCCCACTATTCCAGCCATTGCCATAATGATCGCCTTCGGTCACGCGCTGTTGTCGATGAGCGGTTTCGAAACATTGGCGCAGGTCTACCGCGAGATCGCTTACCCGAAGCTGAAGAACCTAAAGGTCACGGCAAACATTGTCTGCTGGTACGCGGTTATCTGCACCGGCGTCATTACAGTTTTCGCAGGCATGATCATCCCCGACAATCTGCGCAAGAGTTATGCGGACAACCTGATCGGCGGCCTGGCCATGAATCTTGCCGGCCCCGAGCTGTTGCGTCTCGTGTTCCACGTTTTCGTAGTCATTGTCGGCGTGCTGATTCTTTCGGGTGCGGTGAATACTTCGATCATTGGCGCGAACGGTGTGCTGAACCGGGTTGCCGAAGATGGCGTCCTGCTGGATTGGTTCCGCAAACCGCACCGCCATTTCGGTACGACTTCCCGGATCATCAATACGATCACGATATTGCAGGTAGCAACCATTATTGCGAGCCGTGGTGATGTGATTTTGCTTGGCGACGCTTATGCCTTCGGCGTGGTTTGGAGCTTCTTCCTCAAGTCGCTGGGCGTGCTGGTGCTGCGCTATCAGCGGCACGATCAGGAGTATAAATTCCCGATCAATCTTCGATTCGGCAGGTTGGAGATCCCGATTGGGTTGGGCCTGACAACGCTCGTTCTGGGCTTTGTAGCGATCGCCAATCTATTCACGAAGCAGATTGCCACTATCTACGGCGTCGGCTTCACATTGGTCGTGTTTGCAGTTTTCACGATTTCGGAACGCGTCAATACCCGGAAGCGCGCGGCGCAACATCTGGACAAGAAACCGCTCGAAGAATTCAACCTCGAGCACCAGCCGCAGGTCGACGCCGGCGGCCTGCACGCGCGGGCGGGGTGTGTGCTGGTTGCCGTCCGGGACTATCACAATATGGAGCACCTCAAGAAGGTGCTTGAGAAAACCAACCTGCGGCGGCACGACATTGTCGTGATGACGGTGCGCACGATTTCGACCGGCGCGGGTGAGTACGAGCTCTCGGATGAGCAGATTTTCAGCGACTACGAGAAGGAGCTGTTCAGTCACGTGGTTGAGGTCGCCGAGAAACAGGGCAAGCCGGTGGAACTGCTGGTGGTTCCCGCGGTAAATCCATTCGATGCCATGGTGCAGACCGCCGCGAAGCTCAAAGCCTCGCGACTTGTTACAGGTGTGTCTGTGAAGATGACCTCCGAGGAACTCGCGCGGCAGATTGGCCTTGCGTGGGAGGGTCTTCCGGAGCCGCGACACCCGTTTTCGCTCGAAGTAATCTCGCCCGACCGGCCATCGATGTACGTCAACCTGGGACCGCATCCACCCCGCTTATGGCCGGAGGATGTTGATCGCTTGCATGACATGTGGCTGCAACTGAGCCAGGCCGTGGGTTCCCGGCTGCATCACCGTGATGTGGTTGGTATCGCGTTGCGCAGGTTGGAGCACGATCTCAAGGCAGACGGCCCCTCCCGAGAGAAGATTCTCGACGAGTTGGGGCGTGATATGCAGCGCGAGTAGATCCGCGGTTCGCTACCAGTAAACGACGGTTTCGTCTTCGCAGATGAACATCAGGGGTGGTCCGCCGGTGGAAATCCTGTCGCCGTGCGCGACGAGTTCCTTGCCGCCTTCAGATTCGAGGGCTTTGTGGAGGTCCGCCATGGTTGAGAAGTGCACCTCTGCCATGCGGTAAGCCGCCACTTTCCCTTGCGGCGAATTGAGTACCCTCGTGAGGACCAGGCGTGTAATTCCCTTGAGCTTCTCCTCGATCATGGGAACGTGCTCTTCGGTGTACGCTTTCTCGAAGAGCGCTTCGTCGGTCGGTCGCGGATAGATTACAACAATTTTGACGCTAGTTGTTCCAGCCATTCACGTCACCCAACTACGGTTGTGGCTTCATGTTACCACTAAGAACCCACGCTAAAGCTTGTCGTGCCGCGCGTGGCGGCGCATCTCCAGCCGGTAATCCCGCCGGCGCGCCGCTTCAAGATAACGGCGCTTCTCTGCCTCCGTTTCCGGAATAACCTGGGGAATCGGCACACGGTTTCCGGCCTTGTCAATCGCGACGAATGTCAGGTACGCGGACGATGTGTGCCGGATCTCTCCGGTCGCAAGATTCTCGACCTGAACTCGGACGCCAACTTCCATGGATGTGCGAAAAACCCGATTCACACTGGCGTGAAGGACGATGAGCTCCCCGATATGCACAGGGTGAAGGAAATTCATATAGTCAATCGACGCCGTCACCACCAGGCACCGCGCATGCCGGATCGCCGCCAAAGCCGCGGCGAGATCGACCAGATGCATGACTTTCCCGCCCAGAACATTCCCCAGCGTATTTGCATCGTTCGGCAGAGCGAACTCGGAGTAAACCGAAGCGGATTCGCGGACGGGATGCCCTTCCGTGGGCCACTGTGTTTCAAGTGGTACGGTCATCGAACGCGGCGAAGGTAGCTTTCAGCAAATGCCGACGCCTGGCGGCATACAACAGGATCAGGGTGGGAGGGTTCAGGATACTCAATGACGCCATGATCCCGCGGCCAACAGCGGCTCTCGAAAATGTACTGGATGCGCAGGATGCCTCCGGCGTCCGACGCCAGGTTATACCGCACCGCGTCCGTGGCCGAGGATGCCGGGAAATGATCGCACCGGCCACGTGCGTATCCCGTATTACAGACGGTCCTGGCAGTCGATTCGTCCGGCTGGTGCACGGAGTCACCCGCGCGACACTCCCCATGGTACGCGTCGCCCAACGGAAGCCGGGGTGGAACGGCCCAGAATCCCTCCTCCAATCGTGCAATTGGATAGAAGTACGGGCACGGCATCGCGCGTATGGTAACACGTAGAATATGTCAGCCAACCGCCTCGAAATGCTGCAGACCTTGGTCGAGCAGAACCCGACAGACACGTTCGTTCGCTACGGTCTTGCCATGGAGTACACCAACTCAGGTAAGCTCGAAGAAGCCGTCTCCGAATTTGAAACCCTGTTGAAAACCAACGGGGAGTACGCTGCGGCGTACTTTCACGGCGGCCAGGCGCTCGAACGTTTGGGTCGGGTGGACGAAGCGCGCGTCATGTATGAAAGAGGAATTGAGGTTACCGCACGTTCCGGCGATCGTAAAACACAAAACGAACTCCAGGCGGCTCTTGATATGTTACCCCTGTGAGTGTTTCAACTCGCCACATCGATGTGGCCGAAATCGTCCCGCCAGGTGAGACGTCCCATGCAGCGCCATAGGGTTAGCGAACAAAAATCCTGGCAAGCGGACTGCGAGAGGGCTTGTATCGCCCCCGCGTCCGCCAGAGGTGTCTCTTTCAGAGGAGCAGATTAAATCAGGATGAAACGTCATTTCGGACTCTTTGTAGTCGTACTCGGGACTGCGGCTAGTCTTCGCGCGGCTCCCCAGCTTAGGCTGACGCAGACCGCCGTAGGACCTACGATCGTTACCCCGGGGCAGGATGGGCCCACTCAGAGTGTCGACGCGGGCAACATCGGCGATGGAACTTTGAACTTGACTGTGACGGCCTCGGTGCCTTGGATCGCGCCGACTTTAGGGCAACCGCACAACTGCAGTTTCAGCGACTCCTGCGTGCCGATTCTGATCGGCTTGCAAACCGCGAGCCTGGGCAATGGAAGCTACACGGGCACCGTCACAGTGAGCGATCCCAATGCGATCGACTCGCCGCAAACGATCACCGTAACCATCAGCATAGGCACATCCGTACCCGATAATCTCGAGTTCTTTGTGCAACCCGGGGGTAGCGCCACGAGCCCGACTTTCTATACCGCCACCCAGGGATTCGCCGGCGCAAGCGACTCGTGGCTCTCCATTACCGTTGCCGCGCTAGGAAGCTTTCAGTTCAACGTTCCCTATCAAGTGACCGTTACGCCCACTCCGGATATGGGAGAGGGCGATTACAACGGAACGGTTTCCCTGGGCGGCTCGGCGCTCCCTGACGACAACAAGACGATCCAGGTGCTAATGCATGTGACGACTCAGCCGATCGCGCAGGCATCTCCGACATCGCTCGCGTTCCTCGTCGCGCAGGGCGGCCTGCCGCAAACGGGGAACATCTATTTTGGGAATGGTGGGCAAGGCACGCTTGCACTCAATGGCACAACGACACCGGGAGATGCGTGGCTTTCGGCACAAATCAACGGCAACCAGGTCACAGTCACGGCCGATCCCTCGGGACTCTCGCCGGGTGTGTATAAATCCAGCGTGACGGTCAACTCAAATGCGGCGAATGCCAACGTCACGATCCCCGTACAATTCACGGTAGAACCGCCCGGGCCCCCGACGATATTCTTCGGCTCCGCGGTGAACATCCTGACAGGTGATACGCCGCTGGCGCAGGGCGATCTTGTTGCGATAACCGGAGACCAGCTTTCCGCCGGTGCGCCCACCGATGCGCAGGGTTTCCCCATCGCAACCCAGCTTAACGATACTCAAGTGCTGGTAAACGGTCAGCCGGCGCCGGTGCTGCATACGTCGGCCAATTATGCCGTTATCCAGATTCCGTATGGCGCCGGGGTCGGGCAGGGAGTCCTGCAGGCAATCACAAACGGGCAGCCGGGCAACATGATTTCGATCAACATTGTTCCCGATGCGCCGCGCATCGGCCAATTGCAGGATGCCACTTCGCTCCAGACCGTCGGCGACCCGATGACCCCCGTCGCCGCTGGACAGACCCTGATCTTGAATGGCATCGGATTTGGTCAGACAAATCCACCGGCAACCGAAGGTGCGGCGGCTTCTACTGATCCAACTCAACTGCAATCCGTCCCATTACCGCAAGTGTGTTTCGGCTTCGCGACCCCCTTTAGCTCAAACACTTGTGTGACGGCGACATCAGCTGTGTTGACGCCGGGCAACGCGGGGTGGTACCAGATTACATTTACGGTACCCTCAGGCCTTCAGAGCGGGATCATGGAGCCTGTTTACGTGCAGACGTCCGACGCCACCACCAACACCATCTACGTTTCGCTACAGTGACCGATCGCCTCTATTACGACGACTGCTATCTGACCGAGTTCCGGGCCCGCGTTTTGGATGCGAGCCCGGATCGGACTCGTATCTACCTCGACCGCACCGTCTTTTATCCGCCATCGGGCGGCCAGCCCTACGATCTGGGATCGCTTAACGGTGTGCGCGTCACCGAAGTCGGCGATGAAGAGGAGCGCATCGTGCATGTGCTCGACTCACCACTACCCGACGCAGAGGTGGAGGGACGGATCGATTGGACACGCCGTTTCGACCATATGCAACAGCACACGGGCCAGCATCTGCTATCAGCGGTGCTGGTGGAGCTTTTCGGCGCTCAAACCGTGAGCTTTCACCTGGGCGTGGAATCGTCCACGATCGATATCGCGCGAGCGAGCCTGGAACCGGCGGAGCTTCGCCGTGTCGAGGAACGTTGCAACGAGGTCGTGTTTGAGGATCGGCTGGTCACGATTTCTTACCAGGATTCCACCGAGGACCTGGGATTGCGTAAGCCGACCGAGCGTCAGGGGCGAATCAGGATCATTTCGATAGCGGACCTGGATCGTAGCGCGTGCGGCGGCACTCATGTCCGCCGCACCGGTGAGATCGGCCCGATTCTCATTCGCAAGCTGGATAAGATCCGCGGCAATGTAAGGATCGAGTTTTTGTGCGGCATGCGGGCTGTGAAACGAGCTCGTGCCGACTACGAGGCGGTGTCCGCGATTGCACGTTCCTTCTCCGCTCCATTGGACGAGACGCCAGCATTGGTGAGTGGGCAATTCGAAAAGCTCCAGGAGACGGAGCGCGCTCTGCGCAAGCTGAGCGTCGAGTTTGCCCAAGTCCGGGGACGCCAGCTTTATGCGACTACAGGGCCGGAAGAGGACGGGTTAAGGCGCATTCGCCGGAGAGTCCAGGCGCTGACCGAAGAGCTCCGAGCCGAAGCCCAGGCGTTTGTCGAGGGCGAAAAGGCTTTGTTCATCGCTACTGTCGACGACCCGCCATCGGTGTTGGTGGCCGCGTCCAGGGACAGCGGCGTGAACGCAGGCCAGAAAGTGAAAGAAGCGGTGACCAGAGTGGGCGGCCGCGGCGGTGGAAGCGCCACAATGGCCCAGGGGAGCGTTCCCAGCCGCGATCTGCTGGACTCTCTGTTCTGAAGTACACTCTCAGTGGACGTCCAGGAGGTGTTGTACGAACCGGCAACATCGCAAATACTTCGTTTTGATCGTGGCGGCTGTCGCTCCCAGCGTCGTAGGTCAAGCCAGGAAGCCTTTCCAGTTTGAGTCGAATTCAATGGTTACCTATGCCGTCAAAGACGGTCAGGAAAACGTTGAAATCACCAACGTCGAATATGAGATGACCGGAGCCGGTATTCCGGGCCGGCCGAATAACGAGCGTCTCCTGCTGCGGAAGACGACCAAAACGAAGCAGGTGGTGGATGAGATCGGCATGGAAGCGTCGACAACGGTCGAAGCATGGCCGTTGGGCGTCGATCCCAAACAGAAACCTCTCTACTCCTTTAAGGTCGAGGGTCTGGATTGCCGCAACATCAATAACGAAATACTTCTCGTTTCGCGCGGCTTGGAGGAGACCGATTGGTGGTCCGTCTACAAGCTCGGAAACGGTGCGCATCTCATGGACACATATGTCCCGCTGGTGCAGTTTTCGATTTCACGTGAGACGCTCACGACGCGGTATGTGGGACTCGAGGTGCCTGAAGACAATGCCGCTGACGTGCGCCTGCGTAAACCGACCATCGTAGCGGTACTGACCTATGCGTCGCCTGAGCGGGTGATTCGCGAGGTGCTCATCACGGCCGATGCGGCAAACCAGGCGGTGCAACTTCGGTCGTTTGCGGATGCAACGCGGACGGTTTCGTATGTGGAGTCGGGCTCGTCACGAACCCTCAAATTCTCTGTTAGTCAAAATTATCCGTCCCGACCCGATACGATAAGTATGTCGATTCCGATTGTGAAAGACGATCTCGACACCGCGCACGCAGTAGCCCCGGCCGGGTTACACGTGACTCCCTGGAAACGCTGAGTGCCAGAAGCTTTAAACAAGCTCGCACCCCTCTTTCCTGAAGGTTATGAGGGGTTCTTACAGGACCTAAAGCGGCAGATCCGCAGCGCGCAATTGCGGGCGGGGCTGGCGGTCAATCGCGAGTTGGTGCTGCTGTACTGGCGAATCGGCAGCGGGATCCTCGAGCGGCAGAACCTGGCAGGTTGGGGCGCAAAGGTTATTGATCGACTCTCTGATGATTTGCATAATGCGTTTCCTGAGATGAAGGGCTTCTCGCCTCGTAACCTCAACTATATGCGGGCTTTAGCCGAAGCATACCCGGCCGCTGAATTTGTGCAACAAGCTGTTGCACAAATACCTTGGGGACACAATGTCCGCATCCTCGACTATGTGAAGGATCATCTGGAACGGCAATGGTATGTGAAGGCAACACTCGAGCATGGCTGGAGCCGCAACGTCCTCGTCCATCAGATAGAATCCGGCCTGTACCACCGCCAGGGTAAAGCCCAGACGAACTTCGCCGCAACCTTGCCGCCCCTCCAATCCGACCTGGCGCAGCAGATCCTCAAAGATCCCTACAATTTCGACTTTCTCACCCTCGCCGAAGACGCCCGCGAGCGGGAACTCGAAGCCGGGCTTATCGAGCACTTGCGTAAGTTCCTTCTCGAACTGGGTGTAGGCTTCGCATTCGTTGGCAGCCAGTACCCTATCGAAGTTGGCGGCGACGATTTCAGGATCGACCTGCTCTTCTACCACCTCAAACTGCGTTGTTTTGTCGTCATCGATCTGAAGACCGGACCTTTCAAGCCGGAATACGCCGGCAAAATGAATTTCTATCTGTCCGCGGTGGACGATCTCCTTCGCCACCCGCAGGACCAGCCCAGCATTGGCATCATTCTTTGCAAATCGAAAAACGCTGTCGTGGCGGAGTATGCCCTGCGCGACAACGCCAAGCCGATCGGAATATCGCAGTACCGCCTCACTGAGGCGCTGCCGGACGACCTCCGGAGTTCGTTGCCGACGATCGAGGAATTGGAAGCTGAATTGGAGAAGGGTAGCAGCAGTTGAGCGAGCGTAAAAGGGTCGTGCTGGTTGCGGCGACCACCGGCTATCAAACGCGGATGTTTGGCGAGGCGGCCGAGCGGGCGGGGATCAATCTGATCCTCGCGACGGACCGGTGCCACGTCCTGGAGGATCCGTGGGGCGATCGGGCGCTGCCTTTGAAGTTCGACCAACCGGAAGGCGCCGCGGATGTTATAGCGGCCGCCGGGCGAGTGGATGGGATCGTGGCCGTCGGCGACCGTCCCGCCTACGTAGCTTCGCTCGTCGCCGAGCGGTTGGGATTGCGTTTTCACCCTCCCACTGCAGTGACGGCGAGCCGCAGCAAGTTCCTGGCACGAGAGCGGTTTCGTGCTGCAGGCCTGCTCGTGCCGGAGTTCTTCCGACTGCCCGTCGCTAGCGAGCCGTCGGAGTCGACGTTTTACCCCTGTGTTTTGAAGCCGCTCGGGCTGTCGGCCAGCCGCGGCGTAATTCGGGCCGACAATGCCGGTGAGTTCCGGGCGGCGTTCCACCGTATTCGAGCGCTACTCGATGACCCCGATATCCGGCGGATGCATGACGAACAGGATCGCTTCATTCAGGTCGAGAGCTTCATCGTCGGCCGCGAATTCGCCCTGGAGGGCATCGTCACAAACGGCAAGCTTCGAAACCTCGCGCTCTTTGACAAACCCGACCCGCTGAATGGGCCGTTTTTCGAAGAGACGATTTACGTGACTCCCTCGCGCGAAGGCGCCGCTGTTCAAGAGGCGATTGAGGAGACCACGCAACAGGCCATCTCGGCCCTTGGCCTGACCCACGGCCCCATCCACGCGGAAATGCGGGCGAACGATCGCGGCATTTGGATGCTGGAGGTGGCGGCGCGGCCGATCGGCGGCTTGTGCGCCAAAGCCCTGCCCGGCCTCGAGGAGTTGATCCTGAGGCATGCCGTGGGCGAAGTAAATCCTCCGCTCCCAGAGATTCGCGCATCCGGTGTCATGATGATTCCGATTCCGCGCGAGGGCGTCTTTGTGGGTGTCGAAGGCGTTCCCGATCACCCCGAGGTGATCATCACGGCCAAGAAAGGTCAGAAACTCGTGCCACTGCCCGAGGGCAACAGCTACCTGGGGTTTATCTTTGCGAATGGCGAGTCCCCAGGCAAGGTTGAGCAAACCTTGCGGCGGACACACAGCCTACTGCGTTTTGACATCGCCGGCGCCCTGCCGGTGATTTGATCGCTTGGCGAAATCCACACCGAGGAAGTTCATCGTGCGGACCTCGCCGTTTGGCCCGAGCTGGAACTGTACCGGAGATGCCCGAAGAGATCCAGCCTTAACATCGAACGTATCAAACTGGAAGTGTTCCAGCGGCTCCTTGAAATTGCTCCATGCGATGTGCAGCGCGCCCTCCGCCAGGCTCACAGTTGCTGTCCCGTAACCCGGATCGAAATACTCGCCCGCATAAGCATCCAGTTCGCGCGACGGCTTGGTGTCAAGATGCCTCGCTGCGAGGCGTTTCTTCGTAGCTTCCGCCGCCCGGTCGGTTTCCATGCGAAAATGCTCAATCAGAGTCGAGTCCCAATCGCGCGGCGCGAGACCAAGCACCGCGTCGATCAGCGAAAACCGCAAGGCTTCCGGCATGTTTTCCTGATCGAGGTTCGAAAGCACGACAATTCCGAGCTTCTGGTCGGGCAACAGGGTAATGTTGCCGCGAAAACCGTCGATCGCACCGCCGTGCGAGACCAGGTGCAGGCCACGATAGTCGTGCAGTTCCCACCCCATGCCGTAGCTAATCTGATGCGTTTCGGGATTCCATTCCCGGCCCCAATCTTCCGGACGCATGGCCATCTGCGGCGTGTGCATTTCGGCCATGTTACGGGCCGAGATCAGGTGCTTGCCTTCGAATTCGCCTTTGTTCAACTGCAGACGCGCCCAATTCGCAAGTTCGACCACGCTCGCGTTAATGGAACCGGCGGGAGCGATGTTGTCGAGATTGCGCCAGGCAATCGCTTCCGTCTTACCATTCGTCTTGCGGTGCGGACTGGCATGGTCGGACGAGTGCTGCACGACGTCGGTCGTAAAATCGGCGGTCTTCATGCCGAGCGGATCGAAGATTCGCGTCTGCACGAAGCTCTGCCACGTAGTTCCGGCAGTCTTCGATACTGCATACCCGGCTGTCAGGAACATCAGGTTGTTGTACTGCCACGCTGACCGGAACGGACGCGTCGGCTTCAGGTAAGCGATCCTGCGGATAATTTCCTCGCTGGTCAGTGGCGAGTTGTACCACAACATGTCATTCCGGGCCAATCCGGTGCGATGACAGACCAGGTCGCGCAGCGTGACCATCTCATCGGCAAGCGGATCTTCGAGGTGGAAGAATTCGATGTACTTGCGGACAGGATCGTCCCAGTTCATCTTGCCATCGTCCACCAGGATCGACATCGCCGCCGTGGTGAAGGCTTTTGTCATGGAGCCAATGGCAAAGATCGTGTTCGGATCGACACGATCGGGTTTGCCGGCCTCCTTGACTCCATACCCCGCAGTCAAGAGGACGTCATTTCCGCGAACGATCGCGATAGCGCAGCCGGGAACGCCCCAGTCTTTCATGGAACGCTGGACGGCGGCATCGATTTTCGCGCGGTCGAGTGGCTGGCCGGAGGCCAGCGCGAGCGCGGCGCCTGCCGCGATGAGAAGAACCGTTCGACGGAGCATCAGCCCTTGCTGCGTGGGGGAACGTAGCCCGGGGGTAGCGCGGCGCCTTCGCCGAAGAAGAAATCCTCCATCTGTTTGAGGAGGAATTCCTGGGCCTCCTGGGTGCCGAGGTTGAGCCGATATTCGTTCATGATCATCTTCATGTGCTCAACCCACATCTTCCATGCTTCTTTGGAGACGTTTTCGTAAATCCGTTGGCCGAGAGGGTGACCTTCGAAGGGCACTTCGTCGAGACCGGGCATTTCCCGTTGGAACTTGACGCAGAAGACCTTGCGTCCGCTCTGATTTGTCTCGATTTGGGGACCTACCATCCCACTGCCGCAACCCATGGGAATCTCCTTCCCATACAGAATAGCAGCTTAGCCGTTGGCGACCAGTTTTTCCGGCTGCTCAGCGCCTGTGGCAGCCGCTGAACGGCGCGATTTCTGGCCGGCGAGGTATTCGGAGAGTTTTAGTGGGGTTGGCGTGCCCTTTTCCATGGACCGCTGGACGGCCTTTTGATAGCGCCGCAGGGTTTCCCGTTTCACACCGTCACGGAGATTACACATCTCTATGTCGAGAAGGATCTCTATCTCCCATGGGCGGAATGTGTTACGGTTCATCGTGCCCCGCAGGAGTTCCTGGATCAGGCGGTTGAAGCGCGCCAGCACGATTTCACTATCTTGAACGGCGTCAATCATCCACATAAGTTATCGGCAGATCAGGCCGGACCATTAGGAAACCGTCGTAATCGTCGGACGCAAGCTAAAACATAACCGACGATGATTCGTAAACCACTGATTTTATGGATCAGGCCGCTGGGAAAATTCCGTGGAAGAGCGAGCCGGGCGGTTTCGTTTGGCCTTTTGGATGCCTAGACCAGATCTCATCGTTCATCCGGATCGCCCGGAGGCCCGGGTTTTGCTTGCCGCCTCACAAATCGACACCGGCTTATTCCGATGGGCTACGAGATTAGGCATGGGATGCGTTAGCCTTGTTTCCGATGAGCGACGCGAAATTTAACGAGCCACGTCTAGCCCTGAATCGGATCTACACCAAGGGCGGCGATAAGGGTCAGACCAGTCTTGTGGGCGGCCAGCGAGTAGGCAAGGATTCCTTGCGCATCGAGTGCTATGGCTCGGTGGATGAGCTGAACGCCTTTATCGGAATGGCCAGCGTGTCGGCCGAGTCGGAAGTTCCACGGCTGCTGCCGATCCTGAGGCGCGTGCAGAACGAGCTCTTCAATCTGGGTTCAATCCTGGCGACCCTTGCTGAGGATGTTCACCCGAAACAGCCGCGCGTGACGGAAGTCGAGATTCGCCAATTGGAACGCGAGATCGACGAAATGAATGCCGAACTCGCGCCCTTGCGCTCGTTCGTGTTGCCGGGAGGTTCGCGGCTGAATACCGAGCTGCATGTGTGCCGGACCATTTGCCGCCGAGCCGAACGCATCGCAGTAAGGCTGGCTCGCGAGGAGGAGGTCCCCATTGAGGTGATCCAATACCTCAACCGTTTGAGCGACGCTTTGTTCGTGTGGAGCCGCTGGGTGAACCACGAGCTCAAAGTCTCTGAAGTGCTGTGGGAGCCGAACCAGTCGGCATCGGGGCGACAGCCGAATTAGACGGCTGGCAACTCGTGTCCAACGCCGGTTACGTCGTACCGCGCGCCGCAATCTCGCCCTCATGATGGGGCACAGTCGCAACGCGGCTCCAGAATTGTATCGTCTGCGCAATGGTCTCGAAACACTCATCCAGCAGTGTTCCCTTATTTATCCAGCAGTTTGCACCCAAGGCATAGGCATTCCGTATGTCGTCGGGGGAGAGCGAGGAGCTGTAAATGATGACGGGGATGCGAGGAATATCCGTGAGTTCCCGGATGGTGTTCAGAACTTCCGCCCCGCTGGCGGGAAGATTCCAGTCCAACAGAATTATGGCTGGATCGGGCGCACGTTTCCAGGGATCCTGTTTGTTCAGAAAGGCTAGAGCTTCGGCCTTGTTCTGAGCCACATAGAGGGCACAGTTGAGCTGTGCTTCCTCGATAGCGCAGCGCACCAGGGTGGCATCGCCGGGGTTGTCCTCAATGAGAAGAACGTTAAACGGCATGGTGCCGCCGATGGACAGAAGTGCTGCGGAGTTCTACGAATTTCATGATTTCTCACCGCTATCGAATTCAGGGTCGCGTCGCAAGTAACACTGTTAAATCAATGCTGAGGTGACCTTTGCGCGTACACCCTTTCGACGTAGGGAAGATCATCGCGCGTTCCCATCGAGACCATTAGAAATGCTTAAGCCAATAATGCGGCAGCCCACTTGCTCAATTTGGAGACAGGATGATGTGGAAGAGACGGAAAGGAATGACGAGGAGGGAGGCAACCCGATGCGGGATGTAAACACGAACATATTTAACGACAAACAGGCTACTTACACGGGCTTGGACGCGGCGTTTCGCATTCTGATCGTAGACGACAGCCTGGCCGATGCCGAGTTGATCACAATCCTGATGAAAAATGTTCAACACCCTCATGAAGAATACGTCGTTCAGGATGCTTCGGAGGCTATCGACTTTCTACATCAACGCGGCAAATATGCCAAAGCGCCTCGCCCCAACCTGATCCTGCTTGATATCAATATGCCTGGGATGTCAGGGTTGGAGCTTCTTTCACGGGTCAAGCAGGATCTTTACATCAACACCATACCCGTGATCATGTTGTCTACTACGAACTCGCCCGAAGAAGTCCGCCGCAGTTATCAACTCCATGCCAATGCTTTTGTGCAGAAAGCGACTGACTTGGATACCGCCCAGCGCCTGATCCAGTCGATCCAAGGCTTTTGGATGAATTTCGCCGTTCTTCCGCCTGTGGAACAGAAATCCGCCTACTGCGCGACGATGGGGCGTCCTCACGAGCCGAGTACAACAGTCCCATCAATCTGACTGCGCTCGATATGACGAACCTGGCCGTTGCCGGGTAGGTCAGTTCTGTGTGGCAGACGGCATGTTTTTCTGGCATAGCCGACTATGCAGCCCAACAACGTGCTGAAGCCAAAAAGCTAAAAAGTCTCGTACCCTACACTAAAAAATCGCCGGATTTGATGCGCGGCTTGCCTTCGATGGATTCGCGAAAAGTATAGACCCAGGCGGTGGCTTGCTCGCCGTCCTCCATTTCGATGGGACACCAGACGCGCTCATAGGTGGAGCCTTCGTAGGCGTCCAACGCTTCGAGCAGTGCATCCGAATCGTGCATTTGGAATACTTCCCCGTGGACGCGGTCGGCGGGATTGTCGCTGAGAACGGCTCCAGGATACTCGGCGATGCGATAGAGGCGACCTGCGATGGAAGCGCGTCCCATGAAGTCGGAGCTGGAATGGAGCAGGTCGGCGTACTGGTTGCTGCAGCCGCTTTTCAGCGTGCCGTATACGAAAAGGAGCTTCAGATCTTCCATTCGTGCTCCTCGGGTTCCAGCATTGGAACCGTCACTACCGCGGGTGACGAGAGAATTTTGTGAATCGTCCGGCGCCACATGGTCAATTGTGCGGCGCCGATCAAGATGAGAGCGATGCAGAGGCCAATCCACATCCCGGGCGCTCCCCAGTGGCGGTTGAAGCAGAACCAGTAGCCGATGGGCAGGCCGACGGCCCAATAGCCGAACAGGTGGACCAGCATGGGCGTGTGCGTGTTTCCAGCTCCGCGGAGCGCTCCGGTTACGACCACCTGCGTTCCATCGAAGATCTGGAAAACCGCGGCAATGGCGAAGAGGGTGACCGCCATGCGGATGACCGCGGTGTCGTGAGTGTACATCATCGCGATGAAGCGAGGCAGGGTCAGGAACAAGATGGCCGCGAAAGTCATGAAGGACACGCCGAGGGCTATAGCCGTCCAACCCGCGCGTGATGCGGCGTGCGGATCTTTACGGCCCAAGGCCTGGCCCACGCGAACGGCAGCCGCCGAGCCGATGCCGAGCGGCACCATGTAGGTCGCGGAGGCAGCATTCAGGGCGATTTGATGTCCGGCAAGCGAAGTGGCGTCGAGGCGCGCGATGAGGGCCGCTGTCAGGGCGAACACGCCGATCTCGATGCAGACTTGCGCGGACGCAGGAATCCCAAGCCGCAGCAATCGTACGATTTGTGGCCAAGACGCGCGAAACGATATTCCAAATAGGCCAGTTTGCTGACGGCGGTCGTAATAAATCGCGAAGCCGATTAAGACGGCGGCCATGTAGAGACGCGACGCGGTGGTGGCGAGCCCGGATCCACGAACGCCGAGCGCGGGTGCGCCCAGGTTGCCGTAGACGAAAATCCAGTTTGCCACCAGGTTCACCAGGTTCGCGCTCAGGAGGGCGAACATCACGATACGCGCGTGGTTCATGGACTGGAGGTAGCGGCGAAAAACGGCGTACAGGACCAGGCCGGGAACACTCCAGTTCAAGGTGTTCATGTAGGGGATCGCCAGTCGGGAGACCTCGGGGTCGGCGCCCATGGTGCGGAGAATGGGATTCCATAACCAGACCAGGAACATCAGGACGGGCGTAAAAGGGATGGCGATATAGAGGGCGTTCAGCAGCCAACGATGACAGTCGCCGATGCGGCCGGCGCCGAAATCGTGAGAGACGACCGAGTCGAGGCCCAGGAAGATGCTGATTCCCCAAACGGCGACGGTGTAGAACAGGATGCTTCCGAGACTTACCGCGGCGATGGCTTGGGCGCTGTTCGAAAGGTGGCCGACCATGACCGTGTCGACGATGCCCATGATCATCCAGCCCAGCTCGGCGAGCGCGAGCGGGGCAGCGATGTGGAGCATCGGACGCAGTTCGAGTTTGAGGGCGGCCCGCAATTCTTTAGGGTAACGAACGTGGATGGTACATTCGGAAGCATCGAATGAAAAGGCTGGACTTTGTTTTCTTCGATGCCGGCGGCGGGCATCGAAGCGCGGCTAACGCTCTGAAGGCGGTGATCGAGCAGCAGCAGCGGCCCTGGGCTTTGCGGCTGGTGAATCTGCAGGAGATTCTCGATCCGCTCGATATTTTTCGGAAGATCACGGGCCTGCGGCTACAGGACGTTTACAATCTGCTGCTGAAGAAGGGGTGGACGCTGGGGTCGCCGCAATTGACGGTCGCGATGCATGCCATCATCCGGCTGTACCATCGCGGGCAAGTTAAACTTTTGCGGAAGTTCTGGGCTGAGGGGCGGCCCGACCTGGTCGTTTCGCTGATTCCGAATTTCAATCGGGCGCTGTGGCAGAGCTTGGACGGGCGGACTCCGATGGTGACGATCCTGACGGATTTCGCGGATTACCCTCCGCATTTCTGGATCGAGCGCGGGCAGGAACAGTACTTCGTTTGCGGCACGGAGAAGGCGGCGGCACAGGCTCGAGAGCTGGGACACCCGGAGGACCGGATTTTTCGGACGTCGGGGATGATTTTGCGGCCGAAGTTTTACGATCCGGTGGAAGTGAATCGGGCTGCGGAGCGGGCGAAGTTGGGTTTGAAGCCGGAACTCACAACGGGGCTCGTGCTGTTTGGCGGCGAGGGTTCGAACGTGATGCTCGACATCGCACGCCGGCTGACGGCCGAATTGCAGATGATCTTCATTTGCGGGAAGAACGTGAAGTTGGCGGCGAAGTTGAAAGCGCTCCAGACGAAGTTTCCGATGTCAGTGCAGGGTTTCACTACCGAGATTCCTTACTTCATGAGCCTCGCCGATTTCTTCATTGGTAAGCCCGGGCCGGGAAGCATCAGCGAGGCGGTGGCTATGGGTTTGCCGGTAATCGTCGAGCGCAATTCCTGGACGCTGCCGCAGGAACGGTACAACGCGGAATGGGTGCGGGAGCGCCAGGTCGGCGTGGTGCTGAAGTCGTTCCGCGAGGTCAATGAGGGGTTGGCTCAATTGCTTACTCCGGGGGATTTTGAGCGGTATCGGGCGAACGCGCGGGGGGTTCAGAATCGGGCGGTGTTTGAGATTCCGGAGATACTCGAACGGTTGATGAGGTAACGCGTCACCAAAGCTCCGCAAGCTTCGCTTGCCTCAGGGCAGCTAAAAGCCGCGTTACAGGAAGCGTTGGAGGTGGCGGAGGATTTCCGGCTTGGGCTGTACTCCAACAATGCGATCCACTTCGCGCCCGTTTTGAAAAATGAGCAGCGTCGGAATGCTGCGGACGTTGAAGCGGGATGATGTAACCGGGTTATCGTCCACGTTCATTTTGCCAATCTGCACGCGACCGCTGAGCTCGGTGGCGAGTTGTTCGATAACCGGCGCCACCATGCGGCAGGGGCCGCACCAGGGAGCCCACATGTCGAGGAGAACCGGTATCGTCGAGCTCTCAACGGCGGACGCGAAGGTCGCATCGGTGATTACCGCGGGGCTATCGCTGACAGGCAAGGGATTCTTGCACTGCCCGCATACGGGCTTCAGGCCTTGCTCGATTTTTTCGTGCGGAACGCGATTCACGGCGTCGCAGGCGGGGCAGCGGATCATGTCGAGAGTAGGCATTCAATTCTGAGACCCTTCCAGCCTTCAAGGTATTTCATCTGTGTAGGTGGCGCGGGCGCGCACCCGGAGTCCGGGCCTGGCTACCGTCACTTTCAATTTGTGGGTGGCGCCCGGTTTTGCAGTGGAGGCGGGCGTGTAGGCGAGCACGTACTGTCCGCGGAGCTCCGCTTCGATCTGGACAAAGGCGTCTTCGGGGGAACCTGTGAAAGTTGCGCCGCCGGTTTCCAGGGTTAACCGCTCGAGCTCGCGTTTGCCCTTGGCAAGCTTCGATTTCATCAGTGGGATTAGCAGCGGAGCTGCTGCGGGGTTTAACGCCGAGGCGAGGTAGGGGGACTGCGCGGTTCGAAAGGCGTAAACGACCGCGTCGGCGCCCTGGCAGGCTTCGATAGTGTCCTCCAGGCCGTGATCGCTGCCGGTGTCCCAGCCGTCTGTGAGTACCAGTAGCGCTTTGCGCCCGGTGAGTGGCTTGAGCTTCAGTTTCGCGGAGTAATAGACGCCGTTCCATAACGCGGTACCGCCACATGGAAACCGTCGCCTGAGGGGAGCGGCGTGTTTTTTTCGATGATGCTCTTCGGGATCGTCCTTTTCGGTACCGCACGGTTCTCCGAGGATTTCGCCTTCTGCATTGCCGGATTTGAGGCTGGCGATTCCGCCGGCAAGCTCGTCGGTGGATTGAGTGAGATCGGTGACGAGAACCTGCTGGGAGGCGACGGAGACGATAAACGCGCGGTCGCTGGGGGAGACGACACGTCGCAGGAAGGCAGCCATTGTGTCGCGGTGTTTGCGGATAAAGCCCATCTGGCTGTTGCTATCATCAGCGATCAGCCCGACGTTCAGGGGCAGATCGATGTCGCGCCAGAGATACTTAATTTCCTGGGGAACGCCGTCCTCCGTGACCGCGAATTCCTCGCGGCGAAGATCGTGAACCACCTTACCGTCGGCATCGGTAGCGACAACCGGGATGCGGACGAGTCTTACATCGACACGAATGCTTGGCTGGGAGCGCGCCGGTAAGGCACACGACAGACAAAGCGCAAAAGCGGCGATCCTTAGCACGGCTGTTCCAGTATATTTCGGCAAGTTTGACGCCAACAATCTGGGGGTTGGGTACGTCTAAAATCTGAAAATGGAAGGAGGCCGTTCATGCGATACGTTGTCATGGCATTTTTCGCGTGTGCTTCCGTAAGTGCCCAAACCCCCCCAACGCCGGCCAGGGCGCCACGCACCTCGGGCGCCTCGACAAATCCCGGGGATGCTCCTCCAGCCACGGTAAATCCCGAGGACAAATGTTCGATCGAGGGCACGGTCGTGAACGGGATTACAGGAGAGGCGCTGAAGAAAGCGCACCTGTCGCTACGCGCGCTGACAACTGCAAATGGCACGGCCCAAGGCGCCATGACGGACGGCGCGGGTCATTTTCTGATCGACGATATCGATCCCGGGCGTTACAATTTCATCGCTTCGCGAAATGGTTATGTAACTCAGGGTTATTCGCCGCAAGGAAATTCGCGGAATGTATCGACCATTACGCTCCAGAATGGGCAGCACCTGAAAGAAGTGACGTTCAAAATGACGCCACAGGGCGTGATTGCGGGCCGGGTTTTGGACGAGGACGGGGAGCCGATGGCGAGCGTCCGTATTCAGTGCATGGTGTATCGATACCAGAACGGCAGGAAGCAGCTCTCCTCTGCGAACGGCAACTCGACCAACGACCTTGGCGAATTCCGCGTGTACGGCCTTTCGCCAGGGAAGTACATTTTGAATGCGACTTACCATTCGCCGGATTTGTATAGCGGCACTTTGGAGCGCACCAGCGCAAGTACGCAAACGGTGGAGGAAGGCTACGCCCCCACTTATTACCCCAATGCGACGAATGCCGAGTCGGCAACGCAAATTGAGATTACGCCGGGCGCCGTGATTCAAGGCATCAACATGAGCCTGGCGCGGGTGCGCACGGTTCGAATCAAAGGTCACGTTACGGGGATTGCACCGAACTCCCGCCGTGGCATCAGCGTCATGTTGCTGCCGCGCGACGGGGAGGCTTATATGCCTCGGGCAATGGCACGCGGTTTGGATTCGCAGGGCAACTTCGAGATGCGAGGAGTGACGCCGGGGTCGTACTATCTGCGGGCGGACTACGCCAACGAGGGAGCCCGGTTCAGCGCCCGCCAGCAAATCGAGGTCGGCAATTCCAAGATTGAGGGGATCGAACTGGTATTGCAACCGCCGGCCGAGCTATCGGGTTCCGTAAAGATCGAGGAGAACGGGGATCTGAAAGACGCGACGCTACGGGTGATGTTGCAGCCGAGAGCGACCGGGCCGATGATGGGCGGTGGGAACGCGCAGGTCAAGGACGATCTTACGTTCAAACTGACGAATATCACGACGGAACCCTACGACGTCAACGTATACGGCTTGCCTCAGGGCTTTTATGTAAAGTCGGTGCGCATCGGCGACCAGGATGTCACCGAGACGGGCGTCGATTTCAGTCAGGGCGTTCCCGCGGCTGAGCTGAAGGTCACGATCAATCCCAATGGCGGGCAGATTGACGGGACGGTTCAGAACGCCAATGGCGAGAATGCCGCGGGCGCAACGGTAACGCTAATTCCAGATTCGAGTCATCGCAGCTTGGCCTGGCTGTATCGGGTGGCGAATACCGACCAGAACGGGCACTTCACGATGAAGAGCATCCGGCCGGGGCAGTACAAGATCATTGCCTGGGAAGACATCGAGGCGGGTGCTTACATGGACCCGGATTACATCAAGCCTCACGAGTCGGCAGGCAAGGACATGAGCGTGGCGGGGGCGGATAGCCAGACGGTCCAACTGGCGGCGGTTCCGGCGGAGAAAAGCACGGCCGCGAAGTAATCAGGCGTCGAGGCGGACGTTTCCGTTCGCGCGGCCTACGCAGGTGAGCACGAAGCCTCGCGCTTTTGAATCGGCGTCGAGGCCGTTTTCGGTCGCCATCCGGACGTCTCCTTCGAGCAGGCGGGTCTTGCAGGTTCCACATTGGCCTTGGCGGCAAGCCGATGGGATGGCGACACCTGCTTCGGTTGCCGCTTCGAGGAGAGACTGGCCCTCGAGGGCCGCAGTGGTTCTTGCGGATTTCGCGAATTCGATGGTGAAGGCGCTTTCAGTGGGACGCGGTTTCGGGACGGCTCCTGCTCCTCCGAAGGTCTCCTGGCGGATTTGTTGAGGCGGGACTCCGAGGTCGAGCAGGATCGCGCGAGCGGCTTCCATGAAGGGTGGCGGTCCGCAGAGGAAGAAGACGCGGCCTTTCAGATCGGGAACGGCTTTCGAAATGAACTCGCGATTGATTCGGCCGCTCGCGCCGGTCCACGCGGGGTCGGGCTGCGATAACAGGACGTGATATTGAAAGTTCTTCAGGCGTGTTTGCAATTCGTCGAGATCGCGGCGAAAGATGATGTCGTTTGACGTCCGGACACAGTAGAGCAGGGTGGCTTGCGTATCGAGGCAGAGGTCGTCGATGTAATGGAGCATCGACATCATCGGGGTGATGCCACTGCCGGCGGCGAGCAGGACGATTCGCTTGTCCTCTGCTTTGTTTAGACAGAACTGACCGAAAGGTCCAGTGGCTTCGACCGTCATGCCCGGGGCGGCACGATCGTTCAGGAAGACCGATACGCAGCCGTTGTCGACACGCTTGGGGGTGATCTCGACGTAGCCGGTCCGCGCGGGGGAGGAACAGATGGAGTAGCAGCGCGTTTCCTTTTTCCCATCGAACAGGAACGAGAAGGTCAGGAATTGGCCGGGTTCCGGCTCGAAGGGGCGCGAGCCGGAGATGGCGAAGCGCAGGGTTTTTGCGTCGTGTGTTTGTTCGGTGATTCGCACCACGTGCAGGAGGAACGGGCCTGCTGGCGGACGACGCGCGACGATCGTAGCCGGCGGCGGTGTGGCCGCAGAGACCGGCTTCCGTGTTCCGGGACGCCGGATGACCAACGCGATTCCGGCCAGGCAGACGACGGAAATGAAGCCGAGGGCTCCGAGGTTGTATGAGGACGCTGTTGCCGGGGACGGTGCAGGGGCCTTCTGCTGTACGATCAGGCTTTGACCGGAAGCTGAGGCCGCGTCGGCCTGCGCTTTTTTCTGATTCATCGCGTCGGGCGTTTGTGTGGCGGAGAGGTAGTCGATGATCTGCTTGTCCTCGCCGGGCTGGAGCGCGCCTGCGCTACCGGCGGCATAGCTGACCATGCGGGTCACTGTTTCGCGCCACTGGCTGGGACTCTGGACGGTTTTGTAAACGCGATCGAGGCTGTGGCAGCGGGCGCAACGCTGGTCGACCAGCGCGCGCGCCACTTCGAGCTTCGGTGTGGTTCCGGGGGCTGGCGGACGCGCCTGGGAAGTCAGATATGAAACGATCGTGCTCACATCGCTTTCTGAAATGCCCGCACTTGGCATGGCTTGCATGCGATTCACGGTGGCCAGCCAGCCTGGCCCGTCTTTGCGTGCTCCCACTACGCGATCGAGGTTGTGACATTTGGAGCAGCGCTTTTGCATCAGCTCGCTGGCCTGGTTCAGGTCTATGGTGACGGGCGGGAGATTGGCGGGGTCAATCGACACCTGTTCGATTTTGGAGGCGCGGACCAGGTAGGGTCCGGCGGTGCTGGCTACCAATGCAAAGGCCAGGACGAAGATGGTCAGGCCTATGGGGAGCAGCAGGTTCTGTTGGCCTTTGTAATAGCGGGCGATCAGCACCTTGATAAACAGGAGTGGAGACAGGACCAGCGCTAAGGTGAGGTGAAGCGTCACGATGGGCGAGGTGTCGGCTCCCCCGCTGCGGAGGCGGGCGATCATGAAGTAAGTCATCACGCTGAAGATCGTGATGAATACGTAACCTCCGATGCGATGCAACGTCAGCATTCTGGAGCTGGCTTGGGCGGCCTTCACGCGGGACCAGGACTCCAGGACGAGCCATACGTTGATGCCGCCGATGAGGACGAACGCTAGGCCTAGCGCAATACTGGCGTTGGTCGTGAGCATCTCTTCGTGTCTACGAAGAAGACTGCGGGGGCGGATGGTTTATTCCGGGATGGACGGGGCGGATTGAAAATCCGCCGCCTGGACTTTGGCCCTTCACTAGATAAAACAACATTCCTGTAAGTTTCTGTTGCAGGCCGGCCGTTTTTATGTTATCTAGTTATATGACTAGTTAGCATGAAAGGACCTCTTTCCCATGGGTTTTCCCACTAAAGTCCA
>DATGJP010000010.1:0-13248 GCA_035295125.1 Bryobacteraceae bacterium | reverse complement strand
TGTTTATTGAGCATGACGGGTTTCAGTGCGGCTTCTGTACTTCGGGCCAGATCATGTCTGCCGTCACAGTGATCGAAGAAGCGGCAGCGGGCTGGCCGAGTGCGGCGACCGAGGACGTCACGAAGCCATTCACAATTGAGGATCTGTCGCCAGCAGAGATTCGCGAGCGCATGAGTGGCAACCTGTGTCGCTGCTCGTGCTATCCCAACATTGTTGCAGCGGTCGCTGAAGCAGCAAGGAGGCGGTAAACATGCATCCATTCACGCTTTCGAGGCCGGCCGATATTTCAGCCGCGATCACTGCCCATGCCCATGACGCTCATCTCGCCTTCATAGCGGGCGGCACCGACCTGATCGGCCTAATGAAGGACAGGGTAACGCTTCCCGACCGTCTGTTGGACATCAATCACTTGCCTGATATGGCGCAAATCGAGGCCCTCCATGATGGTGGCCTTCGCCTGGGCTCGCTAGCGCGAATGAGCGATGTGGCAGCGAACTTGGACGTACGATCCCGTTTTCCGGTGATCGCCGAAAGCTTGCTGTTTGCAGCATCAGGCCAACTCCGAAACATGGCGACCATAGGCGGGAACATCATGCAACGGACTCGCTGCGCATACTTTCGTGATGAAGACGACCTCCCTTGCAACAAACGGCGGCCCGGCTCCGGTTGTTCGGCGCGATATGGGTTCAATCGCAATCTCGCGATCTTCGGGTGGTCCGATGATTGCGTAGCGACAAATCCCTCGGACTTGGCGGTGGCGTTCTCCGCGCTGGATGCGATTGTTTTGGTGCGCGGGCTTCGTGGACAACGGTCGATCCCGTTCAGGGAATTCCATCGGCTGCCCGGTAACACGCCCGAACGCGACAACGTGCTCGATCGTGGCGATCTCATCGTAGCGGTTGAAGTACCACCGCGGATTGAGGGACGCGCCTCGCACTACTTCAAGCTTCGCGACCGCCAGTCGTACGAATTCGCGCTAGTATCGGCGGCGGCCGCCGTGGCAGTCCGCGACGGGCGCATTGAATCGGCGCGACTCGCGATGGGCGGCGTTGCACACAAGCCGTGGCGCTTGAAGGCGGCCGAATCTGCGCTGCGAGGCATATCGCTGGACAATGCCGAGGCGCTTAGGACGGCGATTGCAACGTCATTCACCGAAGCTCGCCCGCTCGCACAAAACGCGTTCAAAGTCGAACTTGCCCAGCGTGTCGCGCTGCGGGCGCTCGAGACCGCGGGAGCACGTGTATGAACGCCATCGGACAGCCAATCTCCCGAATCGACGGACGCCTCAAAGTGACTGGCGGAGCACACTATACGTCCGACATTCCTATCGAGGGCACCGTTCACGGCGTTATCGTCCAGAGCACGATTGCGAATGGGCGGACGACATCGATCGACACAGCCGAGGCGGAGCACGCTCCCGGAGTGTTGGCAGTCTTTACCCATCGCAATATGCCGCGCATGAACCCGACCCCAAAGCCCTGGAGCCATTTGCACCCCCATGGGCAATCCTATCTTCCTCTTCAGGACGACAGGATTCTCTACGCCGACCAGCCGATCGCGTTGGTTGTCGGCACGTCGCGCGATCAGGCAGCATATGCCGGCACACTGATCAGGGTCGATTACGAAACGGAACAGCCGGCCGTCTTCGGTCCGCAAGCGCCGAACGATGCGGTTCAACCGCCACAATTCCTATGGCCGGTCGCCTCGTCGGTCGGAAACGCGGATGAAGCGATCTCTGCCAGCCTTTTTCAAACCAAACAAATCTACACCACATCAGACCGACACCACAACCCGATGGAGCCGCACGCCACAACGGCCGTGTGGGACGCCAATGGCGTGCTGACCCTCTATGAAACGACTCAGCACATCTTTGGAACAAAAGAACTTGTCTCGATGGTGCTCGGTATTCCTCAAGAAAAGATCAACGTCGTGTCTCAGTTTCTGGGCGGCGGGTTTGGGTGCAAGGGGTACGTCTGGCCGCATACCCTGTTGGCAGCACTGGCAGCGAATGTCTTGGGCCGGCCGGTACATGTTCAGCTGACGCGGGCGCAAAAGTATTCTATGGTTGGCCATCAGGCGGCGAGTGTTCAGACAATCGCGTTGGGCGCAGACGGCACTGGCAGGCTGAACGGGATTCGCCATGACAGCATTACGCCGAGTTCCATGTTCGACAACTACATCGAGTACGCGGCGCTCTGCCCACGCTCGCTCTGGGATGCGCGCGGAGGCATCGCGACAAATCACAAGATCGTCCATGTGAATCGGAACACTCCGACGGCGCTCCGTGCACCCCACGAGGCCCTTGGACATTTTGCTCTCGAAAGCGCGCTCGACGAACTTGCCTACGCCACTGGAGTGGATCCGGTCACCATTCGTCTGCTGAACGATACCCAAGTTGACCCCGACACTGGACGCCCGTTTTCCACTCGTGCGATGCGCAAGTGCCTGGCGGAAGGAGCCGCGCGCTTCGGATGGGAGAAAAGGACCCCTGAACCTCGCTCGATGCGGGACGGCCGTTATCTGATCGGCCAAGGAATGGCATGCGCAATCTACACCCATTGGCGCTGGCCGGCACAGGCCCGGGTAACGTTAAATTGTGACGGTACGGCGCTGGTCGAGGCCGGGACGCACGACATAGGCACCGGGACGTACACCGTCTTTCAACAGATCGCTGCCGACACGCTTGGACTGCCACCAGAAAAAATCAGTGTGCGAATTGGTGACACGAGGTTGCCTAAATCTCACGCGTCAATCGGGTCGGCCACTTTAGCCAACGCTGGAGGGTCCGTGATGCTGGCCGCAAAGGCCGCGCGCGACAAAGCAATTGAGCTGGCGCGAACTGGCCGGTTTGCGCCTTTCGCGGACGTCGGAATTGATGAAATTGTGGCTAGTGATGGCAAACTGATGCTGCCGGAGAAGAATCGCGATGTTTCCTATGCTGAAGTATTGGATCGCAATGACCTTGCGTCGCTCGTGGGCGATGGGAATTACGACCCCACCCCGGAAGGGCCAAAGGCGACCTTCAGTTTCTCCGCGGTATTCGCCGAAGTTCACGTCGATCCGGATCTTGGGCTCGTTCGTCTGAGCCGATTTGTTGGCGCGTACGACTGCGGCCGAGTCATCAACCCCAAGACCGCACGCAGCCAGGCGATCGGCGGAATCATCTGGGGCGTCGGACAAGCCCTGCTAGAGCGCACGGAGACGGATCCGACGCTAGGCCGCTTTCTCAACCGCAATTACTCCGGCTACCTCGTACCGGCATGCGCGGACATTCCAGAGCTCGATGTGCTGTTCGTGGGCGAGTTCGACGAGGAAGCCAGCCCGATCGGCGGAAAAGGACTGGGAGAACTCGCTTCAGTGTCAGTCGCACCGGCGATTGCCAACGCTGTCTATCACGCAACAGGTAAGCGCGTGAGGGGCCTTCCGATCACGATCGAGAAGCTGTTGTGACGAGGGACGCCGTTTTTCCGTCAGGCATGAACGCTAGTTCGGGTAAATGGAAATGGCATCGTTTGGCGACAATCCGTTTGCTGCATTAACGATCGTCGTCGCGCCGGCGATTCTGACTAACGCCTCTTCCGTACTTTGCTTGGGAACGGCCAATCGGCTAGCTCGAGTTGTGGACAGAACACGCGTAGTGTCAGCGGAACTCGCTAATGCAGCTCCAAACACTAGGAATCTCGAGGCCTGCCAGCGTAAACTGCAGGACCTCAGAGTGCGCTGGACCCTTGTTCTTCGGGCACTAAGATTGTTCTACCTGTCGCTCGGATCGTTCGCTGCGGCTGCGTTGATCTCGCTCTTCGGGTCTGTATTTACAGCTTCCGGCCAGCACCTCTCCTGCAATTTCATTGCTCTGCTCGGACTCCTCGCGGGCACCGTGGGAGTTGCTGGCCTTGTCACCGGGTGCACCATAATGATGCGGGAAACACGTTTGGCTATCAAGAATCTTGAAGAAGAAACCCAGGGTCCGCGATAACGGCGGATGTTGCACAATGCCCCTTCTCGTTACAAGCGCGTCCGGTGCCAGTGGAAACGGATTTGGGGCGCTGCTCGCATTTGAATCGGACGGCAGCCTCCGCGGAACGTTTATCGATGATGATCGCATTGCTGATCCGCGCGGCCTTGCCGTCGATCCAAAGGAAAACTTGCTGTTTCTAAACAGTGGGGCCGATCAGGTAGTAGCGATCTCCGTGGATGGGCGAGTCGTTCGTGACACTGGCCGGATTGAAGGCCTGAATCCCGGCGGCGGCAATTTCGGCCCCGACGGGCGTTATTTCGTCGGGTTGCGCAGCAAACGTACAATCATCGCGTTCTCGACAGTCTTGATGCTCCAGGAGAGCATCTGTTGCCGCCCGGGGTGGTGCCTTTTCCTCGAGGGTTTGCCTTCAGTCATGATGGGCGGCTGTTCCTCGCTTCAGGAGTCGACCCTAATGGGCGAGGCGATAACGCCATAGTGGCCTTTACTCCAGGCGCACCTATGCAGCCTCATCGGCTAGTCACTGATCACGACTTGAGCCCGCTCGATCTCGCAATCGCGCCCAACGGCAATATTGTCGTTTCCCGCGAGCATCCATTCGGAGCCGGGGACGCAGTGACGAGCGTTCGGGAATACGATACGAGGGACGGACACCTCGTCCGAGTTTTCGCTCCCAATAAAAAGGTTGAGTTCCGCAACCCTCGCGGTTTGCGCTTTGCGAACAGTCGAGTCCTGTACTGCGTCGCCCGCGACGAGGTGGTCGGCTTCGATTTCACGAGTGGCGAATGCCTGGTGGCTATTGTGCGATTGCCGCGGCTAAATGGACAAGCCTTGGTGCTATTCCCGTAATGCACCGAGTACCTAAAATCTGGAATGGAGATCCGGGCTCGATTACGCACGCACGCAATTAGCGCAGAATCGAAGTATGGAAAACGTCATTGCTTCGCGGGAAACACACCCCCGGGCCTTCCCGGCACTAACTGAAGAACAGATCGACCGTATTCGCCCCTTGGGGCGTATACGCCAGGTGCGGAGCGGCGACATCTTGATCAAGCCTGGCGACACGGTGATTCCGTTCTATGTGCTGCTCTCCGGCCGTATGGAGATCGTGCAGCCGTCCCTTGATGGCGAGCGGATGATCGCGTTGCACGAGCCGGGCGGGTTCACCGGGGAAATGACCATGCTTTCCGGCGCGCGGAGCCAGGTCATTGGTCGCGTGAGCGAGCGCGGAGATTTTCTCGAACTCAGCCCCGAGAACTTGCGGGTGTTGGTCGCCAGGGACACGGAACTGAGCGAAATTCTCATGCGCTCCTTCATTCTGCGCCGGTTAGAGATGATTCGCCAAGGCTGGGGCGCCTTGGTCGTTTTGGGATCGCAGCACTCGGCCCGAACCCTGGAAATCCGGGAATTCCTCAGCCGCAACGGGCAGCCCTATACTTATGTCGACCTGGATCGCGACCAGACCTCCCAGGAACTGCTGGATCGTTTCGAAGTGAAGCCCACGGACGTGCCGGTCGTGATTTGCCCCGGGCGGGGGGTGCTGCGCAGCCCTTCGATTCGGGATCTGGCGGCCGGCCTCGGATTGAGTGTGGTCAGCGGCGGCAAACAAATCCGGGACGTGATCATTGCGGGTGCCGGCCCCGCGGGCCTGGCGGCGGCGGTTTATGCGGCCTCGGAAGGGCTCGATGTTCTGCTGATCGAAACAAGTTCGCCTGGCGGGCAGGCGGCATCGACCTCGAAAATCGAGAATTACCTGGGATTCCCGACGGGGATTTCGGGACAGGAACTGGCGGGGCGCGCCGCCTCGCAGGCTCTGAAGTTTGGCGCGCAAATAGTGGTCGCCCGCAGCGTTTTGAGACTCGCCTGCGAACGGCGGCCGTATACGGTGAAGTTGGACGGTGGAGAGGAGCTGGCGGCGCGCACAATCGTGATCGCCACGGGAGCACAGTACAACAAGCCGGCGCTGCCGAACCTGGAACGGTTCGAGGGGAACGGCGTGTATTACGGCGCTACCTATATGGAATCGCAATTGTGCACGGGTGAGGAGGTCGCGGTCGTGGGCGGCGGGAATTCGGCAGGGCAGGCGGCGGCATTCCTTGCCCAGACGGCGAGCCGGGTATACATGCTGGTGCGGGCAGCGGAACTCTCCAGCACAATGTCGCGCTACCTCATTCAGCGGCTCGAGGAGAACCCGAAGGTGGACCTCCATTATCAAACCGAAATTTCTGGACTCGACGGAGAAGACCATTTGGAGCGCCTTACCTGGCGAGACCGGAGGACCGGCGCTGAGTCGGAGCACGCCGTCCGACACCTGTTCATTATGACGGGGGCTTCTCCGCGAACCGAATGGCTGAAGGGCTGCCTTGCACTCGATCAGAAAGGCTTCATTCTGACGGGCCGCGACCTCGATACGCCTGGCGATGGCAATGGCAACCCGCATTGGCCGCTCGATCGTGCCCCCGAAATGCTGGAGACCAGCCTGCCGGGAGTGTTTGCGGTCGGCGACGTGCGGGCCGGAAACGTAAAGCGAGTGGCGTCGGCGGTGGGAGAAGGCGCGATCAGTATTCATCTAGTGCATCGAGCATTGGCAGAACTCTAGTTTCGGCCGACAGGTCAGATCACTGGCAGCAGCCCGTCGAAAGGCTCCGTGGATATCCAAATCACTGGTCTCGGCCGACCGGCCTGGGAGGGACTGGTGGATCGTGCTCGCGTGCATACGGGCCAAAAAGTTCTGGTCCATGCCGGGGCCGGCGGTGTCGGTCACGTTGACATACAGGTCGCTCGGGCATTCGGTGCAGAGGTTCTTGCTACAGTGTCGCCCGACAAGAAATTCGTCGCCGAACAATATGGAGCCACCCAATCGACTACCAGACAACGCCGGTAGAGTCGTATGTCAAAGAGCCTACCGATGGTGAGGGCTTCGATATTGCTTTTGACACGGTGGGCGGCGCCACCCTGGATGCGTCCTTTCCGGCCGTCAAGACCTATACGGGGCATGTCGTGCTCGGAACCTCCGCTAGAACCGAATGGGTGTGCTTTCGGCAGTCCTGACACGCGGCTGAGGCTGTCGTGACCCTCCCATCCGTACGGTTGTCCGATCACCATGCCCGGAGGCAGGTGCTAGGATTGTCGGTATGGAACGAAGGAGTTCTATCCTGCTATTCGCCATAGTGGCCCTCGGCGCAATTGGTATTGGATTGCAGGCTGCCAACGAGCAAAACGTCAACTACACCGTTCGAACCCTGACCCTCCCAGATCACGGCCAGGGAAACATCACAATGGATTACATCACCTATGATCCGAAGACGGGATACGTTTGGGTTCCTGCCATAAACATTGGGTCGGTCGATGTGGTGGACACCAGCAACGGCAGCGTCCATGAGATCTCGGGCTTTGCGACAAAGGAACTGGAACTCAAAGGTCGGAAACGCGCTCAAGGGCCGAGCGGCGTATCGATCGGCGACGGGGTGGTGTACATCGGTGATCGGGCCGACTCCAGTGTGTGCGCCGTTGACGAAAGGACTCTCGCACGCAAAACTTGTGGCCACATCGACTCTACTCCCGACGGTGTTGTCTATGTGGCGCCCACAAAAGAAGTCTGGGTTACCGCACCAGGCGACAACTCTGTCCGTATTCTGGACAGCCAGACTTTGAACCAGAAGGAAAAACTGACATTCGAAGGCCGGCCCGAAGGCTATGCAGTCGATGCAAAGCGCGGCCGCCTCTATATGAATTACGAGGACAAGGACCTCACGACCGCGATTGATCTTAAAACACACAAAACCGTGGCGAAGTGGCCATCCTCGTGTGGAGAGGACGGTCCGCATGGTCTGTCGGTGGATCAAAACACCGGCTACCTGTTCGTCGCCTGCAGCACGCGGGCGGAGGTCTTGGATGCAGGTCACAATGGGGAGAAGTTGTCATCGATCGACACCGGTGACGGCGTGGATGATCTCAACTACTCGCCATCCACTCACATGCTGTATGTCGGGGCCGCGAAAGACGCGAAGCTCACAGTGGCCCGGGTCGACTCGACAGGCAAACTCAGTCAGGTTGCCGTGGTGCCGACCCACGAGGGCGCTCGCAATGGCGTCGTGACGAAAGATGGCACGGTGTATCTCGCACACTCGCAGCTCGGTAAATTAGCAGGTCTTGTCGCGGTGTCGCCGAGCAGGAAGTAACCCACTAGACCGCCCGCGATATGGGCTCCCGTGCTGACGCAGTGCGGACCAGAATCCGTTCGCATGAATGAGGGGCTAAGCTGAATAGTCGTGGCGTACGATGTCCATCTCGCAGACCGCATTCGCGCGATCATGAATACTGCCGCCGAATTCTCTGAGAAGAAGATGTTCGGAGGGCTTGCCTTCATGGTCAACGGTCGCATGTGTTGCGGCGTTCTGAAAACCGATCTGGTGTTACGGCTTACGCCGGAACGAGCCACTGCTTCCTTGTGCCAACCTCATACCAGACCGATGGACTTCACCGGCAAGCCGATGAAATCAATGATCTACGTGAGCGCGACCGGCACGGACTCCGAAAAAGCCTTGGCAGCTTGGGTTCAATCTGCGGTGCGGCTCGCCCGGGGCCTCGCTGAAAAAAAGGAAGCACGTCGAGCAGCCACTGAGCGTCGCATTACTTCTTCAGGTTTGGCCGCTCGCGGATCAGCGATCTCAAGGTCAGCGTCCAAGAGAGCGGCACGGAAGCGGGGTTGAAGCATTGCTTGTCGTCACAAGCTTGGTAATCCAGTGTGCCGGTCAAGGGCACGTTCTCTTTTCCGCGCAGGGCAGCCTGCGCTTCCAGGGTGCCCTCCAGAATGATTTCCTGCTCCAGTGTAAAGGGCTTCTGATAAACGGGTACATGCTCGTTCAGCGGCTTGAAGAAGTATGTCTGTGAGGCCGGAAACTGAATCGGAAGTACTCGAATTCCGGGCTGAGGCGCGATGTTCAACGCGATTGCACGATAACCTTTCGCGCCGGGCGCGTAGACGTGGATGCCAGGACCAGGCTTGATATCCAGCACGAGCGAGAAGCGATTCCCCGGAGCGATTGCTGGATCGCTCGGATACGTCGTCAGATCAAGGTGCGCGCCTGAAACTTTCGTGGCTGCCACCGATGCTCCATGCATTCCAGCCCTCACCAGAAGGCTTGAAACGGTGTTCCGCTCCACGTAGAAGTCTTCAAAGAATCGGGACGTGACGCGACCCTTGCGGTCAACGATGAAAGTGCCGGGAAACGCGATGCCTTTCATGATAGGATTCACACCGACCGCCGACACGTACTTTTGAGTTTCCTCCTTGACGGCCGGATCATCCTTGTGCGCACCGAGAGCTTCGTCAACAACTGTGTTGAGGATGCCGTATCGTTTGATGGTTTCGGAGCCGGTGTCCGACAGTAAAGGGAAAGTGATGCCTCGCTGCCGGCTGAAAGCGGCTAGTGTTTCGACCGAATCATAGCTGATCGCGGCCAAGCCGAGTCCCTTCGCCTGGAGTTCCGTGGTCCGTCCTTGCAACTCGACCAGTTGCGTCTTGCAGTATGGTCACCAGTCGGCCGAACGATAGAATACGAGCATTGCGCCTTTTGGCCCCATGATCGATTGCAGGGTCCAAGGCTTCCCGTTTTGATCGTTCAAGGTGAAATCCGGCGCGCGTTCGCCGACCTGCGATCCGAGCTTGGACACATCGATTCTGGCGGGCAATTGCGCCATCGCACCAGTTTCTGTGATCAGGGCGGCAAGCAGGACCACCGCCAACGGCAGTGCAGGACGTCGTGGGGACCGCATCGTTTTCAAATGTATCATCGGACGACAACGGCCGGAGGCATCATTGGCGATTCGGTTTTGCAACCTTGATTTCTCCGGAGCATCACAGCCATCGCCGTACCGAATGCCAGGTGGGCTGTGAGGACCGTAGCAGCGAAGTGCCATCCAAACTTCACGCCGAAAATGCCAACGCCTAATCCCTGCACTACGGGACTGATGAGGAAACCGACGCCCAAAGCGGCTCCATAGGGAACGGCACACCAAACTGGCAAGTTGAAACGCCCGAGTGCGAAGATGATTCCGAAACAGGCGCCATTCCAAAAATGATAGGCAAAGCCGACGAGAGTTGACGCAGCAGTTGGTCCCAAAGCGAAGCGGTCGAGCAGCAGCACGCCCATTAGTTCCGGAAGGTTGCCGGGCATGAATCCCATCCAAAACCCGGAGTACCGCACGGCTTCAAGTGCCACGGTCGCCAACGGACCCGCAACGGCGCCATCGCGGATCAGGACTGCTAATCCCGCAGCGGATGATTTTCTGAGGAGGGCCCACGCAAGGACGAGCAATACGGCTGCGGGAACAATCGCCAGGTAAGCCAGGTCGTGAAGGGTGTATAGCCGGCTTGCGCCGCAGGAAACGCCACGGGCGCAATCGCTGCCAGCCCGATGAGCAAGGCTCGCAATGGCAAATGAGTCCAAATGATTTCTTTCATCGCGCTCTCCAGTACAGACGGGGGGCGCATGGGCGGCCCCCCTTCGAAATGAAACCTCAGTGGGCCGCCATATTGGCCAGACCTTCCAGCTTCTGGTCCAACATTTGCGCGACCATGCCGATCTTTTCGTTCTGGAACTGGCCCAGCAATGCCGACGGTCGATCGTAGGACACGAACGTCTTACCGGACGCATCGGCGTACACGAACAGGCGCAAGGGGACGTAGAGTCCGACCCCGTGATCCTGTTCGAACAGTTGCTTGCCTACAGTCGGATTGCCGACGTCGAAAAGAGTGGCTTTCAGACTGAGACCGGTCATGGACAGCATCTTGCCTTGGTTGACTTCGGCCATCACCATCATGCCGTTCTTCGCAACCAGTGACTTGACCGCGCTCGTGACGTCTTCGAACGACTTGTCGGACGAGACGGTCACGCGGTCGCCGCTGAAGGACGTATTGGAGCCAGCGAAGCTTATGCCAACAGTTCCGGCAGCGATGACCGCCGCCAGAACAAACTTGCGAAACGAAACTGTGGAGTTCATCTGTTGATTTCCTTTTTTGTGAAATGTCGAAGGCGTGTTTGCCTTTAACCGTGAGTGCGAGCAGATTGGAATTTCTTACAGTGGTTAGCGATGATACCCGCGGTTCCAATCAGCGCAGCATTTCTTGAACGCCTTCGGCGGCGTGATCCCGAAGCGCTTGCCGAGGCCGTGCATGAACACGCGAGACCACTGGTGAGAGCTGCACGAGCGCTGGGTTTCGCGGAACCCGAAGCGGAAGACATGGTGCAAGACGTCTTCCGGACGTTTCTCGAACGGCTGGACAATTTCGAGGGGCGGTCGCAACTGCGAACGTGGCTATTCGGGATCCTGCACCCAAAAGGCATTGGAGCGGCACCGGGCTGCGGCGCTAGATGACCGCATGGACCCCATCGATGAAGTCTTCGAGTCCCGATTCGACAGCAAAGGCAACTGGAGTCGCCCGCCCGCTGATTTGGAACGGCTGATGCTTTCCAAGGAGATCGGCGAGCTGATTCGTGGCTGCATGGATGGCCTGCCCGTGAATCAGCGTGAGGTATTCGTCCTGCGTGAAGTCGAGGGTCTTGAGACCAGCGAGATTTGTAAGATTCTGGCTGTCAGCGTCACCAACTTTGGAGTGCTGATGCATCGAGCGCGCGCCAGGCTGCGTGAATGTCTAGAAGCGAAGGGCGTGAGCAAACCTGCGGCCGGAGGTCGGAGTAAAACATGATCTCGTGCAAAAACGTTGCAACGCTGCTCATGTCGGATCAGCTTCAGGCACAGAGTTGGTGGAAACGCATGGAGGTACGCCTTCATCTCGCGATGTGCAGATTCTGCTCCCGCCTGGCCCGCCAGGTGGAGCAATTGCGTTCAGCCGCTCGAGGCATGAGTGAAAAGAAAGAGGCAGACCCGAATTTCGAAGACCGCCTGATACGACGGTTATCGGGAAGATAGGGTTAGCCCCGGGTTATCCCGCTGCCTTCAGATCCCAGCGAACGGACGGCGGTACGCGCTCTTTGAGCAGAGCCAACATCGCCAGAATGATCACGGTTTGGAGTGGAGCATCGTTCGGCGCTCCTAGCGGATAGCCAAATGGCTGATCCAAAAACAGTGTTCGCGGCGGGTCAACCCGCTCCGTCACCTCACGGAACAACCTAACGGAAGCCGTAGGGATTCCCGCTTTCTCTATGATGCTCTGGATCAGTCCGACGGACTGATGGCACATCGGTCAAACTGGGGTAAGCAAGACCGCGTCCACTTCGTCTTTCAGCAGGATTTGAGCAACCTCGGGCGCGGTTTGGGCAATGAGTCGGCCTGGAGCCGCGATCGAGCCCATAAAGCTGAAATGATGCGGAGCTACTGAACCGATGATGCGCTTCTCCGCGAGCGAACTCAACCGATCCAGCGGCAGCGCCAGATTTTTGTCCGACGTGATCCCGTGGATGTCAAATGCGTCGCTTCGATGGGCGATTTCGAGCGTACTCAAGTCGGTATCGGCTGGGATGACACGGTAAGAATAGTCTCCTCCGCGAATGGTCGTATCGAATGGAGGCTGATCCCGTCTGAAGAACGCTGCCGTCGTTACAACCGCGACCCGTGCTTCGGGAAGTGGCTTCTCCAACCATGCGCCGGGATGCCAATCGATTCTGCGATACGGGTACGCCTTCATGAAGACCTGATTCGCGAACTTCAGGTCGGTGATCTTGGCCATGTGGTTGTCCAGTGAGTGTGCCTAAAGGCTGTTTCCTTACAACTGCTTGCCGGAATCCAGGTTTCTGTAAGATTGGAGCTTTCCTTGCCACTCACCATAGAGCCGGCTACACGATGATTATGGAAGATCAGCCGCAGACCTGGGCGGACGCCACAACCTTGATCCGCGCGCGTCAACGCCTCCCGATCGCGTTGCAACGAAGGGCGCGAGCAATCCGGTAGCGACGTCGCCGATTCCGGCCGGCAGCGCGAAAAGACCGGGCAGCTCGCCCGCCAAATAGCGGACCAGCAACGCGCTTCCCAGGATACGAAAGGTCTGGATGCCGATGAGCCAGTGCTGCGGCACGGCAGCGACGATGCGGCGGTATGTCGGGGAGAGTAGCAGCAGATAGCCCGGCAGCAGCGTCGCGGCGAGCGCCATGGGAATGCGCGGCGGCAGTGCATCGTTGCGGAACGCACCGGCAGCGCCGAGCAGGAACGTGCCGATGAGCCAGGCCGCGGCCACCACCGCCGAGCCGATGATCCAGCGCGACTGACGCGCCCTCCCGCCGGGCACGGCACGGATACCGGTATAAAAGCCG
>DATGJP010000009.1:0-2123 GCA_035295125.1 Bryobacteraceae bacterium | reverse complement strand
CCAACTTTTCAATGCGGTGACTGGGACGCTGCAAGGTGCCCACGTGCCGAAGTTTAAGATCGGGTGGCCAGGGAAGCTGGCGGTACCCGAGAGAGGCTTCGAGCTTGGGACGAAGCTGCGCGCGAATCTCCGAGGCTTCTTCCGGCGTGCGGGCATGGTGAATTCGCGCCAGTGCGGCTGCGGCCCGGTGCTCGATTTCATCGAGTACCGCCTGCTCATTTAGTTTCGTTTCGCCGGCGCTGGTTACTCCAGAGCGCACAGGACGCGGCGGCTTCCTCACTTGGGGCAGAAACACAGCCGCCGCTTTCCGTTGTGCGCGTGTTACTGAAGATAGCGCCAAAGGCAGACTCAAAAGCGAACGTCTGGTCATAGGACGGCGGTCTCCTCAATCACGCGGCCCTCGGCGAAGCGGTTGAGGCTGAACAGACCGGTATCGACGAGGCTGCACGACCCTTTCAGGATAAGGTCGGCGAGTATTCGGCCGGTAGCCGGTGAGTGCATCACGCCATGACCGCTGAACCCGTTAGCAAGCCAGAAACCGGGCACATTCGGAGCTTCGCCCAGAATGGGGTGGTGATCCGGTGTCATCTCGTACAAACCAGCCCATCCGCGGCGCGCGTTTACTTCGACCGATTCCAGACAGGGTACACGGCTGACGGCGCGTGTGAGAATCTTTTCGATGAACTCCGGATCGAAGTTCGTGTTGAAGCCATAAGTTTCGTGGGGATCGTTCCAGGCCATGAGGATGCCGAGACCTTCCGGCCGGAAATGAAAGCCCGTGGACATATCGACGGTCATGGGCGCTGAGCGCGCGATCTGGTCGAACGGCTCCGTCGGCGCCAGCATGCGGCGTAGAGGTTGGACAGGAATATCGACGCCGGCAAGCTTAGCCACGCTGGCCGCCCAAGGACCCGCTGCGTTTACGACGGCCCGCGACGAAACGAAACCATTTGTGGTTTCGACGCCCGCAACTCCTTGCATATCAACGCGGATGCCAGAGACCTCGACTCCGCGCCACAATCGTGCTCCGCGTTCAAGAGCTCGAGCGGTGAAGCCGATCATGACGCTATAAGGATCGACGAATCCGTCCGTGGGACAAAAGCTGCCCCCGGTAATGTCGTCGGGGCGCAACTGCGGAACCATGCGGATGACGTCGGCGGGCGTGAGCAGTTCAACCCTGACGCCGAGCGACACCTGGCGTTCCACATTGGTGCTGAGATAGGCGAGATCGCGGCCGTCGGTGGCGACAAACAAATAACCCTGGCCACGATACCCGGAGGAATGCCCAACGATCTGCTCAAAGTCACGGAATACAGGAATGGAATACAGCGACATGCGGATGCTTTCAGGAGTCGAAAATTGCGCGCGCACTCCACCCATGCTCTTGCCCGTGGAGCCTTTCCCTTGCTGGCTTTCGCGCTCGATCAGGAGAACCTTGTGGCATCCGGATTCGGTAAGGTTCCAGGCGATGCTAGAGCCGACGATGCCCGCGCCGATAATAACGACGTCTGCCGATTCCATGTCGAAACTGTTTTTCTATTGTTCCACGGAGTGTCGGGCCCGTGAAGGCGTCCAACAGTTTCAAAAGCCGTCACAGCAACGACGCATCCTCGCCAGCGAGAAAACCACTTCCAACTGAATTGTAGCGGAGCGGGGACAAATTCCGGACCGGCGGGAAAACAAGCAAGAAACGGAAGTTCTTTCGTTGCAAAGAGGTATCCCGGACAAAGAATATTTTTAGGAGGTGTGACCGGCGGGGTGGGTTTTTCTGAGGGATTCGCAGGACGGAGCGCAACAGGCGATCATGCATCCGTTCGAAAAAATGGTCGGTCTGTTGTCTGGAGATTCGTGCTGCTTTTCGTTTTGGATAGCCTGCCATAACTTTACGATGCCCAGCCGCGCAAGCAAATACACTTATCCGGCAGGCTGTCCCCGGCTGTGACTGAAGACGCCCCTGCGTCCTGTACGCTCCATCTCAGGAATTCGCGCACAACGGAACGCCGCCGCCTGTGCGCTCTACAATGGTAAGTTGAAGCCGTTTCATCCGCTGGTCCGCAACGCACATCTGCTGACGATTCTCGGCAACTTCTGGCCGCGAACGCTGGACATCCGGCGATTTCCAG
>DATGJP010000008.1:0-399232 GCA_035295125.1 Bryobacteraceae bacterium | reverse complement strand
CCGACGTTGCCAGCGCGGCCCAAACGGGCAGCGAGCGGCGGCGCGGCTCGTCGTGACCCAGAAGCCGGCGAATGCGGGTGACTAACGGGCCGCCAGTTGCCGCCATCATAAACTGCGGACGCGCCGAGCGGAATTCTTCGAGCGCAGTAAGAGCACGGGCATAAATCACGCGATTGCCGCATGCCGCAACTGCCAGGTCGTCACAGCAGTTCTCCCGCTCGGCACGGACGCGCTTCGAAAGCCACCAGACGGCAGGGTGATAGAACATCACAATTTCGATCGCGCTCTGCAGCAGGTTGGCAACATAATCGAGACGCCGGACATGCGCCAGCTCATGCGCTAAAACCGCTTCGAGCTCTTCAGGGGAGAGGTTCGCCAGGGCGCCGGCGGGGACCAGGATGACGGGCCGCAGCCAGCCGATTACGGCCGGCACCCGAGCTAATGCCGATTCGCATAATCGTACCGTTCGCCGAATTGCCAGCCGATTGGCTAGCACCCTGAGCCGGCGCTGCCAAGCCTCGGGAAATGCCTTCGTACTTCGCCGCTTCAGCCGTTGCGCTGCTACCCATCCCGCCGCCGACCAGACCGACATTGCCATCACGCCGCTCAACCAAAGCCAAACGACCATTCCGAGGTAAGGCGGGGGAGCCGCCGGCGCGAGCCCTGCGGATTGCCTGATCGCTACCGGTGTAACCGCCCCAATCGGCGCCCATGTCCCAACCGCGACGACCGGCTCATCGTGCTGTGCGAGCGAAATGAATCCTGAAATCCCCGCAATCGGCATGGCGAGAAGCGCCAGGTAAGCCAGCAGATAGCGGGTATTTGCGCTGGCACGCCGCAAGGCGAGGTTGAAAGTGCCCCAGATTGCGGCGATGGCCGCACTCTGCCATAGCGAATGAATCAACGCCCAACCGGCCGATTCGATAAACGTTTCTCGCATCACACCCCTCCCTGCCGGTGTTCATACTCATCGAGCATATGGCGTATTTCCGCCAGTTCCTCCGAACTGGCTTCGTGCGTGGAGAGCGCCTGCATCACCAGCCGCAATGACGACCCTCCGAACACCCGGTCGAGCAAATCGCGAACCATCTGCCGCTGGGTTTGCTCCTCCGGAACTCGCGAACTGTAAATGTGAGCTTTATTCTTCTCGTCCCGGCTCACGAGCCCCTTGTCCGACATGATCTGCAACAGCTTCAGGACGGTGGTGTAGCCGGTGCCAGGCTTAGTTTCGGAAAGAACCGCGTGAACCTCGCGGACGGTTGCAGGACCCTTGCTCCACAGCACACGCAGGATCTCCAACTCCCCGTCGGTGGGACGTGGTGCTTGCGCCATGGATATAGGTTATTACGAAGAGCTTCGTAGGTCAAGCCCTTTGTGAATCTTTACTGATTTAACAGATCGATTTCAACTCGGCGATTCTTTGCCCGGGATGCGGGGTCCGTCTTGTTATTCAGAGGCTGGGTCTTGCCGAACCCCTGCGGTTTAAGAATCGACTGAGGCAGGAGCTTCTTCGCAACGAACCAGTCGGCTACGGCCTTGGCTCGCCGCTCCGACAGCCCCTGATTGTAACCCGCCTCGCCGACGTCATCGGTGTGTCCGTTGATGAGCACCTTGGAACTCGGCCGGCGAGCCGATCGTATGATGCCCGCGGCCTGCGTGAGTGGTTTCACGGCCTGCGATTTGATGTCAGCCTTGTCAAAATCAAACAGGACGTCGCCATCGAGGATGACCACAAGGGAGTCATCCTTATTCTGCACTTTCACGTTGACGTCCAGGTTGTCTGGGGAAGAAGGTATGTCGGTATCCAACACCATCTCGATGTTCTCGAGCGGATCTCCGAGGGGTTGCCCATCCCCATACGACACCCAGGCATAACCATGATCCAGGCCTGCGCCCGGAACTCCGATTCCCCAGCCGCTCATACGCACCCAGGCCAGACCTTTTGATACGTAGGCAGGACCGTCCCAAAGCGTTAGCGAGGTGTACGACCAGATCATCGCGTCACCCGAAATGACGCGTCCGCCGACTCCGTCAAAGTCCTTGAAACTCACCGGATGGTAAGTACTGAACGCCGTGTAATTGGACATCGACAATTCAGGCGAATACGAAAACGGCGGCCCGGCATCCATGCCTCCCGCCACGAGGATCAGTCTGTGCGCCCGCACGGTGCGCAGATTGACCAGGTCGAACACCGCCCTGTTCACCCCAACAACTCCAATCGTCTTGACCGCGGCCATCGCCCATTGCGTCGAAGTTACCGAATCCATCGCTGACTCACCCATGCCGTTTACCCTTTCCCAATTGCCCTTTGGCAGTCTCTACCTAATAAAGCGAAGGGTGCTGGGGAAATTGGCAAAAGGGATCGCAGCATTCACGCTGTAACGGTTGTGGGTAAGACTCAGCCGCGGCGCGCCATCTCGCGCCGCAGCCAGGCATGCGCCAGCCGCAGCTCGTGACGCACGATGTGGACCGACCGGCCGACGACCTCGGCGGTCTCCTCCGCGGTCATTCCGCCGAAATATCGCATTTCAATCAGTTGGGCCAGCGACTCCTTCTCGCGCGCCAATGCATCGATCGCCAGGTCCAGTTCCAGGAGATTCATCTGCTGATTGCCCGCTTCGCCATTCACGAGGATCGAGGTGTTCAGCGGGATTCGCTCGCCTTCGCGCCGCGCCGCCGCGCGCGCCCGTGCATGGTCGACCAGGATGCGGCGCATGGCCTGCGACACCAGCGCAAAGAAATGAGCCCGGTCAGTGAACTGGATTTCCGCCTTGCCAAAGAGCTTTAAGTAAGCCTCATTCACCAGGGCGGTCGGCTGCAGCGTGTGATCGGAGCGTTCCTTCCGGAGATAGCCTCTCGCGATACGATGTAACGCAGCATACACGACGTCCATCAGCTCGCTTCGCGCCGCCTGGTCGCCGGCCCGAAGCTGCTGGAGCAGTGTCGTGATCTTGGGATCGGGAATCGTAATGAAATCTAGTATATTCTTGCTCCCAGGTGGCAAACTGGTATGGCATCATGTTTTAAATCATGAGGGACCAGGTCTCAACTCTGTTTCGCGAGCTGGCCGACCTTTCTCCGGCGGACCGCACGCGTTACTTTGTGCAGAATTCCGTGGATCCCGACGTACGCGCCGAAGTCGAATCGCTGCTACAGTACGACGACCAGACCGGGCCGTCGCTGGCCCGATCTTTAGCTACCGAGGCGGAAGCAGTCCTCACAACCAGCGACGTCAGCCGCGAAGGACGCCAATGCGGGCCTTATCGCCTGGTTCGGCTTCTCGGCCGCGGCGGCGCCGGGGCGGTGTTTCTGGCGCAGCGCAGCGACGGCCAGATCGAACATCGGGTGGCCGTGAAGCTCCTCAGGCACGACAGCGAGGGGCGGGTCTTCCGGCAACGATTCCTCCAGGAGCGGCAGATCCTGGCGTCCCTCCAACACACGGGTATTGCCCGCGTTCTCGATGCGGGGCAGACCGAAAGCGGCGAGCCTTACCTGGTGATGGATTACATCGATGGGACTCCCATCGATTCGTATGCCGCCAAGCTTGATGTACGAGAGAAGCTTTACCTGTTTCTCCGAGTCTGCGATGCCGTCTCTTACGCGCATCATAATCTGATCATCCATCGGGATCTTAAGCCTTCGAACATTCTGGTGGACTCGTCAGGACAGCCGAAGCTTTTGGACTTCGGTATTGCCAAGATTCTGGACGCCGCTACGGATCAGACGCGCACCCAGGAACGCATGCTGACGCCGGACTATGCCAGCCCGGAACAAGTCCGCGGAACGGTGCAAAGCACTACCACCGACGTTTATTCGCTAGGGGCCGTGCTTTACGACCTGCTCACCGGACAGTCGCCCCACCAATTCACGGACCATACTCAAGAGGCCATCGACACCGCTATCTGCACGACCGAGGCTAAGCCGGCCAGCAGCTTGAATCCCAATTTGCCGCGCGATCTCGACTACATTTTACGGAAGGCCCTTCGCAAGGAACCGGAAGAGCGCTATGTGTCGGTGGAGGCGATGGCCAACGATATTCGCGCGTTTCTGGAATTCCGCCCGGTGGGCGCCCGATCCGGCGACGCCTGGTACCGAACCCGCAAATTCGTACGCCGTTACCGGACGTTCGTCGCATTTGCCGCGCTGACGATCGCAGGCCTGTCCGTCGGATTGTATGTTGCCAACCGCGAACGCCTGATCGCGGAACAACGCTTTCAACAACTACATTTGTTGTCCACAAAGATATTCGATCTCGACCGCGACATCGGCGCGCTGCCCGGCGCTACGGAAGCCCGGCACAACCTGGTTTCCGCCTCGCTCACATATCTGGAGAAACTGGGAGAGTCGGCGCACGGCGACCTCGACCTGGCCCAGGAACTCGCGGAAGGATACCAGCACGTTGCGAGAATCCAGGGCGTTCCGTCAAAACTCAACCTTGGTGAATTCGCCAAGGCTGAGGAGAACCTGAAGAAAGCCGATTCATTCGCCGATCTTGTCCTCAAGTCGCGGCCGCGAAGCGCCAGTGCCCTGCTTCTCTCGGCTGGAATAGCTCACGATCGCATGGTGGTGGCCGATTCAGAGCTGCGCGACACGGATGCCAAGGCTCACGCCGCCAAGGTGATTGATCGGCTTGAACGATTTTTGACCGTTCCCGGCATCTCGCAGGACCAGAAGGAAGAGGCGGCCAGCTACTTTTCCAACCTTGCGCTTCTGCACAATAATCTGCACCTTTACGACGCGGCCATTCGATTCGCGAGACGCTCGATCGATGTCGCGGGCTCCGCTCCATCTACCCAGCGGCTTCACGCCATGAGCCTGAGCCTGATCGGAAGCGCCGAACGGTCCCAGGGCCATCTCGACGAAGCCATTGTCGCGCTTCGCGAGGCGCGAAAAATCGCAGAAGGACCTATTTATCGCACACCCACCGACCGCGCACTCACACTCTATGCGATTCTCATGCGGGAGGCTCGGACGCTGGGCCAGGACGGCAGTGTCAATCTGGGCCGTTTCGATGAGGCCATTACGGTCTACCAGGAGGCCGTGAATCTGGTTTCTGAAGCAGCGGCCCGCGATCCGCGCGATCAAACGAGCCGCGACCGCTTGTCGACGTGCGCCCGCGAGTTGGCCGATCTCCTCGAAGAGAAGGACCCCCAACGCTCCCTTGCCCTGTTCGATCTCGCGATCGAACGGTTGCGCGAAGTGAAGAATAACGTGCGCGCCCGACGCCGTGAATCGGAGTTGGAGGCCGAGTCTTCGTATCCGCTGCGGCGGCTCCATCGCTTAGCCGAGGCCCGCCAACGCATCGACGCGGCCTTCAGCCTGTTGCGCGAAACTCACGATTACCCCGTGCAAAAGATCAAGCCGGAAAGCGAGGTGGTAGTGGCCCTTCGCGCCCATGCCGACTACGAATCCGCCGTCGGAGACCGCCGCCGTGCCGTGCAAATCTATGAACAACTGTATGCGGGGATGATGGAGACGAACCCGGATCCGATCAATGAGCTGATGGATGCGACGAAGGTATCGATGATGTACTACTACATGGCCGGAGTTTATCGCCGGGCGGGCGATGCCGCAAAGGCCGCCGACATGGACAGACGCCGTATGGATCTCTGGCGGCATTGGGATCAAAAGCTCCCGCATAATGTCTACGTGGAGCAACAACTGAGCGCACGCAGCGAGTAGTCAATCCTGTTCTTTTCGCGTTCGCCGAACTGTCTTCTTCTTCGCAGGACGGCCTTCAGTAGCCGTGCTTTCGGCCATGTCCAGACCGAAGATGTCTGCCAGGTTCTCGCCTCCGAGAATCTTTACTGAGGAGGGCGCGCGCTTGCTCAGCGGGAGACCCGTACCCGCTTTCGCGAGCAGGTCCTTCTCGTCTACTTCACGCAGCCGAAACAGCAACTCCGGCTGATTATCGAGCCTTGCTCCCACGCCATAGAGGACCGCCGCCACGTGCTTGCACATGCCCGCCCAGTCCGGACAACTGCAGTCCAGCTTGATCTCCGCAGGGGAAGGAAACAGCCCTTTGTCCGGCAGGCAGACCCGCTCCATTACACCTTTCGAGAAGCGCCCCTGCAACAGCTCCACCAGCGAGTCGATCCCTCCGGCGCAATCCTGGCATATTGACTTCCAACGCGGCTTGCCAACCGGGGCGATTTTCAAGGTGACTTCGTATAGCTCGGAACCACTGACCAAAGCTTCGATTGACCCCGGCTTGATCTGCAAATCCACTATCGAGCCGTTGCGCGCATAGGTTCGCCCGCGTGGCAGGCGATTCTCGAAGTCGCTGTACCTCTCCAGGTTCTCGCACCACGACTTTCCCCAGAACGTCCTTGCAATGGTTCGGCCCTCGATCACCACGGGCGAAACGGTGTGGCCCTTCTTCCGCCGCTTCTCAATCTCACGAAGCGCCTTGTGCCGCCGCTCGGCTGCGGAAACATACGGTTTCCAGCCATAAAAGTCCACTGGCTCAGCTCTCCTTCAGCGCCTTCTTCATATCGAGTGCGACCAGCTTCAGCAAATCTTCGTCGTTCAACTCTGTCAGCAGCACTTCAGCGCCGCCTTCGAGGAGTTCCCGAGAGATCTGCAGCTTCGATTCAATCAACTCATCGATTTTCTCCTCCACAGTACCGCGACACACGAACTTGTGGACGAGCACGTTCTTCGTCTGGCCGATGCGGAATGCGCGATCGGTCGCCTGGTTCTCCACCGCCGGATTCCACCACCGGTCGAAGTGCACGACGTGAGACGCGGCGGTGAGGTTCAGACCAATGCCGCCGGCCTTCAGGGAAAGAACAAAGAACCCGATCGATTCATCTTCATGGAAACGGCGGACCAAGTCGCCTCGGCCCTTTACTGCTGTTTCGCCATGCAGCACGAGCCCCGGCCTGCCGAATACTGAAGCGAGAAAATCCGCGAGCGGCGCCGTGATCTCACGGAATTGCGAGAACACCAGCATCTTTTCCTGCCGGGCCGCCACCACCTCGGCGATCTCGCGCAGGCGGCCCCATTTTCCGCTGTCCTCTTCCTTCCAGGCACCGTCGGCGAGCCATTGCGAAGGATGATTGCAGATCTGTTTGAAGCGCATGAGGTATGACAGAACCAGGCCTTTGCGCTGGATTCCGGACGCTTCCTTAATCTGTTTGCCCAACTCTTTTACCGCCTGCTCATAGAGCGCTGCCTGCGTACGGCTCAGCGGGCAGAACGCCTTCACTTCGGTTTTGTCCGGCAGGTCCGTAATGACCGTTTTGTCAGTCTTCAGGCGGCGCAGAATGTACGGTCGGACCAACTCGCGCAGCGGTCCATAGGACGCATGCGGTCCGCTGCCGAGCCGTTTCGTAAATGCCGAAAACTCTTTGGCAGTACCGAGCAGTCCGGGGTTGATGAAATCGAACAGCGACCAAAGATCGCCGAGGCGGTTTTCCACCGGCGTGCCCGTGAGTGAAATCCTCGCATCCGGCTTTAATGCCTTCACCGCTCGCGTTTGCTTTGCGTCGGGGTTCTTGATGGCTTGCGCTTCGTCGAGGATGACCAGGCGCCACCCCACCTCTTTGAGCCACGGCGCGCGCAGAACGGAACCATAGGTTGTGATCGCCAGGTCGATACCTTGCACCCGGTCCGGCGTCCACGCTTTGAAATCGCCGGCCGCGGAAGCCGACGGATGGGCGATGAGAGTCTTGAGGCTCGGTGCGAATCGTTCAATCTCGGACGCCCAGTTCGCAAGCAACGACGCGGGCGCCACGAGCAGGTTGGGCCTTGGTTCCGATGCCGACTCGCGTTGGAGCAACAGCAAAAGGCTGAGTACCTGGATGGTCTTGCCGAGTCCCATGTCGTCGGCGAGGCAAGCACCCAAGCCGAGCTTCGTGAGCAGATGGAGCCAGCGGACGCCCACCTGCTGGTATGGCCGCAGCGTACCCTTCAGGGCGTCGCCAGGATCGGCTTCCGCGAGAGCCTGGGGAGTGCGCAGGTCTTTGAGAGTGTCCGCCAGCCAGGGACCGGCAACCACCTGCGCCCATTCAGCAGCCTCCTCGACCGCGGCGTCGGCTGCGGTTACATTCGCACCGGCGAGCAGGCGCATGGCTTCGGCAAAGGCGACGCCGCTTTCCTGGGCCGTACGCTCGGCATCCTGAAACCGGTCGATCATCTGCTTCAGGTGCTCGGAGTTCAGTTCGACCCAACGCCCCCGGACCAGCGCGAGCCCATCCGACTGGGCCAGCAGTTCTTTTATTTCGGCCGCCGTGAGCGCTTCGCCGTCGAGGGTGACTGCCATTTGGAAGTCGAGCAGGGCCTCCCTGCCGATTCCCGACGGCGGCTTGCCCCCCACGATCCCGGTGACGCGGGGCCGCGGCGGACGATTGCCACGCCACGCGGCCGGCATGCGCACGACGACACCCGCCGCTTCGAGTTGTGGAACATCCGTCAAAAGCTGCCTTGCTTCGCTGGAAGTCCAGCGCAACGGATGGAAGATTTCACCGGCATCGACCATCGTTTTGAGCCACGGACAGGATTCCGCCGCCCGTTGTACCGGGAGGAGCAACGACAGCAGGCGCTTCTTGTTCGCCGCGCCGGCGTACTCGCGTAATGCCTGCCCCAGCGGCAGATGCTGCGCTTTCGCCTTAGCCGATAATCGTGTCGTGTAGGTGGCGAGGAAGGCAAACGGTGCGTTCGTGTCTTTGCGATTCTCGGCCAGGTTGAAATGCACTCGCCCCACGAGGTTCCAGGCTGGGTTTCGCTGCTTCAGGAAAGTCTGCAGGTCAAGCTTCGATTCGGACAGCTCCGTTGCGAAGGCCGCGTCCATCTCGCGCCACAAAGCGTCGAGTACTGATGCCGTCAGATACTCGGCGCCCGGCATCGGCGGCGCGGCAAACGAGATTGCTTCAAGCTCCCCGGTTGACGGCGCTTCGACATGAACCCCGCCGTCGCCTGCCTCATGGGTGCACAACAACGTGACATAGCGGGCCGCGAACTCCCGCCACCAGGCGAACAGCGGCGGCAGCGATGTCCCAGCCTCGTCTGCACCCAGCAACAGGAGCCCGTGTCCCGACCCGCGCTCAAATGCCTGTCGGATGCGTTCCGCGAGCCGCGCGTCCATCGGCGCCGCGTCCACGTCGGGGACGACCACGAGCCGGCCATGCGGAGTTAGGCTGAGCGAGATACCGTCCATCGCAAATCTAGGGTGCCCGGCGCTTCAACTCGTCGAAGAAGTTCAGCAGAAAGGTGAGATGCAGATTCCCCTTCTCGCCCCCAGCGCTCGCTTGTGGATTGAGGACAGCGACCAAACGTTTTCCATCGGGCGCCAGGGCCAGCGGCCAGAACGGGCCGAGGGACGCGACGTCGGCGGGTGTCCACAGACGTGGTTTGCCGGGATTGAACGACTCGCCGCTGGCGGTGTATGCAACCGACATGATGTGGCCGTCGCCAGTCACGTAGAGCAGTTCCTTTCCGCCGGGTGACCAGACGGGGAAACGGCCGGGCTCGGTCGAAATCTGAACGCGGGATGACGAAAGGCTTCCGTTGGAGAACGGCTGGACGAATACATCGTTGCGCCCCGCCTCGGTTGTGGTGTACGCGAGCCAATGTCCGTCCGGAGAAAGAATCGGGTCGGTCCTTGTTCCCGGGCCGCTCACCAGCGCTTCCGGCTTACCGGCTTTAGGATGCTCCGCATCGGATGTGTCCAGTGAAAAGCGCCACAGCTCGCGTTGTCCGCCGACCACCTGGCTGAAAGTGACCCAGCGGCCGTCCGGCGAGATGGAGCCCAGGAGCCCTCCCGGAGCTTCGAAAATCTTCTGCGGCAGGGTGGATCCGTCGGCGCGCGTGTACCAGAAGTTGCCGTCCTCGGAATACAGTAGAGAGCGGCCATCTCTCATCCAGGCGATGTACTGCACCTGCATTCCCGTGGGCGACGAGTGAGTGGTGATGCGGGACATGGCGCCACGCTCGATGTCGTACACGTTCACGTCGCCCAGAATGGAGAACGCCAGCCGCCGGCCGTCAGCGGAGAAGCGCGCATTGAGTGGAACGCCCGCTTGAACGTAGATGAAGGTCTCGGTTTTTCCGGACGCGTCCAGCCAAGTCAGCGGCAGGCCTTCGCTGGGTTTGCCGGCCAGGTAGACGAGAATCCCGGAGCCGGTGGGGCCTGCCGCGACGTCGAACTGACCGCCGCCCTGCGTCACATTGGCTGCCAAATCGTCGACGATGGGCACCGGCTCGCCACGCAACTCCAGGCGGTCGAGATCGAACCGTGCGGCGAAGAGCGTTCCTTTTCGTGCATAGAGCAAGTGGCCGCTCGGAACGTATCGTCCGTAGAATCCACCGCGATATAGAAGCTTGATCTTTCCGGATTTGAGCGACAACGCCTCGATACTGGCATCGTCATAGGAAGCGACACCTGGCGATGTGTGGGCAGTAAAGATCACGGTACCGCCACCAGGCAATATCTGCGGCCATCGGCTCGTACGATAGCTGGAGTCCTCGGTCGACGTCAAGATCTCCGGCTTGCCGGCCACCGGCACGCGGAAGAGGTGGAATACGTCAAGATTCGCGATGATATTGCCGTCCGCTCCCCAGGTTCCTCCGCGTGGGTTCATCACGTCGCACAAGGCTATCGGCGCACCGCCGTGAACCGAGACCTTCTTCAGTTTTCCGTCGGCGAAAAACCCGATCGATGCGCCGTCCGGAGAGAAAAATGCGTCGGCGGCATTCTCGGTGCCGGAGAGCACGGAAGCCTTCGATTGACTCAGGAGTTGTGTCGCCAGGAGAGTCTGGCCGGATGTCATAGCCGCCGTGTTGCGAACCGGGAAAACAATCCGCGACCCGTTGGGCGATATCGAGGCCGTGCTGAAGTTGCCGGCAATGGCATCCGGTCCGAGATCGAGCGTGAAGCGCTGCAACGGCAATCTGACGTGCAGGGAGCGTTGCCAAAGGAGGCCGCCAAGGATCAGCGCGGGGAGGAGAGCAACCGCGATCCACCACGCGGAGAGGCCGCGCTTTATCGTTGTACTCGCAAGCGTCGCACTCTCCGGTTCGTTCGGTCCCGCATTCTCAATCGCGATGCGTGCTTCGCCGATAGCCTGAAGTCGCCGTCGTGGATCTTTTTCCAGGCACCGGGCGAGGAGGCGGCGCACGGAGGCCGGCGTCCGCGAGGGCAAACCGGTGAGGTCAGGCTCGTCTTTAATTACGGCTGCCAGCGTTTCCGATACCGTCTCACCCGTGTAGAGTGGCCGCCCGGTGAGCATTTCGGCGAGCACGACCCCGAACGCCCAGATGTCCGTACGGCGATCGACATGTTTGCCTTTGGCTTGTTCGGGGCTCATGTAGCCGACCGTCCCCATGATCATGCCGGCTTGGGTGGCGCGTAATGTCAGGGTGGGCGAAGTTGCCGGGTCGGCCGCCGCAAAGTCAGGGGCCAGGGCCGTCGCGAGGCCGAAGTCGAGAACCTTGACACGGCCCTCGCGCGTCACTTTCACGTTGGCGGGCTTGATATCGCGGTGAATGATCCCGTGGTCGTGCGCATATTCAAGCGCCTCGGCGATCTGCCTGGCGATGGTCAACGCCTCATCGATCGGGATGGGCCCCTGCGCGATGCGGTCGGTCAACGAGGGGCCTTCGACGAGTTCGAGAATTAACGCCCGATCTTCGACACCGTAGATGGATGCAATGCCCGCATGATTCAAGGACGCCAGCACCTGCGCTTCCCTCGTCAAACGCGCCAGGCGGTCCGGGTCGGCGGCGAAGGCTTCGGGAAGCACCTTGATGGCAACATCGCGGTTCAGCTTCGTGTCGGTGGCCCGATACACGGCGCCCATGCCGCCTTCACCGAGTTTGCCCGTGATGCGGTAGTGTGCAATGTTATCGGCCGGGCTCATTCAGGCAGTACTATTCAGATTACATCCGCCGATGACTCTTCACCGTATCGTAAATATGCGAAACTCCCGTGTGGCCTGGATGCTGCTCCTGGTGTTGCTTTGTGGCGGCGCGGCCGCAACGGCTCAGGCTCGCAAGCAGGACCCTAACACGGAGCCAGACCGGAAGATCGCGGCGGAGATTAAGAACCATAACGAGCTGATGGAGAATCTCGAATATCTTTCGGACATGCTGGGTCCGCGGCTCACAGGTTCTGAAAACCTGAGGAAGGCGAACCACTGGGCCGAACAGAAGTTCCGGGAATACGGCGCTCAGGGTGTTCATCTCGAACCCTGGAGTTTGGGACGGTCCTGGACCCGCGGACGGATCGAGGCACGGATAACAGCGCCCGCTGAGCACCCCATCTCGGCTGCGTCCTACGGCTGGGTTGAGGGAACCCGGGGAACGATTCGCGGTCCGGTGGTGTACCTGAATGCAACCAAGCCGGCGGATCTCGAACCGTTCAAAGGAAAGTTGAAAAATGCAATCGTTCTGTTATTTGAGCCAAGGTCGATTGTGACTCCGGCGCATCCGATGCTGACGCCTTACGGAGACTCGGTCATCCCCATGAACGAGCTCAAGCCCGCGATGAGTTTTGCTTTCTTCCAGCCCGCCTATCGTTTTCTGACGGAAGAAGGCGCGGCGGCGATGTTGATGCCTTCCGACAAGACACATGGGCTACTCAACATGTTTGATCTGGGGTGGCTTTCGAGCAAAGACACCGACAGAATTACCGGAGACCAGGTGCGGATCGCCCCCACGCCCGCGGCTTACGTTTCCTGGGAAGATTACAACCTGATCTGGCGCTTGATGCAAAGGGGCAAGGTCGAGATGGAGCTGAATATCCAAAACTCCTATAGCGACAAGCCGGTTGAGGTATACAACACGGTCGCGGAGATCAGAGGCTCCGAAAAGCCCGACGAAATCGTGATGCTGGGCGCCCATATGGACTCCTGGGACCTGGGAACCGGCGCTACCGACAATGGCACAGGAACGGTGGCCGTACTGGAGGCAGCGCGCGCATTGCTAAAGAGCGGAATGAAGCCGAAGCGCACCATCCGTTTTGTCCTGTTTAGCGGCGAGGAGCAGTTTCTGTTGGGGTCAAAAGCATATCTGAAGTCGCATCAGGGCGAGCTGGCTAAGATCTCGGGAGTGCTGGTACACGATTCAGGCAGCGGCAAGGTGCTGAGCATCGGGCTCGAGAGCGATTATGCCGCGCGCGAAATCATGGACCAGGTCGTCCGGCCGTTGCACGAATTCGGCCTCCTCGAACTTACTAATCGCATGATTTATGCCAGCGACAACTCCACTTTCGACGATGCCGGCGTGCCGGGCTTCCTGACGATCCAGGATGTGCTGGACTACAACCAGACGCATCACTCGCAGGTTGACACCTTCGACCGGGTCCGCAGGGATGATCTTGAGCAGAGCGCCGAAGTGATTGCGATCTGGGCTTACAACGTGGCGCAACTGCCTGACCTGCTGCCCCGAAAACCCGCGTCGCGCTAGCTTTATTTCATGCTTTTGACGGTCTCAAATTCCGGCCCGTCCATGTCCTGGATGTAGAGCCGCAACTGCTTGGAGGAATCCAATTCGCTTTGCGGAACCGGAAAGTGGATCGCGGCCATGCGATCGACAGTCTGATGCGGCGCGATGCGATCCTTCATGACGAGCCCTTCGTTGTACTGGCTCCCCAGGAACTTATTGAACTCGAGGAGCTGTTTGTAATCGGTTTTCGAGATCAAGTCCCCTTCGACTTTGTCGCCGTTGTCCTTCTCGGCTGTGACGACGACCCGCCGCACCACGAAGGGAATATCCGCGTCATTTTGCAGCCGGAAGTCGATCACGGCGGCACTATTGTGCTCGTCGATGGCGCCGGTGCGGATCTTGATGATCTCACCTTTGAGCTCAAGATGGCTGCCCTTGGTTGTGTACAGGATGGCAACAACGGCCCCCACGATCACAACCAGGCCAATACCGAGGAAAATCGGGAGTCTGCCCATGTTCAGGAAACGAGCTTCATGATCTCGGTCATCGAAAGATGTGATTTTTCCATGTTCGTGCCGTCGAAGTAATGCGTCTCAAGGCCGAGTTCGCCGGTGTAGCCATCGCGCTCCAGGGCCCGAAGGATGGCGGCCCAATCCAGGCGTTCCGGCGTATCGAGGATGCTCTTGCCCTTGATCTGTACATTCCAGACGCGATCTTTGGGCAGCGATTCGTAGCCGTCGGGAAAAGGTTTTTCGCCCAGCCCGGTGCCATTGAGAGAATCCCAGTTGGTGCCCAGCACCTTGGAGGGAAGCAACTTCAGGAAGGCGGCCGTTTCGGCGGAAGTTCCGCAATTCGTGGAAGCCTCGTTCTCGATGAGCAACCGCACGCCTTCTTCCTGGGCGATCTTGCACATCGGCTCGAGAATTTCAACAATTTTCGGATAAAGCGATGTGGGGTTTTCCACCCGTTGGAAGGTGAAGATTCGGACGCGGTCCGTTTCGAACGCATGCGCCGCGGCGATGCACTTGCGGAGATTATCGGTACGGTTGTCGAACTCCACCTGCTCGCGAGCTTCGCGCTTCGCACGGGCCTCGGGGGTTTCTTTGCCCTTGCGGTTCAACGGCTCGGTGCCCGGCATCGCGAACTTCAGCAGCGATGTGTTGAGGAATGAGATCCGGATGCCGTTGTCTCGAAACTCAGCGGCCGCGGGCTTCAGCATGTCGGGTGACATGTAGAAGTACGGCGTCTTCGTTCCGGGCACATTCCGCAGTTCCAGCCACTCCATGCCGAACTCCTTGGCAAAACGGAGGGCTTCCGCGGGCGAGGTGCCCACTTCGTCCGAGATGGCGCTGATCCGATTACGGCCAATTCTGTTCTTTCGCTCCGCGGCTCCAACCAGCCCGGCGGCGAGTGACGCACCGAGGAACGCCCGCCGATTCAGCATTGTTTAGTCTCCTAGCAGCTTTCCGTATCCTTCCAAATTGGTCAAGTTATCACAAACCGCCTTCAGGCCGGCCGTAATCGGAATCGCAAGGATGAGCCCGACCGCGCCCCACAGCGTGCCCCAAAACATGAGTGCGATCGTCACGGCCAGCGGATTCAGGTGAACGCGCGCGCCAACCATCTTCGGATACAGCAGGTTCATCGCGATCAAATGCAGGAAAGCGATTACAGCCGCCATGAGGAGATAAATCGCCGGTGCGTCGTACACTGCCAGGCCAGCCAGCAGCGCGGGAATGATCGCGAGCGGCAAGCCAACATAGGGCACCATGCTGAGAAAGCCGCTCAGGGGACCGATGAGCGGCCAATAGGGCAGCCGGATCGCGAACAGGAATACCGAGGTGAAAAAGCCAACCACCAGCGCGAGGACGAAGTTCCCGACCACGAAAACCCGGGCGACCGCGGCTACGCCTTCCCAGCTTTTCCAGGCCACGCGCTGCTCCTCGCCGGTGAATAATCGGAGAAAACTGCGTTTCAAATGATCGCGCCAGCTCAGCATGAAGTAAATCAGAAACGGAACAAAACTGGCCATTAATCCGATGTCGTAAAATGACCGCACATATCCGTAAACGAACGAATAGAGCGGCTTGGGGTCGGAATGGATGCGGACTTCCTGAATCGGAGGCGCGGCGACCACCGCAGCCGGCGTCGTCGTCCTTCTTCTGCCTCGCGCGGGAGTAATGGGCTGGGCCTGCGTCGCCGCCGGCTGATCCTGAAACCGCTTGGGAACGATCAACTGGTACGTTCGGGTCTCCGCGGCATCGATTCGCGATCCTATATCGTCCGCCAATTTATTGATGCGGTCGCTGTACATCGGGAGATCCTCGACCAGGCCCGCAAACTCCGTGTAGATTCCAACCCCCAGGAGGTAAATGGCGAAGAGTGACACGCTACAAACCACAAAACTCGCTAGCGGACGCGGCAGGTGCAGCTTTGCAACCAGGCTGACCAGGGGGTCGAGGAGGAACGCGATAATACCCGCGATGACGATGGTGATGAAGAAGACGCGGCCGAAGTAAAGCAGGGCGATCGTGGCGGCGACCGCAAGCACTCGGGTGCTGACACTCGAGCCCTTGCGAGCGGATACACCACTAGTAAGAGAGGACATGACCGCTCAGGAATGCCTTTCTTCTATGATAGTGAATCGGGAATTACCGTGTCAGGGAAAGTACAGAAGGAGTATTAGCTTACGCTCAGGCTGCGCTGACACTAAAGGGGGCGCGGTGGCGAAGTGCCATGCCCATGACGCGACTGACTTCGGATCGCTCAAAGGGCTTGAGCAGGACATCATAGCCGCCCCAATTAAGTACCTCAGCCCAAAGCTGTTCGTCAGCGTGACGGGAAACCACCACGAGCGGCGGCGAATTGTCGAGGCCGCCTGCTGCGCGAAAAACATCTTTCCAACTTCCGTCGGGTAGATCTTTTTCGCACAGGATCAGGCTCGGCCCCAAGCGCAGCAGCGCAGTGGCTTCCCGTAGGGATCGCGCCCCTTGGACGGTCCAGCGATCACGGTCAAGGATGTTTTCGAGGGAGTGGCAATCTTCCTGACTGGGAGAGATTGCCAGGAGGGTAATATTTTCCTGGGTAGTTGTGGTGGCGGGTAGTTTCTTCATGGTGGGATTGTCCTGAGGCCTCCTTGCCGGTTCGCGAAACCCTTGATTCTAAGTTGTCCAAAGGGCTAAAACTCGTACTGAGGATTTTTTAATCTGCACTTTTCTCGCCGATTTGGAACTGACTTCGGTACCGGCAGAGGTCCTCAATCGCCAGGTTTCCGCCACAAAGAACAAGAACGACGTTACTGCTACTTCCTAACGTATCCCGGAGTTGTTCGGCTGCCGACCAGGTGCATGCGGCCGCAGGCTCTGTCAGAACCTTCGCACGTTCGAGTAAGCACTCAATTGCGCGTACCGCATCTCGATCCGGTACAAGGATGACTCGCTGTACTAAGTGCTTTGTGTACGCGAGAGTTCTCACGGATACTGAGGGCGCGCCTAGGGTTTTTGCGATTGAAGTGATTGTCGTCAGTTCGACAGGGTGTCCACATTGCAGCGCTTGTGACATCGCGTCGGCGCCGATGGTCTCTACACCCCACATCCGCACGCCTGGTTTTACGGACTTGATTGCCGTGGCAACTCCCGAAATGAAACCACCGCCGCCGATGCTCACGATGACGTCTGTGGCGTCTGGAACGTCCTCGATGATTTCGAGCCCGGCGGTGCCTTGGCCGGCGATCACCAGTGGATCGTCATAAGGATGAATGGGGAGCCAGCCTTCATTCTGATAACTGCTGATGCGATCGAAAGCGTGGCGGGCGCTCTCGGCGAACTCGATCTCGGCGCCATACCCGCGCGTCGCCGCGACATAATTGGCCGGCGTGGTGCGCGGCATGAGGATGAGTGCTTTGTATCCCAGTGCGGCGGATGCGTACGCGACGGCCTGCGCGTGATTCCCGCCGCTAACTGCAACAATCCCACGCGCATTTCTTGCGTCCGGGGTACTCAGAAGTTTGTTGAAGACTCCCCTCACCTTAAACGAGCCGGTCTTCTGGAATAATTCGAGCTTGAGGAAGACGTTGGCCCCCAGCCATCGGCTTAGGGTCTGGCTTGGTACTGTCGCGGTGCGCTTTACGTGCTGCCGGATGCGCTCGCGAGCCTGGAGTATGTGATCGTGTGTTACGTCGAGAAGATCCATCGACTGCAATGTAACACCCGGGTTAGAAGCTCAGTCCTCCGTCAGCTTGGTGATGTAAGTATCCCCCGGAGCACCCTCTGCGATCGCCGTCCGGCGAAGATGCTCGGCCTCGTCGCGAGTTAGTCCGGAACCGAGAACTACGAAGTAGCGCTGGCCCTGACCGGCGGGCGGAAACACATGGGGGTTCAACTTTGGCGCGTTCCTCCTCAAACGTTGAGCCCGTTGGTCAGCGGCTTGGAATCCATTATAAGTAGCAGTTATAACCGCCCACGGCGCGGCGGATCGATGAACTCGAGTGGTGCGGTCCGCAACGCCCAGGTCTGTATTTTGGGGTTCCGTGACTTCGGGCGGCGACGGTTGCGGCGACCGGGCTACGACCGGTGGAGGGAGGGGCGCAGCGGGCTTCGCCGGCTTGTGAAAGAGGCTATACCCGACGATGAAGACAGCCGACACGGCCACTGCCGCCATGGCAACTCGCAGGCCATAAGATGGCGTTGGGATGGTTTGGCGAGGAGGAGATGGCTCGCGGAACATGGCAACAAATTGCTGCTCGTCCAACTGCATGCCAGACTCCTCGGCTGGGCGTAGCGTATCGACGCTGAGTGCGACGGCATCTCCGAGAAAGAATATGTTGCCTGGAATCAATGAACCGTGGCAGAGCCCCTGGGTATGCAGGAAATTGATGGCAGACGATACACTTTCGGCAGTCGCCGGGTTTCGAACAGCCGTCAGGTCACGTGTAAGGCGCTCGCTAAGGTCATCGGAAGGCAGTTCCTGAACCGCAAACGCCAGAAGCACGCCGTCCAGGTTCACCTCGCCGCAAGCATGAACCGGCATGAGGTGGTCATGAACAAGGTCCTTTGCTTTTTTCCAACTCCAAAGCAGTCCGTCTGCGGAATCGCCGGCTCTTGCCAGTTGAACCATGACGGACCGACCGTTCGGCGTATCCGTCGCGGCGTAAAATGCCCTGCCATCGCGCGCTCCCAAAAAAGACTCCAGGAGCCACGGTCCTATCAGGTTCCCTTCGTAACTGCTCCAATTGTTCTCCATCAGCCCCATTCAAATAGTGCCTTCAGGCTCCGATTCCTCTGGCACTCCCGGCGTCACAGGAAAAAACACGCTGAGAAAAAGTCCTCTCTAGCGGCACAAGATGGTAGGTCTCCAATATTCGGCTGAGCCGTGGAATCGAGCGTACGTGAATGCGCCATTCTTCTCCGTCATAATTCCGGTCTATAACCGCCCACGCGAAATCAAGCGCGCGTTGGACAGTTGTCTGGCGCAGACCCGGACGGACCTCGAAGTAATCGTGATTGATGATGCCTCACAGGATGAGACACCTGACGTCGTGCTCGGTTACAAGGATCCGCGAATCAGGTTGCTGCGCCAGCGGTTGAATCGCGGCGAGTGTCCCAGCCGGATGACGGGTGTCGGCGAGGCATCGGCTCCCTGGATCGTCTTTCTCGACAGTGACCACGCGCTTCTCGAAAACGGTTTGCGGTTGGTGTATGAACACATCGCTCACTACCCGGATCAACAGCGTTTTGGCTTTATGTACGAGTGGTCGAACGGGATTCGCTCTCCGTGGCCTCTTCCGGATTATCGGACTTTTCGCTACACCGCCTGGCTGCAATGGCTAAACTCATGCGAGATTAGCGACGCCGTCTACTGCACGCGAACGAGTAGCTTCAGCGAGGTTAAGATGCCGGACAGCCGGGCCGCGGCGCTCGAATATCATCTTGATTTTGCACTCTGCTTCGAAACCCAGATGACGCCGATCTCCGTGGCCATGCAGTTCACCGATTCGTCGAACCGCCTGACAAACAACGGGGCGTGGGCATCCACGCGCCTTCGCCGCGCACATGCTTTGGATGAAATGGCGTCCATCGATCGCATCCTGAAGGAACATGGCGAAGCACTTCGAATGCACGCCCCAGCAATTCTGGAGCGGATATGCCGCAAGCGAATTGTGTGGCAGTGTGTGTTAGGCCAACGGGGTCCGGCAGCCCGCGCGTGCAGAGAGTATTTGCGCCAATTTCCGATTCTGCACCTGGAGCAGTTGGGGATCGCCCTGGCGCTTATGCATCCCAGCCTTTACACCAATTTCCGCAGTTTCATGCGGACGTGATTGCGGCATTGGCGTAGAATAAACTCGTGCGATTTCTCTCGCTGCTCTGCCCGTTGCTTGCGATGGCATTGGCGCTGTTCGCCGCCGATGGATCCGGAGCCTGGACAGGTACAATGTCCGTCGAGACCGCGGAGGGTGAGTCGGGCTCCTTTCCGATCTACTGCGTGCTAAAGGTCTCCGAAAGCCAGCTATCGGGCACCTGCGGGCCGCTCGCCAGCGATCAACGGCCGATCGCCAACGGGAAGGTCGAGGGGCCGAAGCTCAGCTTTGAGATGGGAAGTACGAAACCCATGTCCTTTTCCTGTACCCCGGGCGACCAGGAAATGAAGTGCGACGTTAAGCGAGACGGGTACGAAAAAGCAAGCGCGTCGCTGAAGCGAGCCAAAGACTGATCACTGCTCATTGAACCCGTGCCCGGCACGGAAGGCCTCGACATAATGGCCATCCTTCTTTAGCGCTCGAGCTTTCATGCGGGCTTTCATCTTTTCCAGATCAGGGGGGTCCCAGTCGGGACGATAATGCCGGATCGAAGGATCGAACTGGCTGACGTGCGCCGCTGATGCGGCCAGTTTTTTGTCGAACTCGGCATCGATATTGACGAAGTAGTTCGCGTCCTTCTGCGTCACGTAATAGTAGAACTCCTGAGGGACGCTCCAAGGTTCAAGGCCCTCATGCAGGAGCTGGTTGGGGAAATAAAGATGCCACTCCGAGGCACGAATCGCATCGATGGTGTTATTTGCCGCCATGCGGTGATCGGTTTTATGCCAACGCACGTATTCCGAGCCAGGATCGATAGACAGAACCACATCGGGACGGTTACGGCGGATGATTCCGGTGACTTCTTCCACCAGGTCGCGCGGGTTGGCGTACTCCAGCATGCCATCGTGAAACTGCAACCACTGGATGTTCTGCTTCGGGATTCCGATAATGCGGCAAGCCTCCTCTTCTTCGCCCATGCGGATGCGCGCGAGCCGCTCGCTGGTCATTTCCAGATCGTACGAACCCTTGTCGTCGTTGGTGTAGATCACGATCAGGACTTTATTGCCGTTCTTCGACAGGATCGACAGCGTTCCGGCGCAGCAGAAGGTATCGTCGTCCGGGTGGGGCGTGAAGAGCATGATGGTCTTGCCGCGCATCTCTTCGAGTCTCTGCGGCTGCGCGAATGCGGGGACGAGGAGGCTTGTGAAAAGGATCGAGGCGAAGACCCTGGTCATCAGTGCGTCAGATACTCGAGCAGGCGATGGGCGGAATAGAGCGTTGCCGGCTGTAGCATCGCCACCACGAGCATCGCGGCCAGCACCAGAGTAACGATACGACTCCGCGAGGGGATTTCCTCGCGTGGGGGTGCGCAACGCAGCAAACGTTCCACGCGCTGGCTCAGATCACGTTCGTCGCCGAGCAGTGAAGTCATGAGTCCGGAGGTTGCAAAGGAAGTTCCCAAACGGGCGGCCCGGACCAGGGCCGAGGCCAAAGATACGGAACGGCGCTCATCTCCGTCGACGGAGCAATCGTCAGCAGACCATTCGGTGAACTTCGCCCAGGCGCGATCGAGCGCGGCGAAGCCCTGATAGCCGGGAAGAATTCCAGGCGTCAAAAGCATTAACAGACGCTTCAGATTGTCGCGTGAAACGCGGTGAGCCTCCTCATGTCGAATGGCCGCGAGCAGTTCGTCGGGCGGCAGGGCGGCGAGAAGGTCGCGCGAAATGATAAGCCGGGGGTGAACAAGGCCCACCACAGCCATCAGTGAAGTATCGCTCTTCACGACGTTGTGGGACCGGGCGGCGGCTCGCAGCACACGAAGGAAGGAAGCCGTCCATAGCATCGACCCAAGAAATGCCGCCGCAAGGCAGGGCAGGCTGACATCCTCGACGTTGGCGCGGGGCTCGAGCCAGAGGTAACTGGGCGCGCAAATGGCGATCACCACCAGCAGTGAAAAAACGGCGGGAACGAGCCGGATCTCGAACAGGAAACGGGCGGCTCGCCGGGGCGTCATTCGTTCAGCCGCACGAATCGCCAGGGGCGAGAGGATCGCCATCAACGAACCGGCAGCCAGATGAAGCAGGAAAAAAGCCGCCAGGCAAAGGCACAGCAGGCGCATGAAGTACGCGGTAGTCATGCTTTCCTCCGGCGCTCCAGTTCCTTCCTTTTCGCCTTGATCTTCTTCTCTAATTCGTCAAGCAGCGCCACATCATGCCGGCCGACCGCCTCCACCAGGCACGAGATGAGCAACTCGCTCGATTGAAAGGCCGATACGAAGTCGCCGGTCCGCTTTTGTTCCCATTCGAGCCGGGACAGACGGGGCGAATAGAAGAAGGCCCGTTCCGACTTGCGGCGGTTGAGCAACTCCTTCTTGAACAGTCTGTCGAGGGTGGTCATGACGGTGGTGTAGGCCAGGGGACGTTTTAAAAGAGGGGCCACATCATGAACACTGGCTTCCCCACGCTCCCACATGATCTCCATCACCTCCATTTCGAGGTGCCCGAGAGTTCCTTCCCGCTGCTTCCAAAAGCGAATCACTGGATCGATTTTAAGCTATTCATATCGGATGGCGGAAATCGGGTCGATACGCGACGCGCGCCAGGCCGGGATGAAACCGGCGAGGCCAGCCACCAGGGAAAGCACCGCAATCGACGTCGTAATGGTGAGAGCATCGTTCGGACTCACACCGAAGAGCAACGATGCGAACACTCGCCCCGCCGCAAGCCAAAGGGGCAAGGCGATGGCGATGCCGATGCCGCCGAGAATCAGAACCTCGGAAAACACCATCTTTATGACGGTGCTCGAGGCTGCTCCCAGGGCAATGCGGATGCCGATTTCACGTTTGCGGCGGGTCACAGCCCACGCGATGACGCCATACAGGCCAATCGAAGCCAAGAGCGTGGCAAGGCACGCGAACGTCATCGACAAGGCCGCCACCATGCGATCGAGAAACACCGCGTCGCCAACCTGGTCGGTCATTAGCTTCAGACCGACAATCGGAAGATTCGGATCCCTGTGCTTGACGATTTGCCGAATCGAGGCGAACAGAGTTTCGGGCGGAACCTGGGATCGCACATAGAACGTCATCGCACCGCGATTCTTATCGTCCTGGGGTGCGAAATAGATGAAGGCTTTGGGCTTCTCTCTCAGGTCGTCATACTTGGCGTCCTTCACGACTCCGACGATCTCCCAAGCGCCATCATTCCGGCTGACGTGCATTCCCAACGGGCTGCGATCCGGGAAATAAGTTTTCGCCAGGGTTTCGTTTACGATGGCTACTAAATGTGTGCCCGGGCGATCGGCCGGCGTGAAGTCACGGCCTGAGATCAGGGGAATTCCCATAAGGCTGAAGAATCCCGGGCTCACGCGGTTCGAGTTTAACGTCGGAGTACGGCCGTCCACGGAAGGAACGCCCTCAATATTGTAGCCGCCTGACCACATTGCGCCGCCCAATAGCGGCTCAGTCGCCATGGATGCCCCGGAGACACCCGGGAGCGCGGCCAAATCCTGTTCGATGCTATTGAACAGGTCCAGCGACCGCTTGGCATCGTAGCCATTCAGTGGAGGGTTCACGGTGAAAGCGATCAAGTGGTCGACCCTGAACCCGGGGTTGAGCGTGCGAAGGTTGTACAGGCTATGTGCAAATGCGCCGGCTGAGGCAAGGAGGAGCACGGACAGCGCGATCTGCGCCACAACGAGGCCCTTGCGAACCCGGGCATGACCCGCCGAAGAAGGCGAGCCTGCCTGTTCTCGAAGAGCCGGCGCCAGCTCGGGCCGGGTGGCTCTGAGCGCTGGAACACAACCGAACAGCAGTCCGGTAACGACAGCGGCTCCGAGCGCGAAGGCGAGGACTCGCAGGTCGGGATCCGCTGAAATGCCGGCGAGCGGGATTTCGTGAGGTACCAATCGTAGGATTAAGGACCCGGCCCAGGAAGCGACGATCAAACCACCAAGCGCTCCTCCGAATGAGAGAATCGCGCTTTCGGCCAACAGATGGCGCCAAAGCCTTCCGCGGCTCGCCCCGAGCGAGAGGCGAATCGCGATCTCCTTTTCACGTGCCGCGGCGCGAGCCAACAGCAGGTTTGCGATGTTGGCGCAGACGATGAGCAGGACCAACCCAACCATACCCATCAGAACGTAAATCGGCTCCGCGAAATCGCCGCGCACTTCGGAAATCCCGACAGCAGCGGGTTTGATCCCAAGCGTGGTTGTCAGGTACCTGGCGCGAACTCTCGAGTTTGTACTGCGTACGCTTGCCACGTCGGCGGCAATGATATGCGACCAAACTACCGCGAGTGCGGCTTGCGCCTGCTGCGCCGAAAAGCCCGGCCGGAGCCGTCCGAAGATGTTCAGCCAGTATGCGTGAGCGTTTTCGAGCTCGCTCCAGTTCGGGATGACTTCTGCCTGCATCGTTATGGGAACGAAGACCGCCGGGGCCTCGCCTGCCCCCACCGACTGAAATCCAGCCTGCGCGACTCCAACAATGGTGAATGCGTGGCCATTGATGATGACCGGCTGGTTGAGTGCGGAGCGGCTTCCGCCGAACTTGTTCATCCAATAGCTATGGCTCAACACCGCGACCGGGCTCCCGCTGTCGGCGCGCGTGTCGTCATTCTCGATCAGGCGCCCCAATGCCGGATGAATCCCGAGCACGTCGAAGTAGTTGCCCGAGACGAGTTCGCCGCGAGTCGGGTCGGACTGCCCGCGCCACGCGAGGTTGACGGCGAATGGGAACCGCGCGATCAGGCCGTCGAAAACATTACTCGTGTTGTCCCGAAGGGCCTTGTACTTTGGCCAGGAGAAACTCGGTTCAAATCCATAATTTGATTCGATGAAGCCGCTGACACTGTTGGAATGGGTTAACACCACGAGCTGCTGCGGCTCGCGAACCGGCAGAGCGCGGAGGAAGAGGCGGTCCATGATTGAGAAGATCGCTGTGTTCGCTCCGATGCCGAGCGCCAGTGAGAACAGGGCCACGAACGTCAAGACCGGGTTGCGCCGCAAGGCGCGAAACGCGAATTTAAGATCGTATAGAAAACCCATGGTGGTTACTCGTATCGGATCGCTGAAACGGGATCGATTCGTGCAGCCCGAAACGCTGGAATAGATCCGGCGGCGGCGGCAACCAGTGACAATAGCAGGATCGCGGCGCCGATGCTTACAGGGTCGCGGCTCGTGATTCCGTAGATTTGTGATTGAACGTAGCGGCCGATGGCAAGCCAAAGCGGTACAGCGATTGCCGCTCCGATAGCCCCAAGCCACAGAACTTCGCGTAACATCATGTTCAAAACCGAACCAGGTTGGGCGCCCAGCGCCATGCGAATGCCGATCTCGCGTTTGCGCCGAGTCACGGCCCAGGCGATGACGCCGTACAATCCCATGGCTGCGAGCGCGGTGGCAATGGCGGCGAAGGCGGTCGACAAAGTCGCCACCAGGCGATCGATGTAGACGGATTCCATGATGTCGTCCGTCATGAGTTTCGGCCCTGTGATCGGCAGGTTGCGGTCGAAATGTTGCAGCATGGTCTGCAGTGAAGAGCCGAGCGACCGCGGCGGCAGCGCCGTGCGCAAATAGAACGACATGGCGTCCGCCTTACGATCCTGGGCAGAAGGGAAATAGACGAACTGCTGCGGTTTTTCACGGAGGTTGTTGTACTTGCTGTCCTTGACTACGCCGACGATCTCAATCGGCCCCAGCTTCGGAATCGTGCGGTCGTCGTCCAGAGTCAGATGCAAGCCGATCGGGTTCTGTTTGTCGAAATATTTCCTGGCCAGAGTTTCATTAATAATCGCCACCGGTGGACCGCCTTTAGAATCGCCTTCGGCGAACTCGCGGCCCGCAACCAACGCAATTCCCATCACGCTGAAGAAGCCCGGCCCGATGCGATTCTCGCTCAACGTGATGCTTTCTTTATCCTGGGGATGATAACCCTCGATGAAGTAGCCATCCATGCTGATCGAGTCGGAGAGCAGCGGCTCCCGGGCCATTGACGATCCGGTAACGCCGGGGACGGACCGCAGTGCCTGGCCAATCTCCTGAAACAGGCGCCGGGCGCGTTCATGATCGTAGCCGTTCAACGACGGATCGATCCGGAACGACAGAAGCTGGTTAGTCCGGAACCCGGGATTGACCGTTTGCAGGTTGTACAGGCTTCGGGCGAACAGCCCAGCCGAAGCCAGGAGCACGACTGAGAATGCGATTTGTGCCACCACGAGGCTCTTGCGGAAGCGCGCATGGCTGCCGGATGAAAGGCTGCTGGTTTGTTCCCGGAGCGCGGGCGCCAGTTCGGGACGGCTCGCCCTTAACGCGGGGAAAGTGCCAAATAGCACGCTCGTGAACAAGGCGAGAACGAAGGCGAACGCGAGAATGCGGCCGTCGGGATCGGCGCTGATTCCGGCGATTGGAGTGACGGAGGGCACGAGCCGCAACACAAGCGACCCTACCCACGGCGCCAGCAATACGCCGGCGAGGGCGCCCGCAAGCGAGAGCAGTACGCTCTCGCAGAGCAGATGGCGAATGAGACGCAACCGGCTGGCGCCTAAAGAAAGCCGAATCGCAATTTCCTTCTGTCGCGATACGGCCCGCGCCAGCAGCAGGTTCGCAATGTTGCCGCAGGCTATCAGGAGCAGCAGTCCCGCCATGCCCAGCAACAGGTACAAAGGATTCTCGAAACGGTCCCGTAGCGAAGAGAACCCGGCCGCTCCGGGCTGCAATACGAGCTGTTTCTTCAGGTAGGCATTACGGTAGTGCTCGCCGACAGTAGGAGGGAGTTGGGTGACGTCGCTCGTAATAATGTTGCGCCAGGCAACGTTCAATGCCGACTGCGCCTGGGTTCTTGAAACACCGGGTTTCAAACGGCCCACTACGTTCAGCCAGTAGGCATGCGCATCTTCTATATGGTCCCAGGTCATTACCTTCTGCTGCATGGTGACGGGCAAAAACACCGCGGGCGATTCTCCCGAGCCCACCGAACGAAAGCCTGCCTGCGAAACACCGACGATCGTGAATTGCTGGCCGTTGACGACGATGGCTTGGTTGAGCACGCTGCGGTCACCGCCGAAAGCACGCGTCCAGTAAGCGTGGCTCAACACCACTACCGGGTTTCCTCCGAGGGCGCGGGTATCGTCGTCCGTCAGTAATCTTCCCAGAGCGGGATGGACGCCCAGCACGTCGAAATAATTCCCGGATACCAACTCGCCCCTCGCATTTTGGGTGACGCCGCGTGAGGCGATGTTCACTTCGAGACCGAACCGCGCCAGCAACCCATCGAGAACCGAGGAGCTTTGCTCACGGAGCATGCGGTATTTCGGCCATGAGAGAACCATCGACTCGTCGTACCAGTAGTAAGCCGTCAGCGAACCGGCGAGGTCGCCCGGGGTCGTTACCAGGACGAGTTGGCCAGGGTCGCGAATCGGCAGGCTGCGCAAAAGCAGGCGATCCATGATGGAGAAGATCGCCGTGTTTGCGCCGATGCCGATGCCGAGCGACAAAAGGGCAACGGCCGTCAGGACGGGGTTCTTGCGCAGTGCGCGGAATGCCTGGCGCAGGTCGTCGAGCAGAGATCGCATCAGATTCCATCGGGCAAGCAGCGGGCCGCTGCAAAGCATTGAGTCGCCTGGATTTCAGACCACAGGTCGTGCCGGAATCGAGACCCGCTGTCCGAGTTCGAACACCAGGGTTGCCCTCGCTTGCTTCGAGTGCTGTCATACATAGGACGATGGCCCGGCTGAAAGGTTCACTTTGGGCGCTCCTGTTGTACGAAGTCGCCGACGAGATAAGACTCGATGAGGCGCGCGAGGTAATGGGTGCGGAGCGGCCGGAACGGCGGCCCGAGTTCCGCCGTCCCACGCCCGAATACGTTCGGTTCGCCCAGCCGCCGGTGGTCTATAGCGGCCCGGCGGTACAACTGGACACGGGCGACCGGTGGACTTCGGTGGTGAAGTTCTATAACTACGGCGTCGTTAGTGTTGCGTTGGAGCTTCCTTTCGAATGCAATTGGGACGAGTTGACGCAGCTTTCGAGCCGCTGGATCGGCTCGAACGAGATTGAGCGGCAAACGGCGGACATTGCGCGAGCGCAGGTCGCCCGGATTGGCAAGGCATTGATCAAGCCGTTTTCAGAAGTGACTTCGGAGGACTACTACGCCGTTCATGTGCGCGAAGCCTGTGCGGATGACGGCCACGTACTTACTGCCCGGGAACTGCTCGCCCAACACGGCGATCGGGTATCGCAGATCGTACGCGGCGAATCCGTAGAGCTCGCGGAATCGGAGACGCAGGAGATTCTGCGGGAATGCGTTTCATACTACCCGACGGACCTGCTCGTGGTGGCGTGGATGGCGGCGTTTCTTTACGACACGCCGGAAGGGGCGGCGCCGATCTTACAGTTGCTGGAATACGCCAATACGCAATTGGTCGAGTTTCGGTATTACGACGATCTACTCACGAAGGTGCTGGCGAGCGTATACCGGAGCCTGGAGCGCCGGCGCGGCATCTTGCGGCGATGGAAGATCGGCGCCGAGGCGGAACGTTTGAATCAAATCCGGCTGGATGTGATCGAGTTGACCGAACGCGTCGACAATTCGATCAAGTTCCTCAGCGACATGTTTTATGCCCGCGCGTACCGGCTGGCGGCGCGAAAGATCGGCGTGCCCGACTATCGCGATCTTGTGGACGAGAAGTTGAAGACCGCGGGGGAGTTGTACCAATCGATGGTGGAGGAGTTTCACCAGGGGCGCGCATTCCTTCTGGAAGCGATGGTGGTCGCGATTCTGATTATTGAGCTGGTGTTTCTCTTTCGCGGGATACCCTGATAGCTTGGCCTGTGACTTCTGGGAGATTGAGTCTTGGATTGCAAGGTGCCGCAGGCGGTTTCGCCTGTGCGTTTCCGGTAAGCTCCAAAGGCAGGCGAAATGGCCTGCGCCACCCTTCCACATCCTTTCAAATCGTTGCGGCCGACGAGAATGGTAGCGACGCTCAGCCGCTCTGCCGTAGTTCCATACCCGCAACTTTAGAAACCACTAGCCGAATGCGGTACTCGCTTGAGCAGGGCACTGTCGTTATTGCGTGATTGCGCACCGTTTTCAAGACGATTTGCGTCACTCTCCCGTTGCGGCGCCTGTAGTCGGAACGGCACCCTTGGGGTCTTAGTTGTAGAGGCCAATGCGCTTCATTCTTGTTTACCTTGCTGCCCTTGCCTCCTGCTCGGGGCAAATCCGCGGTCTCGCGACCACGATGGATGGTTCGCGTGTGTACTTCGACTCTACATTCCGTCTACGCGGTTCCCAAGAAAACCTCACGTCGAAGATCTTCATGATCGACCAGAAGGGCGCTCATCTCATTGACGACGAGGGTGGACCGCAGATCGTCAATGGTGCCACTACCTATTACGACCTTTATGGACCCAACGTGCCGGGCGATGGTTCTTTTGTCATGTACACCGCCAATGAAGCGTGTCCCGTCGTTGCTGACGTTTGTTATTACGGCGAATGGTCATCGCCAATGACGCCTCCTGGAGTCCCCAATCCTCTCGCCGGGGCGCAAGGCGGGGTGATGATCAGCCGGAACGGACGCTACGCCGTGCTCTTTCACACCGCACAGCCCGTCCGGGGAATGCCCATAGCTGTGGTCGATCTCACGACCGGTACACAGAGCTCCAACCGTTACTCCTTAGAAGTACATGCCGTCGCGAATGACGGAACAACTCTCGCCCAAGTCGCCGGCCCGCACGGCGATGGGCTAGCGCTCGTCGATTTTCAGGGAAACTACACGATCATTGGTCCGGATTCTGTTGATTACACTTCCATGAGCGACGACGCCACCGTGATCGCGTACTCTGTGAATACCAAGGGGCTGATTGTCAGCGACAACAAAGGGAATACAAGAGCGCTGACTGTTGCCGGTTCCAACGCAAGCGGCCCGGAGTTGAGTAGCGACGGATCCACGGTTCTCTACCAGTCACCCGCAGGCGGGGTCGTACAGTTGTTCTTGGCTCAAACCGATGGTTTGTCGACACGCCAACTCACGGACGCTCCGGAAGGTGTGTTCGAAGGATCATTTTCGGGGGATGGAAAGGTCGCTTACGCAATCACCGGCTCCAACGCCTTGCTTCGCATCGACACGCAAACGGGTGAAGCCGTACAGCTTATCGGACCCTCGCCGTCGTTGAACACTTCTTTCACTGGCGGGCACGCGCCCGGCTCCGCGATTGTTGTAGATGGAACTAATCTTGCGCTGCCGGGCATCGTTACGGTCGCGGATCAAGCTGCGCCTGTAATGTACGCGTCTCGAAAGCAAATTATCTTCCAGATTCCGTGGGAAGCCCCTGTTGAATCTCGGCCCGTGATCGGTGTCGGGGCTGAGGTTCAAATTCGGAATACGGCTCTGGTACTACCCGGAGCTGACCCCTACTTCGATGCTGCGTTTTGGTTTCCTGTGTACGCCTTCGATCCTGTTGCGGTCGCCCTCGGGCCGGCCGAATCCCGTTTCGGTTTTCCTATTGCCCTTCACCAGGACGGTGGCATAGTCACTCCCGATTCACCAGCCGAACCAGGCGAAATCGTCACGCTGTATGCGACGGGGTTCGGGCCCGTATCACCAGACGTACCCGACGGAACTCCAGCAGCCGTGGACCCACCGTCGGTTATGACCTTGCCAGTGCAGTTGCTCTTCATGGTGACCAGCGCGGGAAGCACGCCACAGCGAGCGGCGATGACGTATGCCGGCCTCGCGCCGGGCTATGTTGGTCTCTATCAAATAAATCTACAGATCCCGGACGGGCTAGATGGGATTGTTCCGCTCGTCGCGTGTGCGGAAGACCCCTGCGAGGCTAGGAGCTATCTCGGTGTCCTCGCCATTTCAGCAACTGTTACGCAACGCTGAATCTCTCGGTCGGGCTAAGGACAAGACGTCTGATTCTCGCATCAACTCTCCGAGGCAGGGGTCCCAGGCAGGTTGAGTCGTGCGTGTTCGCTTACGTCTTCGATAGTGAGAGAGAACTCCAGCCCGCCGCATTCTACGAGGATGGCTTTGTGAATCAGTCCATCCAATCCCGCTATGACAGGCTCGATGCTCTCGTTATTCGGAACCGGCTTTGGTATCTTCGATTCCGCGACGCCGGATGGCGCGTTAACTAGCTCCGCGGTTCCCAGCACTCGATATAACATTCGAGTCTCGCTGCGGTATAAGTTCGGCCAAACTGCCTTTTATCAGCTTCCGGTTGACGTGGTCTATTTCGGCATCGCACCGGGTCGCACGAACGGAGTCACTCAGCTCAGTTTTGTAGCCACCTTTCGAACCGAGCAACCTTATCATTCCGCGAACGGTGTGCCGTTGCCACGACGTTTGTTCCACGATCTCGTTCAAGCTTGGGCCTTTCGCCCGCTGAAGGAGCTTGATGACTTCGGCTTTCCTGTTGCTGCGCTCCTCATTCGCGGTCGCCTTCTTGGCGGGCTTGTCTAGCCTTGATAGGCTTGGCTTCGTTCTTCGGCTTCGCGGCCGGCTTGGCCGATTTCTTAAGAACTCTGCCAATCGTTTGGACGACAAGTGGACAAAACTTCGCCTGGGCAAAAGGTCAAAGGAGCGGATGCGTGGGGACCGGGCGGGCTAAGTATAGAGAAGTGGTACGCCCGAGAGGATTCGAACCTCTGACCTTTTGCTCCGGAGGCAAACGCTCTATCCAGACTGAGCTACGGGCGCATGTCCGATTCATTATATCAGCCGTGAGGCTTGCCTCTCGGTAAGACAAGCATGTACGAAGAGCTGAAATACAGTACCGCCGGCTTCAGCCGGCCTCAGGGCAGCCTGAGGCTGCGTTACCGCGAGGCGTCAGGCGGTCAGGATGGCCGCGAGTTTTGCGGCGTCGATGTTTCCGCCGGAAACGATGCAGACGACTTTGCCGGTTCCGGCGCGTCCGGCTCGCGCGGCGGCCACTCCACAGGCGCCCGCTCCCTCCGCGACGATGCGGTTGCGTTGAACCAGGATTCGAATCGCCGAGGCAATCTCGTCCAGAGTCGTGACCAGAGATGCTTCGAGCAGTTGGAGGGCCCGCTCGAGCATCTGGGGAAAAACGGTTTTCGAGCCGATTCCATCCACGAACGAGGTTTGGTATGGGACCGTCTGCGGCTTTCCCGCTTCCATGGCTCTGACGAGGGGCGCCGCGGTGTCGACTTCGGCGGCATAGCAGCGGCAAGCCGGTTTTACCGCCTTGATTGCGGCTGCGATGCCACAGGCGAGACCGCCACCTCCAAAGGGGACCACCACGGCGTCGACATCGGGGAGATCCTCGATGATTTCCAGGCCTATGGTGCCGTTGCCGGCCATCACGTCGAGGTCATCGAAAGCGTGAATGAAGCGCCCTTCTACGCCCGGGTATGCGCGCTGCTCGAAGGCGCGCCACCAATCCTCGAAGGGCGCCTTGATGACCTTGCCGCCGAGCCGCTCGACGGCGGAAATCTTGGCGGCGGGGGCGGTATCGGGTGAAATGACGGTGCAGGGAATGCCGAGGTCGCGGGCGCACCAGGCGACGCCTTGCGCCATGTTGCCCGCCGAGGCGGTGATCACACCTTTCGACAGCTCCTCGCGTGGAATGCGGGCGATGGCGTTAGCTGCGCCGCGGATTTTGAACGCTCCGATGGGCTGGAGATTCTCCAGTTTGAGGTAAATCTCCGCCGGACCGTCTTCGTTGAACCGGACAAGCGGGGTGCGGATAGCGGTCCCCGCGATGGTCGAACGCGCCGACTGGATCTGTTCGAGAGTGGGAAGCAAGCGGACATCATAGCAATTTCTGCAAAAATAGGATTAACCTTTCATGCACCGTATTGTGGTCGTCGCTGTTTTGGCTGCTGGTTTCTTGACCGCGGCCGAACCTACTGCCGCCGAGCAGGGGGTGAAGCTGGCGCTCGATGGGCACTGCCAGGACGCCATGCCGCTGCTGGACCGGGCCATGCGCGATGCCTCGAATAGTGTCGACACCAAGAGGACGGTCAGCTTCGCGGGCGTGCGATGTTCGATGCTGCTGAACCAGCAGAACGACGCCATGAGCTTCCTCGGCTGGCTGCAGCAGGCGTTCCCCAAAGACGCCGAGGTGCTGTTTCTGGCGGTGCACGTGTTTTCTGAGTTAAGCGAGCGCAATTCGAAGGAGTTGATGGATTCGGCGCCGGATTCACCATTTGTGATCGAGTTGAATGCCGAGAACTTCGAGCGTCATGGCGAGATCGCGAAAGCCGTTGCTGAGTATCGGGTGTTGCTCAAACGCACGCCGGACCGGCCGGGGATTCATTACCGCATCGGCGGGCTGATCCTTTCGCAGCCGGGATCTCCCAATAGTTCGGAAGAGGCCCGCAAGGAGTTTGAGGCGGAGTTAAAGATCAATCCTCAAAACGCGGGCGCGGAATATTATCTGGGCGAGTTGTCGCGGCAGGAAAATAAACTGCCGGCGGCGATCGAGCATTTCACTCGCGCGACGCAGTTTTATCCGGGATTCGCGGATGCGTTTTATGGACTGGGACGGTCGCTGCTCGATTCCGGCAAGCCGGCCGATGCGGTAGCGCCTCTGGAGGCCGCCGCGAAACTTGCGCCGCAGAATCCCACCACGCACTTCGCTCTGGCGACGGCTTATCAGCGGCTCGGCCGGAAGGAAGACGCGAACCGGGAATTTGCACTGCAGAAAAGCACTTCCGAGAAGATTAATCAGAATACTAAGACCCTGCGGAAGAACGTTTCGGGTGCGCCTACTGACAAGCAGTAATCTTGCCGTGAGGCGCTTCAAGAGATCAAAAGGCAGGCGACACCGGCTGCTTCACCCCTCCACAGCCTCGCTCATACTGTTGGGGCTTCTGCTGGCGGTCGCCTACCGTGGCGCGAGCGTGACGCGGCCGCACTTCACGAATATCGCGGGCCGCTCGAAGTTCTCGTATGTCACGAATAACGACCTGTCGCCGAGGAAGTATTTCGTGCAGCCGATGGCGGGCGGGGTCGCGATTTTCGATTTCGATAACGACGGCAAGATGGACATCTTTTTCACGAACGGCGCGAAGCTGCCGGTCTTGGAGAAGACAGGGCCAGCTTTTTACAACTGCCTGCTGCGGAATCGGGGCGACGGCACGTTTGAAGATGTCACGAAGAAGGCAGGACTTGCGGGCGAGAAGATCGGATACAGCCTGGGCGTTGCCGCGGGGGACTACGACAACGACGGATTCGAGGATCTGTTTATCGCGGGCGCGGGGCGGAATACGCTATATCACAACAACGGCGACGGCACGTTCACTGATGTCACTGAGCAATCAGGTCTGGCCGCGAAACCAGCGATGACCATGAGCGTCGGGGCGGCATGGTTCGACTACGACAGCGACGGGCTGCTCGACCTGGTGGTGTCGAATTACACCTTGTGGACTCCCCAGACGGATAAGCGGTGTTCCGCGTCGGGTGTTGAGTATTACTGCGATCCGCGACTGTACTATGAAGCCGTTCCTCCAAGGCTGTATCACAACCTGGGGCACGGGAAGTTTGAAGACGTCACCGAAAAGTCGGGTTTTGGAGGCTCGCCCGGAAAAGGCATGGGGATTTCGATTGCCGACTTCAACGATGACGGGTTGCAAGACGTCTTCATTGCCAACGATACAGAGCCGAATTCGCTGTTCATTAACCAGGGGAACGGGAAGTTTGAAGAGCAGGGGCTGGAACTCGGCGTTGCGTACGACGATACCGCGCGCGCGGTGTCGTCGATGGGAAGCGATGCCAAGGATTACGACAATGACGGGCGCGTTGACATCTTTTACAACAACCTGATGGGGCAGATCTGGGGGCTGTTTCAGAACGCCGGGGACAGCTTTCGTTACGTGTCGCCGCAGGAGCATGTGCGGCAGTTGAGCGCCGCATATTCCGGCTGGAGCAATGGCTTTATCGATTTCGACAACGACGGCTGGAAGGATCTTTATTCGGCGAATGGCGACGTGGACAACGTCAAGCCGAACGCGCGGCAGCACGACACGATGTTCGCGAACCTCGGCGGCAAGCAGTTCGAAGATGTGTCGGATGCCATGGGTAAAGATTTTCTTCGCGTCGGGTATCAGCGGGGATCGGCTTTTGGCGATCTGAACAATGATGGCTTTCCGGACATTGTGGTCACGTCTCTAAATGAGCCGCCTCGGATTTTGATTAACTCTGCCGACAATGGGCACCACTGGCTGGTGCTGGAACTGACCGGCCGAGTTAGCAACCGAGATGCGATCGGGGCCAGGGTGAAAGTTACAACCGGCTCTGGACGCGTTTTGTATGACCATGTGTCAGTTAGCGTTGGCTTCATGTCTTCGAGCGATAAACGGGTCCATTTTGGCCTGGGAGTGGAGAAGCAGATCAGCTCCGTTGAGATTCGCTGGCCGCGCGGCCGCGTGCAGGCTTTGAAGAACGTGCCGGCAGATCAGTTCCTGAAGATTACCGAGCCTCAGCAGTAGTTGGCATCGTCGCTATTGACTCACGCGGCCGGATAGCGCATGATCGGAACCGGAGTCATAACCTAGCAACTAACGGAACAAGGGGGTGCACTATGCCCAACCGTGCTGTTATTGTCTCCGCCCTGTGGCTGTTGTCCATCGTCCTGCTTAGCGCGCAAGGCACAACATCACTTAGTGGCACCGTAACGGATCCAACCGGCGCAGTCGTACCCGCCGCAAGCATCACGCTTATCAACACAGACACCGACGCACAGAGGGAGGCACAGTCCGATTCCCAAGGGCGTTATGCGTTTACCCAGGTTCAGCCTGGCCGTTACCGGATGATGGCCAAGGCGTCGGGGTTTACTGACGTCACGGTCACAGATATCCGCCTGCTGGTCAGCAGCCCCGCGACAATTCCGATCATTTTCGAAAAACTCGGGACGGTTGCGACCTCGGTTGCGGTTTCGGCCGAGGCTGTGCAGGTGAACACGACTGATGCCTCAATCGGCAATGCGATTGGAGACAAGCCGATTACGCAACTTCCCTTTGAGGCTCGCAACGTAGTGGGCCTGCTGTCGCTGCAACCCGGCGTTACCTACCTCAAAGATCCGGACCCGGCCCGGTTACCCGATTTTCGCAGTGGTTCCGTCAACGGGGGCAAGAGCGACCAGGCAAACGTAACGCTCGACGGGATGGACGTGAACGACCAGCAGAATCGTTCCGCCTTCACGAGTGTACTGCGCGTCACGCTCGATTCAGTGGCCGATTTCCGGACGATCACCACGAATGCGAACGCGGATTTCGGTCGCACTTCCGGGGCGCAGGTGACGCTCACTACCAAGAGCGGCTCCAACATCATTCACGGCTCGGTATACGAGTTTCTGAGAAACACGGCGACCAGCGCCAACGATTTCTTTGCGAATGCGTCGGGCTTACCCCGCGCGAAGCTGGATCGGAATGTCTATGGCGTATCGTTAGGCGGCCCAGTGAAGAGGGATCGTTTCTTTTTCTTCCTGAATTGGGAGGGACGCAAGGATCGCAGCGAAACACTCAGCGGGGCGCGAACCGTTCCTACCGCGGATTTCCGGAACGGAATCTTCACCTATATGCGAAAGGACGGAACCATTGGCAAGCTGACTCCGGACCAGGTGAAGGCTCTGGACCCGCTCGGAATTGGCGAGAACCAGGCGGTGCTAGCCATGTTGAAGACGTATCCGCTTCCCAACAGTTCCGCGGCGGGCGACAGCCTGAACACGTCCGGATTCCTTTTCAACGCCTCGACACCGCTCGATTGGAACACGTATGTGGCGCGTTTCGACTACCTGCTCGACCGGAACGGGAAACATACGCTGTTTTGGCGCGGGAACCTGCAAGACGACCGGTATGCGAATGGCCTGCCTGAATTCCCCGGCGACCCTCCTTCGAGCGTTTTTCTGTCGAATAACAAAGGGTATGTCGTCGGGTATACGGGAATTCTGCGTCCGACTTTAATCAGTAACTTCCACTACGGCTATACGCGGCAAGGTGCCGAGAACACCGGCGTTCAACTGGCCGGTGAGGCCACTCTGCGCGACATCACCTCGCGGTATGCTCAAACCCGGGGACTGGCGCGCACCATCCCCGTGCACCAGTTCAGCGAGGACATGTCCTGGATCAAAGGGGCGCACACGGTAGGTTTCGGCGGTGTGATCCGGCTGATCTGGAATAATCGCAACAACCAGGGGAACTCGTTCAGCGACGCGATTGCGAATTCCAGCGGGCTCATCGGGAGCGGCGGAGAGTTTCTGGCTGCCGATGCCGCCAACACCCTCGTCTACAAGCGTCAGTTCACGAATCTGCTCGGCATCCTGACGCAATTGGACCGGCAATCGAACTATGATCTAACCGGGAAAGCCCTTCCCGAGGGATCGATTATCCGGCGCCGGTTCGCGGAACAGGATTATGAGTTGTATGTGCAGGACACCTGGAAGGTCACGCGATCGCTTACCGTGACGGCCGGGCTCCGGCTTTCCATGTTCCCGCCGGTTTACGAGACACAGGGTTACCAAACCAGTCCTGTAATGTCCTTTGAGGATTGGTTCAATCTGCGCGGTGCGCTGGCAGCGCAGGGTTTGCCGCAGTCGCAGGCTCCCCCCGTGCAATTCGACTTGTCGAAGAAGACAGGCCGGGGATTGTACCCGTTCCAACGGGACTTTGCGCCGCGTCTTTCCATCGCCTATTCTCCGCAAGGAGACGGCGCCTTGAGCCGGTTCTTGTTCGGTGGACGTAACCGGACATCGATACGGGCCGGCGCGGGAATGTACTACGACCTCTTCGGCCAATCGCTGATTACGACAGCGGACGCGACGGCGCTGGGTTTCTCCAGCCTGATCACGAACCCATTGAATGCCAGGTCGACGACGTACCCGCGATTCACAGGTTCCTTCGACTTGCCGTTGAGCAGTCCGTTCTTCCCGCCGTCACCGGCGACGAGCATGTTCCCGCAGACCTATCCGGATGCGTTTGCCATCACCAACAGCATCGATGACAAGCTGAAAGCGCCTTACACGATGAACCTCGATTTCAGCATCCAAAGGGAACTCGGGAGCGGCTTCCTGATTCAGGGTTCTTACGTGGGGCGGTTGTCACGGCGCTCGCTGGTAAAAGACGATCTGGCGATGCCGACAAACCTGAAGGATCCGAAATCCGGCATGACATATTTCCAGGCAGCCGGACAGTTGACCGCCATGATTAACAACGGGGTGGCCACGAGCAAAGTGGGGCCGATTGCCTTCTTCGAGAACCTGTGGCCGGGCGCGGCAGGCGGCGGCTTGACCGCGACCCAAAACATCTACAACTACTACCGCGATCAAGGCGGCGACTATACGACCGCTCTTTACAATCTGGATGTCCCCGGCGGCGACCTGTGCTGCAGCACCCTGGGTCCATACGCGATGTTCAACGCCCAATACGGTTCACTGGCCGCCATGCGCTCCGTCGGGTCGGGGAATTATCACGCCATGCAGTGGACGTTGCGAAAGCGCTTTGCGGCAGGCGTGCAATTCGACTTCAACTACACGTTTTCGAAATCCATTGACCTCGCGTCGCTGCCGGAGAATAATGCGATTACTCCGGGAGCCTTTGCCCAGTCGAACAGTACGTCGATCATCAATGCATGGTTCAGCAACCAGATGAGGGCGGTGTCCGATTACGACGTGCAGCACCTGTTTAGCGCCTTCTGGGTGGCGGAGCTGCCGTTTGGGCAAGGTAAGCCGATTCTTCGGAATGCCAATCGATTCGTCGACGGCCTGATCGGTGGATGGTCGCTCAATGGAGTGTTTCGCAACTCCAGCGGACTGCCTACCGGAGTGACGGCCGGCGGCGTATGGCCGACGAACTGGCAGGTGGGTTCTTACGCCATTCAGACCGGTGTCGTGCCCGCTCCGCAAACAACCGCGAACGGCCCCGCGCCGACCAAGTCAGGAAAGCCGGGCCCCAACCTGTTTACCGATCCGGCAACCGCGATGGCTGCGTACAGCCTGCCACTGGCTGGCGATTCCGGGCAACGCAACGGCATCCGGGGCGACGGGTTTTTCGGGATCGACCTCGGACTCGGCAAGCGCTTCAGCCTCTATCACATCAAAGACCAGTTGCACACCATTCAACTTCGTGGCGAGGTCTTCAATCTCACTAACTCGGTGCGGTTCGATCCCTACAGTGCGAGTTTGAATATTCTCAATCCGGCTCGATTTGGACAGTATACGAGTACGCTCACGAGTCCGCGGGTGTTCCAGTTCAGCCTGCGGTATGAGTTTTAGCTGAACTTATTTGTTGGTGATGCCCGCCAGGTTGCGCGCGAGTTGCTTCTTTTGCTCGATGTTCATCTGGCGGGCGATCTGGATGCGCTGGGCCTGCGGACTGCCGGCGCCGTGCATGGACTCGGTCAGGTAACCTACGGCGTTTCGGCCGAGCGTCATGTTTTCAATCAGCCGAAGGACGCGGGCGCGGTCCTCGACGGCCACGCCTTCGCGTCCTTTCAGATATTTCTGTAGCAGCGGCCCAGTCTCGGGGTTCTGGAAGTCTTTTTCAGACGGCAGGGTGGCGACAAGGCCGCCAGCGAGATCCTGTGCAAGGCGTGCCAACTCGTATGGGAATCGGGTGACGTTGTGCTTGCAGACGTTGGCGAGCAGGTCGTCCGGCTGGTAGTTGCCCGCCTCGGTGGGCTGCGATTCGTGCGAGGCTGCGATACCGGCTCCGTAGATGGTTTCGTTCAGGTGGGACATCTCGACCAGCTTGTCCTTGATGTGGGAAGCCGACGCGACGCCATTGTAATCGGCAATCAGGGCCGCCGCGCCGATGATCACATCGCCGAGGCCGGTCTTGCAAACGTAGGACCGGCGATGGTAAGACGTGAAGCGCTCCACCAGCATGGCGGCGAATTCGGTCTCGCCGTCCATGAAGATCAGCTCGTCGGGCACGAACACGTCGTCGATCAGAATCATGGCTTCCTGGCCGGAGAAGCGGGCATTGCCCTGGTCGATTTCGCCGCCTTCGAGAGCCCGCGTGTCGCAGGATTGACGGCCGTAGATGAATGTCAGGCCCGGATCGGAAACCGGTATGGCGGCAACGACTGCGTAATCCTTGTCGGCCGGCCGTAGACGCATGGTTGGCATCACCAGGATCCAATGCGAGTTGAGGCAGCCGGTCTGGTGCATTTTCGCGCCGCGTATGACGACGCCCCCGGGACGGCGTTCTACAATGCGGACGAACAGGTCGGGATCGGCCTGGTCCGCGGGACCTTTGCTGCGGTCGCCTTTGGGGTCGGTCATGGCTCCGCCGAGCACGTAGTTCATCTCCTGGACATTCACCAGAAAATCCTTGAAACGACGGTGGTACGGGGTGCCATGGGCCCGATCCATTTCGTACGTCACGGAGTAGCAGGAATTAATGGCATCCATTCCGACGCAGCGCTGGAAGCAGGTGCCGGTCAGTTGTCCGAGGCGGCGCTGCATACGGTTTTGCGCGACGACGTCATCGGTGCTCTCGGTAACGTGCAGGAAGCGGTTCACGCGGCGATTGGACAGGCTCGACCAGGCCGTGGCGAGGTCGGGGTTCTCAACGGCCAGATCGTAAGTTTGCGCAACAGCATTGACGGAGGGACGAATCACAGGGTGGTCGACCGGCTCGGGAACACGCTCACCCATGAAATAGACCTTGAGATTACGGGCGCGAAGACTTTGAATGTAGTCGGACCCCGTAACAATGGGCTGCGGCGGGGCCATTACTGCGGACTCTGCCATCACAATTCCTCCCGATTGGCGTTTCTCAGTCGGAAGTGTAGCAGATAGGGTCGCACGGTCGAAAACACCAGTCCAACAGGCTGTAGAAGGGTAATGCACAGCCTCTGACTCTTCGCGTCCCACGACGATTTGGAAGGATGTGGAAGGGTGAAGCAGGCCATTTAGACCGCAGGTCCATGGCGACAGGTCGAAAACGGCGCGGGGACTGCAATGCAGTACCGCCGTCTTCAGCCGGCACATGGGCAGCCTGAAGGCTGCGTTACTGCGGTTCACTTTCCTGGACCAGCCGTGATTGTGGGGAAAAATACGCAAAATGGCCGAGGCTTCAACCGCTGGCTGTCCCTTCCACCGAGTTCAAGACCCGGTGATGCAGGAAGGAAGATGCTAGTAGTGGTCCTGTTTTTCCTTTTCTTCCCCTTGAATGCGGGGAATGTGAAATGTATACTGTGTCCAGCGATTTGAACCGCCATTTGTGTTTTTCGGCGGTTCGCGAAGGGCCAGCGGCACGATCCCGAGGATATTTCCCCCGGCTTCCCCAGGTCTTCGTTTCTGCTGCACCCGGTTTCTGCGGGCATTGCTGACTTTGCCCTGGCAGGGCCAGGCCGCGAGCATATACCACTGATTTCCGTCCTCGCTCGAGGGTCCAACTATGAAATCCGGCTTGGGAAGAAGTCTCTGCATTTTCATACTTGCCGCGCTCGCGGTAACGATGACTGGATTTGGCCAGGTCGATGTAGCGACTGCCACGCTCAAAGGTATTGTCCTTGACCCGAATGCCGCCTTCGTTCCAGGCGCCATGATTACCGTAATGAATGGCGATCGGGGAATCTCGAAGACCGTCACTACAAGCGCCGAGGGGTCATATCAGATTCCACTGCTACCACCGGGAATGTACACGATCCAGGTTGAAGCGAAAGGATTCGAGAAGGCCGTGGCTAACCAGGTTGAGCTTACAGTTGGCCAAAGCGCCGTTTTCGATGTTCACCTCAAGATCGGGTCTGTAAAAGACGTGGTGGTGGTGACGGATGCAGCGCCGTTGATCGAAACGGAAAAAACCCAGCAGGCTAACACGATTAACACGCAGCAAATCGGGAATCTTCCGAACATGACCCGGAATTTCACAGATTCTGTATTCACACTCCCGGGAGTTTCTAACTCGGACGCGCCGCGGGCCCAGAATCCGGGATACACCGGCTTCCTGAGCTCGGGTTTTTCGATTGGCGGGAGTAATGGCCGCAATAATCTCGTGACGTTCGATGGCGGCGAGAATGACTTCGGTTCCGGTCAGCTACGCACGCCGAACATCAGCGTAGAGTCAGTTCAGGAGTTTCAGGTCAATCGCAGCGCGTTTGCCGCGGAGTTTGGCTTCACCGCGGGCACGGCGGTTAATGTCGTGACCAAGAGCGGATCAAACAAGATGCATGGCGACGCCTATGCTTTTTTCAGGGACCAGGCGACCGAGACGCGGAATTTCTTCGATCGGACCGCCGGGAAGCCTTTCGACCAGAGCTTCTTTCCAGGAGCGACTCTGGGCGGCCCAATCAAGAAAGACAAGCTTTTCTTCTTCAGTTCGTTCGAGTTTCGCCGTGTCGACACTCCGCGGTTCCGGACCTATCTGAATACTCCAGAGGCGCAGGGAATCAACGGCAGTCCGGACCAGTTGAACTATGTCAATCAACTTGCCAATTCGGGCGTGCCCACATTGCAGGGGATAGCCGCGACGTTCAAGCAGATACTCGTTCCGATGAACAATCCCAATGTCGTCAAACTGTTGACGGCCAACGACGGAATCTTCACCGACAGGACACGAAGCAAGGATTGGGTGACGCGCTTAGACTATCAGCCTGGAAATAAAGACACGTTAACGGTCCGGTTTTCGCTGGAGTATTGGGATTACACAACAATCGGGGCTTCGAATCTCTACGCGGTGAGCGATGCTTCGTACACGCACGAGAAAGACTACACGCTGCTGACGACTTGGAACCGTACCTTCACGCCTGAACTTGTTAACCAACTGCGTGTGCAGATTGTGCCACATAATAAAGCCGATCAACCGCCGTTCAGCCCGGGTACGACGGAGTTATCCATTGGGAACTTAGGAATTTTCAATCAGAGCTATACGAATCCCTATAGCTCTCAGCAGGACCGCTTTCAATTCGAGGATTCACTGGCTTGGATGAAGGGAGCGCACACAATCAAGTTCGGCGGCTCCTACCGGCCGGTGAATTATAGAGTCGAGAACGATTTGTGGTTCGGCGGCGAGTTTGATTTTTACGAGGGCACACTGCCGCTGATTACACTCGTACCGGCGGCTGCGCAGCCTGCTGTTGTGCAGTTCAATCTGCAGCACGGGTATGCGGCAACCGGTCCGACGACGACGAACCTGAGTGCATTGGAATCATTTTCGCTGGGGTTACCGATCACCTATCGGCAGGGATTCAACAACCCGGTCTGGCAGGACTGGGCGCACTATCTTGGCGTCTTCGCGCAGGATTCCTGGAAGGTGTCGCCAAAATTCACGTTGAATTACGGCGTTCGCATGGACTACGATGCAGAGCCCGCTCCTTTACATCACAACGTCTACTTCTCGCCGCGATTGGGGTTCGCCTGGGATCCGTTTGGAGATCAGAAAACGGTGATACGGGCGGGGGCCGGAATCTTCGTAGCACCGGTGTACTTCCAGGTGCCGTATCTCGTGAATCTGCTCAGTGGGAATGGCAAATATATCAACCAGGTTGCAAAAGTTCTCAGCTCGACCGATGCTACGGTTCCCACGCTGTGGGGCTTGGGGTTGCAACTGGGTAAGTTGCCGTTTGGCCAACTGACCTCTTCTGACCTTGCAATGTTGGGAATCAGTACAGCGGCGGGCGCTCCCGGCGCAGTAGACTTCAACATTGCGCCAGACTATAAGAACAATTACTCCATCCAGGCGAGCCTGGGAATTGCCAGAGAGCTGACGCGCTCTCTATCACTCGAGTTGGGCTACCAGATGTACAGGGGCATACACATCCAGACCGACCAGGAGGTGAATTTTGCAGAGACCGGCGCTTGGGATCCGATCTGGGGACCACAATACAAGGCGATTAATCCGGCGCTTACCCAACAGAATCTCTATTCGTCCATCGGGAACTCGACTTACCATGGCGGCACTGTGTCGCTGACGAAGCGATACAGCGACAATCTGCAAGGCCAGGTCAATTACACGTTCAGCAAGGCGATCGACGATACGACGGATTTCAACTCTCAGTTTGCGTCGTTCTTCCCGACTCGTTTGAACCTGGAGAGGGGCCTGTCGGCTTACAACGTTAAGCATAACTTTGTGGCGAATGCCGTGTATTTGACTCCTTTCAAAGCGGGACGGGATGTGAACTTCCTGTCGCATATTCTGGCGGACCTCACGCTGTCTCCTATCGTGTCGATGCGGTCGGGCATTCCGTTTTCGATCCGCGTTCCCGGGGCGGCGAACGGGACGTTAGGGCACTCGCTCTTCGCGCGGCCGTGGTATATCGGGCGGAATACCGGGATCGGGCCGGATTACTATGGCTTCGATATGCGGCTCCAGAAGTCGTTCTATATCAATCGCGATAGCGGCGTGCGATTTGAGTTCATCGCGGAGGGGACGAACCTGCTGAATCACACGAATTTCAGCTCGGTGAACGACCAGTTTGCGGTGGGCGATCCGTTCCTCACGTCGGGGCAGTATCATCCGCAGGGCAACCGGAATCTGGATCCGTCCCTGCCGCTGGCCTTTACTTCGGCGTTTCCAGGACGGCAGATTCAGTTCGGTTTAAAGCTGGTGTGGTAGGACACCGCGGGTTTACAACCCGCAGCCGGCTGGCAGCCTGCATTACACGGCCATCAGCCTCGCGATTGACCTTAAGGCTGCGCTACCAGTCGATAATGGGAGAAAGTGCAATCACGGCGGTCTCCCACGGTTCGGCTCATGGCGGGCTTGGGGGTAACTCTGTCCGCGGTGGTGCTGTACTCCGGCTACACCATCCTGCAAATGGGCGGCTTGCGGCAGTTGCAGAAGGAATCGATTGACCGGAATCGCACGGATTCGCTGCTGCTGCTGCGGATTCAGAACAATCTCAACGTGCTGGCGCTGGCGATGCGCGACATGCTCGATGCCAGCGAGCCTTATCCGTTGACGGCCTGGCAGGCGCAGTTCCGGCGGATTCGGGTCGACCTCGAAGACGCGATGCAGCGGGAGCAGCGGTTTGCTCCCGCCAGCCGCACGGCCGACCAGAGCAAGTACCTGTCCGCATCCATGGATCAATTCTGGGACGCCCTGGACCGGATCTTCGCTTTGGCCGCGAGCGACGACCAGGAGGCGCGAACGCGCATCCGTTTGTCCTTGCAGGCCCGCCAGGCAGCTCTGAGCACGGCCGTTTCCCGACTGCTCGTTCAGAACAACGAGACCGAGGAACGTGCGGCGGCGGAAACACAGCAGATCTATTCGCGCGTCGAGCGCAATGTCTACCTGCTTTTGGCGGCGATGCTGATTGTGGTCGCGGTCACCGGGGCATACGTAGTGCAGTACAACCGCCGGATGTTTGCCGAGGTCGCCGCGATGTCGCAGCGCCGGAGCGAGTTGGCGCAACAACTCATTTCCGTCCAGGAGAACACGTTCGGGTACATCTCGCGCGAGTTACACGACGAGTTTGGCCAGATCCTTACCGCCATCGGAGCGATGCTGCAGAGAGTCGAGCGGCGTTCTTCTCCTGCCGATGCCTCGCTTCGAGCCGATCTCCGAGAGGTGAACGAGATTGTGCAGTCGACGCTGGAGAAGGTGCGGGCCTTGTCGCAGGCGCTGCATCCGGTAGTTCTCGACGAGGTGGGATTCGAGAGCGCACTGGACAATTATGTACCCGCCTTTGAAAAGCGCACTGGTATTACCGTCGAACTGGAGAAGACGGGCGAGAGCCGGCCCGTCGATCAGTCCGTGGCGATTCATCTGTACCGGGTGCTTCAGGAAGCTCTAAACAATGTCGCGCGTCATTCGAAGTCGACGCGCGCCAAGGTGCGGCTGAACTACACGCCGGCAGCGGTGGTGTTGGAAATCGAAGACGGCGGCGTTGGATTCAAGGGGAACCCAAAGGGGCAGGGCATGGGACTCGTGTCGATGCGCGAGCGCGCGGAGTTGGTAAACGGCCGGATCGAGTTTCTGGACGTCCCGCAGGGTGGCGCTCTAATACGGATTACTGTTCCCTTGGCGGCGGAGGAGATGCATGCCGGAGTCTAACGTTTCCGTGCTTCTGGTGGACGATCACAGCCTCGTGCGCCGAGGTTTTCGACGCATGCTGGAGGACGATCCCGAGATTCAGGTGGTGGGAGAGGCGAGCGATGGGCATGATGCCGTGGAGGCGGCGCTGCGGTTGAGCCCGAACGTCGTCGTGATGGACTTTGCGTTACCCAGCATGAACGGGGCCGTGGCAACGCGCCACATCCTCAAGGCCCTTCCCGAAACGGCCGTGCTCATACTCAGCATGCATTCCGAACTGAGCTATGTTCGCACGTGTCTGGAGGCAGGCGCGCAAGGGTATCTGCTGAAGAACGCCATGGACCTGGAACTGGTCCAGGCGGTAAAAAGGATCGCGGCAGGCGAGCGGGTCCTCGATCCACGGTTGGCATTGCCGGAGGAAGGGTCGAAGGCCGAAGTTCCGACTTTGACGACCCGCGAGTTGGAAGTTCTGCAACTGATTGTTCATGGCAAATCGAACAAAGACATCGCGGTTCTGCTGGGTTTGAGCGCCAACACCGTCTCGGTTCATCGGGCGAATATCATGCAGGCGCTCGGAATTCATAACACGGCGGAACTGGTGGTTTACGCCATCCGAAATGGGTTGGTGAGCATCACGTGAAGCGCCGGACGTTTCTGTTGGGCGCTCTGCCGTTGGCCGGGGCGCTGCGAGGCCCGGGTTTTCAGTTCGAGAACGTAACCTCTGCGGCGGGAATTGCTTTTCAACACAACAACGGGGCATTCGGCGCGAAATATCTGCCGGAGACAATGGGTCCGGGCTGCGCATTCCTGGATTACGACGGCGATGGCTGGCTAGACATTCTCCTGGTCAACGGAATGGACTGGCCGGGACAGAAGAAGCAGCGAAGCACTATGAAGTTGTACCGCAACAACCGGAACGGCACGTTTACCGACGTGACGGAACGGGCCGGACTCGCGGTTGAGATGTACGGGATGGGCGTGGCGGTGGCGGATTACAACAACGACGGGTTCCCGGACGTCATTATCACCGCGGTGGGCCAGAATCGGCTGTTTCAGAATACCGGGAAGGGCCATTTCGTTGACGTCACGGAAAAAGCCGGGTTGGGAGGGCGGAGCGCCTTCAGCACGTCGGCGCTGTGGTTCGATTTCGATCGCGACGGTCTGCTGGATCTCTTCGTCTGCAATTACGTGAAGTGGGCACCGGAACATGACGTGTTTTGCAGCGTCGACGGAAAGCATAAATCGTATTGCACGCCGGAGGCGTATCGCGGATCGACTTGCTGGCTGTTCCGCAATCGGGGGAATGGCACGTTTGAGGACGTCACCGCGAAGAGCGGAATCTTCGATACGAGTTCAAAGTCGCTAGGCGCCGCTCTGATTGATTACGATCACGATGGCTGGCCGGACCTGGTGGTGGCCAACGATACGCAGCCCAACAAGTTGTACCGGAATTTACGTAACGGCACATTTGAAGACGAGGCCGTGCGGGCCGGGATCGCGTTCAGCGAGGATGGCAAGGCGCGCGCCGGAATGGGCATCGACGTTGCCGATTTCCGGAACACGGGGCGGCCCGGAATCGCGATCACGAATTTCGATAACGAGATGATCGCGCTCTATGACACGGGAACCGGCGGGATCTTTTCCGACGTTGCAATGCAGGCCGGAATCGGTTCGGCTTCGCGGAGCAGCCTTGGGTTCGGTTGCGTCTTTTTGGATGTCGATCTTGACGGGTGGCTCGACTTGATCGCGGTAAACGGGCATATTGACGAGACCGTCCGCAACATCCGTAGCAATGTTGGTTACGCGCAGCCACCGCACCTGTTCCTCAACCAGGGTAAAGGCGGCTTTCGCGATGTCGCTGCAATGGCGGGATCGGATTTTGCCGCACCGAAGGTCGCCAGGGGCGTCGCGTACGGCGATTTCGATCGCGACGGGGACATCGACATCCTGATGACAACCAATCGCGGTCCGGCCATGCTGTACCGCAACGATCTCGCGAGTGGCAACCGTTCTATTCGTTTTCGGCTGGTGGGGACAAAATCGAACCGCGACGCGATCGGCGCCGTGATTCGGGTGTTTACCGCGGACGGAACGCAGTCGAGGATGGTAAAGAGCGGCTCCAGCTACCTGTCGCAATCGGAGATGGCGGTGACATTTGGCATCGGCAAACGCGATAGCGCCAGCCGCGCCGTCATCGAGTGGCCGAGCGGGCGTACGGACGAGTTCAAGAACCTGAAGCCTGGCGCTTATGAATGTGTCGAAGGCGCCGCCATCAAGAGCAGCGGGTCATACTGAAGAGGTGGCGAGCCTCTGGTCGAAAATTCAGAATGCGCTCGACATACCTGCCCGGCAGCAGGTGACGCGGACGGGATTGCTGTTCACGGCGGCGACCCTTCTGGTGGCGTTAGCTGCGTTCGTCTCCGCGAACAATCTTCTATTCCTGACGCTCGCCGCGATGCTGGCGACGCTGATGATCTCGGGATTCGTCAGCAAGCTCTCCCTTTCGGGTCTGGAACTGGATTTCAACCTGCCTGAGCACATCTCCGCGGGCCGCAAATTATCCGGAAGAATCGTGATCCGCAACATCAAGGGGTTCATGCCCTCGTTTTCGATTCATCTGACGGCGCAGGCGAACAGCGGTTTGCGATCGCCGCTATATTTCCCGATCATCCCGGCGAGCAGTACGATCAACGAGCCGGTGGAACTGTACTTCGACCGGCGCGGCTCATACCGGGAGAACAGCTTTCGTTTTGCCACCCGATTCCCGTTTGGTTTTGCCGAGCGCCGGACCAGCGTCCTGCTTCGTCGCGAGGTGGTGGTGTATCCGTCGGTCGATCCACAGCCAGGATTCGAAGAACTGCTCATTTCGCTGGCGGGTGAGATTGACTCGTGGTTCCGGGGACACGGTCACGATTTCTACCGTATCCGGCCGTACGAGGCATTCGAGAGCGCACGGCACGTGGATTGGAAGGCCACGGCGCACACGGGCGATTTGCAGGTGAGGGAATTCGCCAAGGAACAGGAACAGGCGGTGGCGCTGTTCCTCGACCTGGACATCGCGGAAGGTCACGAGGCGTGGTTTGAGAACGCGGTGGAATGCTGCGCTTACCTGGCATGGAACATGGCGCAGCGCGGCGCACGGCTTCGGTTCAACACCCAGGACTCTGAATTCCGCGTCCCGGAAGAAGCGGACGTATACGCTATTCTTAAATATCTGGCTTTGGTGTCTCCGCGGCATGGGAAAGCCCTACCCGCTCTACATGACCAGGACATATTTCAGGTTGTCTTCAGCGTGGCACCCGAAAGGCTCGCGGATTCCGGCTGGGATCTGGGCGAGCCTAATGTGCGTGTGCTGGGCCTTGACCATGCCGCCATGGCTCGCAGCGCAAAACCCACCCACCCCGCCGCAGCCCCCAGCGGAGCAGGCCCCTCCAACTAAAATCGAACCGCTCAAACAGAGCATCAACGTTACGGACACGATCTCGACAGACGCGCCCGCCTCGATTACGGTAGTCAACCAGGACAAGATCGAATCGACTCCGGGCGTCGAACTCGATGACAAACTGCGGGACATACCGGGATTCTCATTATTCCGGCGGTCTTCCAGCCTGGTGGCAAATCCGACGACTCAGGGGGTATCGCTGCGGGGCATCTCATCGTCGGGGGCGAGCCGCACTCTGCTGCTGTGGGACGGAATTCCGGAGAACGATCCGTTTGGCGGCTGGGTGTATTGGGACCGCTTCATTCCGAACGAGCTGGAACGTATCGAGATGTCTCGCGGGGCCTCGACGAGCGTATTCGGCGACCTGGCTCTCGGCGGAGTCATCAGCGTTTTTTCACAGGAGCCCACGCGGGGCCACATCGACCTGGGATACGAAGGCGGCAACTACAACACGAATCAACTGTCGGTCGGCGGTTCGGATATCTGGCGGCGATTTGCGATTTCAGGAGCTGCCCGCGCGCTCAACACGGACGGCTATTTTATTGTCCCTGGGACGATTCGAGGAACTGTCGATACGCCCGCGGGGGTCGAGTTCGTTGCAGGCAATGTGCGGCTCGACTACCTGGGCGCGGCCGACCGGCTCTTTGTACGGCTGGATATGCTGGCCGAGCATCGTGCGAACGGCACCCAACTAACCACCAACTCAACGGGGCTGGGATCGTTGGGGGGTAACTATACGCACGAGTGGTCGCACGATCAGGTGTCGGTGCTTGGTTATTACACGAGTGAGGGCTTCCATTCCAGCTTTTCATCGGTAGCTTCCAATCGGAACAGCGAGCGCCTGACGTCGCTGCAGACCGTGCCGTCGAGCGCGGAGGGCGGCGCGTTTTTGTGGAATCATCATGAGTCGCGTTGGAGTGTGATTGGCGGAGCGGATGTAGAGCGTGTCGAAGGCACCAGCACCGATCATTTGTTCCCGAGCGGCAGCCGCGTCGGCGGCGGAGTCCAATTGGAGCATGGCGTTTTCGCGCAGGTGAACTATCGGGTGGGCTCGCTGCAATTGTTCGGCGGCACGCGGTACGAGGTGGGACGGGTAAATCCCAGCGCCGGCGTGGCATGGGGGCGAAGCCGACTCCGGGCGCATGGTGCGGTATACAAAAGTTTCCGCACCCCAACGCTGAATGAGTTGTATCGCGATTTTCGCGTTGGCAATACGGATACGCAGCCGAATCCTCTGCTACACCCTGAGACGCTGTTCGGATCGGAGGCGGGCGTGGACTGGTATGGCGAGTCCACACGGATCGGCGTTACGGCGTTCCGCAACGACCTGAATGGCCTGATTACGAACGTGACTTTAAGCAGCTCGGCATCGGGCATTATCCGCCAGCGGCAGAACGCATCGAATGCGCTATCGCGGGGTTTGGAGACCACGGTCAAACAGAGCTGGGGAAACTTTCGCGGCGAAGCGTCCTATTTATTCGTGCATTCGCAGTATGCCACGGGGCCGATGGTGCCCCAGGTTCCACGACACCAGGGGTCGGCCGACCTGGTTTACCAGCGCCATCGGACTTTCGCGTCATTCGGCGTACGCAGCTACAGTTACCAGTTTGACGATGACGTGAACCATTTCCTGCTGCCTGGTTTCGCGGTAGTCGAGCTTGCAGGGAGCCAGCAGATTTCGCACGGCTTTTCGGTGCACGGAGCTATCGATAATCTTCTGAGTCACCAGTATCTGGTCGCCTTGACTCCAACGCCGAATATCGGGGAGCCACGGTTGTGGCGCGTTGGGTTGCGGTGGTCGCACTAAATCTCACGGCGCTGCCGCGGATCTATTTGCAGGCGGCAGCCAACGAAAACTCTCGGGTTGGAAAAGGCAGGCTGAAACCTGCTCCACGCTTCCACGTTCTGCAAGTCCCGGTGAAGGCCGCGTCTTGAAACCGCGATTCGAGTACGCCAGCGATCAGTCGCTCATGATTTACCTGGGCGACGGCGTCGACATTGAGACACACCGGCGTGTGCTGCGATTGACGCGGCTGATCGAGGATGCGCCGATCCCCGGCGTTCGCAATTTGCACCCGGCATATTGTTCGATGCTGGTGGTTTTCGATCCGATCGAGTTGGAGCATGCGGAGCTGGAGCGCATCCTCCAGTCGTACCTAAATCGCCTGGACGAAGTGGAACTGCCGGAGCCTCGAACGGTCGAGATTCCGGTTCGTTACGGCAGTGAGAATGGCCCCGATCTGAACGACGTCGCCGCCTTGCACAACATAACGCCGGAACGCGTAGTGGAACTGCACGCGGCGGGGTCGTACATCGTATATTTCCTGGGATTCGTCCCGGGGTTCGCGTACCTTGGCGGGCTCGCCGAAGAGCTTGCCACGCCTCGCTTGCAAACGCCTCGCAAGCGCGTGCCGCATGGCAGTGTCGCCATCGGCGGGAATCATACCGGCATCTATCCGTTCGAGACGCCGGGCGGTTGGCGGCTGATTGGGAAGACGCCGCTCGACATCTTCGACCCCAATCGGCCTGAGATGAGCATTCTGCGAATGGGCGACATCGTGCGCTTCCGGCCGATCCCATGACGCTCATTCAAGTTCAGAATCCCGGCATGTTCACCACCGTGCAAGATATCGGGCGCTACGGTTACGGAGCTTTGGGCGTATCGGCGTCCGGCGCCGCCGATCCGATCGCCGTGCGGTTGGGAAATCTGCTGGTCGGAAACGCTGAGCACGCGGCGGCGCTGGAGATGACGCTGCTCGGCGGGAATTTCCTGTTTCCCGAAGGCGGCCTCGTGGCGCTTACAGGTTCGGAGTTCGGGGCGACGCTGGACGGGGCGCCGATGCCGATGTGGACGGCGTGCCGTGTTAAACCCGGCCACACGCTGCGGACGGGCCCCACTCGTTCCGGCGCGCGATGCTATCTGAGCGTGCGCGGCGGCATCTCGGTTCCTTTATTCCTCGGCAGTTCGTCGACTCACATACTAAGCGGCCTCGGCGGACTGGAAGGGCGGCAGTTGAAGAAGGGCGATGTGCTCACGATAGGCGACGCTACGTCCGGGGACGCCGACGAAGGCCGATCCCTACCTGTCGGCGTGCTCGAGCGCGTCCGGCCACGCAAGACGTTGCGCGCAACCGTTGCCCCGCAAACGAACGAGTTCCCGCCCGGTTCCGTTCAGGCGTTCTACGAAGGCCCCTACCTGGTGACGGAAGAATCGAACCGCATGGGACTGCGCTTGCAGGGCGCGGCGCTCGACACGCTGCATGCCGGCCACATGATTACGGAGGGCGTCTCGCTGGGCGCAATCCAGGTGCCGGCGGGTGGCCAACCCATCATACTCTTCGTCGAACAGCAAACTACGGGCGGCTATCCTAAGATTGCCAACATCATCTCAGCCGACCTGCCGAGCGTCGGCCAGCTGCGGCCCCGCGACGAAATTCGCTTCGAGCACGTCGATGCGGCGACCGCACACAATCTCATTCGCGAGCAGGAAAACTTCCTCCGCCACGTTGCGGTTTTGGAACGCTGACGGCGTTACCATACCAATGCGAGTGAAAAATTTCAGAGGGGCCAAACCATGCAGATCGACCTTAACTGCGACATGGGCGAAATTCCGCAACAAATCTCAGATGGCACACAGGAATCGCTCATGGCATCGCTTACATCGGTGAATATCGCTTGCGGCGGGCACGCCGGAGACGAGGAAACGATGAAGGCTACGATCGAGCAGGCGCTCCGTTGGAAGCTGACCATTGGCGCACATCCCGGATACGCCGACCGTGCAAATTTCGGTCGGATCGAGGTTGATCTTGCTTTGATTCAGATTGAGGTCATGGTGTGCGACCAGGTGCAGGCTTTGGCACAAATCGCACAAAGTCTCGGTGCGTCAATTGTGCATGTCAAGCCGCATGGGGCTTTATACAACCAGGCTGTTAACGATCCGGCGTTGGCTCGCGCGATTGCGAATGGAGTGGGACGATTCAGCAAGGACCTGGTGCTGGTGGGCCTGGCGGGTTCTCCTATGCTCGACACTTTTCGGGCCGCGGGGTTTAGTGTAGCTGCCGAGGCCTTTGCGGATCGGCGGTACGAACCGGATGGCACGCTGCGTTCTCGCCGTCATGAAGATGCGTTGATTCGCGATCCTGAAAAGGCGGCGGAGCAAGCGCTTCGGATCGTGCAGAAACGTTCGGTATCGACGTCGGACGGATCCAGCGTGCCGGTTTCGGCGCAGACGATCTGCATCCATGGGGACACGCCCGGCGCAGCGAAGATTGCGGAAGCTGTGGCCCGGACGCTGCGGGACGCGGGCGTCGAACTGCGGCCGCTGGCACATTGACAAGACGAAACCGCCTGCTCCACAAAGCAGAATGTTACGGGATTGTATCCTGCGCACCGGTTTGTTTCCGGCGAATGTGGGGTCTCGAAGTGCTGAAAGCCGCTTCAACCCGGCATTCAGCCTGCCTTTGGACCTCGCCGGGAACGCGCAGGCGAAACTGCCTGCGCCACCTTGGTTTTCATCCACTTTCGTGGACCATTCGTCCATCGCGACAGGTTGCATCTCCACCTTCCGCGTTCGTGACGCTTCCACGTTTTCGTTGTAATCTGGAAAGTCGCACATGGCTACCATCCAGACGGTTCGCGGACCGATAGACACGTCTCAGCTTGGCCCCACGTTGATGCATGAGCACATCTTCGTGCTGTCGCCCGAGATCATGCAGAACTATCCCGAAACATGGGGCGACGAAGAGGAGCGGATTCACGCGGCGACGGCCCGCATGAAGGAACTCGAATCGCGAGGCATCGGCACGGTGGTGGATCTCACGGTCATTGGCCTGGGCCGTTATGTCCCGCGCATTCAGCGCATCGCCGCGCAAACCGGGTTGAATGTCATTGTCGCCACCGGCATTTACACCTACAACGAAATTCCGTTTTATTTCCATTTTCGGGGACCGGGCACGCCGATGGGCGGACCTGAGGTGATGATCGATCTCTTCGTGCGGGACATACAGAGAGGAATCACGGATACAGGAGTCCGGGCGGGCATCCTGAAATGCGCTACAGACGCTCCGGGCGTCACGAAAGGCGTCGAGAGGATTCTCCGCGCCGTGGCGCAGGCGCATCGCCAGACCGGCGTTCCGATCTCGACTCATACCCATGCCCGTTCGCGCCGCGGCCTCGAACAGCAGCAGATCTTTCGCGAAGAGGGCGTTGACCTGACGCGTGTCGTCATCGGGCACTCCGGCGACACGACCGAACTCGATTACCTGGAAGAGTTAATGGCGAACGGTTCCTATATCGGGATGGATCGCTTTGGTATCGACACAATCCTGCCGTTCGAGGATCGAGTGAATACGGTCGCTACGCTGTGTGAACGGGGACACGCGAATCAAATGGTTCTGTCGCAGGATGCGGCCTGTTTCAACGACTGGCTCGACGAGCACACGCTGCCGGCCATCCTGCCCAACTGGCATTACCTGCACATCCACAACGACGTTATTCCGGCACTCAAGAAACGGGGGGTTACTGACGAGCAGATCCACACGATGATGGTGGAGAATCCACGGTCGATTTTCGAGAAGCAAGGCGGGTACTGACATGATTGAACCGTTTGACATGAGCGGCATTACGCGCGGCGCGGACGAGATCAAGCGCTATGACGACCGGCCCGCCTCGCTAATCGAGATGTTGCGCGCTACCGTGGACAGGAATCCTGCGAACGAGGCGATTGTCGAAATCGGCGGCCCGAGAATCAACTACTCGGCGCTGTGGGATCGCGCCTCGCGCATTGCGGGTGGCTTGCGTGCCGACGGGATCGAACGGGGCGACCGTGTCGCGATCCGCCTCGCCAACGGGCTGGACTGGTGCCTCGCGTTCTGGGGCAGCCTGATGTCAGGCGCCATCGTCGTGCCCGTCAATACCCGGTTCAGTGAACCGGAGATCGATTACGTGATCACCGACTCGGGTTCGAGATTCGTCTTCCAGCCGGGCGCGGCTTTGCCGGACGGCGGTCCGTACGTCGTTGAGGGTCTGACGCAGCCCGACGTAGCAGCCATCTTCTATACCAGCGGCACAACGGGTTTTCCCAAGGGCGCCATGACGACCCATGAAGGCTTCCTCTCGAACACAGAGACTTGCCGGCGCGTGGGCCTTCTCAAGTACGACGGCTCGGTGAGGTCGCTGGTCTCGGTTCCGTTGTTTCACGTCACCGGATGCAACAGCCAACTGCTCCCCTGCTGCGAAGGCGGAAGCACCACGGTGATCATGCCGAAATTCGACGTTCAGGATTTTCTCAAGGCGATCACCGCCGAGCGCATCACGTCGCTGACGTCCGTTCCCGCTGTCTACTGGTACGCCATCAACCAACCGAACTTCAAGAACGTGGATACCAGCCGCATCGAACGGGTGTCTTATGGTGGCGCTCCCACGCCGCCGGACCTGGTCGCCCGTATCATTGAATGCTTCCCGAATGCCCGCGTCGGCAATGGCTTCGGTCTGACGGAAACGTCCTCGGTGGCCACCTTTCTGCCGCACGAATATTCCAAATTGCGGCCGGAGACCGTTGGATTCGCGGCTCCTGTTTGCGACCTGAAACTTCACGAGAGCGACCCCGACGGTGTCGGCGAACTCCTCGTGCGCGGACCGAATATCGTGAAAGGCTATTGGGCCAAGCCCGAAGCCACGGCACTGACGTTTGTGAACGGGTGGCTGCACACGGGCGACCTCGCCCGAATCGATTCCGAGGGCTTCGTGCAGATCGTCGACCGGAAGAAGGACATGGTGAACCGCGGCGGGGAGAACGTGTACTGCGTCGAAGTGGAAAACGCACTGGCGGCGCATCCGGCGATCTTCGAAACCGCGGTGATGGGCGTACCCGACACCATGATGGGCGAGAAGGTCGGGGCGATTATCGTGTTGAAGCCCAACACGCCAGGCGACCCTCGCGAGATCCGCGATTTTCTGCGCGACCGCCTGGCCGATTTCAAAATTCCGCAGTACATGGTTTTCCGCGAGGAGCCTCTGCCGCGCAATCCCGGCGGCAAAATTCTAAAAGGCAGGCTACGGAAGGAAGCGGTTTGGGGCCAGCAGATTAAGTAGTTCCCACGCGCCCGCTGGCGTGAATGTCAAGTTCTACTTTGTCGTTGACACGCAAAACGAAGGTGCTCGGATTCTTGAGACCCCACTTCACATAAGGAATCACAAGATGGGTTGTGGCGGTCAACTGATCGCCGGTGCGGTGCACTTTGACCGTGAGCGTCATGTCGTGATCCGCGCCGTGTAAATTGAAGACCCCCTGCACATCCACCTGAGAGTCGCCTTCGGGGGCAAGCGTACCGGTGAATTTCCTGGCGCTAAACGTGATCTCGGTATACTTGCCGCTTTCCAGGATGCTCTTGTGCATGCGCTCGTCGCGCGAGCCATTTCCGCTTTCACCGCTGGTCGCGTCGATCACGATGGAGCCGCTCGCCTCGCCGGTTGCGGGGTCGAAGTGAATCGCGCCTTTCTTCAGCTTGAACGTGCCATGAACGGTATGGAGAGTCGATGGCAGCGTGAAGTGGACCTCGGTTTGAGCCGGATCGAGTTGCAGCGTCGAATCGGCGGCATAGAGCGCGGTGAGACCGAGCGCAAGGGGAACGAGACTAAACGGGAGCCATCTTTTCATTCGTAATTGCCTCCGATGATAAGGACCTGCCGCCGATGTGCATCATAAGAAGGCCGGAGAACCACCCGGGTTGCTGTGAAAACGTCCGCAGCACACTTTGGCGGAGCAAGCGATGACGATCCATCAGGAGCATTCCGCGAGCCGTCAACGCGGGAACCCGGGCAAGTTTGCGATGTGCCGATTGGTAGAGCTCGAGATCATTGGCTTCTATCGCGTCGGCCAGGGCGAGCGACTGCTGGAAGGCCAGCGACAATCCCTCGCCAGTGATCGCATCCACCGAACCTGATGCGTCGCCGACAAGCGCCACGGAACCACGGACGACCCTTCGAAGCCGGCGGGATTCAGTGACCGATCCGCGCTCCACCGTCGCGGGCGCAGCACCCTGCAACCGCGACGCAACCTCCGGAAACTGAAGCAATGCGTCTTCGAGGCGCAGGTGTGGATTGCTCGAGATCACGGCGACGCAGAGCGATTCGGCAGACACTGGAGTGATGTAGATCTGGCAGCGATCGCCCCAGTGGACGTCTACGCAGTCCGACCACGGCGCAACAGGACAGTGATAACGGAACCCAAAGCGCCTTACGCGCGGCGCTCCGCAATCCAGCCCCGCCCAGCGGCGTACGAACGACCGCTGCCCATCCGCGCCGATAATCCAGCGCGCCTGGACGGCGAGGTCGGCCGGCGAAATCCTCTGGCCCCAGCGCAGTTCGACACCGGCGTCGGCGGCGCGCTCAATCAGCATGGTGTGCAGGACGGTCCTGCGGATGCCGATGCCACGGACGCCCCCGAAATTTCCTCGCGCACAAATCGGCGCTTCGATGAATCGTATGCCATGGAAGGGGGCCGAATCGTACACGCCGATTTTGACGCCAAGCTTGCGCAGCGCCTCGACGCCATTCGGCATCAGGCCTTCGCCACAGGCCTTGTCGATCGGCGGCCGCGCCGCCTCTGCGACCATGACACGCAAGCCCTTCTGACGCAGGGCAATCGCCGTTGCCAGGCCCGCCGGACCACCGCCGACAATAAGAGCGTCGGCCTGAATTGACCGTAAGTTCACACCTTCACCATTTCAAGAGGACAAGCTCCGAGCAGAATCCGGGACCGGCGGCAGCAAGAACACTGAAAGTTCCCGGCGCGGGGCGCCGCTTCGTCATGACGTCCTCAAGGACGAGAAGTACAGAAGCGGATGACAGATTCCCAACTTTGTTTAATGATTCCCAAGACGCGGCTAACTCATCGCGGGTTGCGCCGATTGCATCCGCAGTGGCTTCGAGCACCTTTGGCCCGCCCGTGTGCATGATCCACGAGCCAATGTCTTTCCTCGTCAAGCCGTGACCCGCGAGGAAGCGATCGAGGTCGCCGCCGAGGTTCTTCCGGATCACATCGGGAACCTCGCGCGACAGGACAATCTGGAATCCGTTCTCGGAGATGTCCCATCCCATGACGTCTTCGGTGCCGGGATAGAAGGTCGATTGAGTCGCCAGGATGCGCGGGCCGTCGAGATGACGTTCCGCGCCGGCAATAACGACTGCAGCCGCCCCGTCGCCGAAGAGTCCCGACGAAATCAGGTTCGCGACGCTCAGATCGGCGCGCTGCAATGTGAGGGAGCAGAGCTCCACCGACAGGAGCACCGCAACTTGATCGGGGAAGGCCCGAACATAATCGGAAGCACGCGCGATCCCCGCGGCGCCGGCGACGCATCCGAGGCCAAAGATCGGATTGCGCTTCATGTTCCGCGGAAACGGCATCCGATTCATCAGCCGCGCGTCTATGGACGGACTCGCCACGCCAGTGACCGACACGAAGAAGAGTGCGCCGACGTCCTCCGGCACAAGACCCGCCCTTTGGAGCGCGCAACCGATCGCCTTCTGACCGAGATCCAGGGCCGTATCGATCCAGACGTCGTTCGACTGGCCCCAGGTCTTCAGCTCGTAATAACGTTCCAGCGGCACTGCAAGATAGCGGCCGCCCACACCAGTGTGCCAATGCAAGCGCTTCAGCAACAGTGGATTCTCGAGGCGATCTTCCCAATATCCGCTCAGCGCCGCGAGCAACACGTCTTGCGGATAATAATGCGGCGGAAGCGCTCCTGCGACACCGGCGATGGTCATATTTGAGGGGTGCTAGTTCAGCCGCGCAAGTTCTCTGGCGTAGAGAGAATTCTGCGGAAACTCCTGTACCAGGCCGGCGAGCAACTGCTTGGCCGTTCCGCGATCTTTATCGCGCAAGGCGGCGACTGCCAGCATGAGACGTGCGAACGGCATCAGCAGGTGTCCTTTTTGAGCCGTCAGACGAAGCTTGGCAATTCCCTCCGCCTTGTCGGTCTCAGCGCCCGCCAGGTGCAGCACCCAGCGGACCGGAGCTGCATTGATGCCCAACAAATAATTCTCGACGCCCACTGCCAGATAGGCATCGTAGTAGTTCGGATTCCTCGAAAGAAGCTGTTCGGCTAGCGCGCGACCCGTTTTCGTAAAGCCCAGAGAAGCTACCGATCGTTTCTCAATCAAGGCCAGATAGTCAGCACGAAGTCCGCATTCGAGAACCTTCGCGAACGTAGCATTATCGTCTTGCGGATTCTTGGCAAGTGCGGTGGCTGCGAGCCTTTCGCCTTCCGTCAGATCATTTTCGAACGCCTGCCTGGCAGCGGGGTCGCTTACCGTCTTTGTGCGATGGCGAAAATGATCGTCATCGGTGAAGAGTTCCGATTGCAGGATGTGGAGGCGGTCAAACTCGGAGAAGAGGTACGCAGCCGCGTCGGATACGGGGCCGAGTGCATCCTCGGGATGAGCTGTCCTCCATTGCCGCAGTGTTTCGTGGGCGTCGGCGAACTGCAGGTTGTACATCTGGTGATAGGCATTGTCGAGCGATACGGCACCAGTAGTTCCCGCGTAGCAGGACGCGGCGAAAAGCGCCGAAATCGCGCCAACAAAGAATCGCATCAGATATTCACCGCGCGCCGGGCAAGTCCCAAGGCCTCGCTCCAGAACGCACCGCCGGAGTGCACCGATTTTACCACCTCTTGCACGGCGTCGACGAAGTGGTCCACATGCGCCCGTTCGACCACAAGAGGCGGGGCAGCTTTCAGGACCATAAAGTTATTGCCGCAGATCTGCGTGAGGACTCCCATGTCGCGGAACAGTCTCATGACAAGCACTTGTCCGAACATTCCCGCATGAATCTTGCCGAAGGCTTCAAACGGAAGCCGCAGCCGCAGCGAGTGTGGCGTTCTAAATGCGATGCCGTTCAGGAGTCCGAGCCCGCGGATTTCGCTCACCATTTCGTAACCCTCGAGCGCGCTCCGGAGCCGGCTGCGGAGGTACTCGCCCATTTCCCCGGCGCGCTGATCGAGCTTGTCTGCCTCGAGCGCCTGAAGAGTAGCGAGCCCGGCGCGCATAGCGAGTCCGTTTTCGCTGTAGGTCGAAGTGTGGATAATGGCGCGCTTGAGCGAGCCGTAAACCGAATCATAGATGGCATCGGTCATCAGCACCGCGCCCACGGGAATCAGTCCGCCACTCAAAGCTTTCGCTAACACCACCATATCGGGGTCGAGGCCAAAGTGATGCGCCGCGAGAAATCGGCCAGTGCGATACATTCCGGTCTGCACTTCATCCAGCACGAAGAGCGTGCCGTATTTTCGGCAGAGCGCTTGCGCCTCGGCCAGATACTCCGGAGCCGGAATGCGGATTCCACCCTCGCCCTGAACCGGTTCGACGACAAAGGCTGCGAATTGCTTGCTCGCGAGTCTGGTCCGTAATGCGTCGAGATCGCCGAAGGGTACTCCGGCGGTGTTGGCAAGCATGGGGCCGAAACCCGTGCTCCAAAACGAATCGCCCATCAGAGATAGCGCACCGCAGGTCAAACCGTGGAAGGAGTCGTTCGCGTAGAGCAACGCCTCCCGCCCGGTGTGCGCGCGCGCAAACTTGATTGCGGCCTCGACGCCTTCGCTACCGGAACTGCAGAAGAATGCCTTTTGAAGGCGGCCTCCGGCTCGCGAACACAGCGCCGCGGCCAATTCGCCGGCCAGCTCGGGGACATGACTCTGCAGCATCGCCGGACCGTTGCGGTCAAGTTCGTCATGAAGCGCAGCGACGATTCCGGGATGGTTGTGACCGGCATTATGTACACAGTAGCCGGACAAGAAATCCAGGATTCGGCGCCCGTCGGCGGTAAATAGTTCCACCCCCGCGCAACGCTCGTACCTTGCGTTCATCTGGAGCAGATCCAGGAGCTTGGCCCATTGGGGATTTACGTACTTCTCGTAGGGGTAAGCGGTTACGGGAGCTGATGCAACATGCGGCATTTAATAGAGGCTACAATATATTCCGGGTTCTGGTAAGTGGGATGCATGACGGAGGCTCAGGGTTTCGGCCTTGACGATCTACGTTGGCAGTTCGTGTGCTCAACCGAACCCCGGAGGAGAGCATGTCAATCACACGGACCGCTACGCCGCGCCATGCGCATAGCCGGAACTTAAGCCAGCCAGAGCGTTTGGCCTCAATCATCGGTGGGGGAGTGCTCATGGCTTTTGGGCTTCAGAAGGGGTCGTGGGGAGGTGCGGCAATTGCCACGGCCGGTGGAGTGCTTGCTTACCGCGGAGCCGCCGGACACTGTCCTGTCTACCAGACCCTTGGCGTCACTACGGCAAAAGCTGGACAGGGGCGAAATCGCAGCTTGCCGTACGAGTTGGGCATCCGTGTGGACGATTCGGTTTTCATTGAAAAGCCCCGCGAAGAGGTTTATCAGTTCTGGCGGAATCTGGAGAACCTGCCTCGCTTCATGAAGCATCTCGAGTCAGTTCACGAGATCGATAACAAGCGCTCTCATTGGGTCGCGAAAGGGCCCGCGGGCCACTCGGTGGAGTGGACATCCGAGATCATCAACGAGGTTGAGAATGAATTGATCGGATGGCGGTCTCTGGCAGGTTCCGAAGTGGACAATGCGGGCTCGGTGCATTTCAAACCAGCGCAAGCCGGAACGATTGTTCAGGTAGCATTGCAATACAATCCTCCTGGAGGGGTCCTGGGGGCTTTGTTCGCCCGACTTTTTGGCGAAGAACCTTCGCAACAGATCGCCGAGGACCTGCGCCGAATGAAGCAACTGCTCGAAACCGGCATGATTCCTACCACGGCGGGAGAATCCGCTCACAAGAACGCCATGGATAAGAAGGCGAATAATAAGGCGGGCGGGAAGGGCTGGCAGCGCGATGCCGTAGGCGAGGCCTCAGAGGAGTCGTTCCCGGCAAGCGATCCCCCATCCTGGACACCGTCCGCTTTACACCGCTAGGAGCTCGTGGAGCTGTTCGGCGCAAGGTAACTAAGGCCGGGCTAAGTGCGCGGGCATTCCCGGCCGGTTTGGCCCAAATGCCCGGTCCACTTTGCGCTCAATTGACGTCTCGCAAACCCCTGTTTGCGGTTACGGCACTTCCCGTACCGGGATCGGGGAGGCACCCGATTGCTGCCGCTAACCGACTGGCTCCTCTAGGGTTTCTGCCCTCCCTAAAGTTCGCCTGCGCGACCGCCGATAAAGGACGCGAGGTAAACACCGGTGGATCGAGCGATGAACGCTACGGAAAGGATTCGGGCTGCTTTGACGCAGTCCAAGGCCGGTCTCCAGACATCGGAGTCGGACTCAGATAACACGCTGTTTGGAGCCTCGAAAGCGGACTTAGAAACCATGTCGGTTTCTGTGGACGTGCGAGAACCAGCCGCGCAACCCGAGGCTAGCGCTGTGCTGCCTTTGCTGGCAACCAATCAGGCGAGTGCCCCGGCGGCCCCATCCAAGGCAGCGCCTTCCACGGTGCCGCAGCAGAAGGCTGGCGGCTTTCCTGCAGTGACGGTAGTTATCGGAGTTTTGGTGTTAGCTGCCGGCGGCGCTGCGTTCGCATTCCGCGACCGCTGGTTGAACACCAAGCCCGCGGCCGCCGCTTCTGTGGCTGTCGCGCCGGCGCTGCAACTCAACGTCGATTCCGAGAGTAATGGACGGTTTATCGTCCGATGGAATCCCGCTAGCGCAGCCGTAACCGAGGCTGCCCATGGTCAGTTGGTAATCGCCGAAGGAGACAAACCGGCCAGAACAGTCGCGCTCGATCCGGAACAGCTTCGCAGTGGGCACTTGTTATATCAGTCATCAGCGGATCGGCTCGATTTTCGGCTGGAGGTGTCTGGTGCATCGGGTACAATCCTGAAGGAATCGGTTCTGGCGCTTTCTTCCGGTACGCCTTCCGCGCCTGCTCCCGTGCAATCCGCGCCGGCGCCGGCCGTTCCCGCAAAGACCCCGGCAACACCGCCAGAAAAACCTCAACAGGTCGCAAAGGTTGAGGAGCCGCAAGTAGTACGCCCGGTTCGGCAATTCACCCCGCCTCCTCCGACGCAGCGCAACCAGGCCGATGGGCGGCCGGTGGTGCTCGATGCTCCGGCCCCGTCAGCATTGCCCGCCGGGTCCCTGGTCGCGAACCCAAATCTGAATCTGCCGGGCGCTCTTAGCCGTCCCGCTCCCTCCGCGCCTCCGCCGTCGTCCCAGCCCGGAAAGCCATTGAGGGTCGGCGGAAATGTGCAGTCCGCAAAGCTGATCAGACGCGTCACGCCTGTGTATCCAGCCGTGGCCCGATCGGCGCGCATCTCCGGTATGGTTCGGTTCACCGCGACGATTGCCAAAAATGGCACGGTCCAGAATCTGCAGGTGCTGAGTGGACCCGAGGCCCTGGTCCAGGCAGCACGCGATGCTGTGAAGCAGTGGGTCTACCAACCGACTACACTCAACGGCGAACCGGTAGAGGTGATAACACAGATTGATGTGGCGTTTACTCTAAGGGATTAGCCGCCCCGGGTAATTATAATGGGCGAAGGTAGTGCTCATGGCTTCCCTTACCCGCCGTCACTTATTGGCTGCCTCTGCTCTGACGCCATTTCTAAGCAGACTTCCTGCTGCGACGCTTCAGCAGGTACGCCTCGGTGTCACCACCGATGAAGTCGATGAAGATCTCCGCACGGCGTTAGTTTTCCTTCGCCGGTTTGGACTGTCGTACGCGGAATTGCGGAGCATCTGGAACAAGTACAACACCGCCCAACCACTGGAGAGAATCCGGGAGGCCAAGGCGCTGCTCGACGAATACCAGGTCAGGACGTCGATCCTGGGTACTGCATTCTTCAAGATTCCACTACCCGCCGATAACGCGGAAGGGCGTCGCGTCATAGACGAGCAATGGACTCTTCTCGACGGCGCGATGGAGCGCGCCCGGATTCTCAGCACGGACAAGCTGCGGATCTTCGCGTTTACGCACAAAGAAGGCGAATCTCCCGATGCGGCGGCCTATTCTCGCATTCACGAGCTGCTACGGGAAACCGTTCGGAGGGCGAAGGACGGAGGCTTCCGGTTGGCCCTGGAGAATGTAGGGTCAAGCTATGTTTCGACGGGCGCGCAATCGGCGGCCCTGTTGAAGGCGATTCCCGATCCGACGCTCGGTTTGACCTGGGATCCGAATAACGCCGGAGCATCCGGTGAAAAGGCGTTTCCGGACGGGTATCGTCTCCTCGATCCGGCGCGCATACTGCACGTTCACCTGCGGGATTACCGTCATCGTCCCGACGGCAAGGTGGAATGGGCCGCGGTCGGCGAGGGCGAATTCGACAATCTCGGCCAAATCCGCGCACTGCTAAAAGACGGCTTCAAAGGAACATTCACGCTCGAAACTCACTGGCGCAGTCCGAAGGGTAAGGCGTTTTCCACTGAAACGTCCTTAACGGCCCTATTAAAGGTTATTGAGAAGGTCTAGCGTAGGGCGTGAGCCGCGGCGGTTTCGCATCCGGCTCGAGCAGCCACAGCACACGTCCCGGTTCGTGCGCGACCAGCTTTTCGTTTTCCGCTGCGCCAAGGTCGCGCGCCCAGATGACGCGCGAGCCGTCGATGTCCGCCGCGTTGTGCACCCACTCCTTAAACGTATGTCCAGGAAAATAGCGCACGAAGACGAGGTGTTTGCCAGGCGTCTGACGCAAGCGGTTATTGACTGCAATGCGGCCTTCGGGATCGCCGTGATTTATGGCATCCCAGGTCTCGTACTGCGTCATGGCGTCGTTGATGTCCTCGGCGGCAACGAGATGAATGCCGTACCAGAAGACAAAGTGTGCGGAACATAGAAAGACGATGAGGCGTGTGGCATCCATACCGGTGTTGAAGCCGCGGATTCGGAGCCGGCTCAAGCGATCGAGGGCGGTCACGGCGATCAACACAAAAAGGCATGCGATTGCGGCGATGTAGTGCGAGTAGAAGTACGGATAAAGGTTCGTGCCGCCGAAAAAGATCACGATTGCAAGCAGTACCGGGATGTACCGGAATTCGCGAAGGGCTAAGAGAAAAAAAGGAAGCGCCAGATAAAGGGGCGGGAGGAAGAAGAACCGCAGGAAACGCAGGCGGCCGGCAAGACGCTGAATATAGCGTGCGGCGGTGTCCGTGCCCTCGCCATGTACGGCCGACTGTTGTTCGAAGTCCAACTGCTGTTCCTGTGTCAGCTCGCGCTGCGGCGTTGGATTGGATTGCACCGTGAACGACGCCGGCACGCCATATTGATCGCGGCTCAGCATGTACGGCAAGGTCAGCCAGTTCCCCGTGACCGCACGGTTCTGGCAAAGTGTCAGGGCCAGTGCAGGGAGGATCACCAGCATCGCAGTGGCCAGCACTTTCAGCTTTGGCCGGAATAGCAGCACTGATGCGGCGAGAAGAATGAACTCAAACGGCCGTGTGAGCCATTGAAGAGCGAGACCGAGGCCCAGCAGCGTGCTGTCTCGACGCCAGGACAGGCTGAAAGCCTGTCCCACCCGCGGCAACGAACCAAATACCAGACAACCCGCAATACCGGAAACTGCCCCACCCCAGTAGCTGTTCATCCACTGATTGAGCGGCCCGAATTGAGCGACCGCGAGCAGTCCGCCGACAAGCGCCCAGCCTGGTGTGGTCCACGCGCGCAACATCCAATAGCAGAGCGCCGCGAAGAGTCCGATTGATAGCGCAACCCCTGCCCAAGGATGGCCCAAGAGCGTCCAGCCGAGTGCGAGCATGATGCCTTGTCCCAACGGGAAGATCGAGCTATATGTCGGTTCCTGGAGCACGAAGAAGGTTTCGAAGAACTGGTGCAGCGGGTGTGGCGGATTCGCCAGCCGGAAGTGGCGCAATGTGTCGGCAAGCAGCAGATAGCTGAAATCATCCGAAACTCCCGGGGTGGGGATCGGATAACGGGGCCACAGCAACAGGCGGAGGACAATCGGCAGCACGGCAAGGAATAGCATGCACCACGAGGTTCGCTCGGCAAACCGGCCGGCAGATGCGATGAACCGCGTCCGGTACAGCAGCGCGAAGCAAACCAGGAGCAACGCGAGCGTAATGACAAGGAAGTCCGCCGCGCCAAACCCGATCGGATTGTGCAACGGGAGGAACGACCGGAAGATGTGAAAGATGTACATCTACGGGTTAACGAGCTGGGGAGTGATGAATGGATTCGCGGACGGCGGACTGACCGCGGGCGGAGGCTCGTAGTGGCTCAGGCGAGGCGGCAGAACGTCGGGTTCGAGCAGCCAGGCGGCGCGATCCGGATAGTAATGTTGCAGCTTTTCGTTCTCGGCAGGTCCCAGATCGCGCGCCCACACGTTTTGCGCGCTATCGATGTCGGCCCGATTCCAGACCCATTCCTCCTGAAAGATGTGCTGCGGCAGGTAACGGACGAAGATCAGTTTCCTGCCTGGAGTCCGCGCGAGTTGTTCGTTAACGAGGCGGCGCCGCTCCGGGTTTTGGTGGTTGATGGCATCCCACGTCTCGTACCTGCGCAGCGCCACGGAGAAATCCCGGGTGTCAAAGACATGCACTGCGTACCACAACCCGAAATAAGCAAAAGAGAGCAGAAGGACGACGCGGGCCGATTCTCCGCTCAGGCGGTTCAGTTCGTTCAAGCCGACCACCGCGACAAGAATCAAGAGGCACGAGACCGCGGCGATATAGTGCGGCTGGAAGAAAGGGTAGAAGTTGGAGCCGACCGCAAACAAGAGCAGCGTGAGCGCAACCCAGAGAAACCGGAATTCCCGTAGCTTGATCAAGAACCAAGGCACCGCCAGGTAGAGCGGCGCGAGCAGGAAGAAGCGGAAAAACCGGATGCGATATTCCAGCCGCACGAAGTAGTTGCCGACGGTGTCGGTACCCTCGCCATGAAACGAACGCTGCATTCGGTAATCCATCTGCTGCTGGGGAGTGAGATCCACATGCGGCGTCGGATTCGGTTCTACCGTGAGTGTGGTTGGAACTCCGTATTGATACTGGCTCAGCGCATAGGGAAGCGTCGTCCAGCTATTGGTGATCTGCCTGTTTTGAACGAGAATGATCACCATGGCCGGCGCCACCGCGAGCATTGCGGCCACGGCCGGCCGCATAAATCGCCTGGCTTCGGGCAGCAGGAATGCCATGACGCTCGACACAAGGAATACAGACTCGAAGGGACGGGTCAGCAAGTGCAATCCGATGCCGGCTCCCAACAGGGCCCCATGACGAACCTGACCGCTCTCCCTCAGACGCGGCAGTGCACCGAACACAAGGCAGCCCGCGGTGGCCGCCACTGCGCCGCCCCAATAGCTGTTCATCCACTGATTCAGCGGTCCGAATTCAATCACGGCGAGCAGGCCGCCCACCAACGCCCATAGCGGGGTCGTCCACGCGCGCAGCATCCAATAACAAAGGGCACAAAACGCGCCGATCGAGAGAAGCACGCCGGCCCATCCCAGCGTTAGGACCAGCCCCTGGCCGAGCGGATAGATGGAGCTGTAGGTTGGCTGCTGAAGTACGAAGAACGTCTCGAAAAACTGCTGCATCGCATGCGTCGGATTTGCGAAACGAAAATGTCGCAGCGTGTCCGCGACGAGCAGGTGGCTGAATTCGTCATAAACGTCCGGGAAGGGCACCGGGTGATTCGGTAGCAGCAACAAACGCAGACAGATCGGGAGCAGCGCCAGCGTCAGCATGCACCATCCTGTCCGGGCGGCAAATTTGGCCGCATATGGCTCGAGAAGTGGTCGTGCAAACAGCACGCCAAGCACTAGCAGGAACGCTACGGCGAGTTCCAGTGAATCGCTCGCGCCAAATCCGATTGGATTGTCGGGCGGCAAGCCACTATTCTGCCAAAGTCCGGGCAGCGGTACTCATATTGACATTCTATACGGGAGCGACTATCCTTTTGTGTAGGGATTCTATATGAGAGCACGCGTGTCCAGCTTATGGCGCAACCTGATGCAGCGCAATCGGGTCGAAAGTGAATTGGATGACGAATTGCAGGCCTATGCCAGCCTTCTTGCGGACGAAAAGGCCCGAATGGGCGCCTCTCCCGATGCCGCCAGGCGGGCGGCGCTGATCGAAACCGGCGGAATGCCTCAACTCAAAGAAGAAGTCCGTGACGCGAAAGCCGGAATTATGCTCGACACCTTCTGGCGGGACACCAGATTTGGCGTTCGATTGCTCCTGCGAAACCCCAGCTTCACCGTCGTTGCCGTCCTCGCATTGGCCTTGGGTATCGGCGCGACTACCATCGTTTTCAGTATTGTCAACGGCGTCCTTCTCAGCGGCCTTCCGTTCCCGGAAAGCGAACGTCTCGCAATGGTGTACATCCATTTCACGCCGCAGAATCAGGAGCACGGAACGATGTCCATTGCAGACTATCTCGATTGGAAAACCCAGAGTCACTCGTTCGAGGAGCCTTCGCTGTACACGAATGGCGGCTGGGGCTTGTTCGATCTGACGGGTGCGGGCGAATCGGAACACGTGCGTGCCACCGCCGTGTCCGCTGGGTTCTTTTCGACGCTCCAGGTAAAACCGCTTCTCGGCCGCGTGTTCCAGCGTGGCGAAGACAGCGGCTCGAGCCCGCGTGAGGTCGTTCTGAGCGAGGGGCTGTGGCGCCGGCATTTCGGCGGACGCCAGGACATTGTTGGGCAATCGATCCGATTGAATACCATCCCGACGACGGTCGTCGGCATCATGCCTTCGAGTTTCCGGTTCACCCACGATACCGACCTGTGGCTCAATCTTCGCATCAACCCACCGACACGACGTGGCCCGTTTCCATACATCGGAGTCGCTCGTCTAAAGCCCGGCGTTACGATGCGCCAGGCGCAGGCCGAAATGGACGTGATCGCTCAGCGGGTCCAACGCGCGAATCCCACCTCGTATTCCAACTTGAGCTTTCCAGTCGTTTCGCTTCGCGATGCCATCGTCGGCAAAGTGCGGCAGTCGCTGCTCGTGATTCTCGGCGGAGTGTTCTCGCTTCTGTTGATCGCGGTAGTGAATGTCGCCAACCTGATGTTGACGCGCGCCGCGAGCCGGGAACGGGAGATGGCGGTGCGCCTCAGCCTGGGCGCGGGACGCAGTCGACTGCTGCGTCAACTGCTGGTGGAGAGCACCGTGCTGGCATTGGTCTCGGGTCTCCTGGGCCTCGCGGTGGCTTTTGGCGGAGTCCAGTTGTTGAAGGCCTGGAATCCGGGTAATCTACCGCGAATCGAAACTGTCCACGTGAACGGGACAGTGCTCGTGTTTTCCCTGTGCATCTCGCTCTTGACGGGTGTTCTGTTCGGGCTTGTTCCGGCGCTGCAGGCCTCGCGCTCCGACCTCAACACATCGCTTAAGGAAGGATCGCGATCGGGAACGCCCGGCACGGCCCGCCGGCGCATGCAGGATGCCCTGATTGTCGCGGAAATCGCCCTTTCACTGGTGCTGCTCGCGTCGGCCGGCTTGCTCCTCCGCAGCTTCGCGCTACTCGAAGGGGTGAATCCCGGATTTCAAGCTTCACCGGCCGATCTGCTCACGATGCGCATCTCAATCGGCGGAACAAAATACAGGGAGGAAGCCAGCGCTATTGCGTTCTATCAGGGTTTGCTCGATCGGGTGCGGAGCCTTCCAGGTGTGACGTCCGCCGCAATTTCCGACGGATTGCCGCCTGACAGGCGGGCCGACTACGACACGTTTACCGTCGAAGGCGAAACGTGGACCCAGGATTCCAATCCGGCTGTGACAGTAGCTCTGACCAGCTCGGATTATCTTCGGACGCTCGGTATTCCGCTGCTCGGCGGCCGTTACTTCACGGAACATGACATCACCGGATCGGAGTTAGTCACCGTGATCAGCGAGTCTATGGCGAAGCGTTATTTCGGAGGCCGCGATCCGATCGGCCGGCGCATGAAGCAAAGCCAGCCGAGCCTAGGAAACCCCTGGATGCGCATCGTGGGAGTTGTGGGAGATGTCAAGTATACCGGCCTCGACAGCTCCTCGGAGCCGGCATACTACTGGTCGTACAAGCAAAATACCTCCCCGATGATGTATCTGACAGTACGCTCCACCATTGCGGCAACACTAACGCCGACCATTCGGGAGGCGATCCGCGAACTCGACAAAGACGTGACGGTGACCGGTGTCGACACCATGGAGAACACAATGGCGCGTTCGGTTGCGCAACCGCGCTTCCGGACCGGGCTGCTGGCGATCTTCGCCGCGTTGGCCCTTATGCTCGCGGCCATCGGCATTTATGGCGTCGTCTCCTACAGCGTTTCGCAGCGAACTCACGAAATCGGGTTAAGAATGGCTTTGGGCGCCGCCCAGGGTAGTGTTTTACGCATGGTCGTGGGACAGGGTCTGCAACTCGCGGGCATCGGTGTGACAATCGGACTGGTGGGCGCGTTCATCGCCACGCGCAGCCTTGGAGCACTGTTGTTCTCGGTGAGCCCGGGAGATCCGGTCACTTTCATCGGCGTATCCGTTCTGCTGGCGGCGATTGCTTTGGGCTCCAGCCTTCTCCCGGCATGGCGCGGCTCGCGGATCGATCCGCTCGTCGCCTTGAGGTATGAATAAATGCCGTCCACTCAAACCAATCTGCTGCAGGGAACACTGGATCTGTTAATCCTCAAAACACTTGCCCTCGACGAGTTGCACGGGCTCGGCATTTCGCGCCGTATCGAACAGATCACAAACGGCACCTTCCAGGTGAAACCAGGGTCTTTGTTCCCGGCTTTGCATCGCATGGAAGAAGCCGGCTGGCTGTCATCGTCGTGGGGTGAATCCGAAAACAATCGCCGCGCCAAATACTACCGCCTGACGAAAGCCGGACGAAAGCAGCTCGAGACGGAGACCGAACAGTGGTCCAAGATTTCGATCGCCATAGCTAGCGCCCTCGGAGCCACTTAGCGCTGAAAAGATGCTAAGTTGGTCCGCATGCGAACGTTGTGGATCAGTATCCTGCTGGTAGTGTTTTCACTGGCAGGTTCGGCAGCCGATCTTGCCGGCAAATACAAAGGCTCCTGGACGGGAGGAGCCGCAAACGGGGACATTGCGATGTCGTTCAGCAAGGGGGACGACGGCGCCTGGAAAGCGGAAGTATCGTTCACGATCTCCGGACAGGACGTGAAGTGCAAGGTCAAGTCCACCAAGGTTGACGGCGCCAAAGTCGAGGTGGTGTACGATTTTTCGTTCGGTGACACCACGCTCGAGTCGACCGCGACCGCTGAACTGAAAGACAAGACCCTCGAAGGTACCTACAAGACCAAGTCAATCGATGACGGCTCTGCCGTGGATGAAGGCACCTGGATAGTGACCGCGAGTTAGAAGTACGCAGCATGAAATTACTCGCAAAATTCAATATCGCGTTCCTGCTCGTTTTTGGAGGCGGATTGGCCGCCGCCGGATTTCTCGCCGGCAGATTCCTTAAAGACAATGCGCAAGACCAGGTGCTTCGACAGGCTTCCTTGATGATGGAGACGTCACTGGCGGCCAGAACCTACACCACCGAACAGATCAAACCGCTGCTCGAAACACCGCAGCATTTCACAACTACGTTTATCCGGCAAACCGTGCCGGCGTACGCGGCAACCGAGACGTTCCGGTATCTTCGGAAGCGCTATCCCGCATACACCTATCGCGAGGCCACGCTCAATCCTACGAATCCCTCTAACCGGGCAGTGGATTGGGAAGCCGACATCATCAACATTTTCCGAAATCACCGCGATCGCACCGATATTCACGGCGAGCGCGACACGCCCGACGGCATGTCTCTGTACATGGCCCGTCCTATCCTGGTCGGCGCGCCGTGCCTCGTTTGCCATAGCGTCCCTTCCCGGGCTCCGCGATCGATGATCAAACTGTATGGGACGGCAAATGGATTTGGCTGGCAGGAAGGCGAAGTGGTCGGAGCGCAGATTGTTTCCGTGCCCATGTCCCTGCCGATGGCAATCGCGCAAAGGGCCTTTCAGACGCTGATGATCTACCTGGGAGCCGTCGGCATTGTAACGATGATCATCCTGGACTTGGCCTTGGTGTTAATCGTAATCCGGCCGGTGCGCCGCCTTTCCGCGGTGGCCGAGGACATCAGCAAAGGGAACCTGGATGTTCCGGAGTTGCCGGTTAAAGGCCGCGACGAAATAGCGGGGCTCGCCGGATCGTTCAATCGGATGTATGTGAGCTTGAGGAAAGCGATTCAATTGCTCGAAGGGCGCTAGACTCCGGCAACCCATCTCTGCGTCCCATTTGCACAGGCAAAACCCCTGTGCATCCTTTGGGTTGCGGCGAGGCAGCTTTGTGGGGCAGGCGGTTTCGCGGCTGAATGCCTGATCCACATCGCGCTACTTGGGGCGGGACGACATAAATTTGCGGCGATCGGCTTCCGAGGGAATCTCCTCGGCGAGCATGCGATACAACTCGTCCATACTCCGCGCACGCTTTGTCATCCGCTCCACAAAAATTCGCGCCATTGGGCCAATGTAGATCGCAAGTTCTTTGCGAACCCGATCGAGTACAGCGGGATCGAACGCTCCCGACACCGCGGACGGCGGCAGATTCCGGGTCACGCCCGCGCGGGCGGCATCCAGGCTCGCCACAAACTCACGCGCAGTGGCGATGCGGTCGTGCGGATTCTTGGCTAGTGCCGCAATTGCGACACGCGAGAGGGCCTGCGGTACATTCGGGTCGATCTCTACCGGCGGAACTACCGGCTGATGGATATGGGCGGCCATCATGCCGTAGTCGGTTTCGGCATCGAACGGACGCCGGCCAGTTATGGTTTCGTACAGGACGATTCCCATGGCGTAGACGTCCCAGAGAGGATCGGGCGCTCCTCCTTGAATCTGCTCCGGCGCCATATAGGCTAGGGACCCGATGATTCGCCCGTGCATCGTCAACCGCGTGTCGACACTGGTACTAGCGATTCCAAAATCGGTCAGTTTGACCTGACCCTCCGGCGTAACAATGATGTTCGCGGGCTTGATGTCCCGATGCACAACACCGTGGCTATGAGCGTAGACCAGTGCCGAAAGCACCTGGCGAACGTAGTCAACGCCCTGCCAGACGTCGACGCGCCCCTGCCTCAGCCGCGTCTCGAGTGTCGTGCCCTCCACGAACTCCATAAACATCAGGAGCTGGTTTTGCACCCAGGTGGCGGCGAAGAGGGATGCAATGTTCGGGTGCGATAAGCTGGCTTGAATCTTGATTTCGCGGAGGAATCGCTCGGCGAAGCTGGAGTCGTCGCCGCGCTCCGGGAGCAGCACCTTCATTGCTTCGACACGATCGGAGATGAGATTGCGGACCCGGTAGACCGCCCCCATGCCCCCCGCACCCAAAATCCCAACAACTTCGTAGTCCCCTACGATCTGTCCAACCTCAAACTGCACGAGGTATCAGAATATCAGTTATGGCTTGGCTTTGGCGCGGCTGGCTTCGTCGGCCGGAGCGGGAGCGGTCTTCACGAAGTCCTTGGCCAGGCTGGTTCGGGGACGGTAACGGCCGCCCTTGTCGAGTTGGAAAAGCGCTTCGGAAATACGATTCACCACGCGCTCTTCGGTCAACTTCGACGTGCCGTCGTGGGGCAGAACCGAAAGTTCGAGGTGGATGAGCTCGTGAACGATTGTGTATTCGATATCGGTCGCCACGTCAGCGGGCGAAAGGTTATAGTCCGCGGGATTGAGGACCTTGATGACAGCCGTTTTCTCGTTGCTGTTCCACTTGAGGTTCCCTACGGTCTCGGGGCGCAGGTCGCCGACGCGTACAATCAGCGTTGTAATCGTCCACTCGCTCAAGTCGAGCCTCTTCTGCCAGTGCTTGGTCCATTCGTCGACTTGGGTCTGCGTGACGGCGGACGCAGTTGCCTTCTCCGAAGGAAGAACGGCACCTAGGGATACAGCGATCCCCAGGACCATAACGGTCACCAATTTCATTTGGATGCATCTAGTATATCGGAAAGTCTCTCGAAATTCTCCAGAAAAAAACAACGCCATTTCTATTGCGGAAAGCTCTCCCGGCGGACGCCAAGGCGCCCCAACGGTTGGCTGGATGATATTGAAAAATTTGGGATTCGCGACGAGAGACGCTAGCATCTAAGGTAGGGAGCCACCTTGTTGAAACTCGGTGTACTACTATTTTTTTGCCCGTTTGTAACCGTTACAGCGCAAACGGGTGCGGGCAATCCCGGGCTGCCGCCGCCCTCGCCCCGTATTAATACGATTCAAACCCCGCCGGTGAGCGGATCGAATCCATTCCAGGGCAGCGTTCCGCCTGCCGACGCACCCAACGGGCCCTTATCTTTAACGCTGCAGGATGCTATTCAACGTGGACTGAAATATAACCTGGGGCTTCTCTTAGGCGATCAGTCTACACGCCTCGCCCGCGCCGAGGAGCTGCGGGCACGCGCCGCTTTGCTGCCCGCTCTGAACGGGCGAATCGCCAATACCGTGGAACAAGTCAACCTGGCATCATTCGGGTTTCAGATCAGTGTTCCCGGTTTCCCGATTCCGTCCGTGGTGGGACCGTTTAATGTCTTTGATGCCCGGGGTTTTCTATCGCAATCCATCTTCAATCTGGCTGCAATACGGAACCGGCATGCTGCCGCGGAAAGTACGAAAGCGGCTCAGTTTTCCGTTCAGGACGCGCGCGATGTTGTCGTTCAACTGGTTGCGGCGGGATATCTGCAGGTGATCGCCGATGACGCCCGCATTACGGAGTCGGAGTCGGAGGTCAAAACCGCCCAGGCCCTCTACCAGCGCGCCCTCGACATGAAAAACGCCGGCATGGTCCCAGCCATCGACCTCTTGCGCGCGCAGGTGGAGTTACAAAGTGAGCAGACGCGCTTGCGAGGATACCGCAATCAGAAGGACAAGGACCTGTTGTCGCTGGCGCGGCTCATTGGTCTACGACTGGAAACCACACTGACCCTGACAGATGCAATTCCGTACGCGCCATTGGCGGCCCTGCAACCGCAGGAAGCATTGAATCGCGCCCTGGCGAACCGGTCGGATTACAAGGGGGCCTCGTCGCAGGTTCGAGCCGCCGAACTGGCGCGCAATGCCGCGGTATCAGAACGGATGCCCAACGTGGCGCTAAACGCCGATTACGGCACCATCGGCCAGAGCCCATGGAGCAATCACGGAACTTTCACCGTCTCGGGTAGTGTTTCCTTCCCGATTTTCGACGCGGGGCGGATCCGCGCCGATATCGAACAGGCGGACGCTACGCTGCAGCAGCGCAGGTCTGAACTCGACGACCTGCGCCAGGGGATCGATCAGCAAGTGAGGGTGGCGTTGCTCGATTTGCAGACGGCGGCGGACCAGGTGGCCGTCGCGCAGAGCTCGGTTGACCTGGCGCGACAGGCTCTGACGCAGGCGCAGGACCGTTTTGCAGCGGGCGTCGGCGACAACATCGAAGTGGTGCAGGCGCAAACAAGCGTCGCGAGCGCGAGTGAGACGTATATATCCAGCGTTTTCGCCCATAATCTGGCGAAGGTCGCGCTGGCTCGGGCCCTCGGAATCGCAGACCAGGGCGTCCAACAATTCTTAGGAGGAAAGTAGTGGCGGAGAGAGTGGAGACCGAACCCAGAACAGACGAGAGCGTGGCCCCATCGCGCCCACCGTCCGGTGAGGTCCGGCCTCCGCGTCCGGTCCCCCCGGTGCCGGTACGGCGATCGTTTGTCCGCGAACATCCGTTGGGGATCGTGCTTGGCCTGCTCCTGCTCGCAGTCGTGGCTATCGCCGGGCTGCGGCTCTGGGCGTATCTGTCTTCGTATGAATCCACCGATGACGCCCAGGTGGACGGGCACATTTATCCGATTAGTCCGCGTATTTCGGGACGTGTCACCGCGGTGCACGCCGATATCAATCAGAACGTGACGCAGTCGGAAGTATTGGTGGAACTCGATCCACGCGATTATACGGTCGCCATTGACCATGCCAAAGCTGATCTGGCCAAGGCGCAGGCCGACGTGCGGGCCGCCCGCGCCGAAGTACCGATCACGCGGACCTCTACCTCCAGCCAGGTATCCGGCGCGACGGCCGGTGTCGAGCAAGCCACGGCGGCGCTGTCGACGGCGGAACAACAGCATGCCGCGGCACTCGCCCGAATTCGCGAGGCGGAAGCGAACTACACCAAGGCTCAAAAGGACGTCGAGCGCTTCCGTCCGCTGGTGGCGAAAGAGGAGATCTCACAACAGCAGTTCGACCAGGCCATCGCGACCGCTGCCGCGATGGCGGCCATGGTGGACACCGCGCGCGCGAATGCCGATGCGGCGGCGCGACAGATTACGGAGGCGCAGGCACGTGTGAGCCAGGCGCACGCTCAGGAAGCCGCGACACGAGCGGGTCCCGAGCAGGTGGCGAGTATGCAAGCCCGCGAGGCGTCGGAGCAGGCCAACGCGCAGGCGTCTGAAGCCTCGCTGGAGCAGGCGAAGCTCAACCTGGACTATACCAAGATCCTTGCGCCGGTCAATGGGGTGGTCGGGCGGCGTTCGGTTGAGGTGGGACAACAGGTCCAACCGGGCCAGGAACTGCTCGCGATCGTTCCGATCGAGCGGCTGTGGATTACCGCGAACTACAAAGAAACCCAGCTAAAGAACATGAGGGTGGGCCAAAAGGTGACGGTCCACGTTGATGCTCTCGATCGCGACTTTACCGGTCACGTGGACAGTTTTCCGGGCACGACGGGGGCCAAGTTGAGCCTGCTGCCGCCCGAAAATGCCACGGGGAATTTTGTGAAAGTAGTGCAGAGGCTACCGGTTAAGATCACTCTGGAACCCGGACAGGATACCCAGATGAGGCTGCGGCCGGGAATGTCGGTGGAAACCAAAGTGTGGTTGCAATAGATTGACGGATAGTCTTATGCGGCGAACCATTTTCGACGATAAGACTGTTGAGTGAAAATGCCGTTTCGCCAGCCATGGCGCGACCGATCTATTCGTGTCAAATTCTCAGTACTGGCTATTGTTTTAGTCCTGTTCTGCGGTGTCGTCGCGCATCTTCTTATAACCTGGTCAGCCTCGCGCGAGAACCTGGCCCAGATCCAATCGGGCGCCAGCAGCATTACGCGCCAACTGGCGTTTGCGGCGTCCGCGATGTTTGTTCTCCATGACGCGAAGGATCTTCAAACTCTCCTGACGGCTGCGGGTTTCGATCCCGAAAGTAAGGCGGCATACGTCTTTGACCCGCGCGGACACGTCCTCGGATCTATCGGATCGTGGAAAGGTACCCCACCACGGCAGTGTGCTGCGACACCGACGACGGTCCTGCGTGACGAAGGTCTTTGGGCGGGCATGTCGATTCAGGAAAACGGGAAGACGGTTGGTTGCATCACGATCCTGCGCAGCGTCGACGCAATGCGCGCTGAACTTGCGAAAGTCCGGCTTGCGGCTCTGATCGTGATCCCTCTGTTCACAGCGATCGTGGCGTTCGGATTGAGTTTCCTTCTGGAGCGGGTTGTGTGCGCTCCTCTTCGGCGATTGCAGGTGGCCACCGGTGAGCTATCCGAGGGCCATTTCCCCGAGGAACTCCCAATTCGAAGCAATGATGAGATCGGATCCCTCACGCGCGACTTCGATGACATGGTGCTGAAGCTGAGAAGGTCCTATGAGCGGCAGCGGAACCTCATCACGGAACTGGAGCAAAGCACCGCGAAGGCCAACGTCGCGTCCAAGGCTAAAGGTGAGTTTCTGGCGAACATCAGCCACGAAATCAGGACCCCGATGAACGGCATCATCGGCATGACCGAACTGCTCCTGGACACGCAGCTCGACCCGGAACAGAACGAGTATGCGGAAACGGTCCGCGCCAGCGCCGCTTCACTCCTGAAAATCGTGAACGAGGTCCTCGATTTCTCGAAGCTCGACGCCGGAAAGCTGATTTTCGAGAATCTGCCTTTGAACCCTCGTGAGGTGGTCTCAGGCGCCATCAGTCTCTTCGCTTCGACAGCGGAACACAAGGGCTTGCGGTTAACTTCTACGGTCGAGGATGGCGTGCCGTGGCGCGTGCGTGGAGATCCCAGCCGCCTGCGCCAGGTGCTCCTCAATTTCATCGGCAACGCCGTTAAGTTCACCAGCGAAGGCGGCGTTACGGTGAATGTTGCTTTGGAATCAGAAACCGGCAAGCAGGCAGAATTGCGTTTCGAGATTGCCGACAGCGGAATCGGCATCCCGACGGAGCTGCAAGGTCAGTTATTCGCTCCCTTCACGCAGGCGGACGCGTCGACGACCCGCAAGTTCGGCGGAACCGGCCTGGGACTCGCCATCTGCAAACGATTGGTCGACATGATGAACGGCCGGATTACGGTGGAAAGCGAGCCCGGAAAGGGCGCGCGCTTTACCTTCACGGCGTGGTTCGATGTCGAATCGTGGGATGGTAGCATAATCCCAAATGGCCGACGAGAAGAAACCGCAACGTCAATTCGGGTTTAACACCCGCGCTCTCCATCACGGGTACGCACCGGACCCTACCACCAAGGCGCGAGCCGTTCCCATCTATCAATCCACGTCATTCGTCTTCCAGGATTCGGATCACGCGGCGCGCCTGTTCGGGCTGCAGGAGTTCGGGAACATATACACCCGGATTATGAATCCGACCACCGACGTGCTGGAGCAGCGGGTGGCATCGCTCGAGAACGGCATGGCGGGCCTGGCAACCTCCAGCGGCCAGTCCGCGCAGTTCCTGGCCATCAGCAGCATCATGCTGCCCGGCGACGAACTGGTGTCGGCGAGCACGCTATACGGTGGATCCTTCACGCAGTTCGACGTCAGCTTCCGTAAGTTCGGCTATGACGTGAAGTTCGTGGAACCGGACGATCCGGAGAACTTCCGCAAGGCGATCACGCCGAAAACGAGGCTCCTGTACGGAGAAACCATCAGCAACCCGCGCGGCAACGTGCTGGATATTGAAGCGGTGGCCAAGATCGCGCACGAGGCTGGTATTCCCCTCGTGATCGACAACACGTTCGCGACCCCATATGTGTGCCGGCCGATCGATTACGGCGCCGACATCGTCGTGCATTCCATGACTAAGTTTATGGGCGGGCATGGCAATAGTATCGGCGGCATGATCGTCGACAGCGGCAAATTTGACTGGGGCAGCGGCAAGTTTCCACAGCTCAGCGAACCGTCACGCGCGTATCATGGCATGAAGTTCACGGAGGTGTTCGGGAATCTCGCGTGCATTATCAGGGCTCGCGTGGAGGGTTTGCGCGACATGGGTCCCTGCCTCAGCCCGTTCAACTCGTTCCTGTTCATACAGGGCGTGGAGACGCTGGGGATGCGCATGGACCGCCACCTCTCGAACACGATGGCCGTCGCGCAGCATCTCGAAAAGCATCCGCTGGTGAGCTGGGTGAAGTATCCCTCGCTGCCTTCGAGCCCCTACCATGCCGTCGCGCAGAAGTACACACCCAAAGGGGCGGGGGCCGTCTTTTCGTTCGGAATTCAAGGCGGTTATGAGGCCGGCAAGCGATTCATCGACAATTTACAGATGTTCTCGCATCTCGCTAATGTCGGCGACTCCCGGAGCCTGGTAATCCATCCCTCTTCCACAACACACCAGCAGCTGAATCCGGCCGAGCAGGAGGCTGCGGGCGTAACGCCGGACCTGGTTCGGTTATCGATTGGCCTGGAAGATGTGGACGACATCCTGTGGGATATCGACCAGGCGCTCGACGCCTCGCAAGGTCACGCTGCGAGCGCGTAGTATCATCTGTCTCATGCGATCTCCCCGTCTGTTGCTCGCTGTTCTTTGCGCTGCAGCGCCGCTCTTTGCGATTAACGATCCTGTAAAGACGTCAAATGGGCTCGTATCCGGCGCTCCCGGCCGCGACGCCTCCGTTCACGTGTACAAAGGAATCCCCTACGCTGCTCCGCCGGTTGGATCGCTGCGCTGGAAGGAACCCAAACCGGCAGCATCGTGGGATGGCGTTCGCAAAGCCGACAAGTTCTCCTCCGCGTGTGTGCAAGCGCCGTACCCGAAGAATTCGGTCTATTACAACGAGCCCGAACCTACCAACGAGGACTGTCTCTACCTCAATCTCTGGACGCCGGCGAAATCAGCCAGGGAAAAACGGCCGGTGATGGTCTGGATCCATGGCGGGGCACTCACGCGTGGCTCCGGCAGCATACCGATCTACGATGGGGAAAACCTCGCGAAGAAGGGTGCCGTGGTGGTCACCATCAACTACCGCCTGGGACTTTTTGGCTTTTTCGCGCATCCCGAGCTTACTAAAGAGTCCGACCGCAATTCATCGGGAAACTACGGCATCCTCGACCAGATTGCGGCTCTCGAATGGGTGCAGAAGAATATCGGCGCATTTGGCGGCGACCCAAAGCGCGTCACCATCTTCGGGGAGTCAGCAGGTTCGTGGAGCGTCAACTGCCTCATGGCGACACCGCTCGCAAAGGGGTTGTTCCAGCGCGCGATCGGCGAGAGCGGCGCTGATTTCCAGCCCTTGCGCAAGCTAAAAGAGGCTGAGGAAGCGGGCGTCAAAATCGCGACTTCGATGGGCGCCCACTCGATCGCGGAGCTGCGGGAGAAATCTGCCGACGAAGTGCTGAAAGCCGGGCCTGCCATCGCGTATCCGACTGTCGACGGCTGGATGTTGCCCGCCGATGTGTACACCATTTTTGCGAATGGCAAGCAGAGTGATGTGCCGCTGCTGGTCGGCTCGAACGCCAATGAGTTCACCACGCTCACGCCTCCGCCTACGAACCTGACCGCGGCCGCGTTCAAATCGCAAATCCGGAACCGCTTCGGTCCCGACGCCGATAAGATCCTGGCTGTCTATCCTGCCGATAACGACGACCAGGCCAAGGAATCGTTCCTGGCGAATTTACGCGATGTCACGTTCACGTGGCAGATGCGGACCTGGAGCCGCCTGGAGGCGAAGACCGGCAAGTCGAACGTGTTCCTTTACTTCTTCACGCGGCCTACTCCGGGTCCGGACAGCAAACGGAACCGCGCGTATCATGCTTCGGAAATCGCTTATGCATTCAATAACCTTACGGACGACCATCCATGGGAGGATACGGATCGCCGTCTGGCGGACATCATGTCGTCCTACTGGGTGAATTTCGCAACCAATGGGAACCCGAACGGCAAGGGCCTGCCGGCGTGGCCGAAATACACGGAAGCAGCAGACCAGTCGCTGGAGCTCGGGGAGCAGATCAAGCCGCTTACGAACCTGCAGAAGCAGGCGCTGGACGCGCTCGACGAATACTACTCCAGAGTCCGCGGAAACTGATCGCACGCGCGGTAGAATCGTAAGCTTGGAAGCCCTCAAGTCGGCAGCGCGCGCCTTGTTTCACGGCGTGGGCGGGACAGCGTTGCTGCGGCGCCGTTATCGGAGCGGGTTGCGTATTCTGATGTATCATCGCTTCCCTGCCGCCGCCGAATTCGACGCACAATGCGAGCATCTGCGGCGATACTATCGGCCCATTTCAATGACGGAGGCGTCGGAGTGGCTGCATCGAGGTAAGCCTCTGCCGCCAGGAGCCGTCGTGGTTACTGTGGACGATGGGTATCGCGATTTCTACGTGCATGCTTATCCCGTATTGAAGTCGCATGGCATTCCGGCGCTCGTTTATATCGCCACTGATTTGCCGGACAAGCAGACCTGGCTATGGACGGACCAGGTGACGGATGCGGCCTTGAAAGCTCGGCTGAAGAAGCTACCTGACGGCGAGCGGCGCACTGCCCTTCTAACGATGAAGTGGCTGCGGGCCGCTCCTCCGCCCGAGCACGCGCCTTTATCGTGGGATGAGATTCGTGAGATGGCAGCCGGCGGCATCGAGTTCGGCGCGCACACGCGCAGCCATCCGATTCTCTCGCGTCTGCCGAATCGTAAGGCGATTGAAGCGGAGGTCGCCGGTTCGAAAGAGCGGATCGAGGTCGAACTGGGTTCAACAGTCCTGCACTTCTGTTATCCCAACGGCCATCCCGAGGACTTTAGCGGCGAGGTAGTGGAAGTAGTGCGCGAGTCCGGTTTCACAACGGCGGTGACCGGCGTTCAAGGCATTAATTTCTCTGGAGCCGACCCGTACCGGTTGTTGCGGCTGCATCAGGAACCGGACCGGCCTGTGAACAAGTACGCCCACCAGGTGGCCGGCATGTATCGTGGCTAGCGGCCGGTGGCTTCACCCTTCCACATCCTCCAGACTCTTCGCGATTAGCGCTTGCGCTCCACCAGCGCGACAATCTGGGCAATGTTCCCCATGTGCTCGAAGTCTTCCGGATCGAACCTGATGCCAAACTTCTCTTCCAGCGCCAGCATCAGGTTCAGGTGCTTGAGAGAATCCCAGCCTTCCACGTTTTCCGGACCCGAATCGGTGGTGATGCGTGCCACGGGTACGTCAAAGATTTCCGCAGCGATTCCGCGGACCTGAGTTGCGATTGCAGGGTTCATTTTTCGAGTGCCTCGATCAACTGCCGGGTGGGCGTGTACAGCCAGGCGATCCTGCGTTGATTGAAAGCCACCGCAGGTACAGGCTTGCTGATGATGATACAGCCTTTGGTGCGTAGCTCGTCCAGCGCCTTCTCGATGTCAGGCACCTCGTAACAAACATGATACGCGCTGCCGCCTTTGGCGAGCGTGGCCCGAACCGGCGATTCGTCTCCGAGGGGAGCGACGAGTTCGATCACGATGTCGCCCGGCGCTTCCCGGCCCAGGAAACAAACTGAAACTTTTTGCAGGGGATCATCGTAAGGACCAGAGACAAGCTGGTAGCCGAAGAGTTCGCGGTAGACCGGGATGGCGCGATCCAGCGATTCCACCGCGACCCCCAGGTGGCGGAACGTGAACAAGGATGTTTCCAATAGCTTAGTGTACTTCCCGGCGGCGGGCCGAGGATATAGTGAGATTTGTGCCGCTTCAATTTCGCAGCACGACTCCAGACGATCTGCCTGCCATCCGCCGCCTGTTGCAAACAGCGTTCGGCATCGGGCCGGATGCGCCGAGCATAGACGCCAAACTGCTCGCGTGGAAGTACCAGATCGCCCGCGGCTACGTCCTGGAACAGGATGGCGCGTTGCTCTCCCATGGCGCCCTTTGGCCGGGCACCATCCAGACCAAGGCCGGTCCAATCGGATTTGCAAACCTTCTGGACTGGGCATCCGTCAAATCTCCCGCGGGCATGGGTGTCGTGTTACTACGGCGGCTGAGCGAAGTATCTCCTCTGATGGTGTCAACGGGGGGCTCGGCTCAGACGCGGTCCCTCATGCCCCGGATTGGGTTTCGCCATGTTGGGAACCAGGCGGTCTGGGCCCGGGTGGTTCGACCTTTTCGGCAATTTCGAACGCGGCCCAAGGAGGGACTCGTGAGGTCGATGACTCGGCTGGCTCGTAATGCGGCTTGGAGCATGGCGCCGCCAGTTCCTTTGCGGGGATGGCGGACGCGGACAGGCGAAACCGCCTGCCCCACCACGCTGCCTCGCCGCAACCCAAAGGTGTCGCAGGCGGTTTCGCCTGTGCATCCTTCCACAATGTCAGAATTCTCGCGGGGCGCAAAGAATCTGGAGCTGTGTAAGACCTTGTTGCTCGAATGCCCTGGCGCCTCGGTGTCGAATTGGTCCTTTGACGCCGGAGGATTCTTCGTTTTGGTTCGCGTCGGCGGACAGTGCCGGATTGCCCGCCTGCGGATCGAATCCGAGCAGCCCGAAGATTGGATATCTGCTTATGCGGTCGCGTGTTTGACCGCGGAAGCGGACCCGGAGACCTGCGAGGTGATCGCGCTGAGCTCGAATATGCCCGTGAGCGAAGCCCTGGCCGCGAATTCGTTTCACGTCCGGGATCACCGGCCCACGTTTGTTTACGACCCTAACCACATCATTCCCCCGGACGCCGGTCGGCTCGAGTTCGACATGCTCGACGATGACATGGCCTACATGAACGTACCTGAGCACCCCTACCTCACATAATGCGAAGCTCTCGTGAGATCGCCCATCGCGCCTTGCAGGAGGCGACCAACGTTCGGCTGATGTGGTGGCCGCCACGGGCCAAGTCGACGTTTGCCAAATCGATTCTGCCGGAGCCCAAGGCCTGCGCCGCGGCGCTTCGGCGAACGGCGTATGCCGCCGAGGTGCTGCGCCTGGCCGAACAGATCCGCCAGCATCGATTCCCGCTCCTGGGATTCACGATCGATCCAGGTCCCGATATCCACTGGCGCCGCGACGAGGTAAATGGCGTCGAGACCGGAACTCAGTATTTCCGAAGCATTCCCTACCTGAACGTGACGCGTGCGGGCGACCACAAGAACATCTGGGAGCTGAATCGTCATCAGCACCTGGTTTTGCTGGCGCAAGCCTACCTGCTCGACAGCAATCAGGCCAATATCGATGAGATCGCGGCGGAAATCGAGAGTTGGATCCGGCAAAACCCTTTCCAGCGCGGAATGAATTGGGCCAGCGCTCTTGAAGTCGCGTTCCGGGCGCTGTCCTGGCTATGGGTTTTGCACCTGGTCGGCGAATCCCTGACTCCCGGATTGCGTTCACGCCTGATCGAGCAACTCAACCTGCACGGCCGGCATCTCGAGAACAACCTGTCCCTTTATTTTTCGCCAAATACGCACTTGCTGGGCGAAGCCGTGGCGCTGCATGCGATCGGCGTCCTGGTTCCGGAGCTGCCGCGGGCACGGCGATGGCGTGAGAAGGGTGCACAGGTCGTCGGCGAACAGATGGAGAAACAGGTTCGCGCGGACGGCAGCCACTTCGAACAGTCCACCTACTACCACGTGTACGCGCTCGACATGTTCCTGTTTCACGCGCTGCTTGGCTCGGTGTCCGACGCTTTCCGGGCGAAGCTCGAACATATGGCGGAATACCTGGATGCGATTCTCGGTCCATCCCGGCAGTTGCCTTTTGTCGGCGATGATGACGGAGGGCGTTTCTTCCATCCCTTCGGTGAACGCGATCGATTCGCACGCGCTACCTTGGCGGCCTGCAGCCTGTTTTTCAAGCGCCCGGAATGGCTGGAGAGCGCCGAGGATCTACACGAGATCGCCGGTTGGTGGTACGGAGTTCACACGAGCCCGGGCAAGCATTGCCTCAATCCTCCATCGCGCATCTTCCGCGACGCTGGGACGGCAGTGATGACGAGCGGAGATCGTCATGTCCTGGTCGACGCCGGCCCGTTTGGTCCGTGGGGCTCCGGCCACAGCCACTCTGACACGCTGAGCCTGGTTGTCCGTCGTGGCAGTGACGAGATCCTGATCGATCCCGGAACGTATACCTACGTTGGCGACGAGCACTGGCGAAACTGGTTCCGAGGCTCCGCGGCGCACAGCACGGTTCGGATCGATAGCTACGACCAGGCGACACGGATCAATCCGTTCCGCTGGGCGGATCAGCCTTCCGTTCGCGTGCGTTCCTGGGAATCCTCAGCGTCCGAAGACTACCTCGACGCAGAATGCAGCTACCGTGGATTCACGCATCGCCGGCAGGTCCGTTTTACCAAACCGGATGCGATTCTGGTGAGCGATGAAGTCTCGGGGCCGCCCGGCGCTCATAATGTCGAGCAGCTCTGGCATTTGGGTTCCGAGGACGCAGAGCAACGCCTGCAACTCGAGGCGCCGGTCCAGAAACTGGAAGGCTGGAGGTCGCGAACGTTTGGCGATAAGACCCCGTCAGTGATCCTGCGAGTGCATCGAAGATGCGAACTGCCGTGCCGGTTCGAAGCGCGGATCGATCTTAAGTAGACAGTTCGGCTCCATGCTCGGACAGCAGGTTCTTGAGCACCGACCGGTGGCACCGCGCCTCATTCTCGCAATAACAACCGATTGAGAAGTTGGTTTGATGCGACAAGGCCGCGAGCACATCGAGGAGTCTCGCGGCTTCAGGATTTTTCATCTCGGCCCGAAACTTACGCTCGAATGCTTTCCAGTCTTTGTCGTTTTTCGCGTGCAGGGCGAGGTTCACCAGTTCCTGGCTCGGCGACAGGTTGGGGAGCCAGACGTCGTAATAATTCAGCTTTGCGTACTGTGTTTTGGGTACTCCGCGAGGCGGCCTGCGAACTGTACCAATTCGCAATCCCTCATCAGCTTTTCGGGGCGACCCGAGCCTCACCACTCGAACCGGCATGTTCAACTCCTCATTTCGACATCGCTCCGTAAGGGTGAAGCGGTCAGGCGAAACCGCCTGCGCCGCAAAGCAGCATGGCTGCAACCAACGGAAACTCCCACGTCGGAAAAGGTGAGACAGACGTTGTCGCCTGTCCTCTCCCGAGTCAGGGGCTGGGTAATACCCGAAAGACCTAAGTGCCATGGCCGTAAAGCTTGAGATACTTCATCCCGGTATCGCACATGATGGTGACAATCGTGGCGTCGGGTGCCAGTTGCTCTGCCAATCTCAGCGCGGCGACGACATTGCAGCCTGTCGATGTACCCGCAAAGATCCCTTCCTCGCGCGCCAACCGCAAGGTCATTGCCATCGCGTCATCGGTTGACACCTGCTCGATCTGATCGGCGGCGTCCTTGCGCCACAGCGGCACAACATAACCGGCTCCGATGCCTTCAATCCTATGAGAACCCGACTTCCCACCGGACAAGACCGCCGATTCCGCGGGTTCGACAGCAACAGTTTTGACTTTCGGATTGTGCTGACGCAGCCGTTCACCGGTGCCTCGAAGCGACGCCGACGTGCCGACGCTCTGAACAAATCCGTCGACGCGTCCACCAGTCTGCTCCCAGATTTCTTCCGCCAGCTTGTGGTAACCGGCGACCTGGTCTGCATTCTTCATCTGATCGGTCCAGAAGGCGCCCGTTTCAGCGGCGACAACGCCCGCGGCTCCGATCATGTCGCGGGTCAACTTCTCAGTCATCCCGCCACTGTCGCTGTGCAGAACCTGAAGTTGCGCCCCCAGGATTCTCATATGATCCTGCTTCTCACGCGCGAAAGCGTCGGACGTCACGATATGCAGCGCATAGCCCTTCACCGCGCAGACGAGAGAAAGCGACACGCCGGTGCTGCCTGCCGTGTATTCGACAACCGAGCCACCTGGCCGGAGGCGACCGTCCGCTTCCGCCGCCTCAATCATGGCCAGCGCCATCCGATCCTTCATGCTGCCGGTCGGATTCTCGCTTTCGAGCTTCAGCAGAATACGAGCGCCGTTCTGCGGCGCCACGTTGCGCAATGGCACCAGCGACGTATTGCCGATGCAGCGCAGCACATCCCGTTCGAGACCGCGCTTAAGCATTCTATTGATTGCCGCTCGTCACGTCCGTCGCCGGAGCGGAGGTTTCTTCGCCCCAAATATATTTGCTGAACCACTCGTAATTGTGCTCCATAACGGCGCGCTGCTGTTTCGGCTTGTTGATGGGATGTCCGAACCCCTTGTAAAGGATCAGCTTCGCCGGCACGCCGCGATCCCGCAGCGCCTGGTACAACTCAAACGAATTCGGCGGCGGCACGCGCTTGTCCTGGTCGCCATGCTGAATGAGCGTCGGGGTCCTGGCGCGGTTCACATACGTGATCGGAGATGTCTTGCGGTAGATCTCGGCGTCTTCCCAGGGTGTCGCCTTCAGGTACTGGCGCGTGAACGGATGGATGTCGGTATTCACGTAATAAGTCATCCAATCGGAAATTCCCGCACCGACCGAGACGGCCTTGAACCGGTCGCTGTAGCAGGTGATGAACGCCGAGATGTAGCCGCCCTCGCTCCACCCCATGGATCCCACGCGATCCTTGTCCACCATGCCCTTGGCGATGAGGTGGTCCACCCCCGAGATGACGTCCTCATAATCGCCGATTCCCAAGTTGCGGACATTCAGCGCGCGGAACTTTGCTCCATAGCCTGCGGATCCGCGATAATTCGGCTTCAGAACGAGTGCGCCTTTGGCCGCGAACATCTCCACGGGATAATAGCGGTCGGCGCTCATGAGCGGTGTGTCCACACCTGTGGGGCCGCCGTGAATCACCACCAGCAACGGATACTTTCGCGACGGATCGTACCCGGCGGGCTTGATAAGGACGCCTTCAATCTCCGCACCATCCTTCGATTTCCACTGAATGACCTCGCGAGTCGCAAGTTGGAAATCCTTCCATTGCGCCGACACATCGCTGAGGTACTTCGGCGCAAAATCGGACACCGAAGACACGAAGACCTCCGCAAAATGATTTGGCTGGGCGCCGACTCCGGCCATTGTGCGATGGTCTTTGGTAAATGACGCTCCCGAAGCATGGTACGCGTCCGGGCCGCTCAATCGCCGGATCGCGCTGGTGGCGGGGTCGAGGCGATATACGTGGGCCGCGGTCTTCTGGAGAGCGTTGAAGTAAATGCCATCCGCGCTCCAGTCGATCAGGTTCGTATCCTCGTCGAATTCCTTCGTCAGAACGCGCGCCGTTCCGCCGTCCGCAGGCACCGCTGCAATATATCGATTCGAGTAAAAGAAGAACTTGTCGCCGTTCGCGGTGACGAAAGCGATCTCCTTGCCGTCGGGCGACCACTTCGGATTACCGTTGGGGCCGGCCATTTCCAGCAGCTTGCGCACATGATGGTCGTTCATGTCGAGAACGTAGACCTGCTGGGTGTCCTGCGAGCCGAGATCCGGATCTCGAGTGGCGTCAAATGCAATACGGCGTCCGTCGGGAGACCACGAAAAGCTTCCGATATTTAACTGATCTCCCTTGGTCAATTCTTCAGGTTTCGGCAGTTGCTTGTGATCGGACGGAATCTCGGTGGGCACCTTCACAACCCACAAGTGGTTCATGCTGTAATCACCGCCGATAATCTCGAAATCGCCATACTTCTCTTTGCGATCCTTCTTTGCCTTGTTGTCGGGACCTGTCGACGTGAATGCAATCGACGAACCGTCGGGCGACCAGGCAATTCCGCCCACGCCGTTCTCCTCCGTTGTGAGTTGGGCCGCCTCGCCGCCGGCCGGCGAGATGATATAGATCTGACGCTTCCCGTCGCGATCGGAGACGAACGCGATCCGCCGGGAATCGGGCGACCATTGCGGGCCGTTCGACGATTTCTTACCACTCGTCAACTGGTAATGTTCTCCCGTCGCGGTGACAGCGATCCAGATCTGCTGAACGAAGTCGTTCTCTTCCCAATTGGTCTGCTGGACGCCGTAAGCGACATAACGCCCATCGGGAGAAATCTGGGTGCCTTGCACGGACTTAGCGTTGAGGGATTGGTCAATCGTCGGAGTCGCGGCACTTGCGGTCAGAACACAGAAGACAATAGCGGCGGCGGTTCTGTATGACGTCATGCCGGAATTATACCGCCCGGATGTCCACGACACCCGTTCCGCGGCACATTCGCGCCAGGCGCCGGCCCGACATACGATGGTAAAGATTCACGGCAACCTCACCGCCTCGCACGATATTGAAGGCGGCGAAAGCGGAAGGCGAGACGTCGTGTACTTGCTCGACCGTTTCCATCTCCAGCGAACGCGCCGGCAGACCCATTTCGTTTGCCAATGCGACGATCTGGTCCGCGCCGCCGTGCGCGTAGGGACACTGGGCCGAATATACCACCGTGAGATCCGGCCCCAGGTCTTGCAGCTTGGAATTCCAGCCGCCATCGAACTTCGGATCAGGCGCTCGTTTGAACTTCAGCACGACGAGATCGAGCCCCGGTGGAGCAGTGTCGACAACTTTGAATCCTTGTTTGAGGAAGAAGCCGGTGTCGACCAGGCCAAGCCGGTCGGGGGCGGTGACCGCCGCAACGCCGGCCATCTTTTGCTCCCTCGCGTCGCGGATACATTCGTCGAGCAAAGCCTTGCCCGCCCCTCTTCCTTTAGTCCGCCCGACCACCCACATGCAGTGAATCACCATATAGCGCGGCGCCTGAATCGCGCGCCACGCAAACTCGCCGGGCATGTATTCAATAAAGCCGCGGCTTCCGTGAGCGATCATCTTGATGCGCAGGCCTTCGCGAAAACGCTTCTTGGCCCATTCCAGCTTGTCGTGAAAGCCGTCGGATTTCGGCTTGCTCATCGCACAGAAGAAACCGGTCTCGTCCACGTTGTGTTCGTTGACGTCAATGATGCGGAATGTGTCCACGTCTTCGGTATACCGCTTGCCCATCGCGCGAGCAAGGGTGATTCAGAACGAAACGCGGAATCCGATTTCGATCGAACGGGCGCCGCCGGTCTGGAAAACGGGGGGAAGGCCGGTGTTCGGGCTTCCCATGCCCAACATCAGGTTCTGCATCGAAGTGGATTGCCCGAACCATGGGCTCGAAAGGAATGGGGCAGCATCGGCGAAGGCGGGATGATTGAGAACGTTGAATACGTTCAGACTCACTTCCAGTGAGAAGCCGAAATAAAGCGGGAACTCGCGACGCAGGCTGGCATCGAACTGACCGAGACCGTTGCCCGCAATGGCGTTGCGCCCAAGAGTCCCAAAAGTTCCGGCGGCCGGGGTTGAGAACGCCGCCGGATTTAGCCTGCGCTGGCCCGCCACCATCGGATCGTGGAGCCAGATCGGTGCACCCGGCTCGAGATTGGGATGCCCCACGTTGTCGAACACGAGCCCGAGCGCCTGTTCGCCATCCCGGACGTCGATCGGAAAACCGGTGCGTGCACGAAATATGCCGCTGACCGTCCAGTTCCGCATCCAGTCCGGGAGGCGGCTCCCGGTTACGTGATAGGAGAGGGATGTTGTAAGCGCGTGACGGACGTCGAAGCTCGAGGAAGCGCGTGCCTCGTTGAGATTGTATCCGGGGTGAATCAGGAAGATGGACGAATCCTGCGAGCCATCGTCGATAGAGTGCGCCCAGCTATACGCCACGGTTCCGTAGACGTTGCGGGTAAGCCTGCCGCTGTAGCGCGCCTGCATCGCTTCGTACGTAGAGGAATTTTGAGTGAGCGCAATCATGCGGTCGAGGATACCGGTTCCCGGCTCGACATAAGCCTCGTTTCCGAGCAGATTCCTGCCGGCCGAACCCGCATATGCTACGGAACCCACGCCTCGCGATCCGAGGCTTTTCTCCAACGACACACGCCACTGGTAAGACAGCGGCAGCCGAAGCCCGGGTTGCGAGCCGGTCAAAAAGCGCAATACGTCAGGTGATGTGGGGCTGCCCGGAAAAGTATACGGAGCACCGGCTGAAGGATCGAGACCGGTACCTCCGGACAACTCCCAACTATTGAAAGGGGCGCCGTTGATGGGATTGACGGCAGCCGCTAATGCGGTGTCGTAGAACATTCCTGCGCCGGCACGAAGCACAAAATCGGAGACAGGAAGCCGCCAGGCCATGCCCACGCGCGGAGCAAACTGGAAGAAGCGCATCGGCCATGGACCGGCGCCGTTGATGTCGCCGCTGTGCGTGGTCTGCCAATCCGTTCCATTCCAGAGACCCGAGACAGTGGGGATTTGTGTCTGCGCATCGCCTGGAGGGGTTAGCTCCCAGCGCACTCCAAGAACGAGGTTGAGCCTGTCGCTGACGTGGAACGTGTCCTGCGCGAATAAGGACGCCATATGAATGTTGCCGGCGGATTGCGGCGCCTGGGAGTATGTGACAGCAAGCGGCTGGCCGCTGAGCAAATAGTCGAGATTGGGCGCCGCGCCGAGCACACTGCCAAGAGGAAAATCGCGGGAAGGCGTCAACCTCAGGTAGTCGAAACCGGCGTGGAATTGGTGCCGGCCGCGCTGATGTGAAAAGGTTTCCCGTACTTCCCATTGGTCCTGCTGTACAGGATTTCCGCCGCCGAAGATGAATTGTCCGAGCCCTCCGATGGAAAGCCCCAGCAGCGGGAGCCCCAAACCGGGGATCGGTGACGTCAGGTTCGGAGACGGCGGTCCCCAACTGAAGAAGCCCCCGGCGTATTCAAAAGTCGGTAGCAGCCCGGCGACTTGAAAAGCGGCGGCCGACCAGTACTGGAAGACTCCCTCGGAAAGGTCGGCATGGGAGTAGTTCAGGCGGAAATCGCTCACCGTGGCGGCGCTACCGAGCGTAATGCCCAGCGTCCCACTCCTCCAATTGAGCGTGCTTTGATTCACCGTGTAATAGCCGCCTGATGAATTGGAGGGCGATTCGATATAACGGCCGAACAGGTTGCCGTGCGAGCCCAGTGCCTGATCGATGCGAAGGCTCGCGCTTCGAACCAGCGCCACGACACCGACTGGGCCGGCGCCGACGGCCTGGTCTGCTCCCAAACCGGGTCCAACGGGAAGAGGAAAAGCCTGCAGAAGATTTTGAAGAGGCTCTGATGCGCTGGTTCGTGCCGTTACCGCTGGCACTGAAACCAACTCAATTGCCGAGTCGTTGAGAGTGGATCGCTCACCCGACAGGAAGAAGAACGTGCGGTTCCTTTTGATGGGACCGCCGATGTTGAGACCGAGGCTGTCGTAGTACGGACGCTCAAACGGAATCCCGAGGCTGTTCGCGAACCAGTCGCGCGCCGCCCAGCCGTTGTCGCGGAAGCGTCCGTAGAATTCGGAATGGAATTGATTCGTTCCCGAGCGCGTATTCACGAAGGCGCCTGCGCCGGGGCGTTCGCCGTTTTCCGCCGCAAAGCTGGAGACACGAAGCTCCACCGATTGCGCGGTCTCAGGCGTTCCCAGGTTTTCCGTGTTGCCGATGGCGGACATCGCGGGAAGTGACGCGCCCGGGAGTGATCCCGGCAGAGCGCTGCCTCCGACACCAGTGTTGGCGCTCACGCCATCGACACGAATGATGTTCGAGTTCGGCCGCTGCCCATTGGACGTGAACTGGCCGGCGTCGTTATTGCCTGCCGGCGTGAATATGGTCCCAGGCATCAGGTCGAACAAAGCACGGTAATCGCGTCCACTCGAGGGCAACGCTGCGCCGGGACTGCTGCGCGTCACGAGCAGGCTGTCGCCTATGGATGGGTCGAGATGTTCGCGGTCGCTCACAACCGTGATCACTTCGTGCAGCCCGATGATCTCCATCGAGAAATCGAGGTGCAAGCCTGCAGCCGGGGTGAGAACCGCGCCGACCCGCGAGATGGTCCGAAACCCGGGCGAGCGAACTGTGACTTTGTATTCTCCGGGAGCCAAGCCGGCCACTGAATATTGTCCGGAGTTGCCGGTTTTCGTCGACCAGCGCGCGCCGGTATCGTTGCTTTGGACTTGAACCTTGGCGTCAGGCAACGCATGGCCGCTCGGGTCGAGCACCAGGCCGAACACGCCGTTCTGGTCGGCGGCGGCTACAGGTGTGCCGAGCAGCAACAGCCCTAGGATCACCAGCAGAGCAACAGGTCGCTCGCGCCGCATCATTTCTTCTCCTGCTGCATTCTGATCGCCGATTCCAGGCGATTCAGTTGTGAAGGCAAGCTGTGCAGCATCTCTTCGCCGGTGGCTTCGGAATAGCTGCCGGCGAGGAGACGATTCAGAGTGTTATCGACGTCCCGAGCCGAGTCCCAGAAGGCAGCAGTCTCGGATTGCGTTTGTTGTGCATCATCGGATGGCCCTAGCAATGGCTTCATTTCCGTCCGAATCCGGGCTTCCAGACGTTCGATTTCGGAAATATGTCGCTGCCGAAGGCGGAGCAACAATTCCCTGCCGGATGAATCGAGCCGGGCTTCAACGTCTGGTGGAAACTTCTCCGCCAGCGTTTGCAGGGCGTGGGCACGGGCGACAACGGTGGCACTAGCCTCCAGAACGCGATCCGTCATTTCCTGAAACGCGATCACTCCGCCCGCGCGGGTCTCGAATCGCTCCCGTAGCGCCGCCGGAATCCCATTGGCAAGCTTCTCGGATGGTGAACGCTGCGCATGCGACGGTGGCATGGAAAGTGCTGCGTTGAAGTCGAGAATGACTCGGGGCAACGGGCGCAAAGCTTTCGCAATCTCCTCTTGCCGTTCGGGGTTGAGCCCGTTCGAGCGAACGATAATATGGCGATTGCCGGTATCTTCGGAAACCTCTATGGGGTCGCCGGCGTCAGCACCGATATCATCCAATGCGGCGAAGACTCGCAGCATGTCCGCGGGAGTGGCAGGTGTTTCCGCGACGCCCGGAGACGCGGTGGCAGGCGGTGGAACAGGAGCGGAAGCAGTGGTCTCTTGCATCTCCAAGGGAACCTCGCCTGCGAATTCAAATGCACCAGCCGTGGGGCGAAGATCGGGACCGCTCAAGGTAAGCGACGCCGCATGCAGATTTCCGGAGGAGGTCTCGGTACGAACCCGATACGTCACGTCGTTCGCGCGGTCGTGCGCTACCGTCACGGAATCGCGTTTTTCGGGCAGATCCCTGCGCCAGGCCTGGAACGAACGCGCGCTCAACGGATCGCTCCAGCTATATCGTGCCTGGACGAAAAGCCCGCGCAGACGTTTCCAATCCGCATCGCTGTCGAGCGAAGAGTCGGAGATCAGTACGGCAGGGCGAAACAGCGTGCGGCCGTGTACGCGCAGGGAGATTCTCCGAGACATCGGGAAGGCGGTACGCGCCGATTGCGAAAGCAGTTCCGTGGCGCTGGCGGCGGATTCGCTCGGCCGGCGGAGAAGCAGAGCCATCACCAACGCACCGAGAGCCGCAGCGATGGCCACAGCCGGCCACCAGCGGAACGGCTTCACCGTGCGCCTCGCGCCGGCTTCTGCGACAAGCGAGTTCAGGCCGGCCCACGATTGTGGAGCGGGCGCCAGCACGGGACCACGGATCGTGTCGCGGTATTCGATATACACCGCGGCGGCCGCCTCCATATCGCGCAGCCGCTCCGCACAGATGGGGCACGACCGGAGGTGGCCCGATTCCCTTGCAGACAGTTCTCCATCCTGAAACCGGGCCAGTTGCTCATCCGATAGATGGGGGGCTTTCACGCTATACATTGAGGACCTCCCGCAGTCGCATCGTGGCGCGCCTGAGAAATTCGCCCACGGCTGAAGTGCTGATGCCGATCGTATCTGCAATTTCGCGGTAACGCAGCCCTCGCACCCGCAGGTGCAGGCAGTTTCGCTGCTGCGGCGAGAGACTGCGAATCGCATCGAGAAGAGCTTGCTTACGCTGTCGTTCGATTAGCGCCTTCTCAGGATTGGGCGACGACTCACTCAGTTTGAAGTCGGGATCAAGCGCATCGAAAGCCGGTTCACGCTCGAACGCACGCAAAGCGCAATTGTGCGCCACACGATAAAGCCAGGCGCGCGGATTTTCGATGGTCTCTCCTTTGGACATCTTCAGGTATAGTTTCAAAAACGCATCCTGGGCTAGTTCCTGGGCGCGCTGCGCCGGCAGGCCGAAATAAAGCAGGTATGCGTAGATGTTGTCACGCTCCGCTTCGTAGATCTGCTCCACCCGTTCATGGACGGTCATGCCGCTGCCATAGACCTGAGATCCCCGCACAGGCACTTTTAACTACAGCCGAGCGAAATATTTTTTCGCTGTAGGGAAATACTCGAGAACCCGGATCTTACGGGCGGAATGCGTTACACAGTTCTACTACTTTTCGCGGCCGCGCTGGCCGCGCAGGAGAATATCGTATCTGTTGGCTTCAAAGCGGGCGTGCCGGCGACGAACGCCTCTTCCGGCTTTACGGGTTTCATCACGACGACCGGAGTTTCTACCTCCAATACGGGCCGCTGGACTCTGGGCCCTACCGTCGAGGTGCGAATCTATCACGGCTTATCGATTGAAGTTGATGCTCTCTATCGCAGTTATAAGAGTGCGAGCGCCTACCTCTACACGGGCCAGTTCTTGCCGGACAGCAGCACTGTCCAGTTTTTTTCAACCTACAAAAGTGAAACGCACGTCTGGGATGTCCCAGCATTACTTAAGTACCGTTTCACCACCGGCCGCTGGCGGCCGTTTATCGACGCCGGCTATCAATGGTCGTTCTCGTCTTCGGACGGTGCTTCCTTCCTGACATGCCTTAGCGGTTCCGATGCCTGCAGCGGGATGCCGTTCCAATTCGGAAGCTTTAGTTCATCGGGCACCAATATCGCTCGAGGACCGGTTGTTGGCGTGGGCCTCGAATTCAAGGTTGGCAAGATCAAGATAGCCCCCGAAGTTCGATACGCGCATCCGAACCATGCGCCCAACGTCAACCAGTTGACCGTCCTGGCTGGATTCACGTTCTAGTCCCGTTCACAAGTTCCCACGACCATGACTCCAACGCGTCGCGCGCTGGTTTCGGCAGTCTTATACCTAATCGTGGCGATCGCCCTCGCAGGCATCCGGCCTTTATGGCTCGATGAGATTCTGCAACTGCTCGACACGCGGCAACCGTCTGTAAGCAGGTTGATCGAGCATCTGCCGCATCATACGGGTTCGGTTCCACTAGGCTACCTAGTCCAGCAGACGAGCCTCAAGATCACGGGTTACTCTCCGCGTCGCGCGCGTTTACCCGAGGCGGTGTTCGGTGCTGCCGCGGTTTTGGTGGTGGCGCTGCTGGCCGCGGAACTTGGATTGCAGCTCGGATGGATGGCAGCGCTGGTGTACGGCGCGCTGCCTTTAATTCTGCGATATGCGACCGAGGGCCGGATGTATTCGCAGGCTTTGTTCTTCTCGATGCTGGCGACGCTGCTTTATATGCGCCTGGCGAGACGGCCGACATTGGGGCGAGCCGGCGCATACTACCTGGCGCTGCTGGCCGCGGTCTATACGCAGCCGTATTCTGTGTTCGTTGCCGGGGCTCATCTGTTGTGGTCGTGGTTGGGGCGTGAGCGGAAGGCTGCGCTGCTCGGGGCCGCCGCCTTTGCGGTCACGCTCGCCGCGTTTCTGCCCTGGTACCTGTGGGCGAAACCGCAATGGAATCTCAATATCAATGAAGGAGCGCAACATTTCTCAGCATCCGTCAGAACGCCCCTGATGATCTTCCGTGAATTGGCCGGTGCGAGCTATGCCGGCACCGCGGTGCTGCTCATCCTGTGCGCGGCGGCGTTGATCGAAAGAACTCTGACGCCAAGATCCCGCAGCCTGCTGGTGCTTCTTTTCCTGGTGCCGCTAGCCGCGTCGTTTGCCGCCGACGCGTCGTTCGACTACTTTATTGCGGCGCGTCAGTTCATCTGGGCGTTGCCCGCGGCGGCGATTCTTGCGTCAGCGGCCATTGAGCAGCGCAAACGTACGACCCTGGTATTCGCCGGTCTGTTCGGTGTGATCTGCACCTGGCAGTCTTTCCGGTTCTTCACAGCTCCGCATGAAGACTGGCAGGCCGCGGCTACCGCCATCGCGGAACAAGCGCGTTGCGGAGCCTGCATTGTCATCGCGCCTGCCGAACAGGCGAGCCTCTATGAGTTCTTCCACCCCGAGCTCAAGCATGCGCGTTGCTCCGGACCGCGCGTCGTGCTCGCGATAACGCCGTATTCGACGAGCGACGAACGCCGGGCAGCGATTGTCGACCTGGTTACTTCAGGCTACGAACACGAATGCGGCTTCAGAATTGGGGAGTCGAGAATTGAGATGTTTCGCAAAGGCTGGTGAGCTTGGGCCCCTGGCATGTGGCAGGTTTGCAACTGCGGCGGGGTTGAAACCGGCCTTCCACCACTTCACAACACCTCGCCAGGATGGAATCCTGCCTTACTTCGACCTAGATCCCGAGATGCGTGTGTCGAATGTGCGTGCTCAGCCTCTGTTCCAAAACGCCGAGGCGCACGCGAAACGTGGTACGGTCGCCGCGATAGTAGTCCTCCGCGTATTCGACCGGAATGCCGCGGCAGTAGCCGGCCCGCCGAATCAGCAGCGCGGCCGAACCCGGCGGAGTAGTGAGCAAAGCGGCCTGATCCGCGTCGAGCGTGACGGACTCAATCGTCTGGATCGCGTCGGTAGGCTTCAACCGAAGCTTGTCCATGATTTCGTAAACCGACTGGCGCCGGAAATCATGCTTCAGGAACTGGGAGAAACGCGACTCCGGAAGCCACGTATTCGCAACCACGAGCGGCTGACCGCTCCCCAGACGCAAACGGCGCAGAAATACCACGCGCGCCCCGGGCTTCAGATGAAGATTGTGGAGCACCGGCGATCCTGGCTCGGAAATGGCTCGGATCTCGGCTTCCAGAATACGCGAGCCCGGAATCAACCCCCGGTACACCATGAATTCCGTGAAACTGAACAACTGGTCGAGGTCCTGCTCCACGCGCGGTTCGGCTACGAAACTGCCCGCTCCGGTTCGCGAGTAAATGAGCCGCTCGTCCTGCAGCAAAGCCAGCGCCCGGCGAACCGTTGCGCGCGCCACGCGAAAACGCTCGACGAGCTTCGATTCGGAAGGCAGGCGCGCATGCGGAGCAAGAGATCGCCGCGCGATGTCGCTGCGGATCCTGTCCGCGATCGCTAAGTAGGGAGCTTGCTTCATGACCGGGACGAAACGGGCCGCGGAGCGAGTCGCCAGGTTAAGGCCAGGATCAGAATACCAGCGAAGGTCGCGCCCAAAATGCAATAAAAGGCCGGGTTCCAGCCATGATGTTCGGCCACCGTCCCGAGCACCTTGCCCTGCACCGTACGGCCCAGATAACCGAACAGGCCAATGAATCCCGCGCCCGCGCCCACGGCTTTCTTCGATGTGAAATCGAGGCCGGTCACACCGAGCAGCATCACGGGCGGATAGACGAAGAAACCAACCACGGCAAACAGCGAAAGGTCCAGCCAGAGCATGCCCGGCGGCGTGTAGAGAATGCCGCCGAACGCGCCGAATACCGGAATCATGCAGAGCAGGCTCACCATGCCGCGGCGCCCGCCCGCTTTGTCGGAAAGCCACCCCATCAGGATCGTGCTGAAGATGCCGGCAAATTCGAAAATCGCAGTGCTCAAGCCGCCCTCTTCGAGATTGGCGTGTTTCACTTCCTTGAGATAGGTCGGGCCCCAATCGAGCATGCTGTAGCGGGCTATGTAAACGAAGAAATTCGCCGCGGCGAACAGCCAGAGGTACTTGTTGGTCAGGACGTAACGCACCAGAAGCTCGCGAGTGCCGAGTTCTCGCTCCTGATCGGCGGCGTCCGCATGCGGCGGATAGTCGTTCTTATATTCCTCGATTGGCGGAAGCCCCTCGGATTGCGGCGTGTCGCGCAAACGCAGGAGCAGATAAATGGCGCAGAGAATGGCGAGGAATCCGGGGACGTAGAACGCATAGCGCCACCCCATCCATGCCGTGCTGTAGGCCGCGATGATGCCGGTCAGTCCACCGCCCACGTTGTGGGCGATGTTCCAGAAGGCGAAAACAGTGCCTCGCTCACGCAGGCTGTACCAATGTCCCAGGGAACGGCCGCACGGTCCCCAGCCCATGCCTTGCACCAGTCCGTTAACGGTCCACAGCGAGAGATGAACGTAATAGTTGCTCACGCCGCCGAAGAGGAAATTGCAGAGCGCCGTGAGCAACAGGCCGGCGGGCATGAAATAGCGCGGATTGCTGCGGTCCGAAACCGCGCCCAGCAGGAACTTTCCTATGCCGTAGGCAATTGCCGTGAGAGCGAGCATATCGCCAATGTCGCTCTTGCTGTAGTGCAGGGCCTGCCCCATTTCCTTGGAGACAACGGGCAGATTATTCCGAACGAAGTAGAAAGTAGCGTAACCGATGAAGGTGGCTTCCAGGATTTGCCAGCGCATCCTGGGATAACGTCTGCGGACCAACGCGTCCGGCAGCCGCGGAGCAGGCAGAGGCGGCCGAAAAACCGCCGCAAGCGGCAGCATCGGCTACAGTATGAACCTAACTAGACAGGTTTTCAAACAAATTCGAGCTTCCCAAACGCTTGACACCGCCGTCGGCTTTCCACATAATTGACGCTGTCTAGACAGGTAGACGCCATTGCCGCGATGCCGGCATCTGGCTCTCGTCTCCAGCACTCACCAAACAAGGGGTCTTCACGAAAGACGGGGTGTATTCATGAGGGTCAGTCTCTTGCACGTGCTCATTGTGTTCGCCGGCTGCCTGCTGTTTGCGGCGCCGGTATTCGCGCAGTTCGATACAGCGGAAGTTCTCGGTACGATACGCGATTCCTCGGGAGGTTCGCTGGCGAACGCCACCGTGACGCTTATCAATCAGGACACCGGCATCCAGGTGAAAACCACCACCGACGCCAACGGCAACTACGATTTCTTCAACGTCAAAGTGGGACGGTATACGATCAACGCCGAACTTTCGGGATTCTCCAAGTTCACCACTACGGACGTCATCGTCAACGTGAATGCCCGCCAGCGTGTCGACGTCACAATGCAGGTCGGCATCGTCACGCAGTCGGTGGAAGTGAGCAGTGTTGCGGCGGCGCTGGATACCGATTCGAGCGAGCATGGGCAAGTCATCCAGACGCAGCAGATCGTCGAATTGCCTTTGAACGGGCGCAACTTCTCCGACCTTGCGCTGCTGACCACGAACGTACATCGTTCGCCCCTCGCCAGCGCTCCGTCCACACCGCGCGAAGGAGCATTCAACGTTAACGGCATGCGGAGCACGTATAACAACTTCCTCCTCGACGGTTTGGACAACAATGCGTACTCCACGAGCAATCAGGGGTTCTCGAACCAGGTTGCACAGCCTTCGCCCGATGCCGTAGCCGAATTCAAGGTCATCACCAGCAACTTCAGCGCGGAATATGGCCGCGTCGGAGGCGCCGTGGTGAACACCGTAATGCGGTCCGGAACGAACCAACTGCATGGCACCGCCTATGAATTCCTGCGTAACACTGACTTGAACGCCGTCGGGTTCTTCAAACCCACGGGAGGCGTGAAGCCGCCGCTGCAACGAAATCAGTATGGCGCGACAATCGGCGGTCCGATCGTGAAGAACCGGGTGTTCTTCTTTGGCGATTACGAAGGTTTCCGGCAACTCGTCAAAGGGCTCAATTTCGACACACTGCCGACCATGACGGACCGGACCGGAGTACTCCCCGTCGCAGTCGTCAACCCGCTTACCGGAACCATCTATCCAGCCGGCACACAGATCCCCATGACGAGCTTTGCGCGCCAGGTGCTCACCGCGCTGCCTACAACAACCGGGACCACTCGCGGTAACGATTACCCCCAACTCGTTCTCAACCGCGACTACTCGGACAAATACGACGCCAAGATCGATGGGCAGATCAACGATAAGATGACCGCGTTCCTGCGCTTCAGCCAACGAAAGGACAACCAGTTCTACCAGCCGACCATTGCCGGACCGTCCGGCGGCGACGGCAACGGCTACGTCCGCGTTCTCGACCAGGCCGCCGCGTTCGGCTACACATGGACCTCAACGCCGGCGTCACTGGTCGAATTCCGCATGGGGTTCACTCACATTCTGGCAGGGAAGCAGCCGCCATTCCTTGGCGGCGCGAGTATGCAGTCGCTTTACGGAGTCTCCGGCCTTCCGACCTTCTCGCAGCTAACCGGCGGACTGAACACCCAGAACATCGGCGGCTTCACCGGCATGGGACGCCAGGCCACGAACCCGCAATTCCAGAACCCGACCACGTGGAATCCCAAGGTCAACTACTCCCTGATGCGCGGCCGCCATGCAGTCAAGACGGGTTTCGAGCTGGATTTGGTTCACACCGAGGTGATGGACATCAATCCGGTGTACGGCCTCAATTCTTACAGCGGGCAGTTCAGCAAACCGACCTGCGCGCAATTGGCGCAGCCCAGCAACTGCGCGATTCCGAGCGACACGCAAAGTTACACGTTGGCCGATTTCATGTTCGGTCTGCCCAGCCAGGTGCAGCTTGCGAACTACCTGGTGGGCAATTACCGGCAGCGCGTTTACAGTCTCTACGTGCAGGATGACTTTCGCGTGAACTCCAAGCTGACCTTGAACCTCGGCGTCCGCTGGGAATTCGCGACGCCGCGTTGGGAGCGCGACAACGTACTCTCGAACTACGACCCCATCACGAACAGCATGATCAAGGCCTCGAGCGGCAGCCTCTACAACCGGTCGCTCGTTAATCCCGACTACAAAGACTGGGCGCCGCGTGTCGGCCTCGCGTACAGCTTCACTCCGAAGACGGTATTTCGCACCGGCTACGGCATCAGCTATGTGCATCTGAACCGGCTAGGTAGCGCGGACGAGCTGGGAATCAATGGGCCGCAGGTCGTCATCGGCACTCTGAACCAAACGCCGCTACTTTCGAACGGACAGGTGAACCCGGCCTTCATCACGACGCAGATGGGCTATCCGGCATCGCTCGACAGCCCGGCCAGCTTCAACCCGGTCAATGCGAACGTGGCGTACATCCCGAAAAACACACGCTGGCCGTACGTCCAGACGTGGTTTGCCTCGGTGCAGCGTGAACTGCTGAAGAACTGGGTGGTTGAGCTGGCATACACCGGCAGCCACAGCGTCCGCCTGCCAATCATCGCCGATTACAATCAGGCCTTCCCCAACCAACCGGGGCAAACGCTCGGTATCCAGCCGCGGCGGCCCGACCAGAGCTTCGGTTCCATCACATGGGTCGATCCGGCGGGCTTCGCAAGCTATAACGGCTTCTCCGCTCGTGTTGAGCACCGCTTGTCCGCGGGTTTGTACTTCCTGAATTCCTTTACGTGGTCGAAGGCATTGGACGATTCCGTCCAAGCGCTCGAATACACCACCGGCTACTATGCCGCCAATCCGCAGAACATTTACAACTTGAGCGCCGAGCGCGGGCCTTCGAGCTTCGACGTGAAGTTATTGAACGTGACCAGCCTCGTGTATCAGCTGCCGTTCGGCAAGGGACGAAAGTTCGGTTCGAGTTGGAACACCGCTGTCGATTCGCTCCTTGGGGGATGGGAACTGAACACCATCAACACAGCCAATTCCGGCTTGCCATTCGATATTTCCTACACGCCATCGGCGGCGAACGACGTCACCGGCCGTATTCCCGACTATCGCGGACTGGCAGTGATGCGTCCCAATCTTGTCGGCGACCCGGCCAGCCTGCGGGGCAGCGATCCGGTCGGGCATTGGTTCAACCTGGCGGCCTTCGCGGTACCGTCAGCCAGCGCTCCATTTGGCAATCTGGGCCGCAATGCGTTGCGCGGTCCCGATTTCTGGCAATGGGATCTGGGCGTCAACAAGAATTTCAAACTGCCGTTCCGCGAGGGCATGGCGCTCCAATTCCGTTCGGAGTTCTTCAACATTCTGAACCACACGAACCTGGGTCCGTACGTTGATGCGAACATTTCCGACGGAACGGCGTTCGGAACGATCAAGCAGTCGTATCCGGCTCGCCAGATCCAATTTGCGCTAAAACTGATGTTCTGACCGCAAAGCAGGGCGGTCCTCTCCATGAACCGGACAGACATGTCGCGCCGCTTCCAGGGGCGGCGCGAGCGATGGGACTTCATTATTATCGGCGGGGGCGCCACGGGTGTCGGCATTGCGATCGATGCAGCCACGCGCGGTTACGACGTTCTCCTGCTCGAGCAGAGTGATTTCGGGAAGGGCACCTCCAGCCGCTCCACCAAGCTGGTCCACGGCGGCGTCCGTTACCTCGAGCAGGGCAACCTCTCGTTGGTGATGGAGGCGCTGAAGGAGCGCGGCATCCTGCTTCAGAACGCGCCGCACCTGGTGCGCAACCTGGGCTTTGTCGTGCCGACATACGAATGGTGGGAGAGCCCTTTCTACGGCGTCGGCTTGAAACTATATAATCTGCTGGCCGGGAAGTATGGTTTCGGACCGTCGCGAATCCTGTCGAAGACGGAGACGCTGGAACTGCTCCCGGCCATCGAGACAGAGGGGCTGCGAAGCGGTGTCATTTACTTCGACGGACAGTTTGATGATGCGCGGCTTCTGATCCATCTTGTGCAAACCGCCGCCGAGCACGGTGCGACGCTGGTGAATTATGTCGAAGTGACGGGTCTCACGAAGAACGGCGACGGGCTCATCGATGGCGTGATCGCTCGCGACGTTTTCACAGGCGCCGAAATCGAGGCGCAGGGCCGCGTCGTGATCAATGCCACCGGGCCCTTCAGCGACCTTTTGCGCCGCCAGGCCGACCCCGGCGCGGAGCCGATCATGGCCCTGAGCCAGGGCGTGCACCTGGTGTTCGATCAAAGTTTCCTGGCGGGCGACAGCGCCATCATGGTGCCGCACACCAGCGATGGCCGCGTCATGTTCGCGATTCCCTGGCACGGTCACGTTGTGGTCGGTACTACGGATACGCCAATCAGTGCGCCTTCGCTCGAGCCGGCGCCGCTCGAACGAGAAATCGAGTTCATCCTCAGCACGGCGTCATTGTACTTCGCGAAAAAACCCACGCCGGACGACGTTCTCAGTGTCTTCACCGGCATCCGCCCGCTGGTACGCGCTGGCGATGGAGGCAATACGGCCGCCTTGTCGCGCGACCACACGATTCGTATTGAGCCCTCCGGCCTGGTCAGCATCGCCGGCGGCAAATGGACAACGTACCGGCGGATGGCTGAGGACTGCGTCAATCAAGCTGCGACGCTCGCCGAACTCCCTGAGAGGAACTGTGTCACACAACACCTCAACATCCACGGGTTTCACACCAACTCCGATCGATTCGGGCACCTGAGCGTGTACGGGTCGGATGCGCCCGCGCTACAGGAGTTGAATCGTGACATCCGTCTGCACCCCGCACTGCCGTACACCGAGGCCCAAGTCATCTGGGCAGCGCGTCAGGAAATGGCGCAGACGGTGGAAGACGTGCTGGCTCGCCGTACGCGCGCTTTGTTCCTGAACGCTCGCGCCGCGATCGAAATGGCGCTTCGAGTTGCGGAATTGCTGGCTAGTGAACTGGGGTATGACTCCGACTGGCAAACTCGCCAAATCTCGCTGTTCACAGAAGTTGCCAAGGGCTATTTAGCGTCGCCACGCTAGTTACGGAATCGGCAGCGGCTTCAGGTCGGAAGACCAGCCTGCAAACCCCATAATCTTCGCCATGGTAGGCGCGACGCTACGCATATCGATTGCGCCGAAGTTGACCCCTTTCGGAATGCCCGCCCCCGCAATGAAGAAGGAAGTGAACAACTCCGGATGCGTAGGCGCATAGCCGTGCGTGCCGTGCTGCTTCGACGGTCTCACCTGCGGACCCTCGACGGCTGTTCCAGTCATGAACCCCGGTTTCATATCGATCCAAAAAGCCGCCGACGGAGAGCCTCCGAGGGCCGCGATTTCGTTCTGATCCAGAATTGCCGCAATGCCATTCGAAGCGTCGGCGGCCAGCGTCTCGAGCAACCGCCGCGTCTTCGATCGCGCCGCCTGGTCCCCGGGATTCTTGAGAACTACCGCGGCTGAGCCGCCATCGCCCCAGGGCGCGGCAATCCAGTCGGCGACGCCAGGCGACTTCAGCGTAATGAGTCCGGCTTTCACAAAAGCGACGCCGGGCTCAAACTCCTGGTCGACCCGAGCGAACCCGTGATCCGAAACAATGCAGACGATTGCCTTCGAATCGACCGTTCGAATTGCCTTCTCGACATCAGCCACCATCTTGTCGATCTCTTCCAGAGTGCTGAGCGCTTCCGGGCTGAAAGGACCGTCCGCGTGCTCGAGATGATCGAGCGCGGCGAGGTGGAGGGTCATGAAAGTGGCGTGGTGTTCCCGAATGATCGTGGTAGCAAACCGCGTGCGGCCCCAATCGCCGGGGACCGCGTCGTTGAGGTCGACGGTGTACGGTCCGGCGACCTTCAACAACTCCGCCAGCAGACCCGGAGATGCGAGCATTCGCAGCAGCTTGAGATCGTCGGGCGTCATGGCGCGCCAGTACTCCGGTACGTTGTAGCGAACACCGTGTGCGCCCACGCTGACCGGCCAACTCACGCTGCCCACGGTGTAGCCGGCACGATCCGCGGCTTCCCAAAGCGTCGGCACGCGGATATCTTCGCTGTACCAGTACCAGCCTCCCGCGTTTTTCTGGAGGGGATCGAAAGTCAGGTTGTTATAAATCCCGTGCTTCATCGGCCACGCTCCAGTGAGCAGCGTGGTGTGGCTCGGATACGTAACGGTGGGCAGAACCCCACGCACACTCGTCGCGTGAGCGCCTTCGGCCATAATACGCCGCAGGGTTGGAATCTTGAGTCCGTATTTGTCGGCCTGAAGCAGATAATCAGGATGCATCCCGTCAATCGAGATCATCGCGACGGCAGGATGCGAAGAATTGTTCTGGGCTTGGAGGCTCTCGGAAGTCGTGGCGGCGCAGACGGCGAGAACCGCAGCAAAGAACCTGCGCGAAAATGTCATTCGCTACAACTCTAACGCACCATCAGATCACGAGATGATGACTAAATCCAATGTTTCAGGTTGGGCCAGAGCTGCGCCCAGGAATTGAATTTCTTTACCTTGCAAAGGAAGAAGTCGGCGGGTGCCTCCAGAGAGTAGGGGTTGGTTACCGATGTGCCCGCGTACTCAACGTGTTCCCAAAGGCCTTCGAGCATTTCCCGGTTTCCGCCTACGACGATCATGCAGTTTCCCGAGTAATTGTGCGGACCCCACAAGAAATACGTGCGATCGCCGCTCATAGCAGGCGGCAGCCCTTGGGGCCGGCCAAAGAAATCAATTGCGCCCGCCTGTCCGTAATCCTGCGCGAATATCCCGCAATCGCGGCGCTCCTCCAACCCAATGCGCCCCCACACGTCTACAGCCTTATCCGCGACTTCCTTGTAGCCGAATTGATCGGAATACCACTGCGGCAATGCTGCGCGGGTGAAGGAGTGTTCCGACACGGGAAGTTTTGCCGGGAGGTGTTTCGCATACTCAAGGAACGCGTCCGGGGACAGAACCGGAACCACGATTGGAGCGAAGTAGGTGCCCGTGATCACGAGCGCGCTGAGAATCACCACTCTTAACACACGCCTGTGTGAAAGCCGGGACTCAGTAACGACCGCGCCGGCTGACAGCAATATCGGATAGACCGGTGCCAGGTAATAACTCTTGCCGTGCAGGGCAAAGAACACCGTATAGCAGAACAGATAGCACCAGCCTAATACCCGAAACTGCCGGAGCCTTCGCGAGAACAGCAACGCGCACACTCCGGCAAGCCAGACTGGAGCGCTTAGCGGGCCTGCCGCCTCCGCCTGCTCCGCGAAGAACGCCACCGGGCCCAGTACGACATCGCGGCCTTCCGCCCGAATGGCCCGCTGCAATTGTACAAACGGCCAGTCGTAGTGCATGTTCCAGAGGATGTTGGGAAGAAAGATGAGGAAGGCCGCCAGTCCTCCGGCCCAGATCCAGCGGCTTTGAAAAACGCGGCGCTGCTCGGTCAGTAACAGGCCCGAGACAATGCCCGCCCCGAATATCAGAATCGAATACTTCTCCTCCAGGCCAATGCCCGCAATGACGCCGAACCACAGCCAGTAACGCGGATCATCCCGCTTAATCGCCAGGATGAGGAAATAAGCGCATCCAAGCCAGAGATTCGGTTCAAGGCAGTTGGTGCCGAGCAGCCCGGCGTTCGAGAGATACTGTGGCGCCAAGGCGACCGTAATGGCGCTCAGCAACACGGCATATCCGCGTCCGCCCAACTCGCGGGTAACGGCAGCCGTCTGAACCACCAGCAAGGACATCGCAATCGCTGGAATCATCCGCACCGCACGCAAAGAGTCGCCAATCAGCGCGCGGCAAACATGAATCAGAAACGGGATCAGCGGAGGCTGATCGACGTAGCCCCACTGCAGGTGGTCCCCGCATGCCATGTAATCGAACTCGTCGCGAAAGTACCCATAGCGATTGTTGAAGTAGACATGAACAAGGAGGGTGGCCAACGCAAGGGCCCATACGCTTCGTCGAGCGCCGAGGCCGCCAGGATCGGTCTCCATAAGAAAACCTGGCTACAACTCAGTTATACGAAACCGCTAGCCCAATGGTTCATTGCCCCGCCCGGCCGAAGCGATTATCATCGAACTGCACCGATGAATGCCTACAGGTTTCTGATTCTGATGCCGGCGCTGGGCGTGTTGTTCGCCGCGGGCTTGTTTGTGTATGCAAGGTTCAGCAACCGACACGTCGCCGACCCGGAAACGCGGACAACCGATCCGGTTCTCCAGAAGACTCAAGCCCTGAATCCCGGTCTGCGCATTGCCGATGAGTTCTCACGCGTGCCTGTGTATTGGATTAAGATCGCGGGCTTCAAAGACGGGATCCTGATTCCAAAGTCGGAAGCGGAAGATGCGAAAATTCGACTCGTTGACTGCGACGCCGCCGCGATCCCCGCACAACTGCTGTATGCGAAACGCACCGAGTTCACGTGTCTTGAAATCGACAACCCTTCACACAAGCTGCAGGCTTATTTCTTCCGCACCAGAGACAGCCTCAAGGACGTGGTCGGCTTCTACAACCAGTTGCTCGAACCTGACCGGCGTTTCAGCGCCTCCAATCAGGTCGAGGAACGGAACGAGACGCGCCGCAGGGACGACGGATCCCGCGAATTCCTGTTTTCCTACTACATGTGGCAGCGCTACGATGTGGTCGCCTTCGTCGGCTATCGTGAAGAGCGCAAACTGGCCTGACGCTTATCGTGCGCATAGTCGATGCCGACCTTGAACTGGTGCGAACCTGTAAGTTATGTTGGCCTGTAGACTTCCCTCCACTCGGTGTGCTCGCTCTCGCGCCGCTGGCGACTCCAATATCCACTGATCGTGGCTTCGATCAGCAGATCGTACTGATCCGTACTGTCGGAGCGTGACATCGGCATCGAACCGTTTGAAGCTGCGAAACCAGCATTGAGTCAGATCCAATCGCCAGGCGGTGCTGGAGCGGGTCGGCGGATAAAGATCGAAAATGGCAGTCATCGATTGGCGTTGGCTAAGGTTGACTTCCAATACGACTCGGTGAACGCCCGCGAGGAGGAGTTATCGTAGGATTTTCCTTCTGACTGTCGTCCAATTGGCGATCGTCATTGACGCATCCGCGGGATTTGTGCCAGCGGCTGGTTTGACGGCACGCGCGGTTACGCTGCTGGATGTTGACAACCAGATTCTCTTCCAAGGCCCTCTGGCAGGGTCCAGCGTTCTTCACGACGGCCAAACCGTTATATGCGTCGGATTTCGATAATAGTCTGTGTCTGCTGATCCCGGGATCTTGAGTGTCGGTGGGCTCAATGCCGGGCATATCCTTCGGACTGAGTGGTGGGCAATCGAAGGCCGGTCCGAATCAGTCCATCGATCCAGGCATGTCAAGATAGACCGCTACAAGGGTTCATCGCGCTGGAAGCTTTACTAAATCGGGTATTACACAGCCGCTGGTTCTTCGCGTCCCGCGACAATTTGGAGGATTTGGACTTCACCGAGAAAGGACAGGCGAAACCGCCTGTCCCACCAAGCTGCCTCGCCGCAACCCAAAGGTGGCGCGGGCGGTTTCGCCTGTGCATCCTTCCACAATGTCAGAATAACCGCGGGGCACGAAGAGTCAGAGGCTGTGTAAAACCTTATCCAACCCGAGAGTTTCCGTAGGCTGCGGCTATGCCGCTTTGCGGAGCAGGCCGTTTGGTTTTGCGCGCCGCCCAAAGCTCGCTTTACTGGAAAGCGATGGTCACTTGGTTGGCGGGTTTTGTGTCGACGGTCAGGGAAACCGAGACCTCACCCGCACCGGCCAGCGACCGCGGGAGCGATACCGTCGCCAGATCCAGGCCGGCAGTGCTGGAATCAGGCGCGATCGTCAGACTCGAGATGAGCGTTGGGCCGATCAACAAGGACGCCTTAGAGAAGTTCCGGAAACCCGTGCCGTACAGAACCAGGCTGAGCTGATCCGTCGGGTCGCCGAAGTCGATCGGCAGCGGCACCCACATGTTCTTCGAGTTATCGAACTGCGCGACCGGTTCCGTGGTTTGTGTGCCGTCTGCCTTCGTACGGATGATCACCGCCGCCGCGACACCGGTACCGTTGCCATTGAATGCAAACAGGCCGGGGAAAATCAGCGCAAGTTCCAGATTGCCATTGCCGAGGATGTTGCCATCGGCGTCCTTGACAGCCGTTTGGTAATGTCCAGGCGCCAGTCCGGCGGGAATCAAGTAGTTGATCTGCGACGCGGTGATGGCGATCGTCTGAGCAGGTATGGCGTTGCCGGAATCGTCAACAACATCGACTTCGGTCGCAGCGGACAGATTCGAGCCGAAACCGGCGGCGATGGAATCGGGCGCGGTCACAGCGCCGTTCAAAGTGGCGGCTGAAATGGTCGTAAACGCGATCGGCGCGAGATGGGCCTGGAGCGTCGGCATCTGCGCGCGATCGACTGTGAAGCTGTTGAGCGGCTGCACGGAGAGCGGGTACGTGCCCCACCATTCGCCCGCGGCCCAGTAAGTCCCATCAAAACCCGCGGCATCGAGCGCGGTTAAAAAATTGTCGAGCACGGTCAGCCAGCGCGCATCGGCGTTGGGGATGCCGTACTCACCGAGATACCCGCGAACGTTGTTGTTCGCGCACCATTGCACAAAAGGCGCAAGCCGGGTCGCTCCGACGGTAGCGAGGTTCGGGTTCGCGGTGAGTTCCTGATCGTAAGTGCGCGCGTAGGTTCCGCTGTTGTCGCGATCGAAGTATTGGTGAGCTTCGTAGGCGAAGTTGTTCGCGGGGTCGTTGATCCAGGACATTGGTCCGTGCTGCGCAGGCCAGGTGCTCGCGGCCGAGTAGTTGGTGCCGGGTACCATGATGAGCTTGTTGTCGCCATTGGCTCGGACGGCCATGAGGACGGCCTGCGAAATGATCCGCCAATCCGCGGTGCCCATGTCGTGAGGTTCGTTCATCAGGTCGTAAGCATAGACGGCGGGCTCGTCCTTGAACTCGTTCGATAGGCGCACCCAGAGGTCGGCGAGGTCCGCCGTCGATACTCGCACAACGCCGTTGTAGACGTTGTCGATGACATAGGCATTCAGTTGTCCGTTTTCATTGAAGCTGTAGCGGGCGAAATTGTGGATATCGATCACGAATTTGCCGCCGTGAGCTTTCGACCAGGCCACCGCCTGTTTCAGCAATCCGAGATAGTCCGGGTCCAGCGGCCCCGATAGCGTGGGTTGCATACGCTCCCAGAGCAGGCAGAAGCGCACGAGTCCCAGGTTCTTGCCTCCGAAATACCGAAAGGTGTCTTCACTTTCGAAGGTGTAGTCGGTGTTGAAGACCCCGGGAATGTGAGCCTGGCCGAATTCAGCGCCGCTGACATTCACGCCGCGCGAATATTGGGCAAGTAGCGCGGGCATCAGGAATGACACAACTAATAGGGTGCGCATAAACTGCCCAGAATATCTCAAAATGCGCGGCGCGGGTTGATTAGAGGTGGGCTTTCAGGAAGCGGCCGGTGTGGGAGGCCTTGCAGGCCGCTATTTCTTCCGGTGTGCCGGTGACCACGACCTCGCCGCCGGCGTGCCCGCCTTCAGGGCCTAAGTCGATCACATGATCGGCGGTTTTGATGACGTCGACGTGATGCTCGATCACGAGTACGGTGTGGCCCGCATCTACGAGGCGATTCAAGCAGACCAGCAGGCGCTCGATATCCGCAAGATGCAGACCCGTGGTCGGCTCATCGAGAATGTAGACGGTGTGCTTGGCACGCTGCAGCTTGGTCAACTCCGTGGCAATCTTGATGCGCTGAGCTTCGCCTCCGGAAAGAGTCGTGGCGGATTGGCCCAGGGTCAGGTAGCCAAGGCCGAGGTCGTTGAGCACCTCGATTTTCTTCCCCACGGACGGTTCACTGGCAAAGAAGCTTACGCCCTCTTCGACAGGCATGTTGAGGACGTCCGTGATGGTTTTGCCGCGCCAGGTGACTTCTAGGGTTTCCGCGCCGAATCGCGCCCCTTTGCAGACGCCGCAAGTGACTTCGACGTCGGGCATGAAATAAAGCTGGGTGGTGATGACGCCTTCGCCCTGGCACTCCTCGCAGCGGCCGCCCTTCACGTTGAAGCTGAAGCGGCCGGCTTTGTAGCCCCGCTCGGTGGAGAGGGGCGCGTTCGCGAACAGGTCGCGGATGATGTCGTAAAAGCCGATGTACGTGGCGGGATTGGAGCGGCTGTTGCGGCCAATGGGCGATTGATCGATGTTGACGACCTTGTGGACCTGCTCCACGCCGTCGAGCCCGTCGTGGTCGCCGGGAAGCGTGCGCGTGTCGACCAGCCGCTTCCACAGAGCCTTGTAGAGAATCTCATTGATCAGCGTGCTCTTGCCTGAGCCTGATGCTCCCGTGACGGCGACCAGCTTTCCGAGCGGGAACGTGACGTCAATCCCCTTCAGGTTGTTTTCGCGCGCGCCCCGGATGGTCATGGCTTTTCCGTTGCCGTTGCGGCGCTGTTTGGGGACGGAGATCTTGCGTTTCCCACAGAGGAACTGGCCGGTGGGTGAGGCTTTGCACGCGGCAATGTCGTCGATGTCGCCTTGCACCACGACCTCGCCTCCATGGACGCCGGGGCCGGGACCCATCTCGACAATGTGGTCGGCTGCACGGATGGTGTCCTCGTCGTGCTCCACCACGATGACCGTGTTGCCGATGTCGCGCAGGCTTTCGAGCGTCGCGATCATCTTCACGTTGTCTTTGGGGTGCAGGCCGATGCTCGGTTCGTCGAGCACATAGAGCATGCCCATCAGGCCGGAACCGATCTGCGTCGACAGGCGAATGCGCTGGGATTCGCCGCCGGACAGCGTGCTGGAGCGTCGATTGAGGTTCAGGTAATCGAGGCCAATGCCGAGCAGAAGCTTCAGGCGTCCGCGGATTTCGGAGATGACCTGGCGGCCTGCGTCAGCTCCGCGGCCGGCCGGCTTCAAGGTGCCCAGAAACGTGAACAGTTCGTCGAAATTGAGCCCGCCCACTTCGTAGATGGACTTGCCGGCAATGGTAAAGAGCAGCCTCGTGGCTCGCAACCGCGCGCCCTTGCAATCGGGGCAGGTGCGCTCGACCATGACCTTGTCGAGCCACTCTTCCATGCCGCTGCTGGCCTCCCCGCGCTGGCGGTAGCGCCGGTAGTGGCGCTCGATGCGTCGGGCGATGCCTCCAAAGCCGACCTCGCGGCCTTCGAATTCGTCGCGCTTCACTTTGGCGTCGGGCGGCGTTATGGTCTTCAGTTTCTTCCCCTCGAGGCCGTAGAGGATGGCGTTACGGACCTGCTCGGGAAGCTTCTGCCAGGGCGTTTCCAGCGAGAACTTCAGCGCCTTCGAGAGGCTGTACATGATGCGGCCGTCCCAGGTGTCGGGGTTGTACTTGAACGCCTCGCGAACGAAACAGCCGCCGATGATGCTGCGCGTCGGATCGGGGACAAGCAGTTCCGGATGCGTTATCTTGTGGACCCCGAGACCGCCGCAGGTCCGGCAGGCACTCTCGGGGTTATTGAACATGAAGTACTCGGGTTCGATACCGCCGTAGACAATGTGGTGTGTCGGGCTGCAGAGAGCTTTGTAGAAGCGATCTGCCTCACCTTTGCCCGCACCTTTCAGGACTTCAATCTGCAGAAGTCCGTCGCCGACGAGCAGCGTGGCCGCGATTCCGGCTTTGATGGCCTTCTCGTGTTTTGGGCCGACGATGAAGCGGTCGACCACAGCGTCCATGTGCTTGACGGCAGCCTCGTCGACGGCCACTTCGGCGGAGATGTCCACGCGTTTGCCGTCAATCACGATTTCGCGGCAGCCTTTCTTGCGCACCTCCGTAAAAACGTAATCGAGCTCTTCGCCGTAGACCGGGAATACCGGAGCGCGCAACTCGATAGACGCTCCTTCCGGCAGTGACAGAATCGCTTCCAGAACCTGGTTGGCTGTGCGGCTGTGGACGTGCTCGCCGGTGCGGGGACAATGCGGCTCGGCGATGGTAGCGAAGAGCAGGTTCAGATAGCTGGCGATGTCGGTCATGGTGCCGACGGTGGAGCGCGGATTGCTGCCGATTGTTTTCTGCTCGATCGAGATGACCGGGGAAAGCCCGAAAACGAAGTCGACGTCGGGTTTCGCCACCTGTGCGACGAAGCGCTTGGCATAGCTCGACAGCGACTCCATGTAGCGGCGCTGGCCTTCCGCATAAATAGTGTCGAACGCCAGGCTCGACTTGCCCGAGCCCGAAAGCCCGGTTACGACGATGAGGCTGTCGCGAGGAAGTTCCAGGGAAACGTTCTTGAGGTTGTGTACGCGGGCGCCTTGTACGGCGATGGTGGTGCGCCGCGCGACCTTGGCGGGAGCTGGTTTTGGTCTAGAACTCATCGGGTGGTTCGGCAATGTAGAAAAAGGCCAGTTCCTGCACGTCGACGTTGCTCTTTTTCGTGAGCCGGGCGGCCAAGGGCGCCTTGCCGATACGACCCTGATCGGCGAGATACTCGCACACGCCGGTGACACCCCCAATGCCGAAGTTTCGCTCGAAGTGATCGTCAATCTCAGTCGCCGAGCGCGCTTCACCGACTTCCTTGAGGTGTTCGATTACGGGGGCGAACAGGACCGGCGCGTGACGTTCCACGTAGGCGTCGACAGCAGCCAGGGCGGCCTGGATCGATTTAGTGGTCTTCTTGTTGTTGAGAAGGTCGCTGTAGATCAGTTTGAAGAAGGCCGGGTTCAGTTTTAATGCCTGGGGGAGCACTTCGCGGTCGGCCAGCAGCCGGGCGCTCAGGATTTCAACCTTGGCCAGCGAGGTTGCGGCGTAGAGGATCCAGAGGGCGGTGTAGTCGAGATCGCCGCGCGTGATGAACCACTTGTGGGCTTTGTAGATGGACGGCAGCGCTCCCGCGGCGGCGCCCAGGAGTTGGATCTGCGTATCGCGTTCGCCGATGACATGGAGGCGTGCGCAGAGGTCGGCGATGGTTTCGTCGTGGGTGTAGAGGAGCCGTCCCTTGGCCAGGAAGGAGTGGCCGAACGAGTTGCGTATGGAGCCTTCCACGAGTTTGCGGAAGTCGGCCCGCGGCATCAGCAGGGCATGGACGTTCACACCGTCGGCGTAGAGTGCCAAGTCGGAACGAGGGGTTTTCTTGTCGTCGATGGTGACCAGCACCAGGTCGATATCCGATTTCGCCCAAACAGTGTCGTGGGAGAGGCTGCCGCAAAGGATGGCGGCCAGGATGGAACGGTCGAGTTTGATTTGCTCGACTAAGGCGTCGAGTGCCGCGGTGAATTTGCGGTGGACGTGGTTAGGCGCGGCCATCCAACGTCATGTTATCAAGGGCCAAAGTGGAAGGGTGGCGACGGGTTTCGACTGCCATTGGACCTCACCGGGAATGAACAGGCTTCTCGCAGGCCTGACGCCCAAGGTGATGCCAGCATGCCAGCATGCCCACAGTTGCCAACCGGCGCTGGTCGGCGCTTGTTCAGAGCTACGGGCAGGCGAGTTAACAACCCGCCGCAGGCTAACAGCCTGCATTACGGGCTCAATCAAACTGGAGGTTGCCGAGAACTAAGCGGTATTGGATGAAGCCCGCTTCACCCTTCGACAGCCGGTCCCACTAGTACGATTGCGACGGCGCTACTGGGCCAGGACTTCTTTCACCTTGTCGAGCAGCGAGCCGAGCGTGAAGGGCTTCTGAAGAAACGCCGTTCCGGTAGGCAGTTCGCCTTTGTAGATGGCCGGATCGTCGGTGTAGCCGGAGACGTAGAGCACCTTCATATCCTTGCACTGCCCTTTCAAGGTTCCGGCCAACTCGCGGCCGTCCATTTGGGGCATGATGACGTCGGTAATCAGAAGGTCGACTTTGCCGGTGTGTTCCTGACACACCTTCAGGGCGTCGTCGCCGTTAGAGGCTTCAAGGACGATGTATCCCTGGCGGCGCAGAATCTTCCGTACGAGGGCTCGAATACCGGGTTCGTCCTCCACGACCAGGACGGTTTCGAGGACAGGTTCGGCCTCGACAACGGGCACCGGCACGGGCGGTTCTTCTACGATCGGCTTGGGTTCTTCGGGCGCCGGCTGTTCGATGACGCGCCGCCCTGCGCTGGGAAGATAAATCGCTACTTCCACGCCAGGGGTTTCCGGCGATGCTGCTACGTCGCCACCCCATTGCCGGACGTACGTGTAGCCTTGCGAGATCAGCGCGGCCGTATGAGTGGGGTCCTCTTTGGGAGGCAGCACTGCTTCGATCATGCTTATCAAACCATCCGCCGTTGCCACGGGACTTTTCAACCGGATCACCACGTACTCTCCCGGCGTGAGCGGCGAGCCGGGGGTGCGGAGATCCTCGGTGATCTCAGCTTCGGATACCGAGAGACCTATCGCACCACCCTGTGGCATACCGCCGCTTGCCCATGTTGCCAGAGCGAAGACAAAGTCAGTGAGTTGGGCTTGGCCGGCTTTAGCTTGTGTTCCAGGTTCGGCGTGAAGTTGGATTTCGAGGCCGGATTTGGAGGCCTCGCGGAGCCGCTCGGCGGTTTCGGCGACGAGAGCGGAAACGTCAATGACATCCGGAGTTTCAGCCTGACGCCTCGTGAACGCCAGCAGTTCCGAAGTGAGGTTGTGAATCCTTTCGGTGGCCTTCAGGATTTCCTGAACATCGGCGCTCAGCGGACTCGACTGCGCTATATTGTGGCTCAGTTCTTCCGCGTAGCCGGTTGCGATCATGAGCATGTTATTCAGATCGTGCGCAAGGCGGCTCGAAAGCGTTACGAGCGCGCTCATGCGCTGCGCTTGAACCTGCTCTTCGTGCAATTGGTGGCGTTCGGTGACGTCGATGGTCAGGCCCAGCAATTCCTTGGGCTGTCCGTCCGCGTCGGTGAGGACACGAACCGTCTCGCGGAGCCAGATCAGTCGTCCATCTTTGGTTAGCGATCGGAACTCGCAGCTCGACTGGCCGCCTTTGGCGATCGTGTCGGCATATTGCCGGAGTACCGATTCCCGGTCGGCAATGTAGATGCGGCCGGTCCAAAATGCGGGAGACTGAATCCATTCGTCCGGCGAGTATCCGGTGATTTCCTGCGCCTTATTCGTGACGAACAGGAAGTTCATCTTGGGGATTTCGGCTGCCCAGACTGCGGCGTTCAGGTTTTGGAGCAGGTCGAGGGATTCCGCGGGGGCAGGTTCCGCAATGATTTCGGGCTCGTGGGCCGGCGCCGGCTCGTGCTCAACAACGGCATCGTGAACCTCGGGGGCCGGTTCCTGCGCAAGTGCGGGCGTCGGCAGAGGTGCCGGAGCGGCCGCGAGGGCGCTCATGTCTTCGATTGAGAGCAGGGCCTCGGATTCGGCTTCGTCGCTCCACTTGGCGATCGGAAGCACGGAAATACGCAGCCGGTGTTCCGCGTGCTCGACGGTAACATCAGTTTGCGGTTTACCGGTACGGATAACTTCCTGGACCTGGTCCAGAAGCGATTGGGGAAACAGGTTCGTCAAGCAGCCGCGCAATTGATCGGTGCTTCGAAGGCCGAGGATGCGCCGCACCGCGCGATTCGAGGAAACGACGGAAAGGTCGCCCGAAAGGACCAGAAGGCCAACCGGTAGGGAGGCGATGATCTCCTGGTAATAGCGGCGTTCGGTTTCTACAAGTGTAAGGAGCCGTGCGACTTCGCGTCCATTCCACTGTTCTAGGTCTACCCGCTCCATGCTTCTTTAGTTTCAGTTTGGTGCGGTTTAGGCACAAGGGTACTCTGGGGTTGGGACGTACTTGGTACTGCTGGGTCCGGGGTATTGGCGCCTTACTCTAACCGCATGACTCACAAATCGCTTCCAGGCAGGAGTCAGCGCAGCACTCCGTGAGCCCTTCCCCACATCCGCCGCACAGCTTGGAGCGGCACTCTGACGGCGATCGGGCCATGAAGGTTCCGAGCGCCATCAGGTTCATCGAAAGGCCCAGGCATTGGTGCCAGGATTGGGTTTGACGGGCATGATGCGGAAATGCGAAGGCCAGCATGGCGGCGCTGGCGACAACAGCGGCTCCTTTCAAGAATCCGGCGTGCTCGCGGTCGCGCAAAGCTCGGGCGAAGGCTAAAGCATCGCGGGCGCGATCGCGAAACGTCTTACGGCAAACCTGTTGAAGAACGCGCGGCCTCAGTCCCAGGCGTTCCTCAACATTCATGCGAAGCCGGGCCGCATGCGCGGCCGTCATTTCGCGTTCAAGGTCCTGCAGGATGGCAAGGATCTGGTCGCGCATAGCTGTCATGCTGGCCGGGAAAACCAGGAAAGGGTTGAAATCACCGGTGCGCGCGTCCCGTTCCCGGTCTTCAAAAGCATCCATGAAATAAATCAATTCCCCGAATTTGCGGCCGAGACGCCAGGCGTCATTGCGCCGTTCGGGTCGCCCGGCGAGGTCCACGCCGTGCGAGAAGACCATCGCGGTAGCGGTCATAGTGGGCTCGGCAACGTGCGCAGGCGATACCGGGTTGGCTTCACGACCCGGCTGCGTCGCCAGGATGGCGGACATTTCGTCGAGCGGGAACCGCCAGAACCGAAGCCGTTCTGCCGCGCGGCGATATTGGGGGGAGAGAGCGCGAGCCCCCAAATTCCATTTGAGCCTTTGACGGAGCGAAGTAGCGTCGCGGTGGTGGTCGTCAATGCGAAAGTGAGCCAGCACGACCGTGATGGCCGCCGCATATTGCAGGGCGATTGGAATCTCTTCGCGGTTTCGCGGCAGCTTGAGGCAGTTGAAGGATTGATAGGCTTTCCCGCTGGGCGGAACGCCTGACAAATCGAGCAGCACTTCCGCCAGAAAAACCGTGTCGTTATTGAGAAGCAGGCGCGTTTTGTGGCCGTACTCCGCTCCCAGAGTCTTGCAAGTGCCGCAGTAGGGCAGTCGAGGTGCGTGCTTCATCAATCCGAACATGCGCGTTATTCTATCCTGTTCGCGTAAAAGAAGGGTGAGACCGGTCCGATAAGAGAATATGAGCCAAAACCTCTGGCAGCCCACGCTGTTGCGATGCGCCGAGGTGACAAGCCGAAGCAGGTATTACGCATAGAATCAGAAGTTTACGAGACTGGCGTCGTATGCTTTAGCTTGCGTCCGATTACTGGCAACGGGCTCTTAGCGCCGAAAGGAGTCTCTCGCATGTCCTCGTGGACCATCGGGAAAAAGATCGGAGCCGCGCTCGGGGCCGTCCTTTTTCAAGCGATCTGTCTGACCTGCCTTGGTTCGTGGATCACCCTGCATACATCGCACACTCTGGATGCTGTTCGCTCCGAGTACCTGCCGGTGTCCGAGGCGGCCTATCGAGTCGAGCGCGAGGTCCTCAACGCGCGGATCCATTTCATCTATTTCGTTACGGTTCAAAAGAAGGGTGCTCTGGAAAAGGGCTGGCAGCGGTACACAAATGCTGAAAAGGAACGGGCCGAACTGGAGCACCTCGTTTCACGATCGAATGCTTTTACTTCGGCGCGTCCGCAATTCGACCAGCTCTGCCACGCCATGGATAATTACAGACCGGTGCTGGAGCATATCATCGCGGTCGTACAACAGGGCCAGAATCACGGTCCGGAGTTCGACGCGCTGTTGGCGGAATGGGCGCGGCTGGGCGGCGTCATGGTGGATTCGGCCGGAGAACTCAGCCGGTCCGCCGATCGTGGAACGAATGATTCCACTGGGGACGCCGTCGGCCACCTCCATAGTGCGGCGCAAATCTTTGTGATCGTTTGCTCGGCTGTCGTACTGACAGGCTTGATCCTGATGTTCTTCGTGAATCGCGGGATCAGCCGGGTGCTGAATCGTGTATCCGCGAGGATGGCAAAGGAAGCGGAAGAGGTGGCGCAGGCTGCGGCTCAGGTCTCGTCGGCAGCAGAGTCGGTGGCGCACGGAGCCTCCCGACAGGCTGTGTCGGTTCAGACGACGAACGTATCGGTGCGCCAGATTACCGCCGTAAACCAACAGAATGCTCAAAGAGCCAACGCCCTGGCCGCGATCATGAAGGAAGTGGGAGTCGCCTCCCTGGAGAAAGATGTACTCATGAATGACCTGGTCGTCTGGGTTAAAGCATCGCAGGACTCTGGCGAGAAGGTGGCGAAGATTATTGACGCCATCGACGACATTGCCTTTCAGACCAACATCCTGGCCTTGAACGCAGCCGTGGAGGCGGCCAGGGCCGGTCAAGCCGGCAGCGGGTTCGCAGTGGTGGCGGATGAGGTCCGCAATCTTGCCGGGAGAAGCGCGGAAGCGGCGCGCAGGTCGTCGGAACTGATTCAGGAATCAGTCAGACGATCGGAGGAGGGCCGCGCAACGGTGCTCAAGACCCAGCAAGCGGGGGTGAAAACAACCGCGCTTGGCAAGCGAGTCGCGGAGCTGGCGAATGAGGTCTCCCGGGCAACCGTGGAACAAGCTCACGGGATTGAACAAATCGAGATGGCGTTGGCGCAAATCGAAACGACAATCGGAGGGACAGCCGCAACCGCCGAAGAGAGTGCGTCGGCATGCAAACAACTCGACGAGCAGGCGGACAGCATGCGGCATCTCGCAATTGAACTCAATGAACTCGTCGCGGGAAGGTAGTTGGTTGAAGCGATCAGCTATTAGCTTTCAGCGATCAGCTTTCAGCCTTCAACGGTCTGGTTTCGACGCACGCGGTTTGGCTGACCGCTGAACGCTGATAGCTAATCGCTGCTTAAACTGATGAGATCATACCGGTATGCGCCTTGCCGTGCCGACACCGCTACCGGATTACGCCACCCTCATCGTCATCGACGTGCAGAAGGCCATCGACCATCCCAGTTGGGGCGTTCGCAACAATCCGGATGCGGAGAAGAATATTGCGGGGCTGCTCGCGGCCTGGAGAGCCGACGGCCGGCCGCTCTATCACGTGAGGCATGATTCCCTTGAACCGGCTTCACACTATCGTCCCGGACAGCCGGGTAATGAGTTTAAACCTGAGGCTGCGCCGCTCGCCGGCGAACCAATTATCGTCAAGAATACGAACAGTGCCTTCATCGGTACGGACCTGGAGGTGAAACTGCGCGCTTCGGGTTACAAACTGCTTTTCATCAGCGGCGTGATTACGAACAACTCGGTAGAAGCGACGGTTCGAATGGCGGGCAACCTTGGTTTTGAAGTCTTCCTTATCGAGGATGCCTGTTTCACGTTCGGGCGCAAAGATTGGAACGGAACCTTGCGAACGGCAGATGAAGTGCATGCGATGAGCCTCGCCAACATGGACGGAGAATATTGCACCGTCACGAAGACGGAAGCCGTTCTACACGCGATGCAAATGGGACGAAGCGCCGCGATTCTGTGACGAATGGCTGGTGCGGGCGCAGTCCCAACCCGCGATAATAGAATACACTTCTATGACCGCTGTTAAACCGCGGGAGGCTATCTGGTGTGTCCTCCTGGCGTCAACGCTTCTAAACATCTCCTGCTCGAATTTTCAGGAAACCTCCGCAGTCAGTCACCTGCAGCCGTGCAAGGCTGCCGAGGGACCTACGGACGATTTTTGCGGCACGCTCGACGTCTTTGAGGACCGGCAAGCGAAGACGGGCCGGAAGATTGCGCTGAAGATTGTTGTCCTGCCCGCGCTCAAACAGAAGTCCGCTCCGGATCCGCTCTTCTTCCTGGCGGGTGGCCCGGGGCAAGGCGCGGCAGAAATGGCGGGTGAACTGGCGCAGCCGTACCACCGCATCGAGATGGACCGCGACATCGTTTTCGTCGATCAGCGCGGAACCGGCAAATCCAACCCGCTGGAATGCAAATTGGGGAAGGATGCCGACGATGACGATTCAACGGCGGTGATGGTGGATCGGCTCAAATCCTGCCTGGCCACGTACAAGGACAAGGCCGACCTGACGAAATACACGACGCCGATCGCGATGGACGACCTCGACGATGTCCGCGCGTTTCTCGGCTATTCGAAGATCAACGTTTACGGCGGGTCCTATGGCACACGAGCCGCACTCGTCTACGCGCAACGGCATCCCGATCACACTCGATCCGTTATTCTTGACGGCGTTGCGCCAACGGACATGCGCCTCCCGCTCTACATGGCCCGAGATAGCCAGCGCGCGCTCGACCTGGTGATCCGCGATTGCGAGAAGGACGCAGAGTGTGCGAAGCGCTTCCCGAATCTGAAGGAGCGGCTGAACGCTCTGCTGGCCCGGCTGGATGCCCATCCCCAGAAGATTCATTACGTCAATCCGAAGACGGGCATGGAGAAGGACCTCGACGTCAAGCGCGTCACCATTTCGAGCCTGCTGTTTGCCTCGCTTTACTCGCCGCTGACCGTGCAACTGGTTCCGCTGCTGATCGACGAGGCGGACAAGGGCAACTACAACGGCTTCCTCGCACTGGGCACGGCATTCGATCCGCTTTCGGAAAACATGGCGCAAGGCATGCATTTTTCGGTGGTTTGCAGCGAAGATGCTCCCCGAATCGAACCCGGATCGGTGGAGCACGAAGCCGCCGGCACGTTTCTAGGCTCGCAGATGGCCGACCTGCGGTTGAAGGTCTGTGATTTTTGGCCCCATACGAAGATGGATCCGGCGTACTACTCGCTCACACCGTCCGACATTCCCGCCCTCATTCTGTCGGGAGAGGCTGACCCGGTGACGCCCCCGTCGTGGGGGCAGCAGGTTGCCTCGCAATGGAAGAATTCGAAGCATATCGTGGTTCCCGCCAATGGTCATGGCGCCTGGGGTACCGGCTGTGTAATGAAACTGATGGCGAAATTTCTCGACGATGGCAGTGCGGCCAACCTGGACACGAGTTGCGTGGAACAGGTGAAGCGGGCGCCTTTCTTCCTGGGCCCATCGGGTCCCGACCCGATGGACGGAGGCAGCAAATGATTCTCACGAAGAATCTCCACAAGCGATTTGGCGCGGTAAACGCCGTGGATGGCGTTTCGTTCACAGCGCCGGATGGCTCCGTGACCGGGTTGCTCGGGCCCAACGGTGCGGGTAAGACCACTTCGCTCCGCATGATTTACGGTTTGATAAAGCCGGACGACGGCATGATCTCGGTTGATGGCCGCGACATGTCGGCGGGAGTTGAAGCAGTGCAGGATCGCCTCGGCGTGCTTCCCGACCAAACCGGCCTCTATCAACGGCTGACGGCTCGCGAACACATCCGCTACTTCGGCGAATTGCGCGGGCTCAGCGGCGCGGCGTTGGAGAATCGCATCGACACCTGGATCAATATTCTCGATTTGAAGAGCGTCGCAGACCGGCGTGCCGCGGGTTACTCGCATGGCGAGCGCACCAAAGTCGCGCTGGCCCGCGCGCTGGTGCACGATCCCCAGAACGTCCTTCTGGACGAGCCTACAAATGGCCTCGACGTCATGAGCACGCGCGCCGTGCGCGATGTGATTCGACGGCTGAAAGCGGAGGGGAAGTGCGTGCTGTTTTCGAGCCACGTGATGCAGGAGGTCTCGGCGTTGTGCGATCACATCGTGATCATCGCGTCGGGGCGGGTGGTTGCGGAGGGAAGCGCGGATGACCTGCTGGCGCTCACCGGAAAGAGTTCGCTCGAGGATGCTTTCGTGAGCCTGGCCGGCCACCAGGGAGGAGAAACGGCATGAAACTGTCGCGCATAATGACCGTCGCGAAAAAGGAGTTCAAAGACGGATTCCGCGACCGCCGCGCCATCTATACTGTCCTGTTTTCGACCTTAATCGGCCCGATCATGATCGCATTCATGTTCAGCCAGATGGCCGGACAAAACAAGGCGGCGCAGGAAATCCAGATCCCGGTGGTGGGAAGGGATTATGCACCGGTCCTGGTCAATTGGCTTGCACAACAGAGCGGTGTTGAAGTTGTCGCTGGCCCGTCCGATCCGGAGGCCGCCGTGCGCGATCGCAAGGCCGATGTCGTACTGGTCATTGAGAAAGGCTTCGCGCGCAAGTTTGAGGACTCGAGCCCCGCGCCCGTTAAGGTGATTACGGACTCCACCCGCATGGCATCGCAGCCCAAGGTAAAGCGCGTCACTTCGCTGCTCAGCACTTATAGCGGGCAACTGGCAAGCTTGCGGTTGATCGCGCGCGGCGTAAGTCCGGTGGTGGCGAGTCCATTGAAAGTCGAGGAGGTGGAGGTTTCAAACGGAGCACAGCGGGCCGCGCAGATTCTCGGCATGATTCCGATGTACCTCATGCTGGCGGTCTTCATTGCGGGCATGCAGATCGCAACCGACTCCACCGCCGGCGAGCGGGAACGCGGATCGCTGGAGCCGCTGCTGCTGAACCCCATTCCGCGTTGGCAGCTCATGACGGGAAAGACGATGGCTTCCATGGGCGCGGCGGCGATAGGTTTTGTGGGTACGCTCCTCATCACGGCGAAGATTCTGTCGATGGTGCCGCTGGAGGACCTGGGCATTCGTTTTCATCTGGGAACTCCGCAGATGGTTCTACTGATTGCGGCGCTGGCCCCCGTCGCAGCGCTGGGTCCTGCGCTGGAGGTATTTATTGCGTGCTTCGCCAAATCGTTTAAGGAAGCACAAAGTTATTCCGCGTTTCTGATCTTCGCGGTGATGGCGCCCGGCATCATCCAGATCTTTCATCCGTTCCCGGATCAACCATGGATGAAGCCGATTCCGCTGATCGGCCAGTATACGCTCGCGAAGGACATTCTGAGCGGAAACGTACCATCGGCGCTGGAGTTTATTTCGGCCGGCATCGGGGTCTTGTTGCTTGCCGGTGTGTTCGTGTGGATGGCGTCGCGCCTGTTCTCGTCGGAAAAGATTATCTTCAGCCGATAAAGCGAGCGAGGCGAACTTCTAGCTGGTGGGGTCGGGGCGCGAATAATACCCCGTCTTTGTTCGGACCTTGACGTCCGGAACCTTGGGCCTCACGACGATCCTCCGGAATACGTTGTCGTTCGTGGGATTCGTGGAATGGTAGGCCAACTCGTAGGAGGACCGCAGCTCCTCCGCGATCTGCTTGAAATAGTCGCGCACATTCCCTTCGCGGGCATCGAAATCGGCGGCCCCGGAATCCTGCGCCAGCCGCGCCATCACACGCCTGCCGTATTTGTTGCGCGCGTTCCAATGACCGTGCTTTGTTTCCGTGTACCTGACGCCATACAACAGAACGTTGCTGGTCTGGGCGGCTTCGAGCGCTTCCATCATATGGTGCGCGCTGGAATTGTCCTCACCGTCGCTGAAGATGATCAGCGCCCGGCGGCCGCTGTCGGTTTTGTCGAGTTTCTCGCGGACCGAATAATAGATCGCGTCGTAGAATGCTGTACCCAGGATGCGCTCCTCATCGTCGGGCCCGATTTCCGGGAAATGGCGCTTGTGACGGTCGAACTCTTTCAGCCCGTCCAGAATCTCGGCGGGATCGCCGGTCAGGTCGCTGGCCAGCCGAAGATGATTCCCGAAGCACAGCAGGAACGCCCGGTCGCGCGGCGTCAGGACGGTCTTGAGAAATTCCTTGAGGTCGTGCTCGTGCTTCTTCACGAAAGGGTCCTGGCTGCCGCTGACGTCGGCCAGCAGGCCTAACGTCAGCGGAACATCGGAGCTTCGGGCGAAGAAGGCGATCTTCTGTGGAACGCCATCCTCGATAACGTCGAAATCGTCCGCAGTCAGGTTGGACACCAGGGCACCTCGCGTGTCGCGAACCGTGAAGCTCACGTTCACGAGGTGGACATCGACTCGGATCGGCTGCTGTCCCAGGCAGACGAAAGACGCGCAGAGCGCCAGGAGCCGATGTCGAATTTGCATGCTTACCTCATTTCACCCAAAGAAACACGTTGGGGCTGGTTTGTGAACCGATGGAAACAGCAACGGAAGTTCGTCCATGAACTCCGTCCGGAAGTTGAGCATTGATCTGCATGACGCCGGCAGGCTCATACGGCGCGGCGCCCTGGTACCAAAGGACCGAATCCTGCCCGGCGAAATACACGTGTACAGGCGCGACGATCAAAACGTCATTCGTCGAGGTGATTGAACCATCCTGGGGTAGCGGCAGCATCGATCCAGCGCCGGTCCCGAAGAGGGTAACGACAGACCCAGGGTCGGCCGGGTTGAGTTGTGAATTCACAGTGCCATTCTGATTTTCGATGGCCCCCTGACCGGATGGATCAATTACAAAGATGCCCGGGCTCGTGTCGGTAACCTGCATATTTATCGTGTTAGAACTGTTGCCGTTGTATTGCACAAGCAGGTTGACACTGGCGCGGCCCGCGATTTCATAAGGCACGATAGCGTTGATCTGCCCATCTGACACATAAAGCAGCGGCAAGGGGAGACTGTCAACGAGCACGCTGACACTTGCGACGGAGTTACTGAGAGTGTTGTCGGGGTTCAGTACCAGACCCGCCGGAATCGTTGGTCCAAGCCCTGAACCTTTGATTGCGATCAGTTCTCCCGGCACCAAAGCGCCTGGAAGCAATGTAGCGGCATTGACGACTGACACGATTGCCGGGCCAGGAGGTTGGGGGGCCGGGGTTACCGTCAGCATCACCGTCACGACTTGCGAAGCGGACACAGACGAAATGACGAGCTGGCCGTTATAGTTTCCGGCGGCCAGACCAATGGCGGAGACGTTAACGGTGAGGGTCGCGGGCGTATCGCCGCCATTTGGCGTGGTCGTCAGCCACGTGGCATTCGAGTTAACGGCGAAGTGCAGTTGTCCACCCGTACTCCCGACGAACAGCATGAGACCGCTCGAGGTTGTCCCCGCTTGCAGAGTGGTTGTTATGGTCCCGGGTGTCGCCGTCAGAGTGACCGGCGCACCGACCGTGAGAGTTACGGGCACGGTGAGAAGACCTGCCGGAGACGTTGATGAAATGGTGATGTTCCCGTTATAAGTGCCCGGCGGGAGAGTCGCAAAGTTCGTGATGCCCACATTCAGAGTGCCGGGGGCGGTTCCGGAATTGCTTTGGAGCTGGAGCCAATTGCTTCCCCCGAGCGTTGTAGCGGCGGCAGTAAAGTTCACCGGAGACGATACGTTCGTGGTCAATGAGAACGCCTGGGGTGGCGGCGCGGCCGACGACCCGGCTTGGACGTAGAAACTGAGCGCGGCCGGCAAGGCCGTAAACGTCACGACGGACGGTCCCGATCCTCCTCCGGAAATCGTGAGCGAGAAACTGGCGCTCACCGTGGTGCCGCAAATATCCGTTGCGCTCAAGGTGACGTTAAAGGTCCCACCCGCAGTCGGGGTGCCGGTGATGGCGTAGAGCCCCGACAAGTTCTGAATGCTGAGGCCCGGTGGGAGCGAGCCGCCTGCAACTTTAAACACGGGCGGTCCGCTGAACGGAGTAGCGCAACCTCCGCTCGTGGTGAGGTTCTGTTGATACTGGGTCCCCACCGTTCCGTTGCTTAAGGACGTTGTAGTGATTGTCAATCCGCTGGACGTGCTCGTGATCGCGATCGTGTAGGTCTGCGATTGCGTCGCGCCGGCGCTGTCGCCCACCGTGACCGTAAACTGCGCGCTTCCTGAAGCGGGTGCTGTTCCGCTTAAAACACCGGCCGCGGACAGGCTCAGCCATGCCGGAAGATTGGCTGATTTCCAGGTATACGGAGGCGTTCCGCCGGTCGCGGCGAAGGCGAACTGGTATGTCGCATTTGGCGTTGCCGCGGGAGGCGTTCCGCTCGTGATGCTCAATGGCGATGGTCCGACCGTTCCGGCGGCCTGCGACGCTGTGAAGGTTTGCTGCGCGATGGCTAGCGTGCCGTTGCGTGCCGTGCCGGTATTCGCAGTCACCGAGAAACTCACGGCGCCGTTACCGGTGCCGGCGGCGCCGGATATGATCGCGATCCAAGGCGCGTTGCTGGCCGCGGTCCATGCGCATCCCGCTCCGGCAGTGACGTTGACTGTTCCGGTGCCCCCGCTCGCCGGAAACGACTGCGTCATGGGAGCGATCGAGTAGGCGCAAGCCGTCCCCGGTGTGACCGCGAGTTGCAGCAGGAAGCTCTGGATTTCTCCAACTTCGGCCATTACCTGTGTGCTGCCAGTTGTGGGACCGAGCACTACATCGCACGTAACGATTCCCTGGCTATTGCTCAAGGCAATTCCAGCCGGAGCATTACAGGAAGCAGTCGGCGCGTTGGAATCCGTCGACGGCACGATGCGTAGCCCGACATTCGGTATCACTAAGCCTTGTTGAAACCCATACTCGGCGACGATCTGCGCAGATACCGCCCCCGGAAGCGTCGAGCCAGCGGCTCCCGTGATCGAGCGGTTCTCGATCGGAGGCGTGATGAGCTGAATGCTGGGCGAGCGCTTATTTGTCGACGTGGTCATGAAGAAGTTGACCTTGCTGTTACCGGCGGTCGCTGTGATCACTTCGCTGTCGAACGCCTGCAGCGGGGGTAGAACCGTGGCAAGGAACATGGTCTGTGCCAGTCCGTTCGCGTCGGTAGTTCCCTGGGAGGTCTCAAGTGTACCCATACCCTGAGTAATGGCCCACGAGACGCTCACACCCGGCGCTGGCTTTCCCGACGAGTCGGTAGCTTGAACCACTAAAGAAACAGTGGAGAGAAAGTCCTCTGAAACGATCTGCCCGTTGCCGGAATAGAGCGATAGCGTTTGAGAATGGAGCACGCCGGCAGCGAGACAAAGCATCAAGGGAGAAATACGACGCAAGACGGAAATCGATGGCATAGAAAACCTCAAGGACAACTGTGAGACGCGGGGCGGGTCTACTGTAATTATTGCTCGGAATTCGCGCTGCTGCAGCCCAATGCCACTTCGTTTTCCCGGCGGTCGACCGACGCAGCGGATGTAAGGCAGGTTTTCCCCGTAACGCAGCCTTCAGGCTGCCCATGTGCCGGCTGAAGCCGGCGGTAGTACACTGCAGTCCACCTGGAGTTTTCGACCGTTCGGCGCGTTTGAAGCCCGCCTTCACCTACCAGGTAAGAAACGGCCACGGCCAACAACTCGTCCCGTGCAGTCGGAAAGTGAAGTGAACAGCTCTCTGGGTCAGAGCCGTTCCCTCCCGCTGTGACTGCAAGTTGCGAGTTACTGACGAAACGACGCTGCCATGCGCCATCCGCCCTTGAATTTTCGTGCAGTTGTGAACCTGGAAGATGCCAGGCGGCGGCCCCATCTTCTCATCGGTCGTTCCACGAGATAGTAGCCGGCGCTAGCACAAGCGAGAACGAATACGAGATTCCAAGGGAATTGTTGGACCCAGCCGAATGCAACCGGAATCCCATACGCCGGCAGGAACAGCATCTGCCAGAGGTAGACGCTGTAGGAGCGCTGTCCGAGCCAGCGTGCCGCTGCGGAATCGAGTGGCTTGGTGAGGAAACCCTTGGGTTGGCTCGCGGTAAAGAGCAATGGAACCGGCATGAGCAATGCCAGCAATGCCACATAACCGGGCGGCCGGACTACCAATAGTGCGGTTATCAGGAAAACCGGGATCAGCGCATACTCCGAGCGACCCCGGGCGGCGAGCCAGTTCCGAAACCGCGAGTGCCATAGGAATGCGGCGGCGCAGCCCCATAGAAGGCCGTCCATGCGGTAATCCGTTCGCCCCACGACGGCGCGCAACGCCGGATTCAGGTTGGCAATCCAGCCAAAGTGCGAATCCGCGGCGCGCCAAAGGGCGAAGAGGCAGGCGAGCACCGGGACCGTCCATCGCGCCCGCCTCGTCCCGATAAGTACGAGAAGACCGGGCCAAACCAGGTAAAAGTGCTCTTCGACGGACAGGGACCAATAATGCCCCGTATACCAGCTTTGCGCCGCGGGTTCGACCCAGTAATTGCGGAAAAATAAGGCGGATGAGGCAATTTGACCAATGGACAGAGGAATCCATCGCAGCAAGAATCCGAGCACGCATAAGACGGCCAGGTACACCGTAGCCGCGGGCAGGATGCGGAAGGCGCGTCGAATATAGAATCCGCGCAGACCGATGCGGCCGGTGAGTGATTCTTCTTCCAGAAGACGATGCGTGATGAGGAGTCCGCTGATGGCGAAGAACAGGTGCACACCCATGGCGCCATAAGGCGCCGCGGTTGCCAGCGCATCGCCCGGAAAACGCATGTGGGCAAAGAGCACAAGCGTGATCGCAACCGCTCGCCATCCATCGAGCGCCGGCAGGTCGACACCTGCTTTCGGCCGCCCTTGTTGCGGCGTCATATTGTCCTGGTCTACTGAATATATATTCTATTCGGGCTTTGTGCCGCGCGGTGTCCGGGGGAAGGACAAAGAACGTGAGGGGCGTTCATACTGGGACGGCCCCCGTGGTTTACGCGGATCCTGGGCCGCCGGCGTTTCAACAGGCTCTGCGTCGGCGTAGCTGAGAACCTGGTCCGATACGAGGACGGCCGCTTTCATCCGAAGCACATCGTGGACCCGCACGATATGGGTACCGGCGAGCACCGCCGCGGTAACCGCCGCTGCGGTCGCAAACTCCGTCTCGATTTCCGTCGGTTGCGTCAGGAAAGACTTGCGCGAGGGTCCGACCAGAATGGGCAGGTCCAGTTTGGCCAGCAACGGGAGCCGGGCCAGGATCTCAGCATTCTGCTCGCGCCGTTTGCCGAAGCCCAAACCGGGGTCGATTACGATACGGGCGCGCGAAACACCCGCACCGACTGCACGGTGGACGCTGGCCGCTAAATCGCCCGAGATGCCGCCCAGGGGGTCCTTCATTGGCGGCAGTTTCGCCCAGGTTTCCGGCGTGCCGCGCATGTGATTGACGATGAAACCGGCGTCGTGTTGCGCCACAGTCCGCGCCAGCAGCGGATCCCAAGTGAGCGCGGACGGGTCATTGATGATCTCAACCCCGTACTCAATCGCTTTTTCGGCGACGGCTGATTTGTAAGTGTCGACAGCGATCGGAATTGTGAGGCGGTCTCGCAGGCGTTTCAGAACGGGCACGAGCCGTCGCAACTCCTCGGCTTCGGAAACACGCTCCGAACCCGGGCGGGTTGATTCGGCGCCAATATCAATGATGTCCGCGCCCTGTTCTTCGAGTTCGACCGCCCTGGCGAAGGCGCGGTCGGGATCGTCATAACGGCCGCCATCGGAAAACGAGTCGGGCGTGACGTTGAGGACGCCCATGATCAACGTGCGCTCACCGAGCAGCAGCGTGCGGTTTTTCAGCTTCCACTCGTAGCGGCGCCGCATCATATGTTCATTGCGCGAGAACGCGCTTCCATTTCTTGCCGGCGCGAACCGTGCGGCTTTCGCCCGCCCCGATCGTCAGCGTTAGAGTGGACACGCGCGTGCCGTCGATTTCCACCGCGCCCGATTTGATGAGCCGTTCGGCTTCGCTGCGCGATGGTGCGAGTCCAACCGTTAGCAGCATCTTGGCAACATTGACGCTGCCGCCGGGATATTCGACGGTCTCGATATCGTTCGGGGTCTCGTGCTGGCGTACTTCGCGATTAAAGTCGTCCGCCGCCTGGTTTGCCGCCTCGACGGTATGAAAATCCTGAACGATCTGATGCGCGAGACGCATTTTGTGTTCCATAGGCCGATCCGTGACTCGCATCGCCGCGACATCTTCCATCGTTTTGTCGGTCAGGAGCTCGTAGTATCGCCACATGAGATCGTCGCTGATCCCCATCACTTTGCGGTACATGTCCTTTGGGGGCTCGTTGATTCCGATGTAGTTGCCCTTGCTCTTGGACATTTTCTCGACACCGTCGGTGCCTTCGAGAAGCGGAGTGGTGGCCACAATCTGAGGCGGTTGGCCGTAATCGCGCTGGATTTCGCGGCCGACCAGCAGATTAAATCGTTGGTCCGTGCCTCCCATCTCGACGTCGCATTCAAGCGCGACTGAATCGTACGCTTGGGCCATGGGGTAGAGCAGCTCGTGCAGGGAAATCGGAGTGCCAGCCTTGTAGCGTTTATCAAAATCGTCGCGCTCCAGGATGCGGGCAACGGTGTATTTCGTGCACAGGTTGATCATGTCCTGGAAGGACAGCTTATCGAGCCATTCACTGTTAAAACGGATCTCGGTTTTCCGCGGATCGAGCAGTTTGAAGACCTGTATCTTGTAGGTTTCGGCGTTGGCCTCGATCTGCTCGCGCGACATGGTGGGACGGGTGATATTGCGCCCGGTTGGGTCACCGATCAGCCCGGTTCGATCGCCGATCAGGAAAATCACCGTATGCCCCAGGTCCTGGAAATGCTTCATTTTGCGAAGCAGGACCGTGTGGCCGAGGTGGATATCGGGCGCGGTCGGGTCGAAGCCGGCTTTCACCCGCAGAGGCCGACCGGTCTTCTGCGACTGAATCAGGCGTTCGCGCAAATCCTCCTCGCGGATGAGGTCGGCCAGACCTTTCTTAAGGTAGGCGAGTTGTTGCTCCAGAGTCATGGGTTGGGATATCGGGGCGTGGGCTTAGCACCCACCCTTCCATTGTAGAGGTCTGGGTTCTGTATTGCGGGTAACGGAATCGGGCGGGTGTTAAAATTGACCGTAGGAACGAATGCTATCGCCAAGGCTTCAGCTTAAGGTCGCGCAGAAGCAGATCCTCACACCGGGTCTTGTTCAGATGGTGACCGTCCTTCAACTCAACCGGTTGGAGTTGAAAGACATGATAACGGCGGAGATCGCCGAGAACCCGGTTTTGGAAGAGCTGGCCGACAGCGGAGAGGAACTTACCCAGGAAGAAGTCCAGGCGTTTCTCGAAGCGGAGCGGGTCTCCGAACCTGCGGACGAGGCCATCCTTCAGGCTGCTAACGGAGACGCAGCCGGTGAGATCGAGATCGATTTGCCGGACTTCGTTCCCGAGGCGATCAGCGTCGACGGCGTGGATGGGTCCGACGGCGCACTATCGCAGCAGGTTGTCGAGGCACCTCCCCCCGAGCCGGAGCCGAAGACCGACAAGGATCCGTTCGACGAAATCGACTTCGGATCGTTCTTCGACGACTATCTCGACCCCGGCTATAAAAGCCCCTCCTCTGAAAACGTTGAAAAGCCCTCCTTTGAAACTTTCCTTTCCTCTCCCGTAACTTTGGCCGATCACCTGCACTCGCAGCTCGCGGTATTGATCATGTCGGAGGAAGTTCGGGACGCGGCGACGAACATTATCGGGAACCTCGACGAGAACGGGTATCTGAACGTTCCGCTGGAGGAGATCGCGCTATCGGGAGAGCACACGCTGGAGGAGGTGCAGGAAGCGCTGCGGATCGTCCAATCGCTCGATCCTGCGGGCGTGGGCGCAAAGGACGTTCGCGAGTGCCTGATGCTGCAATTGGAGAGCCGCAACGGTAAGGGTGGCGTGGCCTGGCAGATCGTCGCAAACCATCTGAAACTGGTCGAGACCCGCCAAATGAAGGAACTGGCGAAAGCTTTGGGACGTCCACCAGAGCATATCGCTATCGCGATGGACGTCATTAAACATCTCGATCCGCGCCCGGGCCTGCGATACTCCGGTCCAGGCGCACGGCAAATCGAGCCTGACGTCTACATCTCGAAAGAAGGCGACGATTACCTGATCCAGCTCAACGACGACGAGATCCCGCAGCTTCGGCTGAACGCGCAGTACAAGCGCATGCTGGATCGGGATCAGGAGCCCAGCAAGGAAGTACGGAATTACGTGAAGGAGCGGTATGCCTCCGCGATCCAGCTCATGAAAAACATCGAGCAGCGGAAGCAGACAATTCTGAAGGTGTGCCAGTCTATCGTGCGGCGGCAGATCGAGTTTCTGGAGCATGGCATCGATCAGTTAAAGCCCATGATGATCAAGGAAGTGGCCGAAGAGATTGGTGTGCACCCCTCCACGGTCAGCCGCGCGGTGGCAAGCAAATACGCCCACACCCCCCAGGGCGTGTTCGAACTACGGTATTTCTTTTCCGAAGCAGTACAGGGGGTGGCGGGCAGCGCCACTCCATTGCTGATCCTGAAGCGCAGGGTGAAGAAAATGATTGAGGAGGAAGATCCGAAACATCCACTCACCGACGAACAGATCACAGCACGGCTGAAAGCCGAAGGAATCGATGTAACGCGCCGAACGGTAGCGAAATACCGGGAAGACATGAAGATTCCGTCAACGCATCAACGGCGCGCCCGTAGCTAGCTGCGAGAGCGCCATTATGAAAGATTTCTCCGCCCGGAGGTAATCGACAATGCATATCATCTACACGGGAAGAGAAGAGCAAATCTCTCCCAAGATTCGAAACAAGATGGAGAACAAGCTCCGCAAGATTTCGAAAATGCTGGAGCAGCGCGGTGAGAAGGAAGCGCACGTGATATTGCGCCAGGAACGTTTTCTGTACAACCTGGAAATCACGATCAACGCTTTCGATCACGCCTTGGTGTGTGCCGGCAAGGACGCCGACCTCGAGACCGCCGCGAATACGGCAATGGAAAAACTCGAAAAGCAGGTCGTCAAGCTGCGCGAGAAGTGGCGCGATACGAAGCGCAACGTGACGAAGGAAGCGGTCATAGCAGGGCCGCCTCCATTAGCGAAGGCAGCAAAGGCGTCCAATGGTAGCCGCCGCCAGCGGCGCGTCGAAGAGGAGGAGGAGGAAGCCACTTCGGACGTCAAGGTAGGCAAACGGGTTTACCATGTCACGCATACCGACGGCAGCAAACCGATGACGATCGAGGAAGCGATTTTGGAACTCGAGCCCAAAGGCGACTACATCGTGTATCGCGATGCGAAGACGGAACGCCTTTCCGTGTTGATGCGGCGGAAAGACGGCCACTTCGATTTGATCGAAAGCTGAAGATAATCAAGCAGCCGATAAACGACTATCAACGCAGATATCGGTGAGATCTGCTGTGTCTGGCCTATCTCAGCGTGTGGCCTGCAGGCCAACAGCAGCCGCTCGCATCAACGCTCAACTTCTACGAGGACCGGAGATCATGGGAGCGACCCGCACCTTGCCTATCCCCTGTCGGAGGCCTCAAACCTTGTGTTGGACGTCAACGGATATTTCGCACCGCTTATTGATCGTGAACCAGTTCCTGGAATGTCTTCACAATCAGCGGCGCCGCTTCCGGACCCACTGAATTCACCTCGCCGTACCAGCGCTTCGACGAGCCATTGAGCCAGGGGGCTTCGTTGTCCCATTCCGCTTTTGGAATGATATAGCCGATCTCATCGTCGGCCAGTCCGAACAACATGCGGTAAGGTGCGGACATCATCGATTTGACAGGCGTCTCGATGGGAGCATCCGGGAAATCGGCGCCCGAGAATCGCTCGACACCTCCAACGCTGAGTTCCGGATACAACTCGCCGGGAATGAGCGCGATGTCGAGTACCGGCTTGTCGCCGTCGCGCACACGAATGAATCCGACCTGAGTCGTGGTGGCTTTTTCCGCCGTCATCGGCTTGCGACCTTTATAGAGGTTGGCCTGCGCGGCGAGTTCAAAGCCCTTGTTCGCGGTCGGAATGTGGATCTGCCGCTCGGCGAAATTGTAGCCTTCGATGTTTACCGGCTTCGCCGCCTTAAGAGCGTCGGCGGCGATGTCGGCGACATGCTGCCCGATGTACTGAGCCTTTTCAAAGCTGTCGTCCGGCAGATCGGCAATCTTAGCGCCCAGAGGCGACTGCATTCCACCGACAGCGCCGTTCACGAAAACCGCGATCCCGCCGACCCTTTGCTCCAGCCGGTCGCGCAGAAATCCGGAATAGTCTGAAGTGAGCTGCGTATTTTTCGACGCCAGAGTTTCGGGGTGGTTCGCCCAGTTCAGCAGCGTGCCGATTGTCGTGCCGTCCTGTCCTTTGGCCATCAACGCGATCACTTCGGAATCGTGAACGTCGGGTGGGCGGGAGTCGTGAATGAACGTGTCGAGGATTGGCGGATGGGCCTTCGCCAGCGTGAACGTCGCGGGCTTGAACGACTTGATTGCCTCCATGGCAGCCTGCGCCGTTTGTTCTACGACAAAAGCGTTGTATTCCTCGTTGATGCCGCTCTTGTCCGGCGAGGCGCCCCAGAGGCCCATTGTGTCTGGCGATTCGTGATCGTGAAGCGCCGCAACGACGACGTTCACGTCGTGCTTGTTGAGTTCCTTCACCCGCGCGCGAATCTTCTCGACGTCTTCCATGAAGAGGCCGATCGAATCGACACCGCAAATAACGAGCGGCAGCCGCGCCGATCCGATGGCGAAACAGCGAGCCCAGAGCGGGTCGTGTACACCCACGGCAACGCGGTTATGCCCAAAGCCAGCCATGTAAACCGGCCCATACTTTTGAAGATCAGGAGTGATGTCGCGCTTGGCGGCGCCCGCGCTCAACTCCGCCCAGGCGGGCAAGGAGCAGAGCAGTAGGAAGGCGGCGTTGCGCATGGCTTACACCCACCAGGCCGCGGCGGTTCCTTCCTTGATCATGATCTGGTTCAGGAACTGCGCGCCTTTCGTTAACCCTTCGTCCGGCGACATGAGCGTGTCCTCGTGTTCGATCGAGAGCACGTAATCGTAGCCGTACATGCGGAGCGTGGAAATGAACTCGGTCCACCAACCGGCGTCGTGACCGTAGCCGACAGCGCGGAAAATCCAGGCGCGATTGCGCTCATCCGTGTACTTCTTGGTGTCGAGTACACCTGTCATCGGCAGGTTGTAATCGTAGATCTGCGTGTCTTTCGCGTGTACGTGGAAGATGGAGTCGCCGAGCACGCGAATCGCCTTGATCGGGTCAATGCCTTGCCAGAACATGTGGCTGGGGTCATAATTGCAGCCGATCGAGGGGCCGGCGATCTCGCGGAGCCTGAGCGCGGTTTCGGGGCTGTAAACCACGAACCCCGGATGCATCTCAATGGCGACCTTCACACCGTGATTGGCCGCGAACTGCGCGTGCTTCGTCCAGTACGGCGCAACCTTCTTCTCCCACTGCCACGCGAGCACATCGAGATACTCGGGCGGCCAGGGACATGTAACCCAGTTCGGATATTTGGCCTTGTCGCTATCCCCGGGACAACCCGAGAAATCGACTACCACCGGTACGCCGAGCTTTTCGGCCAGCAGAATCGTCTGCCTGCTGGTCTCCTGATATTTCTTGGCGACCGCAGGATCGGGGTGCAGCGGGTTTCCGTGGCTGCTCAGCGCGCTGATGCTGAAGCCATTGTCCTCGAGTTGCTTCTTGAACTCAGTGAGCGCCTTCTTGTCCTTCAACATGGACAATTTGCAGTGCGCGTCGCCAGGATAGTTGCCGGTACCCAGTTCGACCGTGCTGATGTTCAGAGCCTTCAGTTTCTCGATTACTTTATCAAAGGGGAACTGCGATAACAGCGGTGTAAAAACGCCGACTCTCATGCGTGTATTATACCGGTACCGCGAGCTTCAGCTTGCGTTACTTGCCGGTTTTCTTACGCGTCGCAGGCTTGGGCTTGGCTGCCGACTCAGCCAGTAGCGGATCGATGACTTTGTGAATATTTGCCGCCTGCTGCGCCGGATCGTCGGTGACAAAATCCGCGTCCGAGCCCGTATATTGAGCGCGGATCATGCCCTGGCGGTCGATAATCACGATCATCGGCACCAGGGTGCGGGCCATCGGCGAGATCTGCATGAAATCGCGCGCTTCGTTGTAGGCAATGGTCCCCACCGGGAAGGATGGCTTGAACATTTGCACAAATCCCGGCACATCGGGGTTCTCGTTGATGGCGCCCTCAATGACCCGAAATCCCTTGCCCGCAAGCTGATTATCCATGTCACTCAAGACCTGAGTGATCCGTTGGCAGTGCGGTCAAGTGGTGAGGATGAAGCAAACGAACGTGACTTTTCCCTTGAATTCGCTGAGAGACATCTTCGAGCCATCAGGCATGGTGATGGCGAGATCCGGAGCGGGTCGCGGAATTTCCGCGGCGCGCGAGACGAAGGGCGCCAGGCATAGAAGGGCAACAGCGATTCGCAAGCTTTTCATGTTTGAGTCTGGTGGGCGATACCTTTACATGGTAAAACGCTTTGGTCGCGTGCCGCCTACACGAGTTCGGACGAGACGGGGCGTACCCGGATGGTAATGGTCTTGGCGCCGAGCTTGGGGTGGTGACCGGTGAGCGTAATCGACCCGCTGCCCTCGCGTGCCTTGACCCAAACCGCCCCAACGCCGCCGGTCAGTGCAAACGGATTCTCTCCGACGATCTCACCCGGACCGTCGATGGTCAGGGCGACAGCGCCGGTCGCGAACTGTCTCGGCCCGCCATACTCGTCCGTTACCCGCAACACGACTCGGGTGGCGTCGGTCCCGTTGCCGTCCAGTTCGAGGTCGTCAGCGTCCAGGTGCAGTTGTGCATCGACACCTCGGCCGGAATATGTCTTTGTGATGGCAAGCTTGTCGCCGACGTATCCCTCGATCTTGAGATCTCCCCAGGGACTGAGCGGTAATCCGCGTAAGTCGGAAAAGAAGGGAGGATGCGGCAGGTGCGGGTATTGGTCGCGTGCGGGCTGCAACTCATGTTTCAACTTGCCGTCATAGTAAACCTTGAGACGATCGCAGTTCGACCAGATCGGAACCAGGCCAGGGCCACCCGCACCGGAACGATCGCCGGACGACCAGAAGAACCCCGGCTCCAGAATCACTGTCTCGCCCGGATCGCATTGCGACATGTAGAAACCGGCTGCCGGCTTGGGAATGCGGAAGATATCGCTGACGCCGTGATAGCAGATGCGGTCGCCCGACCCGAAATTGCCATGGGTGTTGTAGTCGAAGGCGCACCATCCCAAGCCGCCGGCATACTGATCGTTGCTTCCCAGTTGGTTGTGTACGCGGGCGTGCCGCAGGCCATGCTCGGCGATCCGCTCGACGTTGTCGATGCGTTTTGTCGAGTAGGTGTGGCCGACGAACTCCGTATTCAGGTAGCGCGGATGATTGGGAGGCCGTAACGGGAAGTCGAAATCGTTCATCGTGAAGACGTCTTCGAGCAGTTCGGAGTTGTAGATATAGCGGACACCAGCGGTCGGGCGGGAGTCGTCGAGCCGACGGGCCAGATCGTTGGTGCGAGTGTAGAAGTCGTGATTGTCGCCCGACTCATTAATACGCACGCCCCACAGAACGATTGAAGGATGGTTCCAATCGCGTCGGATCATCTCGCCGACGTTGCGCACCGCGATGTCCTGCCAGGCATTCTCGCCGATGTGCTGCCAGCCCGGGATCTCTTCGAACACCAGAAGCCCCAATTCATCGCAGGCATCGAGAAAATGCGGAGACTGCGGATAGTGCGACGTCCGGACGATATTGCACTTCAACTCCTTCTTCAGAATCTCGGCATCTCGGCGCTGCACGCGTGCCGGCATGGCGCCGCCGACATAGGGGTACGTTTGATGGTGGTTCAGACCCCGCAGCTTAAGATGTTTGCCATTGAGCATAAAGCCTTGTGGCGTGAATTGAGCTTCGCGAAATCCTATGCGCACGGAGTATTCGTCCAGTAGGCCCGCGGAGCCGCTGAGCCGCGCCACAACCTGGTAGAGCTTGGGCCTTTCGAGGTCCCAGAGTTGGACGTCGGGGAGGTTCTCCAGGGTCACGTCGTGAAAATCGGGCCCTCCCCCCGCTCCGATGTCTCGGGAAACACTTTGCAGCACGCGGTCGCCTTCCCGCAGCTCGGCGCTGATCTTCAGGGGACCGTTCGTGCCTGCCGATCCGTTCAGGGCGAAGCGGACATTGACCGCTCGATCGGCCGCCGGCACGCGAACCGGTTTTGCGAAGATGCTGTCGATGAAGATGGCGGGGACCACTCGCAATGACACCTCGCGATAGATGCCTCCGAAGGTAAGGTAATCGATGTTGCCCCCGAACGGCGGGATATCGGCACGCTCCGTGGAATCGACTTCCACTGCCAGGACGTTTTCGGCATTCCAATCCACAAAACGCGTGATTTCGAACGAAAAAGGCGTATATCCACCGCGGTATTCTCCTGCACGCTGGCCGTTGACGTATACCGTCGATGCCGTCATTACGCCGGCGAAGTCCACAAAGACCCGGTGGCTCTGCAATTCGCGCGGCAGTCGAAAGTGACGGCGATAGATCGAGATGAACTGGTAGTCCTTGTCGTCGAAGCTGTGCCAGGGAAGGCGCACATTGGCGTGCGGAAGGGTGACACGGTCAAAGCCCTTGTCGTTGAAATTGCGCTCGACTGAGCCGGCCGCCGTTTTACCGCCATAAAGCCAGTTCCGATTCATGGGAAAAACGTGGCGCTGGGTCGAGGATGGCGCGGTAGCCGCATCCGCATGCCGCGCGGCGACGGCAACGGCCGCCGCCTTCAGGAAATCCCGGCGGTGCATGTTTCTAGCGTGACACAAGCTGGTGGCGGCTGGTCGACAGGGCTCCGGGGTTTACCCACGCCTGCGTGTCCGCCAGCGTTTTTTCCGCTTCCGGCCGAGTGGGCACCTTGTTCCAAAGGGAGAGTCTTCGGCTACCAAATGGATAGTCGCCGGCTGAAGGGTCTTCGAGATATCGCAACCTGCGCCGAGCGATTGACTCAGTTCGAACTTGCGCATTCCGGAAAATCGACTCCCCCGGACGCTTCGCCTTGGAAGAAGCGTCTTACAGGATTGAGCTGTTACGATACCACCACCATGTCTGAGAGCTTTCTTGCCGGAGATCCGCCGCCACTTCCCTTCGCCGATACCCATCCGGCATGGTGCGCAGCGCATGGCAGGCGGGGCAATCGGCTTGCTGTGGGGGCGAGCGTTATAGGTTCGGGGCACATCCGCCGCTACCGGGCCCGCGACGATGCGTTTGTCCTGATGGCGGGCGCGGAGCACATGATTGTGGCTGTGGCCGATGGTGTGGGTGGTGAGATGTACTCGCGAATCGGCGCGGCGCATTGCGTGAACGCGTTCTGCAGGGACCTGCTGGCCCGTGTCACCATGCCGCTTGTGCGCCGGCCCGGAGTGGATGACATCGACATGAGCACACTGCCCCGGCAGCTTGCGGCGCTCGGGGTTCCACGGTCGATTCCCACGCTGTCACCCGGCGGCGCCATTAGTAAGTCGGGTGTCAATTGGGACAGCAGCTGTACTTATCGATGGAATTGGCGCCCCTATCGGCGAGCCTTTCCGACCGACCTGTTCTGGGACGACGATCCACCGCCGGCGCCGCCGGCGCTAGACGAGGCTGTCCTCGCCAGTTTGATCGCGACGCGCGAGTCACTCTTCACGCTCGCGGCGAGTTTGCGGCTAAAGCCTCGCTATCTCACGTGCACTATCCTGGCTATTGCTGTACATCTGACCACCGGCGATACGGTGGCCGCGCAGTTGGGCGATGGTGCCATTCTCGGCCTCGAGGACCTTGCGCCCGTATGTCAGGCCTCTCCTCGGAACGGCGACGACAATCCTTTTACCATCGCCGACGACAATTGGCGCGATGGTTTACGGTTCGCAGAATCGAAGGCCCGCGGCTTTTTGCTGATGACCGACGGCACCGGGGATTTCTTCCCCGATGCCGGTCCTGCCTGCCGCGAGGTCTTAGCGCGGGAGGGAGACGATTCACAGCGTACGCTCAGCCTGCTGGATTGGCTTCAATCTTTGACGAAACCCGACTGCGAAGATGATCGTACGCTCGCCGCCATTCTGCCACTCTGATTTAATGCAGGTAAGTGCCAGGTCCGATGTTTTGGATGAAGCTCCCTCCGAAACAGCATCGGCCACGGTCGTTGATCGGGCGAGAACGCTATCATCATAGGATCGAATCTCGTTCTATGCTGCTGCTCAGCCGCATGTTTCGCGTTGCTGCTGTTTACAACATCTGCTGGGGCATTGTGGTGGTTCTGTTCCCGAATCTGCTCTTCGACCTCTTTCGCATTCCACATATCAACTATCCCTTTGTGATGTCGGGCCTGGGGATGTGCATCGGTCTCTACGGGTACGGCTACTGGGTAGTGGCCGGCGATCTTCGTCGCTATCCGCAACTGGTTGTCATCGGCTTTCTGGGGAAGACGCTGGGACCTATCGGCTGGTACGGGACCGTAATCACAACCGGCCTGCCTCTACGCACCATGTGGACCAATGTTTTCAACGATTTCATCTGGCTGCCGTTCTTCATCGCTTACTTCGTGTGGTACCGGAGGCAAGGTGCTCTATCCACAATTGCTCGATAGTGATTTCGCGAAGATGCCTCGCGTGCTGCGCGAATTCCACTCCTCGCTGGGCGAAAGGCGAGCCCATGGGACAGTGACGGTGCGGCACGAAAACCGTTGGCTTGCACGCATGAGCGGGTTTCCCCCTTCCGGAACGAACATCCGTCTTCAATTAGACGTAACTGCCGGCGACAATGAGGAGATCTGGATTCGGCACTTCGGTGCGTCCGTGCTGCAGACAGTTCAGCGCAGGCACGGCGATCTCCTGTTGGAAGCAGCAGGACGGGTGTGGGTGTTCTTTCGAGTCTCTGCTGATTGCTTTGGCATGCGTTTTGAGTCGGAACGCGTCCGATTCTGGAAGATCCCGTTGCCCGTGCGCATTCGGGCGGAGGCCCGAGGCAACCAGTCGTCGTGGGAAATCGAGGTTACGGTAAAAGGCGTCGGCTCCTATTGCGGCGTTGTGGTGCCCACCACATGATGAACGCTCTTCTGGTGCTTCTGGTGCTCGCGTTAATGGGCGCGGCCGACACCTTCTACTACCACGAGTGGAAACTGCGGCTGCCGAAGACACCCACTGCCCGTGACGAGTTGCGGCTGCACGCTGCGCGCGATTTTGCGTATGCCATCGTATTTGGTTCCCTGGCCTGGAGCACCTGGAATGGCATCATGATCTGGCCGTTAGCCTGCGTGCTGCTCTTCGAGATTGTGGTAACGCTCACGGATTTCATCGAGGAGGATCGCACGCGCAAACTGCCTGCCGGTGAGCGCGTGATGCACGCGGTGATGGGCATTACCTATGGCGTGTTCCTCTCGCTGCTGTTTCCGTATGCGGTGCGATGGGGCCGGCTCTCTTCAGGGTTTGGTGCGGCAAATTACGGCGTGCTGTCGTGGATACTGACGCTGTTCGCAGCGGGTGTGTTCACATCCGGCTTGCGCGACCTGATTGCATCGAACAACGTGGCAACACGCGCTTCCCGTGGACTCGCCGGGAAGTCGGTCGTTGAATCTTAGAAAACCCCACAATTTGAGAACCTCCCGAAAGTAGCTATCGACAACGGGTTGCGAAGTTGGCACTTTCCGCCCCGGCAAGCAAACTAGTGTATACTCGGGCGACTGGGATTGACGACTTCAATCGTCGGCACGGGCCCAAAGTCCTCAGCGCCGAATGGAAAGATCCCCATCATGGGGTTCCGGTGTATCGGGGTCGTGGGCGCACGGACCACTGTCGTGTCAGTAAAATCCCCGCAGAGAGACTGAGGATTTCAATTTATGATCTGGAGCGGCAAGGGCGTCTGGGTCTTCCCGATCATTCTCGTCTGCGTCCTGTGCTTGGGACCCGCCGCGGTCTGGGCATGGATCGGCATGGGTCAACAGCCTGAATCATCCGGTAAGACTATCGAGTTTGCACCTGCCGTATGCATTGGTCTTTTCATCGCAAGTGTACTCTGTTACCTTCTGGGCAAACGGGTTAACCGCAGCACCGGGCGAATGGTCATCGACCACATCACCGGCCGCTTGAAAATCGAACGGGCTTATCATCACTGTTTCTTTTTGAAAGTGGAGTACTGGGGAATTTTGTGCCTTCTTATGGGGGCCGTGATTTTGGCGGAGTCCTTTTTCTAAAGAGAGACGCGCGAAACGCAGTGCGGCGCGAAACGGTTCCCGCCGTGCCTTCTTGGCACTCCGGACCGGCCCTTTGCGGTTTTTGAGAGTTGGAGGGAATGGATGTACATAAACTACTCGTCGTTTAAAAAGACCGGCATCCGCACTTTCCGCGCGCCCAATCCCTGGGAAAACGGGCAGGTCTGTGAGTGGAGTCTGAACCGGTACGGGGTCGCGGCGGCAATAGGCGTTGACCCGAAGCTTGCAGACGCGGCGCAAAACCCGAGACTCGACCGAATAAAGGCCAAGATGCTCGGCATCCAAGCCCAACCTAACGGGCGTTATCACATTCTCCCGAAATCCCTTGACGAACTGTCGCGCAACCAGCAGGTGCCCGACGAAGAACTTCCGGCCCTACTCCACCGGATGGAACCGGCTCTTGAGGACCTTGATTTCAAGCACCCCCTGGATACGCTGTTTGCTTTTTACGCCTATTTCTGCGGCCTATTGCTCATAGGTTCGTGTGTGCTTCTTATTGCCGATCCTGGTGACATGAAGATAGCGGTAGGCTGTATTGCCTTCTTCGGATTCTGCGCCACGATCGGTTTCGGCCGGATGGTTCGGTGTAGACACCGGAAGCAGCGTCAGAAAGTAGACCTGGGCATCAGCAGACCATAATTCGAGTGGTTGGGGAAGATCGTGCACGGCATTCTCGGAATCCCCACCCGCCGCGGGAAATTCTCATCGGCCATGAAAGTCATGCGGTCTTGAGCGGATAGACCTTCTCTTCGCGAAGGAGCTCGCCGGCGTAAGCGAGGCAGGCCCTGATGTCCTCTTCGGAAAGGTGTGGGTAGCTTGCAAGAATCTGGGCGTGGCTCCAGCCGGCGGCTAGCAGATCGACTACGAACTCGACCGAAATGCGAGTACGATCGAATCATCATTGATCCGAAGATTCTGACAGGGAAACCGGTTGTCCGCGGCTACTTACCCTTGTCCTGACGGCCCGCGCTGCACTTTAACTGAAGGTACGCGATCTGATGACCTCTCGCATGCTTTGGACTCCATTCTGGGAATAACTCGAAGTCAATCCTGAAGCGTTCGATTCGTTCGCGGTCGCGCCGACCATTCCACACTCGACATGAGCTTCACCCACGGAGAGGCGCGGTAAGCGGGCAAATCGGACGGCTTAAGAACTTCCCCAAAGACGGCCTGGCATTTTCACGGCCCCCCCGATCAGCGGGCCGCCAATTCGGACGACGCTACCGGCAGGGCTTCAAGGCCTGTGACATCTCAAACTCAATCTGGTCTTCAGGAACGGGAGTTTCGAGGATGCTAGGGACATACTCTGGAATGAGAGATGCAACCTCTCGAAAGGCAAGGATAGAGGCGTAGGACAGGTGATCGTGCTTGCTGCGGGTATTGACCTCGCTGAGGTGCACCTGTTGAAGGCAGCCACTGAAGCGTCTTAGGAAGAAATACGCTTCGGTCATGGTGCTGTCCATCTGTCGGGCATGCCCGATATCAAAGCAGAAGGACGCGTCTGGAAGCTGGTGAAAAATGCGATCGAGTTCCCGAACAGTACGGCCGATCGGCTTGCGCTTGTCGCTTTTCTCGACACGTGGACTCCGATTACAGGTGTGGGGTGGGGCGGTTGGCTGAAGTTGTTGGGTAAGCGTCTCGTTCATGAGACGCTTACGTTGTTGGTGGCGCGACGGTCCGAATGAGAGATGTGACACTTTAGCGAGGCCGCCGTCTTAAGTACAACTGGAGGAGCATGCTGCCGTCTTTGATTCGTTCTCTTCTACGTCGTCCCGGATCTTCAATCCTGATCGTAATCATGTTGGCTCTGGCCATCGGAGCTAATACCGCGATCTACAGCGTGGCCAAGGCTGTGGTCTTCGCGCCACTTCCGTTCCCACATCCAGAGCGCTTGACGATGATCTTCGAGTCGGAGAGCGGCCGTTTCCAACCCGGCGTCCCCATGATTAGCGTCCGGCCAGGTACGTTTCAAGGCTGGCAGGCCCAGTCCCGGAGTTTCCAAAGCATGGCGGCGACGCAGAACATGCGTGCGACCATCATGGACGGCGAGCGAGCGTCGGTCATCGACGGATTCCGCGTCACGGACGGTTTTTTCGAAACGCTGGGCGTCTCGGCCCGTCTGGGACGCTACTTTACGGCTAGCGATTATGACGTCGGCGGATCCGTCGTCATTCTCGCGGACCGTCTGTGGCGGAACCGGTATAACGCCGATCCTGCTATGGTCGGGCGCGAAATCGTCCTGGACGGTGCTTCCCATCGGGTGATCGGGATCATGCCGCCGGGATTTATGCCTACCATTTCCGGAAATGATCCCCAATTCTGGACGCCCTTACGCTGGGACCCGGCCACGAAGTACAGCTTCTCAGTCTGGGGACACGCCGTATATGCACGATTGAAGGATGGCGTTGCCCTCGCGCAGGCGAGGGCGGAAATGGAAAGCGTGACGGCTCACATGCGGGCCGAGCATCCTTATTACGGACTGAGGGCCGTCCTCGCTCCGATGGATCAATACCTGTTTGGGGGCCACGAGCGCCTATTTGCGCTTCTGCTCGTCGCGGTGGTGTTGGTGCTGTTGATCGCCTGCGCGAACGTGGCGAATCTGTTGCTCGCACGCGCTCTGGAACGGCAGCGCGAATTCGCGGTTCGTTCCGCTCTGGGAGCCTCCCGTGCCGCGATTCTCCGGCTAGTATTGTCTGAAAGCTTGCTGATCGCCGTGATTGGAGGCGTGTTGGGTGCGGCGCTGAGTCCGGCGCTCACGCGGCCTGCGCTCGCGCTGCTGCCGAGCGGAAACCTTCCGCGTCTGGATCACGTAAGGATCGATGCGGGTGTGCTGGCGTTCACTTTGCTGATCTCGGTGCTCTCCGGATTTCTGTTTGGAGTTTTGCCGGCGATCCGCGCCGGCAGCGACGATCTTTCGCTCGCGCTTCGCGCCGGACGAGGCACATCGCTTGAGCGAGGTGAACGCCGCCTCACCGATTTTCTGATCGTCGCCGAAATCGCGCTCTCGCTCGTACTACTGGTGGCCGGCGGGCTGTTGGCGCGCACCTTCCTGAAACTGATTTACACAGATCCCGGATTTCGTCCCCACCGTGCGGTCGCAGTCCGGCTCTCGATTCCCAGCTATCGCTACGGAGCGTATGACATTGCATCCAAGAACCTACCCCGACAGAAGCTGTACGCGCAGCTAGATCAGTTGGCCCGCTCCATCCCTGGAGTCGAGGAGGCGGGGCTCACGCTGAAGCTTCCGCTGCGCCAATTCTGGAATCCTGACGGAGTTGGTGTGGAAGGGCGCGCCCCCGTGATGGATCGTAACGGCTCGCCAGCGGTCAGTAAGCGCTTCGGAATTCCGATCCATGGTCAGGTCAATTTGCAGAGTGTTTCGCCGGGATATTTCGCGGTCGTCGGCATGCCTCTCCTGCGCGGCCGCCTCCTCGACCAGCGCGACCGCGCCGACGCTCCCCCGGTCGCCGTGGTGAACCAAGCCTTGGTCCGCGCACTTTTCCCCAATGAAGACCCAATCGGACGGCGCATCGCGATTGACCGCACCAGCTTTGCGCATCGACTGGCGATCGTCGGCGTCATCGGCGACGCACATCTGGACCGAATGGATCAGCCGGCGATGCCGGAAGTCTTTGCGGCCATGGACCAGTCACCGAGCGTGGATACCTGGGTCGTCGCTCGCGCCCGCGGAGATGCCGATTCGATCGGAAATGCGCTCCAAAAGGTGATTCATGATGTGGATCCCGAGATCGGCATCGTGGAAACGACTAGCATGACCTCGGTAGTCGAAAACTCGCTGTGGAGAGAGCGGCTTTCCGCTCTGCTGGTCGGCTTTTTCGCGATCCTGGCAGCCTTGATCGCCTCGGGCGGCTTGTACGCGGTGGTTTCACGCGCAGTGGAGCGCCGAACACAGGAGCTTGGCGTTCGAATCGCGCTCGGCGCGAGCTCGGGTCGGATCACGCGAACGGTCGTCGGTCACGGCTTGCGAGTCACAGCAATCGGGACAGCGATGGGAGCATTCCTCGTCGTACCTGCCCGGCGTTTGCTAGCGGACCAGGCGTCGCAGACTTCCGATTTCGCGTGGATGATCGCAGCCGTCTCGACTCTACTATTCGTTCTGACCTTGATGGCGTGTTGGGTCCCGTTACGGAAGGCGCTGGCATTAGATCCCGTGATCGCGTTGAGGTCTGAATGAGGTTGAAATGCAACTCAGAATGCCCAGCCGATCTGGGCCTGGTATGACCCCGACTGGACCTGCGAAATGATAATGCTGTCGAGCGCGTCCCCTGCTGCGTTGTCAGGCGCGGGGATAGGTGCGGTATAGATAGCGAGTTGTAGCGCATAGCATTTCGAACAAGGCTTGCCTCTTCAGCTTTCTATTTCAACTAGAGTTACCCCTTCTAGCCGACCATGATATTAAAGCCGCTGGCTGGAGTCCAAATTTTGGCGAGTTTGGACTCCAAATGGACTCCGCGTGACCTCTTCCACGAGGTCCAAGCAAGCAAACCATTTTCGTGTGTCTATGTTTTGTCGGGTTTAGGTTGGTGGACCTGGTGAGATTCGAACTCACGACCTCTTCCATGCCATGGAAGCGCGCTCCCAACTGCGCCACAGGCCCGCCCGGTGTGAACTCCTCTTACTGTAACACGCCCTCCTGCCATCGAACCCCGTTTTACAATCGAACAATGACCCGCGATCAAGCCTGGGACATCCTTTGCGAGTTCACTAAATCCGACAGCCTGCGGCGGCACGCGCTCGCCGTCGAAGCTTGCGTGACCGCGTATGCCCGTAAACTCGGAGAAGATGAGAACAAGTGGTCCGTCACGGCGGTGCTGCACGATTTCGACTACGAAATGCATCCCGACGCCCCCGACCACCCGATGAAGGGCGAACCTATTCTCGCCGAGCGCGGCGTCGATGCCGAGATTCGCCGGGCCATCCTGTCGCACGCCAACTACAGCGGCGTCTCGCGCGATTCCCAACTGGAAAAAACGCTATTCGCCTGCGATGAACTGGCCGGTTTCCTGACGGCCTGCTCCTACGTCAAGCCCGGACGCAGCATCGCCGAAGTGGATGCCAAGTCAGTTCGCAAAAAACTCAAGGACAAAGCTTTCGCACGCTCAGTCAACCGCGATGACATCGTGAACGGCGCCCAGGAACTCGGCGTCGAACTCGACGAGCATATTGCGTTCTGCATCGAGGCCATGAAGGCCCGCGCCGAAGAACTCGGCCTCGCCGGCGTCCAAGCTGCGAACTGCTAGATCCGCCCTACTCGTAGCGAAGCGAAATCAGCGGATCGACGCGAGTCGCCCGCCGCGCCGGAATAAAGCAAGCGACCAACGCTACCAGTCCGAGCAGCATCGAAGCGCTCACATACGTCAGTGGGTCGAGGGGAGTCACACCCGTCAGCATGCTTGCCAGCCCCTGCGATAGGGCCGCCGCCAAAACTAGACCAATGACGACGCCCAGGCCTGTAATCACCAGTCCCTGCCGGAAGATCATTCCGAGAATCACCGGGCGACGAGCGCCGAGAGCCATGCGAATCCCGATCTCGTGAGTCCTCTGGTTGGCTGAAAAAGAAACAACCCCATACACGCCGACGATGGCGAGAACCAGCCCTAGCAAACCAAGCCCACCGGCTAATCCCGCACCGAGCTTATACAGTAGTAATCCGTTCAGGCTTTCCAGCGCCTGGTTCATCGTCTGTACGTCATAAACCGGCATGGCCGGCTCAATGGCGCGAACCATCCCTAGAACAGATTTGGCCATCGGCAAAGGGTCGCCCGACATAACACGAAGCTGGAGCGTTGCCGGCTGGGTGTACTTTTGAGCAAAAGGAACATAGAAGTACGGCGCGAACGACTCAGCAATTGAGCCGCTACGGCTGTTTTTCGCGATGCCGACGATTTGCATCGCATGACTGGGATCTTCACGCAGAATGAAGCTGCTGCCAATCGGGTCGCGGTCAGGCCAGTACTGAGACGCCATTGCCTCGTTAATAACGGCGACATGTTGCGCGGATTCGTTGTCGGAATCGCGGAAGTCGCGGCCGCGCAGGAGCGGCAACCGCATCGTAGCGAAGTAGCCGGACGATACTGCGTTATATCCAGCCGATGGAGTTGCGCCGGGAATCCTCGACTGATAGCCATTAATGGTCAATGAGCCGCCGAGACTCACATTACCCATCGGAACGGTGGCCGCAACAGTTGCCGATTGAACGCCAGGCATCTGCCGGACACGCGTCACAAGCTCATCGAAGAACCGGGCGCTCCTCTGCGTGTCGTAACCGGCTTCGTGCGGGTCCACCGTGACATTCAGAATGTGGCTGGGATCGAAACCGAGGTCAACGTGCTGCACCATTTGCAGGCTCCGCACGAACAGGCCGGCGACAATAAGCAGCGTCAGCGATCCGCTCACCTCCGCGACCACCAAAATGCTCCGCAGCCGCTGCCGTCCAGCGGTAAAGGAGCGACCGCCCTCCTGGAGCACATCGGCGAGATTCAAGCGCGAGGCTCGCAGCGCGGGAACGATCCCAACAATGATCCCGGTCGCCGCCGCCGCTCCCATGGCGTAGGCAAAAACGCGCCAGTTCAACCCGAATTCCAGCACTACCGGAATTGTCGAGCCGAGCGGAATAGCATTGAGCGCGCCGCTACCGGCGAGACCCAGCACGATCCCGCCCGCACACCCCAGCAGCGCCAGCAGGCTGCTGTCCGTAAGCAACTGCCGCACCAGCCGCCCTCGCGCAGCGCCCAGCGCGGAACGCACCGCCATCTCCCGCCCTCGAACGCCGGCCCGCACCAGAAGCAACGCCGCGACGTTCACACACGCCAGAAGGAGCACCATACCTGCCAGAGCCAGAAAAACGGCGCCGATGAACTTAACGGGACTTTCCGGGCTGGCGCTGGGCGGGGCAGCCCCCAACGCCGACGCTCGCATCGACCGCCATTCGTCCACCTTCGGATATTCGTGTGCCAACTGCTTCGCCACAACATCCAACGCCGGCTGCGCTTGCGCCAGGCTGACGCCCTGCTTCAATCGCGCGATGATCATCAATTCCATCAATGTCCCGCGATCCGCAAGAGAATCCTTCTTTTCCAGATTGGCGATTGACATTCCCATCGGCAGATATCCTTGTGTGTCGAGAATAGCGAGCACACCCCGGAAACCCTTTGGCGCAACGCCGATGATGGTCACCGGATGCCCGTTAATCGCAGCCTTCCGGCCAACGACACCAGGGTCCCCACCGAACCGCGTTTGCCAAAACGAGTAGCTCAGAACGAGAACCGGATCGGCCCCGGCGACACGGCCTTCCGACGGTAAAATGAAACGGCCCAGCGCCGGCTGGATCCCGAGCATCTCAAAGAAATTGCCGGTTACGTAGCTGGTCCAGATAGTGCTCGTGCTTCCATCGACGTTCAAACCGTCCATTTGGAAAGGCTGTAAGCCCACCACGTGGGAGAAGACCGACCCCGTCTCTCTGCGAATATCTTCAAAGTTCGGATACGAAAAGCCGTTCGCCCAACCGCCGTCCGTACGTTGCACCACCACGTACGTTAGTTGACCAGGGTCTTTCACGGGCAACGGCCGTAGAAGCAGCCAGTCAACCATACTGAAGATCGCGGTGTTCGCGCCAATACCCAGGGCCAAGGTCAGAATCGCGATCGCGGTAAAGCCGGGTGTTTTGCGTAGCGTTCGCAAGCTATAACGCACATCCTGAAAGAGCGTCTCAACAAAGTTCACGCCTCGGGCTTCGCGGCATTCATCCTTTACTTGAGCGAGTCCGCCGAATGACAGCCGTGCACGCCGCTCCGCTTCCTCGCGCGTCAGACCCGCGGCAACACCCTTAGCAACCTGGTGCTCGAAATGGAACCGGAGTTCGTCGTCCAGTTCGGATTCCATCGCATTTCGCCTGAACAGGGAGCGAATCCGGAACACAATATCGCTCAACATAGTCAGTCCTACGCAGTCCCAAGCACCTGCGCAACGGCAGCCGTCAGCTTGCCCCAGGCGTCCTTTTCCAGCTCAAGCTGGCGGCGGCCAGCCTTTGTAAGCTCGTAATACTTTGCGCGCCGGTTGTTTTCCGACGCCCCCCATTCCGCCTTGATCCAGCCGCGGCGCTCCAGGCGGTGCAGCGCGGGATACAGCGATCCCTGCTGAACTCGGAGCACGTCGCTCGAAATCTGTTGCAGCCGCTCGGAAATTGCCCAGCCATGCTGCGGCTCGAGCGCGAGCGTTTGGAGGATGAGAAGGTCTAAAGTTCCTTGCGGAAGTTCAATTCGCTGGTCAGACATATGTCCCCTAGTACTTCTACAAGGAAGTCTACCTCAACTCTTGTCGAAGTACAAGGGGAACACCCCAACGAACTACAGAACGTCACCGGTGTCGCCGAGCTTGATCCGAATATTCGTGGTCCGGCCGCCCCGGAATACCGTCATTTCAATCGTGTCGCCGGCCCGCTTGCGAGCCAGCGAGCGGCTGATCGCGTCAGGATGCTCCACCGGCTTTCCATCGATCGCCATGATCAGATCGCCGCCCACAACGAGTTGCTGATTCCCGATCTGGACCGCTTGACGGCCTCCGTGAATTCCCGCCCGCGCCGCCGGAGACCCCTGCGTAACTTCCTGCACCAGCAAGCCACCTTGGGTCGGCAGTTCCAACGCGTCCGCGTAATCCCCGGCCACATAGACCACAGTCACGCCCAGCTTGGGCCGCTGGCGCCCGGTCTGAAGGTCATCCAGCATAGCTTTCGCCCGATTGATGGGAAGCGCGAAAGCAATGCCTACGTTGCCGCCGCTCGGCCCGATAATCGCGGTGTTAATACCGATTACGTTGCCCGCGGAATCGAGCAGCGGCCCCCCGCTGTTTCCGGGATTTACCGCGGCATCTGTCTGAATCATGCCGTCGATCTCCTGGCCGTTTTCGCCTTGGATCGGACGCCCGAGCGAGCTTACCACGCCCACCGTCAGCGTGCCGTCAAGTCCAAAAGGATTGCCGATCGCGAGCACCTTCTGGCCCACTTGGAGCGAATCGGAATCGCCCAGGTGCAGCACCGGAATGGGCTTCTTCGGTTGAATCTGAATCAGCGCCAGGTCATTGTACGGATCCTGGAAAATCACCTTGGCGTGATACCGCGTCTGATCCGACATGCGGACCTCGAGCTGGTTCGGATTGCCGATCACATGGTTGTTGGTGAGGATACGGCCGTCCGCGTTGATAATGAACCCGGAGCCAAAGTCCTTCTGTGGATAAACTTCCAGAAAGATCGTCTGGCGATACACCGTGCTCGTGATATTCACCGTCGCCAGGTGCGCCATCTTATAGATGTCGATGTTGTTCAGCTCGTCGGCGCTGAGGCTCGCGCTGTGCGTGGTGCCGGGACCCGACCAGAACCTGCCGGACCCCGAAAACGGCTGGACGATACGCCGCTGCCCCCACTCCGTCCGTGAGGTCAGGACCAGAAAACCGCCCACCAGAAGCGCGGTAATCATCAAAACTCGAATCAATCTCATTTCGGTAAACTCCGTAGCGACTCGTGGACCCTTCGGACTTGTTCCAAAGTGTTTTCTTTGCTGCCTGAGGTGTCTATTACGTAGTCTGCTACCTTGACCTTCTCTTCCAAGGGCAGTTGCCGGCTCAATCGCGCCCGGACCTCCTCTTCTGTCAGCCCGCTGCGCCGCATAGCACGCTCCACCTGCACTTCCAAAGGACAAGCGGCAACGATCAAGCGGTCAAAACCCTTATAACTACCAGTTTCGACCAGAATGGCCGCTTCGACAACTACGATTCCGCCCGGATCCAACTGTGCCGCACGCTCCTCGAGTTCCTTCTCGCGGGCACGCACCGGCGGATGCACAAGACCATTCAGCTTCTTTAGCTGCTCTGGATCGGCGAAGACCAGGGCGCCGAGCCTCCGGCGGTCGATCAACCCCTCATCATCGAGAATCCCGTTCCCAAACTCGTGGATCACGGCGTCGTAAGCTTCGCCACCCGGCAACAGCACCTGGTGTCCGAGTTCGTCCGCTTCGATCAGGTGGCAGCCGAGACCGGCCAGGGCATGCCCGACAAAGGATTTTCCGCTCGCAAGACCGCCTGTCAGTCCTACCCGGAGCATTGCCGCCGTTCCGCTGCCTGCACCGTGTTGGACATCAGCATCGCGATCGTTAGAGGCCCGACGCCGCCGGGAACAGGCGTATAAGCCCCCGCTATCTTAAGCGCATCTTCCGCGTTGACGTCGCCGAAAAGACTTCCCTTCCCGGTTCCGATGCGATTCTGTCCGACGTCGATTACGGTAGCGCCGGGCTTGATGAAATCCGCAGTCACAAAGGACGGCCGTCCAATCGCCGCAACCAGAATATCGGCACGCCGCGCCTCCTCCGCGAGGTTGCTGGTGCGCGAATGGCAGATCGTGACCGTTGCGTGTTCGTGCAGCAACAACAGAGCGACCGGCTTGCCCACGATGTCGCTGCGGCCGATCACAACCGCATGTTTCCCCGCCACGGGAATTTCGTAACGGCGCAGCATTTCTATTATTCCCGCCGGTGTGCACGCCCGGGGAGCCGGCAGGTTTGCCACCAGGCAACCCACATTGTAGGGATGGAAGCCGTCCACATCCTTTTCCGGCGCGACCGCGATCAGAACTCTCCGCGTGTCGACTTGTTTCGGAAGCGGCGTCTGTACGAGAATGCCATCGATCTCCGGCCGCTCGTTCAGACCCATAATGATGCCCAGCAAGTCGCCGGTCGAAATGTCTTCCGGAGGCGTGATTTTCTCGCTATAGAGCCCCAGGTCGGCGCAAGCCTTCACCTTCCCTCGCACGTAGATTTCCGACGCCGGATTGTGTCCCACCAGGATCACCGCGAGCCCAGGCCGACGCGGCAGGCGTTCGATGCGCGGCTTCAGTTCCTCGAAGATCTGATCGCGCACCCACTTTCCATCAAGGATTCTTGACTCCATTCCAAAAGTGAGGATACCAGGGTTAGGAAACACGAGAGGCGTGCCGCAGCCGGAAGTGGTAGGCCAGCCCTCCTGTCGCTATGGTGAGCAGGGCCGCAAACGACACTGCCGGCTTGAACGTCATGCCGAAGATCGTCATCCAAATACCAATAACAATAAATAAGATCGGGATAACAGGATAAGCAAAGCTCACTACCTTGAGCTTCCGCCAACCCTGTCGCCGCCGAAAAACAAGCAGCGACACCACCGAAAGCACAGCCGAGAAATTCAGCGTGAAACCGATGTAAAAGACAAGATTGAGAAACGGCGTAAACGTCATCAACATCGCGCAGACGCCTTGGCAGACAATCGCAATGACGGGAGTGTGCCACTTCGGATCGACCTTTGCCGCCGACGTGAAGAACGCGCCGTTTCGCGCCATGGCGTAGTAAACTCGCGGACCGATTGTGACGAACGCGTTGACCGTCGCCATCAATGAAACCGCCATGCCGGCACTGAACAGGCCGCTCACCGCCGGCCCAAACAGATAAGAGGCCGAGAGGCTGCCGACCGCCATATGGTTTTTCATTGCTTCCAGTGGAACGGCGTAAATGAAAACAACGTTCAGCCCAATGAACAGCGCGGCGACCAGAGCAGTGCCCAAGAAGAGCGACAACGGCAACGTTCGTGCCGGGTGCTTCAGTTCTTCCGCGATATACGTCGCCGCATTCCAGCCGCTATAAGCCACGTAGATGTAAAACAGGCTGACGATGAACTGGGAGAAGATCGGTGTTGTGGTTGTTCGGATCGCGGGCTCCGAGAAATGCGCCCAGTCACCGTGCCCGAACGCAAGACCGGCGCCCATGAACGTCGCAATCACCAGTATTTTCGCGGTTGTTAGAACATTCTGCACCTGCGCGGTCCGCCGCACGCCGAGACAATTCAGGATCGTAAACACCGCGATGAGCGCACATGCCGCTGCTTGCGCCCAGCCGGCTGTGAACTCCCAGCTCCCCGAGCCGAACAGGTGGAAGGCGCTTTCCTGCTTGAGGCGGGGATCGAAATAACCTAGATAATCGGAGAACGCGAGCGCGGCGAGGGCGATTGGCGCAGAGAACCCGGCAAAGAAGGAGATCCAGCCGTCCATGAAACCCCACGTGGGTCCGAACGCTTCGGTCAGATAGACGTACTCGCCGCCCGAGCTCGGGAAATTGACACCCAGCTCCGAATAGCAGAACGCCCCGGCAAGCGCAAAAACAGCGCCGACAATCCAAATCCAGATGACCAGGTTCGCCGAGCCCAATTGGCCGGCCAGGAAGCCGGTCATCGTGAAGATACCGGTGCCCACCATGTTCGAAACGACGATGGCGGTCGCGCTGGCGATGCCCAGTTGCCGCAGCAGGCTGCCGCCCGCGGGAGTGAAGCGCGCCTGGCGGCCGGTGGTCAACGATGCTCCGATATGTACCCTCGTGACACGAGGCCTTGGCCGCCATCGCAAACGTAAACGGCGCCCGTAATGAAGGAAGCTGCTTCCGAGCAGAGGAATAGGGACAAATCCGCGAGTTCCTCTTTCGTGCCGTAGCGGCGCAGTGGAATGTTGGAGCAGACCCGTTGGCGCGCTTCCTCTGTCGGCGCGAGACGGCGCATGCCTTCGGTGTCATCGGTCGGGCCTGGCGTGATGCAATTCGCCCGAATTCCCTCCGGCCCCCACTCGATCGCCAGCGTGCCAATCAGCAGCTCGATTCCGGCCTTCGCCGCGCATACGTGCGCCTGATATGCGACCGGCTGAGTCGCCTGGTTCGCTGAAATCGCGAGGACGCAGCCGCCCGGCTTGCGCAGGTGCTCGTATGCCGCGCGGCAGGCATTAAATGTCCCCAGAAGATCAATATCGATGACCGCCTTAAATCCATTGGGCGACATTCCCGTAACAGGCGCGGGGAAATTGCCGGCAGCGCCCGAAAGCACGATATCGATTTCGCCAAAAAGCTCGCGGGTTTTCTTTAAAGCTTCGGAAACTGCGCCATAATCCCGTACATCGACGGAAGCCGTTTCCGCGGCGCCGCCCGCGCTGCGGATTCCTTCAGCGGCGGCGTCAAGTTTCTCCTGCCGGCGGCCAACCAGCATGACTTTAGCGCCGTGTTCGGCAAACCGTTCGGCGATTCGTTGTCCGATTCCGCTCCCACCGCCCGTGACAAACGCGACCTTCCCCGCCAGGAGATGGTCCCGGAAAATGTTGGCCATGAAGCGATCAGGATATCAGTTACCGCAGGCTTTAGCTTGTAGTGACGCAGGTTGCCAACCTCTCGCCATGGAAAGGGTGGCGCAGTCGGTTTCGCCAGTGCGTTTTCGAGTCGGGTCCGAACACCGCCCTTCCACAGCCTTCCGGACGTAAGTTTTATGCGGGTTAACAACCCGCTGCAGGTTGCCAACCTGCATCACACGCCCCATCCAAGACTAAAGAGACAATGGCTTGGAAGCCTGCGGCGCCAGTTCCTTGTACATGAAGGTCGTCCCCTCCAACATCCCCGAATCGGCCTGCAACGCGTATCGCGGGATGACTCCAATCGAGATATAGCCCAAAGACAAATACAAAGGTTCTGCAAATCCGCCCGTCTGCGTATCCAGCGTAAGCAGACTCCGCCGAGCTTCGCGAGCCTGCTCCTCGAGAGCCCACATCAGCCGCCGCCCGATTTTCCGGCGCCGCGCGTCCGGATGCACCAGAAGCTTCTTCACATCCGCCCGATGGCGCTGATTCGGAGGCGTATCCAGATCCAGTTGGACTGTTCCAACAATCCGCCGATCCTCTCGCGCGATCAGTACGACCAAGCTGCCTGCCTGAACCGCCGGCAGGACACGCTCCCGCCAAAACGCCGTCGCCTGCTCCCTCGAAAACGGCAATACAAAACTGACGCTCGCGCCCGCCTGAACACAAGCGTGCAGAACGCATCCTAACATCGCCAGATCGTCCGCCACACACGCCGGCTCCGGCCTCCAACATTCAATAGCGAAAGAATCGCCCGAAATCATCACTCATCCCCCCGGACGCACCATTGAGATCACATAGCGGACCGCCCGCTTGCTTCCCGCTTCGAACCGCGACGGACCCGACAGTAAATACCGGATACAATCTCCCTTTTCCAGCCGAAATGTGACGCCTTCCAGTGAGAGCGACAGGACCCCTTCGAGCATCCAAAGATGATGCTCCAGACCCGGTAGCGGGGATGTGTCGTAGGAAACCACGGCGCTGGGCGGTAGCCAGACTTCAACCAGTTCGCCTCGCAAATTCGGATGCGGCGGGGATAAAACACGGCGCACATACCCTGTTTCGGGGTCTTCCCAGGTGATCTGCTCCTCGCTCCGGACTACTGTCGGCGGGCCGCTCTCCGCTTCGGCCATCAAGCGTGAAGCCGTCCACCCATACTGCGAGCACAGTTGATTGAGCATCGAAGCGGTTGGACTCAATTCGCCGCGCTCAAGACGCGACAGTGTCGCCCGGCTGATACCGGTTTTGCCGGCGAGCGATTCAAGTGTCCAACCCTGCTCGGCTCGAAGTGCAGCCAGCCGCCGCGCAATACGCCGCTCAATCTCTACTTCGGGAAATTCTCTCAATACGGAGAATTATATCACCACAATGAAGCAGGCTGGAAACGTGACGATGGATTGGGGCACACAGGAGTTGATGGAAACGATGGTGGTGCACGTCGATACTGGCAGGCTGCCGGCCTGCCCATGCAACGTAGTAAGTCTAGGACCCCCTGGACTATAAGCCGGTTTCTGTATCCGTTGCCGGATGGCGGTCATTCCTCTAGGCCGGCCATCACTGACCGGCTCAAGCGACCTACCCGGAAGTTGAACGGGGCGGACCGCCCCTCCTCCCCTATTTGGTCTTGCTCCGCATGGGGTTTTCCCTGCCGGACGAATTACTTCGCCCGCGGTGCGCTCTTACCGCACCTTTTCACCCTTACCGGCCCAGCGAACCGAACCGGCGGTATGTTTTCTGTGGCACTATCCGTAGAGCTCGCCTTGAAGCGGCTCCCCCGGCCGTTAGCCGGCATGCTGTCCTGTGGAGACCGGACTTTCCTCTTGGAAACCACCACCCTGTTGAGGTGATGATTACCAAGCGACCACCCATCCAAGAGGTCCATTACTCATTGTCGCAAAGAATTGCGAAATGCATCCTTGCCTGTAACGTCTTACGAGTCGGTTAGTGCTAAGATACTTGGTGGTTCGTCGGGGTAGCAGTCCTGCTTTTTCACACTCAGACGATAACAGCACCTTAAAAAACATAAGCAAGCTTACAGAGGAGGAGTTAGCGCATGTTACGAACGTACACGACGTTAATTACTCTTTCCTGTCTTCTGGTTGCCTGCAGCTGGGCGCAAGGGTTGGATACGAAGGCTTCTAAGAACGACTGGGAAGAGATTAACTTCGAGTTCAACTCCGCCGTCCTTTCCGATGGATACCCGAGCCTTCTTCGTCTCGCTGACTTGCTCAGCAAGAACCCTGGGTACCACGTGCGGGTGGAAGGCAACACCGACAATATTGGTGGGAAGGGGTATAACGAAAAACTTGGACTCGCACGCGCCAACACGGTGCGGGAATTCCTGGTTAAGTACGGTGCCAAGCCGGACCAGATTACGGCAGTCAGCCGGGGCAAAGATAACCCAGGCTATTCGGGATATAAGAACCGCTTTGCCAAAACTGACGTGGCGCGATGGATGAACCGCCGCGTCGTGCTCACGGTCACAGATCAGAATGGCAAGGTCGTCGGCGACGGTGGAGTGGGTGAGGCCATCGCGGCGGTACCGCAAGCGCCCGAACCCCAGAAATGCTGTGACGACATTCTCAAACGTCTCGATAAACTCGACGACATCGCTCGTATGTTGCGCGACCTGGCGGATCAGAATGCCGGTTTGCGCCGCGAAATCGATAACCTGAAACAGCAGGAGGCCGCGCTCGAGAACAAAGTCAACGGAATCCCGAAACCGCTCACCGAAGAGCAGACGGCTTCCGTTGTCGACAAGCGCCTCGAAGCCTTCCGCGATCCCCGCTTCTCGCTGCTGGGTCTCAACGCAGGCGCCGACAACATGGGGCGCATCACGTTTAGCGGCGCGGGCCGGTACTTCGCGCCTTACAAGGACCACTTCGCGGTCCAGGCTCAGGCAGAGTACCTGTACTTCCACGACCAGAAGGAAGCCCAGTTCGACGTTGGTATGGTCGATCGTATCGGCCGGTTCCAGGGCGGACTATTCGCCAGCTTCAAACACGTACAGTTGAGCGGCTACCAGAACGGCGGAACCCTGGGACAGGGTTCAGCGGTATTCGATTACATCTTCAAACAGGGCACGGTCGGTGTCTTCGGCACCAAGGGCTTCCTGGATAACCCCATCCTCGATACCCGCAATCTCGTGCTCTCCGATGGATCAATCGCTCCGAACATCTTCACGCAACGGTTCCTGCACATCGTCGATCAAGCCGGCGTCCAGACCACTCTGGCGCTCGTCGGCAGAACGTACCTGCAGGGGAACGTTGGTTATCTGAAGAGCTACTCCTATGGAGACCGCATCGGCGGTACTCTCCGCTTCGTATTCCCGATTTCCGACCGGTTCGCGTTTACGGCGGAAGGTGGCATCAACGAAACGATGCTGCCAGTACGCGGGTCGAACGGGCGCGCCGTCTTCGGCATCACCTGGGGCAACCTGATGCGGCCCAAGGAATTCGCCGAATCGAAGTACCCGGTGCCCGCTCAGGTGCCGCGTATTCGCTACGAAGTTGTCAGCCGTACGATTCACCGCGGAACGTCACCCCCGGTTGCGGACGCAGGTCCGGACCAGATCGGTATACCCGCGGGAACCGTCACCCTCAACGGCTCGGGTTCGCATGACCCGAACGGCGAGGCTCTGAAGTTCCAGTGGGTGCAGGAAGCGGGTCCGTTAGTTCAGCTTTCGAACCCCACTGCCGCCATCACAACGTTCCAGGCCACCGACGGCCAGGCTTACACCTTCCGGCTGACGGTCACCAACACCGACGGGCAGTATGCCTCGGCTCGTACGCACGTGACCACGGTTTCGCAGCCTAAGGTGAACATCCTGTTCTTCATCGCGAACCCGAGCAGTATCCAAACTGGCCAGTCATCGCAACTGCAGTACAGCGTGCAGAACGCGACCACGGTCACCATCAGCAGCATCGGGAACGTGAATCCGAGTAACGGCAGTCTGAGTGTGTCGCCGACTCAAACGACCACTTACACGCTGACCGCGACCAATGCGACCAGCACGCAGACGGCCCAGGCGACCATTACGGTCACGACGCCACAACCTCAGTTCCTGACTTGTACGGCCACCCCGATGACGATCATCTCGGGTGAGTCCGCCACCGTCGTTTATGCGACTCAAAACGCGACCAGCGTAACGGTAAGCCCGAGCGTTGGAACCGTGCAACCCAGCGGCTCGTTCGTGGTGAGCCCGACTCAAACCACGACTTACACGCTGACAGCCACCAACGCCAGTCTGACCGCGACATGCAGCGTCACGGTCTCGGTAACTCCTGGCAGCGCGCCGCAGATCGTCCGCTTCAGTGGCGCTCCGCTAACCATACCCCAGGGCGGCACCTCAACTCTGGTATGGCAGGTAAGCGGCGCCGACACCGTAACGATCCAGCCCCAACTCGGAACGGTAGCACTCGTGGGAACGCAGGATGTAACGCTTCAGGCGACCACGATGTACACATTGACCGCCACGAACAAGTTCGGGACGGCTACCGCGAGCGTCACGATTACCGTGACGACCCCGCCGCCACCGCCGCCGACGAACCCGACCATCACTTCGTTCACTGCGAATCCGCCGACGAGCCCGAGTCCGGGAGCGCCGGTGGTGTTAACCTGTCTCGCTAAGGACGCGACCACCGTTACAATCAACGGCGTCGGCCCCGTGAACGCGCAGGGCCAGGTGACAGTGAACCCGCAAGTGAATACGACCTACACTTGTACGGCGACCGGCGCATCCGGAACGACACCGGCTACCGCCACGGTGACGGTGACCGTAACGCAAACGCCGCCACCTCCGCCTCCGCCACCAGTAATCATCGTGACCGGTTTGAATGGCCTGCAGTGCGCCGCTCCGACCGTTCCGGCCGGCGGTGGTCCGTCGCTCATCATTTGCGAGACGGTAGTCCGCGTTGTCCAACTCGACCTGAGTCAATCCTCGAGTCCGAGTGGCGCAACTCCGCTGTCCTACTTGACGACCTCTCGTAACATACAGGCTGCGGTCTTGAACCCGACATCGGTGCAGCCAACCGTGGAGCTATCGGCGTTGTTCGGCGATTACTTCTTCGACATCACGGTAACGGATTCGAAGGGTAACCTCGCTCAGGGCGTCGTCGATATCCGGTACATCCGGACGACTCCCCAGTGAGAATCGCCTAACCCTAGAGAGAAAAGCCGGGGCCGCAAGGCCTCGGCCTTTTTTTTGCTCTCACTCAGATTTCTTGAAATCGAGTGAGGCCGAATTCATGCAGTACCGTTGTCCGGTCGGTTTGGGGCCGTCCGGAAACAAATGTCCCAAATGTGCGCCGCACTTACCGCATTGCACCTCGACGCGCCGCATTCCGTGACTTCGATCCTCTTCCGTCGTGACGTTCTCTTCCGAGAGGGGCTTCCAGAAACTCGGCCATCCCGTGCCTGACTCGAACTTTGTCTCCGAATCGAACAGCGGGTTTCCGCAACAAACGCACGAGTACTCGCCTTTCGCGTGGTTGTCCCAGTAGTCGCCCGTAAACGCCCGCTCGGTGCCTTTCTCCCTCGTGACGTGATACTGCTCCGGCGTCAACTGCTCTTTCCATTCCTGTTCGGTTTTTGTGACTTTTTCCATTCCGTTCTCCGCTCTTTTGATCTTCTCATGGCCGCACGGTCACGCTGCGCCGCCGAAACCGCGTTTCCAGCCTAAGGACCGTCTGTGCAATAACTTGCGATCCGATACTTCATAACTTCACAGCGAGTTCCTTCGAGCCGCGATGCTAAGCTGTGGCTGGCCTGTGACGCGGCAGTGGAACTGTGGCGCAGGCGGTTTCGCCTGCCTTGAGATCCGTGGCACCACCTCAAAACATGCACGCGAAATCGCCTGGGTCACCCTCGCACGAGTCACAGCTATTTAATCCGGTGCACGCCGAGGCTCGGCTTCTGACGGCCGCCTTTCCGGCTACCTGATCCAAGGAGTCACACGAATGCGTTTCCTTCCTTCTGCGGTTCTATTATTGGCGGTCGCGTCGTCGATTCATGGCGCCACTCCAACCCAGGTTGACCTACGCACACAAACCAAGAGCGTCGACTTCAGCTCCGCGAATTCCACGCGTCCCCTAAAATCCGGAACGAGCCTGCCAGGCACCTGTAATCCCGGGGACATGTATTTCAAAACTGACGCTCCGGCCGGATCGAACATTTACGGCTGTGTGGGCTTAAACACGTGGTCCACTCAGGGCAACACAAGCGGCGGCAACACGAGTGGAACCGGCGCGTCGATGGCAGCGCAGTTAGGCGATTTGCAGGTCACCGCCAGCAACGGGAATCTCTTGAACGTTGGCCCCAACTGCTCGGCTGCCACCCCGTGCAACGTGCGTTTCGGCTCGGTCGCTTATTCGTTCTCGGCGGGAGCGTCTGCAACCCTCAGCTCCGGCACCGGGGATGCTTACGTTTACGTTTCCAACGGAGGAGTGCTGACAGTGGGCCATAACCTCACACTGAATTGCGCCGGCTGCACCGCTCAATCCGGAATCACTGGCTTTCCGTTTGACGCCATCCCTGTCTCACACTGGCATGCAACCAATGGCGCCTGGGACAGCGGGCAGGACGTCCGTGCGATGACGGCGACCAAGAACGTCATGGTCGGAGCCGGACTGAGCAGTCTCGAGGAAACCACCGGACGCACGACGATCAGCGCCGACCCGACAGTAATCGGGCTGCGGGTCTCGGCCCCCTCGTCGTCCGGAGCAGCGTGCACGGCGGGCAATTGGGCGATGGATTCGACTTATTACTACCTCTGCATAAACCAAAATGCCTGGCGCCGCGTGCAATTGAATAGCTGGTAACGCGTTCACCCAAGCGGCCTCGCCGCAACTCAAGGTGGCGCTGGCGGTTTCGCCTATGCATCCTTCCACAATGTCAGAATATTCGCGCTGCGCGAAGAATCTGTCCACGTCTTGGCGCGGTTACCGGCGTGAATCAATGCGACCGGCTCCAGTTTCGATTTGTCGGGCGCTCGAAGGTTTAGAACGACATGCGACGCCGTCTGCGCCGGTCGAACAGGTTCTATTTCAAGTTGTATGTAAACGCAAACTGCAGCCGCACCTCATTGCCCTTAAACTCCGCTGGAAGCGGGGGGAATGGGACGGACGCGCTCACGCCCGCGACCGCCGCCCGGTCGAGAGCGTCAGCCCCCGACGGCATCGCAATAACCAACTTCGGCACGCTCCCGTCCTTGCTGACAATAAACTGCAACAGAACGCGCCCACGTCGGCCTAACCGCGCGCTTTCGGGAATAATCGACATCCAGTTCCGCCTGACCGTGGCCAGGATCCGGATCAAATACGGCTTGAAGTCCACGCCCTGGGGATCGCTCAGCAGTTCGAGGCTGCTCTTCGCCACGCCCGGCGTAGGCTTCTCGTTCAGCTCATCCCTGAGACTCGGAATGGAATCGGTATCGCCTACCGTCAAACCGCCGGTGCCCCCGGCGCCACGAGCCACGCTGTGAACGGTTTCGTCCACCGTTCCTTTCGGCGTCGCGATCTTGGGCATACCCGGTGCCTGCGCTGGAGCCGTACCACCCTGTCCCGGCGTTTCGAAGGCCAACTTGGGAGGTTCCGCCTGAGGCTTCGGAGGAGGAGTCGCCTGCTGCGGACCCATCCCCGGCGGCAGTTGCGACGGGGGCTCAGCCGTCGCCAATATCTTGGGAGCTTCGGGCAAAAGCACCGGCGTTTTCGGCTGCGGCGCGGGCGGAGGCGACGCAGGTGGCGCTTTGAAGGCTCGAACCGCCGCCGGAGCAGGAGGAGTCGGAACATGGGCCTTTGTCGCCAGCAGTTCCTCGACAGTGACTTCCTTCGCGACCTTGCCTTTGTTCGGCTCCTTCTGAGTCAATTCCTTGGGGGGAGCCGTCAGGTGTACCGCCCTCCGCAGGTCCGCCGTGACTTCGTTAAACGGAATTGGCTTTGGCCCCGGAAGACTGAACAAAAAGATGAAGAAGGCAACCAGAAAAACGTGCGCAATTAGCGAACCCACACTGGCTTGGAGAACCCGATGCGACTCCTCAGCCTGTTCCCAGTGTGTGAGGAGGTCTGGTCCGGTATCCGTCGTCCTGGTATCCACCTCTGCCGTCATCCGTTGTTGCAAAGTAAAGACGTCCGGAGCCAGTCCGACGTTGCTAGGTAAGGGACTTCAACTGCCGCGCGACTAACTGTCTGTGCTCTTCGATTTTATCAAGAATTGTGAGGGCGCTCTCCAAGGCACGCAGGCCATCCTCGCCTGCCACCTGGGGCGCCCGCCTTTCCTCAACGCAGTCCAGAAAATGCTCAATTTCAGCCCGCAACGGTTCGCCTTTTTCCACCGGCAGCATCCGGAAATCTATCTGCTGTCCGTCCCGCACGGCGAAGGCCGCTGCTTCCTGACGGCTGTAATCGAGTGAGATGTACTGACTTGGCTGAAACACGCGGAGCTTCCGCACCCGCTCGGTCGACACCCGGCTCGCCGTCAGATTTGCAATGCACCCGGTAGGAAACGCCAGTCGCACGTTAGCGATGTCGACCTTCTCTGAAAGAACCGAGATGCCGGCGCCGCGGATCTCGTCGGGTTCCATGCCCACCAGGTCGAGCACGATGTCGAGGTCGTGGATCATCAAGTCCAGGACAACATCCACATCCAGGCTGCGCGGCGAAAACAGGCTCATGCGGTGGATTTCAAAGAATAGCGGCAGCTTCGCCGCTTTCTTTAACGCCACGACCGCGGGATTGAACCGCTCCAAATGTCCGATTTGCAGGATCCGGCCGTGTTCACGCGCCGTCTCCACCAGTTTCCGCGCCTCAACGCGATCGGCAGCGATCGGCTTCTCCACCAGTGCGTCGATGCCGGACTCTAACAGCTCACACCCAACCTCCGAATGTAGCGACGTGGGCACGGCGATAACGGCGGCATCCACTTTCCCGCGGAGTTCGTGAAGCGATGCGTACTCCGGGCACGCGAACTGCGACGCCGCAGCCGCCGCCCGCTCCTTGTCCGTATCGACAACTCCGGCGAGTTCCGCGCGCGCGCATTCCTTCAGAACGCGCATGTGGTTCCGGCCAAACGCACCCGCGCCGACAACTGCTACTCGAATGGGATTCAAAACCTAAATTAGCATTACGGTTCCGGATGGCGTGCCAATTTCCACAAGGCCGCGGGAGTGGCGTCGAAGCCAATGTCCGGCACAACATCCCTTTCGAAACGGCGAATCACGGTCCGAAGCAGACCGTTCTCGAACCGTCCGCTCAGAATGGGGCGGACCTCCCGAGGACCGTCGACGCTTTCGTAACGCTGGATTGTACCGCGCCCGTGCGGCTGGTAATCCACGATGTCTCCTTCGTAGCGGAAAATGCGTTCCTCGTCGGAAATCCAGCCTTCCCCAACCTGGTGCTCCAGGCCCCAGAATGTGCCGCTGATTTCAAACGATCCGCTCGATAGCATGCCGTGCCCGGTTGGCCGTCCCTCCAAGAGCGAGCCTTCGTACATCGCTTCGCCAAAGTCACGTTTCCCCATCGAAACACCAGCGAGGAGCGCCTGTACGTAAGCGTGCGGAGTCGCGCCCGCGGCCATCCTGCGCGGCATATCGAGGCCCAAGGATGTCCCCACGTCGCGAAGAAACTCCACGCAATCCCGCCGCAGCACGGCAAACTCGTGCTTGCACTCCCAAACGCTCGCGGTTTTCAAAGACTCCTGGTATGCCGCCGCGTCGACCTTCAGGATCAATTCGCCGGCAATGCTGGAAAGACTATGGTTGATCTGCTCATCGACGATGGTTCCGGGAACGAGCCGGACCACCGATTTCCAGTCGTCCTCCTGGTACTCGGGATAAAGCCCCATCGCCTTAATGGTGCTGCGGCGCTTGCGATCGTCTTCCACGCCCCAGATGACGAAGGCGTGCCCCGTTCGGGTATCGTTTCGCGCGGCGAACACGACGTAATAACGCGTGCTGCCGCGCGACGTGCTGAAGTCGATGGTTTTCGAATCCTGCCCCGCGAGGCTTAGCCCCAAAAGCACAACCAAGGCCGCAAGCCGAACCACGCGATCTTATGTCCGGACGGCTTCGTTGTAAGTGACCTTGCGCCCCTGCTTAAAGGCGATATTCGCCAGGTGAGGCCCCGCGACAGCCTGCGCCGCGGTCTCCACCGTGCAATGCGGCTGCTCTCGTGAACGGACGCATTCCACCAGGTTCCTAAAATGCGCCTGCACCGCGTTAGTGCCCGTCAGCCCGGCGCCCGGCCCGACTGCCAGTTCCTGGAAAATGGCTGGAGCATCGGTCTTCCAAGGCTCGGCGTAGACGTGCCAACCGCCTTCTTCCAGAATCATCGTGCCTTTGTCGCCCATGAACTTGATGCTCCATCCGTTTTCATAGGCGTTGGTATAGTTCAAAGTCCAGGTGATCAGATGCTTGGGATATTCGAACACCGCGGTGAACACATCCGGCTGCTCGGCTCCCGTGGTCTTGGCGATGAACCCGTGCATGATGGCAGCCTTCGGCGGGCCCGATTTCAGGAACCATTGCGCGACGTCCATCAGGTGCGTTCCCTGGTCCGTCATGTTCCCGCCCGCGTAGTCGTAGAACTGGCGCCAAGCGCGGAATCGCATCGGCTCCAGTGCACGCTTCGGCGCCGGACCGAGGAAACGGTCCCAATCGATATTACCCGCCAGCGGCGTATTATCCAGCGGCCTCGCGACATTCCAGTCCCACTGCGGACGCACCTGGTACACGTCGCCAATGATGCCGTCATCGATCAATTGCTTCGCCCGCATCACGGACGGCGAGCTGCGCCGCTGCATTCCGACCTGCACGATCCGGTCGCTGCTCTTCACCGCATCCACCATCTTCTTGCTGTCTTCGAACGAATACGACAGCGGCTTCTCGGCGTAGACGTCTTTCTTTGCCTTGAGCGCGGCGAGCAGCATCGGACAGTGATGATGATCCGGCCCGGCCAGCACGACAATGTCGACGCCTGGCTGCTCCAGCAATTCGTGGTAATCGAGGTACGTCTTAACGCCCTCGGGGGAATCCTTTTTCGCAAGTTCCAGGTTGGGTTCATACACATCGCATAACGCAACGCACTGCCCGCCAATGGCCTGGAAATTCTTATTCAGATAACGGCCGCGTCCGCCCGTCGCGATGACACCATAGGTGACACGGTCATTCGCGCCAAACGCACGCTGAGGAACAAACATCGGAGCCGCGGAAATGATTGCGGAGCTTTTTAAGAAATCGCGGCGATTCGATTCCATTGGAGACCTCCTGCGGTAAGGCAGCCTTCAGGCTGCTTTACTTGCGCGCGGATAACACGCGCGACGGATAAAAACCCTGACGGACCATTTTATCCCTGATCACTTTCAGATTAACCGCTTCGATCATCTCCGGCACGCGCTCCTCCACCTGCCGCCCCCAGAACGCCGGCGCCAGCCGCCCACATACGCGATAGGCGTGGTTGAACGCCTCGGCATTCTGGCCGATACAGACGAGCGTAAACGTTCCCCGCCTTTTCAGAACCCGCCGGAATTCCCTCAGAGCCAGCAGGATGTCGTCGCATGACAATAATTCCAGCAGGTAGCAGCAAACCACCGCATCGAAGGTGTTGTCGAGAAACGGCATCTGGCGGGCATCCACCGCCTGGCAGTAGCTCGTCGCTCGCGGAAACTTCTGACGCGCCTGCCGCTGCGTACGCGCCGCCATGTTCGGAGACAGGTCCAGCCCGATCGTCTCCCCACCCTGGTTCGCCCGCACGATCCTGCGGAACATCTCCCCTGACCCGGTCGCTACCTCGAGTACCCGCATCCCATCGCGAATACCCGAGAACTCCATCGCGCACTTGTGCGCCTTCGAATGGAAGAAGAAAGTCGATATCGGATACACCCCTGCCAGATAATCGTATATGCGGCGCGTACGCTCAGCGATAGTACGGGGCAGTGTCTCCGGACGCGGAAACAGCAGCGTCGAGTCGTAATTGTTCAATCGGTGCTCCCTTAAACAGCGGCATTTATTGCCTGTCTGACGACTGCGGTTTGCACTTCAGGTATTTCGATACCGGTCCGCGTTCCTTCCCCGGTCTTGCTATCGATCCACATCCGGTAGTTGTTTCCGAACAGAACCTTGAGACGCTCGTTCACGTTGTTTACACCGATTCCACTTTCAAAGAGCGTGGCGAGCTTCGCCTCCGGGATTCCAATGCCATCGTCCTCCACGAGCAAGTGGAGCCGGCCATCGGTCAGGTGGCTCCGTACTCGAATCATACCGCCATCCACCTTGCTGCTCAAACCATGTCGGATGCTGTTTTCGATGATCGGCTGCAAGAGCATGCTGGGCACCAGCGTGTCCAAGGTATTCGGGTCGATTTCTTTCGTGAACCTCAACTTGTCGCCGAAGCGAATCATCTCGATGGCCATGTAATTGTCGATGAACGACAGCTCTTCGCGTAGCGGCGCGAGGTTGTCGGTCTTGCGCAACAACCGCCGGAGAATGCTGGAGAGTTTGTACAGCATACTGCGCGCCTGATCCGGATTCGTGCGAATCAGGGACGACACAGAGTTGAGGGTGTTGAACAGAAAATGAGGATTGATCTGGCTCTTCAACGCCGCCAGCCGCGCTTCGTTGAGCCGGGCTTGCTGCGCTTCGAGTTTCTTCTCGTTGCGGGTCGCGTTCCAGATCCTCAAAGGCAGCATCACGGCAAACACCGTGCTCGCGTAGTAGAGCACCCAGCGTAAGGGTGAAACCTCCTTCCAGTCGTGCGCCAGGCAGAAGATCAGCGGCTTCCCGGCGCTGCCCGGCAGACGCGCCACCCACACCGTCACGAGAGCGCAGAACATCGCCGTCACCAGGACGGTCAACTGGTAGGCCACCAACTTCAGATCCTGCTTACCTTTCAGCAGTCGATAGAAGCTGAGGTCGAGCAGGGGGGAGAACCGCCAGACATAATCCTTGTCGGGGGCGACATCGCGAAGTAATCCACCGAGCACGCCTACGCCCGCGAAAACCAGCATCGACATCAGCTCGCCGTTGAACATCGCCGGGAGAGAAATCAGGATTCCGGACAGAAGGCCGGTAACGTAGCCACCCATCATTCCTGAAATCAGGCTGCCTTCCAACCCGAGGTCGACCGCCTGGTAGGAGTTGGAAATCCGGATCGCAACACCCGTGCCAAACAGCAGCGAGCAGCTTAAACCCAGCTTGAGGCGTTGCACCAGAGTGCGCTCTTCGCGCATCAACATCCTCTGGAAGCTCGCGAAGCGGGCCAAAATGCTGGCAAAGGAGGCGGCCACCGCAAGGCGCAGGAGGAGGATGACGAGCTGTTGCGGGTCAAGCATGCCGGGCCTGCCGACCATTATAATGAAAACAAAGCGTTTATCATTCATGCTTCGAAAAGTCGCGGAAGCAAACTTCCCTAGCCGGTTCGGTCACTTCCGAATTTACGGTTTTGAGGGCATTTATGAGGGCTCAACCGAGGAGTGCGTCGTCCTCCGCATGGGCGACCTGACCGGCGAGGAACCGCCTCTGCTCCGGATTCACTCGCAGTGCCTGACGGGCGATGTTTTCCACAGCCTGCGCTGCGATTGCCGGTCGCAACTCGAGCTGTCGCTGAACTTAATCGCCGAGGAGGGCCGCGGACTGGTCATTTATGAGCACCAGGAAGGTCGCGGCATCGGGCTGCTGAACAAGCTACGGGCTTACGAACTGCAGGACCAGGGCGCTGATACGGTGGAGGCGAACGAACGCCTGGGTTTCGAGGCCGATCTTCGCAACTACCAGATGCCCGCCGACATTTTGCGACATCTTGGTGTCCGCCAGGTCCGCCTGCTGTCCAACAACCCCGACAAGATCGCGGCCCTGGAGCGCGCCGGAATCGAGGTCACTGAGCGCATCCCGTGCATTGTGGCCCCACACGAGTCGTCGCAAGGGTATTTGCAGACCAAAAAGCAGAAAATGGGACATTTACTTTAACGTAGGTTCGGCACTTCTACCAACGCGGTCACTAGCACGGTAAACTGCGTGCCTGTCGCTCTCATCGATCTGAAGAATCCTGACGCCCAGCCGGTGGTCCGCGGAATGCATTGGCAGTGGATCTCATGGCCGCACGGAGTGACCGCGCTGCACAGGTGTGGCGAATTAGAACGCTCACGTACGTTTCCTGCGAGGGGTTTGCGTGTGGCCCAACGAGTGCACGGCGCTCACAATATGACTCGTCTGTTGTCATTTTTCGCTATAGCCGGCTTAGCCTTACTTGACGGTCGTGGCCAGGATAGGGCGTCTCAAATGGACGGGTACATACAAGGACTAGCGGACAGTGGTCTATTTCAGGGCTCAGTTCTGGTGGCGCAGAACGGTGCGACGTTGATCGACAAAGGTTATGGGCTGGCGAGTGCTGAGTTTAATGTAGCCAATACCTCTTCAACAAAATTCCGGCTCGGATCGCTGACCAAGCAATTCACCGCGATGGCAATCCTACAGCTGCAGGATCGCGGCCTGCTAAACGTGACTGATCCAGTCTGCCAATACCTGCCGGTCTGTCCGAACGCTTGGAGTGCGATCACGATCCATCAGTTGCTGACGCATACCTCGGGAATTCCCGATTACGTCGGGTTCAGCGACGCGCAAGCCCGGAGTTTCAGCCCGGTGTCACCGGATGATTTGATCGCCTACTTCTCCGTGAAGCCTCTGGATTTCATCCCCGGAACACAGTTCGAGTACAGCAACTCGGGGTATGTCGTTTTGGGCCGGGTGGTCGAACTGCTGTCAGGCATGAGTTGGGACTCGTTCATCCAGGCGAATATTTTCACCCCACTACAAATGAATGCGACGGGCTACGACAGTTTCACGAAGGTTCTCCAAGGCCGGGCCGGCGGATATCTGCTCAAGAATGGCAAAATCGATTCCGTTGCGCCGTACCTGGACATGAGCTGGGCCTATTCCGCCGGCGGGCTCTATTCGAGCGTCGATGATATGTACCTTTGGACGCAGGCGCTGGACAACGGAACACTGGTATCGCCGCAACTCTTGAACCTGATGTTTACACCTGCTCCGAACGCCAATGGTTACGGTTACGGTTGGGTGATCACGCACTTCTTCGGTCAAAGGGTCGCCGCCCATGACGGAGAAGTCAACGGTTTTCTCAGCTTTATCGCCAGGTTCGTGGACGCCAATGCCGTCCTGATCATACTGAGCAACCAGGAAAGCGTGGATTTGGGTGATATGATCGGGACTCTGTCCGCGTTGCTGCTGTCCGGATCAAAGAACTATCAATCGTTAGCTTTACCAGTAATACCCAGGCCCGACTCGAAACTGGTGACTCAAGCCGCCCGGTGATACCCAGTACAGCAGTGACGACAACACCGTCTGCAAAACCGCTAGCGCCAGCACGCTAGGCCACCTCTCAAACAGTCGCGCCGACACTGTCCCCCATCCCAATGTCGCCGGAACTAGAATCGGATTCGGCAAGTGCGCCAGAGCGAACAATACTCCGGACAGCGATGCCGCCACCCAACCGTCCCCCAACCCCGGCCGCAGCCGCCGGTAAATCATGTTCTGAAATAGAACCTGCTGAATCACGCACCACACGAAGTACCGCACTCCCCGATACAGAAGGTAAAACGGATGATGCCCCATGATGAACACCGCCGCGATCGCACACGCAACAAACGCCGCACTTGCATAACGCCAGGCATACAGCGCCTGCACAAACTCATTCAGTGATAAGCCGAGCGAACGGACAGTCTCCCGGTGCGCCACAAACGACGCGATTACGATAGCCGCCGGAAGAGCATCCCCCCAAGCGCTTCGAAAGTGCAGATACCAGATATCGAAGAGGACCGCCGCCGTGAAAAGAAAGGCTTCGGACGCGGTGAGTGCCTTACGCACTGGCCTCGCCGGCAGCCTTCGCAACGTCGGCGGAGCCCAGAACCTCCTCGGCCTGCTTCAAATGCCTTTCTGTATGCGCGGCGAAAAACACGAGCCACTGGTAGACATCGAGATCCTTTAGGATTGGATGAGGAAAGAAGTAACAGCGGAGGTCCGCCTCCGAGTTCCGCGCCAGCGCGATAGTAGCGGCACGCGTTTCCTCGAATCGGCGGGACAACTCCCCGAAGTCAGGCCACCGCCCCGCAGGATGCGCCGCCTCAGGAGCCTGGGCACGGCCTCGACGTGGCGCTACTCGCTCCGTCAGAATGGTGTCTTTATGGGCGGTCGATCCACGATGTTCCACGTCCGGAGGTCCAGCCAGAACCCGCTCCAACTGCTTCCGGATCGCTGTCTCCGTGACGACGATGTGCTCCATGCAGTCCGCCACCGACCAGCGATTGGATCCGTCGCGAAACTCCCGCTGCTCGGCCGTCAGCCTAGTCGCGAGGCCCAACATCTCGTCCCGCGTCCGTTCCAGGTACGCAACTACAGATTCGCGCTCTGCCGCATCCATGAGGTCTGATTCCTCTCCCGAATTCGAATTCCAGGCGAATGTTCTTTCGGTATCGGCAAGTATAGCGTGCCGGCCGGATCGGTTTCGAACTCCGCCATCTCCTCATCGTCGATCTCGACCTCATAGACGTGCCGGGGCTTGAGGTGCACGACAAACACGGCGCCGCCTTGTGCCTGAAAACGCGCCTGGGGGCGGCCGAGAGCGATCATTGCCGTGTCCCCAACCGCGTAAGTCGGAATCGCTCCAGCGTTCATGTTGCCCGTATGCAGCACCGTAATCTTGCCATCACGGAAGAGCTGCATCTCGTCCTGGAACATGCCAAACCAAGTGGCGTCTTCCTCCCAGTCGGACCGAACGAACAGCGCCCCGGAGCGTTTGTCATAGAATGCCATCGGCAGGTGGAAGTAGCTCAAACCCGGCTGATATGGATTGGCCCACATGTATTCGTAAGGACATCCATAAGCCCCTTTCAGCAGGAAACGATCCTGCATCAGCCATCCCTGCACGAACTGGTTCTCCACGGCATTCGTGTCGAAGGCAACCATCATGAGACCCGCCGCCCGCGACGCCGCCGCCCGGTCTAAGTCCGGCTGACCCGCATTCTTGTAGAACGGAATCCGGTATTCGTTCTCCGCGGCCGCATAAGGCGCCGGATAGTGGCTGGACACATAGAACGACGGTAGCTGCCTGAAATAGTCGGCCGCCGAGTCCCGGAAGTCGATGGTCAGGTTATCGCGGACCGCGTGTACCAGCTCCATTAGAGCCAACTGCTCATCGCCCGGCGCAAAATCGCGGCCCTCGGCCAACGCGGCCGACGCCTTCTTACGCCACCATCCCTGCACGATATCCCGCATCGAGGACTCCCCGCCGTCCGGCAGCCGCTCGGAAACCGCTATGGCCGCCAGCGCACGAGTTCGAACCGCCCGCACGTCGTCTGACTTCGCCTGCTGCGCCGCCGGCACCAGCTTATTGGCAAGCGATTTCGATTGTTCCGGTGTGAGCAGAGCCTGGCACCAGTCATAAACCAATGCCACCTGGCGCACATCAGACGTCGAACCCATCGCCCATTCGACGGCTTTCTTCCCGAACGTCGCATCGCCGGTAACCGCGTAGTAGAGCCCATAAGCGAAACCTGGCTCCGGCATCTGGGCCACGCCTTTGACGAGCGTCTCGAACTGCAGCCAACGCATGGACTGTCGCTCTCGTTCGCGTTTGAGCAGACGCAGATGTTGAGCCTTCAAGAATAGCCTGGGATGATCCGTATAAACGCGGAATTCTTCATCGGTGCTTTGGCCCGGCAGCAGGGCGACCGAGAAGAGTAAAAGGAAACAAGCGCGCATCTCTTCAACACCAGTATCCTAAAAGAGTGCCCAAGCTCACCATTGACGGTAAGACCGTCGAGTTCGAAAGCGGAAAGCTGCCCTATGCGGAGCACGGGAAACCGGAGTCGATCCTCGACGTCTGCCTGAATTTTGGATTGCAGTTGGAACACGCCTGCGGCGGAAACTGCGCCTGCACCACCTGCCATGTCATCGTCACCAAGGGCATGGACAACCTGTCCGAAATGGATGACGACGAAGCCGATCGCCTGGATATGGCCGCGGGCCTCACCCTGAAGTCTCGCCTCGGATGCCAGTGCATCGTTGAAGGGGACGTCGAAGTCGAAATCCCTTCCTGGAACCGTAACTACGTCAGCGAAGGCGGTGGCTCCATGAACCTGGGCGACGCCATTCCCGCCGGAAAGAAGTAATCGGCGTCATTCCTGCCGCAGGGCGATGACGGGGTCGATCCGCGTAGCCCGCACGCTGGGAACCCAGGCCGCCACAAGCGCAACCGTTGCGAGCACGCCGATGGCGACCCCATATGCCGCCGGATCGAGCGGAGAGACCTGGTAGAGTTGTGACTTCAACAGCCGGGTCAGTAGAAGCCCGGCGGCAACTCCGAGCCCGAGCCCGGTGGCCGTCAATGTCATCCCATTTCGCATGACCATCGAACGCACGTTCGCCGCCGACGCGCCCAGCGCCATACGAATGCCGATTTCGTGCAGGTGCAGGTTCACAGTGTACGAAAGCACCGCATAAAGCCCGACCACAGCCAGGAGCAATGCCATCCCCGCAAATACGCCTAACAACACGGTAAAGAACCGGTCGCGCCAGGATGCGCGTTCGAGAATCTGTTCCAGGCTCAGAACTCCACTGACGGCAATGCCTTTATCGATTCCGGCAATGCGGGCCTTCACGGCATCGGCCATGCGTAAGGGCTCCCCGGAACCGCGGATTAGAATCGCGTTGGGCGTAAAGTCCTTGCTATAGGGCAAGTACACCGTGGGTTTGTCTTCGCCCTTCAACTCCCCGTGACGGTTATCCGCAACCACACCGACGATCGTATGCCACGGTTCGTTGTTCGCCGGAGACCCGAACCGGACACGCTTGCCCAGCGCGCCGCCGTCCGGCCAATGCTGCCGCGCAAAGGATTGCGTCACGATCACGATGTGCGGCGCATCGAAATCCGATTCGGCGAAATCCCGGCCCCGGAGCAGCGGTATGCCCAAGGTTTGGAAATACCCCGGAGCAACAATCACATGATTAACCGAGGGCATATCCTGGAGCGGGACTGGCTGACCTTCGATCGTGTAGATCCGGCCCCAGTGGTTATCGAGCGGAGCCCCCGTTGTGAAAGCGACGGATAGCACGCCTGCCACCGTTGAGATCTCCTGGCGCAGATGCTGAATCAAAGCTCGACTCGGAGCGCCGTCCGGATATCTTTTTTGCGAATAATCAATGTCTACCTTGAGGACATTCTGCGGCTCATATCCGAGCGCTTGTGTTTTCAGGGCGAGAAGGCTGCGCGTCATCAGGCCAGCACCCGCAAGCAACAATACAGAGAGCGCGACCTCACTTACCACCAAACTGTTACGCAGGAGCTTGTGCCGCCGGCCCGAACTCGTGCTGCGGCCGCCCTGCTTCACAGAATTGGCAAGGTCGCGGTGGAAGGACGCGACGGCCGGCGCCAAGCCGAAGCCGATGGTGGTGATGAGCGATAAGGCTAGTGCGAACGCGAGCACCCGACCGTCAATGGCGAAATCCATCCAGCGCGGGATGTCAATCGGAATCAGCGCCAGGAGGGCGGGAATGCCGGCACGGGCAAGCAGGACACCAGCAACGCCGCCCGTGAGGCCAAAGATCGCGCTTTCACACATGAGCTGCCGTATCAGCCGCCGCCGGGTGGCGCCCAAAGCCGTTCGCACGGCCATCTCTCGCAATCGGGCCGACGCTTTCACCAGCAGCAGATTGCTGACATTGGCGCAGGCGATGAGGAGCAGTAGCCCCACCGCACTCAACAACATCACGACGGCCTGGCGATACGTCCCCGCGAGCGCTTCGCGAAGCGGCACGGCGCGGATCCCGAAGTGATTGTTTGCTGCCGGATTCTCGCGATGGATCTGTTCGAGAAGTGAACTCAATTCCGCCGTTGCTTGCGCGGCCGTGACGCCCGGTTTCAGGCGGGCGATGCCGCTCAGGAAATAGTCGACCCGTGGCGCCTTCTTCGGGTCGGTCCTCATCGGGAACCAGATTTCTGCGCGATCCGGAATAACGATATTGTCCGTCACCACGCCGACGATCCTGTATTGTGAATTGCCGGTACTTACGGATTGTCCCAACACTCTCGGATCGCGCCCAAAGTGCCGCTGCCAAAAGCCCTCTCCGAGGACGACCGTCCCGGGGGAACCGGCAGCGTCGTCAGCCGACGTGAAGGTTCGACCCAGGATAGGGGTTACGCCCAGAACGGCAAAGAAGCCATCACTCACCTGCCCAACCGGCACGCTCTCCGCGACGCCTTCTTTGTAAAGAAGCGCGTCTCCGTCGGTATAAACCGAGATGTCCTGCAGCAGTCGCGTTCGCGCGCGTATGTCCCAGTAGTTCGGGAATGAGATCTTGTTGGTCTCATGCGGGTCTCGTGGACTGTATTCATGCACGGCCACTAAGCGATCCTGCGCGGGATAGGGGAACGGTCGAAGCAACAGCCCATTCGCCACACTGAACACCAGGGTGCTTGAACCGATCGCCAATGCGATGATCGCAATAGTGGCTGCCGTCACGGCCGCGTCATGCCGCATGAGTCGTAGCGCGTAGCGAATATCGTGGATCATGATGTGGTAATGCTCCTTGGGGGCTTCCTTTAGAATTCCAATTACCGCGCGCATCCAGACGAGGAGCATTCCGGCCCTGGAGCGTTCCTCCCTGCTACGGTCGGCAAATACCAGCGAGAGTTCGCGGCCGTATTCATCGCGGAACTCGGCCGGATACAGGAACAGCAGCCCGCGATAAAGGCGCGTGAGCATAAGCTATGCGCGTTTCGGCGCAAGACCGGCGGTACGGGCGTCCGCCAGCAGTTTTTCCAGTTGCCGCGCCTCCTCCATGGCGGCCCGGCGGCCGGCCTTCGTAATACGGTAGTAGCGGCGGCGCTCGTCGTCATGCTCCGGATCGGGCCGTTCCTCCAGTTCCTGGATCAGACCCTCCTCGAGAAGCCGCTTGATCGCGCTGTAGAGCGTGCTGGGGCTGAGACGGACATCACCGCCGGTGCGCTCCTCAACCTCTCGCATGATGGAATAGCCGTGCCTCTCCCGGTCGGCGAGTGCAACCAGGATGTGAAAAGTATCACGGGACAGCGTAAAAGGCCGCATATGACGCAAAACTATATCATACTTCGCTATAGCGAACAAGGGAATACCTGACCTGCGGCTATCCTAGAAGGCAATGTCCTGCGCACCCGACGTCCTCAAACAAGTTCCCCTCTTTTCCCTTCTGGATGATGACGAAGCCGCCGTTTTGGCAGGCCAGGTCGAATTGAAGACCTTCCTGCCCCGGCAGCGTATTTACAAGATCGGTGAGCCGGGAGGCCGCGCCTACGTGCTGGTATCCGGCCAGGTCCGGGTCACCACGGTCGATGAAGATGGACAGGAGATCGTGATCGACGAACCCGCGCCCGGCGAGTTCTTCGGTTTCGCCTCCATGTTGGAACAAACAGATCATCAAACCGGCGCGATGGCGGTAGAACAGTCGGTCTGCGTTGAGGTGGACCGCAATGACATCGCCGTGCTCCTGCAGCGCAAGCCCCACTCGGGAATGGATATGCTGGCGATCCTGGGCCGCCAGTTTCATGCCTCTCAGAAACTGGTTCGCCTGCGCGCCAGCCGCAATCCCAACGAGGTGATAGAATCGGAGGCCACCTTCGGCGAACGGATCGCCGATACGGTGGCGCGGTGGGGCGGCTCCTGGGCCTTCATCATCGTCTTCGGCGTGATCCTCATCGTTTACAGCACCATCAATATCCTGTTGGGCCGCTCCGCCTGGGACCCTTATCCGTTCATCCTGCTCAACCTGTTTCTCTCCATGCTCGCAGCCATCCAGGCGCCCGTCATCATGATGAGCCAGAACCGACAGGATGTGAAGGACCGCCTGCGAAGTGAACTCGATTTCGACGTGAACCGCCGGGCGGAAACCGAAATCCAAGGTCTCGCGCGAAAGCTGAATCTGCTCGGCGAGAAAATCGACGATGTGGAAGAGCTTCTGCGTGAGGAAATCGAGGGCCGCAGATAGGATCTTAATGACGTTTCCGCAGGTCATACACGTAAATCGAGTACCCGACTTTCGCAACCGGCCGTAGTTGCCGAAGCCAGCTATACCGGTCGTTCTCCACGTAGAGGCCGTACAACGGAGTGACGCTCGCCGCAGCAACGCAATCGAGCGAATTGCGTGCTTCCACTTCGTCATTACCCGGCAACGGGGTGGTCTCGATGCCGTAATGTCCCGGAAACGCCTCTCCGAAATAAACATCACAGATACGGTGTACGTCGCGCGCGTCCAGCCAGGCCTTCAGCTTCTTCGTGTCCTGCCCCCAATCGATATTCGAGTCCAGCAGGTATGTCGGCCCGTTTGCAGGACCGCCTGACACGCGGTTGAAGAAAGCAAGGTAGTGCGGATACACGCTCAGCGACTCCGCAAGCAACAAAAGCACCAATACGCCGCTGAGCCAACGCGGCATCCTCGCCGCCACTACCCCCAGCTGCACGTAAAGGAACGGAAGTACCGGCAGCAGGTGCCGAAAGCCGATATCCAGGCTCGCTCCGAATGCCAGTGCCGAATACACCACCAACGGAACGGCCATCACCGCGTATTCAAAACGCGCAGTCACAACCCGCCGCGCATAGAACAGCGCGGCTAAACACAACAGCAGGACAGCCGTCGGCGTTTTGACCAGGAACGCAACCGGGAAGTAATACCACCAGCCTTTCTGAGAGATTTGTCCGAGCAGGTAAGCGGTATGGCCTTCCTTGTTGTGGGCGAACACCTGCGACAGCCCTTGCCAGTACAACCCCGGACCCCCCGGCCCGTAGAGTCCCACGACGACGGCAACCGCAATGCCGGCCGTGAGCAGTGCGCCCTTCCGACCGGGCCGCCGCGCAAATCCGAGAATCACGAATACCGGAATCAGAAAGAGAGCCGAAAACTTACTCCCCAGTGCCAGCCCCAGCAGGACGCCCACGATCACGAACCCACCCGCTGTTTTGCGGCGCAGCGCCCACTCCCACGCGATGCACGCAAGAAACGAGAACAGCGTCACGGCCAGGTCCGTTGTGACATATCGTCCGTGAGCGATCAGGTTCGGATCGAAGGCCACCAGGGCCACCGCAAATAATGCAGCCGCGGCACCAAAACGCCACCGAGTCCAAACCGCTATGGAGATCCCGAGCGCCAGCGTTAGCAGAATCGTGACACACCTCGCCGGAAACAGAATGGCGTCCGCCGGAAGCCGGTTCGTGTACAGGAAGTACGCGCCGAAATCGACTTCGTTCCGCTCCTGCCAGGCAGGGAACTGAAACGGCAGCGTTACATCCATGAACAGCAGGGGCACGGCGCAAAGTAATTTCGCCAGCGGCGGATGCTCCGGGTTCATCCGGTAATCGCCGGTCTTCCAGTAGCTCAGACCCGCGGCGAGGTGCGTGCCCTCGTCCCACGTCTGCGCCTCTTGGCGGATGGACAGAACCTGAACGATCGACATGAATCCCAGCAGCACCGCAACGGGCGCCGCAAGCTTAAGCGATTTTAATCGCCAATTCATGTCCAACTTACAAGTTTTGCGCAATGCTATACACATGAGGCGACTCTTAGCGGTTGGTACCATCGCGGCATTTACGGTGCTCGGCGCGTATTCTCAGAACGGCGCTAAGCAGGACATCAAAAACGCCGGCTCGGAAACCAAGGACGCTGTCAAGGACACCGGCAAAGCCGTCGCGAAAGGCACGGTGAAGGGCGCTGAGGTCACGGGTGGCGCGGTTGGGACCGGAGCCAAGAAGACCGGAAGCGCTGTCGGTACCGGCGCCAAGAAGACCGGCGAAGCGCTCGAAACCGGGGTGAAGAAGACCGGCGGAGCGGTTAAGAAGGGCGCTAACATGGCGGCCCGAAAGACGAAGGAAGGCGCGCAAGCTCTCGAAGACAAAACCAAGTAGTGTATTTACCCAGCCTGCCTTTGGACTCACCGGGAGCGCGCAGGCGAAACCGCCTGCGCCACCTTACAGCGCTCGATGGGCTTAAGCCCGCTCCACCCTACTGAAACAGCCGCCGCTCGCGACGCAAATAAGCCGGCACATCCAGATCATTCACACTAATCGCTGGCTCCTCCTGAATCTGCGGTGGAGGCGGAGGCGCCGGTGCCTCTTCCACCATGCGCATCGGAGTCTCATACACAGGAGCCGGAGCAGGCATCGCGGGAACTTCCGTAATCCGCGGCTCCGGCGTCGGAGCGCGCTGCGGAACCATCGGCGACGTCGCCATGTGTTTGTTCAACTCCGGCAGATGCGCCCGCTCGAATCCCGTCGCGATAACGGTGATCTTCACCTCATCCTGCATCGACTCATTCAAAACAACGCCAAAATTGATCTGCGCGTCCTCATTCTCGGTCGCCTTGCGAATCATCGAACACGCCTCGTTCACGTCATAAAGGCTAAGCCGCGCCGAACCCGTGATGTTGATGAGCACGCCGCGCGCGCCCCGAACACCGCCTTCCTCCATCAGCCGCGACCCGATCGCCTGCCTCGCGGCCTCGATCGCCGCGTTCTCGCCCCGGGCCGAGGCCGAGCCCATCATCGCGTAACCCATCCCGAGCATGATTGTCCGGATATCGGCAAAGTCGCGATTGATTAAACCCGGGGTCACAATGATATCGCTGATCCCCTGCACTGCCTGCCGGAGAATATCGTCGGCGAACCGAAAGGCCTCAAAGAAACTCGTTTCTTTGGGAACCAGGTCGAGCAGCCGGTCGTTGGGCACTGAAATCACGGTGTCGACCGTCGCGCCGATTTCCGCCAGTCCCTTTTCCGCCTGCTTCATCCGCCGCGGGCCTTCGAAACCGAACGGCTTCGTGACCACTGCCACTGTCAGCGCGTTCAGTTCCTTTGACAGCGACGCGATCACGGGCGCCGCGCCAGTGCCCGTCCCGCCGCCGAGGCCCGCCGTAATGAACACCATGTCGGAGCCTTCGAGTATCTCGATAATGCGCTCCGTATCTTCCAGCGCCGCCTGCCGCCCGATTGACGGATCCGAGCCCGCCCCCAGGCCATGCGTCACCTTATTCCCGATCATCACCTTGTTCGGCACCGGGGACGCGTTGAGAGCTTGTCCGTCGGTGTTGATGACGTAGAATTCGACGCCCGCAACTCCTTCGTTCATCATGCGAGCGACTGCGTTCGAACCGCCGCCCCCGACCCCGATCACTTTGATCTTGGTGCCCTGGAGCGGTTCGTCTTCTTGAATCGTGAATTTCAACGCGTCCATAATCTTCCCCCTGTAATGCTTACTTCAAAACAAGTCCCACCAAGCCCGGAGCTTTGCGTTTTGACTCGCGCTTCATCTTCATGCGCGCGGAATACATCGCGAGACCCGCCGCCGTCGTCCAAAGCGCGTTGTGCAACTCATCCGGCCATTTCTCGATTCCCACTACCAGGCCATTGCGCGCAGAGCAATTCAAGACGCGCTCGGCCATATCGCACATGCCGTTCAAGAGCGCTCCACCGCCGGTCAGCACGATGCCTTCCAGCAGCGCCTGATCCATGCCGACCTCTTCCAGTTCCTTCTTTACAAAGAAGAACAGCTCCTCGGCGCGCGCTTCGAGAATCTCGTTAAGCTGCCGGCGGGTCGTTTCACGAGGCAGCCGCCCTTCCGGCGACGGCACCTCCAAGAGGCTGTTGTCCGCCGTCAGCCCCAACATGGCGCACCCGTATTCGATCTTCAGGCGCTCGGCATCCTCGTAGTTGACCTTGAGCCCAAACCCGACGTCGCGCGTAAAGTGATCCGCCGAGATCGGCAGCGGCTTCGCCACCAACATCGCGTCTCCGTCGTACACCACCAGCCCGCTCGAATGCCACCCGATATCGAGCAGCGCGATCCCCCGCGCCCGCTCATCCGGCAGAATCGACGAGTACGCCGCCGCCACTGGCTCGAAAATTGTCTCCTCGACGGCCATGTGCGCCTGGTGCGCCGCCGTGAGCATTAACTCGTGCTCCTGCGCCGAGGCCGAAATCAGGTAGACATTCGCCTCCAGGCGCGAACACGTCGGGCCTAGCGGATAGCGATACCCCGCCCGGCCGTCCAGCGTGAAATCCTGCGGCAGCACCTGCGTCAAAACGCGGCCATGCTCGAGACGCCCCCGAACTGCCTTTTCGATCGCGTAATTAATCTCATCCTGCGTGATCTGACGGGGCCGTCCGAATTCGTAGAGCCCATGGGCATTCACGCCCTCAACGCCCGGTCCGCCGATCCCCAAAACAAACTGTCCGATCGATATTCCGGCCTTGGCTTCCGCCTCCGCCACCGCCATGCGGACGCATTCCGAGAGCGCCGGCTCATCCGACAGCCGCCCTTTGCTCCATCCCTGCGACGAAATCTCCGAGTGACTCAAATAGCGCAGGCAGCCGTCGACGACTTCACAAACTACGCAACGCGTGTACATGCTGCCGGCGTCCAGCCCGCAAGCCAGCACTGGGTTCTTACGCCCCATTGGGCACCCCCTGCACTACCGTAATACGATCATCGAGACGCAGATCGAGAACGGTTGCGTTGGGCATCCGCCGCTGAATGTCCGGATAGTGATCGATAAAATGCTGCAAGCGGCTACGGAAACTGCGGTCGCCGAGTATAAGTACGATTGCGTGGTCCTGCATTTGCTGCGTTACCTTCAAATCATCCAGGTCTGAAACATCGACCTCGGAAACCTTGTCGCCCAGCGGCCCCAGTTCCTTCAAAAGACCCTGCATTCGACGTACTTTCACTCCGCGCAAGGCTTGCGGGTCCCCAGCCACTACTCCGGTAAGCACCGGAAGATGGAAAGACGAGCGGTCCGGCGGGTCCAGAATCACGCCGTCGGAATCGATCAACGCCCATCGCGAAATCTCGTCGTTCTTGAACTCGAGGAACGCCGACGGCTGCCGTTCTACGATGTGAATGGTCACCTGGTTCGGCCATAACCGCACCACCGTCGCTTCCTTGACCCAGCTCACGCGCAGCAGGGCACGCTGCCGGTCGGCCAGCGGCAGCAGGTAAACGCTATGTCCCAAATCGCCGGCGAAGACGCGCATCACCTGCTTCCGTGGCGCGTAGTGTATGCCGTCAATGTGCAGGCTGGGGCTCTCCTGCCCGTAATCGGTGGGCACCACCAGCACAAATCGTGGATCGGTAATCAGGAACTGCTCAAACTGTTGCGCGCCATAGATCAACCCTACGGCTCCGAAGAACAGGAACATTCCCCACACGACGTATCGCGCGGCGCTTCTTCTCGCCGAACTCTTCGCCTTTGCCGCCGACTGGGCCATCAGGCACGCAACCTTTCAAGCAGGCGCTCGCCCGCCTGCCAAACATTTCCCGCCCCCAATGTGAGGACCAGGTCCTGCTCCCGCGCCGCCCCGAGAACCGCCTCCACCGCGCCCTCGCTCGTCCCCACGTACTCCACCGAACGATGACCGAACTCGCGCATGCGTTCCGCCAGGACCTGGCTTGTGACTCCGTCAATCATCTGTTCCGATGCCGCGTAGATATCCAGCAGATAGACCGCGTCCGCCTCGTGAAAGCTACGGGCAAATTCGTCCATTAGTGCCGCAGTGCGGGTATACCGGTGCGGCTGGAAGATAGCCAGGACCCGCCGGAAGTCACACAACCGCGCCGCGGCGAGCGTCGCCCGGATCTCCGTAGGATGATGGCCGTAATCGTCGATGACCGTAATCCCGCGCACCTCGCCCCGCGTCTGAAACCGCCGCTCCACACCCGTGAAACTCGCCAGCGCCTCGCGAATCGTCTCCAGTTTGACGTCCAGCTCCAGCCCGACAGCGATTGCCGCCGTGGCATTCAGTACATTATGCCGCCCGGGGATCCGAAGTTGAAACTCACCCAGGTCCCGCCCGCGGCCCATGACGCGAAAATGCGACGAAAAGTGCCCGCACGACGACTCCACGATCCGCAAGTCGGATTGCGAGCTGGTGCCGTACGTGATTACCCGCCGGTTCACCGACGGCAGCACCTGCTGTACGTTTTCATCATCCAGGCACATGATTACCGCGCCGTAGAACGGCACCTTGTTGACGAAATCGCGAAATGCATCCCGGATCTCGTCAATATCCGAATAGTGATCCAGGTGCTCACGGTCGATATTCGTGACCACTACGAGAATCGGACTCAGCTTCAAAAACGAGCCGTCGCTTTCGTCCGACTCCACCACCAGGAAATCGCTGTTTCCGACACGGGCGTTCGAACCGCCCATCAGCCCGACCTTGCCGCCCACCACCACGGTCGGGTCGAGTGAGCCGGCGCTCAGGATCGTCGCCGTGAGCGAAGTGGTGGTCGTCTTCCCGTGGCTGCCGGCGATCGCAATCCCGTACTTCAGCCGCATCAACTCGGCCAGCAGCTCACCTCGGGGGATTACGGGAATGCCGAGCCGCCGCGCTTCCATCACCTCCGGATTGCGAGCGTCCACGGCCGAGCTCACCACCACCGCTTTAGCCCCCGCCACGTTCTCCTCAGCGTGGCCCTCAAATACTGTCGCGCCCAATTTCGCCAACCGGTCCGTCGTTGGGCTCAGCTTCAGGTCCGACCCGCTGATCTGATACCCCAAATTGAGCAACACCTCGGCGATTCCGCTCATACCAATCCCTCCGATTCCGGTGAAGTGGAGGTGTTGGGGCTTGAAAAACATTTTAATCTTGTATTGTTTCGGCTTTGGTCACGTAAGTCAATGGGTTATCACCCCGCCGCCGTCCTAAAGCGGATACGGCGAACGCGGCCATGACACCAAATAATGATAGGGCCGCCCCGGCATACACCGATGCGGGCCGGTATTTGAATTCCACCTCGTGCGAACCCGCCGGCACCGCTACCCCGCGCATGGCCAGGTTCACTTCATAAATCGTGGTCGGCTTCCCGTCTACGGTCGCCTTCCATCCCGGATAGTAGTTGTCGGACAGCACCACCATGCCGTCACATGCCAGGTTCGTCCGTATCGACACCCGCTCCGGGTCGTACCGCGCAAACTGCACGTCATCGTTTCCACCGCACGTCTGGATCGCCGGACCCGCCTTCATCATCATGGCCTTCGAATGCAGGTCGTCGGTGTGATTCGCGATTATCCCAATACCTTCGTCCCAGGAATTAAGATGAACGATCTCGTGCACCGCCCACGCCCTGGGAAACACCCCGGGATTTCGAAAAACCTTGATCCCGTTTTCGCCCTCAAACGCGACCTGGGCGTCGGGAACATCCGGTTGCCGCGCCACGGTATATCCCACGCCGAAGATCTTGCGGGTTTGCGGGGAATAAAACTCGATATTGATGAAGTTCGTCGTGAGCGTGGCAGTGTACGCTGTGTAGCCGTCGAAATTATGAAACTCGGCCCAATTCGGCGCCAGCGCTTCCTCCTGGACGTTCACCCGGAACGGCTTCGGTTGAGTATTCAGGTAATTGGCGATCTCCGCGTGCCCCCACGTCTGATCCAGGAACTTTCGCGCATCGGCCTCGTTGCGGTCCGCGAAATTCATGGTGCTCACATTTCCGACTTCCAGCAGCACAATCATTGCCAGCAGCGCCATCGCGGTGCGGCGCCCGACATTCCCCAATTGCCACCCATAAAGAAGAAGCGCGACGAGGATGGCACATACCCCTGTAATACCCACTCGATCGTCGATCGGAGGCCAGCTCAAGTGGTTAATGAAGATCGCGCCTACCATAAGCGCCCATATGAAGAACCCGATTCCCGCGATACCGGCGGTCAGTTGCCGAAACCACCGCGCGCCGCCCAACTCCGCGACCCGATCCGCCCCCAGCGCCACCAACCCCGCGACACCCACCGAAAATATCGCGATCGCCATGGAAGGCGCGCGAGCCTTTTCTACCATCGGCATCACCGCGTAAAGAACACCCTGAAACACGCTGTTGACGCCGAGCGAATAAATGATGCCGCCAACCGCAATTGCAGTCAGTACCTTCGTGGCATGCATTCTCCAGGCTGCGGCGACTCCGACTACAGCCATCGCAAGCGCCGCGACACCGACGAACGGATCAGCGGTTTCGTGGACTCCTGGAATGATCAGGCCGAAAAGAGAATGCACCTTTAGCGAATAGCGGGTGTGCACGTAGTACGGAATCGACTGTTTCCACGACGTGGGTTCCAGCGCTCCGGACCAGCGCTTCGAGAGCCTGCCGTATTCAGTGGCGGGAAGAGTCTGCAGAGCACCGACCATCACCATAATGACTACGGACACGGCAGCCAGTTTCACCATCGTCCAATTCACCCGGCGATCGCGCAGAATGTAGTACAACCACAGCCCGCCTGCCGAAAGCGAGATCAGAATCGGCACCTGGTGATGGCCGCTCAGCCAGGAAACGCCCCAAGACAAACCGCACCAAGCCGCGCTTTCGATGGGGCGGTATCCCCGGCCCGCCCGCATTACGAACATGAAAACGAGCGGCGCCCAAACCGCCCCATTAACCATCTGGGGCCAATCGTTCGTACCGACATATCCTGCAAGCGCGAAGATCAGACCGCCGATCATCGACGCGCCTCTCGAACATCCCAGATCCCGGCACAGCAGATAGCAGAAACAGGCCGCCATCCAGCGTTCGAGCACGTAGTACCATTCCAGAGCCGCCACATTGATGTGGCCGTGCCGCCGCGGCAGGAAGAACAAGAGCCAGTTGGGGGGGTACGCTGCGCCGGGTTGCGCCTGCGCCAGCAGCGGCTGGCCGTCCCACACGTGCGGATCCCACAGCGGAAAACGCGCATGCTGTAGCTGGCGGGTTTCCTCTTCGAACCAGGGGAGCAGTTGCTCCGACATGTCCGGACTCCACATCCAATCGAACTGGTACGTGAGGACAAGTTTCCAGTAGAACGCCGCGATGATCAGCAGCAGCACGATCGGCACGGCAAAACGCCGGCCCAGCAGCGCGTTCCCTGGTGCAGTTGAGGCGGTCAGGAGATTGCCCTCCTGCGACCGGCGTACACGAGAACGCACGCCCCAATCATTCCGATCGCCGTAATTGCCCCGGCGGCAAATACTCGCGCCGGCCGATACACAAACTGCACCTCGTGCGATCCCGCCGGCACCAGAACGCCGCGCATCGTAAGGTTCACTTCGTGAATGTCCGACGCCTTGCCGTCCACCATGGCTTTCCATCCCGGATAGTAGTTGTCGGACAGAACCACCATCCCGTCGCAAGTCATGTTGGCGCGTATGCCGACTCGCTCCGGCGAGTACCGCGTGATATTGACCTGGTCGTTGCCGCTGCAAGCCGGCAGCGTCAGAGCTGGCTGCAACATCATCGCCTTGGAGCGAAGTTCATCCAGGTGATCCGTGACCATCGATCGCCCCTCGTCCTTCGACTTCAACGCCACGATCTCGTGAACTGCCCAGGCACGCGGAAAAGCGTCCGGATAGTAGAACACCTTCACCCCATTCGCGCCTTCGAACAGCGTCTGCTCACCGGGCATCTGCGGCTGCCGGCCGACGCTGTACCGCTGGTTGAGGAGCTTCTTCGATTGCGGCGTGAAGAATTCGACCTCGCGAAAATCCGACAGCACGCTCGCGCCATACGCCTGTATGGTGTCCAGATCGTAGTATTCCGCCCAATTTGGCGCGAGCACGTCTTCCTGCACGCCGACGCGAAACGGCTTCGGCTGCGCATTCAGGAAATCGGCCACATCGCGGCTTCCCCAGGCACGGTCCAGGAACTGCCGCTGATCTGCATTCGCGCGGTCGCCGAACGTCATGCCCGAGCTATTCCCCAACTCCAGCAGCAACAGGCAAACCACCAGCGCACCGGCCGGGCCGTATCCCAGGTTTCCGGTCCGCCACGCATACAACAGCGCCGCGAGCAGGACGGCGCACAGCGCCGATATCCCGACCCGGTCGTCATTCGGCCATGTCACGTGATTCGCGAACATGACCGCCAGCATGAGCCCCCACGTGAACAGCCCAAATGCGAGCAATCCAGCGGCAAATCGTCCACCCCAAACCGATTCGCGCAGCCGTCCCACACGATCAACGCCGAATGCGGCCAGCGCCGCCGCGCCCAACGACCAAATAAAGACCGACATCGACGGCGTCCGTGCTTTCTCCACCGTCGGAACCACCGCATACAGCAATCCCTGAAACACGCTATTGGCGCCGAGCGAATAGATGAGCCCGCCGATCGCCACAGCACCCATGATCTTCACCGCATGTTCCTTCCACGCAGTCGCAACCCCGATCATCGCGAGCGTGAACGCCACCACTCCGAGAAACGGATCGGCGTTCTGATGCAAGCCCGGGTACACGATCCCCACCAGCGACCACAACTTCATGGAGTAGCGCTGGTGAACGTAATAGGGAACCACCTGGTTCCAACCCAGCGCGTCACCGGCGTCCACCCAGCGTTTGGCGAGATGCCCATACTCGCTCGCGGGCAGCGTCTGAAATGCGCCCACCAGCCCCATCAGTGCCACCGCCAGCGCTCCGTATCGCGCTACCCGCCAATTGATCCGCCCGCTCCGCAGGATGTAGTACAACCAGACGCCGGCGACCGTCAGGGACGTAAAGAGCGGCGCCTGGTGATGGCCGCTGAGCCAAGACACACCCCAGAACAGCCCGCACAGCGCGGAACTGGCCAGCGGCCGGTCCCCACGCCCAACTCGCAAGGCAAACATCAGGATCAAGGGAGCCCACAGGGCTCCGTTCACCATCTGCGGCCAATCGGTATTTCCTATATAGCTCGACAGCGCGAAAATCAAACCGCCCACGATTGACGCCGTGCGCGAACAGCCCAGATCGCGGCATAGCAGGTAGCAGAACAACGCCGCCATCCACCGTTCCAGCACGTAATACCACTGCAGCGCCACGACATTGATGTGCCCGTGCTGCAGCGGCCAGCGAAACAGAATCCAGTTGAGCGGGTACGCCCCGCCCGGCTGTGCCTGCGCCAGCAGGGGCTGGCCGCCCCACGTATGCGGATCCCAAGTCGGCAGGTGCCCGCTATGCATCTGCCGAGCGTCTTCCTCAAACCACGGCAAAACCTGCATCGCGATATCAGGACTGGAAAGCCAGTCGAACTGATACGTGAGAACGAGCCGCCAGTAAAACCCAGCCAGGATGACCAGCAACAACACTGGAGCGCCGAGGTGTTGGAGCGAAAGGTGGGGCAGGCGGTTTCGCGTGCCCGCTACCTCGGAGCTAGCTCTTGGCGCCATATGAAACCCGCTCCACAATCTCCGCGGCCCTCTGAGCCGCATCCGGGTGCGCAAATCCCGCGGCTCGCTGCCCCATGTCCTCAAGGATGTCGCGCTTTGCGTTCAGCTCCCGAATCTCGTCGAACAGGCGTTCCCCATTCATCTCCGCATCCAGCACCAATCGGGCTGCCCCGGCGGTCGCAAACGCATTGGCATTATGAAACTGGTGATTGTCCGCCGCGGTCGGCAGCGGCACCAGTATCGATGGTTTACGAGCCGCCGCTAATTCTGCCGTAGCCCCGGCGCCGGCCCTGCAAACAACTATGTCCGCCTGGGCAAACGCCACCGGCATATCGTCGATGAACGCCGAAACCTCGCCCTCCAGGCCGCTCTCCGCAAATTCGCGCGCGATTTCCTCATACGAAGTGCGCCCCGTCTGGTGGAGTAGCCGCACCGGAACGTCCGCTTCCCGGAACCGCTTCCAACTCCCACGAACTGCCTGGTTGAGGGTTCTCGAACCCTGGCTGCCGCCGGTAATCAAGACGGTCAGCTTCTCTTCGCGTGACTTAGGCGGCAAATCGAAAAAATCATGTCGAACCGGCAGCCCTATCATTTCGCAGCGGTCTCTCCGAAAGAACCGTTCCGTGTCCGGAAAGTTGAGCAGAACCTTCTCCGCCGTCCGTCCCATCAGACGATTCGTCAATCCCGGAATTGCGTTCGGCTCCATAATCACAACCGGAACCCGCGCCCACCACCCGGCAATGACCACGGGGCCCGCCACGTACCCGCCCAGGCTGAATATCGCGTCCGGCCGCTGCTGATCAAAGTGATGCAGCACCCGCAGAACACTGCGCGGCAATTGTGCCAGCGAACGCAGCGCTTTCATTGCGCCAACCCGGTTCAATCCTCCAATTTCGATGTACTCGATCGGGAATCCGGCGGCCGGTACGAGCCTGGCCTCAAACCCCGTTCGCGTTCCGAAAAATGTACAACTGTTTCTCCGGTGCCGCAACTCGCAAGCGACGGCAACCAGCGGGATCACGTGTCCGCCAGAGCCGCCGCCCGCCATAATGAAGGTCCGGTCCGCCATTTACTCCGCGCGTCCGCTGACGCTGAGCAGCATTCCTAAACAGATGAGCGTGCTCAGAAGGGAACTTCCGCCCGAACTGATCATCGGGAGGGGGATGCCCTTGGTGGGCCCCATGCCCAGCACGACACTAATATTGATCAGCCCTTGCACCACAATCGACGAAGTCACTCCCAGCGCCAGGTAACGCCCGAAATCGTCGGGCGCCGTCCAGTAAATCCCAAACCCGCGCCAGAGAATGATCATGAATCCCGCGAGCACCGCGCTGCACCCGAACAACCCGAGTTCCTCACCCACCACGGCGTAAATGAAATCGGTGTGCGCCTCGGGCAGGTACAGAATCTTCTGGCGGCCGTGCATTAGCCCGACACCCAGCGCACCGCCGCTGCCAACCGCGATTTTCGACTGCCGCACCTGGTAACCGGCATCGCGAGTGGTCACCGATTGGCTGATATACCCACGCACATAGCCATGCGGATCGATGCTGTTCAACATGTGGTAATCCGGGTCCACGTAACTCACGATGCGCGCGACGCGATACGGCTTTGAGACTACAAACACACCGCAGAATAGAAGACCCGCACAGACCGCTGCCAGGACGAACCGCCGCTGCAGACCCGCAACGTAGAACACCACCGCCGCCGGGACGATGAGCACCACCGCCGTGCCGAGGTCGCCCACTCCGACGGTGATCCCCACCACGGCCAGCGCCAGCGCCGCGCACAAAAGCGTGTGCCGTTCGTTGATCGCGCGCTGCCGGAGACATACGAAATAGGCCAGGAAAAGAATGAGAGCGGGCTTGGCGAATTCCGACGGCTGTAAGCTTCCGACACTGGGGATGCGGAACCAGCGATGCGTCTTCGGGTCGGCGAAAATAACGGCAACCTGCAGGATCAACACGATCCCCAACGGCGAAAACGCCCAGGCCGGACTGCGCAGCAGCCGGTAGTCGATTCGTTTGAAGTACATCAGCAGAAAGAACGAAGCCACCGCCCAACCCAACTGGCGCACCAGGAAATGAATATTTGAGACATTCATCTTCACTTCCGCCATCACCGAAGAAGCGCTGTACACCATCACGAGGCCGAAGCAGACCATCGCCACGATAGTGCTAAACAGAATCCAATCGGTTCGCAGCCGTTGTGCCATTCGCTAAGTCGTCTCCACAAAATCCACGCCTGGTCTCGTTTTCCCTGGGGCAGGTTGTCAACCTGCACTACAACTGATTCACCAGTTCCTTGAATACTTTCCCCCGGTGCTCGTAGTTATTAAACTGATCGAAACTGGCGCAGGCGGGTGCCAGCAAAACCGTTTCTCCCGCCACCGCTGACGCCGCGGCAGTGCGGATAGCCTGCTCGATGGTTCCGGAATCTACGATCGGAACCGCATTGCCAATCTGGTTCTTAATCTTCTCTGCCGCCGCTCCGATCAACAACGCTGCCCGCGCCTTAGAAAGCAAAGGCTCCCGTAGAACCGTGTAATCGCTGTCCTTGTCTTTCCCGCCCAAGATAATCCACAACCCACCCGGGAAAGCATCAATCGATTTCAACGTGGCGTCGACATTGGTGGCTTTCGAATCGTTATAGTAGTCGACACCGCCGACCCGCCTCACAAACTCGATCCTGTGCTCTACACCAGGGAACGTCTTCACCGCGCCCGCAATGGGCTCGAGCAATGCACCCGCCAGGCGGCAGGCAATCGACGCGGCCATGACGTTCTCCAGATTGTGCCGCCCTCGCAAGGGAACATCCGCGGCCCGCATCAGGACCTCGCGGTCATAATGCAGTACCTCATCGGCGAGCCACATCCCGGAGGAAACCGGCCACTGCAGACTGAACCACACCGGCGTTCCTTTCGTGTGCTTTGCATACTCGACACACGTCGCGTCGTCGGCGTTCAGAACCGCATAATCGCCATCCTCCTGGGTTTCGAACAGCCGCCGCTTGGCCGCGGCATAATTCTCCAGGGAGTGGTGCCGGTCCAAATGATCCGGAGTAATGTTCAGCGCCACCCCGATCTGAGCCCGAAACTCCTCAATCGTCTCCAGCTGAAAACTCGACAACTCCAGCACGTTCCATTGATCCGCACGCGACGGCTTAACCATTGAGCACGGAGGCGTCCCGATATTACCGCCCACCTGGCAAGGCACACCCGAAGCCAACAGGATATGCCCGGTCAAAGCCGTGGTCGTCGTTTTCCCATTTGACCCCGTGATTCCGATGATCGGCCCCTGCAGGAACCATGAAGCCAGTTCCAGGTCGCCGATCACCCGCCGTCCGTGCAGCACGTCCAGGTCGGCCGGAACACCCGGAGACAGGACCACCAAGTCCGCATCCGTGAAAGCCGCCTCATTCTGAGGCTCGATCCGAACGCCTGCCACCTCGCCCGTCACCTTCTCGTCTACAGCGCGAACAATCGCACCCTTTTCGACCAGCAACTCCACGGCGGCAGTGCCCGACCGGGCCATCCCGACCACCGTCACCCGTTTGCCGCTGAGGTTCCTCATGCGCTTAGAACTTGGACAGTCTGAAGCCTGTCCCACCTGATTCGTCGAGGCATTACACAGCCTCTGATTCCGTGCGCCCGGCGAAGATTTGGAGGATGTGGAAGGCTGGAGCAGGCATCCAGCCTGCCTTTGGACTTCACCGGGAAAGCGACTGGCGAAAACGCCTGTCCCACCTGTTCCAACCCAGGGTTTCCGTTGGTTGCGGCTATGCCGGGCGGAAGGATGCATAGGCGAAACCGACTGCGCCACCTTTTCGTGCCTGACAGCCTGAAGGCTGCACTTACCATGCCGCCTCCCTCTGCTCGCGCGATTCCTGTGCCAAATACGCCAGCCTCTTCATCTCCCGCCGCCCATGCGTGACGGTATCTAGAATAATCCCCGCCAAGAAGCTCAGCGCCGCAATGACCATCAAGCTGGCCGACAGAATCGCGGTCGGGAACCGAGGCACCAACCCGGTCTCCAGGTAAGTCATTACGACAGGCACAACCAAAACAATCGACGTCGCCGCCAACAAACCCGCCACCGCCGAGAAAAACAGGAACGGCTTCTCTTTTCGGAACAGCGCCATTACGACGGTAAGAATCCGCACCCCATCGCGGTAAGTATTCAACTTGCTGGCCGACCCCTCTGGCCGGGCGCCATAGGGCGTGTCTACCTCTCCGTGCGCTACCGCCAATGTAATCGCGTGCACCGTCAATTCCGTCTCAATCTCGAAACCTCGCGTCAAAGCCGGAAACGACTTCACGAAGCGCCGCGAGAACACCCGATAACCCGACAAGATATCCGTAAAGTGCTTCCCAAAGATCAGCCCGACCGCCCGTGTGAGCATCCGGTTCCCGAAGACGTGCCCCGCCCGATAGGCCGCGTCACCCGTGGCCTGCCGGCACCCGACTACCATGTCGAGATTCTCCCGAACCAGTTTCTCCACCATTTTCGGAGCGCTCATCGGGTCGTACGTACCGTCGCCGTCGACCAGCACATAAACATCCGCGTCGACGTCGCCGAACATCCGGCGCACGACGTTTCCCTTGCCCTGCAGCCGTTCGGCGCGCACGATCGCCCCCGCCTCCGCCGCCCGAGCGGACGTCTGGTCGACGGAGTTGTTGTCGTACACATAGACCCTCGACCCGGGCAAAGCGGTCTTCATGTCGCGAACCACGTCCGCAATCGTGACCGCCTCGTTATAGCAAGGGATGATTACCGCCACGCGCTTAAACTCGCTCACAAAACTCTCTTCAACCGTGGGCAGGTTTTGTAACCGGCGGCGGGTTTTCAGCACGCCGGAATGAAATCCTGCCCTATCTCAACTTCAACGTTGTCAAAGCAAACAACGCCATCACCAAACCAGCGATCCAGAATCGCACAATGATCTTCGATTCGGTCCAACCCAACGCCTCAAAATGATGATGCAGCGGAGCCATCTTGAAAATCCGCTTCTTCCGCGTTTTATAGCTCGCAACCTGCAGAATCACCGACAGCGCCTCCAGCACGTACACACCGCCGATGAAGATCAGCAGAATCTCCTGCTTGATAAGGACGGCCACCACCCCCAGGCTTCCGCCGAGCGCCAGCGCCCCAACGTCGCCCATAAAGATCTCGGCCGGGTGGGCGTTGTACCAGAGAAAGCCGATCGAGGCGCCCGTCATCGAAGCACAAAAAATCGTCAGCTCCGATGCGCCCGGCAGTCGAGCCAGGTCCAGGTATTCCGCAAACTTCAAGTGCCCGCTGACGTAAGCCAGAACCGTCATCGCCCCGGAGGCGATAATCATCAGGCCGATCGCCAGTCCATCCAACCCGTCCGTCAGGTTCACCGCATCCGACGATCCCACAATCACCAGGATCATGAACAGGTAAAACCCGACAAACGCCAGCGGATAGGTGTACCAGTTGTGCGCCAGGTTCTGAATCAACAGATCCGGTTTGAAGCTCTTGAAGAAAGGAACGTTGATGTTGGTGGAATACGCTTTCTGCGAATGCAGCAGAAGCAGAATGAAGCCGATAATCAGCGCTGCGACAATCTGGCCGCCGAACTTCTGCTTCACCGTGAGCCCGAGATTCCGCCGGTTCCGTATCTTAATGTAATCGTCCAGAAACCCGATCACGCCGAAGCTCACCAGCCCGAACAGCGCAACCCATACGTAGACGTTCCGCAAGTTGGCCCACAACAGCGTCGGCACGACAATCGAAATAACAATGAGCACGCCGCCCATCGTAGGCGTGCCCGCCTTCTTGGCGTGCGATTTCGGCCCGTCCTCGCGGATATACTGGCCGATCTGAAACTCGCGCAGTCGATTGATCAGCCAGGGACCTAAAACGATACAGAGAAATAACGCAGTGAGGCTGGCAAACGCCGTCCGAAACGTAGCGTACTGAAAAACGCGGAAGGGCGTAAATACGTGGTAGAGCTTCTCGTAGAACAGCCAGTAAAGCATTGCGGCTATTCCAGAAACCGTTCCAGCGCACGTTCCACGCGCGTGCCACGCGAACCCTTAAAGAGAATCGCGTCACCCGGCCGAGCGATCTCCCGCAATTTTTCTCCCGCTTCAAGCGGCTCGTCGAAAAAAAACGCGGCGTCGACTGCCAGGCCCAATCCCATGGCTGCGTCTACCATAGCACGGGCCCCGCCGCGTATCCCTACGAGCACATTGATACCCTCCTCCGCGACCTTCCTTCCAATTTCGCGATGAAGGGTCTCGGACCAACGGCCGAGTTCGAGCATCTCCCCCAGCACGGCAATGTGCCGTTTCGCTGGTATATCCCGCAGCACGCCCAGCATGGCGTACACCGCGTCGGGATTGGAGTTATAGCAATCGTTGATGACTTCAATGTCGTTATGTCGAAGCCGCTCGCCGCGCATCTTTCCGGGAGCGAGCGCGCGAACAGCATCCACCAGGCGATCCGGGCCAATGCCGTAAACCTGCGCCACGGCCAGCCCCGCCAGAATGTTCAGAACCGCATGCCGTCCCTGCAGCGACGTCTCAAAGCGCGTATTACAAACGCGGAAGCTGCTGCCGCCGGCGCCAAACGCCGTGTCCACAGCGCGGACGTCAGCATCCTCGGAAAACCCGAACCGCATCACCGGCCCCGGATGCACCGTGCCGAACTCCCGCACGCGCACGTCATCGGCATTCAGAATTGCAATGCCATCTGCAGGCAGACTCTCGATGAGTTCCCGCTTCGCCAGGGCGATGCCTTCAATCGAATCGAACGCCTCGATGTGCGCATATCCCACATTCGTCACTACACCGATCCGCGGCCTCGCGATCGCACTCAACATGCGAATCTCACCCGCATGGTTCATGCCAATCTCGAGCACTGCCACATGAGCCGACTCCGGCAGGCGCAGAATGGACAGCGGCACGCCAACGTGATTATTGAAGTTTCCAGTCGTCTTCCCGGCCCAAGGTGACGCCGGCGGTTTCGCCTGCGCAGCGTTCAGCAGTTCCGCAATCACATCCTTAGTGGAAGTCTTCCCCGCGCTACCAGTCACGCCGACAACATCACCGCCCCACTCCTCGCGCGCCCAGGCGCCCACACGCTCCAGCGCCGCCTGCGTATCCGGGACGACGAGGCAGCGTGCGTCGTCGATCGGCCGATCGGTGACCGCTCCCGCCGCCCCTTTCGCCAGCAACTCCTCCACGTACGCATTGCCGTCGTGGTTCGGACCACGCAAGGCAAAAAACAAATCTCCGGGCTGAACCGTTCGCGAATCTACACCCCAACCCGTCACGATGCCTTCCGATTGCGCCTCGTGACCAAGAACCCGCGCGATCTGTGAAAAACGAAACTTCAGCCCTGCCTCCTGTAACCCAGCCCGCGCAAGATCCTGCGAGCCACCTCGCGATCGTCAAATGCGATGGTGCGGTCCCTCAACACCTGGTATGGCTCGTGTCCCTTACCCGCAAGAATGACGATGTCGCCGGTCCGGGCTTCCTTCATCGCAGCGAAGATGGCCTTCTCGCGATCCGGTTCGATCACGTGCCGAGTGTCGAATCGCCGCAACCCTACCAACGCGTCATTCATGATTGCGAGCGGATCTTCCGATCGCGGATTGTCCGACGTCAGCACCACAAAATCGCTGGCCTCGCCCGCCGCCATGCCCATCAGTGGCCGTTTCGTGCGATCCCGATCGCCGCCGCACCCAAACAGCGTGATCACCCGCTGCGGCTTCAACCCGCGAGCCACCGAAATCACGTTGCGCAAAGCATCGTCCGTGTGCGCGTAATCGACCACCACCATGAACGGCTGTCCTTCATCCACGCGCTCGAAACGACCCGGCACCGCGCGGCACTCCGCGACACCAGCCGCAATCACGTCCCACTCCAATCCATAGCTGAAAGCGGCGCCACACGCCGCCAGTATGTTGTACGCATTAATCTTTCCCACCAGCGGTGACACGATCTCAACGGTCCCGCGCGCATGCCGCAGTTCGAACCGCAGGCCCTCAAACCCGATGCGCACATTGCGCGCCTGAAGATCGGCGCCATTACCGAGTCCATAACGCAGCACGGTTGTCTCCGAATGCGTTGCGATCTGCCGTCCGTAAGAGTCGTCGGAGTTGATCACGGCCCACTTGGGGGGCGCAGCGCCTTCCGGCCGGAACAGCATGGCCTTGGCTGCGAAATAATCCTCCATCGTGTGGTGGAAATCCAGATGGTCCCTGGTGAGATTGGTGAATACCGCGGTATGAAACGTAATGCCGTACACCCTGCCCAACGCCAGAGCGTGGGACGAAACTTCCATTGTGCCATGGCTCCCGCGGGCACGCTCCAAGTCCGCAAACAGGCGATAAAGATCGAGCGATTCGGGAGTCGTATTTACCGCCGGCAGCACCTGCCCTGCCAGCCGATATTCGATGGTCCCAACGAGTGCAGTCGTCTTCCCGGCATGACGCAAAATCGCATCCGTGAGAAACGCCGTAGTCGTTTTGCCATTCGTTCCCGTGATTCCCGTTAAGCCGAGCCGTTCATCCGGAGCATGGTAGAAGTGCTTGGCAGCCAAGGCGAGCGCCTGGCGTCCATGTTCCACCTCGATCCACGGAACATCCGGCTCAGCCGGCGATGACGATTCGCTCAACACGGCAACGGCCCCGCGCTCGGCCGCCGAAACCGCGAACTTTCGCCCATCCGCCTTTGCCCCGGAAAAGGCGAAGAATACAAACCCCTCTTCGATGCGGCGCGAATCGTAATCAAGACCGCGCACCTCCAGACGTGCGAGATCCTCCGGCAGATCCGACTTCAGCCGGACGCCTGTGAGCATCTCCCGTAGCGTCATATCTCGCCATCAACGCGCAAACTGCACGCGAACGCGTTCGCCGGGCGGCAAAATCCCGCCAGGAGCCGGCCTTTGCGCGCGCGCTAATCCTTTTCCTTTGAACTCCACTGGAATACCGAGCGCGGCCGACTGCTCGACAACCGCCCGCATCGTCATTCCTCTAAAATTGGGGACTGTCGGTCCCACGACCTCGTTGGGCAACTCTGGCGCCAAGGATTGTCCCTCCGCTGCCGCTGCCGGCGCAGGCGCCTGCTCATCCGGCACATCGATCGTCGGCGGCGCAGTCAAACCCGCAATCGCGAGGTCGTTTGCGTCTACCGTCCGATCGTCCACCGGCGGACCATCATCCAGCCGGTCCTTCGGAACATCCATCATGCGCAAAGCCGCCGCCGCCACTTCACGGAATACCGGGGCGGAGGCCGTTCCCCCGTATCCGGCCTCCCCGGTTGCTCCATGCACGGTCGTCACCACGACGATCGCCGGATTGTTCACCGGCGCAAACCCCATAAAACTTGCATTGTAGAAATGCGTGTACGTGTGCGTCTTCAAATCGACGATCTGCGCCGTGCCGGTTTTGCCACCCGACGTGTATCCCGGGATACGCGCCCGCTTCCCGGTTCCCCAAGGCTTGATGACCACGCCTTCCATCATCTGCCGCATCGTGATCGCCGTCTCGGGCTTAAGCACCCGCACCGGCGCCGGTTGCTGCGAGTCCGCCACAATCCGGGGTTTTACGTAAAAGCCCCCGTTGGCGACAATCGAACAAGCCTGGGCGAGTTGAATGCTGGTCACCATGATCTCGTGACCCATCGCAATCGAACCGATCGACCCCGGCTGCCAGTTCTTCAACTTGTGCAGCACCCCAGCCGATTCGCCCGGCAGCATCACACCCGTCGATTTGCCGAACCCGAACCGCCGGATGTATTCATACATGTTCGAGTTCCCAACCTTCATTCCGACGTTGATCGCCCCGATGTTGCTCGACCGTGCCAGTACATCCTCCATCGGCAGCGCGGGATACCGTCCGTGGTCGTGAATCGTGCGCCCAAAAATCGTGATCGATCCATTCCCGCAAGGAATGATGGTCTCCGGCCTCAGCCGTGTAGTTTCGAGCGCCGCCGTCAGCGTAATGACCTTGAAGCAGGACCCCGGCTCAAACGGAGTCGAAACCGCCAGGTTTGTCCTCGGGCTCAGATCCGCACCCGTGTCCACCGGCTCGTTCGGGTCGAATGTCGGATAGTTCGCCATCGCCAGAATCTCGCCGGTTTTCGGATTCATAGCCACCAGGCTGCCCGTATGGCAGTGGTGCTCTTTCACAGCCTTCTCCAGCTCTATCTCCGCGATGTACTGAATCCGGCTGTCGATCGTCAGCTTGACGTTCTGCCCGGGCTGCGCAGCGTTCTCGATCGCCGAATCATATCCTCGCTGCTTCACATCCGTCTCAACCCGAAGCTCGCCGGCATGTCCCTCGAGCGTATCGTTCAACGATTGCTCAATGCCGGCGTTTCCATTCTCTTCGCTGTCCACGCCGCCGATCACGTGCGCCGCCAGCGACTTGTTCGGATAGAAACGCTTGCTCTCGGTCCGGAACTCCACCCAATCGAGATTCAAGCTGCGCAGGCTCTCCGATTCCTCCGGCGAAATCTTGCGCTTCACCCACATAAATCCGCGATGATCGGCCGCCGCCATCAGAATCCTGTCTCGCAGCTCCGAAGCGTCAAGATGCAGGATGTTGGCGAGAATATCCGACGCCACGGCAGCGTCGGAAATCTGCAGAGGATTTACGCAAACCGAATCCACCGGGACGCTCATCGCAAGCCGTTGGCCCAGGCGGTCGAGAATCTCTCCGCGTGGAGCTCGAATCTCGACGACCTTTTCCTGCTGCTGAACCGCCTGCTCGCGGAAATCCTCGTGCCGGACGATTTGTAGCTGGACTAGACGGAAAACGACTGCTGCGGCCCACAGGAGAATGAAACGGGCAAGATAACGGACACGTTTTGTAGCCTGCTCGTCCATGGAGGTGGGACCGGCTTTTAGCCGGTCATGCCTGGTTTACCTTTTTGCGAAAGTCCCCTCGGGTTTCCCGTCGAGGTAGATCACTCTTTGCGGAGTCGGATCCACGAACTGCTGCATGCGGGCCAGTTCCTCCAGCCGCGCGGGACTCAACATCTTCGTCTCTTCCAGGTCGAGCGTGGCACGTTCCCGCTCCAGTACCTGCTTCTGCTGGCGAAGCGCTTCGACCTTGTACCCTGCAAGCAGGCTGTAAACGGCGGGCACAAACAAACCGGACACAAATATCGCCGTGGCGCACGACGCGCCGAAAACGCGCCAGCACAGGCGCCGCGTCTTGGGATCGGATTCTCGCACTACCTTCGAGTTGTCAATCTTCTTTACGTAAAAGTAGACATGCTCGTTTGGAAACATCCGCAAGCGAAACATCTCGTGATCTTCGCGCTCGTATTCCTGCGCGACTCTGTCCGCGCTACGGGGCAGTGTGATTCGATCCAATATCTGTGCCAGGGTTGCCATTCTCAGCCTTTTGCTTCATCTCCACCGCGCGCAGCTTAGCGCTACGCGATGGTGGGTTGGTCACAACTTCTTCGTCTCGGGGTCTGACCACGTGCTTGGTCAAAGGGGCCGCCTTTCCACTTCGGACAAGGCCCTGAAAACTCTGCTTCACTTTCCGGTCTTCGAGCGACATGAAAGTGATGATGACAATGCGTCCACCGGGTCGCGACAGTTCGGGTGCGAGACACAGCAGACTTTCCAACTCTTCCAACTCTCCGTTTACTGCCAGCCGCAACGCCATGAAGGTTTGTGTGGCCGGATGCAGGCGACTCGTCCTAGGCACGGCTTGCTCGACCGCGTTAGCCAGTTCTCGCGTCGTATGTATTGGCCGTGCCCTGACGATTGCTCTAGCTATTCTCCGCGACCTCCTTTCTTCGCCGAGGTTGAAAATTAGATCGGCGAGAGCCTTTTCGGCGTAATAATTCACTATGTCCCCGGCTGTCTCCCCCTGGCCACGATTCATGCGCATGTCCAGGGGCCCATCGGCCATGATTGAAAACCCGCGCTCCGGGTCGGTCAATTGATACCGGCTCACACCCAGGTCCGCCAAAATGCCATCCACTCCGCCGACGCCCGCCTCCGCCAAGGCCGCACGCAGTTCCGAAAACCGACCGTTGTGAAAACGGATACGGCCCGACAGTTCCGCGGTGCTTTGCCTGGCGGCTTCTAACGATTCCGGATCCCGGTCGTTTGCGATCACAAACCCGGACGTCAGACGTTGTGCAATAGCTCTTGTATGTCCACCTAATCCTGCTGTTGCGTCCAGGTACACGCCATCCGGCCGGATCGCCAGGTACTCCAGCGATTCCTCCAACATGACCGGCACGTGCATACATGTTGTCTAGCGCAGCCCTTTCTTCTTGAATGCTGAAAGCTTCTCCTCCAACCGCTCCCTCGCGCGCTGCTTGCGACTTTCGTACTCCGCCTCGCCGTACGCCGTGATCGCGTCGTTGTAGCATTCCAGCCAAACCGCCGCCGATTCCAGCTTCAGCTCTCTCCGCAGGTTCGTAGGAAAGAGCACCCGGCCCTGATTATCAATGTCCGACTCCGCCCCCCAGTCGTTCGCCATGAACACCAGGTCTTCGGCATCTTCCGGTGTCTCGGTCTGCTCGCCGAGCAATTTTAAGTTGTTCATCCACACCGGAAGGGGGTATATTCTAGCTGTAGCCCCATCAAGGCTCGTTATGAATACCCTCGCCCCGCCCAACGAGATCAAGTACTGCTGGAAGTTGACTGGGATTTTGAGGCGACCCTTCTCGTCCATGCGGCCCTGGTATATTCCCAAAACGGGTCCAATTGCCGACGACGATACTGGAGCTTCTTGATCCACGCAACCAACCCACTTCCTCCCACTTCAGACCACATTGCGATTATGCAGTACTTTCGAGCTACTTGGCAATAGCTTTTTTCTCCTACACCCCTTTTAGATTTGACCTCCACCCCTTTGAGGGGAGAACATTTAGCGAATGAGCCTCTACAACCTCGATCCTGGTCCGGATTGCCCCGAATTAGTACGTATGATTGTCGAAATTCCTAAGAACTCGGGCAACAAGTACGAGTACGATGGCAAACTTGGGGTGTTCCGGCTAGACCGTGCGCTCTACTCTCCCATGCACTACCCGGGCGACTATGGGTTCATCCCAGGTACCCTGGCTGCCGACGGCGATCCCATGGATGTCCTGGTACTAGTCGAGGAGCCGAGCTTTCCCGGTTGCCTCATCGAGGTCCGCCCTGTTGGAATTCTCAACATGATTGATCAGGATGACCGCGACCAGAAGATCCTTGCGGTCCCCAATCGTAATCCTCGTTACGATGAGATCCACACGATGGACCAGGTCTTCCCGCACATCCGTCGAGAGATCGAGCACTTCTTCACGATTTACAAGGAGTTGGAAGGCCGGGTCACGGCGACCCAAGGGTGGGGCGGCCCCAAGGACGCCCGCGACGCCATCCGGAAAAGCCGCGATGCTTACCTGGACGCCCACTCAAACCCGCCCGGGTAGTTGCGGGAATGGACGAAAGTGGTCCGCACCCGACGCCCGCCGCGGCTAGTGCCCGGCGAGCAGACTTCTGACGTACTCCGGCGTGAGAGGAATACGCCGCGGGTGGACCCCGGTGGCGTCGAACAGGGCTGCGGCGATGGCAGGCGGGGGTAGAGCATTCGGCGCCTCACCGCCGGAGCCAAACCCTTGATCCTCGCGCGAAATCGCCACGACTTGGATTTCAGGAGTCTCCTGCATCGTCAGAATACGGTACCGGCTCCAATCCGTGCTGGTGACCCTTGAACGGTCAAACGTCACTTCCTCTTTCAGCACCTCTCCGGTACCCATCACAATTCCGCCCTTGATACACCGGTCAAGCTGTCGGGGGTTGATGATCTTGCCGCAATCGACTCCCACGATGACCTTCGTGACTCGAATGATTCCGGTGGAAGGAGTGACGGCGATTTCGGCCAGGCCTGCCCAATAGGCGTTCGATCGCACGATGACGCTGACGCCACGTCCCGTCACCGGATCGCTTCCCGTGCGGCGGGCGTCCTTATTGGGCGAGGCGCGAAATTCCCAGTTTGCAGCCTTGGCAACGGCCTGAATGACCCCGATCAGACGCGGATGCGTTGTGTGATTGAGGCGGAACTGAAGTGGATCGGCCCCGGCCACAGCGGCCGCTTCATTGACCAGGGACTCGATGAGGAAGTTTTGTTGGCGTTGGCCGGGAGTCCGCATGATGTTGCCCCGCAAACCGCCATACGGTGAATTCCACGCGACGTTGTCCATCGCAAACACCTGTTCCAGCCGGTGTTCGACTTTATCGTAAGGCCACTCCGTGTCCAGGAACGCGGTTGGCTGGACGGTTCCGCAAGGTATCCCGGCCAGTATGGCGCCGAGCGGGCGGGCATCGAACATATGCGGCGAATAAAAATCGCCATGAACCGCCGTTAGATGACCGGCGGCGTCCAGTCCACCTTTGACATCCGCGAACCAACAGGGTGAAAGGCTCGACCAGGCGAAGTCTTCTTCCATCGACCACTGCACTCGGACCGGGCGCCCCAACATCTGAGAAAGGAGGACTGCATCGGCTTCCGCGCCATCGCCCCCAAACGTCTTGCGCCCGAATTGCCCAGCATGATCCAGCCAGCGTACCACCACCTTCTCCGGCGGAACGCCCAACAGTTGGGCGAGACGCGCGCACGAGGCCTGCAAATGTCCGATCTGCGACCAAACAGTCGACGTTCCGTCCGCTCGGACATCAGCGACCGCAACAAATGGTCCGATAGGAGCGTGTTTAACGAATGGTTGTTCGTAGCTTGCGGAAATCGTGTGGGCCGCCGCTGCAAGCGCTTTCCGGACTTCCGCGCCGTCGCCTTTTGCGGCCATCGGCGGACCCCACTTATGCGCGCGGAGCGCTTGCGTGAGCCCGTCGCTGCCAGGTAGCCCCGACCACTGGCTCCACTGAGTAGAGGCGGCAACAGCCTTGGCGCCGCACACCGCTTCCCACTCGTTGGGCGAAACGACTGCGATCAGGTTCCCTTTCCGCACCACTTGGGCGGTCGGGAACTTGGACTTATCGAGCGCACCCACCGACAACACGGACGAGCCGAGAGTGGCAGGCCGGACCATGCGGGCATGAAACATGCCCGGCAGTTCCACATCACAACACCATACCGTCTCGCCGGCGACCTTGGCCGGAATACCTGGCATGGGAAATGACTTGCCGACCACCTTGTATTCGGAGATCGGCTTCACCGGAGGGTCGCCGGCTACCGTGAGCCCGTCCATCCCGGCCCACTCCAACCCGGCGACGCTGTTCTCGCCTGCCGGGGCGAATCGCACAGGCTTTCCCTTCAGGGGAATCGTCAGGGAGAGTTGGCGCCCCCGAACCAGCTCTCCGTAACTAACTCTTCGATTCACCCCGGAAATGACACCATCGGCGGCGGTGAGCCTGGCAGGCGGGGCACTCAGGTATTCGGCGGCCAGCTTCAGCAATTGCTGGTAAGCATAGGCCGCAACTCGGCGCATATTCGCGGCTCCGGTCAGGAATCCTGAAGAATACCCGCCGTCGGGCGTTCGATCCGTGTCGCCCATGATGAGAGTCACCGCTTCGGGCCGGACGTTCAACTCTTCCGCTACCACCTGCGCGTAGAAGGCGCTCATGCCGGTCCCAGTCTCGCCGCGTCCGGTTCGAGCGACGATGCTGTTGTCCGCGCGAATTTCGAGCCACGCTTCGAGATGCGACGGATCCACGGCGCCGGCAACTCCCGCAGGCTGCGCCCGGCCGCCGAGCGAGACGACGAGAGACCCGGCCGCCGCTTTTGCGAAATCGCGTCGTGTCAGCATCTCAGGCTCGCATGCGACTGGCGGCGAGCCGCACCGCGTCGATGATGGCCAGGTATGTCCCACAGCGGCACAGGTGCGGCGAGGGGGGTGTGTTGGTGAAGGAGTCCTTGATTTCTTCGACGCTCGGGTCGGGATTGCGCGCGAGCAAGTGAACGGCGGCGATCATCATGCCGCTCTGGCAATAACCGCATTGCAGGACCTGCTCGTCGATCCAGGCCTGCTGGACAGGATGGAGAATTTGACCCGAACTGCGGTCGAGTCCCTTGTGTTCAGCCCAAAGATCGGGCAGCCCTTCGATGGTTACCACGCGCTTGCCCGCAACCGCCGAGACGGGCAGAATGCAGGACCGGGCCTCCTTGCCGTCGACAAGCACCGCGCACGCTCCGCACTGCGCCATCCCACAACCGAGCCGCGGGCCTCTCAATTTCAATTCGTTCCGCAAAACGTAGAGCAACGGTGTCTCCGGAGCCGCCGATACTGACTTGGAAGCGCCGTTCACATGGAGGACCAATTCACTCGCCATGCAGGCCGCTCCTCAGTGGCGCTTTGCGACGCCACGCGGTAGAAACCAGATACCAAGCCGGCCAACTCAGCATGAAATTGGAGGGCCACGCGCCCCGCTGATTCCAATGGGGAATGGTTAGGACGGTGGTAACAATAGCCGCCGCCAGGCAGATGCCGAAACGGATGCGGGAGGTTCGAAGGCCGAAATACAATCCAGCGAGCGCCGGCGGCAGAAAAAGAAGCAGGCACAGCGGGGACAAGCCATGGAGGTGGAACCGCGAGAGACAGAACGCGCATGGAAGCAGTGAGAATATGGCGCTGATCCACGTGGTTCGTCGCGAGATGGTTCCGACAGCGAAACCGCCGGTCGCCGACCATGCTGCGAGCAGGCTGATGTTGCAAACTAACACGGTCAACCCGGGCGGCAGGTTTCGCCCGGTCGCCGGCAGCACAGCTTGGGCTATTGACACCGAAAAACCCATTAATAAGAAACTCGCCGGCACCACCAGTCCGAAAACGGCAACCCACGGCCTCCAGTCTCGCCACATCGATAACTGGCGCCGAATTACCAGGCCCGCAACGGACAACAACGCCTGGTTGCCGGTTTCTCCGGCTTCCGCCAAATCGCCGAGCACGGTTTCCCGGTCGCCGGGACTCAGTCCACGCGCGAGCAATTCCACCCACCACGACGCATTCCAGAACTTCACCGTCATGACGTCACTTGCAGCTGGCGAGGCGCCCAGGACACATTTCGCGTCAGGCGGTTGATTGCGTTATAAAAGTGCTCTGCCGCTTGGACGCCTTCGGGTGTCACTTGAATCATGCGCTTCGCCCGGCCACCTCTCTGAGGCGTGGCTTCACCCATCCAGGTTTTCACTAGTCCCTTGGCCTCGAGGCGATCCAGCGTGGTGTAAAGTGCCCCGACCGAGCATTTGTGTCCAGTCGCACGTCCGATTTCATCTCGGATGGCGGCACTGTAGGCGTTTTCGCCGAGATAGGCGACGGCGGTGATGATCAGGTATTCGAACTCGCCCAGCATTTTGCCTACATTGTGATATTAACATTTGCAGCGCGAAAACGCAAGGTCTGAAAACGACGCGATTGCTACCGGAAGGCCAATTCGACCCCGCCCAGCACCGCCCTGCCCGGCTCAGCGATGCCCGGCAACACCTGGTAGATTGAGTCGCCGATATTGGTCAACTGTAAGAATGGACGAAAGTGGCCCGTGGCGCGGGCAAATGAGGCATCCCAGACCGCGTAGGCGTCCCGGCCCGTCCGCTGGGCGACTCCAATCCGCGTGCGGCCAATAAAGCCATAAGGCAGTTCGCCCTCCCAAGCCATCACGCCGCTGTGAACCGGGTAATTGAACACGTACCGCGAAATCGCGGCAAGCTGCAGTTGCTCGTTGCCCCGAAGCCCCGAGTACTCCACCTCGAACCGCTGCCGCCGCCAGGGTTCGACCTTCACCGAAGCCTCCACCCCCGTGAAGGTCAGGTTCTGGAAGTTCGTAGCCCGAAAGATGTCGTTCGGATTGTACTGGACGAAGTCGATGACGCTCTCGTCACGGCGTTGAAACACTGTTAAGCTTGCCCCCCAAGAGTTCTTCCGCCAATCGAGCCCGCCCTCGTAATTCCACGCGACTTCCGGCTTGAGGTTCGGCGACCCGACGTTTCCTGGATCGTGATAATAAAGGTCCGTATAGCTCGGTAAACGAAACGCGCGGCTCGCCCCGGCGCGCGCCTTCAGAGACGAAGTGATCCAAGCCGCGCCGCTGATGTTTGGGCTGAGTTGATTTCGGAACCCGTCGTAGATGTCATCCCGCAGTCCAACGTTCAGCGAAAAACGCTTGATCGCGCGAACGTCGTACGCGAGGTAAACGCCCTCGCGGGCCCGCGAATGAACGCCGAGATTATTGCTGTCGATGGAATCGGCATCAAACTCCGCCCCATAATGAAGCGACCCCACCGGCAATGCATCGGTCCGCCGCAGCGCGCCCTCCCAGGTCTCGTCCACGTGCCGGTTGGTGAAGTATTCCGGATCGTTCCTGAAGAGCACAAACAGATCGCTATGCCGATGGAACGCGAAATCAGCTTCCGTGTTGTCGCCGATGTTCTGGTGCCCCGCAACGAACCAGGTCTTCGTCCGCTCCCACGAATTGAAGTCGCCGTAGAACTGATCCGCCCCAAACGGCCGATCCGCCAACGCCAGCATCACGCTCGCCGCCCCGAGCCGGTCGCGAAGCATGGTGCTCGACGCCATCATGAGGTTGCGATAATCGCGGTCATCCCGAAACCCGGTTGAAAAATCCCGGGATACCGCCAGCACCTCGGAATAGTTCCCCAAGGTCCCGCCAAGAATCACGCCCTCCTGGTTCGTCCCAAACGAACCCAGCGCCGCCCGAACCCGAGCCTCCCAAGTCTCAGGCCGCACCGTGACGACATTGACGACCCCGCCGCTGGCATCGGTCCCATACTGCGTCGATCCCGATCCCAGCAAAACCTCCACCCGCGAAATCATCTCCAGCGGAATCGGAATATCGAGGTTGTGGTGTCCGCTCTGGGCATCGTTCAGCCGCATGCCGTTCAACAGGATGAGCGTCTGGCCGAACGTGGACCCCCGAATCGAAAGATCTCCCTGCACCCCGTCTGGAGCCCGCTGCTGCAAATCGAGCGAGGAGTCGAGCTGAAACAAGTCGCTGACGCTGTTGTAAAGCAGAACTGTCTTCTGGTTGAGCGTCAGAACGTCCAAAGACCGATCCACCTCATTGAGAGGGACCGGCTCATAGGTCCCCGTAACTACAATCGTGTCCCGCGATTGAGCGTACACAAGCACAGAAGCGGCACAAGCCGCGATGAGAATTCGCATGTCTGGTAGCGCAAGCGGTTTCGCCTGCGAGAAAGGCCCCTTACGAAATTATGCCCTTGCGAACCGCATAAAGTATCACTTCCGGCACGCTATGCAAATCCAGCTTCTGCAGAATATGCGTCCGATGCGTGTCGACAGTATAGACACTGAGGTTCAACAGGTCGGCAATTTCCTTATTGGTCCGTCCCTCCGCGACAAGCTGCAAAATCTCCCGCTCCCGCTCCGTCAGAAGATCGTAACTATCCTCAACCCCCCGTTCCTCAAATTGCCGGAAGTAATCGTCCTGCAGAATCCTGCTCACCTTGGGGCTGAAGAACGACTTCCCCTCCGAAACCGCCCGAATCGCCGCGATGAGATCCGCCTTCGCCGAATCCTTTAGCAAATACGCCCGAGCTCCCGCCTTCAAAGACCTCAGCACGTAACTCTCATCGTGGTGCATGCTCAGGATCACCACCGCTGTCGCGGGATTGCCCGCGGTAATCCGGCGCGTCGCCTCGATGCCATTCAGATTCGGCATCGCGACATCCATGATCACGACATCCGGCTTGTGCTCCTCGCATAGCCGCACCGCCTCGCGCCCGTCGGACGCCTCCGCGACCACCGCCAAATCAGTCTGCCGCTCGAGCAGCAGCCGCAAACCGTCCCGCATCACATTGTGATCGTCAGCGAGCAGTATGCGGATGGGATCCATTTCCGTTGAGACCCGCAATCGGAAGCTCGACTCTGACAGTCGTGCCCCGTCCGGGATTGGATTCGACAGCAAATGCCCCTCCTAAATGTTTTACCCGCTCCTCCATGCCCAGAATGCCTAGTCCGCGCACCCACCTCGTCTCGAAACCACTGCCATCGTCCTGCACCTTCAAAACCAGCCGCCCCGCTTCGCTCTCCACGGAAACCTGCACCGCCCGCGCCTGCGCATGGCGCGCGCAATTGTTGAGCGCCTCCTGGACTACCCGATAGATGCACGTTTTGTGCTCTTCCGGCAGCTCGTCGTCGAGCGACGGCGCATTGACCGTGACGCGCAATCCGGTGCGTTTCGCGGTTTCCCGAGCCTGGTAGTTCAAGGCCGGCAGTAGCCCGAAGTCGTCCAGCATCGAGGGCCGCAGCAACAGCGCCATATTGCGGATGTTGGTCATCCCCTTTTCCGCTAACCCGCGAATCGATTCCAGGTGCGGACGAGTCTCGTCCTTGCCGTCGACGTCGAGCAGGTTCCCGGCCTCCATCAGAATCGCGGAGAACGCCTGTCCCACTTCGTCATGCAACTCACGCGACAATGCCCGCCGCTCATCCTCCTGTGCCCGGACCAGCCGCGCCGATAACTCCTGCAGGCCCAGCTGCGCCGTCGCGGTTTCCGCCAGGCGCTGGTTCAACTCGCCCTCCAATCGCAGTACATACACGATCGTGAGCCCCGCCACCACAAATCCGCCGGCAATCGCAATCACCAGCGTCGCCATCAAGGCAAAGCGGAAACGACCGAACACCTCCGCGACCTTATCGTCGCTCTGCTTCAGCTCGCGCTCGTTCAAATCCACCACGCGGTCCGCAATCTGAAGCATCGCCGTGCGCCGCGGAATCAGCTCCTCATAAAAGAACGCGAAGCGCTCCCGAGTGCGTTCCTGCGCCGTCCACGCGAACGTGCGATCGAGAACGTTCCAGTACGCCTGGATCTGCGTCCGCATCTCCTCGAAAGCGGTGCGTTCTCCAGGCTCGAGCGCTCGCCCGTAGTTCGCGAGAGCCGTCGCGGTGTCCTGCTGCAGTGCTTCAAGGCGCCCTCTCTGAACCTGGGCGATGTTCGCATCGGGAGCGAGCAGGTAATCGCGAACATAAGTCCCCGAGAGGTAGATCTGAGATCGGATGCGGTCCAACTCCCGCTCCCGCGAAAGGAATCTCCCGCGCACCTGCGCATCGTCGGTGCGCAACCTACTTAACACGATCAGCGCTCCGGTGCCGGTGGCAGCCACTAAAAGCAACAGCCCCCCGAACCCCGCCAGCAATACTACCCAGGGGCGGATGGTGCGCTCTTGTGGACGGTCCGATGCGATACTACCAGCTTAGGTATAATTCAGCGAGAATAAAATACAGGGGGGACGGGATGGACATTCGCCACCGCCTACCCTCAATATCAACTGTAGGGACTTTTCCCTAGGGAGGACGTTTTGAGATCGCGATTTTTGATCGGTGCTGTTGCGGCAGCTGTTTGTTTGATGGGTGTCGGGTGCAAAAAGAAACCCGTTGCCAAGAATCTGCCTCCGCCTCCGCCCCCTGTAGAGCAGGCGAGGGCCAACACACCTCCGCCCGAGCGCGTTGCGACGGTGACGCATCAGCCGGCAGCTCCGGCAGAACACAACACTGCCATGCCGAACGCGGAGACCCGCGCGCGCATTCAGGAACTTCTGGATCGCATTCAGGACGCCTACTTTGATTACGATAAGCACGCCATCCGCCCGGATGCCGAAACTGCTCTCAAGGCGGATGCCCAAACGCTCACCGACATTATTAAGCAGTACCCGAACTTTAAGCTGACCGTTGAGGGCTTCTGTGACGAGCGTGGCTCGGAGGAGTACAATGTCGCGCTCGGCGATGCGCGCGCCAAGCAGACCAAAGAATTCCTGGTCGGCCTCGGCCTTCCGGACCAGCAACTGGCCGTAATCAGCTATGGCAAGGACAAGCCGGTGTGCACGGACCACGATGAGTCCTGCTGGCAAAAGAACCGGCGCGCCCACATCACCCAGGCCGGCAACAGTTAGTAACACCGCCTTCAGGCGGTACGACTAACTTACAACCATCCTTTAAGCCGGGCGATTCGGGCCGCCTCCGTGCGATTCGAAGCGCCCAGCTTACTAATGGCTTCCGAAAGATAATTCCGAACGGTGCCTTCCGAGAGCCCCAGTTTCTCGGCAATCTCAGCACCGCTGGCCCCTTCCCCGGCTTCCCGCAAAACCTGCCGCTCCCGATCCGTCAGTGGGTCGGTTTCCGTCCAGGCTTCGGCGGCCAGTTCCGGGTCGATGACACGCAGCCCCGCATGGGCCCGGCGCACGGCATTGGCGAGTGTCTCCGAAGGCGCATCCTTTAAGAGATACCCGGCCACCCCGGCATCGAGCGCTCGGCGCAGATAACCGGCACGCGCGAAGGTCGTCAGAATGATGACCCTCACGGGGATTCGCTGCCGCTTTATCTCTGCCGCAAGCTCGAGACCGCTGCACCCCGGCATTTCGATGTCGGTGAGCAGCACATCAGGCTTGTCGGACAGAACTCGCTGCAATGCCTCCTGACCGTTGCGAGCCTGTCCGACGACCTGTATGTCGCCCTCGTTCTCAAGTAGCGCCGCCAGAGCCCCCAGAACCATGGCCTGGTCTTCAGCAATGACGACGCGAATGCTCATGCCGCTTCGGGGAGCGGCAGACGAATGAGAATCCGGGTGCCGCGCTCGCTGTCACGCACAATCGCGCCGCCCAGCGTTTCCACCCGCTCCCGCATCCCGGTCAAACCTGTCCCTTCGGTCGAAGCACCGCCCCGGCCATCATCGGCGATCTCGAGTTCGCAGCACGACGGTCCGCGCCCAAACCGGATCCGGCAGGTGCGCGCCTGCGCATGACGGACCACATTCGTGACGGCCTCCCGCAAGGCCAGCACCAACACACTCTCCTGAGCCGGAGCTAAAGGAACCGGCTCGGCGGAAGCCTCCACCTGAATCCCAGCCGTAGTCAGCGTGTCACGGGCCCGTTTCATTTCCGAAGCGAGCCCCTCCGAGCGATATCCCTTAACCGCCTGCCGGACCTCCGCCAGCGCCTCGCGTGAAATCCTTTCGACCTCGCGAATCTCAGTCGCCGCTCGCGAGGGGTCTTTCTCGGCCAGCTTCGACGCCAGCTCCGACTTCAGAATAATGACCGACAGTGTATGCCCCAGCAGATCGTGCAAATCGCGCGCGATCCGTTCCCGTTCAGCAACCTTGGCCAGGTGCTCGATCTCTTCGTTCGCCATACGAAGCCGCCGGTTCATCCGCCGCTTCTGCGCGGCATGCATGTCCACACCGCCAATGAGCGCCGCAAAGAGGATGGCCGGAATCCAGAAATTCACGGATAGCCCAAGCAGCCAGGCTTCGCCTCCGGCCAGCGCTATGATCGCCCCGAGATACGGCAGCCCCGCGGAAGGCTCCCCAATCTCGCCGACAAAGGCCGCCGCATACACGAAAAAGACGGACGATCCCGGATTCCACTTCGCCGTCAGCATGCCGATCGCGGCGATGCCCGCCATGGGAATCAGCACTTTTTTCCCGTCCAGCCAGTATCCCCAGAAGTACAGCGGCAAAAACGCGCTTATGCAGACGATCGTCAGCGCCCATGTCCGCCATCCACCTGCGAGGACCGGATATGCCAGGAAGAAGGCCAGGTAGACAAGCCATGCGTACGGGACCCATCCCTCTTCGGAATCTTTCGGCAGCAGTCTCATGACTGGAGTACTTCCTCAACCATACATCTTCTCCTGCTCGCGGCGGTGTCCCAGGAAAGCGATGCCCAGGAAAATCATCGAAAATCCCACCAGCGCTTCCACGTGACCCAATACATCCCCGCGAAACGGCGCGCCCAGAACCGCCAGTGCAATCTGCGCGAAATGATATGCCGGGAAAACGTTGGCCGCCGCCCTAAACGCGCTTGGAAGGAACATCAGCGGGATCCACAACCCCGAGAAGAATGCCATCGGCAGGTAGATCGCATTCACCACCGCAGGCGCCGAGTTGGGACCGGCGAAATAACTGATCGCGAGCCCAAGCGTCGAAAACGGTATCGTACCCGCTGTCAGTGTGACCGCGAGCAACACCCATTGCTCGATCGGCATCCGCACGCCGCCGAACGCCGCCCCCAACGCGAACAGCGACAGCACCACGATAAGACTGAAGAAAGTGCACGCCACCAATTTCGCAACAAAATAAGCCAATGGCGGCATCGGACTGGCACGCTTCACCTGCAACCATCCCAGCCCGCGCTCCACCGCGACTCCAACCCCAAAGCCGAACATGGTGGCCCCTATCACACCGAACGATCCGTAAGTGCCTAGCAGGTATGCAGGAATAGTGGTCCGCCCGATCGCCGCTCTCCCGTTCATGACAATCCCGAAGAACACGTAGAACATGAGCGGGAACGCCAATGTCGATATGAAATACGTCGGCATCCGCAACATCTTCAGGATTTCGCTCTTGGCCTCCAGCACGTAAATACGAAAGATCTGTCGAGTGTTCATCGCCCCGCCTCCATCGCTTCTTCTACTTCCTCCCACAGAGACCAAAACATAACCCATAGGCCACCTGAATCAACTTCGGAATCACCTAAGTACGAAATTACGGACGAAACCACCGCCAGCACGGCAAACTCAACCCAGCGATAAATCATCGCCCCACCTCCATTGCTTTTTCTTCTCCGTTCGTCAACGCTAAAAATGCCTCCTCCAAACTGCTCGAACTCACCTCGATGTCCGACAGATGTGGATCGCGCGTCATCAACTCGCGCAGTACAGCCTCAGGACTCTGCGTCAGGATCTCGAACCTCTGCCCGTCGGAGTTGACCCGGTTCACACCCACGATTCTCTCGATCGCCCCCACTTCCAGCCGGCTCCAGCAGCGGACCTTCTTCGCCGACGTCCGGGCTTTAATCTCCGCCGGCGTCCCCTCGGCGACAATCGCTCCGTGATTGATCACCACAACGCGATCCGCCAGCGCATCCGCTTCTTCCAGGTAATGCGTCGTCAACAAAACACTGCCGCCATGAGCGACGAATGCTCGAATATGCCCCCACATCCCGCGGCGGGCCTCAGGATCGAGACCCGCTGTCGGCTCGTCCAGGAACAGCAGATCGGGGTTGCCGCAGATCGCCAATGCGAACAGCACCCGCTGCCGCTGGCCGCCCGACAACTCACCGAACAGGCGCTTTTCCAGTCCCCCAAGACCTGCCGCCTCTACGACTGCCGAAAACGGAAGCGGCTTGGGGTAATAACTCGAAAACAGTTCGATGTGTTCGCGAACCCGTAGCGTCTCGGGTACGCGGCCCACCTGCAGCATCGCGCCCACCCGCCGCCGCGACTCCGCAAACCTCGGATCCTGTCCAAACACCGCGACCTCGCCCCCTGTGGGCTTGAGCAGCCCGAGTAGCAGCTTTACCGCCGTGGTCTTCCCCGCCCCATTGGGACCCAACACCCCCAAAAGTTCCGCGCGGCCGACCGCCAGGTCGACACCGCGCAATGCCACAATGTCGCCGTATCGTTTCGTTACGCCTCGAAGTTCTGCAACTGACATGATTGCCTCCTTCACGTCTATGTTGCGGCGAAAGGATGGGTGTGAAACAGTGAAGGTCGTCAGGATTTTGGGATGACAAATGTCAGGAGGACCGATGAAGAACCTGTTCTTGACGTTGTTCCTTGCCGCCGTCAGCCAGCCTCTGTTCGCCCAGGGCGCCCCGCCGCAGGGCGCTGCCGACCAGCCTTACGCGGTTGAGTACTACTACAAAGTGCAATGGGGCCGCCAGCAGGAGTTCCTGCAGCTTTTCCTGAAGAACCACTACCCGTTGCTCCAAAAGATCGTCGAGAGCGGACGCATGCTCTCGGTGAAGATCGAGCAGCCCGCCTACCACACGACCGAAGATGGCCGCTGGGATTACCGCGTCACCATTCGATTCAAGAACTCAACCATGGCGACGACAACCAATCCTGACGAAGAGCGTTTCATCAAACAGCTCTGGCCCGACCAGGAAACTTACAAACGCGAGGAACAACGGCGTTTTGAGATTCTCATATCGCACTGGGATCTTCCCGTAACCGACATCACCCCAGCGAGACGGTAGAAACAGCCTTCAGCCCAATGCCAACCCGGCCAAGGCGGGTTTCAAACCCGCCGCAGGTTACAAACCTGCCGTACATCGCTGCTTCATTCCTACTTCCGGGAACGACTAAGCGGCAATGGGCTTCAGCCTGTCCAAGCCGCATGCCAGGAGGCCGTAATCTCGCGGGTATAATCAATCCGTGCGGCACTGGTTAATACACTGGCTACTGAGCGGCGTGGCGCTGTTCATCGTCGCCCAAATTCTTCCCGGCATTCAGGTGGACGGCTTCGGCGCGGCCCTGATTGCGGCACTGGTGATCGGACTCGTGGGCGCAACCGTCGGCCTGATCCTGAAAGTGGTCCTGCTCCCGTTCATCATCCTGACGCTCGGCATCGTCTACTTTCTGATCAACGCCGCGATGCTGAAGTTAGCCTCGGAGTTCGTCCCTGGCTTTCGGGTGAACGGCTGCATGCCCGCCATCCTCGGCTCGCTACTCCTCACCATAGTCGAATTCATCCTGAACCGCCTCGTCGGCGTTTAGGAGCATTATCAAGGCGCCGGAATCACACCCGGCCGTCCCTTATCGATCACGTAAGTATCGACCGCCCGAGCCACCGTATTCCCGATATTCCGCGCATTGTGAATCCGCCCGCGCTCGGTGATGAAGACATCTCCTCCGTGGAGCGTCACCGGAGCCTTTCCATCCACCTGAAGCACAATCGTCCCCTCGATTAAATACCCGAAATCCACACCCGGATGGCTGTGCCTCGCCGACACCCCACCCGGCGGGATCTCGACCACGGTAGTAACCCCTTCCATTCCTGTCCCCGGAATCTCGTGCCGCTGGAGTTCCTTGAATCTTCCCGCCGATTGTCCAATCGCGTACCCGACCGCCAGCAACAAAACAGCCGTCCCTGAAACCAATGCCTTTCGCAACGTCATCGCCCAACTCCTCCAGAGGAGACTGTACCGGATAGCCTCGCAAAATTGTTTCGATCCCCATGGAACTGTATTTCATTGGCGGCGCGATAACATGACTCCGTGGAGTTGGGATCGGACGTTGCTTTCATCGCCGGGCTGATTGGCGAACCTGTGCGCGCAGCGATGCTGATCGCGCTGCTCGGGGGTCGCGCGCTTCCCGCCGGAGAATTGGCTTTTATCAGCAATGTTGCGCCGCAAACCGCCAGCTTCCACCTCCGCAAACTCCTCGAAGCTTCGCTCATTGCCGTCGACAAACGAGGCAAGCACAGCTACTACCGCCTGGCTGACGAACGAGTGGCCGCGGCCCTGGAATCGGTCGCCGCGCTGGCCCCGGTGCGGAATCAGGTGGATCTGCGCTCCCGCACTCGCGTGGAGTCGGAGCGGGTCAAGGAACTCCGTTTTGCCCGCAGTTGCTACCGCCATCTCGCGGGACAGTTGGCGGTGCAGCTCAACCAGGCACTCATCGATCGGACCTTCCTGGTTCGCGATTCCGAAGTCACCTATCGCCTTACCGACTTGGGGACCGCCTGGTGCAGACAATTAGGCGTGAACATCCATTCGTCGGCCCGAGCGTGCCTCGATTGGACGGAACGCCGCCCTCACATCGGAGGCCCACTGGGCACAGCGCTGTTTTCCCGCCTTTCGGAGCTTTCCTGGATCGTCAAAAACCCAAACAGCCGCGCTGTCCGCGTCACTCACCTGGGCGTGCGTGAACTGGAGCAACAACTTGGCATTACCGTCGCGGCTGTCAGGCAGTAACGCCCATCGGCACCAGCTTCAATCACCAAGCTTGAAATCACGCTCGTGATATTGTGGCAGGTGCATGGTCGACTTCGGTCTCCTGCCGTCCGTAGCCAACGCCGATGAGTGAGGGCTTGCTGGTTTTACCCGGCGAAGCGGCCTTTTCGGAGGCCATACGGCAGACGCTTGCCGCGCCACCCTCCCGCCGCGCGGCGATTTTCGAGACCCTTGCGCGCGACATCGAATTAAAGATCAGAGAGACTTGCCCGGAGCATCCCTGGACATGCCAGGTGTTCGACGGAACGGACGGATCACGCATTTTTCGAGGCGGCGTCGGAACGTCGCTGGTGATCGACCCCCAGGGCCGCTTGTGGAGAGGTCGCAGTTATGAGGACTTCGAGACGACACACCGCATTGAGGGCAACACTTGCGAAATCGCAACCCTGCGGCCGCTTTATTCGCACATGAGAGAGTACCTTCCAAGGTAGAACCTTTGCCGGCGTCGGAGCATCTACCTAAAAGCGCTCTACCAACCGCGATTACAATTGGTGAGCCCTATCGGAGGGAAGCCATGGGACTATCCTGGCAACAAGGTCCTCTTTCACCGGGAGCAATCGGGCGGTTCCTCGTACCCGAACCGCTGCCCAAGCGGCTCCTATACGTCGAGCCGTTGCGCCGCCGTATGCGTGTGCACTTCGGCGGAACCTGGATCGCAGATAGCGAGAACGTCCTGCTGCTGTTCGAACCGGGCCGCTATCCAATGGCCTACTTCCCCGAAGCCGATGTCTCTCCGGACGTGCTACAACGCACGGACCGCACCACCCGGCACCCGGACCTCGGGCTTACCGCCTGGTTTACGGTCCGTGCCGCCGAGAAGAGCGCGCCGCGAGGGGCATGGAAGCACGTCGAACTGCCCTCCTACGCCAGCGATTTGCACGCACGCGTTGCGTTCGCCTGGCCCGCAATGGATGCTTTCTACGAAGAAGACGAACGCATCACTGGGCATGCTGCCGACAGCTACCATCGCATCGACATCCGCCAGTCCTCCAGAAACCTCGTGGTCCGCCATCGTGACCGGATCGTCGCCGATACCAGGCGGCCCCTGGTCCTATATGAATCCGGCTTCGCGCCGCGCTGGTATGTTGCCCGCGGGGACATCGACGAGTCCGCGCTGACGCTCGTAGACCACCACACCTTCTGCCCCTACAAAGGACTGTGCAGCTATTACGATATCGGCGAGGCACGGCTTGCCGCCTGGTCGTATCCGGATGCTTATTCTGAAGTCGGCCGCATTTCCGGCCTGGTATCGTTCGAGCCGGACATCGTCACGGTACACGTTGATGGTCATCAGCTCCGGCTCGACCCCGGCCAGACCGTGATTCCGCACGGCCCCGATCGCGACTTGGCCATCACCGAACCGCTCCGCCCTGCCGGCAGCCAGGAGTAACTCAGACCCATGGCTCGACTAATCTCGGTGAACGTCGGACTTCCACGCGACATCGAATGGAAGGGTCGCACGGTGCATACCGCTGTCTGGAAGGACTCCGTGCGCGGCCGATGCCGGGTCGGCCGCTTGAATCTCGAGGGAGACGGCCAGGGTGATCTGGCCGGGCACGGCGGCGAACAGCGCGCCGTCTTCGTCTACCAGATCGAGTCTTATCGCTATTGGCAGGACCAACTCAGGAGAACCGGCTTCGTCAACGGACAATTCGGCGAGAACTTCACGATCGAAGGACTGCCCGACGAAATCGTGTGCATCGGCGATCGTTTTCAAATCGGCAGCGGGCTTTTTGAGGTCACCCAACCTCGCACTACCTGCTATCGCGTCGGCATTCGGATGGATGAGCCCCGCATGCCCGCTTTGCTGACATCCAGCGGACGGCCGGGGTTCTACTTTCGAGTCCTTCAGGAAGGCGATGTGGGCGCCGGCGACGAAATCGTGAAAGTGGGCGAAGCGGCTGAACGCATGACCGTCGCCGAAATCAACGCTCTCCTCTATTCAAGCAGGCATCCGCGCGACCGGCTGGAGCGCGCATTGCACATCGAGGCGCTCTCGCCCGGATGGCGCTATTCGTTCGAGGCTTTGCTGCGGGCCCAGAAAACGAGTGCCGCGGAAAGTGGGAACGCCGGGCTGGCGCCCGAAGCCGCTGCGCATCCCGCTGCGCCGGGATTTCAGACGCTCGTGGTGGCTGCGATCCACCAGGAGTCCGCGGACGTCCTCTCTCTGACCTTGCAGCGCAAAGATGGTCAGCCGCTGCCACCGGCCCTGCCCGGCCAGTACGTAGTCTTGCGCTTACATCCGATCCCTGACGCTCCACCGGTTTTTCGCAGTTACTCACTCTCTGGTCCCCTCACGCCGGAGCACTATCGCATCAGCGTCAAGGTCGAGCCGAACGGCGCGGCGGGAACCTACCTGCGGCAGCACGTCCGTCCAGGCGATACGCTCGATGTCAGTTCGCCCCGCGGCAGCTTCATTCTGCAAACCGGTGAGCAACCGGTGGTGCTGCTCAGTGCGGGAATCGGCGCGACACCGGTTCTGGCGATGCTTCACGCACTGGCGGCTGTTCACTCGACACGGCAGATTTTATGGCTCCACGGGGCTCGCGATGGGCAGCATCATCCATTTGCCGCCGAGGTCCGCGGCTTGATGCCCGATCTCCCCCATGGCCGCTGCTATGTCTGTTACAGCAAGCCCGGCTCGCATGATCGAATCGGTGAGGCTTTCGACGCCACGGGCCACCTGTCTCGCGCCGTCTTCGATGAAATCGGCCTCCCACGAGACGCGGAGATTTACCTCTGCGGACCGGCTCACTTCATGGCAGAAATGAAAGAAGCGCTTCAAGACGTGGGCGTTGAACCGAGACGAATCCACGTTGAGATTTTCAACGGCAGTGAGTCAATGACTCCTGGTGTCGTAAGTGCACCGGCCCGAGTTCCGCATTTGCCCAAGAACGACGTGAACACCGGCGCGCTGGTATCCTTTGCCCGCAGCGGCATCGCCGCGCACTGGAACCCGTCGGTCTATCAGAGCATTCTTGAACTGGCGGAAGCGTGCGATGTTCCGGTCCGGTGGTCGTGCCGCAGCGGTGTGTGTCACAACTGCGAAAGCGGCCTGGTTTCGGGCGCGGTCTCCTACGAACCCGAGCCGCTTGATGAGCCCGCCGCCGGCAATGTGCTCGTTTGCTGCTCACAACCGGATGGCGATGTCGTCATCGATCTGTAATGACACTGCTCATGCCGGCCGCTCCCAGTGTGGCGATCGATCTTCCGCTCAAGATTCTGGTTTGGGAAAAGGCCGACGGTCCTGCCTGGGTGTCCTACAGCGATAGCGCCTACCTGCGGCGGCAACAAATAAATCAATGGGCCGCGGGGGCTTTTCCGGTTGGCTTGAAATGGCGCACGAGAAGCAACAGCGGCGCGGCAGCCAATGTCAGCCATGCAATAACCCGGAAGCAATCCATGAATGACAGAATGTTCACCTGGTGCTGCAACTGTTCGTAAAGATATCCGTTCGCAGCCGCGGCCGCATCCGCGCCGGAAAAACCCTTCGCGATCAGGTAATCGGTCAAGGCGTGTATTTTACTGGCGAATTGCTGCGATGTAGCGCCGAATGCGGCTCCGAGGTTCGATTGGTGAAACTGGCGGCGCCGTTCTGTTGCCGTGGTGATGAACGCGATTCCAAAACTGCCGCCCCAGTTGCGGAACAGGTTCGTAAGGCTGGACGCCTTGTTGTTCTGGTCCTGTCTGAGCTGCGAATACGCGAGCACGCTGACTGGCACAAAGAAGAAGCCATACCCGACGCCCTGGAAGGCCCTGGCTAAGGCATAGTGTGCATAATCGGTCGCAAGGTTGAACGTGCTGTAATACCACATCGCTGCTCCCACGGTGATGATGCTCACAGCCAGCAGCGTTCGGGCCGGCACAATCTGACGCTGGATCAACTGCGCGGCTACCGGGGCGAGGAAGGTAATGACGAGCGCGCCGGGGCCCAAAACGAGCCCGGCGTCGGTCGCGCGATATCCATATAGCGACTGCAAAATCTGCGGGATGAGGGTCGTGCTTCCGAACAGCCCGAATCCGAACAGGAAGAAGAATACGTTGGAGATGCCAAAGTTACGGTTCGCCAGCAGCCGGAATTCGATGATGGGCTCTTTCAGGCGAAGTTCCCAGACTATCGTTGCGATCCATCCGAAGACGGCAATTGTGAGCATCCACACGATGAAAGAACTTCCGAACCAGTCGTCGATCTGTCCGCGATCCAGGGCCACTTCGAGCGCCGCCGAAGCGAGGGCGATCAGCCCGATGCCGATGCCGTCGATCTGCAGTTTGCCATTCGTTCGAATCGATGCGCGCTCCGCCTCAAAGGATGGCGGATCTTTCAGCAGCCGGCTGCTTAGGAACAGCGACAAAAGTCCGACCGGGATATTGATGAAGAAGATCCAACGCCAACTATAGTTGTCGGTGATCCAGCCGCCCAGCACAGGCCCGATTGCGGGCGCTGTCACGATAACCACCGTGTACAGAGCGAATGCAGACGCTCGCTTGGCGGGAGGGAAGGTGTCTACCAGGATTGCCTGCGAAACAGGCGCCAAACCTCCGCCGGCAAGCCCCTGAAGGACACGGCTCGCAAGCATCACGCCGAGCGTTGGTGCCAGTCCGCAGAAGAACGAAGTCAAGGTGAACAGCGCCACACAGCCGAGATAGTACGTTTTTCGCCCGAAGACCCGGCTCAGCCAGGCAGACATCGGCAGCACGACGGCATTGGCGACGAGATAGGTGGTAAGAATCCAGGTGACCTCGTCGAAACTCCGGCCGAGGCCGCCGCCGATGTATGGCAGCGCAACATTCGCGATAGACGTGTCGAGCAGTTCCATGAACGTCGCGAGTGTAACGGTAACCGCGATGAACCACGGATTGACGGCTGGTTTTGCGTTCGTCATAAAATCCTTAGCGAACTGTTACGGTGGGCTCTACGGACATGCCAGGACGCAGCGCGTGTTCGGGATCCTGGTCCTTGTTGAAGCGAATCCGAACCGGGAATCGCTGCACCACCTTCACGTAGTTTCCGGTCGCGTTTTCGGGCGGAAAGAGGCTGAACAGCGGACCCGCCGCGCCGGGAAGATTCTCGACGGTTCCCTGGTAGTCGCGGCCGAAAGTATCGATGCGGACCGTGACGGGCTGGCCGGAACGCATCCGTTTAAGCTGCGTCTCTTTGAAATTCGCCGTGACCCAGATGTCGTCTAAAGGCACGATCGCGAGCAAGCTTTGTCCGGGCTGCACGCGATGCCCCAACTCGACGGTCTTGCGGCCGATTACTCCGCTTACGGGCGCGTAGATCTTCGTGTAGCTGAGGTTCAGTTGCGCGGTACGCAAGTCGGCGCGCGCCTGCGCGAGATAGCCGGACGCTGAGTCGGACTGTGCGCGCGCATCGCTCACCTGCTGCGGCGCGATCTGGGCGGATTCGATAGCCGCTTCGCGCTCGGTTACCAGGTTTCGTGCTTCAGAGATCCTTTGTTCCATTGACGAAATCGCCGCGCGGTCCCCTTCAACGGCTTGAGCCGCCGCTGTGGCCTCCGTCGCGCGAGCATCATAATCGGAACGCGAGATCTCGTGCTTTTCCACCAGTGCCTCATATCGCACGCGGTCCCGTTCCGCCCGGGCATGGATCGCTTCGTCTTCGAGCAGTTTATGCTGGGCTACGGCGAGATTCGCCTGCTCCGAGCCGACCCGGGCCAGCGCCTCCGACCTTGCCGCTTCGGCCGAGTGAAGCTGGCCAAAGGCGCTCGCATTAACAATGGGAACTCTCACCTGTGCCGCGTGCGCCTCGGCTGCCCGAGTGTTGAGATTCGCCGTCGCGTGCTCCAGGTCGGCGGCGTAGTCTCGCGGGTCGAGTTCGAGCAACAGGGTTCCTTCTTTGACGAACTGATTGTCCTCGACGAGCGGGTTGATGTAGGTTACGGTTCCGCTGACGCGCGTGCTCACCAGGTCGAGGTGTCCTTCGATCTCGGCGTCGTCGGTAGACTCGTAGTTCCGGGAGTGCTGCCACCACAGTACAGCCGCTGCAATCGCTACGACTGAGAATGCGAGCAGAAGCCAGCGCGAGGCCCTGCGTCGATGGGGCTGCGCGGGATCGGCGCCCCCGGATTCCTGTGTTTCGGTGTGTTCCGTCTCAACAATCTCCGGCTTCCACTCCTGTTTGGGTGATTCAACAAGTTCGGTTTCAACAGTTCGCGCCATGTTATTTGCCTCCTAGATAGTTCGAAAGCTTCGCCTCCGCGCCGCCGATGGCTCGCGCGAGGGAAATCATTGACACGTCGTACGAGAACAGGCTTTCGATGTAGTTTTCGCTCGCCTGTGCGACGGCTTCCTGTGCCTGAACAACCTCTAAATAGTTCGTGACTCCATTCGTGTAACGATCCTGGGACTGAACGAGCGCCTGATCTGCCAGCGACTTGTTGCGCTGCGCGACCTTAACGCTCGATTCCGACGCGTTAACATCCAGCCATGCCACCCGGACGTCGTAAGCGACGCGGCCTTTTAAGTCCTCGTATTCCGCCTTTTTGCGGGCGAGATCCTCCTGGGCCTGTTCAATATCGGCGCGAATCCTGCCTCCCGTGAAGATCGGAACGGAAACATCGCCAGTGAGCGTGTACACCTGGTTGAAGTTGCCTATGTTTGGTCCACCACCGCCATAGTTGGCACTTACAGATACGACGGGTAAGCGCTGCGCCTTCTGAGAGCGAACGTTAAACGAGGCTGCCTCGACGCTCGCCTGCGCGCTGCGTAGATCGGAGCGGGAATTCAGAGCCTCTGTAGTTGCCGACTCGGTGGTCAAGCCCTCGAGTGGACGGTAAGTCATCGCATCGGTCAATTCAAAATCCTGATCGATGGCGAGCCCAATGATGCGCGCGAGCGTCAGCTTGTCTTTTTGGAGTTGGTTGGTCGCATTCGTGAGCCGCTGCTCGGTGGATTGGTGCTCCACCTGAGCGCGGATCGAGTCGATCTCCGGCGCAACTTCATTCTTGACGCGATTCGCCGTTTGCCGATCCAGTTCCACGGCGGATGCGAGTTGCGCCTTCGCAGTGTCCACTCGGGCGGCGCTGGCAAGCACCTGTAAATAAGCTGTCCCGACTGCGAAAACCACCACGTCGCGCGAATCCTGAATGCTCAGCGCCGATGCTTGTTCCTGGCTCTTCCGGGCACGGTACTGGTTTCGAAACTCGCCATTGTAAATCGACTGCGAGGCGATGATGCGGGCGTCCTGATATCCAAAGGCGCCAGTTGTCGGAGGAAGACCGGGAAGCCCGGGAATCGGCGGCAGCTTGATGCCAATCTCTTTCAGGCTGAGGTTTTCATATCCCTGGCGGGCATCCGCCGACAACTGCGGCAATAACGCCGCCAGCGCCCGCATCCTCTCCGCCCGAGCATCCGCGCTGGCTTGGGTTGTTTCGACCAAACCGAGGTTGTAATGAAGACCATGCTCGATAGCTCCCTTTAAGGAGAGCCGGATCTTCGTTCCCGTGTTGCTCGCCGGAACGCTGCCGAGGTAAGGATTCTGTTGCTGCGTCGCCTGAGCGCTTGGTGTGGTCGTGCCGCCCGCGGGGTTAATAGGATGCGGAGTCGAGATCGAATACCCGAGCGGGCCCGCCGTCTGGCCCCACGCGATTGCGTTTATGGCCAGGATCAATGTCAATGCCGTTTTCTTCATCTCGCTACCTTCTAAGCAAGTTTGATGCGATTGAGACCGATCGGTCGCAGATTTGTGATAGACTTTTGTTTAGAGACCATGTGGTCTCATAAAGCATCGAGTCAATGGAGTGAGAACATTCATGACAAAGGGTGAACAAACGCGACGTAAGATCGTCGAAGCCGCCGCGCCGATCTTCAACAAAAAGGGTTACGAAGGCAGCTCCCTCAACGACCTGATGCAGGCCACCGGCCTAAAGAAAGGCGGCATCTACCGGCACTTCTCCAGTAAGGAGGAACTTGCCGCGGAGGCGTTCGACTACACCTGGGAAGCCGCGTGGAATGCGCGGTGGTCGCAATTGGACGATACCGCGAATGGCATCGAGAAGCTCAAACAGCTGATCGCAGGCCTCATCGAGCGCCGGTCACCCGTACCGGGCGGATGTCCAATTCTCAATACGGCAATCGATTCCGACGATGGCAATCCGGTGCTTCGGGCGCACGTTTCTAAAGCCCTGCGCGGGTGGCTGGCGCGTATGCAGGGCATCCTGGAACAATCCCAGGAATGCGGTGAAGTCCGGCGGGATGTGGATCCCAAATCTGTGGCTGTCTTAATCGTGGCCGCCATGGAAGGCGCGCTCATGATCAGCCGAATCCAACGCAGCGACGAGGCTTTACGTCGCGTGCAAGCACATTTGAACGGCTACCTGGATCGGGAAGTGGCTGCCTCGTAATCTGACAGGTAACGGCTTGCGGCGTTGAGCCTGGCTGTCGTTTTCCGCTCAGCCCGCGACAGCGCCCATAACCTGCAAGTCAGGCTCCCGCCTTCGCGATGTCGCGCCGGAAATCCCCAGGCGCTGCATCCTGGCAATTAGCGTGGTCCTCGGAAGGCCCAGTTGAGCGGCGGCTCCACGCGGCCCACCGACAACGCCACCGGTTTCACGAAGTGCAGCCGCAATATGCAGACGCTCGGCATCGGCTAGAGTCTTAACGGGGGATGACTCCGCGGCTACCGACCTGGCCATCGGCGCGGCCTCTATGGGTTGCAGGTTATCGATTATATGCCGGCTTAGCACAGCGCCTGTCGTCAGAATCACACCGCGCTCGATGACATTTTGCAGTTCCCGGATATTTCCCGGCCAGTCGTGTCGTTTCAGAGCTTCCATCACGTCATCGGGGACTCCGACTATCATTTTGCCCTGCTGTCTCGCGAACTTCTGAACGAAATGTTCGACCAGCAGGGGGATGTCCCCGGCACGCTCCCGCAGCGGAGGCAGTGTCATCGGAAACACGTTCAGGCGGTAATAAAGATCGGCGCGGAACTTTTTCTCTTCGACCATCTGCCGCAGATCCTGATTCGTAGCGGCTATGACCCGCACGTCCACCTGAAGCGTATGACCGCCACCCAGACGCTCGAACTGCTTTTCCTGAAGGGCGCGGAGAAGTTTCGGCTGCAATTCAAGAGGAAGATCTCCGATTTCATCCAGAAACAGCGTTCCGCGGTCGGCGGCTTGAAAACGGCCAATCGTCTGAGCGACGGCGCCGGTGAATGCGCCCTTTTCGTAGCCGAAAATTTCACTTTCCAATAACGTGCTTGGGATCGCAGCGCAATTGAGCGCCACGAAACGGTTCTTACGGCGAGGGCTGGCCTCATGAATCGCTCGCGCAATCACTTCTTTCCCGGTACCCGTTTCGCCCTGAATCAGAACGGCCGAGTCTACCGGTGCAACCATATCGATGTTGTCGAGCAAAGAGCGGAACTTTACGCTCGATCCGATCAAATCCAAAGTAGCCATCGTGACTTTCCTCCTCGCACTGCTAACGGAAGGGCTTCCGTTGCCTTCTTCCTGTTCTCGATTCTGCGGCTTTGTTCGTTTTGATTCGTCCCCAGATCGATGTTGATTTAGTCCCCCGATGGTTGCGGGCGACCTTACCTCTTTAGGGGGATGATTTCCTACTCCGCGTCAGTATCAGCGGTGCGTCGGTCCGCCGACACTTTCAGAGGCGTGATTGCTAGTTCGAGACTACACGTCGACACTGATATCAAAGTCTCCGAGGCCTCAAGAACCCGCTAACGACGCACCTTCAATGGAATAAGGGAACCAACGAGGATGGGGTCCTGCTTGCAGGCACAGCGCTGGACTTGCCCCTGAATGCGAAAGGAAACCACTATGATCGAACTCGATAAGGTACTTTACACAGCCAAAGCACACACCACCGGCGGCCGGGACAATGGTCACTCACGTACTTCCGACGGCCGGCTAGACGTCAAGCTGTCTATTCCCGGCGCGCCAGGCGAGGGCACCAACCCGGAGCAACTATTCGCGGTGGGTTGGTCGGCCTGTTTTCTATCGGCAATCAAACTCATCGCAGGAAAACGCAGGATCGCGTTACCGCCCGAGGTGGATATCGACGCAGAGGTTGACCTGGGACTGGAGCACGGAGTCCACGGATTAGCCGCGCGCCTCAACGTCAGTTTACCCGGCATGGACCGTGAGACGGCAGAAGCGCTCGTGGATGCAGCCCACCAGGCCTGTCCCTATTCGCGCGCGACGCACGGCAACATCAACGTCACTACAAACATCGTTACAGCCCAAGCGGAGATGGTGCAGTGAAAATGCTCCAAGAAACGAGTCCGAACCGCCGCCGCTTTCTCCAGAACGCCGCCATCGCGCTTGGTGGCGCCCATCTCGCAACGACAGGCCTGGCAAAAGCGCAGACAAGCAAGTCGTTCTCCTCTGTCAAGCAGATCGATGCCGACCTTCTGAGCATTGGATACGCCGAAGAGGGGCCCGGCGAGAGACCGCCGGTGATCCTGCTCCATGGCTGGCCATACGACATTCACAGCTACGTTGATGTAGCTCCTCAATTGGCATCAAAGGGCTATCGAGTCATCGTTCCGCACCTGCGCGGATACGGTACGACACGCTTTCTTTCCAACGAAACGTTTCGGAATGGCCAACAGTCGGTTGTTGCACTCGACATCATTGCGCTCATGGACGCTCTCAGAATCCAAAACGCAATCATCGGCGGGTTCGATTGGGGGTCGCGAACGGCCGCTATCATGGCCGCGCTCTGGCCGGAACGCTGCAAGGCGATCGTCGCAGTGAGCGGCTATTTGATTACGAGCCTCGCTGCGAACCTGAAACCTTTGCCGCCGCAGGCCGAGTATGGCTGGTGGTATCAGTATTACTTCGCGACAGAACGCGGCAAGGTCGGCTATCGCGACAACCGGAACGAATTCAACAAGCTCATCTGGAAGAACGCATCGCCGAAGTGGAACTTCGACGACGCGACGTTCCGGCGCACTGCTGCTTCCTTCGATAATCCGGATCACGTCGACATCGTCATCCACAATTACCGCTGGCGCTTGAGCCTGGCGGACGGCGAATCCAAATACGACGGCCTCGAACGGAAACTCTTTCAAGGTCCCTCCATCACGGTTCCCACCATAACGATGGCGAGCGATTTCGACGGACCCGCGGCCGACGGCACATCTTATCGCAGCAAGTTCACGGGCAAGTATGCGCACCGCATCCTGAAAGGAATCGGTCACAACGTGCCGCAGGAAGCCCCGCGGGAATTTGCCCAGGCTGTCATCGATGTCGGGGCTTTATGAGAAATCTTTGGTCACTTGCCGCGGCGCTTAGCGCGCTGGTTGTGTGTGCCTCATGGCGATCGGCGCCGGCAAGGGAGATGAGGGGCGCGCGCCCGATTTCGATGCCGCCGTGGCATGGCTCAATTCTGCTCCATTGAACAGCAAGGCTCTGCGCGGCAAGGTCGTGCTGGTGAACTTCTGGACGTACTCGTGCATCAACAGCCTACGCGAGTTGCCATACATGAAAGCCTGGGCCGCGAAATACAAAGATGCCGGACTGGTGGTGATTGGTGTTCATGCGCCGGAGTTTGCTTTCGGGCAGGAGCCAGGGAACGTGCAGAAACCCGTTTCGGATTTGCGGATCGCGTACCCGGTCCCGATCGACAGCAACCACGCGATCTGGCGCGCATTCCGTAACGAATACTGGCCAGCGGACTATTTTCATCGACCAACCATGTTGCGGGACCTTCAGCCTCTGGCGAGTTAGGCGTCGGTCGCAATCGTACCGAAATTCGCCCCACGCGCTTAAGCTGATCGCTGAAAGCTGAAAGCTGGGGCCTAAGCGCCATTGACTTTCAGGCTGCCGGAGACACCCAAGTGCTACCCTCTCCTTAAGGGGCCGAGCGTGATCCTGCCGAAGCCATTGCTGTTGCTGACATCGGGCATGATCCTCTGCACGGCCGTCTACGCCTTCCAGCGCCCGTTCCGCCAATACCCCGGGGTGGAATATTTCGATTTCGAACTCCCTCCCAACTATCAGGAAAAGACGGAGTGGACCTTTGCCCGCCTGATGTTTCCACCGGGCCCCAACGACGGCTATCGCGGCCGATTTGACGGTGACTTCCGTCGGGGCCTGTCACTCTGGACCCAGGACTACCCCCGCGCCGATCGCCACTTTTCGACAGCGGTCGCGCGGCTCACCCGGCTCCACGTTCGGTCTGCTGAACAGCCTATCCTACTCGAGGATGGAGACGACGCCTACAACTGGCCCTGGCTCTATGCCGTCCAGGTTGGAGAATGGGGTCTCACTGCCGACGAAGCCAAGATTCTCCGCGAATATCTCCTTCGCGGGGGATTCTTCATGGCCGACGATTTTCATGGCAACTACGAATGGGAAATGTTCGAGAAGAGAATTCGGATGGTCTTCCCTGACCGCCCCATCGTCGAGATTCCCGATAACGATCCCATCTTCCACACCGTTTATGACCTGAACGACCGCGTCCAGGTCCCCGGCCGCGCCCATCTGTACCGGGGCTGCAAAAACTGCGGCGACGGAGGCGTAGGAGCCCATTGGCGCGGCATCTACGACGACAAAGGCCGTGTCATGATCGCTATCTCATACAACTCGGATCTGGGTGACGCGTGGGAATGGGCCGACGATCCTGAGTACCCTGAAAAAGCCGCCGGCCTTGCCGTCCGCATTGGAGTGAACTACATCATTTACGCCATGACCCATTGAAGGGCAAATTTTCATCCGGAAAGGGTTGAGCCACAAGCCAGCGACGCGAAGGCGCGCCATGCCCGGTGCCGACGGCGGAATCAACTCAATGGATCGTCCGCAACTCCCCCGGAAACTGCTGCCGCGAGCGCGCCACCTGCTCCTGAAGGTTCTTCTTCCCCACATAGAACGCCTTCCCCTTCAAATCGCGCTGATGCCGCGCCACTTGCGCATTCAACTGCCGCTCGCGCTCATCGAACGGCGGGTGCGACTGGAAATACGAGCCGATCGCACCAATCGTCGCCTGCGCCATCTCGCCCGTCGGAGTGCTCTCCCGCTGCGGAGGCGGCTCGTGGAACTCCGCCTTCATCCGCGCGAAAAGCGTCGCCGCCGCGTCCGGATCATACCCCGCCTTAATCGCCAGAGTCTCTCCGCCCGCGTCCGCCTCCAGTTCCTGGTACGGCGAGTTTCCTATCGTCGCAAGCCGGTGCCCGACCTCGACCAGCCAGCCTACCTCCGGCACCCCTGCCTTCCGCAGCGTCTCCTCGTACTGGTAGTGCTCTATGCAGTGCCGGAAGTCGACGTGCGAAATCTCGTGGCCCAATACCGCCGCGAGCTCCGCCTCCGATTGCACCATCCCGAGCATCGCGGACGTCACGAAAATCTGCCCGCCCGGAATCGCAAACGCATTAATCGACGGTGAGTCGTAGACGTGGAACTGGTAATGAATCCCCGGCCTCCGCACGTTAGGCACCAGCGTCTGACCCACGTCGGTGAGATACGCGCTCGATGTGCTTGGAATCGTCGCGGCAATCTCCGCCCCGATACGCATCTCATCCGCATCGCTCATGCGCGTCAGTTTCATCCCCACCTGGTCGGTATCGCGGAGCGCATCCGACCATAACGACATGAGCGACCCAAAGTTCACGCGCGGGTCGGTTCTCCCGATCGCCGCCAACACCACGCCCCCAACCAGGAGCGCAAACACAATCAGGAATCGTATTTTCCCCATGGCTGCCTCCTATAAATACCGCTTCACGTGATCGCGGAAGCGCGTATAGATCCACGACACGCTTACCATGATCAGGCCTAGCACGATGAACGACAGGATCCGGTACATCGTCTCCAGATTCCGCAGGTCGTAGAAGAATAGCTTCATCATGCATACCAGAAATAACGAGAGTCCCGAGAGCCGCAGGGTGCGGTCTCGAAGTGGGAATCCCGCGATCAGCAGCCCCACGCCTTCAATGCCCCATGCCACGGTGAGCATGCTGCCCGAAACTTCGTGGAAGAGAACGATCGTCAATAACACCGTCGAGAGCAGCGAGAAATACAGCCGGGCGCGCGACGGTTGTGGTACTGCAAGCTGCGCCGCAAAAAGGCTCGCAATCACGAGTGCGCCGATTGCGATCCGCTGGGGAGCGCCGGCCAGCGCCGTCGGATCATAGAAATCGGTAATCCAGCTTCGGAAAAACGCCAGCCCGGCAATCGCGAAGCTTTGCCATCGCAGATCGATGTTGTTCCAGCGCTGCCCGAACCAGATCAGGGCCAAGGCGAACAACGCCCAGCCAGCCGCCACCATGGACCGTCCCAGTTCGAACCGCATCAGGACAACCAGCATAATGGCCGCCGTGTACAGATACCCGCGGCTGATCTGTGGTTCTTTGTCGCGAACCCTCGTCCAGGAGTAATAGTGCGAGACGACAACCGGAATCACCGAGATGAGGCGATGCGAAACGCCAGCAGTCTCGCCCATTCCGGTGAAGTTGGCAACGAACAGCCGCCCGAACGCGGCCGCCCCCGAAGCATGCGCCTGCCATTGCACGCTGGGCATGTCCAGCATCAAGCCACCCTCGAGCAAGAGCAGCGACAACGCCGCCCAAGCCGGCGCCACGGCCTCCGCCGGAAGCAGCGCCCAAAGCGCCGTTAATCCGAACAACGTGCCCGCCGCCGAGATCACATCCGCCATCGGCTTCGATTCGCGAGCTACGTGCACGCGAGTGGCGAACAAGTACGCCGCCAGCGCCGCGAAAGCAGTCGTCAGCCGGTCGCGCAGCAAACCGTCGTTGTGGACCGGGAATACATTGGCGAACAATACCCAACCGGCGCCCGCCACGGCCACAACGTAAGCCTGCTGGACGAATTCCCGGGGCATCTTTCGCAGGCCAAACTCCAACAGCACGATGGCAAGTCCAATCCACCCAACCCCGACCCATTGTTCTGGCGTTAGCCGCCACACCAATGCCGCCAGGCCCGCGGTGGTAATCCATGACGCCATGAACCGCAGTGCCTCGCGTTCCGTCTCGCTGAAACGGTCCTGCGCTGACCGTAGCGCGCAAAGCGCCCCGGCATAAGCAACCAGCGCGCCCGCTGACAGAGCTCGCCAGGTGTGGACCGCGCCAGCGCCACAGAATCCCAGTGCCGCGACGCAGTATCCCTGAATTCGAAAATCCTGCAACCGAAACGCCCATCCGAACACAAACGCCGCCGCGGCAAACCCGAGCCAGGCCATTCCCATGTACTGATCCGGCGTCTTCATCCCGATGATCAAAGCGCAAACGCCCGCCGCCGCATAGCCGAAATAATGGTCCGGTTTCCGCAGCGCGCGGTTGACATAGAGCAGCACCGCCGCCGCAATGCCGGAAGGTGTCCAATTCGTGCCCGCCGGGATATCGACGGTGACGAACTTTCCAAGCACAACTGCAAACAGCGAACTCGCCACGTGCCGCGGGTACGCCTCACCGAAGAACAAGCCGGCCAGGAATAACAGTTGCGCCTCGGCTAACAGGCCCGCATTAGCCCAGACTCCGTGAAGCCTGAGCAGCAGTGCTGCTGCAGACCCGGCTGCCGCGATCGTCACTGGACCCTCATACCCACCGCCGAAGATCCGAGCAATGGTGCCCGCCTCAGGCGCAAAACTGGACGGCGGACACACCCTTGCACGCAGAGCCGTGCTGATGAAATACAACGCTCCGATCCCGGCCGCCAGCGCGAACACGTTGTGCGGAGCGGCATGCGACCACTTGACGTACGACAGCCCTCCGAACGCCAGGGCGTTCAACGGCAGAATCGCGCGTTCCGCATAGGTGTCCGTCCGACGCGCTGCCCGAAACACGTCGAAGGCCTCGAACATCAGCCAGTAAATAGTGAAAAGCGTCTGCGCGCCCTGGATTGAAGCGCCTGAATCCCCGCGCGAAGCACACGTTCCGTACGTCGCGACCAAGCCGAGGAGCGCCATCTCCGACCACTGGAAACGGTACGCCACATACAGCATCGAAGCCGCCAGCGGAATCAGGGCAACCACCGCGAACGGGGTGCTCGAAGCCATGGCCAAGGTCACGAATGCGATGAAATACGCCAGTCCGGTGACGGTCTGCGAGCGATACTTCAGCGAGTGCACAATCATCCCGGCCGCAACCGCCAACAGAAGCACGCCGCCAATCAGTGGGTCGAAGATGATCTTTGCGGCTTCCACCGCATACATCGCATAGGTGGTGAAGTACAGCGCCGCCCAGCCGCCGCCGATGAGGCCGCGGGCAAAAACGTTATAGCGGGCCTTGCGTTCCAGCCATACGCCGCCGCCCAACATGCCGGCGCTGATAGCGAGCGATATTGCGTCACGTCCCGCAGGTCCGATGCGGGTGAATGAGTAGCCTAACAGCAGCGCCATTCCCACCACGAGGATGAAGACGCCCAGCTTGTTGAGCCAACTCCCGCCGACGATCGCTTCCCACTCCTCGCCCTGCATCTTCTCGCGCATGCGCTCGGAGAATGTCGGGCCTGCCATCACCGGTTCCGGTTCGGGCTCGGGTTCAACCGGAGACTCAAAAAGGTTCTCGGGAATCGGCGGCGGCAGTGGCGGCGGCATAGACGGAGGCGCGGCTATCGCCACAGCTGCCGACGCGGCTAACGGCACGGCCTCCGGCTCCTGGGTCGGCTCGGGCGCCAGGTGACGAACTGGCTCCGGTTCCGGTTCGGGCGCTGGTTCCGGCTTTGCCGGCGGAGATGTCTCCACTTGCGCCGCGGATTTCACCATATGTTCCAGCGCCTGCTCCAGCGCAAACACGCGCTGCGTGAGCGAGCCTACCGAATCGAGGCGCCGCTCCAGCCTCCGAAAGCGCCGGGACAACACCAACCAGCGCACAAACAGAACGACAACGATAACGCCAAACAGGAAATCTTCCATGGCCGGCCTCTTTACAGGGTCTCGCCCGCGGCAACGCGCGCGCCGTTTGCTTTGGTCAACGCCAGGTTCTTGACGGCTCGCAGATCGAGTTTCCCGGTGCCGAGTGTCGGCAGGGTGTCGATCTGATAAAAGTTTTCGCGCTTGGGCAGCCACAGCCGCGGCAGACTCGTGTCCGAAAGCTGCTGCCAAAGCGCGGCAGGTGTAATGTCCACCGCCGTATAAAACGCCACCAGCCGTTCCCCGCGCTGCTCGTCTGGAATCCCGGTCACCGCGCAGCCATGCTCCCCGATGATCGCATAGATCGCCTCTTCCACTTTCAAGTGCGGCACCATTTCGCCGCCAATCTTGCTGAACCGCGACAGCCGGTCGGTGATGCGGATGAAGCCTTCATCGTCAACCGTCGCGATATCGCCCGTCACATACCAGCCGTCCTGCACCACTTCAGCCGTGCGGGCCGGTTGATTCAGATAGCCGGTCATGCGATTTGCGCCTTTGACGAGCATGAGACCTTCTTCGCCGGCTTCGACGGGTTCCATCGTGTTCGGGTCGACGATCCTGACAGCCACGCCAGGCAGCGGATGTCCGACCGTGCCCGCCTTGGCCCCGATCTGACTATCGCGGCCCGCTTCGTAATTCGGCCCGTTAACTGCGACGACCGGCGCCATTTCGGTGCAGCCGTATCCTTCGAGCAAATCCAGCCCGAACTTCTCGCGGAACCCCGCGGCGATCTGGTCGCGCAGCTTCTCGGCGCCCACCAGCACCCAGCGCAGCGAGGCAAACTCCTCCTTCGAGCACTTGCGGATGTATGTCGAACAGAATGTCGGCGTAGACAGCAGCAGCGTAGCATGATGCTTCAAAACCAACGCCCCGATAGCCTTTGCGTCGGTCGGATTCGGGTGGTAAACGACGCCGCAGCACGCGATCAGCGGGAACCAGATGGTCACCGTGAACCCGAAGGAATGGAAGAACGGCAGAACGCCGACGATGCGATCGCTCTCGGCGATCCAGAACACCTGGGCGATCGCCTCGATGTTCGAAATGATGTTGTACTGCGATAGCATGACGCCTTTCGGTGTGCCGGTGCTGCCGGAGGAGAAGATGACCGTCGCCATCGAATCCGGGGTCTGCTTCGGGGCCAGGATGCCGGCGGGCATCCAACGCGCCCGAACGTAGGCCATCAGCCTTGCAAATGATCCCGCGCTCTTCAGCAGGTCTTCCACGAACACCGCGCCGTCCGGCGTCTGCACGTTCGCCTTCGCCAGGAACACCTTCGAAGTAATCGTGGTCTTGATACCGCACTGTTCGGAAGCGGACGCCATCGCTTCCGGACCCGCCGTGAAGTTAAGATTCACCGGGACCTTGCCTGCCAGCGTGATGCCGATATTCACTAACGCTCCGCCGACCGACGGCGGCAGGAGAACGCCAATCATCTCCTCGGGGCCGCGTTCTTTCCGCATCCAGTCGGCGACGATCAGGCCGCCCGCCAATGCTTTGCCATATGTAAGTTCGCGACCGGTGGAATCGGCCATCGCAAATCCCGACCAGCTCTTGCGCGCGTTCTTAATGAAGCGCCGTGATAACGTGTCAGCGGAACTCTTACGATGGGCGGCTGCATCGCTGCCCAGCTCCTCGATCGCCTGGCGAACCTGGTGCGCGGTCGCGGAGTACGCCGGCATCGGCTGACCGAACGAAACGGTCACGGGGTACGGAATCCGCCGCGGCCATTTCCAGAAGAATTTGCCGCCCTTAAAGCTGAAGATGCTGCCCCACAAACGATCGAGATGTACGGGAATAACCGGAATGTCGAGGTCCTTCACGATCTTTTCGAGGCCGCGCTTGAAGGGCAGCATGTTGCCCGTCCGGCTGATGGCGCCTTCAGCGAAAATGCAAACCACGTGGCCGGCCGCGAGCTGCTTGCGCGCCTGCTGAATCGATTCCACGATGTCGCGCGGGCTGCTGCCCACCGGGATCGCGTTGGTAAGGCGAAAGAACCAGTTCAGAGCCTTCAGCTCGTAATACGGCTTCCAGATCATGAAACGGATGAACCGCTGGATGCACGCGCCGATCAGGAACCCGTCGATATGCGAGGTATGGTTCGCCACCAGCAGGGCCGGGCCGCGGAATGGGACGTTTTCATGTCCGACGATGCGGATTTTGTACACCGTGTGGGTCGCCATCCACAGGACGAAGCGAATCAGGAATTCCGGAACCACCTTCACGATGTAAAACGTCGCGAGCAGGGTCACGAAGCCGAACGCGAGGATCAGCTTGTCGGGGGTAACGTGCAGGCGGTCGTGGAAGACATACAGAACACCCGAAGCGATCAGTAGCCCGACGGTGTTGTAGAAATTGTTGGTCGCGATGGCGCGGCCTTTCTCCTTGTCTTCGCTGCGCTGTTGCAGGTAGGCGTTCAGGGGCACGATGAAAAGGCCGCTCGCGAGGCCCAACAGGGACAGCGAAATCACGGAGGCGATGTAAGACCACTGCGAGGCCCAGAGCACGATGCAGAACAGCGCCATCAGCAGTGAGCCGAGGGGAACGAGTCCGAGCTCCACCTTGTCGCCCGAGAGCCGGCCGGACAGCATGCTGCCGGCTCCGATTCCAACGGCCAGGCAGGTCACCATCAGGCCGACGTGCAGGTCGTCCGCTTTCAGCACTTCGCTGCCATACAGCAACAGGTCGAGTTGGAACAGCGCGCCGAGGAACCAGAAATAGGAGATCGCGATGACCGTCAGCCAGAGCGGCCGGTCGTGGATCAGGTGCTTCGTGCCGATGATCACTTCGGCGAAAGGGTTGAAACGGAACTTTTCGGTCGCGCCCGCCGGCTTGACATGAGGGATTCGCAGGCTCACGAAAAAGCCCACGATGGCGACGACCAGCGTCACGACACCCATCTTCCAGGGCTCGTCTTTCCACGCGGTGAAGAGAAATGTCCCGATCGAGGTGCCCAGGACGATCGCGACGAAGGTGCTCATTTCAAGCAGGCCGTTGGCGCGGGAGAGGTCCTTGTCGGGCAGCATCTCGGGGACGATGCCGTACTTCGCCGGGCTGAAGATGGTGGAATGCAGGGCCATCAGGAACAGCACGATCAGCATCAGCTCGATGCGGCTGGAGAAGAAGACGGCGAGCCCGAAGCACATCACCCCGATTTCGAACACCTTCACGGCGACCAGGACTTTGTGTTTGCTGACAGCATCGGCGAGATGGCCGGAATAGCCGGAGAACAGGAGGAACGGGATGACGAACACGGCGCCAGCCAGCGCCAGGTATTCGCTCCCCGATCCCGTATGCGCCGCGACATGGACCGCTCGGAGAGAAACGATGATCTTATATAGGTTGTCGTTGAAAGCGCCGAGGAACTGGGTCCACAGGAATGCCTGGAAGCCGTAGTTCCTAATCAATTCACGGAAGCTGCTGTTCGTCATGACTTTGTTAGGGCACTGCGGCTACCAACGCATCTTTCCATAGATTCAATAACATACGGTCGGCAGCGCGGAGTGCCGTATACAGCCAATGTCCGAAGGATGTACATTCGATGTACAGCTATGGCTTTGATCACACCAGCCGACCGTCCCTTTCTTTCCGCGGTATCTCAGCTAGCATACTGCAATCCGTTCATACCTGAGCGGATTCGTTGCGAGCGGGAGGCGCTCGGGGGCGATTTTGTGGAGGGCGAACCCGTTTGGAGCCTGCCGGTCGATGAACCGGAACGCCCGCGCGAGAACGTCTGGCGCATCGTCGAACGGTTGGAGCGCACCGTACACAGTCTTCGCGAGAAACTGTGCGAGGGCGTCGAGGCTTCCCAGCGTGATGTCGTGCTTTATGAGGATGCGGCCGTCCATCTTCTGTATCAGCGCTACTATCGGCGGTTCTTCGACGCAAGTTTCGGGACGGCTGCCAATGCGGGGCCGCATCGCTGGAACTTTTATCGGGAATTCCTCGAGGATTGGCGGCACTTTTTCGCGATCGACCGCGTGGACTTCCCCACGCACCACGAGCCGCGCCACACGTTTGCGGTCTTTCGACAGATCCAGCGGGCGTTTGAGCAGATTTTTCGGGACATCATTGGCGGCTCGATGCCGGCTGCGCGGTTGCGCGGGGCTGTTTGGGAATCGATTTTCACGCATGACATGCGGCGGTATCGCCGGACGCTGTACGCGCGCATGGGCGATTTCGCGACACTGATCACGGGGCCGTCGGGGACCGGGAAAGAACTGGCCGCGCGGGCGATTGCGCAATCGCGGTACGTGCCGTTTGACGAGAATCGGCTGAGCTTCGCCGATGACGATGGTGTATCCTTTTTCCCGATTAACATCTCGGCGCTTTCACCGACATTGGTGGAGTCGGAGTTGTTCGGGCATCGGCGCGGGTCGTTTACGGGGGCGATCGGGGATCGCAAGGGATGGCTGGAGACTTGTCCGCCGTTGGGTTCTGTGTTCCTGGATGAATTGGGAGATATGGATCCCGCGATTCAGGTGAAGCTGCTGCGTGTGATCGAGACGCGGAAGTTTCACCCGGTTGGCGACACGGCGGCGCGGCAGTTTCACGGGAAGCTCATCGCGGCGACAAATCGCGATCTGGCGGGGGATATTCGGAGCGGGCGGTTTCGGGAGGATCTGTACTATCGGCTTTGTTCGGACCAGATCGCAACACCGTCACTGGCCGAGCAGGTGGCGGATTCGCCGCATGCCATGCACGAAATGATTGTTTACATGGCGCATAAGGTGGCGGGAGCCGAGGCGGATTCCCTGGTCACGGAGGTCAGCGAGTGGATCGATGAGCACCTGGAGCGCGGCTATCCTTGGCCGGGGAATTATCGGGAATTGGAGCAGTGTGTGAAGAATGTCTTGATCCGGCGGGATTATCGGCCCTCTCGGAGTGGGGAGCGCGGCGATTTCGCGGAAGATATCCGGATGGGACGGCTTACGGCCGAGGAGCTTGTGGCTCGGTATTGCACCATTGTTTATCGGTTGACGGGGAGCTATGAGGAGACGGCTCGCCGGGTGGGTTTGGACCGGCGGACCGTCAAAAGCAAAGTTAGTTCTACCGCCTAAAGGCGGCGTTACTGTCTACTCCTTCGATCTTGGCGTATTCGTTATCCCAGAAGGATTGTGATTTGAGGGATTCGAGGTACTCGTGAGAGTAGCCAAACTTCGTCCAGACCTCTTCCTTGTACGCGAACAGCCGTTCCTTCTGTTCGCAGGGACGCACGTCGAGGATGTCTTCAGCAGCGCCGTCTCTTTCGAACGATGCGGCGGACGCGTCGAAGTCGGCGAGAACGGACGGATAGCGATCGAAGCCGTCTGTCGCAATGGTTACGATGTTGTCGTCGGGGCCGAGCCCGAGGTGGCGGGCCATGCGGATAGATCCAAGAATGTTGCAGATGCCCGAGATGCCGAACAGGCCTTTTAGCGGCGCACAGTTTGCTTCTACCCAGGCGAGTCCGGCAATGCAATCGATGTCGTGGATCATCGCGACGTAGTCCGTCGTCAGCACGTTGTGAATCAGCGTAACCATCTTGTCACCGATTCCCTCGATGCGGTGTGTGCCACGGCCGTTGTTGAAGAGCGTCGAGCACTCCTTGGGTTCGAGGGCGCAGACGATGGAATCGGAGAATTCCGCTTTGATCTCGTCGCCGGCGGCGAGGGTCCCGGCCGAACCGGGGGCTGACACGAACGCTGCGACTCTCCCATTGCCGTAATCGCGCGCGGCTTCGAGAGCGCTGCGTCCTGTAACGTAGCGGTGGAAGCGGTAGTTGGGAAGCAGTTCGAATTGCGCCAGAATCTTGTATCGTGGGTCTTTCTTGTAGTGTTCGGTTCGTTCCAGTGTGAGGATGACATCGCTTTCAGAGCCGGGTGTCAGATCCAGTTCCGCGCCGTACCGCCGAATGCGTTCGTAACGTTCACGGCTCATTCCTTCGGGCATCACCACGATGGAGGAGTAGCCCATGAGCCGGGAAATATAAGCGACGCCGATGCCAAAGTTGCCGGTGGATGGACCAATGATTGTGTGAACGCCGGGCTCAATCTCGCCGGCCAACTCGCCTTCCATCAGGGTCGTGTACGCGGGACCGACCTTGTGGCTGCCGGACGGGAAATGACGGCCCGTGAGTACGATGATGTTGGCCTCAACTCCCGTCAGTTCCTTCGAGAGGAGCACGTGGCGGATGCGGTTGTCGGGGCCTCGCCAGGTGATGTTGAAGAGGTTGTTGGGGTCAAACTCGTCCGTGACGGCCCGAAGGTTGGGATACAACATCTCTTGATACGTCGGGCCGGGAATAGTGGCTTTCATTGGTCTCCTTTAGATTCTCTCCCACAGTTTGCGAGCGCAGGCGGCGGCCTTTTCGGCGATCTGGCGCTCGTCGATGCTCACGCAGTGCTTGTCTAGCACGACCCATTGGCCGTTTACCAGCAGGGAGTCGACTGGGGCGTTGGACAGGCCGAAGAGGGCGTGACCGAGCAGATTCGAAGAGTCGATCGGGGTTGGCGGGAAATAGTCGAGTACGAGGAGGTCGGCGTTGGCGCCTCGTTCGATTCGACCGACGTCGAAACCCCAGATCTTTTTGAGGATGGTTCGGTTGTTCAGGAAAGCGGCGGCGAAGACTGCTTTGGGGTCCTTCTGAATGTGCAAGGCGGTTTTGAATTCGTCCCAGAGGCGGGGCGAGTAGCCGTCGGAGCCGAGGCCGACCAGGACTTTGTCGTGGAACAGTTCCGGAAGGCGCGCTGCACCCACTGCGTTGTTGCAGTTCGACTGCGGGTTGTGAACTACGTTCGCACCGGTGCTCGAGAGGAGCTTGCGCTCGGCGGCGGTTACGTGAACGCAGTGCGCAGCGATAGTGCGTTCGTTGAGAATGCCGAGTTTGGCAAGGCGCCGGACGGCTCCCCGGTCGCAGCGGTCCTCGGCGACGTGGACGTGAAACGAGTCGCATGCTTCGCGGCAGGCTTGCAGCGTGTGATCGCTAAGCGTGAACGCAGCGTGCAGGCCGAAAGCAGCTTGGACGAGCGAGTCGGTTCGCCGGGCTTCGATGAATCGGACGTTTTCGCGGATGGCTTCGCCGGTGCTCTTGCGGCCGTTGCGATCGCTGGTTTCGTAGCAGGTGGCTCCCCGGAGGCCGACATCCTGGAAGGCTTTTTCGATCAGATCGAGGCTGCCGGTGCAGGCGCTTGGGCTGGAGTGATGATCGATGACGGTGCCGACGCCGTTCTTAGCCGAATCGATCAGTCCAACTAGCGCACTATAGTAGACGTCTTCCGGCGTCAAAGCCCGATCGAGACGCCACCAGAGCTTCTTCAGGATTTGAGGGAAATTTCGGGGCGCCGGGCCCGGGAGGGAAATGCCGCGCGCGAGGGTTCCGTAGAGATGCGAGTGGCAGTTGATTAGCGCGGGCATCAGAAGACGGCCGCCCAGGTCCACACCGTCAGCCTTCTTTGTGGAAACCGATGCGATGGTGCCGTTAGACGCGATCTCGACACTGCCGTGGTTCAGCACCCGATTTGCGCCGTCGAAGGTCAGGATGCGGGCATTGGTGAGGATCATGCGGCCACAATGTGGGTTCCGGCTTCACCGCGGAGCGCGCGGGCGACCTGCTCCGTGGAAGTGATGATGCACTCTTCGCCGCCCTGCTCGACGAAAGCGATTCCGGCTTCGATTTTGGGGCCCATGGAGCCGGTAGGAAACTCACCGGCCCAAAGGTGTTGGCGGGCTTCGTCGACCGTGATTCTGTCCAGCCAGCTCTGGTCGGGCCGGCCGAAGCGGATCGCGGCGCGGTCGACAGACGTCACGATGATCAGCTTTTCGGCGAACAGATCGTGCGCCAGCAGTCCAGAGACGCGATCCTTGTCGATGACGCCTTCGACGCCGGTGAGGCGATCGCCTTCCCAGGCCACGGGAATTCCGCCGCCTCCGCACGCGATGACGACAACCCCGTCGTGTACGAGCCGGGCAACGGCCTCTTTCTCCAGTATCTTCACCGGCCGCGGCGACGCTACAACGCGCCTCCAGCGATTCGGCTCAACTTCACGCAGGACCCAATGCGGTCTTTCAAGAACGATCTGGTCGTGCTCGGCAGGGCCGTAGAAGGATCCGATGGGCTTGCTTGGATTCGAGAGGTCGGGGTCGTTTTCATCCACCAGGACCTGCGTGATAAGGGTCGCAACGCCGCGGCGGATGTTCTGACGGCGGAACATTTCCAGGGCGAGACGTTGGATCATGTAGCCCATGCCGCCTTGCGAATCGGATACGCAGGTGTCGAGAGGCAGTCGCGGCACCCGGCGCTCGCCTTCTTCGACGCGGATCAGGATGTTGCCGATTTGCGGACCGTTCCCGTGTGTGATGACGATGCCGTAATCGCTGTGAAAGAGCGGCGCCAGATGATTTAGCGTCTCGGCGGTGTGTTCGAACTGCTGCGGGATCGTGCCGGGTTCGCCGGGCCGCGTGATGGCGTTACCGCCCAATGCGACTACGAGGATGCGTGCCATGGATTCGTCCTGGGCAGGGTTCCGCGCCGCGCGATAGACGGCGTGTCAAACGGGCAGGCGAAACCGCCTGCCCCACCAAGCCGCATAGCCGCAACCGGAGAGTATTCCTGTGCTGGAAAACCTGCAGAATTATCCGGCATCTTCGTATTCGATTTCGTGGTCGGACATAGTCAGTGCCATGATGGACTTCGCTGTGTGCAGGCGGTTCTCCGCTTCGGTGTAAACGACCGAGTTGGGGCCGTCGATCACTTCGTCGGTCACTTCGTTGCCGCGATCGGCGGGCAGCGGGTGCATGTAGAGCACGTCTGGCTTGGCCAGTTTCATGCGCTCGGCGTTGCAGATCCAGTGGGTGTACTGCTTGGCGATGCGCAACGATTCGGCGGGGTTCGAGCCCATGGTGTCCAGGCAGCCCCAGCTCTTAGGGATGACCACGTCGGCGTCCTCGAAGGCTTCTTCCATGCTGTCGACGACTCGGAAGTTGCCATTTTTGCGCGCGGCTTGCATCGTCTCCGGCATGAGACCGTACTCGGGCGGGTGTGCGAGCACTACATCCATGCCGAAGCGAGGCATCAGCATGATCAGGCCCTGGGGCACCGAGAGCGGCTTGGCGTAGCTCGGCGCGTAGGCCCACGTGACCGCGATCTTCAGACCGCGCAGGTCGCGCCCGCGCTGTTCGCGAATGGTCATGAGGTCGGCAAGCGTCTGGCAGGGATGGTCGACGTCGCATTGCATGTTGATGACGGGCGCTTCCGCCCATTTCGCGACCTCGCGCATGTAGGCGTTGCCTTCGCCCGGGATCAGGTCGTGACGGATGGCGATGCCGTGCCCGTAACTGGAAAGGATTATCCCGGTGTCCTTGGCGCTCTCGCCGTGGGAAACCTGCATAACGTCAGCGGTGAGGAAGTGCGCGTGGCCGCCGAGCTGCGTCATGCCCGCTTCGAAGGAGTTACGCGTGCGCGTCGACTTGTCGAAGAACGTCAGGAAGATGGTTTGATCAGGCAGGTGGCGATGCGGGACGCGGCGCTTGAATTTACACTTCAGGTCGGCGGCCACGTCGAGCATGACGTTGAGCTCGGCGTTGCTCCATTCCTGTGTGGTGATCCAGTCTCGTCCTTTAAAAAGCGCTGTCTTAAGCATTGGTGGCGGTCTCCTGCAGAGTCGCGGCGTTGGCGAAATGCACGTGGTTTGGGTTATTGATCGATTCGAGGAGCATCTTCAGTTTGAGAAATGGGAGCAGGTCGAGGGTGACGGGTTTGCTCCAGCGGATGGGCGTGTTGTCGGCCAGGCGGATTTCGATTTCGGTGTCGCCCTGCTGGAGGAGCGCAGTTTCGGCCTGTCGCGTCAGGACGTAGGACGCACCGTCGATCGTTCCATGGATGGTGTTGCCGTTGACGTGGAAGCCGTCTTGGATTGCGTGCTTTTGGTAGGTTTCCAGCGTACTGAAGAAGCAAGGCTTGGCGTGTTGCGGGCCTCCGTCTTCGGGGCAGAATATGTTGCAGTTTCCACAATCGTTGCAGATGTCGGCGTAATTGGCGAGTTGGTGGGCTTTGAAGATTCGCAGGACTCCTCCCGGGAATCGGATCAGGTCATCGGATTCCAGTTGGAAGTTGTCGTATGCGATGGTTGCCGGCTCAGTCTCGTAGGCGAAGTTGGCATCGTTGGGGCACACAGGGATGCATTTGTCGCAATTGATGCAGTCGTAAAGCCAGAGACTGGTGCCAATTTTCCGTGGGACTGCTTTGTTGTGGGCCTGGGTGTAACGGGGATTCGCCAGCGCTTGCTCGAAGAGGCTTAGCTGGTCGTGGCTGAGAACGAAATCTGAGATCGTCGTTACTTGACGCTCGCGCATCCTGTCGGCGAGATTATCCAGGTATTTGATTAGTCTTGAATAACCGCCAGGGCGAAGCAGGTCGGTGCACGTGGTTACCGGGACGAAGCCCATCGCTACAGTTGCGGCAATGTTGTGCGCGTCCAGTCCTCCGGAGAAGGACATGGGCATGCTGAAGGCCTGCCCCACCTTCTGCGCCAACCTGAGGGCGATGGGGTGGAGCGGGGGCCCAGACATGTACATCACATCGCCGCTTAGGAGGTGCTTGTGGTTTTTCACTACCAGGGTGTTGCAGACTTTTAGGGAGAAACTCCTGGCGTGCCTGGAGGCGGTGCGTTGCAGCCGCGGGATCAGGTCGATTGCTTCGTCGAATTGCAGGTCATTGTCGAAGGCGGGAGGGTGCAGCAGGATCTCGTGATAGCCGAGGGCGTCGTGAAGGATATGGCTGATTTCATCCCGGCCCAGCAGGGTTGGATTCAGCTTGACACAGACGTTGCAGCCCATCTCGGCTACCAGGAATTCGACTATTCCCTCGATTTCGTTTGCGGGGCAGCCGTGGAAGGTGGACAGACTGATGCTGTCGCTGATGCAGTTCTGAAACGGGAGATCGCGGTATTCGGCGGAGAGTTCCGGGCGCAACTCGTCGATGATCGACGACGCATTCTTCATCGATGCGATCCAGGAGCGGACACGCGGTGAACGAATTCCGTCGAGGTTGTATCCGACACTCATGTCGAATATTGTGTCGGTTGGGATGTTGCCGCCGAGACGCTGCGAGGCCTTGAGAACATCCAGAAACATCGACGCCTTGACGTATTCGCGCAGGGACTGCTCCAGTCTCAGCTCTTGCGACCACTCGACGTTGTAGCCGACGTTCGTGGCGTCGATGCAAGGGCGCGGAATGTCGAGTTCGTCGAGGATCTGAACGGTCTTCAGCTCGATGATGCGTGCTCCGCCCAACCAGGACAGGACAATGTTCTGCGCCAGTTGGCCGTGAGGACCTGCTGCCGGACCCAGAGGCGTGGATGCGCGCCGCCCGTGGAATTCTACGGACAGATCGAGATCGGGATAGCCACGGAAGAATTTGGTTTGGGGCAGGTCGAAGATTTTGCCTTCCCGATCGAGTTCGAGAAAGGCCCGCCGCAAAAGCAATGCGAGCGGGACGGGCACAAGCTCAGCCATTGGACTTGCGTATCGTCGCCAGGTAGTTCAGCGGGAACGCGGCGTAGAACTGTGCGGCGTCGACCAGGTGACGGATCGGGACGCGCTCGAGGACGCTGTGTGCGACTTCTTCTTCCCCGGGACCGAAGCCGATGGTCGGGACTCCCATGAGGCCCATGGTCGCGACACCGTTTGTGCTGAAGGTCCACTTATCGATGTGCGGGCTGCGATCCCACAGTTGGCAGAAGGTCGAGACGGCGGCGATCGCCAGAGGATGTGATGGATCGAGAACCCACGTCGGGTAGTATTTCTCCATCGGATAGCGGAGGCCGGTGTAGCTCGGGGTTTCGTAGGTCAGGACGTCGATTTCGGCGTGTTCGGCGCCGGGGAGGGTTCGCACTTCTGCAAGGGCGCTTTCCTTCGTTTCACCGGCGGTGAGGCGGCGGTCGAGATGGATTGCGCAGGCCCCGGGGACGGCGCAGAGCGACGGGGAGAGCGAGCGGATCTGCGTGACGGCTATAGTGCCTTTGCCGAGGAAGTAGTCCTGGCGAAGGCGGGCGTTCAGATTCTCGACCTCCTGGATGATGCGCGTCATTCTGTAGACAGGGTTGTCGCCGCGTTCGGGGGCGCTGGCGTGACAGGAGCGGCCGCGCAAGTGGAGCTCTATTTCCATGCGGCCGCGGTGGCCCCGGTAGATGCCCAGGTTGGTTGGCTCGGTGATGACGACGCAGTCGGGACGGATGCCGTCTTCTTTCAGGATGTAGAGCCAGCAGAGGCCGTCGCAGTCTTCTTCCTGCACGGAGCCGACGACGTAAAGCGTGTAGTCGTCGTGAAGGCCGAGTTCCTGAATCATTTTGCCGGCGTAGACCATGCTGGCCATGCCGGCACGTTGATCGCAAGCTCCGCGTCCCCAGACGTAGCCGTCTTCGACCTTGCCCCGATGCGGGTCCCAACCCCATTCCTTGGGATCGCCGACGCCGACGGTGTCGGTGTGGGAGTCCATCATGATGATCTTTTTGCCGGAGCCGATGCGGCCGAGGATGTTGCCCATCGGATCGATGCGGACCTCGTCGAAACCCACATTCTCCATTTCCTGGCGGATGCGTTGGATGACGGGGCCTTCCTGACAGCTTTCGGCGGGGATGGCGATGAGGTCGCGGAGGAAACGAACGATGTCGGGTTCGTAGGATTGCGCCAGGGCGGCGAGGCGCTCGCGGTTGAGGGTGTCGGGGAGGACGGCTTGCATCATGGGGTTAATTCCTTCGACCGCCTGAAGGCGGCGTTACGCTTCGACCGCCTGAAGGCGGCGTTACTTTTTGACCGCCTAAAGGCGGCGTTACTAGGTCTTCGGGGTGGATGGGGAGTTTGGTGATTCGGATTCCAGTGGCGTTGAAGATGGCGTTTGCGATTGCCGGGGCTACCCCGTTGATGGGGACCTCGGAGACAGACTTTGCGCCGTAGGGGCCTAGCGGCTCGTGGGTTTCCACCAGGATGGTCGTAAGCTTGGGCATGTCTTTCGCGCTGAAAATCTTGTAGTCCATAAAATTCGCGTTTCGCGGATGGCCCGCTTCGTCGAGGAGCAGTTCCTCGGTGAGCGCATAGCCGAGTCCTTGCGTTACTGCGCCTTCTACCTGACCTTCGGCTTGCATCGGGTTTACGGCTTTGCCGAGGTCGACGGCGCTGGCGAGGTGCAGAACGTGAACCTGCCCTGTTTCGGTGTCAACTTCCACCTCGGCGAACGTCGCGCAGAAGGGTGGCGGACTGTCCGTGTTGAAGTGCGACGCTCCGTCCATGATTTGGAATTTTTCGCGGTACAGCGCCTGGAGGGCGATTTCGGACATGGTCACGGATTTGCCGTTCGCGCAGACGCTGTTGTTGGCCCAGGTGAGCTGGTCGGCGGGCGTGTCGAGCATCTTGGACGCCAGGCCAAGCACCTGCGTGCGCACTTTTTCGGCGGCTTTTTTTACGGCCCCGCCGGAGATGATGGTGGTGCTGGAGGCGTATGCGCCCACGTCGAAGGGCGTGATGTCGGTGTCGCCCGAGGTGATGATGATTTTATCCAGCGTGACGCCAAGTGTTTCGGCGGCGATCTGCGAGAGGACGGTGTCAGCCCCGGCCCCGACGTCGGATGCTCCCACTTGCAGATAAAACGAACCGTCTTCGTTCATCTTGAGGAACGCGGAAGCCCAGTCGATTCCCGCAATGCCGCTGCCCTGCATGCTGCACGCCATGCCAAGGCCGCGCTTTTTAGTGCTCCAGCCGATCGCCTGCGCGCCACGGTCGAGGCATTCCGGGAGGCCGCAACTGCGTATCACTCGCGGCAGCCCTTCCTTGCCTTCGCCGAGTTGCGCGGAGAGCTTATCGACGTCGCCGAGACGGATCATGTTTTTGCGTCGAAATTCGACCGGGTCCATGCCGAGCTCGTGGGAGATTTCGTCGACCAGGCTCTCCTGTGCGAAGAAGCCTTGCGGGCAACCGTAGCCTCGGAACGCTCCGGCCACCGGCGCATTGGTGTAGACCACGTGGCATTCGAAGCGGATGTTCGGGGCGCGGTAGAGCGGCAGCACCTTGCTGCCGGTATTGCCTTGAACGGTGGTGGCGTGGCTCCCGTACGCTCCCGTGGTGGAGATGACTTTCAGGTGGCTGGCCACTATGGTGCCGTCACGTTTGACGCCCATCTTCATCCGCAGGATCTGCGGGTGGCGGCTGCGCGCCATGTAGAATTCCTCTTCGCGCGTGTATTCGGTTTTGACGGGCCGCCTGGCGGCCAGAGTGAGCGCGGCGGTGATATCTTCGAGCAGCATCTCCTGCTTACCGCCAAAGCCGCCTCCGATGCGGGGCTTGATCACGTGCACCTGGCTGACGGGGATCTGCAGAATCATCGCAACCTGGCGGCGGCAGTGGTAGGGGACCTGCGTACTGCTGCGAATGACGAGGCGGCCGTCGGGGTCGAGCCAGCAGATGGTGACGTGCGGCTCAAGCGGCGTGTGCTGCTGGCGGCCCGTGCGGAATTCTCGTTCGAAGATGTAGTCGGATTCGAGAAAACCCTGATCTACGTCTCCGATTTGCCGCAGGATGTAACCGGCGATGTTGTGTGCCGCGTCGTGAATGTTTTTTGCATCCGGCTCGTCGTGGATGACAGGCGCTCCGTCGGCCATCGCCTGTTCCATGTCGAGCACGGCGGGCAGAACTTCGTAGTCCACTTCGATCAGCTCGATGGCGCGTTCAGCGATGGCTCGGGTTTCGGCGGCGACGGCAGCGACGCGGTCGCCTACAAACCGGAGCTTGGAGTCGAGGAGGTAGGTGTCATAGGGAGAGGGCTCGGGCCAGGCTTGACCAGCGGTGGTGTGGGGCACTCGCGGAACGTCTTTATACGTCAGAACGGCGTGTACTCCGGGCAGCGCCTTGGCCCTGGCGGTGTCGATGCGCTTGATACGGGCGTGAGCGTGAGGGCTCGGCAGAATTTTCCCGTAGAGCAGGCCGGGGAGGTTGATGTCATCGGTGAAAGCGGCGCCTCCTGTGACGAGTTTTACGCCGTCGACTTTGCGGACATTAGCTCCGATCATTTCGTTGCCTCCCGGCGGGCGGCGACGTCCAGCACCGCTTCGATCGCCTTGATATATCCGGTGCAGCGGCAGAGATTGCCGCCGAGTGCTTCGCGAACCTCGGCTTCTGTTGGGTCGGGGTTGTGGTTGAGGAGCGCGCGCGCGCTCAGGAGCATTCCGCCGGAGCAGAAGCCGCATTGAACAGCGCCGCGATCGAGGAAGGCGATTTGAAGGGGATCGAGCTCGCCGTCATGGGCGAGTCCCTCGATGGTGATGATCGCCCGGCCCTCAGCTTGCGCGGCGAACACCATGCAGGCGTTCACGGGCTTGCCATCGAGAAGGATCGTGCAGGCGCCGCATTCCCCCTTCTCGCAGCCGCGCTTGACTCCGTAGTAGCCTTCGCGGCGCAGGACGTCGAGCAGCAGATCGCCGGGGCCGATTTCCCAGGCTAGGGGCGTTCCATTTAACGTGAAGCGCAGTTCCATGGTTGTCATTTCGAAACTCCTGCTTGGGCGGCGCATTCGTGGAGGGCGCGCGCGGTTAGGACGCTGCTCATTTGTCGGCGGTAGGCCGACGTAGCCCGGACGTCGGTGATCGGGTTGATCGACTTCGTGACGGCTTCGGCGGCTTCGCCGATTGCGTTGGTGTCGAGAAGGCGGCCCGTTAGTATTTGCTCGGCTTGAACGGCTCGGACTGGCGTGGGCGCGGCGGAACCCAGTGCGATTTTCGCCCACTTAACTCGGGAGCGCGCGTCGAGTTGGAAGCCGGCGGCGACGTTGACCAGGGCGACGTCGATGGCGGTGCGGCCCAGTTTTTGAAAGGACCAGCCTGTTCGTTTTCCTGCCGGTGGGGCCGGGATGGTGATTTCAGTGAGCAAGCCCTTGTGTGGTCCGGCCAGGTAGTCGGCGATCGGGACCTCGCGTTGACCTCGCTCGCTCGCGATCACTACGAGGGCATCTAGTGCGAGCAGCGCCGTCACCGTGTCGGCCGCCGGCGAGCCGTGCGCCAGGTTTCCTCCGATTGTCGCAAGATTGCGGTTTTGGACAGATCCACATGTGGCGGCGGCTTGGTTTAGAAGGCCATTCGCCATGCTGCGGAGTTTGGGTGAGTCCTCGATCTCGGCCATCGTCGTCGTCGCTCCAATGCGATAGGTGCCTTTGTCGCGGCGGATGTAGGTCAGGCCGGCATTGGTGATGTCGATCAGGAATCGGATGGACCGGTCCGCGTCGACGATCACGTCGGTTCCCCCGGCCACGATTCTCGCTTCGCCGTTACCGGCGCGGAGGAGGCGCAGGGCTTCGCGGATTGTTGCCGGCCGGTAGAATGCTTCTACGTGTTCGAACATTTTTCAGATCCTTTGGTGGCGCTGCCACGGATCACATGGCAGGCGAAACCGCCTGCTCCACCTTTCCACGGCGGGGTTGTTTGTGCGACTGGTCTGAGACATGGGGCTTCTCGACTGATCGCGTTGGGCCGACTGGCAATCGTCCAGGCGCTGGCAGGCTGCCCCACAGCGCTGCCGCCAACTTGCGGTGGCGAGCCAGGATTCGGTTGAGAGGAATGGTTTTCAGTTCGCCGCGCTCGACAATGATCCGGCCTTCGACGATCAGAGCGTCGACTTGCGCCGGAGCGCAGAGGAGCAGGGCGGAGAGCGGGTCGCCGGCCCCGCTGAAGCCGATGCCTCGCAGGTCGAACAGGGCGATGTCGGCGCGCTTTCCTTCTTCGAGCGATCCGATGTCGTCGCGGCCCAAACAGCGGGCGCCTTCGATCGTCGCCATTTCGAGAGCGTCGCGAACGGTGATCGCCGCTGCTCCGTGCTGGAGGCGGTGCAGCAACAACGCCTGGCGCGCTTCGGCCAGCATGTGCGAGCTGTCGTTCGATGCGCTCCCGTCGACTCCCAATCCCACCGGACACCCGGCCTGGCGCAACGCGAGCACGGGCGCGCAGCCGGAGCCGAGACGCATGTTGGAGGTCGGGCAATGGGCGATTCCGACCCTGGCGCGGCCCAGGCGTTTGATTTCAGCGCGGTTGAAGAAAATCCCGTGTGCCAGCCAGGTTTGGTCGGAGAGCCAGCCTACGGACTCGAGAAGGTCGAGGGGACGTTTTTGGAAGCGCTCCAGGCAGTAGGCTTCTTCGTCGCGGGTTTCGGCCAGGTGCGTGTGCAGCCGAACTCCGTGACGCGCAGCCAGGCTCGCCGTGTCGCGCATGAGCTGCGGCGAGACGGAGAACGGGGAGCAGGGCGCCAGCGCGATGCGCAGCATCGATCCTGGCGATGGGTCGTGATACTTCCGGATGAGGCGCTCGGAATCTTCCAGGATTTTTGTTTCGCGCTGGACCACGGAATCGGGCGGCAAACCGCCTTCGCTCTTGCCGACGCTCATGCTGCCGCGGGTGGGGTGGAAACGAATCCCGATTTTCCGGGCAGCTGCGATTTGGGCATCGATCAGCTCTTTGTGGCCGCGGGGGAACACATAGTGGTGGTCGGTTGTTGTCGTGCAGCCCGAGAGGAGGAGTTCGGCCATGCCCACCAGAGCCGCCGTGTAGACGGCTTCTTCGTCGAGGCGAGCCCAGATCGGATAGAGCGTGCGCAGCCAGTCGAAAAGTTCCACGTCGGCGGCGGGGGCATAGGCTCGGGTGAGCGTCTGATAGAGATGATGGTGGGTGTTGACGAGCCCGGGAATCGCGACGGAATGGCGTGCGCTGATGACCTGGCCGGCTTGCGGAGGACGCGTCGTGCCGATCTGCCGGATCACTCCGCCTTCGATGTAAATGAAGGCGCCATTGAGGACGGTGTCTCCAGTGAGCAACGTATGGATATCGCGAATCAGGAGCGACACGAGGCGACCCCCTGAGCTTTTAAGATTTCATCGAGCCCGGACCCGTTGGGCGCGATGTCGTAGGGTGCCCCAACCGCGCGGCGGCCTGACTGCACGTCTTTCAGGCCATTACCGGTGATCAGGGCGACCGCCTCGGCGCTCTTTGCGACGATTCCTTCTTCAACCGCCCGTCGCAGACCGGCGATCGCCGTGGCGGCGGCGGGTTCCGCGAAGATGCCGGCGAGGCGTCCCGTGTCGCGCATGGCTTCGAGGATCTGCTCGTCGGCAACGTTGATCATGACGCCGCCCGACTCACGCACGGCAAGCACCGCCTTCTTCCAGTTGCGCGGGACTCCGACGGCAATGCTGTCGGCGATCGTGTGGGGTTCAATGGGCTGGAGCGGTTGGCTGGTTTCGAAGCAGGTTGTGACCGGCGCAGCACCTTCGGCTTGGACGCCGAGCAGCCGGGGAGTGCGTTCGATCAAACCCAGAAGCTTCAACTCGCGGAACGCTTTCCAGACTCCGGCGATTGTACATCCATCACCGACCGAGACCGCCACCCAGTCCGGCGGCTGCCAATCGAGCTGCTCGGCGATTTCGAGGCCGGCGGTTTTTTTGCCTTCGACGAGATAGGGGTTGATGCCCGAATTGCGGTTGTACCAGCCCCATTTTTCACAGGACTGCCGGCAGAGCTGGAAGGCCTCCTCATAACTGCCTCGGACTCGCAGCACGACCGATCCGAAGATCAGGAGTTGGGTGATTTTGGGCTCGGGGGCGCGTTCCGGGACGAAGATGACGCTGCGCAGGCCCAAAGACGCTGCCATGCCCGCGCAGGAGGACGCGGCGTTGCCGGTGCTGGCACAGGCGATGATTTTCTTTCTCTTTTCGCGGGCTTTAATGACACCGATGGAACTGGCTCGGTCTTTGAGGGAGCCGGTTGCGTTGCGGCCGTCGTCTTTGAGGAGCAGGCGGCGAATCCCTATGAAGCGCGCCAGTGCAGGGGCATTCGTCAGCGGCGTCCAGCCGACGGTGAGCGCGGGGATCGGCGCGGTCTCGCTGATCGGCAGCAATTCACGGTAGCGCCAATGAGATAGGTCGAGGCGAGCCTTCAGCTTCCTCCGCGTCAGAATGCGCCCGATCGCCGGGTAATCATACTGAACGTCGAGGATGCCGCATGGCCCGCAACGAGGGCACGTGTACGGCACGCGGGTGGTGTGGACCATCCCGCAGTTGAGACACTTCAACCCCTGGACGAAAGCCAAGACACGAATGGGGCAGCACGCGGGATTCCACGTGCTGCCCCATTGATATTCAAATGAGACGGCGAGTTATTGCGTCAAATGCCCCAGGGGACAAGTGGCAGAAACCCATTCCGCGCGGCACTATAGCCGCATCCAAGGAATACGCCTGCGTGTTCTTGGTGATGTCCACAGGCAGGGTAGAGAACGCCGCGTAGGCAGGCTGTGGAAGGGTGAAGCAGGCGGTCCATGGCGAAAGTCTAAATGCCTTCACCCTTCCACGGTTTCCAATGCGCTACTAGAAGCTGGCGCGGAGGGCGAACTGGAAGGCTCGCGGTCCACCGCTTCCGAATACGCTGCTGATGCGTGAGGTTGGTTGGCCGAATACCGGACTGGACAGGTCGCCGGAATAGCCGCCCAGGTTCGCGATATTCAGGATGTTAAAGCATTCCCCAATGGCGTTAATGCGGAAGCGCTCATGAATGCGGAATGTCTTGGTAATCCGCAGATCTTGCGACATGGTGCTGTCTGCGAGATTGTAGTTCGCGGGCAGGGCGGGGAGCGCGCGGATGGTCTGTCCTTGCGCGTCCTTCTTGCCGGCATATTGCGAATTGAAATTCGCGACGAGATTCGGAAGGTCCGACAGCGAGATGGAGCGGTACACCTGGTTCATGCCGGTGCCCGGCAGAAGATCGCCGTATGTGCCGTCGCCGTTGTAGTCGTAGTTCCCGGCGGTCAGGCTGGCCGGGGACCCGGTCATCATCTCTGACATGACGGAGACTTGGAAACCCCACGGGACATCCACGGTTACGGCGCCGACAAACCGATGGCGGTGGTCAGAGCCTTGTGGTCCGAAGGAGTCCTTCCAGTTGAAGTTGTTGATGGCGGTCGATCCGAGAAAGAGGCCGCTGCCGTTCAGGCCCTGGAACTGCGTCAATGCATACGACGCCAGGAACTGATAGTGCTTCGAGTAGCGCTTCTCCGCGCGGACCAGCAGAGCTTTGTATTGCGCGGTCGCGCCGGTCTGGTAGAAGCCGACCGAACTGAGACCGGGAACGACATTGCCGCCGACACGATGGTTGTCGTTGTAGTCGGCCGAGAAGATCTCGTGCACGGTTTGCTTTACCTCGCCGTCCGCGGAAACAAGAATGCCGTGCGGCAGCTCGCGCTGTACGCCCAAACTGTACTGCATCGAGTATGGCGTCGTCAGGAGCGGGTCGAGAATGCCTGCGCCGCCTTTGCCGGAGTCCAGATTCGTGTAGCTAAGGTCGGTGTTATTCTGATTCGCCATCATCTGGGCCTGGAGCGGCCCCTGGAATACCGGCAGATATGCGATGAAAGCTGCGCCGGTGAAGTTGGACGGGCCTTTTACCAGTGATGACAGGGTCGCTTTGGGATTGCGGGGGTCGGGGACATAGTCCTGGCTCAATACCGCGTAGCCCACGCCATATGGCGCGAGATAGGACCGCTCGACCAGGCGAACGTTGAACAGCAGCGTGTCGTAGTAGATTCCATAACCGCCGCGGATGACGGTCTTGGTGTTGTTGTGCGGCGCCCAGGCGAAGCCGAACATGGGGGCAAAGTTGTTCGGGTCCTTGCGAGTCGGAGAGAGGTCGCCATTGAGCAGCGGAGCGAGTACTTTGGGTTTGGGCAGGTCCCAATTCACGAGGTTGTCCTCGTAAGAGTACGCGAGCGCAAAGTTGATCGTGAGGTTCTTGGTGACTTTCCAGCTGTCGCCAAAGTAAACGCGAGAACGATGATTCGTGGACGCGTTCTCGGGTTTGTAGGGCGGCTGGGCAGGGTTGCCAACGCCGAAGGTGAAGCTCTGCACCGGAAGCTGGAGCAGGTCCTGAACCGTGGTGAACGATGACGGAACCGTAATGCCGGCGGCGCGGGCCTGAGCGGGTGAATACAGGCTTACGCTCGCGGGGTAACGGTATTGCCAGGACCCGCGGCCTTCCACGCGCTCGAACGAAGCGCCGTATTTCAATGAATGCCGGCCCTTCTGCTGACTGATGTTATCGTTCATCTCCAGGCGGCCTTCCAGCGTCGATTGGGGTGAGTTGTTATCGATGCCAAAGGTGACATTCGACTGCATCACCGAGAAGTAGGGAATGCCGGAGGCGAGCGCCTCGGGGGTCGGCTTGTAGTAATTGCTGTACTTGTTGAACTGAAGACGGAAGTCGTTGACGAAACGCGGCGTGAAGGTGCCGGTCCAGGAAGCAAGGTACTGGTCGGCATGGTTCTCGTTGATGCGCTGGTTGTCCGGCAATCCGCCGCCCGCCTGACCCTGATTCCCGTCGCGGGAGTAGCGCAGGCTGACGTGATTCATATCATTGGGATTCCAGTCGAGCTTGTGGGTCTGGAGCATCACGTCAAACGGCTCTTTCTTAATCGTGTTGAATGTTGTCAGGTCGACATTGTTGGCATTCAGCACGTTGACGCCGCGCTGCCGTGTCATGTCGATAGAGGAAAGCCAGAAGAGCTTATCGTGAATCACCGGCCCGCTCAGGAGATATCCGTACTGTTCGCGGTCGAACTTGGGATCCGGGTTGAGAGGATTTCGGGTCAGGGTCGGATTCGCGGCGAACGAACTGTCACGCCAGAAGCCGAAACCAGTGCCGTGAAAATCGTTGGAGCCGCTGCGAGTGACAAGATTCACAGCTCCGGCCGCGGTGATACCCGTAGAGGGATCGAAGTTGCCGGTGGAAACCTGAAACTCCTGCACGATTTCCTGAGAAAAGTTCTGCCAGGTACCGCCGGTAACTGAGTCGTTGACGCTGCCGCCATCGACTGTAACGCGGGTCGCGGCAGAAGTCTCTCCCCCGACTGAAACGCTGACGAATCCGTTCTTCCCGCTGGGAACGCCGGATCCGACCAGAACGCCGGGCTGCAGGCGCGCTAACTCCAGTGCATTGCGGCCGTTGAGCGGCATGGACTCGATCTGCTGGTGCGAAATAACTCCTTCCACTTTGTATTCCGAAAGATTGACCTGTGCGGCTTGCGCCTCGACTGCCACGTATTGTTTTCCTGCTTCAATGGTCAAGACCAGATTGAGAGTCGCCTCGCGCCCAACCAGCAATTCTGCTGACCCGGTGGCTGGACGGAATCCGGCTAACTCAGCGCGGGCGGTATATTGGCCCGGCGGTAAAGCTGCGAACAGGTAATCACCGGTTGCGCCGGTAGTTTCTGTTCGGGTAAGTCCCGTTGTTATATTTTCGACGGTGACTCTGGCGCCTGGAACGGCTGCCTGCGATGGATCGAGAACAACGCCCCGGATCGTCGCGGTGGGAGCCTGGCCTAACATAATGCAAGCGAAGACAAGGCTCAATGCGGCAAAAAAGGCAGGTCGCAGCCGCATGGAGAAACCCCCTGCGATCATCTATACCCTGGGTCGACTTAGATTTCAAGAAAAAAACGATAGCAAATTCAAATTGGGTGAAATGACGCAGCGATTTCGGCATATACTCGGGGCTGAACGGTGTGTGAAGGAGTCGTCCATGAAGACACTCGCCTGTATACTGGCGTCACTCAGTGTTGTCGCGGCTGCTGAAAAAGTAGAGATTCTCCGCGATGAATACGGCGTGCCGCATATCTTCGCATCAACCGCCGCCGGAGCCGCCTATGCCTCCGGTTACGCGCAAGCCCAGGACCGGCTTGAGGAAATGCTGCGTAACTACCGCAAGGCGGAAGGCACGATGTCTGAAGCTTTCGGGAAGGAATTTGTTTTTCACGACTACCGGCAGCGTCTTTGGCGTCACCGCCTGGTTGCGGAGCAGCACTATCAGGATCTTGATCCCAAGCTGCGCGTGATCTGCGAGGCGTTCCAGGCGGGCGTGAAGAAATTCATGCAGGAGCATCCGGAGCAGGTGCCGGCCTGGGCTCCGAAGCTCGAGCCATGGCAGCTGGTCGCGCTGGGACGGTACATCATCTGGGGTTGGCCCGAAGGGGAAGCGGCGGGCGACTTGCTGCGGGGCGGCGTGCAGCCGGATCCGGTGGCGTATCACGGGTCGAACGAAATGCTGATCGCGCCCTTTCGGACAGCGATGCATGCGCCGATCGCGGTCATCGATCCGCATCTGAGCTGGTATGGCGAATTTCGGTTTTACGAAATGCGAATTTACGGCGGCGAGTTGAACATGTCGGGGGCTGCGATTCTCGGGCTGCCTTTTCCCACTCTGGGACATAACCGTTTTTTGTCAGTCGCGATGACTACCGGTGGGCCGGATACGTCGGATGCGTTCATCGAAGATGTGAAGGACGGCAAGTATCGGTTTAAGGATGAGTGGCGGCCGCTTGATGTTCGAACAGAACGGATCGGCGTGAAGGATGGGAATGAGACGAAGTGGCAGGATATCAAGATCGAATCGACGCATCACGGTCCGATCGTTGCGCACAAGGATGGGAAGTCTTATGCCATGGCGATTCCTTATGCGAATGAGTATCTGCTGATGGATTCCGCGTGGAAAATGGCGGTTTCGCATAATCTGGCGGAAGCGAAGAAGGCGCTTTCGGGTTTGCAGTACATGGCGCAGAACATCATGGTCGGCACGGTGGATGGCGATATTTATTACGTGCGCAACGGGCGCGTCCCGATTCGGCCGAAAGGCTGCGACTCATCGAAACCGATGCTGGGCTACACAGGCGATTGCGAGTGGCAGGGTATTCACGCGTTTGAGGACCTGGTGCAGGTGACGAATCCGTCGCAGGGGTACATGCAGAACTGCAACGTGTCGCCGTACTCGATGATGAAGGATTCGCCGATGATTCCCGAGAAGTATGCTGAGCATCCCTATCTATACAACGAAGGCTCGTATCGCACGCACCAGCGGGCGCAGATGATGGTCGATCTGCTGGACGCGGCGCGGAATGTGACGGCGGAGCAGGCGATCGGAATCGCGTTTTCGCCACAGGTGTGGCATGCGGAGCTTTGGCAGGCTCGCATTCGCAAGGCGGCTCCGGAAAGCGAGTTCGCGAAGCTGCTGGCGGATTGGAACCGGCGGAGCGACTCGGATTCGCGTGGAGCTCTGGGGTATTACCTGTTCAAGATGGCATTGGGGAATGGCGCTCGGGCGGTGGATCCTCCGGACTCGCTGACGGACGACGAGGTGCGCACGGCGCTCGCGAAGGCCGAGCAACGGCTGAAAACAGAGTTCGCCGCGGATGCCACGTACGGCACGTTATTCCGGGTAGGAAGGCAGGGTGGTGCGCACACTTATCCGGCTAGCGGCGGGTCGGTTGCCGAGGCAGGGATGGCGGTTCCCCGCGCGATCGGGTTTAAGAAGACCGGCACCGAGATGATGGGGCAAAGCGGTCAGACTTCGACTCAGATTGTGATTCTGACCAAGCCTCCACAGTCATACATGGTCATTCCGATGGGAGAGAGCGATCATCCGGAGTCGGGACATTTCGATGACCAGGCAGAGAAGCTATTCAGTAAGAGTCAGGCTAAGTCGACTTACTTCCTGAACCGGAAGGAACTCGAGAAGCATGTCAGTTCGAAGCTGGTACTGGATTGGCCTAACTAATTTCGCGGCTCGCCGGCAAATGCGGCGGTAATCCCGAGAGTGAGATAGATTCCTCCAGTCACAAATCGTTGCCGCCGCCAGAGGTTGGGACGCCGCTGTAGCTGCTGGCCCATGGTGCCCGCGAGCAGAGCGTAACTCCCATCCGTGAATACGCTCAGGAGGATGAAGAGTCCGCCCAGCAGTAGAACCTGTTGCACGACAGCTCCCCGCGCGGGATCGACGAATTGGGGCAGGAAAGCGAAAAAGAAGAGCGTGGATTTCGGATTGAACAGGCTGACGAGGACGCCTTGGCCGAAAATTCTGCGCAGGCTGTCCCGGCGGATGGAGGCGATTTCCTGGGGGCCCGATTTGGTCAGGATCGTCTTGATACCCAGGTAGACGAGATAAGCTGCGCCGGCGTACTTAAGCGCTGAGAACGCCACAGACGATGCCATCAGAAGGGCGGAAAGGCCGAAAGCCGCCGCGGTAATGTGCACCAATGTGCCGGCCTGAATGCCGAGCATCGACGCAAAGCCGGCGCGGCGGCCCTGATGCAGGCTGCGGCCCACGATGTAGAGCACGGCCGGGCCGGGGATCAGGAGCAGGGTCAGAGCGGCCAGGAGAAAGACACCGAGAGTGGATGATGTTGGCATGGTGGGGCCGGATTGGTTCGATTAGTGTAGCGCAAGCGAGATTCCGGAACGCCCCTCAGCCAATTCTGAATACGAGGCAGCTGCCTCGCCGCAACCCAAAGTCCCCTGATAGAACTAGCGCAACGACGCAAACTCGGGGCCGGATTGCTCGCCTAGCAACAGGAGGTAAGTCGCTCCGGACATGCGGAGCAACTGCAACGGCACGGCGGGCGGGTGCGGCATTTTAGCTCGTCCGGCCGGGGCAGCGTTGTCGAGCAGACGTCCGTTTTCGAGGAGGATCGCCCAGGCACGTTCCAGCGGGCCGTTTTCCGCGATACGAAAGGCTGCAGCGGCGGAGCGGATCTTTCCTTCGGTGTCCTCGATCGGGGTCACTTTGTTTCTGGGATCTCCGTTGGCTGGGAAGGTGACGTCCAGGATTGCGAGATCAGTACCCTCGGCATTGCGGGAGATCACTACGGCGACGCGCGTTTGGCCGTCGCGGTCCACATAAATCGCAGGTGTTGAACTCGGAAAGGCGTAGACATTGCGGAGGCGCAGTGTGCGGCCGGCCGCCGCCTTACCGGCCCGCGTCGCGGTGACGAGTTGGATCACCAACGTATCTCCAACTGAACCAACGGCCACGGCATGGCGCGCGTCGTCGAGACCGGGAAGAGAAAGGGTCGCGGTCCCGGATACGGCCTTCATGGGCAGCGGCGTTGTCCAAAGTACTGACGGTTTGCCACCGTTTGGCCGGAATCGGAGGTCCACAAGTTGCTGGGCTCCTCCTGCGAATCCGAGGACATCCAAATCGCCGGATAAGTCCATAAGCGCGGGCCAGACAGGCTCGATGCCCTGGGGACCAAGGTCGAAAGATTGAGGGGGATCCACCCCGAGTTCCAGGGCATAAAGGGTTTTGCCCTCGCGCCACCCGTACCAGGTGGCAGGCGCCGCGCCCCGATCGAAATTCGTTTGCGGCGCAAACGGGTCTTGAGCCTGTGCTCCTAGGCCGCGGAGGGTCGAGCTACCTGAGCGCAGGAATTCTCCGAGGTCGGGCCGCTTCTCGTAGAAGAAGGATTGTCCCAGAGCGCGGCCCGATCCCTGGCGTCCGATCCAGATGACGCGCAGCCGGCGGGCGGAATCGACGCCGGCGTCCACAGAAATGGTCGCCGCCAAAAACGAGCTCGCTTCGATGGTGAAGGGCACGGGCGGCGCCGCGACGCTGTTGCCATCCCAATCCAGTTTCGCGGCGATCGTGTACTGCCCAGGCTCGGTCAGCTTTTTCATCTGCTGCAGGTCGAATCCGGTTTCGAAATACTCGCCTGGCGGCAGTTCCTGCTTTACCGGCGGACTCGGCGGCAGCGGCTGCGGCGAGTTCGACTTCACGGAACGTATCGTGAACGTCTCGGGCTTCGCTTGGCCCGGCCGCGTGAGGATGTACACTGGCTGATCATTATCGTTGTTGTCCAGGATCGGCGCTTGCATAGAACCGGGCCCCGTATTCGTGAGCCTCAACGCCAGATCGACGCTTTCGCCCTGCGCAAAGCGGGTCTTGTTCAACTGCAATGTCAGTTTCACGGGAAGTTTCCCTTTCGTTCGCGGCTGCGATGGTGCGATGGTGGCAGCGACCGTCCAACAAATGGCGATTGCAACCCGCGGAGCCGCCCGGGTCATGGTTTCTTGTTACTGGCGCGAGCACTGACGAGGCCCGTCTGGTCCCACCCGCGGAGCCGCAGCAGGCACAAACCGCAGAACTTTCGCTCGACGTTATAGTTGTACGACATCGTGCAGTTATGCCAGTGTGCGTCCTCATCGTGCAACGCGTTGACGTACCCGCCGGCATCGAAAGCATGCGGCAGGAAGCAGATGTGACCGATTTCATGCGTCGTGGTCTGCTGCATGTTGTTGTTTCCCTGGCCCGTGTAATCAGCACGGGTCTGCAAGTACGCAGCTTTCGAGCGGCTACCCGAGGGGAAACTCGTGGCCGCGAACCCGTTGGTGCCGCTGCGCAGCCCACCACCGCCCTCCCAATAAAGATCAAATTGAAGGATGTTGATGCCGTCGGAGGCAGACAGATAGTCGTCGCAGGCCTTCGGAATTGTCGCGTCGGTAATCGCTTCGAGCCAGGTTTTATACTTCTGCAGCGTCTCGAGCCCTTGCCCCGTCAACCAGGTACTCATCTGCCCATCGTTCTTGCCGGTAGCAGCCTTATACGCGTTCTTCCAATCGTCATAGCTCAGGAACTTTAGGGAGGACTTTGTGATGGTCCCTTGATCTCCCGCGGCAACAGCAAGTTTCTTTTCCTGTGGAAGCGCGTTCGTCTTTGCCCGAAGTTTGGTGTCGTAGTCGGGCATATCGCCGATCGCACCCGATTTGTCGACGATACTCACGTATGCGGGAGCATAGTATCCCTGTACAGTCCCGATCGCGATCGATGGAATCGTGCTCGCTTTCTTGCGATAGCTGATGAGGTGAACCTCTCGCCACACCTGGAACTTCCCGGTTGACTTCTTGATTGCGCTCTTCAACTTCTCGTCATCTTCCACATCCAGATTGTCGGTTCCGTCCGGCTTGCGGTAGTGCGGAAAGTAAGCAGTGATTGTGTAATCGTCACCTGCCATGCGCGAGGGCTGGAACATGACGCCCGTTTTGCCCATCAGCTTGCCGGTGGGCCACGTTTCGCTGTACGAAGACCATTTGCGCGTTGAACCGGCAGTGACCTTGAACGGAAACGTGTCGGCGGTCAGCGCATCGGCGGGCGCGTAGCCCGCTTGAGCGGGAAAGATATACTTGGCCGCGTCGCCTCGCTTGCCGCCGCGATCTTTGTGACAGTTGTCGCCTTTGGGCTTCGTTGTTGCCTTGTAATAGTCGATCGCGAGTTCCAGGAACTCCTTGGCTTTATCAAACTGACTAGCCATACTTTCGTCAGGATCGGTATAGTCCCAAAGCAGCCGGATCTTGCCCACCGCTTTGGGAATGTCTTCCTTGCCGTCGGCAGCATTTCGAATGAAGATCTTCGCGAACACCGGAATGTTTGCACCATCGGTCCATTTGGCTTTGTACTGATTGAAAAGCGTGTTGTCAGCTTTGTCGCTTCCGGTGCTGAAGATGTTACTCAGCAGCTTGATTTGGCTGCTTGCGTTCTCAGCGGGTAAGCCGCCCAACGTGTCGTACAGCGCCTTATCCTGCGCTTCCTTCACCACGTCCTTGGGGCCAAGCTCGAACTCGAAGGAGTGCACCATGATGTGGAAGTAGGTCCACGCAAACAGCGCGTCGGAGTGGCCGTTTTCGCCTTCCAGCGTGATTTTGAACTTGTACGGCGAGTGCTGCACCGTGATGATCTCTTCAGGGAACTCGGTGCTTTTGTCGATCTTCGCATCATACTCGAACTTGTGGTCGCCGTCCGTATACTCGTCGGCCTTCAGTTCCTTCTTCCAGATTGCGGCTTCTACGTCGCGCCGGAATAGCTCGATAGTAGCCTTGGTGATGCAGCCGAACTTGTCGTCGATGGTGTAGTTGAGTTCCGGCTTTTCTTTTTCAGGAGCAAAGTGGAAGTCGTCGGTGGCCTTCGTGTCGGGCGTCTTAGGAGGCGGTGCGGTATCGGGCAGATACGATTTACTCGTCTTGCCTCCGAAGGACAGAAAAAGCTTTAGGACACCAAACTCCGGCACGCGCAGATGGTTCACGTGTGTCAGGTCGTAGGCGGTGCGAGCAACGTATGCAGTTCGATCCATAATTTACGGGTTCTCGTGGCGATTGCGAATGTCGTCCTGGATGTCCGCGGTGGCTCCTGTGCCGTCCTTCTGATTGAGCATGCTGTTCTGGTAGACCTTGACCGCTTGCGTTGTCTTGGTGGCGTCATCCTTTGGCTTACAGCGGAAGCCGAGGTTATTTAGCCGCGCCTGGACTCCCGTAGCGTCGTTGTACGTGGGAAGACTCCCGATCTTCAGGGTCCAGTTCACGTCATAGTCCTCGGGCTTGGTAGGATCGGGCTTCTTGTCCTTGAACTCCTCGACCAGGATGGGCGGCGGATACGGGACCGGATCGGGCAGGGTTTTCGCTGGAACCGGTGGTTTCGGATCCGGGGCCTTCCACATCGTCACCTTCAGCGCGCCCGCGGTAGCCTGCACGTCCAGGTTGGGAACTTCAATCTTGCCGTCCGGACCCGTTGTCCCGTTGAGAGCTGTCGGGGCAGTGAGGGTCCACACCTTGTCCTTGAGAGGATTCCCATCCTTGTCGATCAGGATCAGCGTGAGTTTAGCCGGCTTTTTGTTTTTGACAACGAGAACGTGCGTGTTGTCGGTCGGCTTCTGAATGGTCTTCGCCTTGGCATCAGGCGGCACGACCATATCGCCAAAGAGCAGCGTGTTGGCGTTGGGCCGGGTGCCTTTCAGTCCAGAGTTCGCACCGAAGTCCCAGATCGTGTGGTAATCGCGGAACCCGTATGCATCCGCAATACTGAGTATGCAATCGCCATCACCGACAGTTGGCATCGCGGACCTCCTCAGCGGGATTATCAGGAATTAAGCAGCTCATTGCGGGTGCCACTCCAGATCAAAATTATCGGGGCATGAAATCTCGCACTGTCCCGGATCGATATTATGCTCCGTTTGATAGCTGCCGTCCGGCTGCAGAGTGGCGGTTTTGAAATCGACGTCCACGGTAGAGCCATTGGTTAGTTTAATTCGGACCTTGACATCTTTCACCGGCTGTCCGGCCTCGTCCACAACCTTCACGCCGATCCATGCCTGAGGCTCGACTTCGATGGGGACTGTGACGTTGTCGCCGTTCTTAAGCGTCACCTCAACGGGATCCGTCGGCACCTTGTAGTCTTTGGCCATCTGGCCCTGGAGGGTGACCTTAATCGAATGCTTGCCTGTGGGAACGACAGTGAAGTCAGCGATGCCGTTTTCCATTTTGGTTTGGCGCATGCCCACGAGCGACGATGTGACGTTGGCAGCGCCGATGACTTTGGCCTCGTTGCCTTTCGAATAAACCTTCACCTTCAGCAACGCCTTATCCGTTATTTGCTTGGCCCGTTCGCGTTGCTTTGTGACGGGAATCGGAGTGGGCGCGACGTCCTTTTCGACGTGAACCGGGACCGGCGTTTCGGGCGGCGGAGGCGGCGGCTCTGTCGACGGGCAGCCCGTTTTCGCGATCGGTGGGCTCGATGGTATGTCCGTTAAAGACTGCGGCAGCGGCGGCAGTGGTGGTGGCGGCGTCGATGGAGGTGGCGGCGACGGACTTATGTCGGTGGTCGGAGGCGGAGGAGGTATATCCTGCGGCGGCGTTGGTGGTGGTGGATAGCTTGGCGGCAGTGAACTGATCGGCGGTGGCGGTGGCGGATAGTTCGGCGGCACCGAGCCGGTCGGCGGCGGAATCGGCGGTGGCGTAGGATCCGGTGTCGTATCCGGTTTCGTCGATGATCCTGACTGGCACATATCGCCGAATCGCTCCTTTCGTTAAGCCGACACGGCTTCCGGCGCCGCAAACATGTCCAGATACTTTACAGCCTCGGAAAACAAGCGATTCGCCTTGTCCGAAGGCTCTTTCAGGCTTTCGTCCTTCAGGACTTCGGAGGCCCACTTGTACTGCGGGTCGGAATCGAAGTAGGTTCCAAGCATGAACATCAAGGTCGTATAGGCCGAAATACCGCTCTTATTGGTCAACCTGTAGGTTCGGGAAGCCTTCAGCCCCACCTGGGTGAGAAGCTTAATACGATCCTGCCCCACGAAAGCAGTCTTCTCAGGGTATAGATCCTTGAGACGATGAGTGACGTAGTCCTCTGGCGTTCCACCGACGAAGGGCGGCGGCCATTGACGGGCTTCCTCGTGCAGCGTTTTGAGCACGCGGCCGAGGTGCTCGTCGTTTTCACCCATCACCTTCTTCCGGTATTCTTCCGCTTTGGCCCACAGTGCCTGCAAGCGCTGGTCTTCCTTCGCATACACGGTTCCAGCCAGGGTTTGGCCGGCCCACGGGTACATGAGATCGTAGTCGAAGAAGCTGCCCAGCACGAACATGAGATGGAGGTACATCATAATGCCGCGCTCGCCATAGATATAGTGGGTTGCGGAGCGCATCCGCGCGAGACGAACCAGGTCGGGCAGGTTCTCCGATCCGATGGCATTACATTTATCGGGAAAGTGCTCGACGAGGTAGTCAATCGCTCGATCTTCGAAGCTCTTGGCGGCATTCTGTTCGAAGGTCACCATCTGGTCATAACGAATGTTCATTGAGGATTCAGTCCTAACTCAACCTCTGTTTGAAGGTTCCTCCGATGTAGGTCAACCCAAGCCGCTCATACAATTTAGTGGTGCGAGCGACTTCCACGTTACTGGAAACGCCCAGGCACACCTCACGGGCTCCGCGTTGGGCGGCCCAGTCGCGGAAGGCGCGGATGAGGCCGGATGCGGCCCGCCAGCTGCGAAACTCCGGCAGGACATAGATGACGCTATCGGACGCGATGGTTTCATCGCAGAAATCGTACACCGAGAGGTAGCCCACGAGCATTCCGACGGGCGTGTTTTCGGATCGGGCGACCAGGACGCAGGCGGATGCCGGGTTGGCGAGGTATGCTTCGATAACTCGGCGCACTTTGCCGCGGTCGTAGGGAAGAAAGGCATAGGCGGTCTCATCATGCATGCGCTCGCCGAGGTCGATGAGTGTTTCGACCTCGCCGGCGTTGGCATAGCCGATTTCGACGGCTCGCGACCGTGACAACGATTGCATATCGGGGGGCACCGGTCTTCAATATAGTACAGGCCGAAGGCTGCGGTACCCTGGTTATCCAGCCTTCCGCGACGAGAGTCATCACGATGAAACTTATTTTCGGTTTGTTTTTTATAAGTGCTGCCATGGCGGCGGTTCCCAGTCCTGTTTCGGTGTTAGGTAAAAACCCGGGAGATGACTTTTATCTCGCGGATTACAACGATGCGCTGAAATATTTTAAGGTTTTGGCTGGAAATTCGGACCGTATGAAGTTATTCAGCGCCGGTAAGACGACACACGGCCTGGATTTTGAGATAGCCGTCATTTCAGCGCCAGCCAACTTAGCGCAATTGGATCACTATAAGGACATCGCGCGGCAACTCGCTCTCGCGCGGGGGCTCAACGATCAGCAGGCGCAGGCGCTCGCCCGCGAAGGCAAGGCGATCGTGCACATCGACGGCGGTCTGCACTCCAACGAGGTTGCGGGCGGGCAGCATTCCTTTCAACTCGCCTACCGTTTGTTGTCGGCGGAAGGGGATCCGGAAGTCGATTTCATCCTCAACAACGTGATCCTTGTGCTGTGGCCATCGTTGAATCCAGAGGGCCAGAACATGATCGTCGACTGGTATCGCAAAAACCTCGGAACGCCATACGAGGTCAGTCCGATGCCCTGGCTGTTCCAGGAGTACGTGGGGCATGACAACAACCGCGACGGGTACATGCAAAACATGGTCGAGTCGCAGGTGGTGACGCGGACGGAGATGGAGTGGAACCCGGTGATCTTCTACTGTCAGCATCAGTCCGCGCCGTTTCCCGCGCGCATCTGGATCCCGCCGTTTTCCGAGCCGATCTCGTCGAATATCCATCCCCTGATGCTGCGCTGGCTCAATGTCGTGGGAACTCAGATGGCGGCCTGGCTGGATGCGCACCAGATGCCGGGCGCCATTCACCGCTCGCGTTTCGACAACTGGTATCCCGGGTTTTTGGATTATACCCACATCTTTCGAAACGAAATCTCATTCTTTACCGAGACAGCTCTCTATCAATACGCCACGCCACATTTCTACACCGTGGACGATTTTCCGAAGGATCAGCAGGATCTCCGTGGAGATGTCATGTATTCGAGTCCCTGGAAGGGCGGGTGGTGGCATTTGAACGACGCGGTTCGATATATGGTGGCGGCGTCGATGTCGGTGCTGGACACAGCGGCGCGGTACCGCGAGAGTCTGCTCTATAACCGCTACCAGGCCGCTCGCGACAACATCGAGCGATTCCGAGGCGAGCCGCCGTTTGCCTACGTGATTCCGAGTGTGCAGCGGGACGTGCCGGAAGCGGCCCTGCTGACGCAGAAGATGATCGACAACGGGCTGGAAGTGCACCAGGCGCGGCAGAAATTCGGGGCGAACGGACGGGAATACCCGGCTGGATCGTGGGTCATCCTGATGGACCAGCCTTACGCGCCATTGGCCAAGGAGTTGTTTGAGGCGCAGGTGTACCCGATCAGCTCGGACGCCGGCAAAGCGATCGATCTGCCTTATGACGTGACAGGATGGACACTGCCGATGCAGATGGGCGTGGAGGTGGCAGCGGTGACCGATCCAGTCACGGAACAGCAGCGCGCCGCCTTGGAGAAGATCGCGCGCGCGACGCCGCCGGCCGCACAAGTCGAGGGAAACGGAGCTGTTTTTGTTTTGAGCCATCACGCAAACGCGAGCTTTGCCGCCGTCAACGACGTGTTTGCCGCCGGTGGGACAGTGTCGGTAGCTCGCGAGGGTGCGGAGACGTCGTTCGTGATAACGAATTTCGATCGGGCGAAAATGCAGGCCATCGCGCAAAAAAGGTCGGTTGGAGCAGTGGCCGCCGCAAAGGCGCCGGCGTCGACCATCGGAATGAAGAAGGCGCGGGTGGGGTTATACCGGCCGTGGGTAGCCTCAATCGATGAGGGCTGGACGCGCTGGATCCTCGAGAATTATGGATTTGCGCCGGTTAGCATTTACAACGCCGATATCCAGGCCGGACACTTGCGGGAACGCTTCAACGCAATCATCATTCCCGATACGTCAAAGAACTCTCTGACGCAGGGACACAAGCCGGGCTCGGTCCCCGGTCAATACGCGGGCGGTTTGGGGGAAGCGGGAATCGACGCTCTGCGCGCCTTTGTCGCCCAGGGGGGCACGCTGGTTGCCTTCAATGGAGCCGCTTCCGCGATGATCGACCTGCTGCACCTCCCGGTGACGAATGTCCTGGAGGGGGTGAAGAGCGAGCAGTTTTTCTGTTCCGGCGCGCTGCTAAGGGTGGAACTTCCGGATGCGAATCGGACCGACGTTGCGGGGCTTCCGCGCGAACCGATCGTCATGTTCCAGCGCGGGCCGGCTTTTGAGACCAAGGCGGCGTTTCAAGGGGCGGTGCTGGCGTCGTACCCGCGCGACCGCAATCCCCTGGAGAGCGGGTTCCTGTTGCACCCGGAGCGAATCCAGGGCAAGGCCGCGGCGGTAGAGGTCAACATGGGACAGGGCAGGGTATACCTGTTCGGGTTCAAGCCGCAGTGGCGCGCGCAATCGCACGGGACCTACAAATTCTTCATGAACGCCCTGTACGAATACGAGAAAGTTGAGGCGCCTGCCGTTGGCGCGGCGCGGGCGCAGAACCCCCAGGCGCAGCGGTGGTCCGGGCTGACCGACGCGGCGCGCGCTGATTTCACGAAGCTCGTCGCCGCGAATCACGCTTTCTTTACGGCGCGTGGACCTGCGGCGGTGGAGGATTCGGCCAGGCTCGACGAAGCGATCCGGCACTTCCAGGAGGCGCGAGTCGGCGCGTTCCATGATTTCCAGGAGCAGGTGGAAGACGCGGCTGCGGCGCGGCAGATCGCGCGCTATACGGCGCAGTGGAGGACCCTGCTCGCGGATGCCAAGAGCAAGGACTTGTCCGATGGTGGCGCGACGGCGGAGGATATCGTAGAGCAGTACCGCCTGCCGCAGATGGATAAGGAGATTGCTGCTTCGCTGGGGGCGGGCAAGTAGTACCAGTGCGGTCAGAGTACGTATTCCGCTGTAAACCTTTTCTGACTTAAGCTTTTGCAGAAGATAGCCGATAAAACACCCAGGGATAGATGCGGGCAGCCAAGCGGCATGTCGACAGTGGGGAACGTGCTCGAGGTGCGCCTCTATACAATTCCGAAGTCTCGGCGTGTGTGCTCGAGGCTCTTGCCACGGGTAGCAATTTAGCGTCGGTGCTCGATCTGCTGGCGCGCGTCGTTGAAGAACAGACCGGCGCGTTGTGTTCAATTCTCCTGCTGGACGAGGAAGGTAAGCGGCTGCTGCATGGTGTGGCGCCGAGCCTGCCGGATAGCTATAACCGCGAGGTTGACGGCCTGTCCATCGGTCCGAAGGCGGGGTCCTGCGGAACGGCAGTGTATCGGCGGGAGCCGGTGATCGTCTCAGATGTCGCAACAGATCCGCTTTGGGCAGACTACAGAGAGTTGGCCCTCGCGCACGGGCTGCGTGCATGTTGGTCGATGCCGATCATGACCCCTGACGGCAACGTGCTGGGAACCTTCGCGATATACTGCCGCGAGGTTCGCGAACCCAGGAGTGAGGAGTTAGAACGGATTCAGGAGGCAGCACGGTTAGCACGCATTGCGATCGCCCGTCACCGGGATGAGCAAGCCCTGCGAAGCCTCTTTGAAGACGCGCCGGTTCCCTACCTCGAAACCGATCAAAGCGGCATCATCCGGCGGGTGAACCGCGCCGCCGGCACGCTCCTGGGGTATGAACCGGAAGAATTGGCGGGGCGCCGTTTCCCCGACCTTCTGGCGCCCGGGCAGGCTGAGGGTTCCGGCTCATCGCCTTGTGAACTCCTCCGCCGTGACGGAACGCGCCTGATTGTCGAGATTCGCGAGAACCCGGTCTGCGGAAATTCAGGGCAGGTGGTTGGGAAACGCTGCGCCATTCTCGACATCACCGAACGCACGAGCATGGAACGCGCCCAGGCCCAGAGCAATGCTCAGTTTCGGGCGTTTTTTGAGGGCGCCGTAATCGGGATTGCGCTGGTCGGCCTGAATGGCCGGCCGTTTCGTGTGAACCCGACGTTCTGCCAGATGCTGGGGTATAGCGCCGAAGAACTGTGCTCCATGTCGATCGCCGACTTCACGCATCCGAGCGACTACGGCACGGGGAGAACGCAGTTTCAGGCAGTGATCGACGGCACGCGCGACGGCTACCAACTGGAGAAACGGTATGTGCGTCACGATGGGCAGGTGATCTGGGCCCGTACGACGGCGTCGGCGGTCCGCGACGAGTCGGGCACGCTGCAATTCTTTATCGGGACGGCAGAGGACATTACGCTGCGCAAGGCTGCCGAGGAGAAGCTGAAGCGCTACATCATCGAACTGGAAGAGACGCGTCGTATCACTCAGGCGCAAACCCGCAAGCTGAGGCGCCAATCCGACGAACTGGCGCGGGCGCGGGACGCGGCGCTCGAAGCGGCTCGCCTGAAGAGCGAATTTCTCGCTACTGTCAGCCATGAGATCCGCACCCCGATGAATGGGGTGATCGGGATGACGGAACTGGCGCTGGACACGGAGCTGAACGCAGAACAGCAAGAGTTCATTCAAACTGCAAACAGCTCCGCAAAACACCTGCTCAACATCATTAACGACATCCTGGATTTCTCGAAGATTGAGGCCGGCAAGCTGGATTTGGATCCGGAGCCGTTCCATCTTCGAAACGAGCTGGCTGAGATCGTCAGCACGATGGCGTGGCGCGCGCAACAGAAAGAGTTGAAGCTTTCTTACCACGTTCCGCCGGAGGTGACGGATTCCCTGGTAGGGGATTCGGGTCGCTTGCGTCAGATCATTCTCAACTTGCTCAGCAACGCGATCCGTTTCACGGAACGGGGCGAGGTCACACTCATTGTCGAGTGTGTGAAGTTAGAGGGGAAGCTATGTACCGTGCGTTTCGCGGTGCGCGATACGGGCATTGGCATACCGGCTGAGAAACAGTCGCTCATCTTCGAGGCCTTCTCGCAGGCCGATGGGTCGACACACCGCAAGTACGGGGGGACCGGACTGGGGTTGGCCATCTCGGCACGTCTGGTACATCTCATGGGCGGTTCGATTTGGGTAGAGAGCACGCCCGGCGCCGGCAGCACTTTCTATTTCACGGCGTCGTTCGGGGTGGGAACGCAAGACAGGGTGGCTCCGATCAACGGAGCGGACTCCGCGCCGGATAATCTGCCGAAGCATGCGCGAGCCTTGCGCATCCTGCTGGCCGAGGACAATGTCGTGAATCAACGGGTCGCGGTGCACTTGCTGCAGAAGATGGGGCATAGCATTCAGGTGGTGGGCGACGGGTCCCAAGTCGTCGGGCGATTGCAGCAGGAGCCTTTCGACCTGGTGCTGATGGATGTGCAAATGCCCGAAATCGACGGCTACGAGGCGACCATGCAGATTCGCCAGTTAGAGCAGCGGGTGCGGGCGGGGACGTTCCGGCCACTCGACGCGTCGGCTTTTGCAGCCGGACGGATTCCGATTATCGCCATGACGGCGCATGCCATGAGCGGCGATCGTGACCGGTGCGTCGAGGCGGGGATGGACGATTATGTTCCGAAGCCTGTGGAGGTCAGCCGGCTTCATGAGACGATTGAGCGGGTGATGATGGTGGGACAGGCTCGCCTGTGACTTCAAACTGCTCTTGATACGAGCCCCCTGGCTCGACACGAATCACCATTCCCGAATCCAAATAAGGACGCACTGCTGACGGCGTCGCATATTCAAAGTCCGCCTGATCGACAACAAACAAAACATAGACCTGGGCCGGGACATTCCGGGACCGCTATGAGCGTGACGAGCGCATTTTTCCCACGGGCTCCCCGCTCCGGTCATTCAAGACCGTGCCGCTGATGGAATAATCTCCCGTTTGTGCCAGGGAAATTAGCGGGAGCGAAGCACAGACATACAGCAATATGCCCCGCATATTTACTGCTCGGAAATCTCAGGGTAGCATGCCGAGATCGGACTTATTCGAACCGCAGCGACACCACCGGATCAACCCGCGTCGCCCGCCGCGACGGCAAATAGCACGCTGCTGTCCCCACTATCGTCAGCAAAATCGCCACGCCGCCGAGCGTGAGCGGATCGTAGGAAGACACGCCGTAGAAATCGCTTGCCAGCACGCGCGTAAGCACAAAGGCCAGAAGAATCCCGACGCCCATGCCCACAAATACGTAGCGCAGGCCGCCGGTAATCACCATCCATTTCACCTGTCCCGCCGATGCCCCCAGAGCCAGCCGTATCCCGATTTCATGACTCCTCTGCGAAACCGTGTAAGAAATGACGCTGAACACACCTACACTCACCAGGATCAGCCCGATTCCCGCAAACACGGCAAACAGCGTCAACCCAAACCGCGGCTTCGCAAACTCGCTGGTATCCAGCATCTCTTCCATCGACGAAGTATTCTGCGGAACGAGATTCCGGTCGATCGACCAGATCTGCTGCTCCATCGCCTTGATCGACGCCGAAGGACTGGCGGCGGTCCGAACAAACAGCACATACCCGCCGAACGCGGAAAAAGTATACGGTGCGAAGGCTTCGGGCTGCACTGGGTCACGCAAGCCGTGATTCTTGATGTCGCCCGTGACCCCGACGATTTCGAACCACGCATGATCCACCGAGGATGGCGGTTTTTCAAGCGCGGCCAGCTTGATCTGTTTCCCGATCGGATCCTCGGCGCCAAAAAATCGTGTCGCAAACGTCTTATTGACGAGCGCAACCTTGCGCTTCGAGACAGCGTCCTGCTCCGTGAGGAAGCGGCCCTTTAACAGCGGAATCCGCATGGTGTTGAAAAACTCCGGGCTGCACAGCGCCACGTCCCCTTTCCAGTTATCCGAGCGGATCTTGCCGGCCACGTCGAAATCGGTGTTGATTCCTCCGTAAGGCGGAAAAGCAAGGGCGCCCGCCGCGTTGACAACGCCCGGAAGGTTCTGAATCCGCGGCAGCAGCGTTCGCAAAAAGCGTGTCTGTAATTCCGCGGTTTTGTACTGTTTGTCGGGCAACGGTAATTGCGTGACCAGCACATTCTGGGTACGCACGCCGAGATCCACGCCACGCTGCAGAATAAAGCTGCGCATCAGCAATCCGGCCCCCGCCAGCAGCACCACCGACAGAGCGACCTCGCTCACAATCAGCGCGTTCCTCAAGTGTGCGCGGCCCGAAGCGCTGTTGCCGCGCCCGCTTGTCTTCAACGGCTCGTTCAAATCGCGCCGCGCGGCGCCCAACGCCGGTACCAGCCCGAAAATCAGCGACGTGAGCAGAGCGGCCCCCAGCGTCGCGAGCAGCACGATGCTATTGATGTGAATGTCCGCCTCGTCGGGAAACGTGAACTTCGGTAGCAGTGCGATCAGCCCTTTCAACTCTCCCCACGCGAAGAAGCATCCCACCGCCGCGCCGGCCAGGGCCAGCAACACACTCTCCACCATGAGTTGCGCCACAATCCTCGAGCGCGGCGCTCCCAACGTTGCCCGTATCGCCAGCTCTTTGTCGCGAGCGGTCGCTTTTGCCAGCAGTAGGTTGGCGACATTGGCGCACGCGATCAACAGGAGCAGCCCCACCGCGGCCAGCAGCGTGTACAAGGTAGTCCGAAACTTGCCCACCACATTGTCGAGCAAGGATGGCAGCCGCACGCTATACTGCTTCGGAAACACGTCCGGATACTGCGCCACGATCCGCTTTGCGATAATCTCGATGTCCGGCTGGGCCGACTGCGGCGTCAAGCCCGGCTTGAGATGCCCGAGCATGAAAAAATACCGTGCTGTCGGACCTGTCTCGCTGCGGTCAATCGAGGTGGGCATCCACAGGTCTGCGCCCCACCACGCAAAACGCTTCGGCATGATCCCGATCAGAGTCGTGGGCTTGTCATTCATCGTGAAGGTGCGCCCGACGATGCTGGGATCGCCTGCGAACTTCTTCTGCCAGACCTTGTAGCTGAGCACAAACACCGGTGGCGCGCCGGGCTTCGCGTCTTCGGGTGTGATCGCGCGGCCCAGCAGTGGCGGAATGCCGAGAAACTCGAAGGTGTTGCCGGTCACCGTGGCGCCATCGAATTGCAGAGGCGCATCGCCTCCCGTCATCAGCACGCCGTCGCGCCGAACGCCGATGGAGCGGTCGAACACATGGTTCTGTTCCTGAAAATCTAGAAACTGCGGCACCGCAAAGGCCTGCTGCCCTCCGTCGTCGTTGCTATTCTTATCCCGAACCTCGATCGCAAACAGCCGTTGTCCATCCGTGTACGGAAAGGGTTCCAGCAAAACGTTATCGATAACGCTGAAGATTGCCGTCGTGGACCCGATGCCCAGTGCGAGTGCCAGCACCGCTGTCAGAAAAAAACCGCGATCTTTAACAATAGTTCGCAGGCCGTAAACCACGTCTTGCCAAAGCCAGCCCATATAGGCAGATACGGTCGAAATCTCAAAAGGTTTCATGTAATGCAGGTTGGCGGGCAAATGTTGCTCGGTTTCCCAGAAGTGGGACTGAAGCAGTGGATGTCGGGCAGAGTTTGAAACCTGTCGCGCTTTACCGCTGGTCCACAAAAAATGGATGAAAACAGGGCGGCGCAGGCGGTTTCGCCGGTGCGTTCCCGGTGAGCTCCGGTACTTTCCGCCAGTTTTCTCACACAAACGAGTTGCTAACTCGCTTTCGCAACCGTGAGTATCACCGCTCCGCTCCTCTTAAGCCGTACCGGCGTAAACCCTGCCAGACTAAGAAACAACTGCAGTTCATCACGCGTGAACGCACGCAACACGCAACTATCGCGAAACGTCCGGGTCTTCCCTTCCGCGCGGACCATGTAGGCCGCGTCCCAATTCCAAGTCCACCCGCCGCCCAGATTCGCCCACGTCTTCGAACGCCGGGTAATGATCTTCTCCCCGAAAACGATTCGCTCGGTGCTCCGGCGCGGCAGCGTCTCAAAAATCCTCTCCGCCGCAAAATTGTCAAAAGCGAGAATTCCCCCCGCTTTCAACGCCCGCCGAATGCAGCGCAAAGCATTTTGAACATCATCGTTCGCAGTCATATAAGTGAAACTGCGTCCCCCAATCACCACGGCATCGAATTTTCGTGCAAGCGAAAACCGCCGCATGTCGCCGCAAACAAACCGGGCCTCCGGCGTCTCCCGCCGCGCAATGTCAATCATCGGTTGAGCGAGGTCCATACCCGTGTAAACGTACCCGGCCCGCAAGAAGTACTTCGCCAGATCACCCGCCCCGCAGCCAAGCTCCAAAACACGCTTCGAACCATACCGCTTCAGAATCGAGTCCCACTGCCGGAAATCCTTCCGGTAATCGAAAATCGACTGGTACATCTCGTGATACACGTGTGCCAGCTTCGTGTAGAGTATCGTCACGTGCCTCCATCATAAATGCTATTGACAGGCGTGGCCTATTTGTCCTATTCTGTTGGAGAAATGGCGAAGCCTGAATCCGTCGGCCAATTCGAACAACTCGTGCTCACTGCCATTCTGACGTTGCGGGAGAAAGCGTATGGCGTCACCATCCACGACAAAGTCACCGACCTCGCTCAGCCGAAAGCTGTGTCGTTGGGCGCCGTATACGTCACGCTCGACCGCTTGGAAGATAAAGGCTTGATCAAGTCCTGGCTCACCGATCCAACGCCCGAACGCGGAGGACGCGCAAAGCGCTGTTATCGGCTCGAGGCTCTCGGCGAGCGCGCGCTGCAGGAATCCGCGGTAACGGCGAGACGAATCTGCGACGTCGTTGAAGAAGTCTGGGGAAACATCGCATGGAATCCACGCCGCCCAAAATGGAACCCGGTCCGTCCAAAGTAATCGAGACGATCATCGGGCTGCTGATTCCGCCGGCTTGCCGCGAGCACGTTCTCGGCGATCTCGCCGAGCGCTACCGGTCCGGTCCCGAGTACGTCTGGGACGCACTTCGCGCCGTGCCGCTGATTATTGCCAGCCGCATTCGGCGGACCGCGGCGCCCAGCCTTCTGCTGGCACAAGCCTGCGCGATTTACGTGGCGTTTCTGGCCGCCGCGACGCGTTTCGCCGATCTCTCGTTCCTCACCGAAAACTCCGGTCTGATGCGGCTTGCCATTCCCACTGCCGCGGCCGTTATAGCGCTCGTCCTTCGCGATGCCTACGCGCTACCCGGCCCTCGCCGGAAAGAAAGCCCTGCCTGGGATGCTCTCATGGCGGTAGCGTTCGCCTTCCTTTTGCAGGCATTGCTCCGGCTCGTCGACCCCGAAATGGCGCTTCCATTCCGCATCATGATTGCCGGTGGCGGACTCAGCCTGCTTTTGGTTTCGGCCCTCCGTCTCGCCTTCGACCCCGTACGACACACAATCGACGACATGGAGACAGCCGGCGGTCCGCCTAAACCGTCCGACGATATCAGCCGCCGCTCCCAGGAACTGCAAAGAAACACTCGGCGTAAGAACGCAGTATTTCTGGTCGGCGCCTTATTCGTGACCGCGATGGGCTGCCGGGCGGTTGCCGATCGCGCCGTGATCGATCGCGCTTCGGGCGCCTTGATGCTCGTCTCCGCCGCATACGTAATGTACCGGCTCTTTCGAAAGCGTCTTCCCCGCGGACAGTCGCTCGAAGCCTATAAGGCGCAGCTCCAACAACAGCGCGACGCGCTTCACAATATATCTTCGTGGTACGGTGGGCCGATGCTCCTGGCGCTGCTGGCCTTTGCGCTCCGCTTTCCGCTGGAACGCTCAGACCCCGTCATCTGGATGAACATTGCCCCCTTTACCGCTCTCGCAATCCTCTGGTCGTTCTTTCTGGCCATCCAAGGCAAGCGGGCTGCCCGCCAGATCCAGGAAGAACTGGATTCGCTCAAGTGACGATTAGCGCTTCGCGATCTTCATCGCCTCGCACATCAAAGCTCCGGCCGCATCGCTATACGGCTTCTTGAACGTCGAAGGCCAGTTCGCCGCATCTGCGTAAAACTTGTTGAGCCCCTTTTGGACCTCCGGATTTCCGCCCGTGAATCCGCGAAGCAACTCCGACCATCGCGCCGCCAAAGCCTGAGCCTCCTCGCTGTCCGGAGTAATCCCGCGCGCCACCGCATCCTCCACCTTCGGAATCAGTTCCGCCCAATCCCGCTGCCCCTGCTCGATGACGTGCTGTGGAACCTGCCGCTCCGCAATGGCCGCGCGTGCCTCTTCGGAGTAATATTTCTTCGTCCATTCTGTATCTTGCATATTGATCACCTCGATAATTTTTGCGAACGCACTCCAGTCCGGCGCACCGCCATTCAAACGCGCGAGCATATGCTCCGCACTCTCGATGGCCTCCAAAGCCTGATCCAATCGCCGCCGCTTCGCCGCAATGGCGTTGCGTTGGATGCGCAGGGCGGTCACGAGATCGACCGCTTTCCCGCTCAGCAGCTTTCGAATCTCCCGCAGCGACAGGCCGACAAACTTCAACGCCACGATCTGCTCCAGCCGCGCAAAATCCCGCTCGCCGTAGAGGCGATATCCCGCCTCCGACCGCGCGCTGGGTTTCAGCAGCCCGAGTTGATCGTAGTGATGTAGAGTCCGGACCGTAACTCCGGTTTGTTTGGCAAACTCTTGCGCCTGGTACATCACGCCCATACTAAGGTCTGACGTAACGTCAGGCGCAAGCGTTTTCTCGCTATCGCAGATTTGAAATTTGGAAGGCGACAAACTCCACGTGGGGCCGGCTCTCAACGAGTCGTCCCTGTGGCAAAACTGAGTGCATCGGCCTTGAGCCGACATTCTTCATTTTCTTGCCACGGCCCGGGCCATGACACTCCGCACAGACTCCGGCGCTGCAGGCTTCTGAGCCGCCAAAGCCGCTTTCTTAAACAGCGGCATGACCGCTTCCGGCGCGGGAGCGTGCTTCTCCAGAAAATCCATCCCGTCGACCGTAATGTGCAGGCTGCTCTTGTCATCGGCGCGCACGAGATTCCGCTGCTTCAGATACCACAAGGACGAAGCCAATTCCTCGCTTGTTGCCTCGATCATGCCTTCGACGTGGCGCACCGAAAGGCTCGGCGTATGCGGCTTTGTGCGGCGCCGGTCATAAAGCAGGCATAGCAGCGCCGAACGCATCACTGCTTCACGCCCGAGCGCTTCGAAAAATTCCAGGCCGCTGAATCTCGGTCCGCCTTCCTCTACGTTGACGCCCTTGACCTTGTCGAATTCCTGCCGCAATAAGGGGTCTGACAGAACCTCATAGGCAAGGTTCACCGACTCGAATTTCTCCTTGTCACCGGTCTCCGTATTGTTCGGATGATACTTCTTGGCAAGCTTGGCGTAAGCTGCCTGGATTGTCTCGGAACTCGACGCTGGCTCGATCCCGAGCACTTCGTAATGATCCTGGAATTTTCCGGCTAAAGGTGCTGACATTGGTCCTTTCCGACATATCGACAGAATCGGTGGGATAGAGCAGGGACAAGACTCGGTGAGGTAAGGCAGGAGGCGTTTCCAAGTGGTGAATGCGGGTTTCAAACCGCCAGTTCCGGCCTCCATGACAAGGTTAAAACGTTGAATCATTTACCCGCCCAATATCGGAACTCACTCAACCTACGCCGCCCGCATCGTGGAAGAAGGGTTAACTAAGACCCGAGTATGCATCCGCAGCTTTGCCGTCATCGGCGCGGGACCCGCCAGTTTGGCTGCGGGGCGCCAGTAAAGCACCGCCACGGCGATAGTCAACAACTGAACGGCGATGATCAGGGCCACGCACGCGGACCAGCCGCCCGCCGCCCAGAAGTGACCAGGAACCGCGGAGCCGGCGGTTCCACCCAGGTAGTAGAACGTTACGTACAGGCCCACGGCCGCGGCCCGATCCTCACGCGCCGCAGTGCCTACATAGCTCGAACCCGCCGAATTCGCGACAAAGACGCCCGTGCAGCAGAGGGCCAGGCCCAGCACGATCATCGGAACGCTGTGAATCAAAGTGAGTGCGATGCCGACCGTAGCACCCAGGAAGGCCGTCACGAGGGCAAAACGGTGGCCGCGGCGATCGATCCATTTGCCGGCGCGCGGCGTCACAACTGCGCCGAGCAGGTAAACCAGGAAGAGGAATCCCAGAGCGCTGGTCGACATCGAGAATGGCTTAGCGGACAGGTAGAAATTGATGTACGTGAAGGTCCCGAGCTGCGTGAACATGATGCAAAAGGACACGGCATAAGCCGCCAGCAAACGCGGATTGCGAAGGTGTTTCCCCATGGCACGTGCTACCGAGCCAGTCCGCCGCGAAGGGACAAAACGGCGGCCCTCCGGCAACCATGCCCGGATCGCCAGCGCCCCTAACAGGTTCAAACAGCCGAGAACGACGAAGGCCCAACGCCAGGAAAAATGGGACGCTACCAGGGCGGACAGGAGCCGCCCGCAAAAGCCGCCGAGCACCGTTCCCGTGACATAGGCTGCGATAGCGGCGCCGGCGCCGGATTCCCACTCCTCATTGATATAGGCGATGGTTACGGCGAAGATTCCCGGGGTGAAAACGCCCTGCAGGAACCGCCAGAAGAGGATCTGCGAAAAGCCCGACGAGGTGGCGGCGAGCAGCGTGGGAATCGCCAGCAGAAAAGCCGCAGGAACAATGACCCGCTTCCGGCCGAAACGGTCAGCCAACACGCCGGCGAGCGGTGCGGCGAACGCCACGGCGAGAGTCGAGACCGTCACGATCAGGCTGATCATCGCGGGCGTGACGCCGAACGAACGCGCTAACAGGGGCAACAGCGGTTGGGGTGCAAACATTGTTGTGAAGGCACAGAAGCCTGCCAGCACGACAGCCGCGGTCCGCCTGCGCGCATTCCGCGCCTCGGGATCACGCCGGCCGGGTGCTTGAGCTGTTACGGTCACGCTGACGCAATCCAGGGTGCGAACGCTGGAGATCCTCTGGGTGTTGCGTCTTTCCTCAACCAAGCTCTTTTCGGCAACCATGTTTTCTTTTCTCCTGTCCTTTGTATTGAGGGGCGCGAACGGACAGAAGAATGGCTAGCGCTCGCCTGAAAGACTTTGCACGCAGTCCCTGTTGCTATATTGAAAACTGGCGTGTCGGACGCCCCCGTACTCCTCGGGTAGGGCAGAGCCCACCGACCTGAACGAGTCTGACAACGTGACACGCCGCCTGCCGCCGCAACCCAACCTGGAGCACTTGCGCAAGCAAGCCAAAGAGCTGCTGGAACGGCACCGCTCCGAAGAACCCGCCATTCCCTTCGCGCTCCACGACGCCCAACGAATCCTGGCACGTTCTTATGGATTTGAAAGCTGGCCAAAATTAAAGGCCTTCGTCGACGGCGTGAATGTCGCGAACCTGGCGGAGGCGGTGAAATCCGGCGATCTTGCTTCCGTTCGAACCATGCTTACCTCGCGCCCCGAGCTTATCGGCATGGACCTGGCCGCGACCAACGAACACCGCGCCCTGCATTTCGCCGTACTGCGGAGAGACGTGCCCATGGTGCGCCTGCTGATGGAATGGGGTGCCGACGCTCACAAGGGGATTTATCCCCATCGCGACGCAACCTCGGCGCTGACCATAGCGAAGGAACGCGAGTATCACGACGTGGTCGCGGTGATCGAGGAAGAGGAGCGTTTACGCCGCGAAGAGAACAGTTGTCCCAACGCGACTATCTCGCCGGTTCAGGACCGCATCAACGCCGCCATCGCGCGGGGCGACGCCGAGACGGCGAAGAGCCTCCTCCAAAAGGATCTGTCAATGATTCAAGCCTGCGACCGCCAGGGTGCGACGCCGCTGCACATCGCGGCTGAGGCGGGCAATGCCGAACTCACGGCCTGGCTGCTCGAACGGCGAGCCAACATTCGCAAACCCGATCTCCGCGGCCTGACGCCGCTTGACCGCGCCGCCCTGGCTGCCGTTCCCAGTTTTCCAGCTATCGCGCAACTGCTCCTCGACCACGGCGCCGAACTCACTGTCCGTGCAGCAGTCGCCCTCGCCAACACTGAGCGCGTCCGCGAGTTGATCCTCGCCGACTCCAACCTCCTCCTGGAAATCAGCCCCGAGGGAGGTCTCGTCACGCTCGCGGCGAGGCACGGGCATGCAGAAATCGTGGCGCTTTTGCTTGACCTCGGAGCCGATGTCGACGAGCGAATTACGCTCGAAGAGCTGGAGGAGCCGACCCCAAGCTGGGGCATGCCCCTCTGGCACGCCGCCCTGGATGGAAACCTCGAAATCACGCGACTACTTCTCGATCGCGGCGCCGACCCCAACGCGAACGTCTACGCTTCCGGATGGCCCCTCCGCAACGCCTGGCATCATGAGGACGAATCGGTCAAACGCCTCCTGCTGGAGCGCGGCGCAAGACCGCAGCCTTACATGATCGCCGAGTTACACGATGTGGAACTGGCCAGGCGCTTTCTGGCCGAGGACCCATCCGAATCGCTTGCGCGCGAGTTTGTGATCTCCGCCGCCGACCACGGCTGCCCCGAAATTCTCGAGTTGGCGCTGCCCCGTCTCGACTGGCCTCCCGCCGACCCAAGCTGGCACTGGGTCATCATACAGCCCATCCGAGGGGCGAAATCTGCCGCAAACGAAGGCCATCATAAGTGCATGGAAATCCTGCTGGAGCGCGGCATTGACCCCAACGTGACTCGGTACGGTCAAACCGCTCTGCACTTTGCGGCCGCATATCGAGGCGCGGTTTCCGACGAGGAACGTGCCCGATTCGCCGCGGCTCTGATCGATCACGGCGCCCGGCTCGATTTGCGCGACGACCTGCTAAAGTCTACGCCGCTAGGCTACGCCTGCCGTTGGGGCCGCCGCAAACTTGTTGATCTTTTGATCGCGCGAGGAGCGCCCATCGACGAACCGGACGCCGAACCCTGGGCGACACCCCGAGCCTGGGCTCGTAAGGCAGGCTTGCAGCCTGCGGCGGATTTGTAATCCTCCAAGGCCGCCTACTTCTTCTCCGGCTTAACCATGTCGATCTGAATGTGCTTCAACGTCTCCGCATCGTTCGGCATGGCCGTCTTTCCCGCAGGAAACTCATTCACGCTGAACATGAACGCCAGAATATCCGCATTCATCTCCCGGCTTAGCGACCGCGGATTATTTAGCGGCATCGTCGTCCGGATCCGCTCAAACAATTCCCCCACGCTCAGACCGTTCCAATTAGAAAGAAACTCTCCACCCGCCAACGGGGGAGCGGATTCGCCCCCCGTCAACGACTCACCGTGGCACCCGGCGCATTGCTTCGTATACAACTCCTTGCCATGCTTGGCCTGATCGCTTGTGTAAACGCCATCCCAAACCGACCGGGATTCCTGCGCAACCAAAACCGAAACCAAGCCCACCGCCAAAACGAAGTTAAACGCAGTGCGCAGCATCTACTGCTGTGCTCCCGCGCTATCGGAACCTGCTTCACCCGGCAGCGTGAAAGCCAGATACTCACCCGAGTACGGACCGCCGCTCACCGCGACCACGATGTACTGCTTGCCGTGGACCATGTACGTCATCGGCGAGCCACTCTGCGGGGCCGGCATCAAAACCGCCCCCACTTCCTTGCCCGTGGACTTGTCATAAGCGCGCAGCATCGCCCCGCGAGGGTGCTTATCGGTAGTCGTCACGGCTCCGTCGCCCGCGATGACCAACGTCTTCGTCACCAGCGTGCCGATGTTGTACCCGCTCTGCCCGGTGGTCCCGATATCAATCCCCTTGAGCGCCGGGTTGTTGCGAATGTTGTCCGGAGTCTCGCCGTGCGGCACCTGCCAAACGATGTCGCCGTGATCCAGGTTGATCGCCGTGATGGTCGAGTACGGCGGCTTGATCAGCGGCAGACCATTCACGGTCAAACCAGCCCGGCCAGCGGCGGCAGCGGACGGCGAAGACTCACGCGGAGCGGCAGGAACCGGAGCCCGCGACGGCAGCGGTGAATCCGCACCCGCATTCTCTCCGGGACCACGAGCAATCCGCACCGGCATTCCAGCCAAGCCCGAAATGTAGTTCATATCCGAAATGTCCTTCGGAGCCGGCATCAGGCCGATCGGCGCAAGACATGAATTACAGGCGTAAGCGTAAACCGTGTGCGTCTCCGGATCGTAAGACCCGCCCGGCCAGTTCGTACCACCACCCGCCGTGCCGAGCGTCAGCGTCGCCAGCGGACCGGTCGTGCTGCTCGCTACCGGCGGTGTGAAAACGGGACCGATCTTGTACTTCGACACAATGGTCAATGCCTGGTCGTGCATCGCCGGCGTGAAGTCGATCAGCACATCCGGAGTGACGCCGTTCCGCGCATAAGCCGGAGGCTTCGTCGGGAAAGGCTGCGTCTTCGAATACCACTCGCCGGGCACACTTCCCACCTCAACCGGGCGCTCTTCAATCGGCCAGACCGGTTTGCCGGTGATGCGATCGAACACGTAAAGGAACCCCTGCTTGGTCGGCTGCGCGACAGCCTTAATCGCCTTCCCGTCCACGTTGATATCCGCGAGAATCGGAGCCGACGAGATGTCCATGTCCCAGAGCGGATGATGCACCAGTTGGAAGTGCCACTTGCGCTGCCCGGTCTTCAGATCGACGCACACCAGGCTCTCGCCGTACAGGTCGTTCCCCGGCCGATGCCCACCGTAGTAATCGCCCGTGGGAGACTCCACAGGCAAATAAACCAATCCCGCCTCTTCGTCAACCGAGATCTGCGTCCAAACGCCCGTGTTGCCCGTGTACTCTGCCGAGCCGTTCTCCCAGGTGTCGTACCCGTATTCGCCCTTTTTCGGAATCGTGTGGAAGATCCAAAGGCGCTTACCCGTGCGAACATCGAAGCCGCGGACGTAACCCTTGTTGTTCTTCATGCTCTTCGGCGTCATGCCCTCGCGGAACGCCGCGCCGACGATGACGGTATCTTTCGCAACCACAGGCGCCGACTGCAACCCGATCTCGCCCGTCGTCAGGTCCGGCATGATCGTCTGATCGTCGTTCAGCTTCAGATCGACCATGCCGTTCTCGCCAAAACTCGAAATCTTAGCGCCGGTCTTCGCATCCAGAGCCACCAGCCGGTATCCCGGGGTGACATAGAAGATGCGCTCGTCCTTGCCGTCCGACCAATACGCCAACCCGCGACCCGAAAGCTGCCGGGGAGCCGCCGCCCCGCGCGCGCCTTCGCGCTCGCCGTGGACCCACAGCAGTTCACCAGTCTCCGCGTCGAGCGCAATTGCGGCCCGCCGCGAACCGGCTGTTGCGTACAAAACCCCATTGACCATCAGCGGCGTGCCTTCGAGCTTGTACTCGGGCCGATTGCCGATGCTGTCGGTCTTAAACCGCCACGCAACTTCGAGCTTGCCAAAGTTCCCGGCGTTGATCTGATCGAGCGGCCGATAGCGGCTGCCTCGTGTATCGGCGGTATAGCTGGGCCATTCCGTGTCTTTCGGTTTGTACTGGCCCGATGCAATGGGCATCAGACAAAGACACCCGGTGAGAAACGCCAACAGGGTATTCGTTTTCATGATTCGGCTCCTGGGTCTGCGGGGACAACTATCGGATCATTGTAATTCACAAACTACGGTTTGGTAACGGAAACTTTCACCTGAGCGGTGCTCCAGCAGCATTGAAAGCCCCGGCCGCCGTCTCCGGACCAATCGTTCGCGACGATCTCGAGAACGTATTCGCCCGGTTCGCTGAACGTCGCCGTGGTCGATGCCTTGCCCGTGAATACGGCAGGCGACGGCGCCTTCCAGGGCATCTCTTCCACCCGCGGCTTGGCGCTGCTGAACTTCACATCGCCCGGCCCGCGGAACTTGCTCCATGTCAGCAGCACCACCGGAATCGGAAGCTTGCCCATGGAATAAGGGTTTTTGGCATCGTCCGCAACCCATACGGGAAGTTCCAGCGGTGACGCCACAGAGGTCGTAAAGCTTCGGGAAATGTCGCGCGGAGGCCCCCACATCGGCTTCACGGTGGGATCGAAGCCAATGAACGGAGGCGTATTTCCACCCGCGTCGACAAATGGCGACACGATGTACAGCGGATTCACGTCCAGTGGAATCACCGTGGGCTTTCCGTTCGCCACGATCGTCCAATTCAGTCTTTTCTCGCCAAAGTCCTTCGGCACCGTGATCGTAAACACGCCCCACTGCCGCCCCGGCAGAAAATGTGTGGGCTGCCCCTGGTCCGCCGGCCCCGGCTCGATCTTGTTGTTCGGCCCGATCGGAATGTCCAGCTCCTGCTGCAGATTCCGGTTGAAGTAACCGACCAGGATCGTGGAGGTCCCGTCGGGATTGCTGTACCATCCCTCAAATGCGCCCGTGATGCTTTGCCCGGCATTGTGCGGAGGCTCCATGGGGAGTTGATCCGCAAACGCCAGTCCAGCAATCAACGCGGCGCACGAGAACAATTTGCGCCAGTTTTGATGTATCACTGCAGAGATGCCCGGGCGCCGGGACGCTTCGGCTTGTGCTGAGCGGCCCATTCCTTGTAGTCTTCGTCGCTGATATAAGTAACGTTGACCCAGGCGTGCGCCATCTCGTCAACCGTCCGGTCCCCATACCCGACCCATTGATCGGGATCGGGATTGGCGGGGTTCGCTCGCGTGTTGTCGTGCCACGCGGTCACGTGGATGATAGTGCCTTTCGGCAGCACCGGCGCGGCGTCTTCCGCGTAGATGTAATTATTCATCCAGTTGAAATTGAAATTGTTGACGTAGCTCAGCATCTCGGTGGTGCCGTCGGGCAGGATCGCCTCCATCGACATCGCCTTGCCCCGCAGATGCATGTGCGGCTGGAAATTCTCGAGCCGCGCCGGACGCGCCAGCACATGGAAGCCCTGCGTTTCGGCAACCGTGTTTGGCGGGATATCCAAACGTCCGCCCTGCAGCGGTGTCGCACCGAAAAGCGTCAGATAGGTTCGATACTTCGGCACCTCGCCCTTCGGATACAGATACACGGCGAGCTCCACGTGATCGCGGACCTGCTCGCCCACTGAATGATAGTGAATGTCCCACCAGATGCGCGAACCCGGCAGCAGCAGCTTGCCAGTGTTAGGGCGATAAATGTCGTAGTTCTTGCCGACGGCCCATTCCATCAGCAGTCCGCCCGATGCGGCGCCGGCGGTCGCCGCGCCGTTGGTATCGTCGGCGGAAACGCCGCGAACCGTGGCATTCTGTTCTTCCTGAATCAACCGCGCCAAGGCGTGATGTGTGACACGGCGCCCGGCAGGCGTGCCCGGACGCATCTCAACAGCGCGGACCCAGCGCGCTTCCGTGATGGGGATTTCTGTCCACGGCTTCCACCACTGGTCCTGTCCCTGCGCCTTAACCGTGTAGGGCTCCGACTTGATCACCAGGTCTGGAGGACCGTACTGCTTCGCCAAAATCCATCCGTCGTCATTGGGCCAAACTTTGGGCGCCGGCATGTCTTTCGGATTGCCCTGCGGCGAGCCTGCGTCCACCCAGTGAACGATGGTATCGATCTCGGCATCGGATAATGACCGGTCGTTCGCAAACTTCTGAATGCCGACGGTCTTATCCAGGTGCCAGGGCGGCATCTGCCGGCGGATCACTCGTTCGCGAATCGACTTTGCCCAGGGCCTCGTCTCCTCGTACGTGACAAGGGACATCGGCGCCATCGACCCGTTACGATGGCACTCCTCGCACTTGGCTTGAAAAATCGGCGCAATGTCCTTCGCGAAAGTTACTTTGGTTTGCGGTTGTGTGGCGACCGACTTGGTGTCGCCAGCAGTCAAACATGGCTGCACCAGAAGAGCACCCAACGCCAGTATCCCCGCTCCGATTCTGGTAACACAGAATTTCCCATCCGTCATGACGCAGCTCCTTAGACACGTGTCACATCATGGAGAGTGTAGTGTTTCGCAACTCGGATGTCAACCCCACCAACGGTTGTCCAAACGGTTTACATTCTTCTTTGCAATATTATACGTGCGCCTACCGACCGCTCGGTCTAAAGACGTGGGGCAGGCGGTTTCGCCTCCCCGATTTTTTCCGCTTACCCTGATAGCGTGCCCCTCTACGCCATCCTGTCCGCCCTCCGCCGCGTAGCCCTCCGTGACCTTGGCACTTTCCAATCCATTAAGGTCAACAACTTCTTCCTTTTCGTCGCCCTCCTGATCTGGGGAGCGCTCGTCAGCGGAGTCGAGCCGAAAAGCGCCGAGCCCCTGCTCCTCCTGCTCGGCTTCATCATGATGTTCCCCCTTTCTTCCGACCCCCTGGCGCGCATCCCACCTCAGCGCCTCGCGCTGTGGCCGCTCTCCCACGGCCAAGCCCTCGCACTGCGCCTGAGCAGCCTGGCATTCAGCCCACTTGTCTGGATCACTGTTTTCCTCATCATTAGAACCGCGAGTGCCACTGTCGCGGTCGCTTTCGTTTCGTTAGCCGCCGCCATCCAGATAGCGGGAGCCTGGAGCCGCCGAGCCGCCCAGCACTCACCACATTGGAACCTCCTGCGCTACGTCCCGCCCGTTCCCGGACGTCTCGGCGGCCTCATCCGCAAGGATGCCCGCGAACTGCTCAGTGTCCTGGACCCCTACATCGCGCTTCTCCTGTCGGCCGGAGGTCTGGCATACCGATTCCTGGGCGATCATCCCGATCCCCACGCCCTTCCGATTCTGTCGGTACTCGTGGCCCTGGCCCTCAGCACCTACGGCCAGTCCCTATTCGCACTCGACGCCGACTACGGCATGATGCGCTATCGCCTGCTTCCGCTGCACGGCTGGGAGATTCTGCTGGCGAAAGGCATCGCATTCCTGGCGGTCCTATTTGTTCTGGTTCTGCCCCTTAGCCCAGGGCCTGGAATAACCTTCGGCCTTTGGGCACTAGCAGTAGGTCACTACTCGTCGCTCAACCTGCAACTCCCTCAACATCGCTGGCGATTTGTCGGAGGCCGCATGCTCCCCGTAGGCCTGCTGCAAGCCGTAGGAGGCGTAGCCCTGGGATTCGCCGAGCGTGACGCCGGTCCCCTAGTGCTTCTGGCAACCGCCCTGGCCTACGCTGCTTCCGTGTTTTGGTTCGGTCGAACCTGGCGCCTGGACTAGGAAACCGTCTTCGCCAACGGCTTGAGGATGGGGAAGGGGAGGGCAGGCTGCCTTTGGACTCCAGCGAGAAAGGACCAAGAAAACGCCTGTCCGACCTTTCCAACCCGAGAGTTTCCGGTGGTCGCCGCTATGCTGCTGCTAAGGAGCGAAATACCCGTTTGTATCGATAATCAAATGCATCGCGCTGACCGCGACAACCGAAATGCCGCCGTTCAACCCCGCGGCAATGATCGATGCGTTCGCCGCAGGCCTTTCGGAAGTGATTGTGAACATCTGTGGCTGCGGCATCCCCTGAGGCCATACTGTGAGGTTCGTCTCTCCATAGACCGACGCAAAATTGAATGAATAAGCCTGTGCCGAAGCAGGCAGGCCACAAGCGCTCAACGGAATTGGGAAATCCCGTTTGACTCCATCTACCAGTGCGGGGCCGCCAAACGGGCCCACCGGTCCGCGGGTATCGGCGACGCGGCAGGGTGCCACCGGATAGAAGAAAAGCGCCCCAGGAGCAAAGAATAACGATCCGGCCCCCGATGGAGCAAAATAACCCGTGACATCCAACTGGAGAGACGTATTGCCGGATACGGAAATATCAATCGCGCCAGCAGGTCCGGCGGGCATGATTGTGAAGTTGGACGTCGGGACCACGTTAAGCGTCTGGTTCAGAGTTGGAACATCTGGTTGGCTCGGGCCAGCCGGCCATACGGTCACGCTTTGCAGATAAGACCCAAGTTGAGAAGTTACGTTCATGGCATACGCTTGAGCGTTCGACGGAATGCCGCAGTTGCCGCTAATCGAAACGGCGCGAGTCTCGTTTGCCGCCAGGACCGGTTCAGCCACCCGGCAAGGAGTTAGCGGGAAATAAGCCAATCCCGTGGCGTCCGGCGGCGAGAAATAGCCAATCACGTCAATAGTCAAATCAGTCTCATCGCTGGCGAACACGCTAATCGATCCGTTTGCTCCCGCTGCCACGATCGCTGCATTCGAGGTGCCCGCGCCGTTCAATGTCGATACTGCTGGCTGACTCTCGCCACCTGGCCAGATCGTCAGGTAATTGAGCGAGACCGCCGGCAGCGTCGAAACCGCTGTCAGATTCAACGAATAAGCTTTTGCGGATGCCGGAATCCCGCACGCGCCCGACAGAATCGGAAAATCACGCGTCTCCCCACCACGCATGAGAGGGCCACCGAGAGGCCCGGCAGGAGCACGAGTATCCACTACGCGGCACGGCGTTACGAGATGAAGCGCCAGCCCAGCCGTGCCCGGCTGAACCAGCATGAACGTCAGCCGGGCAATCGTGATAGTGCCCGTGCGCTGAGATGTGGACGTGTTCGCATCGGCGCGATAGCTTAACGTACCGGTGCCCGCTCCGGATGAGTTCGATGTAATGGTGATCCAGGCAGCGTTGCTGCTCGCCTGCCACGCCGCGCCATTCAAACTCGCGATCACGGAGACCGAACCACTGCCTCCCGCTGCGGGAACGGTCGACGACGAGGGTGAAATCGCGAACACGGACCCGCTGGCAACCACCGCAAGAGTCACGGGAATTTTGGCGTCCGCCGCTATGGGCGAAGACAACGCAATACTGCCCGAATAACTGCCTGCCGTCAAACCGCCCGTGTTTACCGCGACGGTCAAGTTCGCAGGCGTAACGGCGGAACTCAGCGACGAAGCAAGCCAGCTTCCGCCCGGAGTGGGCGTCGCCGTCACGCCGACTCCGCTGGGCGTGCTTGTGATGGAACAGCTCTGAGGAGTTGGTGCGGCGCCTCCCGAGGTATACGCGAAACTCAACGACGGCGGCGCGCATTGCACATTGAAGACTGGCTGCGTAATGGTGAACGTCGCCGTGGCCGAAGTGCCTTGGTCCGGATTCACAACCGCGATTGACGCAGATCCAACCGACGCGATCACACCTGCCGGGACCGCCGCGGTCAACTGGTTCGAGCCGCGATACATCGTGGTCAAAGGCGAGTTGTTCCACGTCACGACTGAGCCTGGAACAAACTGCGCTCCGTTCACGGTAAGCGTGAATCCAACATCGCCGGCGACTGCTGAGGGCGGGCTGAGACTCGTCACGACGGGGACCGGGTACGAGACCCCACTCACCCACGCGGCCCCTGTGAAGCCGTTATCCGCATTGCCGCCCCACAGGATCGTGCGGCCGTCATTCGAGACGGCTACCGACGCGCCTTGTCCCGCAGCGCCGGATGCTCCCGTCCCGAAAACTCTGCCGCCCTGTTGCCGCCAATTGCCACCCGACTTCGTGAATAGCCAGGTCGCGCCGTTCCCGAGATTGTCATTCGCTACCCCGATCACGACTGCAGCACCGTCGCCTGAGATCGCCACCGTCGTGCCAAATGCCGAGTCGTTGGAGTCGTACGGTGGGAAGACGTACGTAACCCGATCGTCTATTGGAGACACAGCGACTTCGCCTCCCCAGTGACCGCCGGATCTCGTGAGTATCTCCGCCACAATGTCGCTGCCCTGAGACGCGTTGGCCACAGCGGTATTCCCGTCCGCTGACAATCCAACATTAACGACCTGTCCGTAAATCCCCGGAATTATCAGGCCATCCTGTTGCGTCCATTTTCCGTTCAAGAACGCGAAGGCCCAGGCATTGGTTCCAAAATCCTGTCCCAGTAGGACTTGGGCTAACCCGCCCTCCATCATCGTGGCGCCATCCGCCGACAACGTAACAGACGACCCCTGCTTCGCACCCCCCGGCGCGTCGGTTCCCACCAACTTGATTTGTTCGCTCCACTGGCCCCCGGAACGCTTCCAGATCCAGACTGCGCCGGCCTCGTTGCTATCGTGACAGCCCCCGATCGCAGCCGTGTTCCCATCCGCCGACAACGCCACGGCACAACCTTGTCCGGCGTTTCCTACTGCATCGCTCGCCTGCAGCTTCGCCTGTTCGCTCCAGCGTCCGGCCGATTGAATCCACACCCAGACGGTCCCCACGCCGCCTCTATCCGTCGGGCCGCCGACCAAAGCTGTGCTGCCATCATTGGAAATTGCAACCGACCAGCCCTGTTGGCTCGACCCTGCCGGCGCTGAGCCCACAAGTTCTCCACCGAACTGCGACCACTGGCCCGCCGCGCGCGTGAATACGAACGCACCCCCAACCATGGCGTTATCGCCAGGCGCGCCAAGGACGGCAGTATTCCCATCTCCCGACAGAGCAGCCGAAAACCCCTGTTGCGCGCCGGCGGCAAAGGGGTTCCCTACGAGCTTCTGACCCTGTTGAACGAAAAGAACGCTCGCGCTCAAAATGCTCAAGGAGACTTTGATTGTCGTGCTGGCTGCGCTATCCGCCGCCAACGTAATGCTGCCGTTGTAGGTAGAGGCGGGCAATACCGAGGGGTTCGCATGTACAGTAAGCGCTCCGTTATCGATCGCCGCGGAAAGCCAGCTACCCTGGATCTCCGAAATCGTAACCGCGCCGCCGGCAGGCAGCGTGCCCACCGCGCACGTTCTTGGCGCCGTTAGCGGACCACCTACCGTTGCGCTGAAATGCAGGTTGGAGCACGTTGCAGTGACGGTCGCGCTGACCATGAACCCGATGAAGCCCGACGTCTTCTGGTCCGGGTTGATAACCGAAACCGGAATCGCACCCGGCGATTGAATCGAACTTATTGTCACCGTGGCGATGAGTCGGGTCGGGCCGACGTAGGTCGTGAAAAGCGCTACTCCGCCGAATTGCACCGTCGATCCGGAGACGAAGTTCGAGCCGTTGACGGTGAGTGTGAATCCGGCAGTCCCGACTGCCGCGGAAGTTGGACTAATACTCGCGACTAGCGGTGCGGGGTTGGAAGTCACGCCGGCGGCGAACACCCACGCCGCTCCCGTACCATTGTCGTCCCCTGGCCCACCCACGAGGATCGTGCTCCCGTCGGCCGACACCGCTACGGATGAACCGAATTGCGGGGACCCGATGGCGCCCGCGCCGTCCAATTCGTTCGGCATTAGGATCCATCTGTCTTCAGACCGCGCGAACGTCCAAACGGAACCATTCGATTGGTTTGCGGGGTTTCCGACCACCGCAATTGAACCGTCCGCTGAAATGCTCACTGCAGGTCCGGAAGGCCCGGCGGGGTTGGAATACAGCCATTGTCCGCTTGATCGCACCAGAAGGATCACACCACCATCGGTGCCCATAATCGCGGTGTTACCGTCCCCTGAAATCGCCACGGCGGGAGCGCTTAAACCCAGCACCGGGGCGTAATACAAGTTCGGACCTTGTTGTTTCCACTGCCCCTCAGACAACGCGAACACCCAAGCGGCGCCGTACTCATAGGGATACGGTGTGAAATCTACCCCGCTTTCAATCAAAGTCGAGCCGTCCGCGGCCACAGCTACAGCGCTTCCCTGAGCGCTGGCATTCGCATCGCCGGTTGCTATCATCTTTGCCTGTTCCGTCCACTGCGCACCCGAACGTGTCCACACCCATACCGCGCCGGCGCCGTTGTTATCGAGGTTGCCGCCGACTGCCGCCGTGTTGCCGTCGGCGGAGAGCGAAACGGAACTGCCCTGGCCCGAGGCGCCGGCGTGGTCGTCAGCGCTCAACTTCGCCTGAAGCATCCACTGCCCGCCAGAACGTACGAACACCGACACCGCTCCCACGCCGCCCACATCGCTCGGAACACCAACTAGCGCGATGTTCCCGTCATAGGACAGCGCTACGGACGCACCCTGCACATCCGGCGAGCCGCTGAGAGGCAGCCGTGCGGTCTCGGGCGACCAGACGCCTCCCGAGCGCGTGAAGACCAGAAAAGTTCCTGGCTGACTCGACTTGGTGCCGAGAATCGCGGTATTCCCGTCTCCCGATATCGCGACCGCATACCCTTGCATCGCTCCTGACAATTGCGGGAATGTCAGTTTCGGACCCTGTTGAATGTATGAGGCTGTTGCGGGCGCCAGGTAGAGCGCCACCCCGATCGCGCTAGTTTGACCGGCTCCCGAAACGTCAATCTCTCCGTTGTAGTCCCCGGGTCTCATGCCCGCCGGGTTTGCGGCCACGGTCAGAATACCGGATGCCAGACTCGTCGAAAGCCAGGTCGATGCTCCAACCACCCTAACCTCCCCTCCGGGAGGCGAGGTGCCGACTTTGCAACCCTGCGGCCCCGTGACAGTCTCGCCAATGACTGTCTGGAACACAAGGGGGAACGTAGCGCATTGGACGTTGAGGCTCCCCATTACGGCAAAGGGAAAGGTGTTCGACTGTTGCCCATCGGGGTTCACCACAACAGCAGCCGAAAACCCCGGTATTGCAGTCGCCGCAGGGGGCACCGTCGCCTGCAGCCGGTTCGCATTGACGAATGTCGTCGTGAGCGCCGTACCGCCGAACTGAACAACCGCTCCCGCGACGAAATTCGATCCGTCAACAGTGAGCGTAAACGGAGCGCCGGCAGGAACAGAACCAGGGGAGACATCGGCAATCGCGGGTGCATTGCTTGCAGTTGTGCGGTTTGCGAAAACCCACGCTGACCCAAGATCGTTGTTGTCTGCCGGATTGCCCGAAATTAACGTGCTCCCATCGGCCGAAACCGAAACGGTCAATGGCTGCGAGTAGAAGCCCACACCTTCCGTACCAGTCAGAGAGCTTTCCTGCTGTGTCCACTGGTCCCCTTTTTGGGAGAAGACCTGGATCGTCCCAATAACCGTACACGCAGTCGCACCATCCGCTGAAAGCGCGATGGACTGCGGAAAAATAACCGCACCCGAATTCACCAATTGCGTCTGCTGCGTCCATTGGCCCGCGGAGCGCTTCCAGATCCAGGTCCCGAGCGAAGAAATGAGCGCCGTGTTGCCATCCGCCGAAATCGCGGCTGCCTGAGGATAAAAAGATGTAGAGGTAATATCGAGTGACACGAAACCCTGCTGCGTCCACTGATCACCTGTGCGAGCGAGCAACCAGGTCCCGCCGAGCGAATGGGCTTTCGCGATCTTGGTGGAATAGTCGAGGGAATAGTCGACCCCGCCCTCGACTAGGGTGACGCCGTCGCCGGATAGTGCCACCGTCCGTCCCTGGTGCCCATATCCTCCAGTTCCCACCACTTTGGCCTGCTCCGACCATTGCGTGCCTGATCGCGTCCAGATCCACACAGCACTTTCACCGGGCGCGCCGATCGCCGCAGTGTTTCCATCTGCCGAAAGGGAAACGGCGAGTCCCTGCCCCGACGCCGCCTGCACATTGTCAGTGGCCACCAACTTCGCCTGCAGCGTCCAGTGCTGTCCCGTGCGCACCCATACCCACGCTGCGCCGGTGTAATTGTTGTCGTATGGGCCCCCGACAAGAGCAGTCGTGCCATCGCTCGACAACGCCACGGAGTAGCCCTGCTTGCTATCGCCGACCGTCGGGTAGCCGACGAGTTCCTCGCCATCCTGCACCCATCGGCCCGCCGCTCGAACGAAGACAAACGCGCCGCCCACCAGGCCCGGCGTCAATGAAGGAGATGCGTTATCTCGCGGCGCTCCGATGATCGCCGTGTTCCCTTCCCCAGAAATCGCTACCGCGTAACCCTGCCGCGCTCCGGCCACCTGTGGTTCGCCCACCAGCTTTGGCCCCTGCTGCGTGTATTGCGCGACGGCAACCCCAGCATGCCCGATGAGCAGAATCAGGCTGAGTCCAATTTTGGATTGCATATTGACACGTGACTCTACTGCGCGAAATACCCATTCGTATCAATAACCACCTGGCTCGGATTACTCACAAAGACCGAAATCCCGCCATTTATCCCTGCCGGCACGAGCGCCGCGTTCGCCACCACCTTCCCCCCATACGAATTCAGCGTCGAAACGTATGGCTGTGCCGATCCCTGAGGCCACACCGTGAGGTACTGCATCGGTCCCGGAGGCACGACCGTCATGTTCAACGAATACGCCTGCGCGGATGCCGGCAACCCGCAACCACTCGCAGGAATCGGAAAATCGCGGTGTGACGCGCCGGCTAACTGTGGTCCGCCAAATGTGCCCGCCGCGCCCCGCGTATCCGCGATCCGGCAAGGCGTCGTGGGATAGAACAGCAAACCACCCGGCGAGGCGAATATTGATCCCTCGCCGCTAAGTGCGAAGTACCCGTTGATATCGACGGCCAGGTCCGTTGCGTCCGACGCGAAGACGTTGATCGCACCGGTGGGGCCGGCCGGCACAATCGCAGCATTCGCCACCACGCGCCCGTCGGTCGCGTTCAGCGTTGAAACGGTTGGCTGGCTCTGCCCAGCAGGCCACGTCGTCAGGAATTGCAGCCGATCCACCGGCAGCACCGTCATGTTCAAAGCGAACGCTTGCGCATTCGCGGGAATTCCACAACTGCCGCTCACGGTAATCGGTCGAATCTCGCCGGCCGCCAGCCTCTGTCCGCTGCGAGTGTCGGCAACACGGCACGGCGTCACGGGGTGAAAAGCCAGCGCCGAGGCATCCGGCGGCGCGAAATATCCATTGATGTCGATAATGACATCGGTTTCGTCACTCGCGAACACGCTCACCGCGCCGTTGTTACCCGTGGGCACAATCGCGGCGTTTGCGACCGTGACCCCGTCCGGCGAATTTAACGTCGAAACATACGGCTGGCTCTGGCCGGCGGGCCATATCGTCAGGTACGACAGCAAGGTCGAAGGCACGGCGGTGACGTTGAACGAATACGCTTTTGCGGACGTCGGAATCCCGCACGCACTCGCGGCGATTGCGAAATCCCGTGTCGACCCCGCCATAATACGCGGCCCTCCCAGCGGGCCAAGCGGACGCCTGGTATCCACAACGCGGCAGGGCGTCACGTTATAGAATCCCAAGCCGTTCGTGGGCGCCTGCGTAATCGCAAATGGAATCCCGGCAATCGTGATCGTACCCGTCCGCGGCAGCGTCGAACTGTTCACGCCCACGACATAGTTCACTGTTCCGTTACCCGTTCCTGAACTGCCCGAAGCAATGGTGATCCAGTTCACGGCGCTCATGGCCTGCCAAGGCGCCGTCGATATACTCGCGATCACGGACACCGATCCAGTGCCGCCACCCCCGCCAATAGTCGTTGAACCGGGTGACAAAGCGAATGCCGCGCCTCCTGTGATAACCGTAAGCGCCACGGGCACGCTCGAGCTGGCTGCCCCCGGAGACGAAAGGTTTATGAGGCCTTGATAGAACCCCGCTGCAAGACCGTTGGTGTTGATCGACACACTCAGCGTGGTCGGTGTGGAGGCGGAGCTGAGAGAGGTTGAGACCCAGCCACTGCTCGAGTTGGCGGTCACAGCAAGACCACTCGGGGTGCTCGTGATACTGCACGTTTGCGCGCCCGGCGCCGCCCCGCCGATCGTGTAAGCGAAGCTCAGTGCCGGCGGCACACAAACCACGGTGAACGACGGCTGCGCAATGGAGAAGCTACTTGCTCCCGATACCTGTTGATCCGGGTTCACCACCGTAACCGCGGCCGCTCCCACGGAGGCGATCAACGATGCAGGAACAGCCGCAGTCACCTGGTTAGCGCTTACAAAAGTTGTGACGAGAACAGCGTTGTTCCACTTCACCACGGCCCCCGGCGCGAAGTTTGCGCCGTTCAAGGTGAGAGTGAAGCCCGCGCCGCCGGCCGCCGTCGAACTCGGACTCAAGCCCGTAACCACGGGCCCGGGACGTACGATCGTGTCGATCCAGGCCGCGCCAGTGAACGCATTGTCCAACGGACCGCCCCAGAGCAACGTGCCACCGTCTCCCGAAATCGATACCGCAGAGCCTTGCCCCGCGACACCGGCCGCTCCCGCTCCCAGCAGTTTGCTCCCTTGCTCTATCCACAGTCCACCCGATCCGGTGAAGATCCAAACCGCACCTGCGCCCGAAATGTCGGAAGCGCCGCCGACGATCGCGATCGAACCATCGCCCGATAGCGCCACCGAGGTCGGTTGTGGAACGCCGTCGCCGCCATCCAGAGTAAACAGGCTAGTCCTCTGGGTCCACTGTCCATTGGCTCGGGTCAGAATCAATCCAACTCCGCGAGGGCTGCCTTCCACCCCGGACATGATGGCTGTATTGCCGTCGGCCGACAGTGCCACCGAAATACCCTGTCCGGGCGATCCCCCGGCATCTGGCCTGTGACCGATTCCCTGAGGTTGCCACACGCTGTGTGAGAAAACGAAAAACCAGGCGTCTCCCACCGACCGCTGGTCGATGATGCCACCCTCCATAAGTGTGTACCCATCCGCCGATAGCGCAACCGAGAATCCGTTTTGCGGTGTTGGTAACGCGTAATCGCCGCCGACCAGTTTGTCCTCCTCCCCCCACTGCGCACCCCTTATCCAGACCCACACCGCACCGATGTTGTGGTTATCGTAAGGGCCGCCGATCGCCGCGGTCGTTCCATCGCCGGAAAGCGCGACGGAGTAACCCTGATGCGAAACGCCAATGCTATCGCGCGCTATCAATTTCGCCTGCTCGGTCCACGCCGCGCCGGAACGTATGAAGACCCAGGCTGCACCGGCTCCGTTGTTGTCATTCGGCCCTCCGATGAGAATCGTTTGCCCATCGCGTGAAATCGCCACGGAGAAACCTTGCGCCGCTGCGCCGATCGCGGAAGAACCGACAAGCTCCGGGCCCTGCTGCGTCCAGCCATTGCCGGACCGCACAAACACGAAAGCGCCGCCCGTCCCCCCTGTCGAGCCGGCATTCGCAGGCGCGCCAACCACAGCCGTATTCCCGTCATCCGAAATCGCAACCGAGTATCCCTGTTCCCCGCCCAAAATCTGAGGGGTCCCCACCAGTTTCGGAGTCTGCGGCGAATAGGAGACCGTCGTCTCCACAACCAGGAACGAGACGCTGATCGTCGTGCTCGTGAATCCATTCGCCGCCAGCGTGATGCTACCCGTGTACGTACCTGCCGCCAGGCCGGTAGGATTGGCCGTCGCCGTCAGCACTCCGGCGTTTACGGCCGCCGAAAGCCATGCGCCGTTGGTTTGAGATACGGTAACAGCCCCGCCATCAGGTACGGTGCCTACACCGCAAACCTGCGGGGGGCTCGCCTGTCCGCTAACCGTAGCGCTGAAGTTCAAGGTCGCGCACGTCGATGTGACCGTCTCGAGCACGCTGAAAGTTGCCGCATTGGAGCGCGTCCCATCGGGATTGATCACAACTGCCGAAGGTGTTCCGGCAGCGGCAACCTGGGACGAGGAAACCACAGCCGTGAGCTGAGTCGGAGTGACATAACTCGTAACTACCGGGGTGCCCCCGAATTGCACCACGGCTCCCGGAAGAAAGTTCGCCCCGTCGACCGTCAGAATAAATCCTCCGCTGGCGGCGGCAGGCCTGGAATTCGGACTGAGATCAGCGATCACAGGCGCCGGTCCGGTATTCGTCCCTTTGACAAAAACCCAGGTTCCCCCGCCGCCCGTGGCGATGGTGCTTCCATCGTTTGAAATCACCAACGCCACACCCTCGCTATAGGCAACTTCCTGTTTCCCGCCCTGCTGCACCCAGCTACTTCCTGAACCCGTGAAAACCCAGAATCCGCTTCCCGATCCGATTGCTGCGGTGTGCCCGTCACCAGAGATTGCTACGAATGACGGTGAGTCTCCTTCCACCGGCTGTAGTGTGGTCGCGAGCGTCCATTGACCATTGGAACGTGTCCATATGGACGGGTATGGATTGGGCGCGCTGAGGATGATCGCGGTGTTCCCATCCGCTGACACATCAAAGTCAAAACCCTGAAGGTTTCCGGGCGCAATGAACACATCCCCTTGCTGTGTCCAGACGCCGTCGGAAAGTGCAAAAACCCATATTTCGCCCGCCCCAGTGCCCGCGCTCTCAATCAGGGTTGTGCCATCGGCGGACAATGAGACTATGTCCCCTTGCCGCGATTGAGTCGTGGCGCCGGTCCCAACCAGCTTCGCCTTTTGCGTCCATTGCGTGCCGTTGCGAGTCCAGACCCAGACCGCCCCGACGTCGTTATTGTCCCTAAACCCGCCGATCGCAGCCGTATTTCCATCTGCGGAAAGCGCCACGGCCGATCCCTCGTGCGCTGTCCCGATCGCGTCGCCCACCAGCTTGGCCTGCTGTGTCCACTGACCCGCTGAACGCGTCCAAATCCAGGCTGCGCCGACTGCGTTGTTGTCGAAAGGAGCGCCGATGATTGCGGTATTGCCGTCTTCTGAAAGTGCGACCGACGCCCCTTGAACCCCGGTGCCAATCGCGGGACTGCCGATCAGCGGCGGCCCTTGCTGGGACCACTGTCCACGTGTGCGCGTGAAGATATATGCGCCACCGGACCCGATGAAGTCGAGTGTGCCAACGATGAGCGTGTTGCCATCGGCCGAAATTGCGACCGATAGTCCTTGCGTGACGTACGGCGTCGCCGGTGTTCCGAACAGTTGCGGGCCTTGCTGAGCGTAGAGGACGGTTGCGCCCACTATTGTGAACGTGACACTCACAGTCAGGTCCGGGCAGCCGCCCGCCGACAGCGTAATACTGCCGTTATAAGTGCCCGCCGCGAGTCCGGCCGGGTTCGCCGCCACGTAGAGCGTGCCATCAGCGACAGCCGCCGAGAGGCCGTTGCCGTTAATACTCGAAACAACAACCAACCCGCCCGCTGGAGACGTGCTCACACTGCAATTTCCATGCGAACTCACGCCGCCAACCGTGCCGCTAAACCGCAGGGACCCACAAGCGTAGATCGTCCCCGTGATGCTGAATGCAACCGAATTCGATCGTTGGCCGTCGGGATTGACCATCGTAACCATGGGGGCACCCGGGACCGCGATCAAGTTCGCCGGCACAACAGCGTCGAGTTGGCTGGCGGTCACAAATGTGGTCGCGAGCGGAGTACCGCCAAAGAAAACACCAGTTGTTGCCTGGAAGTTCGACCCAGTTACGATGAGTGGAAAAGCCGGTCCCCCAGCCACCGTGAAACCGGGACTCAGGCTCGTTATGCTTGGGGCCGATCCGGAACTCGTGGTTGCGGCAAACGCCGCGGCCAATAAAGCATTGCAGGCTAAAAGGGCAGAAATTAAGCGAGCGATTCGTTGCATGGAGCACACCTCGAAGGCGGGGAACAGTAAAGGAAATCCGAGCGGGTGATTTAACTATACCACTTTGAATACTGCCCTAAATCATCGGCGCAGGCCTCTTTGCCTGTGCGCTTTTCCGCATGAGGCGCCGCTCCAACCGGGCTAACCGCCGACGAATTCCGGCCCCGTCGCTCAGAGCCAGAGCCGCCACAGCAGCCGCGAGCGCCTCGGAGTAATTCTTCTCCCGGTGCTCGTAATATTTCGCCACCTCGATCCACGCCGCCGCCCGAAAAGGATTCCGCGACTCCGCCAGCTCCCGCAAAACCTCAAACGCCGCCGCATGCCGCCCCAGCTTCTTCTCCAATCCGGCAATATCCCAAAGCGTGCGAAACAGCAGATGGTCCGCCAGCCCCCGGTCCACCGCCCGCCGGAACAAATCCCGTGCCCGCTCCCACTCCCCCTCACGCCGCAGCCACCGCGCCACCGCCACCATTTCCGCGCCATTCCTGAGATCCCCCTGAAACGCCCCTGGAACAATCGCAGTCAGGCACGCCAGCGTCACAATATCCATCGAATTGTGATGGAAAATCGGCATCAATTGAAACGCTTCGCGAGTCCGCAAATATTCGACGTACACGTACGGAATCAGCTCTCCGGGAAGATCTCCCTGCCGTTCAATTCCGAGAATCTGGTTCTCCAGCCGCACCAGCCGGCAGCTCTCAAAACGCAGCTTCCAAAGCCGCCGAGCGGCAAAAAGTACGTCCACATGAGCCAGGCGCACAAAAGGAGCCGGCATCCGGAAAATCCGGTACCGTGTTTCCAGCAGCGGCTCATCGTACGCTTTCCCGTTGTAGGTAATGAGAACATCGAACTCCGCAAGATGCTCCGCCAGTCGCCACAACAGGCTCATCTCCTCGCGCGGTTCCCGCATGAAAAACTGACGCACGCGAAAACCCTCCGGAGTAATGCGGCCCACGCCAACCAGAAACGCATACGTCCCAGCGGTGCCCGAGAGCCCTGTAGTCTCCGTATCGAGGAATGCCCATTTTTCCGGAGGGGCGTCTTCCATCGGTTCGCCGGCTATCAGGCCCAGGACGTTTGCGGGAACTTCCGCGAGCGAGGAAATATCCATTGACCCGTACCGCCGGTGCCGCTGGTACAGCCGCTCGGTCTCGAAATGCCGTCCGAAGGGCGTCTCCACCTCGTCGCCGTGCAGCCACTCCTGGACGAAATACTGCTCCGGAGCTTCCACTCGGGGAGGCGGTGGAGCCGGAGGCAACCGCTCGGCAAACTTTCGATCGATCGCAGCAACCCGCGCTCGCAATTCGGTCAGTACACTGACGTTCGCCATCTGTTCGCCAGTCTACCAGGAATTATCTCTGGATCACACTGGCAATGTAGTAAACCACCGGCAATGCAAAAAGGCTGCTGTCCACCCGATCGAGCCATCCGCCGTGCCCCGGCAGCATCGTGCCGCTGTCCTTCACTCCCGCGCCTCGTTTGATCGCCGATTCACACAAATCGCCGATCTGCCCCGCAACATTCCCCGCCGCCGCAATTCCGAGAGCCCAAAGCAGCGGAACATTCGGAAGCAGCCGCGGAAAATAGAAATAGGCGTAAGCCACCGACATGAGCGTCGAAGCAATTGCCCCTTCCCAGCTCTTCGCGGGACTCACGCGAGGCGCCAGCTTATGGCGCCCAAACGACCGTCCCACGTAGAACGCCGCAATGTCTCCCAACCAGTTCAGCGACAGCGCAAAAAGAAGCCAGTACGGACTCATATCGCGCAAGCCGATACAAGTGCGCATGGTCCCAAAGCAATAAAGGACCCCCAGCATCAGGGCCCCCGAAAACGGCAAAGCTTCGGAAAGGTCGCGCGATGCGAGCGAAAGCCCAAGCGCCAGCAGCGCCACCAGAACCACGAAAATAATCTCCGGCCGCGGGACAAAAAGAATCAGCAATCCCGCGACGTACCCGAAGATACCCGAGCTCCGGAAATTGTGCGCCGAAACCAGGCCGTTGAATTCGTGGAAGAGCAGCATCGCCACAATCGCAACGGTAGGAAAAAACACCCATATCGGCGACCAGATGACGATGTAAACGAAAATCGGAATGAGGACGAGCCCCGTCAGGACTCGCTTCATCGATTCGTGGCGCCGACCGCCGCGATCCACTCGTCGTCCCCTTCGGTGGAGGACCCCAGTCCGCCAAACCGGCGGTCGCGCTTCTGATAATCGAGGATCGCTTCCAGCAGATCGGTGCGGCGAAAGTCAGGCCACAGCGTGTCGGTGATGTAGATCTCCGAATACGCAATCTGCCACAACAGGAAATTGCTGATCCGCATTTCGCCTGACGTGCGAATCAACAGGTCCGGATCCGGCAGCCCCGCTGTATATAACCGCGAGGCAATCGATTCCTCAGTGATGCGCAAATCGGCTAGCCGGCCCTCGATGCGCGCGTCTTCCACGATCGCATTCAGCGCGTCGACCAGCTCCCTGCGCCCGCTGTAATTGATCGCCACGTTGAGCCGCATCCCGCGGTTGCGGGCTGTCGCCACCATGGCCGATTCCAGCTCTTCCCGAACTGGCCCCGGCAGCGCCTCCAGGTGCCCCATGCACGAAAACTGAATATCGTTGCGCATGATTTCGGGCAGCTCTTTGCGTAAATAAATGCGCAAGAGACGCCACAGGGTGTCGACTTCCGTGCGCGGACGCTTCCAGTTTTCCGCGGAAAAGGCGTAGAGCGTGAGCGCCTGAATTCCCATTTGGGCGCACGCTTCCACGGCAATGCGCACCGGCTCGACGCCGGCCTTATGTCCCGCCACCCGGGGCATGTTCCGCCGTTTAGCCCAGCGCCCGTTCCCGTCCATGATGATGGCAATATGGGCGGGGAGCCGGTCCGGTTCAATCGCTTCAGCCAGTGACCATTCGCGGGTGCCCGGCTTCAAAACGCCGAAAAGATCCTTCATCGACCAATGTTCTATGGTACACCGGTATCACGCTGCTCCTGATTCTTCTCGTCCCGCGACGATTTGGAGTATGTGGAACGGTGGCGCAGGCATTCAGCTGGACTTCACCGGGAAAGGACAGGCGAAACCGCCTGTCCCACCTTAGACCCGGCGGTGATCGTGACTTGCGCCGCGACACTGGAGACCGAACCAACCGTAACAAGGACCGGCTGTGTTCCCGACGCCAAGCCGTCCGGAACCACAAAATTCACCTGTGTCACGCCGACCATTCCCGGCGGCACCCCGGCCAACGTACTATCCGCCGGCACTCCACCCACCGTCACGCTCACGGGAAGAATCGTCTTCGGCAAAAGCGCCAGCGGCGTCCCCGAAAACGGCGAAGTCCCTGTGTCCAGCAGCGGACTCACCGCGCCATCGCCGGTCATATAAAGAGTGACCGTGTCTCCTGCCTTCCCATTAGATGACGGCAGAATCCCGCCATTCGCATCCACCCAAATGCCAGGACCCGAGGCCGCAACATTGAACACATACGACGCCACGTTGCCGATGTTATTGATCCCCAACACAGCCGGTCCGGCCCCGATCTCATAGGGAATCTGGAGATTCACCTGCCCTTGCGAGACGTAGTACAACGGCGCCGGCACACCATTCACCGTCGCTGAAACACCAGCGATTCGGAACGGAAGCGGCACACCGCTGGCCTGTAAACCAAACGCCGGCCCAAGTTGGCTGCCCGTTACCTCTAACGCCATTCCCGGCGCGAACGCCGCCTGATATGAGAAAGCATTGCTCACCCCGGTGATGCTGGAGCCGGACGAAGCACCGACCACGAAGACCACCGGCACCTCGATAACCTGCGGGATCGAGTCTGCCGCCTCAATCACGACCGTCGCGTTGTACACACCCGCCGCCAGCGTGGACCGTGCTGCCGTCAGTTGCAGCGTCTGCGAGCCCGATCCCGAAGCCGCCCCGAGCGTCAGCCACGCCGTAGTCTGATTCGCGGGGAACACCGAGGCACTCCACGTTACCGCCCCGCCTTCCGAAAAACCAAGCGCGATAGAACCGCTGGCCTGCCCAGTGCTATCCGGCGTCATCGTGACAACCGTCGGCGAAACAGACATTGACGCCGCATTCCCCGCCGGACCGCTGAACGTCGCCGGGGACGCGAGCGTCGCCGCCACAGGCTCCCCATTCTGATCCACTCCATCCACTTCGATGTTGACCGGCTGCGGCACATCGCCCGCGGGCCAACATACCGTAGCTTGTAGACTTCCCCATGGCGCCATCCGATTCGTCCCGAACAAAGTCGTCATCTGGTTCGCCCAATCGGCGCCGCCGACCAGCAAACGCGTGAGCTGAACCGCAAGCCCATCCTGGTCCTGAAGCAACAACTGCTGCGACCACTGACAACTGGCATCCGCCGCCGGATTTTGCTGCACCACGTCCGGCACGCTCGAAAGCAGCAACTGCGGCGACGCTGTCCCGACCAGCGTCAAAGTGTATGTCGCGGTCCATTGCCGCCCGTTTGCGTCCTGTCCAGTGAATGCGTAGGCGCGAACTGCCGGAAACGGCGCCGCCCCCACGGTCTGGACCACGGAAAACAATGTGCCATACGCCGGAAGATTCGTACCGCCAAAATCCTGAGCGATCAGGCTCGAGTTGTCGCGTCCGTTGATGCTCCAACCCGTGACGGTCGTCGGAACACCGCCTTCCTCAGTCAAGGTCACTTTCACGAACTGTCCCGCTTTCGCCGGATTGGGACTAATAGAAAGTCTCACAAACGACCCGCCCGAACCTGGCGCCGCGACGGCCACCGTCACCGCCCCAGTAGACCCATTGAAAGCCGCATCGCCGCCATAAGTCGCATTGACCGTAGCCGTGCCAGCCGGCAACAACGGACCGTTGACTGTCAGTGTGGCCATCGCGACTCCATCCACATTTTGCAGCGCCGCGCTCCCAAGCGCCGTATGCCCGGCCGTGAACGTAACGCTGCCTGTTGGAATAGTCCCACTTGAGCCTGTCACCGTCGCCGTGAACTGCACGGAATCGCCAAACGCAATGCTATCCGCGCTCGAAACGACCGATGTTGTCGACGCTGCCGCCGCGCTCCATTGCGTCACGAAATTGTACACGTCAAGCGAACCGAGCCCCGTCGCCTGGTCATAGCCCGGTCCCGCGTTGAATCCCAGCGTCCCACTCGTACAATCCTTCGAGCCTTGCGCGCAAGGGACCATGTTGTTCCCCTGGGTAATGTCGTGAAATACGTTCGTCGTGTTCTGCGCCATCCGGTAAAGCTGCGGATTGATATTCCCCAGCCCCGGCTGGGCCTGAATCCCATTCGCGACTACGTATTGATTCAGCAGCGCCACCACAGCCGCAAACGACGGCGAAGCCGCCGACGTGCCGCCGGTTGCCCGCTGGCCATTTGCATTGAACACCGCATATGGATCATGGTTGCCGGCCGCGCTGAATGAAATATCCGGCAGATCGCGAGCATTGTCGTCCGGCACGCCCGGCCCAACTTGCCAGGCCGGTTTTGGATAATAGATGCTCGCACCACCGCCGCTCGCCAGCAGCCCGCCGGCACCGGTTTCATTCCAGACCACCTCGGGAATATACGAGGCTGCCGAACCGCCCGGCCAATATTGCCCGTCGCCTTCATTGAACTGAGTACCGCCAACCGCAGTCACCTCGGGAAGACCCGCGGGATTATTCACCGCCAGACCTGACATCGCCAGAGAATCGTTTCCAGTAACACCGAAAAACCCGTGAGGATCGCACCCGGCTCCTCCCGAATCTCCGGAAGAAGCCAGCCACGTGATCCCCTGTGCATTGGCCTGCTGAGCAATGCTGCGCAGCCCGGACGCATTGTTGGGCTCGCACGAGCCGAAGCTCTCGCTCATCACCGTTCCGAGGTTCTGATCCACAGCCGCTTGCGCCGCGTCATTGAAATTCCCCGCGTACACATAAACGATGGTGGCTTTCGGCGCGATTGCGCCCGACCATTCCGTGTCTAGCGCCGCCTCACCGGCCGCGTTCGTGATTCCGGGGTCCGGTCCCACCAGGTGCTGCTCCACCGTGCTGGGCGGTAGTCCAAACGTGCGCCGGAACGTATCGATGTACGACTGGTTTAAATCCGAACGCCCCACAATCATAATCCGCTGACCGCTTCCATCAATGCCCATGCCGTATAGCGGAGCAACGTCGTAAATGGTGGCCCAGTCCGCCGGGGCGAGCTGGGTAGCACCATTCGGCGACGTATATTGCGGACGAACATTCCCGGTTTTCCAAAAATCGTTGAGCCCTCGCACGCCACTCACCATCCCTTCGAATGCCGCCGGAATCTTCAGCTCCGTGGCATTCGCAAAATGCTCCACGCCTCCGACGGCATAGCGGTGAATCTGAGTCTGGAACGCGCTTTGGACGGCGGCTAGAGTCCCGCTGAAGGCCACCCAATTGCGTGCGCGCGCTCGACCCTCCAGCTGCAATCCCTGCGACTCCAGCCACGAGACCACCGCCTCGTAATCGGCCGCCTTGATCCCGAACCGGTCGCCAAACTGCTCTGGAGTCAGCCAGCGGTGGTAGTTCGCCGACGAACGGTCCTGCTGGGCGGCAAGCAGCCGATCGAGATCCCCCTGCTGGGCATCCGTGGGCCGCAGCAGAATCGTGACGTATCCAAACTGCATCGTTGGATCCACAGGCCCTTGATCGAACTGCACTTGAGCCTTAGGATGAAGCGACCCTTTCAGACTCACCTGGGCCTCAGCCGGCAGAGCCAAAACGACGAGAAACGAAATCAGGAGACGAAACATATGACTAATAACTTAGTCATTAGTTCGTTTGGTTGTCAAGCCCCGTTCTGCCCCTGTAACAGAATTCCTCAATCCGGCATCTCAACGTTAGATCGTGTTACCCACGCGAATGTGCTTGGGTGCGCCTAAATCCACTCCAGGAATATGCAACGACAGCTCCCAGATACCAACAACGCTACCGCCAACGAACCGGTGCATGAGCACCTGATCTCCACCGGGATACTCGGCCTGGACGACATTCTCAACGGGGGGCTGCCCGAGGATCACCTGTACCTCGTAGAGGGTGACCCGGGGTCGGGCAAAACCACCCTCGCCATGCAGTTCCTTCTGGATGCCCACCACCGCGGCGAATCGGTCCTTTACGTCACGTTGTCGGAATCCATCCGTGAGTTGAAATCGATCGCCCAGTCCCACGGTTGGAGCCTCGATGGAATCGAGCTGTTCGAGGTGATCCCACCGCCTGAAAGCCTCATGCCGGAGGATCAGTACACCATCTTCCACCCCGGCGATGTAGAGTTGGGCAGCACGCTGAAGAGCATCCTGGAACGCGTCGAGCAGGTTAAACCCAGCCGAGTGGTTTTCGACTCCCTCTCGGAAATTCGTTTGCTCGCCCGCGATTCCTCACGGTACCGCCGCCAAATCCTCGGCCTTAAGCAGTTCTTTGAGAGCCGTCACTGCACGACGCTTTTCCTGGACGACCGCACCGTACAAAGTGGCTCCGATACCACCGTCCTCAGTATTGTCCATGGAGTCATCCGCCTGGAGCGCGTACCGCGCGATTACGGTACCAAGCGACGCCGGCTGGAGGTCGTAAAACTTCGCGGATTGCGTTTTCACGACGGTTATCACGATTACGACATTCGAACCGGCGGTGTCGTTGTCCACCCCCGCCTCGTTGCCCTTAGCCATCATCCCTCGACTTACCACGACGGCTCAGCCAGCGGAATTCCTGAGCTCGACCAGCTCCTTGGAGGAGGGCTCGATCGGGGGACCAGCACGTTAATTATCGGTCCGGCCGGCTCCGGCAAGTCCAGCATTGCGATCCAGTACGCAGCCGCCGCGGCAGAACGCAAAGAATTCGGTAGCGTTTACCTCTTCGATGAAGGCCTCACGACGCTCTTCCAGAGGGCCTACGGGCTTGGGCATGACATGGCCCAATATGTTCAGAATGGCAAGCTCAAGGTTCAGCAACTCGATCCCGCCGAGTTGTCCCCCGGCGATTTCATTCACCAGATTCGCGACGATGTCCTGAAACGCAACCTCCGCATTCTGATCATCGATAGCCTCAACGGCTTCCTGAATGCCATGCCGGGAGAACAACTCTTAACCGTACAGTTGCACGAACTATTCTCGTTTCTGAACCAGCATGGAGTCGTCACCATCATGGTGATGGCACAGTACGGCATCCTCGGCAGTCACATGGGCTCGCCCGTCGATCTGAGTTACCTGGCCGATACCGTCATCCTACTCCGCTACTTCGAAGCCACCGGAAAGGTCCGCAAAGCAATTTCGGTTGTCAAGAAGCGAAGCGGCGCGCATGAAGACAGCATTCGCGAACTGAGGATCGGTCCCGGACGGATCATCGTTGGCGACGCCTTGGACGATTTCCAAGGTATTTTGTCCGGTATCCCCATCTTTCTCGGTGAGAAGCAACAACTCATCGGTGGTAACGGACGTGGTTAACGAAAGCGACCGGCTCCGGGTGCTCATGTTGACACCCGTCGGGCGCGACTCGGAGCTCATGGCGGAGGCTTTCTTCAAGAACGGCATTACATCGCTGGCTTGCCAGAACGTCGAAGCCCTGGCCCAGGAGATCCAAAATGGAGCCGGCATTATCGTCATCGCGGAGGAGGCGCTCACGGCCAAATCTCTACCCTTCCTGTCCAATGCCCTTCAATCCCAGCCGCCCTGGTCAGATATGCCCTCGATTCTGCTCTCGACCTCCGGAGAATCCACGCCTGCCGTGAAAACCCGGCTGAGCCGCCTCGCGCCGCTCGGCAATGTCACGGTCATCGAACGCCCGGTTCGACCCGCTACTCTCATTAGCGTCGTCAAGATGGCCCTGCGAGCGCGTCATCGCCAGTACGAGGTGGAAGGACTGCTCAAGGATCTGCAGGTCGCACAGGAACGCTTGCGGACCATGATTGAGAGCGCCTACGACTATGCCATCATCAACCTCGACCTCTCCGGCCGCATTACTTACTGGAATGCCGGCGCCGAGCGCTTGCTGAGGTACGCTGAGCAGTCCATTATCGGTCAGCCCATCGATCTTATCTTTTCGGACGACGACCGTCGGGCCGGGGTGCCGGCGGAAGAACGCGAAAGGGCGCTGAAAACCGGCCTGTCCGAAACCGAAGGCTGGCGCGGGCGTAAGGATGGATCGCGATTTTGGGCCAGCGGCGTGCTGCGGCCTACCCGGGATGCCGCCGGCAATGTCACCGGGTTCGTGAAAGTGCTCCGCGATATGACCCAACAGCGCCACGCCGAAGAGCGCCTGGCAGAACAGGCCAGGGCACTGAAGCAATCGAACGACGATTTGCAGCGCTTTGCCTACGTCGCTTCGCACGACCTCCAGGAACCGTTGCGCACCATCGGCAGCTATAGCCAGCTCCTCGTCCGAAGAAATGAAGCCTTCATGGATGCCGATTCACACCGTTTCGTGGATTTCATCGTCAAGGGTGTGGAGCGGATGCGCCTTCTCATCAAGGATCTCCTGGAGTTTTCGCATCTCACCACGGCCCAGACGAAGCCGCTGGAGCCCGTCGACTGTGATGCCGTCCTCGGCCAAGCGCTGCAATACCTGCAACTCAAAATAACGGAGCTCGGCGCCCACATCACATTTGAGCGGCTGCCCAATGTGATGGCGCGTGAAAGCGGCTTATTGCAGGTTTTTCAGAACCTGATCGGCAACGCCTTGAAATACTGCCGCGAAACACCCGAAATTCACATCTCGGCGGAGCGCGATGGCGATCACTGGCGCATCGCCATTCGTGATAACGGAATCGGCATCGAGTCCGAATACCACGAGCGAATTTTCGGGCTCTTTCAACGTTTGCACTCCAGCGCCGAATATCCGGGAACGGGAATAGGCCTGGCAACCTGCAAGCGCATCATCGAACAGAACGGCGGGCGCATCTGGGTGGAATCAACCGCGGGCAGTGGATCGGTCTTCTACTTCACACTGCCCGCGTCCGAACCGGAACATACACACGTAGGGGATTACAGTACCGCCGCTGTCAAGCGGTAAGAAGTTAATCGACCTCGGTACCCTTGTCCATTGCTTTGCGGGCAGCTTCTCGCTCAGCCCGTTACCACTTCCTTTCTCGATACCAACAACTCAACGAGTCAGTAAGGCAGGATCGCATCATGTGTGAAGCAGGCGGTTTCGCCTGACTTTGGACCTCACCGGGAACGCGCAGGCGAAACCGCCTGCGCCAGCTTGGTTCTCATCCACTTTCGTGGACAACGTCAATGATGATTATTCCTGCGGCGGCGCAGGAGGAGGCCCACCTGGACCGCCTGGACCGCCCGGACCAAATCCCGGTCCGCCGTGCGGCATTGAGTCATACTTCGTCTGCTGATCGGACGTCAAAATCGCATAAAACGCCCCATCCGCCTTGGCATTGATCGCCACGAGCTGTCCTTGTAGAGTCCCGATCGTCGCCGCTAACTGATCGATCGTGCCCGTGCCGTTCGCCTTTACCGCCGCTGCCAGCGACTGCTGATCCGTCTGCAAACTGCTCTTGATACTTGAAGCCGAATTGTACGCGTTGGTGAAAATCGTGGTTGCCTGCGTTTGCTGTGCGCTCGTCAAGCTGAGAAGCGACGTCAGGTACGCCACTCTCATCTGAATCATGGTCGCCGGATCCGGCGGGTTGCCGGGCCCGTTCGCCGCCCGTGTGCGGAACTGCGCAAAGCCAAGGCTGGCGGTCAACGCGGCCACAATTAACAATCTTGATGGTCGAATCACTGTATGGTTTAGAACCTCCTACACGGTTTAACGCGCGCGGCCGTGTTATTGTTGCCCGCGTGCCGGTAAAGGAGTGTTAAATGCGTTTACTGCAGAAGTTTCGCAAGATGCTGGCCGCGTGGAAGCGACACGACAAATTCGCCGTTCGACTCCACGATCGGCACCTGTGCCACCGCGCCATCGAGTTCCACCTGGCGCGGCTTGATGTTGACGGTTGCGAATCCGCGCGAGCTGCTTTGGTAAGCCAGTTCGACACCACCTAACAGGACGCGCGCCGCGCGCAAGCCGCCGTTGAAATCGAGGATCCGCAGCGGCGGGTCTCCCGGGGCAGGTTCAATTTCGCTATCACCCGGCGGCAGCCAGAGCGTGTTCGCATCGCGAAGCGGCCACAACCGGCCGTTGACCAGCGCGGCTCCATGCCATCGCACTCCTATTCCTGTCTTCGAACTCACCAGCAGCTTCGCGCCGGTTTGTTCGATGCGATCCACGGTCGCTGCCGCCGCGGATAGCAGAGGCAGATCCTGCATCAGAATCGAATTCTCGAAATAAAGCGCCACCTGTGGGAATGTCTTCGCAGCGGTATGGACGAGCTGAAACAACTCGCCGCCGGTTTGCTGCTTTGTCGGATACACGTCCTGATACCGCTCCACGATATTCAGGTCGATACCCAGCTTGTCGAACCGCGGCGTCAGGGGGCGATAGCGCTCCGCGATCTGCGAATAACGCGCCGGGCCGAGATCCCAGATGGTGGCGGGGTCCTCCACCAGAAATGTGAAATCGTGCGAGTCGAGAAGCGGGAGCACCTTGCTCGCATCCGCGCCGATCATGTCGCGCATGCGCGGATCGATGCGGTTGTCGACGTGCGTCAATACCAGGTCAAGGTCCGGCTTCTCCCGCCGCATGCCTTCGATCTCGGCCACCCACCGTGTCTGCATCTGCCGCGCCAGGTCGGCCCGATACTCGAGAAAGGCTCGCAGCTTCGCCTCATCGCGTCCCGGCCCCTGAAATAACGACACGGGATCGAATCCCTGCGCCTGCTGGAAATTGTGCCGCACGTCGTCGTTCATGGGCGTGAATCGCGCTGCGTTGGCCGCGCCTTCGAGCGACTCGAAATACAGCTCGCTCAAGTTGACGCCATCCCAATCGAAGCGGTGAACCAACGCCCGCACGCCGCGAACCACCTCATCCGCCGCCGCGGGATTCTGAAGGTTCATCAGCTTACGCCAGTCAAGCTGCGCGTCCTGAAGCAGTGCCGTCTTCTCCCGCCATTCCGGATGCTCCGTCCAGAAACGTTCGCTGACGTGGGGAAGTTCAAACCACGCGTACACCAGGATGCCCTTGCGATGACAGGCTTCAATCAGTCTTTGCAGGTATTCGTCGCCCTGCTCCTGCGGCTCGAAATAATGCCATGCGGCCACGTGCAGCGCGCTGAAGCCGGCATCCCGCCACCGCGCCGCGAAGTAATCCAGGTCCACGCGGGACCGGTACGCCGAATCGAAGAAGGCCCACATCCTGCGTGACCGGAACGGCGGCTCGATGCCCATCTCGCCGAGCGCCTGCAGAAGATACGGAAAGCGCTCGTAACCCTGCGTTCCCGGTGACGCCGCCAGCCACAGCGCCGCGCCCGTGCCCCGCCGCACCGTGGCAATCAGCGGTGCGCTCTCCCACCGTTCCACGGCCAGCACGCCGGCAGTCCTGGGCAACTGATAAACCGGAATCTCGGCCGGGTGCTCCCAAATGATGGACAGCCGGGTATCGTACTGATCGATGATGCTGCGCACCACGACACGTTTGGATGTAGCGTGGATACCTAACGCCTCGGCAAGTGGTGACTCGCCCTCGAGCACCACGATCGCGCCCTTTTCAATCCTGCCGAGCCATTCCTGCGGTGTGGCCGCCGCGCCGTTCCGCACGATGAACAAATTCGACGAACCGCTCTTCCCCGCGCTCAGACCGACTGATGACAGAATATTCGGCCACGGACCCGCGTCATCTCCCTCAATCTGGTAAGAAAAAGTCGCCGCCGGCAGCGCGGCAGCGAAAAGGAGGCTAATGAGTAAACGCATACCAGAATCCCGCACGCAGATCATAGAAGTTAGGGCGCCGCGGGTTGCCCTCATTCACGAGATACACGCCTCGTAGAGCATTGACCGAGACGAGCATCCCCTTGGGCATGAACCGAGCCTGGAAGCGCACGCCCGGCCCCGTCTCCGCGAAATTGGCCCAGTATTGCCGCAGCCGGTCCACCGTCACGTTGTAGTTCCAGTAAAACTGCGCCTGAAAATTTCCGGCCGCTTCCGCTTTCGGGAACGTGTACCCTGTCCGGTTCTGTGAATACAGAATCGTGTCGTTCTGAAAACGGCTTACGAAAACCGCATCGTCGTTCGTCTCGGCGTAGAAGCCGTGTTTGCCGCCCATCAGGTGGCCCAGGCCTTTGCCAAAGGAAAGCCCGCCGCGATAATCCGGAGTGAACAGCCCGACATCCTTGCGGCTCACCAGGTACTTCATGGCTTCGCCCGCTTCCGCCCAGGCCGTAAGCCCGTGCCACGGCGCAGTCGTTAACCCAAACCCGAAAATCGCCGCGCTTTCCGAGAGATATTGCGGCAGCGGATTGGACGCGGTTGGCGCGGTGGTGCCGCGCACATCGCCGACGATCCTCATCGAAAGGTACCCCCACAGCGGCGCGCTTCCGAGCCGAAACGCGGTCTTCACCTGGCCATAGCCGAACGTGTCGTGCCAGCGCGTCGAGAAGAACGGAAACATCCAGACCGTGGTGCGGATGTGCGAGAACTCCGGCTTCAGGTTGTTGTAGGCCTGGGTCGCTTCCGATGCGATCGCCGGATCCGGGCTCTTCGACGCCATCTCGAACCAGCGCATTGCTTCCCTGTCGTCGTGAAGAACGTTGGCCACCCAGCCCAGCTTGTACACCGTGTCGAAATCGGATGGGTCGGCTTCATGGACCACCCGCAGGTACTTCACGGCATCCTTGAGATAACCCGACTTCAAGCTCTTTTCCGCCATAGCCTTGGCGTCGTCGCGTGTTTTGTTCTGCGAGGAATCGTTGCGATGCTTGAGATTTTGCGGCAGCTTGAGCGCCGCCCGGACGCGTTCCGCGAGTTCCTCGTCGCCACCCTTCAGCACCTGTTCGAGCAGCGGTTGCGCTTCCGCGCTGTCACCACGATTCAGCAGCAGGAAGCCCAGTTGCGCCGCCGACAGCAAATCCGCGGGCGCCAGCGTGTGTATGGTGCGGAACTGCTCTTCGGCTTCCGGTTTCTTGCCCATTTCGAGCAGCAGATATGCGAACTCGCGCCGCAACCCGACGTTCTTGATGTCGAGTGCAATCGCGCGCTGGAATTCGTAGAGGTATGGATATCGCGACGGCAGCAGGTCGCGCGCTTCCTCGGCGATGCGTGGGGAAGCGCCGCGAGAGGCCGCCAGCAGCGCCGACATCGCGTCTTCCGGACGCTTCAACACCTTCCAGGTCCGGCCCAGGTCGAGCAGCAGCGAACGATCATCCGGCTTTAGCCGCCACGCCTTTTCGTAATGCTCGGCGGCGAGCGCGATGTCGTCCCGCTGTTCCGCCAGTTTCGCGAGTTCCTGGTGATTGCTGAAATTGTCCGGGGCTAGCTCGATGGCCTTTTGCCAACGCGCGATTCCTTCCACAAGGCTCCGGTCGATGCTTTGAAACGCCTCTTCCGCTTTGGCGCTCCCTTTCTTGCGCAGGCGGTCGAAAACACGGCGCGCCGTCGCCTGCTGCTTCGTGTCGTTGCAAAGAAAGGCGTAGTCGAGCGCCGACTGTTCGTCGGCCGGGTTGAGACGCATCGCCTCGGCAAACTGGTCGCGCGCCGATTCGTTTTCACCGATACGCAGCAGGGCGTATGCCAGATCCTTCCGGATGCTGGCACGGCTCGGGGCCAGGGCCACGGCGCTCCGGAAATTCTGAATTGCCGTGTCATAGTCTTTCACCCGCAGCGCGTTGTACGCCTTTTCCAGCGGAACATATGCAGGATCGGCGTTCTGCGCGTTGGTGTTGCAGGCTAGGATAACGATGGCCAATACACGTGGAAGGGTGGAGCAGGCATACAGCCTTCCTTTTGACCTGAGGGGGAACGCACAGGCGACACCGCCTGCTCCACCTTTGTTTTCGTCCAGTTTTGTGGAACGGCGGCGCATGACGACAGGTTTGAAGCTCACCCTACCGACCTAGTGCGGGCTATGCCCGAAAGATCTCAGGAAAACGGCTGCAATGCGACAATAGGCTCTTATGGCCCGCGATTTTGGCCTGCAGCCCCGCCCTGTTCCCCGAATTGAAACCCCGTTACGGCGAATCGTGACACCGCTACCGGTGCCGGAATCGCTACCGGTTCTGGAACGCCTGAAGCAATATGAGCCCGTAGCCATGCTCGGACAGCCGCCGGTCATCTGGGATCGTGCCGAAGGCTTCCAGGTGTGGGACAGATACGGCAACTGCTGGATTGATTGGTCGTCGGGCGTGCTAATTACCAACGCCGGCCACGGGCGCAAAGAAATCGCCGACGCCATCTCCGCGCAGGCTGCGTCGCACCTGCTGACCAATTACTGCTTCCCGAGCGAAATACGCGCCCAGCTTGTCGAGCGCCTCGCCGGATTGCTCCCGGAGCCGCTGAAGAAGGTTTTCCTGCTCACCACCGGCTCCGAAGCCGTGGAGTGCGCCATTAAACTGTGCCGCACTTACGGTATCAAGAACGGCGGACGCGGGAAGCATATTATCATCTCGTTTCACGATGCCTTCCACGGCCGCACGCTTGGAGCGCAACAGGCCGGGGGCATTCCCGCTCTCAAAGACTGGATTATTAATCTCGACCGCGGCTTTGTCCAGGTGCCGTTCCCCGATTCGTTCCGTACCGAAGACTCGTCCTTCGATGGTTTCATGCGCGCTCTTTCCGAGCAGGGCGTGGAATCGCAAAACGTCGCGGGCGTGATTCTCGAAACCTACCAGGGAGGCAGCGCCGCGTTCGCTCCCGTCGAATTCATGCGCGCTCTGCGGCAATGGTGCACCGGTCACAAAGTGCTGCTGGTTTGTGACGAAGTGCAGGCGGGCTTCGGACGCACGGGCACGATGTTTGGCTTCGAGCACTACGGCATCGTCCCCGATCTAGCTGCTTTCGGCAAGGGCATAACGAGTTCACTGCCGCTCGCCGCTGTTGCCGGGCGCGCCGGCGTGATGGATCTCCATGGTCTGGGAACGATGACATCCACGCACACCGGCAATCCGATCTGCTGTGCCGCCGCGCTTGCGTCCATCGACCTCGTCGTGAAAGAGAACCTCACGGAACGTGCCCGTGTTCTCGGAGCGGTGCTTCACAGCCGCCTGCGCAACATCCGATCGAAGTTCCCGCAGCATATCGGCGCGGTGCTGGGCAAAGGCCTTGTAGCGGGCGTCTGCTGTGTGCTTCCGGCCACCAAGAAACCGAATGGCGACCTCGCCTGGGAGATCGTACGATCCTGCTGGGAGAGCGGTGTTCTGATGTTCTCGCCGGTCGGCCTCGGCGGCGGAACGGTCAAGATCGCCCCCCCTCTCGTCATCACTGAAGAAGCTATCCTCGAAAGCACCGCGGTACTCGAGGAAGCCATCGCGCAGCACGTTGCCGCCCCATGCACCACGACCGCCTGAAGGTCACCGTCCTGGGAGGCGGGATGATCACAAATGATCAAATCCTGCCGTCGCTTTATCAGCTTCAGCGACTCGGCGTTGTGGACGAAATCGCCGTTAGCGCCCGCAATGAGTCGACGTTGCAAGTCCTGCTGGAATCCCCCACGATTCGCCGGGCGTTCCCGCAGGCCTCGTTCGCGACGACGAATAATCAAGCGCCCGGCAACCTCGTTTTCATCGCGCTGCCGGACCATCTGCATTTCGACGCCATCCTGCACGCCCTGGAGGCCTGTCAACACGTCATCTCCGTGAAGCCGCTCGTGTTGAAGGTTGCCGAATCGGAGCAGATCGAAGCGGAAGCCCGCCGCCGCGGCCTGTTCGTCGGCATCGAATATCATAAGCGCTTAGACGATCGCAGCCTCATCGCGCGGCGCAAGTACCGAGCCGGCGAGTTTGGAGAATTCCGCCTCGGAACCGCACACCTGATGGAGAAATGGTCTTACCGCCATTCCAACTTTCAGAATTGGTGCACCGCGGAAAACTCCGATGCCTTCACTTACATCGGCTGCCACTACGTCGACCTGCTCCACTTCATCACCGGACTGCTACCCGCTTCGGTCAGCGTCTATGGCCTTCGCGACCGCTTCCCCAATGGCAACGAAGGCTTCCTTTGGACTGACGCGCGGATCGTCTGGAACAATGGCGCGTGCCTGAACGTTCAGAATTCGCTCGGCTACCCGGATGACGGGCCGGGCAGCAACTCGCAGGGGATGTCGCTCTATTGCGCCTTGGGCGATCGCGGAACTATGTTGCGCCACTCCGATCAATACCGCGGCTTGGAGTACGTCGACCGAAGTTACTCCGAACCCAGCCCCGACTACTTTCAGTATGTCGACCTGGGCGGCCCGGGCTTGACGCCGGTCGGTTATGGCTTCCGCTCCATCGAGCAACTGGTGCGCGCGGTGATCCGGGTGCGGGATTCCAAGGATCCTGCCGCCGAACTCGACGCCATCGACCGCGAATCCATCCTCGCTACACCGGCTAATAGCCGTTACAACGAAGAAGTTATTGAAGCCGCCCGGAAATCCATTCTTGGGGGCGGCATCACAATACCAGTGGAGACAGCACATGCAAACGAAGCAACTCGGTAACAGCGATCTGAACATCACGCCGATCGGCGTCGGAGCCTGGGCCATGGGCGGAGGAGACTGGGCCTTCGCCTGGGGGCCTCAGGACGACAATGAATCCATCGCCGCCATCCACGCGGCGCTCGACCATGGCATCAACTGGATCGACACGGCCGCGGTTTACGGGCTCGGCCATTCCGAAGAAGTGGTGGCGCGCGCGGTGGCGGGCCGGTCCAACAAGCCGTACATCTTCACCAAATGCGAGCGCGTCTGGAACGAACGCCGCGAGATCAGCGGCAATCTGAAAGCCGACTCCGTGCGCCGCGAGTGCGAAGCGAGCCTGAAGCGGCTCAAGCTCGACGTCATCGACCTCTACCAGATTCACTGGCCGCAGCCAGAGGAAGACATCGAAGAGGGCTGGTCGGCCATGGCCGCACTGCAGAAAGAGGGTAAGGTTCGCTGGATCGGCGTCTCCAACTTCAAGGCCTCCCAGATCGAGCGCTGCCGGAAGATCGCTGCCATTACCTCAGTCCAGCCGCCATACTCGATCCTCGCCCGTGATATCGAGAAGGAACTGCTTCCCTACGTCGCCGAGCATAATATCGGCGTAATTGCATACTCCCCGATGAAGAGCGGCCTGCTGACCGGCAAGATGACTGCGGAGCGCGTGGCTGCGATGCCGCCGGACGACCACCGCCGGCGCCGTCCTGAATTTCAGGAGCCCGCCTTCTCGCGAAATCTTGCCCTAGCCGACCTGCTGAAGCAGATCGGCGCGCGTCATGGGCGGACTGCAGGCGAAGTCGCCATCGCCTGGACGCTGCGCCGTCCCGAAGTGACAGGCGCAATCGTAGGTATGCGTTCAGCCGAGCAGGCAGCGGGGGTGATTGGGGCGCTCGAATTCCGTCTGTCCGGCGAGGAAGTCGACGAGATCGAGGCGTTCATGACCGCAAAGGCGCCAGCCGCTGCCTCATAGCGTTGCTGTAACACAGCCTTTAGGCTGCCCATGTGCCGGCTGAAAGCTGCGCTACATCGCCAAACCCGAGGTCAATCCCCCGGGACGCGGCTCGGCTTCGTGTATGTGAAATATGGAATTGAGAAAGACGGCAGCGGAATGCGCTTGCCCTTCAGGCGCGTGCGCGTCACCGACATGCCGAGCATCAGGAGGATGAGCCCAACCGCACAGGCGACGCACTGCGGGGCATTCAGGTTGTTCTTCCAGGCGCCGAACCACCGTCCGTAGACGAGTTCGATGTGGACCCAATAGATCAACAGTGAAGTGGTTCCGAACTGACGCAGCCAGCTCCAGCCGCGGCTTCCGTATTCATTCCACAGGTACGCGACGGCCAGCAACTCCAGGAACGCGCCGAGCTTCATGAAGATCAGCCAGGGGCTATTCAGCCAGAAGTCTTCCGACTTCGGATACACGGAATACGGAAAGTTCGAACAATACTGACCGCCAAAAATCAGCGCCAGGCCCACAATGGCGGACCATTGCATGAGCCGGTTCATCTGATCGGGCTGCGTCAGACGCAAGACGCTGCCCATGCTCACGCCGAAAGCAATGAATGCCGCCCACGGGAAGAATGCGAAGTAGTTGAAGTTCGGAACAAAGTACGCGGAGATCTGCGGCGGGAGCCAACTCCAGTCGGCCGCTGAAATCAGCGGCGATGCCGCAGCGATGACAATACCCACCAAGGCGGAAACTTTTGCGCGCTGAGCGGTTGTCAGGAATGCCATCAGCGAATATAGGCCGATCGCAAATCCCATGCAGTTTAGAACGTCGACCTTGAGCAGTTCGGGAGCCGGACTACTTGGCCATCCCGACAGGAACATCTGCAAGCGGAACAGAAACGCCAGGCCGAGAAGATAACCACCTCGGCGCAGTGCTGCTACCCAGCGGCGCTTGTACGGAAGGCCCTGGCGCTCGCGCTTGTCCATGAGGAAAGCAAGCGTGATTCCGGTCAGGCTGAGGAAAATGGCCGGCGCTACTCCACCCATGAACTGCGAGATGACATATGGTCCGTCCGTACGCAGTTCGGGTTTTGTAAAAGAATGAAAAACATGCCCTTGCAAGATGATAAGAACCGCGAAACCGCGCGCCCAGTCGAGAAAGCTCAGGCGAGCGCTCGTTACCCGGTTGTTCGATTGGATCGTGGAAATCATTGCAAGGACGTCTTAAGGCTTAATTCTCTTAACACCTTTCGGCGGGTTGAGTCTTAGATTCTTATCCGTGAGATTCGGATGCAGGTCGACATCGCTATACGTCACTAAGGTGTAATCCCCGGACGGCTGAATCATTTTTTCCTGGACGGGGTAGTTTCCCCCTTGTGGAATCCAGAGGTCGACCTCCTTCATGTACTTTTTTGCGTCGGCCGCGGTCGGCGTCAGCTCAAGCCGTACTGTGTTTTGTCCGTTCACGGTGTCATTACCACCAAACTTAACCTGATAGCTGTTGAGCAATTCAGCGCCCGAAGTTCCGAAGCCCAGCATCAGGAAGCGCTCCAACTCCTCGCCCTTAGCGCCGACGTCGTACTCCTCGACCGTGTTCATCGTCGGGGTGTATTTCTCGAACTTGCCGCCATTAAATGCATAGCTGACCTTGTCGGGCGCGGTAATATCCATAACACCTTGAAGCCCATGCTCACCGAGCTTTTTCATGGCGACGGTGCCGGTTTGAGTGGAGGTATCCTTCAAAACGGCGGTGTAATCTTTTCGCTCTATCTTCGCCGACATGCCGCGAAATTTTTGCGCGGCCTGATCCAGGCGGTGCAGTACATCCTGCAGTTCGGGGGGTTGCGGCTGCGCGGCGAGCGCTATAACGAGCGCCCCAAAAACGGACAAGACACTGGCTGGGTACTTGGCAGGCATGGGATTTGGTTCGGAACGTGACCCTAACTTATGGGTTCGTGTACGCTATGTAGCCCTGGATCTCCTGTTCCGAGTCGAAAATCGGTTCCAGGCGCACGACGTTGTACTTTTTTCCCCTCAGCGTTCTTAGCAAGACGCCGGATTTAGTCAACCTTTCGGACTCAGGTACTCCCGCGAGCAGTGCTGGAGCCATCCAGAAGGTACTGGCGCCTTTTTCAGCCGAAGGGATCATGGTGACGCTGTTCGGCTTCGGTTGATCTCGGAACCAGTCTCGCGGTGTGAGAAAAATGAACAGCAGGATCAGGCCGACCATGACATCGTATTGCCAGCCTGCCCGAGGATAGTCCCAGAAAACAAAGCGCTTAACTTTGGACGCAGGTCCATCCACGTTTTCAGTCTAGCATGTCATTCCTGGCGAAGCGCTTCCATGGGATCGACCTGGGTGGCACGTCGAGCCGGACCCCAGGTGGCAAAGGCGGCCACTACAGCCAGCAAGACGATGACGGCGCCGAACGTCAGACCATCGAATGGTTTCACTCCGAACAGGAGGCTGCTGATGTAGCGCGTGAGCAGGACGGCCAGGCCGAGCCCCGCGAGCATACCGGTCCCGGCCGTAACCGCACCCTGGCGGTAAACCTGCGCCAGCACTTGAGCCGGGCGGGCGCCGAGCGCGACCCGGAGCCCGATTTCGCGGGTTCGTTGGGACACGATGAAGCTCATCACGCCGTATAAACCGATGGCGGCGAGGAGGAGCGCGGTGGACCCAAACAGGCTCAAGAGCAGGGTCTGAAAACGGCGTTCGTCGAGGGAGGAACTCAAGTAATCTGACAGGCGCTTCACGTCGTAGACCGCACGACTCGGTTCGAGCGGCCCCAGCTTTTGACGGATCGACTCGGCAAGAAGCATCGGATTGCCCTGCGCCTTCACCATGAACTCAGGATCGGGGAAGAAGCCAGGGGCGCCGCAACTATAGATGGTCGGCTGCGGATCCTGCGCGTAGCCGTGCTCGTGGACATCGCCGACAACAGCGACGATTTCGAACGTGACGGGGGAGGGCGGCGGAGTCGCGAGATGCTGTTGCAGCGGGTTCTGGTTGGGGAAGAACTTATCCGCGAAAGCGCGATTGACCAGGGCAGGCTGTATCGGGTTGGAATCCAAGGTTTCACGGCAGGTCTGGCCGGACAGAATCGGGATGCCGAGCACGTGGAAATAATGGGGTGCGACCAGTTGCAGGTCGGCGCTGGATTTGACTCCCGTAATCGTATTGCGGCCGACTATATCGAATGGTTGCGGGTAAACATCGCCGCCGCCGGGCAGGGTCAGTGTCGTGGCGGCGTCTTCGACGCCCGGAATCGTCCGCAAGGCGTCGATCGTGCGGTAAATGCGTTGACGAACGAGTGCGGCTTTCGCCTTTTCAGCCCAACTGGCACTCATTCGGAACGTCAGCACCGGATCGGGCTGGAAACCGAGGGGGACCCGGCCGAGTTCGGACAAGGTGCGGATCAGCAGGCCGGCGCCGACTACAAGCACGATGGCGAGCGCGATTTGCGCCGCCACCAGGGCGCGAAGCAGCGGTTGCTGGCCGCTGACCTGGGATCGCGAACCCTGATAGCGCGTGATCTGGAATGCCGGCAGGAGGCCGAAGAGTAGCGTGGTGGCGAGCCCGATCGAGAGGGTGAATAAAACAATGCGCCAATCGAGCTGCATTTGCTCGATGCGGGGTAGCTTTCCGGCGGCGTGTCGAAACAGGCTGGCGCCCCAGACCGATGCGATCAGGCCTAGCGCGGCACCGGGCACCGCGAGGCAGAGCGACTCGGCCAGCAGGTCGCGGATGATCTGTCCCCGTCGCGCGCCAAGCGAGAAACAGATGGCGATTTCACGCTCGCGGCGTTTGCCATCCGCGAGCAGCAGGCAGGCGACGTTGACACAGGCAATCAGGAGCAGGAGCGAGACCGAACCGAAGAGAATCCAAAGCGGTCGGCCGGCTGTGCTTTTGCCGTTCTTCTCCAGGTGTTCCACAATGGGCGTCCAATGCGCATCGGTCACCGGGAACTGCTTCCCCAGACGATTTTGGATCGAAGCTAGATCCGCCTGCGCGGTGCGGATGTTCACGCCAGGTTTCAGGAGGCCGACGGTGGAATACCACATTTGCTCACGCATGCGCATTACTACCGGCCGAAGCTGCGCGGGAGCCCAAACATCCACTCCCGGCGATGGGAAATGGAAGGAATCGGGGAGAACGCCGACGATCGGGAACGACTCGTCTGAGAAACGCAAGGACTGACCGATGGCCGCCGGGTCGGCGCCGAACCGTCGTTTCCAGAAGCGCTCGCTGACGATCGCGGCGCGCGGGCCATTAGTCTGATCCTCGTCCGGGCTGAAGAAGCGGCCGATGATCGGAGGCATGCCGAGCACCGAGAAAAAGCGCGGTGAGATTCGGGCCCGGACCAGCTTTTCCGGAAGCGCGCCGGAAGTCTCGGCGACGTTTTCCGCGGCAGCGGCGGCGATGGCCACGAAACTGTGGTTCGCGGTGTTCCACTCCTCGACTTGGGCGGGCGACAGATCGCCGCGCACGACCTGCTGGTCGGGGTTCGACTGGAAGATTGCTACCACGCGGTCGCCGCCTGGATAGGGGAGCGGCTGCAGGAGCACGGCGTCGATTACCGAGAAGATCGCGCTGTTTGCACCGATACCCAAGGCCAGGGTGAGGATGATGGCGAAACAGAATTTCGGGCGATTCAATAGCGAGCGGCAGGTACGGTAGACGAGTCGCATGGTGGTGTTTGGACGTTTTGCCCGGCTACCAGTTAGGGTGCCCAATCGTCGGAGCCAGCCAGAAAGCGCTTCGTTTCGTAGCGGGCGGCCTCGGCGGAAGTAAGTTTGCGGGTGTGCGGATCGCGTTCGGCCGGGTGTGCGCCGGGACCCGAGGAGTTGAACTCGGCGTAGAAGGCAGTTTCGATGGAGTGCGTCTCGCCGGGGTGCCATTCCCTCCAGCCGGCGGGTTCAATATGGGAACCCATTTCCGTATTCAGGAAGATCACCGTCGCGTAAGGGCGCCAGGGACGGCCCAGCCAGACGTTGGCGACTCCCGGATCGGCGGTCAGGCGGCAGCGATTAAAGACGAAACCGCTGTCCTGGTCCGGGGCGTTCTTGCCCTGTGCGGTGAGAAAGCCGACCGAGTGCTGGTTGCTGTGGATCTCGCAGTCCTCGAAAACCGTCTTGCCGTCGCCAAAGATGAAGTCGACATTGCCTTCGATGTAGCAGTGCGTAAAGTACTGGCGGTGTGTGGCGGCGTAGACCGTGTCCTGGTTGCCGAGGAAGCGCATGTTGCGGAAGATCGCCCGGTCGCCGGTGATTTTGAGCGCTAAGGCCTGGGAGCCTTGGGGCAACTGCGGGTGTGTGGCGTTGAAATCGTTGGCAAAGGTCAGGTTTTCAGCGGTGAAGTTGTCGGCGAGAACGTTTACCGTGGCGGAGTTCAGGGTGCCGCCTGAAGTGCCGGCACTTTTGTCGAAGACGATGACAGCCTTGGCAGGATCCGTATAGGCTCCGCGGAGGTGGATGTTGGGCTTGGTGATGGTCAGAACTTCGCGGTAGGTCCCGGGGGCAATAGAGATGACGGCTCCTTCGGCCGGCGCGACGTCGATGGCGCGCTGAATGGAGTAGTAATCGCCGGTGCCGGAGGTGGCTACGTAGAGGGTTTTGTCTTCCGCGGGCACGGTGACTCGCGCGGCGGGAGCGGTTTTTATGTCGGCGAGAGGCGGAAAGCGGTCTTCGCAGTGGATCGGCGTGCCGGGAATGTTGTGAAGATCGGCGTTTTCGGTGCGAGTTTGGCCTTCGACGGCGACGTTTTTGAGGTTGGCCTCGAGTTTGTGTTCCGGATCTACGCCAAGATAGGTCACCCATCCCGGCGTGAGGCTGCGGACGTCTTTTAGGACGATGTTGCGATAGATCGGCAGCTTCTTCCCGGGGAAGGTGGTGTACATCGAGGTCAGGACGATTGGGTTCGGGACGTCTCGCATGCAGATGTTTTCATAGGAGACATCCTCGACCAGGCCTCCTCGGCTGCGGTCGGATTTGATGCGGATTCCGTTGTCGGCTCCGTCGATCGTGAGATCGCTGACCCGGATAGCGCTCACGCCGCCTTCGGTTCCGCTGCCGATCGACATGCCGTGGCCGCTATAGAAGTGATTATGGGCGATGGTCATGTGGGTGGCGGGTCCCGCTGCGCCGGCCTTGATTGCGATGTCGTCATCGCCGGTTGAGATGTCGCAGTGGGTGATGGTGACGTTGGTGGAGGACGACGGGTCGATTCCGTCCGTGTTGCGGGCGGTTTTCGGCGTCCGGATGTGGACGCCCCAGGCGGTGAAGCCGTTGCTGCGCTCCACATTGACATGGAAGTTAGGTGAGTTGCGGAGCGTGATGCGGTAAAGCGTGAAGTTGTCCGATTCGCGGACGCTGATCAGGCGGGCGACGCTTTGGGAGAGGTCTTTCACCTTGGCCTCTTTCGCGAGGTCCCACCAGGTGACGTCCTGACCCACGAGCGTGGCTCCTCCGCGCCCGTCGATAGAACCGTCGCCCATAATTCCGCTGCCCGGCGCTTTGTCGGCGAGGATCAGGGTCTGACAGCCGTGACCTCTTTGGTTGACTACTCCGCAACTGCCGGGAGTCAGGTCGTAGTCGCGAGGGTTGCGGGAGGCGAAGAGGGCGGTGTTCGCGTCGATCAGCAGCGTTACTCCGGGTTTTAAGTGGAGGGGGGCGGTGAGGAAGATTCTCCGGGGACCGTTGGATTTTAGTTGGACGGATTGGCCAGGGTTGCAGTGATCTATGGCGGTTTGGATTCTTGTGGTGTCGAGTTTTGTTTCGTTGACGTCTTCGGTTTGGGTGGCGGTGAGAACTGTGCAGGCGGGAGGAAAAATGAGGTTCGGTTACCTGGCGTTGATCCTGTGCTTGGAGTACTGTGCACAGGATCAACAATCGCGGATTAAAAATCCGCCGCAGGTTGAAAACCTGCCTTACCATTCCACCCGTAGGCCCAGGCGGAGGGCGCGCTGGGCAGAGGAGTCCAGGCCGACTCCTCCGGTGGTTCCGTTGCCATAGCCCACGGAGGTGATCACGCCCGCCGCTCCGATACTCGTGATGTTCAGGTTGGGGTTGCCCCAGTTGGGATGATTCAGCAGGTTGGTGGCGCCGAGCTCGCAGCGGAGACGAAGGCGTTCCGTGATGGCGAAGTTCTTCGCGACCTGGCTGTCGATTACCCAGGAGCTCGGGCCGATGATCACGCCTTTGGCAGAGGTCCCGAACGTTCCCGGGCTAGGGGCGCTGAATGCGCCGACATTGAACCAGGCATTGACGGTCTGGGGTCCGGTGTTGGGATTTGAGTTGGCGTTGGGACGGATCGTGACCTGGGCCGGTGTCGAGTTGGAGGTGTTGAATGTGCCGGTCGGATCGGGTCCGGTCCAGAGCGGCGTCAGGAACATCCCGGTGTTGAAGGCGTACACGGCGCTGATTTCCCAGCCGCCAAAAACGAGGTTCGTGAGGCGGCCGTTGGAGAGCCACTTCTTGCCCCTGCCGAAGGGCATTTCATAAATGAAGTCGCCGGTGACGCGGTGGGCGGGGATGTCTTCCCAGACCGCCCGCTCACGATGAAGGTCGTACGCGTACTCCGGGGCCTGGTATTCAAGAGTATTGCTCGGAACGTTGCCGCCCTCGAGGTCGCCGATATCGCGCGCCCATACCCAGGAGAAGTCATAAAGCAGCCCCGAGGCGAAGCGCCGCTTCACTTCGAGGTTGAGCGAGTTGTACTGGTGGCCGGCGCCGTTGGTGATGTAGTTGAAGTTCGGGTATTGCGGGAAGGGCCTCGGCTTATTGATGTAGAGGTTGGTATCGGCGATCGGCGAATTGTAGTTGTAGGCGTATTCGCCCTGCCTTGTACCCGTGGCGATGTAGGAGAGGCGCACACCCATTTTCGCGATCTGCCGCTCGATGGTTATGTTGTATTGAATGCTGTAGGGGATGCGTAGATCCTTCTTGAAGGCGCTGGGCAGCGAGACGGTTGTCGGGCCCGCAACAGAGTTGGGAAACACCACCGGGAGGATGACCGTTGGATTCGTTGTGGGGTTGGTGTATGACGGTTCGCTGATGGAGAACGGGACACCCGCCATGCTGACATAAGCGGGAACTACGTCGTAGTAAATTCCGAAGCCTGCGCGGACGACGGTTTTCTCACCCCAGGGCCGCCAGGCGAGACCGACGCGAGGGGCGATGTTGTTCTTGTCGGTCGTAAGCAGGGCGGTACCGGAGTAACCCGCCTGCGATGCGGGGATGACCTTGACGTAGTTCGCGGGAAGCAGCGCGTTAATTTTGTTGACGGAGCCGTCGGGGACCACGATTGCCCCGGTCTTGATGTCGAACACCGATGACAGGTCGTTGCCCGAAGACCAATACGGATGCAACTCATAACGCACGCCAAGATTCAAGGTGAGCTTGGGTGTGATTTTATATTCATCCGTGACGAAGAAGTCGTAAGAGTAGCGATAGAACGGCGAATCGAGGGCCGGTCCGGCGCGGCGTGCGGTGGTAGGAAGGCCGAGCAGGAAATCGGCATACGGGAAGCCGGTGAAGCGGTTCGAGAATGTCAGGTTTCCGAACAGGTTCGAGGATTGAGAAACGTCGTTGGCGTCGTACCGCGTGATCTGAACGCCGGACTTGATGCTGTGCTTGCCGCGGAACCAGCTCAGGTGGTCCTGCAGGAAGTGGGCGCGATTGTAAAATCCGGGGCTGCGATAGACCTGTTGCGAGATGGTCTGAAGTCCGAGGCCGGAGAAAGCGATGTTGGGAATGCCGGGGATGTCGGGGAGGTCGGGCAGCAGGCCCTTGAGGCGCAGTTGGTTGACCGTATCCGGCCCGTTGAGCGGGCCCCAGCGTGGTTCGTTTGTGAAGGCATAGCCGTAACGCATCTCGTTGACGAGCTGCGTGGTAAACAGATCGGTCCAGGAAACGAGGATCTGTCGGGTGTTGCGCTGATCGTAAATGCGCCCGATCGCGGGAAGATTGCCATTGGTGTCGTAATCGGTATTGTTCTGGCGCTGCCAGGTATAGCGGCCGTAAACGAATTGCTTCTCGCTGAAGCGGTGGTCGACGCGCGTGGTCCAGTAGTTATTCGGATCGAAGGGGTGGGTGACGATCTGACGATAGTTGGCAGTCTGAAACACCGAGGGGTTGCCGAAGTTGGGGAGCGGGTAGAACAAGTCCTGGATCTGGAGAGCGGTGGCGTTGAGGCGGTCCTTCGGAATCATGTTGCCGGAGAAGGGCTTGCCTGTGGTGGGATCCTTATCACGGTGGTCGGCAGGAGAGCTGAGAAATCGCCAGTACGCCAGGGGGCAAGGGGGACGCCGGGATTCAGAAGCTGCTGGGTGATGCTGCCTTGGGAAGTCTCGTAGGAGAAGTAGAAGAACGTCTTGTTGTGGCCATTGTAGAGGTGCGGAAGGACGACGGGTCCGCCGATGGCGCCGCCCGGACGGTGGGAAATTCCGGAAGCGCGCTGCGGAGCGAACGGGTCGCGTGCCCGAAACATGGGGGTGACGTAGTAGTCGAAGGCGGAGCCGTGCAATTCGTTGGTTCCGGACTTCGAAACCACGGTGACTTCGCCGATGGGGGCGTTTTCAGCGGTGTTATTGGCCATATCCACGCGCGCCTCGCTGAAACTTTCAATGTAGTTTGTGAGCGGCGAAATCTGGGTGCCGTTACTGGCGGTGGTGCTGACGCCATCCACGGAGATGTCGGACTCGTTGCGGCGGCTGCCCGCGTAACGGCGCGTGGAAGTGACAGTACTGGCCGTGCCGACACCGGGCGACAGGGAAAGAAAGGATGTCAGGCTGCGAGTGTTCAGGGGCAGCCGTTCCATGTCGTCGGCGGTCCGGGTCTGGCTGATGCGGGCGGTCTCGGTTTCGACGAGTGTCGCGCCGCCGCCGGACACTTCGACGGTGGTGGCCACCTGGCCGATTTGCATGGTGACGTCCAACCGGCGAACGTCACGAGAGGCCAGTTCGACGTCCTTCACGTCGGCATCTTTGAAGCCCGCGGCGTTAACGGTGACGCGATAGGTGCCCGCGAGCAGGTTGGGAAGGGTGTAGACTCCGGCCTCGTTCGTCTGGGCTTCGTATTTGTACCCACTTTCGGCCTGCACGGCGGTGATGTGTGCGGCGGGGATGGCAAGACCGGAGGGGTCGGTTACGGAACCGGTGATGGTGGCGAACGTGGTTTGGGCGTTGATGACGCCCACAAAAGCTACGAACTGAATAGCGGCCAGCAACGAGGCATGGCGCATGGAATTGACCTCCCGATTACGACAGAACGCAAATCTCTTAGCCGCAATATACGGGAAAAGGGTCCGCCGGTCAAAGGCAGAAGATTTAAAGCAAATGTTCAGTAAAGCTAAAGGGTGCGAAGGTTCGCCATACGCAAGGGGCTGACGCGGCGCATTAAGGCGGTTTGAACCTCTGTGAGGGGAGCACTCCCGTGCGAAGCTGGCCTTTTACCTCAGCGGCGGAACAGTGGCTCAAGTGAAGGCCACGGCAGGCAATTCAGAACGGAAGACAGTTCGAGCCCCGCGCGCCGGGCTACATCGATCCCGTAACGCACAGCGCCAAATTCGCGTGTGCTATGCGCATCCGTGGAAATCGCAATCTTCACGCCGGCTTCGCTCGCCAGACGAGCGTTTTCAGCCGACAGGTCCAGCCGGTCCGGACTGGAATTGATCTCGAAGAAACAGCCGCACTGCCTTGCATGACGAATGATTCGATCCATGTCCAGCTCATAGCCGGGTCGTTTCAGAAGCAGCCGGCCCGTCGCATGTCCGAGAATGTCGAAGTATCGATTGTCCATCGCCCGAAGAATTCGCTCCGTCTGTTGCTGCTTCGCGAGGCCGAAGCGCGAATGCACGGAGCAAACGGTGTAATCGAGTTCCTTCAACAACTCGTCGGGATAGTCGAGCGTTCCGTCTGCCAGAATATCTACCTCGGCCGACTTCAAGACGCGGATGCCGGCCAAGCGAGAGTTCAGCTTATCAATGAAGCGGATCTGCTTCCACAGATCTTCGATGGGAACGCCCCGAGCGATCTTCAGGCTCTGCGAATGATCCGTGATTCCGATGTACTCGTATCCAAGATCTCGTGCCGTAACTGCCATCTGTTCAATGGAGTTGGATCCATCGCTCGATGTGGAGTGGGCATGCAGCTCGCCGCGTATGTCCTTCACCGTCACCAGGTGGGGCAGGGTTCCGCGTCGCGCACGCTCTACCTCGTCGCGGCCTTCCCGCAGTTCCGGTTGAATAAAGGATAGGTTGAACTTCGTGTAGAAGTCGGTTTCCGAAACAAATGGCCCGGCCTCTTTGACGGCGTCCCATCCGCCAGTGAGCGCTGTTAATTTACGAAGATGCGCCTTGCTGCCGGTACACTTGATCAGCGACAGTCCCCAATTTTCTTCGGTGGCTCGATCGATCCGCAACAGAATGCCGGAAGAAAGCGAGAACGTCGCGCTTGTTCTCGTCGATGCGAGGAGAGGAGTACGCCCGCCGTATCGTTGGAGTCGCGCAATCACCGCCGCGAAATCGTCCGTGTCGACGATGAATGAGAGTTCTTCAATCGTCTCCACGCGGCGCCGATAATCGCCAACCGCCTCCGCCGCTCGCACTCTACAAACATCGAGCAGAAAATCCTCGGCCGCCTGCCGCAATTCCTGAGCTCTGTAAAGGAGCATCGCATGCGTTTCGGTCACGCCCTGGCGAACATGCTGGGCGAGTCTCGGGCCGAGCGCTTGTTCGAGCTCGCCACTTTCGAGCTTCGCGCGCAATTCATCCACAGACGCGATTCCGAGCTTCTTGTATGCGCGGAGCACACGCTTCGGATCGAGCCGGGGATAGTTGCTCAGCCCTGCAAGCTCCGGGGACGCTTGCGAACGAAGTGTCTCGAGCTTTCCAAGAGTTCCCGTGCGGACGATTTCCTGTACCGCCTGGCTGATTGCCTCGCCGATTCCAGCGTAAACGGTGAGGTCTGAATCCTGACGGACCAGCTCTTCAACACTCTCTGAAAGCGTCCGGATTTTCGCAGCGGCCCGCTGGTACGCCTTGATCTTATAAGGGTTCTCTTTCTGCGTCGAGAGCAACTGCGCCAAACCGGCAAGGCGATCGGCGATCTCCGCGTTGCTTAAGTTCGATGGTTCATATTCCATTGTGATCGTCACTTGCGTGCCCTTCGCCAATTTCGTTCAGCCGCAGCGAACCGGACCGGCCGACTCTCGCATTCGTCATGAGCCGGATATGCTCGATGGCCTGCCGATGCTCCCTCGCCGTGCGTGCGGCTGAGCAATCGGATGGCACATACAGTTCGAACTCCCGCATCCTGGCATCGTGCGCAGTGCAGACGATACAACTGTTGGTGGCGAGACCGCACAGCACCAACCGAGACGCGTCCAAATAGCGCAGCAGGATCTCCAGCGGAGTTTGATAGAAGCCGGAGTGCATCGGTTTCAAAACGAAGTAGTCGTTCTTGTGGGGTTGGATCTGCTCAACGAACGATTTTCCAATCGCGTCCGGCCTGATGCAGTAGTCGAGGAGCTTGGAGACATCCGACCGCCACTGACCGAAATTGTCGTTTACATAGATTGTCGACAACCCTGCGGCTTGGGCGCGTTTCTTCAGGCGAACAAGCCGTGGTGCGATTGGTAGCGCCTGGCGGAGCAGCTTTCTGCCATCCGGAAACTCGAAATGATTGATGACATCAATGAGAATCAGTACAGCCGGCGAATAGTGAGGAGCCTGAGCGGATGGCATAGGCTTTAATCGCGCGGAATGGTCTGAGGCGAAAGTGCGGGCGGTGCCTTCTTCGTCCGCTTCAATCGGGCCAGGACATCTTTCATCGTGAATTGACTGGCCGATCCCAGATCCTTCAGTTCTTTCCAGTCAATCGGTGAGGCCACAGGGGCCCCCGGGCGTGCTCGAACCGCGTAGTCGGCAATCGCTGTCGCCGTGTAATCATTCCGGAAATAATCTATGAAGATCCTGCCCGTGCGCTTGGCTTTGCTCATGGTCGCGACATAAGCCTCGGGTGCCGCGGCTACCATTTCATCCGCTACCGTCGCCGCAAAGCGTTTCACGGTCGCCCAGGAATTTTTGGCTGCCAACGGAACAGTCACATGCAGGCCTTTCCCTCCCGTGCATTTGAGCGACGACTCCAGGCCCTTTCTGCGTAAGCGCTGTCGAAGGTCTCGCGCGGCGAGTTTCAAAGCCTCAAAGGGGACTTCGGGAGCCGGGTCAAGATCGAAAATCATGCGGTCAGGGCAATCGATCGATTCGATCGAGGCACCCCAGGGATGAATCTCGACGGCGCCCATTTGGACTACTTCCAGAAGTCCTCTTTCGTCTTCGATGTACAGATATTCGAACTTCTTGCCTTTGTTGTGGAACTCAAAAGGACGAACGTCGGCGCCAAGACCTTTTCCGGGGTTTCGTTGGAAGAAGCACTGCTTATCGACTCCCGACGGACAACGCAGGAGACTGAGCGGATGCCGCACAATTTGCGGCAACATTAAGGGCGCGACCGTCGCATAATACTCGGCAAGTTCGCCCTTCGTGATATGGCCGGTATCGGAGATGACGCGGCCGGGATGAGTAATCGTGATTCCATGGAGGACGAGGTTTTCCACCTTCGTGCCTTCTCTTGTTGCCACTTTGGTTGCTGCCGCCACAGGAGTCTCCTTCTTGACTTGAGACGCACTCTTGTCTTCCCGCACGCCTTGAAAAGATGGGTGCCGAATGCGTCCGTCCGCAGTCCATTCGGTAAACGAAACTTCGCACAACAGGATTGGCTTCACCCAATGAACCGCCTGCCACTCACCCGCGCCCAGTCCGGCTGTTTCTGCCCGGCTTAGCACGGGCTTCGCGACTGAAAGCTTCGTCAGGCGATCCGTCAGCTCGCGGGCGCTCTTCATCGTGAACCCCGTGCCGACTTTCCCCGCGTACTGAAGCGCGCCATTCTGCTGATAGCCGAGATAGAGTGCGCCCAAAGCGCGTTCGCCTTTACGGGGATCACTGAATCCGACGACAATGAATTCCTGGCGTAAAGAGCATTTGATTTTGAGCCAACTCTTGCTGCGGCCGGCGACATACGGGGCATCGGCCTGCTTTGAAATAATGCCCTCCAACCCAGCTTTGCAAGCCTTTGCGAACATCTTTTCGCCGTGGCCCATGACGTGGCCGCTGTACCGGAGAGTGCCAGACGTTCCGAGAAGCGCCTTGAGCTTTTCCTTGCGCTTTACCAAGGGCAGAGTCGTCAAATCTTCTCGGTCGAGATAAAGAAGATCGAAGACGTAGGCGACGATTTGCGTGCGATCGCCGCCTTCACCCAAAGCATTTTGCAACGATTGGAAGTGACTCTTTCCGTGACGGTCGAGAACCACAGCTTCCATGTCCAACACCGCGTCGTTCGCGGTTAGATCAGAAAGGGCCGCCGACAGGGAAGGAAAGCTTCCGGTCCAATCCTTCCCGTTTCGCGTGATCAGCCTGACGTCCTGCCCCGCCCGAAAACCGAGTAGCCGGTAACCATCGAATTTCGTCTCGTGAACCCAGTTCTCCCCCTCAGGAACCGCATCCACGAGTGTCGCAAGCTGGACGTCGGGATAAAGCGCCATTAGCTCGGCAGTCGTGTGTACGAACGGACGGGCTCTTCCCCGGTGGAGTTTTGCGGTAGCGCTGAGCGGATTTCGACTCTTGGCAGCGATCAACCTAGCCTCCGTTGTGGCCACTAAGGGAATCGCCGCTAGAACCGCTCGCCGCAAAAAGTTGCGTGTTCAGCGTTCGCCACCTGCTTTTGGTTTTGACAGGATCGATCCTGAGCATTCATTCCTACCCGCCTTCCCGCGCTCGCGGTGAGGCCCAAACAAATTCGGCAGCAATTGCCAGGCCATGGTGGGGTCGGCGGGCATCTTGGAACAACGGTCCGTTCTTCGAAGGCTCGAATCGCCTGACGTTGTCACCGTTGACCGCTAAATTCCGCGATTCCACTCCGATTCCGGTTCCGAAAAATCTAGGACAGCGTGCAACACCCGATCGCGCCTGTGCTTCGAACCGAATCAAACGGTGTCGCCAGCAGAATCGGCGAGTGAAATTTCTGCTTGTTGCAACTCGATCTCAACCAATCCCTCGGCAGGCCCTTGGTCTTCGCCCGCTTGTAGATCCAAGCCCTCAACAAAGAGGTCTGCCATGGGCAAAGGAATTGCCACGGCACCCTCTTAAACGGTTAGAACTCCTGGCGCCGTGGGTTTAGCATGAGTGCGGCGCTCAGGTAACGTGTGGTTACAAGGAACGAAGAGGTCGACTTGATGTTTCGCGTCGAGCGGAGGGCTTCCGTTGTTCGACACAGGAAATGCGATCCGCGCTCGCTTGAGTGCAATCCGCGACGCGAAGCCGAGACGCCGTGCCTCCGCCACCCTTTACGTGATGGGTGGACGAGAAGTGGTGATTTCCGACGGCAGGTGGACCACCCAACGCTGACGTGGAGCGATCAGGGTGAGGCCACCCCGGCCGAGGCGGCGGTGATAGATGCCCCAGGGTTTTACGTATGAAGTCCAGACTTCGGCATAGCCGGGTTGGCCGGGATTTGCGTCGAGCACCAGGGTTGACACGCTCCCCCGCATGAAGGGTCCGCCGGCGAAGTAGTGGCGCCGGCCGTCCGCGACATAGCTGTATGAAGTCATTCCGAGGCCGGCGGGCTCGGCGCTAAAATCGGCGAGGTTATGGATCTGACGATAGTCGGTTTCCCAGTTATTCGGATTCGCAGCAAAAACTCGCTCACGGTACAGGGCGAGGCCAGTGAAGGTGCTTGCGGCGAGCACCAGCACGCTGAAGGCGGAAGTAATCAGAAACCTGTTCATGATAGTCCACCAAGCGTTGTATGTTTCCGGCTCAAGCATGAACCGGATCGGGAAGGTTGTCAATCCATGGTGTCGTTTTACACCCGCCGTAATTGAGTAGCCTGTTGATTTGCCCAAGGTGGGGCGCGGAAATGCGGTTGCCGGCCGTTCCGAGATCCCGACTTACGATCAGGCGAACCGCCAGCCCAGAACCCAGATTGCGTAGCCCGCCAGGATGGCGCCGGCCGTCCCTATCGCCATGGGCAGCGGCCTGCGGAACGAAGTCACGATCAGTATAGAAGACATGAGGGGCGCCAACGCCACAACAATGCCTAGTATCCGCGCCCATGCGCGTCCTGCGTGAAGGCCTCGCGCAATTGCGAACAGAACGGCGGCGACTGCGGTGAGCAAAAACAACGCTACGGCTGCAATTCGGATCGCCCATTCGGCCGCGCTTCCAACGAGGGAAACGCTCTTGACGAACAACGCCGCGGCTGCAGTCAAGAGGTCGATGATCGGATTCCCAACCGGCGACTGAGATATCGCCTTTGGTGGCGCCACCATGTGAAGCTGTATCGCTCCCCAGGCCAGGTATGCAAACAGGATCAGTGAGGGAATACCTAGAACCAGCGCGACACCCTGAAACATTTGGGCGACAAGCTCACGAGGGTTCGGTAGGGTCCACATTTCGGGGTTGAAGAGGCTCCGGGATTCGAATCTACAGAGTTCAAGGTACACGAGAGATGGCTGGTCCGGCAATAGTAAAGAACCAGGCGAAAACCAGCGTGCGCTGCCAGTCCTACAATCGGAGCATGAGCCGCATTTTGCTCGTATTTCTGGCCTGCGCTGCAGCCCAGGCCCAGAACCAGCCCACGTTTCGCGGCGGACTCGATCACACGGGTGTTTATTCAGGAACAGCCTCTCGCCATGCTCCCAAGGTGAAGTGGCAATTTGCGACTGGCGGACAGGTGATTTCCTCTCCCGCCATCGCGTATGGCCTTGTCTATGCAGGGAGCACGGATCAGAACCTCTACGCAATCGACGTTCAAACCGGCAAGCAAAAATGGAAATTTGCGACCGACAGTTCCATCACTTCATCGCCCGCCGTTGCCGCCGGGCTGGTCTACTTCTTGAGCTATGACGGCAACATGTATGCTCTGGATGCCGAGACCGGCAAAATGAAATGGAAATTTGAGACGGATGGCGAGCGCCGCTTCTCGCATAAGAACCTTCACGGGTTGCATCCGTCGGGCGAAACGAGCCCAGACCCGTGGGACTTTTATCTTTCCTCACCCGCGGTGTTCAACGGCGCCGTCTACTTCGGAAGCGGCGATCATTACATTTACTCGGTCGATGCGGCGACCGGCGCTTTGAAATGGAAGTTTCGAACCGGCGATGTCGTGCATGCCTCGCCCGCCATCGCGGACGGTACGCTTTATCTCGGTTCGTGGGACAGCATGCTGTACGCGATCGAGGCGGCTTCGGGTAAACTCAAGTGGCATTTCCAGGCCGGTTTCGACCCCCAGACCGGCAATCAGCAGGGGTTCCAATCCTCGGCGGCCGTTTCCGGCGGAACCGTTTACGTCGGATGCCGCGATTCGAACGTTTACGCCATCGACGCCAAGACGGGCACGCGGAAGTGGGCCGTTTCGAATGGGGGATCGTGGGTTCTGCCATCGCCGGCGGTGCACGAAGGCAAGGTCTACTTTGGCACATCCGACTCTGGGCTTCTCCGGATTGTCGAAGCCGGGACCGGTGCGGACGTGGCAACGATTGATGCGAAATTCCCGGTCTATTCATCGCCTGCGATCGCCGGCGGTACCGTGTATGTGGGCACGTTCGGCGGCAAGCTGCTTGCGCTCGACGAAAAGACCCACGAAGCTCTGTGGGAGTTTCAGACCGAGGCTTCCAAGCGGAATGTGGCGTCACTTTCGAAGCCCGACGGTAAGATCGATTTTGGCAAGATGATGACCCGCAATTTCTACGATGACATGGTGATTGGCGTTGCGAGGTATCTGGCGGCGGGCTCCATACTGTCATCGCCGGTTATCGATAACGGTGTCATTTATTTCGGCAGTACGGACGGGAATGTGTACGCGTTGATGTGAGTGCTGTCGCACCTAACCGCTCGACAAAGCGGCATCGGCGCAATCAAGGTGATGCAGGCGCGGTTTCGCCCTGCGCGTTCTGGTGCTGTCGAAAGACAGGCTGAAGGGCTGCTCCACCACTGAGAGAATCAGTTGCAGCTTGAATTCGTAAAAGTGAAGTGGACTGGAACGCTTGTCGACCTCATGTGGGGTTCAATTCTAACGACGCGAAGGAGACGGTTGTGAAGGACTTCGCGACGGCCTGGGGCAGCTTACACGAGCGCATCTCGAATCCTGCCTTCTGCAACATGGTTGTCTACTGGGTGGGCTGCGCGGCAGCACCGTTGACCAACAGTAAATGCGCTGTTAGGGCCAGACCGACAATCGCGAGAAGCACCGCGACCGTGACCGCTAAAGTGGACCCATGCGAAAATTCGGTCTCTCCTCGCTTGAGTGCGCGAATCAAACGAACGTAACTCCACGTACTCCAAATCAGGGCCAAAGCGCCCGAAAAGGTGAGCGTTGCTCCAAACCAGGGCGAGCCGAGAGGGGCGAGACGGACGTTGCCGTGCTCAATCCCCATCACTCGTAGAAACAGTCCAAACCGGGCGATCACGAAACCGAATCCGAGAGCGCCAGTCCGGTGCGAATCCAGGCAAGGAAGGTACGCTCCGCGGCGAGAAAATCAGACAGGTTGCTCTGTGCCACTTGTTGCCTCACTCTTGGAATTTAGCTGCCGCGGAAATCCAGCCTTCCACAATCTCCAAAGCCGACTAAAGCTGAATAATTCCCCGCCGCACTGCAATGGCGATCGCCTGGGTCCGATCTTTCGCGCCCAGCTTGTCCATGATGTGCTTGAGATGAACCTTAACCGTCTCTTCTGAAATATGCAGTAGTTCCGCGATATCCCGATTCCGATTGCCGCCGGCGACCTCTTTAAGCACCCCGATCTCACGTGCCGTCAAACTGTCCTCGCTAATCCGCTCGGCAAGCTGCGCCGCAATCTCCGGCGGGACACGCTTCTTTCCCGCGTGCACCTGGCGGATTACCTGAACAAGCTCGCTGGGAGGCATGTTCTTCAGCAGGTATCCGCGTGCTCCGGCTTCCAAAGCCCTGTGAACCTCGAAATCCCCTTCAAACGTCGTGAGCATGACGATGCGAGCGTCCCGAAACTCCTCTCGGATCGCGATCATTGCATCGATACCGCTCCGATCCGGAAGCCGAAGGTCCATCAGCGTGATGTCCGGCAGGTGAATACGGTACTGCTCAATCCCTTCCGCACCGGTGGCTGCCTGCGCCACCATGACCATGTCGGGCTGGCTGTTAATGATAGCGGCGATTCCTTCCCGGAGGAGAGGATGGTCGTCCACGCTCAACACTCGAATTGGCGCCTGGTCCGTCATTTCTGTTCTTCAGCGGGCTAAGGGAATCGGCGGATGCGTTTCGAAAGCAATATGCCCCGGAACTCGAACTTCGATTTCGCGCTTACCGCCCAGCCTGTGTCGAATTGAAAAACGCGAGCCGAGCCGTTCGGCCCGATCCCGGACAATTGAAAGCACCTCGGAATCAGCCCCCAAGCTCGTCACTCGCATCAGGAGACGCAACTCCTTCATCGTACCTCGAAGTTCGATTTCAACTCTCCCGGTGGGCGCCTCCCGAAATGCGTAGATCAAAGTGTCCTTCGCAATGGAGTACAGTTCCGCGGCGGCGGACGGCTGCAACGGCAGAGCGGTACATTTCATCGTTACTTGAAACGGAATGTCTGCCGAAATCTTGAGTTCCTCCGGCAACTGCGCTAGCGATTTCTCGAGATCGTAATTCCTCTCGAGTGGCGACCGCATCCCGCGCAATGTGTTTCTTCCCTCGTCCACGACTTGTCCTAACGAATGAAGAACATGATTGAGCGGCTCCATCGCGGGAGAGTCGGGGAGTAGCCGGTCGGCGGCAACGTGGAGTTGCATCTTCGCGCTGATTACGTCTTGCAGCAGGGTATCGTGTAGGATTTGCGCTACCCGGGTGCGCTCTGCCAGGCGTTCTTCAAAACGCGCTTTCAACCGTGCCGTCAATTGATTCAGATGATATCGATATATTCCGAAGACGCACAATACTCCCACAATGCCGCATAGAGTCGAGAACCACCAGCTCTTCCAAACCGGAGGCTCCCCCTTTGTGACGGCTGCGGCGATGACAGCCTGCATAGGCAAAGCGTCGGTTTGAGCGGGTGGCTGAAACTCAGGCCCGACCAACAGCGCCGCGTACTCCATACCAGGATGTGTCGAGTTCGACCATGTCGAATCCGGCCGGATGCTGGTGAAGGGCTTGTCCGCAAACGGCTGCACCCACCAGGTACCATCAGTTCTGGCGTACAGAACAATCCGTTGGTTTGGCGCCGCGTGAACGGCACGGCCTCGAATTGCGCTCACCCGGTTCGGATTCCCGGGTTCTGCCAGAGGAACGCTGGCAAATTCGACGGAAGGGCGATTCGTGACGACCCGCCGGCACGCGCCGAGGCAGATGCACGTCAGGACGAGTAGACACAAAGTGGCTCGCCCGACGCGCACATCAGTTGCCATCGGAATCCCGTTCCTTCTTCACCAGTTATAGGATATGGGCGCTACCCGCGTGCTCGAATCCCTCACTGTCGGGGGCTTTTCGTAACACTATTGTGTTATTCGGAGGCGCTGGCTTTTCGGCTTGATCGTTTCTGGAAGGCTACACTGCCCGGCACGGAGACCTCGATCAGCGTGCCTTCCGACGCGCTGCTGGATACTTGCAATTGAGCACCTATGCGAGACGCCCGTTCCCGCATCCCGACCAGCCCCCAATGTCCATCGCGTCCCGTTTCAAGAACGTCCGGCTCGATTCCGCAGCCGTCATCACGCACCACAACCCGAAGCCGATTCGGGGCATACTCGATCTCCACTTCGACCGTCTTCGCCTTGGCATGCCGAAACGCATTGATAAGCGCCTCTCTGCCTATTCGATAGACCTCGTCGCGGAGCACCGGATGCAATGCTCTCCGCTCTCCCTCGACAACAACCCGGAAATCGGGCTTCCTCGACTGCTTTTGAAAAGTCGTCTCTTCGTGGATCTTCGAAAAAGCGCGTTCGAGGTCCTGGGCAGCCTCGTCCGATGCTCGGAGGCCCCTGACCGCATTCCGCCCTTCATCGATCACCTGTCGCATGATTTCCAGGGCCCGCGTCAGCCCCGGTTTAACGCCCGAGTCCTCCGGCAGACGGTCTACCGCGACATTGACCTGCATCGAGGCGCTGAGAAAGCCCTGCAGTAGAGTATCGTGCAGTATCTGGGCAATTCGAGTTCGTTCTGCAAGCCGCTCTTCGAACGCCCTGTTCAGAGTGGCGGTCAGGCGTCTCACACGGAAGCGGTGAACGAAGAAGACGCCGATCGCGCAAGCCACCACCGTTAACGCGATAAACCACCAGGTCTGCCAGATCGCGGGGATGATCTCTAATGCAATCGTCGCCTCGGTACTGTTCCATAGACCCTCGCTATTGCTGGCAATCACGTGGAAACGATACGGCCCTGGGGCCAGGTTCGTATAAGCCGCCTCTTCCGACGCACCCGGCTCACTCCAGTCGTGATCGAAACCGTCTAACCTGTACCGGTAACGCACACGATCCGGTACGGCCAGGCTTAGACCAATAAAGCCGAACGTGATTCGCTGTTGCGCCGCTCGAATTCGCAATGCTGCCGAAATGTCCAGCGGATGCCCCGCGGCGCTTACCACCTCGATATGAACAATTGCCGGCGGCGACTCTTCCACCGCGCGCGCGGGGTCCACCACGGAGATGCCGCCGTGCAGCGAAAACCAGATGCGGCCTAAGCGGTCATTGACTACGGACCGGTTGCGCCGGACGCCCTCCGTGACGGGAATGCCATCCGCCGGGCCAAAGACGCGTATGTTGCCGCGCCCGGCAACATCTCCTAAGAGATTGGCGCGCGATGCTCGCACCACGTGCCCCGACGTCGCAATCCAAAGGTCGCCCCGCCGGTCTTGAGCAATGCCCAAAACCGGCTCCAGCAGCGCGTCGGGCATATCGCTCGGAATCTGCAGCCGGCCCCCGCGAATAAACGCGAGCCCCGCATCTGTGCCCATCCACAGAACGCCACCCGAGTCGGCGGCAAGACAGTTGACACGTTCTGGCGGCATCCCGTCGGGACTCGAGTATACGCTCCACTTTTCGTTGGCGAACGACTGCAACCCGTTTGCAGTCGCAAGCCAGACTGTCCCGTCGATTCCTTCCTGAATCGCCGAAACGCTATTGGACAGCAAACCATTCGCAGTGGTGTACGTTGTGATCTTCCCGTTCCGCACCCGGCTCACACCCCCGTTCGGCGTTCCGGCCCAAATCGTTCCGTCGCGCGTTCTGTCGACGACATAAATGCTTCCGGAAGCGAGGCCGTCCGCGCTGGTGTAGGTCCGGCCGGCATTTGAACCGTCTTCGGACAATTGGGTCAAGCCGCCGCGTTGTCTTCCAACCCAGAGTTCGCCTTGTCCACCCGCGAGACTGTACACCACGTCTTTTCCGACCGCGCCGATGCTCCCGTGCTCGCTATCCTTGAACCAGGACAACCCTCCGCCGGCCGGGCCGTACCAGGTCCGTCCGGTGTCATCCGCGTAAAGAGGGCCGCTGTCTTCCGGTTCTTCATCACTGTCGAATCCACGACTGAGAAACACGCTGTCCCGGTATCGCTCCAGCCCGTCCGGTCCGCCGAACCACACACTCCCCTCGCGATCCTCAAACAGCGCGCTCACAGGTTTCGGAAGGTGCTTTGATGATCTGTTCGACGACAACCGCCCTTCCGGATCGATTCGAAACAGCCCGGTATTCGTGCCTGCCCAGACATTCGAGTCCCGGTCGCGCATCAGTGCGAGTACTTCGCCCCGGCGCAAATCCGGCGGCACACCCGACAGTGTTATCTCCTTGCCGTTCCACCTCACTAATCCGTGATCTGTGCCGATCCACAGCTCGTCTCCGGACCCGCGCAAGAGACAATTCACTTTCCGGTCAGGCAGCTCAGGTACGACGGAGAGCTTGCCGTCACGCAACGCCAACAGTCCTTCATCGCGCTTGCCGATCCAGACCGTGCCGTTCGGAGTCTCCACAATGGATGTCGATGTTCCCCCAATCGCCTGCGTCAACTCCAATGGTTTTTCGTTGCTAAAGCGAATCACATGACCGGGACGAACCAGCAGTACGTCGCCATTGTTTCCGACGCCCATTACGGTCACACCCGTCTCCGGTACGGCGTCTGGAAACATCTCTTGAAAGACGCCATTTCGAAGGCGAAGCAAATGCGGCGTCTGTAACCGCACCCAAAGTGATCCTTCTCGATCCGTCAAAAGCCCAAGAACAAGGTTCCTGGGAATCGACGGGGTGTTGGAGTGATCGAAAAGATGAAAGCTCCTGCCGTCGAAGCGAACCAGGCCTTTTTCCGCTCCAATCCAAAAATAACCATCCGGCGTGTTGGCAAATGCATGCACATCTCCGCCGGCGAACCCTTGTCCGGTTCGCCACTGTTCGTGAATGTACTGGTCGATGGAGCGGTTCGGATCGAGTGCGGCGCATGGGAAAGCAAAGCAAACCGCGAGCAACGCGGCGGGCAAACCGCGCTCACGGAAGATATTCAAAATGTTCAATTACTACCTCGGCGTTGTTTCGCGGAGTACCGATGGACCGATTGACGTAAACGTTCATGCGAATCGATTCGATGCCGGGAGACGGCACTCCGGATGTGATCGCGTGCTCCGCTACAGGATGCTCTTGCGTTTCCTTATCCCATCCGCGAACGGTCCGAAACAATGCACGACCGCGCTCCCATCGAAGGGAATGCGTGAGGGTTCCTTCCGGAATCGGGAAGCGTGCGACATTGGCGGCGACATAGTAGGGCTGTATCAGGTAAAACGCGCTGTTGCCCGGCGGGTTGCCCGTTCGGCGGATCTCGATGTCCATCTCCCGATTCCCCTCGTCGCCCCCCGCGTAATCGTACGTGAACATCCCAAAGATCATGTTGGGCTCAAGACCGGCAGTATCGCGAATCACCCAACGATACGTTCCATACCCCAGGCTCCGTGTTAACGCAACTTCGCACGAAGTCCATTCCTGCCCGGTTGTCTGTATCCGCAAATGCATGGCGCCCTTCTCGTCAACCCAGGCATTGGAAGGATCGTACCGGTTGAAGCCGCCCCGTTGGCTCGGAGCATTACGCACCCTCCACTCATATCCACCAAAGACAATCATTGGGGAAGGAGGCTTCTTCGCGCCGGATGCGCTAATCACTGCCAGAACCTCACCGTCGGTCGCAGGCAGGGCATCGATCGAGGGCTTTGGGTGATAACCCGGTTGCACGAGCAGTGCTGCGTAGTCGGTGCCCAGGTGCGTCGCGTTTGTCCAGGTGCCGTTTGGCCGCAACTCAGTAAATGCATGGTTGACAAGCGGCTGAACCCACCATTTCCCGCTCTTGGCGTACAAGACGATTCTCTGCCCGGCCTTTGCCCCCTTGACGACCCCTTCGATGATGTCGTTTTTCTCGCGGCCACCCGGGTCCGCCTGGGGGACTCTGCTGAACTCAATGGTTGGAGAAGGGGAATCGCGGCGCCAGTGACAGCCCGCCAAGACGGAACTGCTTGCGCCGGCAAGCATCGCGCGCCGTGTCACGATCGTGCGCCGTTCTCGTGGCGGCCTCATGGCAGGTCTTCCTATTTTGACGCAATATATACCTCGATCGTGTTACAAGAAGCCCACCCATTCGAGTTATTCGCGCTGATTGGAGTGTATTAAGCCGCTGCTGATTTGTGCCGTCGAGCCCTGTAGGCAGGTTTTTAACCTGCGGCGGGTTTTCAACCCGCCTGCATCGGTTGAAAACGCCTGCCGAGCCATTCACACAACACCGGCCTTGGATTCTGTGGAAGGGTAAAGCAGATCTCGAGTCTCAGCAAAGTCACAAATCGTTCAATCGCGTATCACTTCAAATGCTCCAACGCCGCCCGTACCTGCGGATCCCGCTGCGCCTCCACCTCATCCCCCTTCGCCACGCTAAGCCCCTGGTTCAGAATCTCCTGCTGCAGCCGGCTCTGGATCCAATCCCGGTCTACCGACCACTCCCCAACGGGCGGCTGGATCCCCCGCTCCGACACATACACTTTGAAATCATCCAGCAAAGCCGGCGCCACCTGAAAATCATCGCCAATCTTATTCTTCTGCGTATATTCCGTGGCAAACGACGTAAACGCGCCGCTAACCTCGAGCGCCACGCGCAGCCGAGTCTGCAACGCCGGCGTAACGGCATAATCAGGCTGAATCCCGCCCCCGCCGCGTACCACACGCCCCGAATCCGTGTGATACTCCTCCTTCGAAGGCGCAAACTCCAACTGTCCCGTCTCCAAAGGCTTCTGAATCGAACGGCCGCTCGGCGTGTAGTAAAACGCCGTCGTTAACGCCATCGCCGTATTGCCAGACATCGGAATCACGCTCTGCACCAGGCCTTTGCCGTAGCTCGTTTCCCCGACCACCACGGCCCGGTCATGATCCTGTAGTGCCCCGGTCAAAATCTCCGACGCGCTCGCCGTCTTGGCGTTGATGATCACCGCCAAAGGAAATGTGTAAGGCTTCGCGGTCTTAGGCACCTCGGCCGATTCGCCCTGCACGGACCGCCCCTTCACGCTCAGAATCTTCTGACCCGGCTTCAGAAACAGGCCTGCCGCCTCAACCGCGCTCTGCACGGCGCCGCCCGGGTTGGCCCGTAAATCCAGCACCAGGCCCTTCAAATTGTCCCCACCCAACTTCTCAATTGCGGCCTTCAAATCGCGCCCCGTCTTCTCCTCCCAGGCGTTCACGCGAACATACCCGACATCCGGCCGCACCATAAAAATGCGATCCACGCTGGGTGAATTCACCAACTCCGGATCCAACACGAACTGCAGGAGCCGCGCATTCCCCGGCCGCCGCACCACCAGGGAAGCCTGCTGCTGCCGCGCTGCGCCCAGCAACTGCATCAACTGATCCGTGTCGAGCCGGTTCAGGGCAATGTTGTTGACTGCCAGAATCTCATCCCCCGGCGCCAGCCCCGCTTTTGACGACGGAGTCCCCGCCATGGCCTGCAAAATCACAACCCGGCCCGGCATCAGGGACACGATCGTCCCGAAGCCCTTCTGCTCCGACCGCTCCATCTGCTTAAGCTGTTCGTACTGTCCCGGGTCGAAAAATACCGAATGCGGGTCCAGCTTTCGCAGCATGCCAGGAATCGCGCCCTGGTAAATCGCATTCTCGCTGTTGACCGGGTCCGCGGCCTCGCTTTGCGCTATCACGAGGATCTGCGTCAGCTTCTTGAGGTTGGCCTCGAGGTCGTCCTGCGGCGGCGCAGCAAAAAACAGAAGAAACGGAAGAATCACCGCGAGTACCGCAAGCTCCTTTTCGCCTCGGCCCGCGCCATTGCCAGCTCAATCAATCGGTCAATCAGCTTCGGCATAGGCAGGCCGCTATACTCCCACATTTTCGGAAACATGCTGATGGAAGTAAACCCTGGAATCGTATTAATTTCGTTGACGTAAAACTTGCCCGTCGCGGTTTCGAGAAGAAAATCCACCCGCGCCATCCCTTCACACTCCACCGCCCGATACGCTTCCACGGCAATGCGCTGCATCTCCGCCGTTTGCGCAGGCGTCAATGGAGCCGGAATAAGGGTCTGCGCCTTGTCGAGCAGGTACTTGTCTTCATAGTCGTAGAACTCCCGCGACGGTATGATTTCACACGGCGTCGCAGCGCTCGGCTCCTCGTTACCCATGACAGCGCATTCAAACTCACGCCCCACGATCCCGCGCTCGACGATAATCTTGCGGTCGAATTCCGCAGCCATCTCGATCGCCGATCTGAGCTGATCGTGGCTCGACGCCTTGCTGATCCCCACCGACGACCCCAGGTTCGCCGGCTTCACGAACGCCGGAAAATGTAGCTTCGTCGCGATCGGACCCAAATCGCTGGTTTTCGGGTTCCTCAGTATCACGTAATCCGCCACTGGAATTCCGCGCTGCAGGCACAGCCTCTTCATGACCTCTTTGTCCATTGAGACTGACGACGCCAGCACGCCGGCTCCGACGTATGGCAGCTCCGCCAATTCCAGCAGTCCCTGAACCGTGCCATCCTCTCCAAACGTCCCGTGCAATACCGGGAAAGCCACGTCAATCTCCGGATTCCCATTCGGCTCCGGCACGATCGGACGCGGATGCCACCGTCCTTCTTTCGAAATCAGGTAATGGAGCACCTTGTACTTTGAGGTGTCCATCGCATCGATAACGGACTTGGCCGACCGCAGCGATACCTCGTGTTCGCCGCTCCGCCCCCCGTAAATAACCGCCACTCGGATCTTCAGAGGATCCCCTTTCCCATAGCCGACATCACCAGTTCAACCGCCAGATTCGCCGTGCGATTGCTCTCATCGATGACCGGATTTACCTCCACCACCTCCAGCGATCGCATCTTCCCCGAATCCGCCACAATCTCCATCGCGAGGTGCGCCTCCCGGTACGTCAACCCGCCTCGCACCGGAGTCCCCACCCCTGGCGCCTCCTGCGGATCGATCGCATCCATGTCGAGCGACAGATGGAACCCGCTGGTGCCGGCGCAAGCAATCGCAACCGCGTCGTGCAAAACCGTCCGCAGTCCCTGTTCATCGATATCGCGCATGGTGAACGCCCGCACTCCCGACTTTTGCACGTGGAGCCGCTCTACCTCATCCACTGAACGCAGCCCCACCAGGGCAACGTTGCGAGGGTCCGTCTTCGGATGCCACCCGAACATGTGCGTCAACTCAGTCGGCCCCATACCGATGCAGCATGCCAGCGGCATCCCATGAACATTGCCGCTCGGACTCGATTCCGGCGTGTTCATGTCCGCGTGCGCATCGATCCAGATCAGACCCAGTTGCTCATCGCGCTTGTGAAAATGATTCGCGGCGCCCGCAAACACCCCGGCTGCAACCGAGTGATCGCCGCCGAGCACCAGCGGAAACGCCCCCCGCTCCAGAACGCCTTCGACGATTGCAGCCAGGCGCGAGCACGTTTCAACGATCTGCGGTAAATACCTCGCAGTCGTCGGGCCTTCGGGATGGCTCTCCGGCTGCGCCACCGGAACATTGCCCAAGTCCTCAACATCGAACCCAAGCGTCGCCAGGCGAGCGTTCAAGTTCGCCACGCGCACCGCCGAAGGGCCCATATCGACACCCCGCCGCCCGGCTCCCAGGTCGAGCGGAGCCCCCACAATGCAGACTTTACTCACCATGTGGAAGTGTGGAGCAAGCCTGTTCCCATAAACCCGCGATCCACGAAGGTGGATGAAAACCATGTGGCGCAGGCTGTCAGCCTGCGCGACGATTGCCAATCGGCGCCAAACCTGATCACTGTATCCATCCGAAGCTCCATCCCACTATGGCCGCGTCCGATACAGCATTCGAGGATACGGAATCGTCTCACGAATATGCTCCGTTCCGCACATCCACGCCGTAAACCGCTCGACCCCCATGCCAAAGCCGCCGTGCGGAACGCTGCCAAACTTCCGCAAATCGAGATACCAGTTGAACGCCTCGCGAGGCAAATGATGCTCTTCCAGCCTCTTCAGCAGCAAATCCAAATCATGAATACGCTGCCCGCCCCCGATGATCTCGCCATAACCCTCCGGAGCGATCACGTCGACTCCCAACGCCAGCTCCGGCCGATCCGCGTCCGGCTGAAAATAGAAAGCTTTCACCTGCGTCGGATAACGGTCCACCATCAACGGCCGGTCATAATCCTCGGCAATCAAAGTCTCATCGGCGCCGCCAAAATCGCCGCCCCACTGGATCTCGCTACCCTTCTTCTGCAGCACCTTCACCGCATCGTCGTAGCTGATCCGTGGAAAAGGCGCCTGGATCGCTTCCAGCTTGCTGATATCGCGCTCCAGAACCTTCAAATCTTCGCGCCGGTTCTCCAGAACGCGGCCCGTTACGGACACGATCAGTCCTTCGGCCAGTTGCTTGACGTCCTCGAGAGTGGCGTAAGCCATCTCGGGTTCCACCATCCAGAACTCCGTCAGATGCCGCCGCGTCTTCGACTTTTCCGCCCGGAAAGTCGGACCGAAGCAGTACACCTTCCCGAACGCCATCGCGTCGGCTTCGTTGTAGAGCTGACCCGACTGCGTCAGGTAGACCTTCTCATCCTCGAAATACTGCACCTCGAACAGCGTGGTCGTCCCCTCGCAAGCAGCCGGCGTGAAAATCGGAGTATCGACCAGAACGAACCCGTTCGAATCGAAATAATCCCGAATCGCTTTCACAATCTCGTGCCGGATGCGAATAATCGCATGCTGCCGTTTGCTGCGAAGCCATAGATGCCGATGATCCATCAGGAAATCGATACCGTGATCCTTCGGCGTAATGGGGTACGGGTCCGACTCCGGCACCCGCTGGTGAATCTCGGCGGTCTGAACGTCCATCTCGTACCCGCCGGGCGCCCGCTGCTCGGCCCGAATGCTCCCCGTCACCGTCAACGACGATTCCTGGGTCAGGCCCTTTAGCGCCTCAAAAACCTGCTCCTCGACATTGTTCTTTACAGCGACGCATTGCATGATCCCCGTGCCGTCGCGCAGCAGCGGGAAAACAATCTTGCCAGATTTGCGCAGATTGTACAGCCATCCGGGAATACGAACCGTTTCCCCGACGTGTTTGCCGGCCTCGGCGATTGTGATGCGCGGATTTTCCATTCAGACGGTCTCTAATTTTTCGAAAATTTCCTTAACAGTCTCGATTGCGTGAGGAAAGTCAGGAGTGTCCTTCAACTCCAGCAGCAGCGGATACTGCTTCGGCTCGGAACGCAAGCACTCCATCGCCTTCTTCCAGTCGATCGTCCCGGTGCCCACAATCGGAAACAGGTGCTGATCCGATTTTCCGTCATTGTCATGCAGGTGCGTAGACCGGATGCGGTTCTTCATGATTCCATACGCGGTCGAGATGCCTTCGCCCATGTGCGCATGGCCGATGTCGAAGCAGAAATTCAGATTCAAATGCGTAATTTCGAGGAAGTGCATCAGCCGCTCGGCGCTGGACAGCGCGTTCGGCGTATTCTCCAGCAGCACGTCCACGCCGCGTTGCCGCGCAAACAAACTGATTTCCTCCAGCGCTGCAAATGCCGCCTCAACCTTATGGTCACTGTACTCCTCGCCCGCGACCCCGACGTGTTGAATCAGGTAGCGGAACGGCACCGTCTCAGCGATCTCCAGCGCCCTCTTGATCTCGTCCACCATGGCAAGCCGCTTCGGCTTCGAAGTCTCCGTGATCGTGATCACCGAGTGAGGCCCGGAACGCCCCCAGACATCGTCCGTGTACATCGGAGCATGAACGGAGTGCAGCTTCAGCTCCGCATCTCGAAACCAGTGCCCCAATTCCGCAACCTGCGCCCGATTCCGGTAATCGATATGCTGCTTGGCGCAGAAAATCTCAACAGCGGGAATGCCTGCATTCCAGATTCGTTCCAACCAAACCGTGGTCAACCGATGATTGGCGAACAGATGCGTCGATAAGATATGTTGCATCAGTACCCAGCCGCTTTCGCGGAACCGCGGCCGTCCGTAGCCCCCTCCAGCATGCCGTCTTTCGCCACGATCACCTCCACGCGCGCAACACCGCCGTTCGTGACCTCCACATTGTGCCCCATCGATTTCAGAAGCGCGATCGTGTCCGGAGAGACGCCCGGCTCGACATATAACTTATCCGGCTGCCATTGGTGATGGAACCGTGGCCAGTCGTCGGCATCCTGCGGATTCATGTGGAAATCGACCACGTTCTGGAATACCTCCAGTACGCCGTTGATAATCCGCGAACCGCCCGGAGCGCCGATCGTCATGAACAGCTTGCCATCGTGCAGAACGATTGTCGGTGTCATCGACGACAGCGGTCGCTTGCCCGGCTGAATAGCGTTCGCTTCGCCCTGCACTAGTCCGAACATGTTCGGCGATCCCGGTTTGGCCGCAAAATCGTCCATTTCGTTGTTCAAAAGGAATCCCAGCCCGGGCGCGGTAACGCCGCTTCCATAACCGCCGTTCAGCGTATAAGTGACCGCAACCGCGTTCCCGTCCGAATCCACTACACTGTAGTGCGTCGTCTCTGTGCTCTCGTGCGGACCAATATTCCCTGGCCGGATTTGATCGCTCGTCGACGCATGGTTCAGGTCAATGGACGCCCGGCGGCTGGTCACATAAGCCGGCTCCAGCAGCTTCTTGATGGGATTCTTGAAGAAATCCGGATCGCCCAGGTATTCGCTGCGGTCGGCGTAAAACCGGCGCTCAACCTCGGCGACATAGTGAATCTCGGCCGCCGATCCCGCCCCGCTCTTTTCGTATGTGGTCGGTTCCAGCATCGCCAGCATCTGCAACAGACCGATGCCGCCGGAGCTCGGAGGCGGCGACGTGATGATCTCGTAGCCGCGGTACTTGCCGGTCAGCGGCTCCCGTTCCGCGACCTTGTAATTCTTCAGGTCGTCCAGCGTGATTAAGCCGCCGTTTTCTTTCATCGCGGTCGCGAGCCGGTGCGCCGTCTCACCTTCGTAGAAATCGTGCGATCCCTCGTTGCGTATGCGAGTCAGTGTAGCGGCCAATTCCGCCTGAATGAGCTTGTCGCCAAAAGCATGCCCCAGAAAGATCCGCTTGCTGTCGGCAAACTCCGATAAGAGCTTCGTCGATTGACTGCCGGGCTTCAGCGATTCCGCCATCGTGTACGGAACCGGGAAACCTTCCGTCGCCAGCTTAATCGCCGGATCGACTAACTCCGACCAGCTCTTATGCCCGAATTTCTTATGCGCGTACTCCAGCCCGCGTACCGTGCCCGGAACCCCAGGCGCGCGCCACCCGGCAATACTGTCGCGAGTAGCGTTGCCCTTCGCGTCCAAGTACATGTCGTGCGAAGCATGCCCCGGCGCCGCTTCCCGGAAATCGAGAAACGCCGTGTGCCCATTCGCCAGCCGGACGATCATGAATCCACCGCCGCCGATGTTTCCTGCCGTCGGATGTGTGACCGCGAGGGCAAATCCCACCGCCACCGCGGCGTCGATGGCATTCCCACCCGCCTTCAGCACGGCAACACCGACATCGGTTGCATGCGGCTCCTGAGCCACCACCATCGCGTGCCGGGCATAAACCGGCTGCCGCGCGTAAAGGTTTCCGCTCGCGAGAGCAAGGACGAGCAGCCAGGTGATGCAAGCTGCCAGCCTGCGCGACGATTGGTAATCGGCGCAATTCCGTTTCGCATGCAAATCCAACACAGCTAGGGATTTCATTAAGAACGAGTGTAGCGCGAGCCTACTTCCGTTCAAAACGTCCCATATATTGCGTTTCTTCGATTGTGTGCCCCTGCAAAGCTCGGTCCACCTCGGCCCGTTTCGCTCCCGCATGAATATCGAGCGTCGGCACATCCAGCGCAAACAACTTAAAGAAATAACGATGCGGCCCGCGCCCTCTCGGTGGACAAGGCCCGCCATAGCCGCGCTTTCCGAAGTCGTTCGTGCCCGCCACGCCGCCGCGGTACCCCTCCTCGAGCGCATGCGTCGCCGCGGCGACATCAAAGAGCACCCAATGGGTAAACGTGCCGCTCGGAGCATCCGGATCGTCGACAATCAAGGCGAAACTCCTCGCCTTTTCAGGAACGCCGCTCCATTCAATTCCGGGCGAGGTATTCTGGCCTTCGCAGGTATACTTTTGAGGAATTTCCCCACCCTCGGGAAATGCGGAAATAACAAGTTTCAGGGCCATAACCAATAGCATTCAGCCCTCCCTGCCGCGAGTCTAGCAAAGCGGAACCCTGGGATATCATGGAGGCACATGGGCAACGGCGAAGACCTGGACGAGCGGAACAGGAAGATTCTCGAACAACTGCTGTTTTCTCAAGCCCGGCTGTCGAATACCTCCGAGAGACACGATCGCGCCTTGGAGAAGATGGAACTGGCCGTCACCGAGACTCTGGGCGCCGTGGCTGATATCGCACGATCTGTGAATCAAATTATCGGCCGGGGAATGTATTTGGAGGACGTCTGTGAGAAGAACGCAGAATCGATCGGCACACTGGCTACGGCGGTGGGTCGGATGGATGAGCAGATGTTTCGTCTTGAGCAGTCGATCGAGCGATTGGAGCGGGCCCAGGAAGAGACCGACGGTCGTTTGAATGCCCTAATTTCGGTCGTAGACGATCTCGTGCGCAAGCAACCACCCTCGGCTTGACCCGTGATGGGCATCAGCGCGCCGGATGAGCGTCTTGTAATCCTTATCCCGATCTTTAACGACTGGGAATCCGCCCAACTCCTCCTCAACGATCTCGACCAGGCCCTGGCCTCGCACCAGGCCGCCCAACTCCTCCTCAACGATCTCGACCAGGCCCTAGCCTCGCACCAGGCCGCCCAAATCCTCCTGATAGACGACGGCTCCTCCACCCCCATCCCCGAAGGCTTCGCCCGCAACTTCCAAAACATCTCCGATGTCAAAATCCTCGCCCTCCGCCGCAACCTGGGACATCAACGCGCTATTGCCGTCGGCCTCGTCTTCGTCTATGAAAACATGCCCTGCCGTGCGGTTGTGGTGATGGACGGCGACGGCGAAGACCGCCCCTCCGACATCGCCGCCCTGCTCCGCGAATTCGACGCAAACAGCGGGGCCTCCATCATCTTCGCCGCCCGAGCCAAACGGCTGGAGCGCCCGCTATTCCGCTTCCTCTACCACGTCTACCGCGGCATCCACTGGCTCTTGACAGGCGATTCGGTACGCGTTGGAAACTTCAGCATCGTGCCTTTCGAGACCCTCTCGAAACTGGTCGTCACGTCTGAAATCTGGTACCACTACGCTGCCGCCGTCATCCGTTCCCGTCTCCAATTCCGAACCATCCCCCTCGCGCGGGGCAAGCGCCTCCGCGGCCGCTCAAAAATGAACTTCATCGGACTGCTGCTGCACGGCCTGAGCGCATTCTTCGTTTACGGCGACATCGTCGGAGCGCGCCTCCTGGTAGCCATAGCGCTTCTTTTCGTTTCGGGCGTGGTTCTCGCCTCCGCAGGCCTCGCGGTCCAATTCACCCGCGGCGCGACATTCTTCATCGCCGGCAGCCTGGGCATTGTCCTGATGCTCGCCATCCTGATAGCCCTGGTCCTGGTCTTCACCGTCATCGGAAGCCGCGTCAACATGGGCTTCCTGCCCCTCCGCGACTGCCCCTATTTCGTCAACGGCGTTCGCCGCATCTACCCCGTGGAATAATGCGGCGCGCAATTTCTGTCGCATACTGGTCGGCGGCGCCCCTGCTGGCGCTTCTGATCTACTGGCCGGCCCTGACCTCCTGGTTTCAAAAGGACGACTTCGCCTGGCTCGGCCTGCACGACCTCGTTGCCAGCGGCGACCGAACGCTGGCTTGGGCATTGTTCCATCCGTTAGCCGAAGGCACCATCCGAACCCTGAGCGAACGTGCATTCTTTCTTACCCTGACGTCGCTCTTCGGGCTGCACGCGCTTCCCTTCCACCTGGTCGCTTTCCTGACGTTCATCGCGTCGCTAATGCTGATGACGCTCGTAGTCACAAGCCTGACCGGCTCCCGGTTCGCGGGCCTTCTGAGTGCAATTCTCTGGACGTTAAATCCGGCCCTGGTCGTCAGCCTCTCCTGGGCATCTGCCTATAACGAGGTCCTCGAATCCTTGATCTTTCTGCTGTGCCTCTGGTTCCTGCTCAACGACCGCATAATCGCTCAATGGATCACCTTCATCCTAGGCTTCGGAGTCCTCGAGTTAAACGTCTTGTATCCCCTACTTGCGACCGTTGTCGCACTAACCAGGGCTGGCCCACACTCGGATTCCGGGAATGCTGCTTGGTGGGACAGGCGGTTTCGCCAGTCCGCCTTTCTGACCAAAATAGCGCCGTTATACCTCGTCTCCGCTCTCTACGTCGTCCTCCATCTCGCCGTCGCTCCCCTACCCAAATCCGGCCCCTACAAATTCCACCTCGACCTTGCCGCCTTCCAAACCCTCGACCATTACTGGAAACTAGGCCTCTCCGCCCACACCCGAACTCACCTAATCCTCTTGACTCTGGGTCTCGTCGCTTTTCTGATCGCCAAACTTCGCAAGCGTGAGTGGATCGCGGCATTCATGCCGGCCTGGTTCTTAATCACAATCGCACCCGTGCTCCCCATTCGCGACAACATGAACGACTACTACCTGACCGTCCCGCTGATCGGACTGGCAATCTGGGGTGCCTGGGCCATAGCATCGGCCTGGCAGGAAAATCTGGCGTACCGCACGATGGCGATAGCCCTCCTGGCGGTCTATGCAAGCCTCAGCCTCCCGGCCACCCTAACAGTCGTCCGAGCCTCCCACGACCTCAGTGAGCGAATCCGTGGATTCATCCTGGGTGTCTCCCCAAACGCCCCGGATCGCCAGAAGATTCTGCTCCTCAAAGGAGTCAGTCCCGAGCTATTCTGGTCGGCCCTCGTCCATCACCCGTTCCGTCTTTACGGATTCAACGAGGTTTATCTGGTGCCCGAAGACCGGCCGGCGATTGGTTCCGACCCGCGCCACACCGACGTCTCCGATTACTTCATCGAACCGGTTAACGAACGGCGCGAACTGGACGCCAACCGCGTGACAGTCCTGGAGGTGAGCCTACCCGCAGTGCGCAACATCACCGCGGACTACCGGCGCTCGCTCGACACTCACCCATCCTCTGGACTCTCGTCAGACGTCGATCTCGCCGATCCCTTGGCCGCCGCGCAACTCGGTCCCACCTGGTACCCCATCGAGAACGGCTTCCGCTGGATGCCGAAGCGCGCCACCGTCCTGCTGTCGGGCCCCCGCAATCCGAATCAAAAACTGTACATCACCGGTTTTTGCCCCGCTGTGGCACTTAAATCCGGACCCGTCGGTCTCCGCATCAGCGTGGAAGGCCAGAAGTACAACCCGGTATCGGTCACTCAACCCGACGCCGAATTCACGTTCCAGTTCGATCTCCCCGCGCGCCTGGTTGGCAATCCCAAAATCGAAGTCGCCGTGGAAGCCGACCGTATCCTCCGGGTGTCTGGCGATCCGCGTCAGCTCGGAATGCCGTTTACGCGTTTTGAGATCCGTTGAGCCGGCTGCGTACCGCCGCTGGTACTTCGCTGGGCGAAGCAATCCGAATTACATCGAACCCGGCCGCGCGTCCGCTCTCCTCGCCGGCCTCCGAATCCTCCACCACCAGCGGCTTCTGCGCGCCCAGTTGAGCGGCCGCCAACAGGTACGGCTCCGGATGCGGCTTGTGATTTTTGACGTCGCCCCCGCACACCAATGCCGCGAACGAATCTCGCACGCCTGCCTGCACCAGCGCCGGTTCGATCTCCCCCCGGCCGCTGGAGCTGACCACCGCCAGCTTGTACGCCGCCAAGGACCGGATGAACTCCGCATAGCCCTCGAAGAACGGAAGCTCCTGCGCCATCAACTCACGAAAGCGTTCCCGTTTTCGCGGATAAGTGCCCATCAGAGTCTCCAACGTCACCGGCGGATTTGCATACTCGCAAAACCGCGACAGCATGAGCCGATCCGTAATTCCGATGGCCGTTGCCGCATAGGTGGGCCAGTCCATCCTGAATCCCCAGGGCGCCAGGATCTCGATCCAGCAACGGTAATGTAAAGGCTCGCTGTCGACCAGAACGCCGTCGAAGTCGAACAGGATTGCGTCGTAACCGCCCAAAACTACCTACTCGCCGCCCATCACGTCCTCGCCAAGGTCGTTCGTGCGGTTTTCGAACTTGGTGAACTCTTTCAGGAACACGAGGTTGATCTTCCCGGTCGGACCGTTGCGCTGCTTGGCCAGCAACAGCTCCGCCAACCCCTTGAGATCCTCGCGATCCTGCTTATACACTTCCTCGCGAAAGATGAATGCCACCAGGTCCGCGTCCTGCTCGATTGATCCCGACTCGCGCAAATCGCTCATCTGCGGACGATGATCGCCCGGCCGCGTTTCCGGCGCGCGGCTGAGCTGCGAAAGAACCAGCATCGGGACGTTAAGCTCCTTCGCAAGCAGTTTCATGCCCCGCGACAATGAGCTGATTTCCTGGTTTCGATTCTCATGCCGGCTGCGCGAGCTCATCAGTTGCAGGTAATCGACCACCACCAGGCCCAACCCGCGCTCGCTGCGTAGCCGCCGTAGCTTGGCGTGGATGTCCATCAAATTTACGCCCGGCGTATCGTCGATGAACAGCGGAGCCTGCACCATCTCCGAAGCCGCCTTCTGAAGCCGGCGGCGTTCATCCTGGTTCAGGAACCCCGCGCGGAATTTCTGCTGATCGACGCGAGCCGTGGCGCAAATCACACGGGTGAGCAGCGACTCGCGCGACATTTCGAGCGAAAACACCGCCACCGTGTTGTTTTCTTGCGGATTCATCGCCACGTGCTGGGCAATATTTAAAGCCAGCGCCGTCTTCCCCATCGAAGGCCGCGCCGCCAGGATGATCAGCTCCCCGCCATGCAGCCCGCCTGTCATCTCGTCGAACTTGAGAAAACCGGTGGAGATGCCCTTGATCCGCTTGCTGGGGTCGAGGAATGCGTTGAGGCCGCCCTCATATTCGCGGATGATCGTCGCCGGGTCCATCAGCGCGTCTTTGGCGCGCGATTCGCCCAGCTTCAGCAGCCCTTCCTCGGCGCTCGCCAGGATCTCGTCCGGCTCCTCTTCCCCGAGTACGCAGCGGTCAATGAGCTTCTGGGAACTGAAGATGATCCGCCGCAGGATCGACTTGTCCTTGACGATCCGAACGTAGCTGTCGATATTCGAAACCGCGGGCAGCCCGTCATCGAGCGAAACGAGATAGCTTAAGCCATCCACCGATTCCAGTTGATTCTGCTTGATCAACTCGTTCGCCACCGTGACCCGGTCGATGCGCTCGCCCCGGTCATACAAATCCACCATCCGCGCGAAGATACGGCGGTGTTTTTCTATCGAGAAATCGTCGGGCTCCAGCGATCCGGCGATTTGTATGAACGTCGAATCATCCAGCATGATCGAGCCGAGCACGAAGCGTTCGGCGTCGAGATTTGCCGGGAGTCCCTTTTCCAGTGCGATATCTTGCATACGGGCCGGAGGTACTAGATTAAAACGCTCGTCGTCTGGCCTCAAGCAAAACTTACTCCTTTCTGCTGCACGCGTTTGCCCTCTGGGTAAAACAGTGGAAAACGCCCCGTCGCGCAGTGCGGATAAGTCATTGAGAAATCAGGCCGAAAAACAGTTTTCCGGCGATTTCCACAAGATATCCGCAAACACAATAGCCTCCTTATGTCTTACACTAAAACGCCTATCGGTTGCACGGCGCCCTTGAAACAGGCCCGTGACTTTTCCCTCAGCCCAAACGAAGTACAAGCAGGTTCGCTTCAGGCGTTCCAAGTGAATACCAGGAGGAAAAACTTGCGTTCTACGTGTGTCTTCATGGCCCTCTCCCTTTCCATCGCGGGCATGGCCTTCGCTCAAAACGGTCCACGCGCCCAAAGCGCGGGCGCGGTATTTGTCATGAACAATGGCGCAGCCGGGAATGAGATCCTATCCTATAGCCGCGCATCCGACGGCACCTTACAGGAGCTCGGCCGCTTTCGCACCGGTGGCCGCGGCAGCGGCGGTCTCACCGACCCGCTCGGCTCTCAGGGTTCCCTCACGCTCAGCTCCGATCATTCCCTTCTGTTTGCGGTGAATTCCGGCTCCGGCGATATATCGGTCTTCCGGGTCCTCGGTCCATTCCTGTCGTTAGTCGATCGCGTCCCCAGCGGCGGCAGCGCCCCAGTTGCGATTGCCCAAAACGGCAATCTTCTCTACGTGCTGAATGCCGGCGGAAGCGGAAGCGTAACCGGTTTTAATCTCGATCGTTTCGGGCATGTAGACCCGATCCCCAACTCCGTTCGTTTCCTGTCCGGCAACTCTGCAGGAGGTTCTTCGTTAGCGTTAAGCCCCGACAGCAAGTTCCTCATAGTGACCGAACGAATCAGCAATAACTTCGATATCTTCGCGATTCAGCAGGATGGCACGCTGGCGGCGCCCGTGGTGAAACCCAGCTCCCTGCCAGGTCTGTTTGCCGTGCGTTTCGCGCCTGGTGGGGCCGCGATTGCCGTTGAAACGGGTCCCGCCGGCGGAATGAACGCGTCCACCATCTCATCGTTCACGGTGCAGGATGGCGGAACACTGACGCCGGTCACGGCCACCCTTCCTACCATGGGGGCCGCTACCTGTTGGAGCGTCATCACGCCCGACGGCCAGTTCGTTTATACCTCAAATGCGGGAACAGCCACGATCTCCGGATTCTCGATCGGCAGCAGTGGAGCGCTGACGGCATTGGACGGTACTGTCGTGGGTATGAATCCTAGCGGCGCGGCAAACCTCGATATCGCTGTGACCGCCGACAGCAGATTCCTCTACACCCTCAACAGCGGAGCCGGCACGGTCGGAGCATTCGCGATTCAGGACAACGGTTCCTTAATGCCGCTCGCCGCAGCCGGAGGAATCACAGCCGCCGCCGGTTTCAACGGAATCGCCGCGTTCTAGCTCGTCAAATCCAAAACGAGCTCTTCCATAACTACCCTGTCATCCGGGCGGAAATCGCGCAAAGCCTTATCCGCCCAGAAGACCTTCTCAATCGCTTTCCCGAGCCGCTCTTTCGAAAATGCCGAGACGGTCTGGCAAACCTGCTCCGCCCGGTCGCGCCAGATTCGGATGCCCTCCCGGGTGAACCATGCCTGCACCTGTTGAGTCGTCCGCAAACCGGCCTCGTGCGCCACCATGGCCAGCCGAAACTGCGTTGCCAGAAAAGTCAGCGCGAGCGGAAGGTATTCGCCTTCCTTGAGAAGCGTGTCCAAACTGTCCAAAGCCCGCTTCCGGTCGCCACGTCCCAGTGCCCCGACCAGGGCGAAAACCGTCGTCTCGCGGGCGTTAGGCACCATCAGCGCGATGTCATCCGCCGTGACCTTGCGGTCCGTGCCCGCAAAAAGCGCCAGCTTCTCGATCTCAACCGCGATCCGCGCGGCATTACCCGCGAGGGCCTCCACGATGAGCCCAATTTCGGGAAGCCCGATCTGAAGTCCGCGGTTTCGCGCCAGATCTTTCGCAAGTTGACGCGCCGCCTCGCTCGTATACGGCCTAAAGTCCACCTGCGCGGAAATCACCGAATAAAACTTCAGCACCCGGTCGATCTTCGCCTTGTCCTCGCCATCGAACTCGAACCGGCTGCAATCGAACACCACCACCACCCCCGGAGTCGGATGGCCGGCATATGCCGCCAGGTTTGCAATGGCCCCTTCATCGGAATCCGCCGCCTTGCCGCGCGGCAAAACCGCCTCCGCGCTCGTAACCCAGATCACCCGCTCCGTAGCGAACAGCGACAGCGCCCGGGCATCGTCGAGCACCGTCCCCAGGCTGGTCTCATCCAGGTCGAAATGGTCGACCTGCGGAACTTTTGCCCGCAGCGCGTCACGGCACAACTGGCGTTGGTACCCTTCGGGACCGATGAACAAATACAATGGCGCCGGCTCCTGTTTGGCGATGCGCTGCTGAAACTGTTCGGGGGTCAAAAGTTCTCCAGAATCGCGCGAACAATAGTCCTCGCGGCATCGCGGCTCAGGCGATCCAGCCCTGCCCCACTCTCCTCGAAATACTTCTGCGGATCGGCGCTGATCTCGTACCGCTGGCGCATTTCGAAGCTCGGCCGCGAGAAAATGATGTTCCCCGTCTTCCGTTCCGTCAGGCTCACGCCCATCGTCAAAATGATCTGCAGACCAGTCGCGCGGCCTGATTCCGCAACGATAACCGGGTATGCGACGTAATTGATAATCGTTCCATTCAGAACGGCGTCCGCCTGTTTTGGATCGGGGACAACACGATACCGCGTCTCCGCAATGAACTCGTGAGCGATCGCCTCGGCCATGTGATCGGTCAATTTATACCGCGTCGTAACGTTCGAAAACGCCGGAACCGCGATCGTGTGGATGGAGGCCGGAACCAGGTCGGCCTTACCGGCAACGTGATAACCGCAAGCTTGGAGCGCGAGACAAATGCAGACTAAAACAAATCCCTCAGCCCAACGCTTCACGCACTACCTCCGCCGCGTTCTCCGCCGTTACTCGCAGGTTGTCCGCGACGATCCAGAACCAAACTGCCCGCCCGTCATTACGATCTTCATGAATCGAGCCAACCGTAATCCCACTCTGCCCCGCTGCGCCGACATTCGAAGGCGGCTCCTCGTCGCCGGTCCGAACCTCGATATCCGCGGTCTTCAGGCCAGCCGACAGAACCTCCATCGCAGGCCGGTTTTCAAACTCCACCCACAGCGACATCGTGTACCCGTGGAACACGGGAGCATGTGCGACGTTCACGGAAGGCAGCGGAATTTCCGGAGTCTTCGACAATAGCGTTGCGAGATGGCGGTCGACGTCGGTTTCGACATCTTCGAGCGATTTCATCGCCTCCTCGCCATACCGCGGAAGCAGGTTAAAGCTCACCTGCGCATCGAAAACATCCTGCTTGAGCTTCTGGAGAGACAGCAAGGCGACCGTCTGCTTCTGCAACTCGTCAATTCCCCGCTGGCCGCGTTCGCTAACAGGCTCGAAGATCTGAGTCACAACGCGCCGGATCACGCCCGCTTGCCGCAGTTGCCGCAGAAACATCGCGAGCACGATAGCGGCAGGATGCGCGATCACCACAATGGGCGCCGCCTGGGCCGTTCCCGGGTCCTCCGCCGCAGGAGCTCTTAAACGCGCCGCCGGCTGCTCCTCGAGCGCTCCCGTGAGATCGAGCAGCATGGGAGGCTTCGCGTCGCCCGCAATATGCTTCAGCGTTTCCGCCGCCGATCCCCGAGGGCCGGCGAGAAAAACAAAATCTACGCCATCGAGTTCCCCAGCCTTGAGGGAACTTATGAAAACGGGTTCACCCCCCAGTTCGGAAAGGATGCCGGCGGCCGCCTCTTCCTTATCCGTCGCGGAAATCAACTTGAGACGTAGGGGCAGCTTGCGCGACTCGATCACTTCACGCAGGTCGCGCCCCAGCAGCGATTCAGCGCCCACCAAAGCGGCGGCGCGATGAGGATTAGCCAACTTGATGCTCCGGTTCGGGCGGCGGCGGAGGACGGCGGAACTTGCGGCGGATGATGCCGCCCGCGCGGATCACCACGCCGGTCGCCACGTATGTGAAGGCGATCGCGAGCAGGACCGGCTGCGGATAGATCCACACCAGGTAAATCAAAGCCGCGATAAAGATCAGCGTCATCGGTGAGCGCGGCCGCAGCAATTGCACATCCTTGAAACTGGGGTAACGCCACGTGCTGACCATCAGGAACCCGATCACGGCCAGCATCAGGAGCCATAGCACCGACCAGAACCACCACTGCAAAGGTGTCGAATCACAGGCGTACACCACCGCGGCGACGATCGCCGCCGCAGCAGGAATCGGCAATCCGATGAAATACTTGCGATCCGGCCGCCCGGGGTTCTTCGGAATTGGATTGGTCTGCACGTTAAACCGAGCCAGGCGTACCGCCCCGCACAGCAGGAACAGAAAACTGATCAGGTAACAGAGCCTCGAATCGATATGCTTGGTCAGATCCGGCGAGAACTGCACGCCCCACGTGTAAGCCAGGACGGCGGGCGCAATGCCGAAAGTGATGACATCCGCCAGGGAATCGATTTCCCGTCCGAAGTCGCTGACCGTGTTTGTCATGCGCGCGATCCGCCCGTCCAGGCCGTCGGTCACCACGGCGACGCCGATGGCGATAGCCGCCGCCTCAAAGAACTGATTGAACCCCAGGTTTCCGGCGTTGGCCCACATCGCACCCTGAAAAGTGCGCAGAATCGCGAAAAACCCTAAAAAAATGTTGCCAGCGGTAAACAGCGTCGGCAACGCATAGGCCGCCCGTCGGGGGCGGTGCTGCGGCGAACGATGTTCGACAAATCTCTCTCTGAGCGTCACGTTGCCCCTCCGCTCATCTTCTTCTGGCCACCACGGTCGAGCCCGCCGACACGTGCTGTCCTTCCTTCACTGTTATTTCCCACTCCGGCCCGAGAAAAATGTCGACCCGGGAGCCAAACTTGATCAGCCCCACGCGCTCGCCCTTCTTCACGTCGTCTCCGGGGTGCTTATAAAACACGATCCGTCGCGCAATCAATCCGGCAATCTGGGAGAACGTGACGCGCGTGCCTTCGCCCTCCACGGTAACGAGGTTCTGCTCGTTCTGGGCGCTCGCCTGCTCCTTGCTCGCGACCAGGAAATGACCCGGCTGATACCGCACTTCGGAGATCTTGCCCTCAATCGGAGACCGGTTCACATGAACATCGAAGATGTTCAAAAAGATACTGACACGGGTGGAATCCGGCTGGTCCGGCCGGATCGCTACAACCTTACCGTCCGCCGGCGAAACCGCCACCGGCCCTGCTGGAATCGCTCTATCGGGGTCGCGAAAGAAGTACAGGCAGAACGCGGCCACAACATACAACGGAAACCCCCACGCCGGCGACGTGAAAAAGGACACGATCAGACCGCCGACGGTGAGTCCGATGGCGTAGTAGATGCCGTCGCGAACCATGGACCTTACTATTGTAACTTTGTAGGTCCAGCAAACTGTTACAACTTCACCGAAATCGTGGAATGGGACGCGTCGCGGCTATTGAGCGCCGCCCGCATCTGCCGCATCGTCTGCCATTCGAAGAACACGCGCTGCCTTGCGCGAACCAGTTTCTGGTGAGCGAGTTCGCCCGCCCCCAAAGCGCCCCGCAGCGAAGTAACCGACTCCCGGCCCAGGCTTTGAGGATCCGCCGCTGTGATTTCCCGCAGCAGCGTCTCCCGTCTGGCGAGTAGCGCCTCGATCTCATCCAGGCCAGGGTCCGCCAGTTCCTGCATCTCCCGGCTGATGCCGTCGAGTTCCTCGAATACGCTATCCCACTGGCTCATTGCGAGACCTGCGTACCCCAGTCTTTCCCATACATCACGAGATCCACGCTCGAAACGCTGGAATTGAGGATCGTTTGTTGGTTTTGCAGACTGGCCAACAGCGTGTCCGCCTGCTGGAGCTTTTGGGTGAGCGCGTTCTGTGAGATCGTGAGACGATCCTGCAGCGTCGTGATCTGCTCCCCCATTTTCGTGTATGCGGTATTGAGGCTGGCCTGCTCGGCCTGGATCAAACCGCTATACGGGTCGGTGAGTTGAGAGATGGTGTCGGCGAGAGTTCCGAACCCGGTTGTCGCCGAACCGAGATACGTAAAGGCCTGCGTAATCTTGCTGTCGGGGAGGTTGTTAAAAGTCGTCTCGTTCAGCGACATCTTCCCGGTCTTGTCCAGTTCGATTCCCAGTTGAGCCAGACTATGGACACCAGTACCGTTGCCGTTGTACATCGTAACCTGGCGCAGATCGTCCTGCACCTGGCGAATCACTGAGTCGCCGGCCAATAAGCCTGGCGACGTGCCCATCTCCTTATTGATTTCGTCAACCACGGCATTGTACTTGGTGGCCAGGTCCTTCAGGCCGTTACTCAACTGGGTGCGGTCGGTCGCAAGCGAAATCGTGACAGATCCGGTGGGATCCTTTTGCAGAATCTGGAAGCTGACGCCCGGGATTACATCATTGATGTTAGTGGACGGCTTCGAAACCGAGGCCGTGCCGAGCACGAATTCGGTATTGGCGCCCTGATTGGTCTGGGTGAGGAGGTTGACCGGCGCCTGCAGATCCTGGAGTTTCAAAGTAGATTGGGCGGTGTTGCCGGAAATAGAGAGCGAATAGGGCGCGGCCCCGGTTCCGCTACTTGCGACCGCAGCGGTCAGGCCGACGCCCAGGTTGTTGATGGCATCGGAAAGCCCCTGCAGATTGTTCTGACCGGACCCGAGAGCGATCTGGTAGGTGCTGCCTCCGTACACGAGTTGCATGTTCCCGGTGGCCGACACGGCAGTGGATGCTGAATCGGCGGACGAAGAGATGGAGGTCGCGTTGCCGTCGGCATCGGTGGCGCCCAACTTGTCTACCGGAGACGGAACGTTCTGCAGGCGCAGGGTGGTAGCACCGACGGTCTCCGAAGATACCTGCAGGTAATTCGGGTTCGCTCCCGTGCCGGTCGTGATGATCGACGATGCCACACCGACGCCGAGGGAGTTAATGGCGTTATTCAAACCAACCAGGTTGTTCTGGCTGGAGGATAGGGAGATGGAGTAGGTGTTGCTGCCATAAAGCAACTTATACTGACCGCTCGAAGACAATTGCGTGGTGTTCGAATCCGCATAACCCGTCAGGGTCATCTCGGAGGCCGGCGCCGCAATCGAAGTGATGTTGCTGATGGTATACGTGTTGGCCGTCGTGGCGCCGGTGTTCATCACGGACACGGTGTCCGGATCGGAACTGCTGGCCGTCAGACCTTGATTCGCGCCCAAGGCACCCAGCGCGGCGACGCTCGTACCGAGCGCGGCAACCACCGTGTTCAAATTGCCTAACAACTGGCTTTTTGAGGAGTCATCCGTTTGCGCGTTTTGCAGGCGCGTGATTGGAATCTGTCCGAGTTGGTTTGCGCGATCGGAAATGGTCTGGAGATCGCTCGAGTAGGTGCTCACACCCGTGAATGTTAGAGGTGATGTAGACATCCTGAATGTCTCATCGGATTGAGGAGGGCAAACTTGACGGGGTAAGTCAAAACCCTCGGGGTGGTAGGGCGCGTCACAGCGCCTCCAGCATACGCGCGGACAACACCCGGCGCTCGATATGATCCTCAATCACAAGCTGCAGCGCCCGCCGCAGATCGGCCGCGGTCGCCTTCGTCCATTCGCGGGACTGAAGCTGGGCGATGGGAGTCACGAGCATTTCCTCGGCGATCTCGCGCGATTCGGTTTGGAGGCGCAAATCGGGAAGAAAGCCCGCCAGCCTGACTGCCCAGAGGGAAAAGTAGATCACCCCCGGCCAGACGCTTCCGCCGGCGTGAAAGAAATCGAGGACGGCAATCAGCAGACGAAAATGGCGCTCGTTGATTTCGCCGGCGGGCAGGACCTGGTCCGAGATCTCGGCGAGATAGTCCAGGGCGACGCTGGCTTCGTAGGCCAAGGCAAACTGCGATTGAATCAGCTCGGCAGAATTAATGTTCACAAGCTCGCGGGTCTCCTTCTGGTAATAAGTCACGTTGACGTGCGACAAGCGCTCCAGGCCAGCGCCGAAGGTGCTCTTCGGGCGACGGGCCCGGGCCGCTACGCCGCGCAGCTTCCCCTGGTCGCGAGTCAGAAAGCTCACGATCAGGTCGGCCTCCTTAAACGGGTAGGTACGCAGAATGAAACTCTCGCTCGTGCGAGCCGCCATGATTGCGTAGTAAGAATACCTCAGACCTCACTCGTGCCGGATGGCGCGGAGTGGATCGATGTTGGTGGCGCGATAAGCCGGGAGAAAGCTGGCCAGCAGCGTGACAGCCGTCAACAGCGCGCATACTCCAATGATCGTCGGAGGATCCGTTGGGGAGACGTCCATCAGCAGCGTCTTCATCAGGCGCGTGACGGCGAAGGAGATGGTGAGGCCGATACCCAGCCCGACCGCGGCCAGGCGCAATCCCTGGGCGAGAATGAGCTGCAGCACGCCGGAACGGGACGAACCCAGCGCCATGCGAATGCCGACTTCGCGGGTGCGCTGCGTGACGGTGTAAGCCAGTACTCCGTACAGCCCGATCGCTGCCAGGACCAACGCCAGCGCGCCGAAAACACCAATCAGAGAGCCGCCCATCCGCTGGCCGAAGTAGGAAGCGCTGATCGCGCTTTGGAGGGTACGCACGTTGAAAACGGGCAAGGTCGGATCTACGGTATGGATCGCATCCTCGGCCGCGTGGGCGAACCTGGAAGGATCCCCCGTCGTTCTCAGCAGGAAGTTCGAAGGCGCTGAGAAGACCTGCGACAGCGGAAAATAGACGGACACAACCGGATGTTCGTCCAGCGAGAAGACCTTGGAATCGGCCGCTACGCCGACGATGACGCGCTGTTCACCCGAGATCCGAACGTGATGGCCCAGGGCGTTTCCACCCGGGAAGTAACGGTGGGCAAACGTCTGGTTCACGACGATGACCTTTTGGGATTCCGGGGTATCGGAGGGCGCAAATTCGCGGCCCGCCATGACCGCCGTATTCATGGTGTGGAAATAGTCGGGCGTAATGACGTTGGTGTTCGCGATCAGTTCCTCGGTTTTGGAAGGAGTATAGCCTTCCACCTCGAAGGCATTGGCTCCTGTCGCACCAAGGCTTAAAGGCACGCTCCGCACGCTCGACACGGCGACTACGCCGGGGAGGGAAACCAGTTTTTCCGACATCTGGCGAACCGCGACCCGGGCGTGAGCTTCGTCGTAGCCATTCGACTGCAGATCGACTCCGGCAATGAGGACGTTGCGGGGATCGAACCCCGGGTTGGCCGACGTAGCGTGCTGGAGAGCCTTCAGAAACAGGCCGGCGCTGACGAGCAAGACGAGCGATAAGGCCACCTGGACGACCACGAGGGAACTTCGCAGCCATCCGCGGCGGGCCCCCGTGGAGGTGCCCGATTCGTCCTTGAGGGCAACTATGACGTCGGGACGGGACGCCCGGAAAGCTGGAACGAGTCCGAACAACAGCGTTGCCGCGACCGAGATTGCAATGGTGAACAGCACCACGCCGCTGTCGACACTAATCGCAACGGTGATCGGGAAGTCGCTGGGCGGCGCGAAACCCATTACGACGCCCATGGTGGCGGGCAGGGTAATGAAAGCGGCAACGAGTGCAACGGCCGACAGAATGCCGTTTTCGATCAAGAGTTGGCGAATCAGCCGCGCCCTGCTGACGCCCAGGGAGAGCCGAATGGCAATCTCGCGCCGGCGCCCGGTGGTGCGGGCGAGCACCAGGTTGGTGACATTGGCGCAGGCGATCAACAGGACCACGCTCACCACAGCCATCAGCAGCAGCATCATAGGGACCAGGATCGATCCGCCGCCTTCATGCCAGATCGGCACGACCTGGGCACGGTTAAATTTGTCCGGATGTGTCGTTTCCTTGGCCAATTGCGCGGAGATCGCGGTCAGGTCGGCTTCCACCTGGCGCTGATCCACGCCCGGCTTCAGTCGTGCTTGCCCCAGCAACCAATGGGAGTCGCGATTTGTGAACAGATCGGAGGCGCCGGTAAAGGTTCCCTGCATGGAGACGGGCAGCCAGAGTTCGTAGCCTAAGCCGAGAATGGAACCAATGAACGGTGGGGGCGTCACGCCGACGATCGTGAAGGGGCGCTTATTGAGCAGGATATGGCGGCCGATCACGTTAGGGTCGCCGCCCAGCCGTGTTTGCCAGAAGCGATGACTGACGATTGCGACCGGATGACCTCCCGGGTTTTCGTCTTCCTCGGGGAGGAAGGGGCGGCCCAGAATCGGCTTTACGCCGAGGGTGTCGAAATAATTGGCCGATACAAGCATGCCCCACAGCCGCTCAGGACGGCTGCCTTCGCCGAGATTCATGGGCGCCATGGATGCCGCGGTGAAGTCCTGCAAAGTGCGATTGAGCTTGCAGTAATCCCGGTAGTCGGGCCAGGAAAGGGAACGCTGGCCACCTTCGGGTGAGCGCCACCGAACGGAAATCAAGTCGCGGCTGTCAGCACCAGGAACCGGGTGAAGAGCGACCGCACTGAGCCAGGAGAATATAGTTGCATTCGCGGCGATACCGAGGGCAAGGGTTAAGATCGCGGCGATGGTGAAGGCCGGACTTTTGCGAAGCTGCCGAAGTCCGAAGAGAAAGTCCTGGCGGAGAGCGTCCATGGAGTCCTTTCTTGTGAATACGGGAATGGTCAGCGTAAGTTCGGGGATTCTTGCCGCCGATTGTCCAAAGGCTCGCTTGCCCCTGTCACTACGCGTTCCCGGTGCGGTCCAACGGCAGAGCTTCGCCCGTGCAGCGTTTTCGAGACCCGTCCTGCCTTACTGGCGCAGGGCTGTCATGGGATCGACCTGGGTGGCTCGTCGGGCGGGAACGAAACAGGCGGTTAGGGCAATCGCGAGCAGGATTAGCGAGGCGACGGCGAACGTGACCGGGTCGGTTGCTTCGATTCCGTAGAGGAAGCTGGCCATAATGCGGGTGGCGGCGAGGGCCACGGCCAGGCCGATCGCGATGCCGAGGCCGGCGAGCCGCGCGCCATCACGTAGCACCATTGCGAAGACGTCGGCGCGGCGGGCGCCCAGAGCCATACGGACGCCAATTTCGCGAGTGCGCTGGGCAACGGTGAAGGAGATCACGCCATACATTCCGATAGCGGCGAGGGCGAGCGCGAGCCCGCCGAATGCTGCTACCAGCAGCATGGCAAAGCGCGGCTGGGCCATGGTGTTGTCTACCAGGGTGGTCATGGACGCGACCTTGGCCAGAGGCAATTCGGGGTCGCGGGCATGGATGGCCTGGCGAATGCCGGCGGACATGGCGCCAGGATCGCTGCGGGTGCGGACGGCGACCTGCATGGTGCCCATGGATACCCAGGGTTTCTGATCGTAGAGGACGTACATCTCGGGGCCGGGCTCTTCGCGCAACGAGAGGTGTTTGATGTCGGCCACGATTCCGATGATGGTGCTGAGGGGATACTTGGGGCTCCCGGGTCCCACCTGCTTGCCGATGGGATCCTCGTTCGGCCAAAACTTCTTCGCCATCGCGGTATTAATCAGGGTTACCGACGGCGTGGAGGCGCCGTCAGACTCGCGGAAGTCACGGCCGCGAAGCACGCGCCCTCCGACGGCGGAAAAGTAGCCGGGAGATACAACAGTGAACTGCGCGAAGGGCCGCTGTTTGGGATCGGTGAATGCGCGGCCCGGAATGCGAAGCCCGGTGCTCTCGGTTGCACCCGCCATCGGGAGGGTATTGACGATACCCGCGGCCATGACACCGGGCGCAGTTCGGAGCTTTTCGAGCGCGCCGTCGTAGAAGGCAACGATCCGGTCCACGTCGGAGTACTTCGATTCAGGCAAGGAAAGTTCGAACGTCAGGACGTGGCTGGAATTGAATCCGGAGTCCGTACGGAGGAGCTTGAAAAAGGTCTGGGTGAGGAGGGCGGCAGCGATGACGAGGACGAGGGCTAATGCCACTTCAGAGACGAGCAGCAGTTTACGCATTCCGGTGCTGCTGCGTGCTGCTCCAGTGCGCTGGCCGTCTTCCTTTAACGTGTCGACGAGGTTTTCGCGAACGGCGCTCCAGGCCGGAGCCAAGCCGCAAAGTACCCCGGTTACGAACGTGATTCCGAAAGCAAATGCGAGGACCGGAAGCTCGATGGTTGCTTCCTGTAAGCGCGGGATGCCGGCCGGTCCGAAGAGCTTGGCGAGCCGCACGCAGGCGTCAGCAAAGGCTACTCCTACAAGTCCGCCTGCAAGGGAGAGCAGGATGCTTTCCGTGAGAAGCTGCGCCAACAGGCGGCCCTGGCCCGCGCCGAGGGCGGCGCGGAGGGTGAATTCACGTCGTCGTGCAATGGATCTTGTGAGCAGGAGGCTGGCGACATTGGAGCAGGCGATCAACAGGACCACGCCCACCGCGCCGAGAATGAGGAGAAGCGGAGTGCGGGTACTGCCAGTGACCTGGCTCGTGAGAGGGGTGACGCGCGAATTGAACCAGTGCCGGCCATTTGGGAAGCGCCTTTCGCACAGTTTAGCGATGAGGTCCATGTCGGCCTGCGCTTGTTGGAGGGAGAAGCCAGGACGGAGGCGCGCAATCACGGCGAGTTCGTCGGGATCGGTGGGAGATTTGGGTAGCGGCGGAAGCGCCGCGGGTATCCAGAGCTGCGTCTCGCGCGGAAAATTGAACGAACCCGGCATTTCGGATGCCTTGGGAAATGCAAATCCCGCCGGCATGATGCCGATTACGGTATATTGAGCGCCGTTTAACGCGATAGCTTGTCCGATGATGGAGGGGTCGGAGGCGAAGCGGTCGCGCCACACCTGGTCGCCAAGGAGGACGACATGTTCCCGACCGGGTTGGTCTTCTTCCGGAGTGAAGGTGCGGCCCAGGACCGGGGACACGCCGAGAGCGGGGAAGAATCCCGCGGAGACCATCATGCCATCGAGGTGGACGGGCTCGCCCTGGCTGGAGAAACTTATGGCCAGGCTCTGAAACGTGCCGGCTGCCTGGAAACTCTTCGCCTCACGCTGGATGTCGCGAAATACACCGATGCCCCAGGGGATCTCGTTATATCCGAGGTCCAGGCCGGGCGGCGCCTGACGCCAGGGGATTACGATTTTATTGGCGTCGGGATAAGGAAGCGGTTTGAGCAGGATGGCGTTGATGAGGCTGAACACGGCGGTGCTGGCGCCTATGCCGAGGGCAAGCGTCAGGGCGGCAATGGCGGTGATGCCACGGGTTTTGGCCATCGTCCGCAGCGCATATTTCAGATCCTGAGTGAAGAAATCCATAGGTTAGCCGAGCCTCCGAGCTCTTTCGAATTGGACCGTTTGTGACTTCCGGGGACCGAGAGCCCACGGTTGCAGGTATAGAAACACTTCCACAGGCACGGCAATGCCACCGCAGGCATCAGCCGGCATAGGGGCAGCCTGAAGGCTGCGTTACCGCGGTTTTCATCCACTTTCGTGGACAATGGTCCATGACGACTGGCGAGCCTTCGAGATGGGAAGGCATGGATTTAGCGGACTCCTCTGAATCCGGGGTCTTTGATCGAGATTTCGGTCACCTCGTCGGAGTATTTCTTCACGGCATCACGAATCTTCGCGGCATTTCCGAGTGCGACGAAGGTCAGGCGATCCGTTCGGAAGTATTTGCGGGCCGCCTGGTTGGCGTCATCCAGTGAAACAGCGTCGATGCGAGCGAACAGGTTGTCGATTTCATCCCGACCGAGCCCGTAGAGCTCCAGATCGGCCAGGGTCGCCGAGAGCTGGTCGGCCGTTTCGAGCCGGTCGGGGGGGAACGTACCTTTGATGTATGCCTTTGCGGATGCCAATTGTTCTGGGGTGATGCCTTTTTCGGAAAGTTTTTTCAGTATTTCGAGCGCGACATCAATGGCTTTGCCGGTGGTTTCGGTCTTGGTGTAGGTGGAGATGTAGATGCTGCCCGGCACGCGATATTCCTGAACGGCGGAGAACGCGCCATAGGTCAGGCCGGAGTTTACGCGAAGCTCGTCGTTGAGCATCGAGGTGAAGCGTCCGCCGAACAGTGTGTTCAGGATGAGCAGCTTGATGCGATCAGGATTATGGCGATCGATGCCGGGCTGTCCTATGTAGAAGTAGGTTTGAGTAGCGTCGGGCTTGTCGACGAGCAACAGGCGGGTTTTCGGGGCCGGCGAGGCCGGGGAATTCCAGACGAAGGCCGTGCCGGCCTCACCCTGGCCGAAGGCGCTTGCAATTTTGGCCTCGGCCGAGGCGGTGTCGAAATCGCCCGTCACGATGACGATGAGGTTGCGGCCGCAGTAGAGACGCTTGTGAAAGGCGGCAATGTCGTCGCGACGGACGCGGGCGAGCGTCAGCTCGTCGGGCGGGTGACCAAAGGGGTGTTTGGGTCCAAAGAAAAAGGCTCCGTAATAGGAGGGAATCGCCGCTTGCGGGTTATCCTTGGCCGATTTGACCGCGTCGACGCGCTGGGCGAGCAGCTTGTCGACTTCCTGCTGCGGGAACGTGGGATGGAGAACGGCATCGGTCAGCAGGTCGAGTCCCTGGTCGAAATCCTTGGTGAGAAACTCGCCGTTTATGGTGGTGGCGGAGGAATACTGCTCGGCAAAGCCTCCGGTTTGGAAGGTTCCGCCGAGGAAGTCGAGTTCATCGGAGAACTGAGCGGCAGTGCGTTTCGCCGTACCTTTGCGGAGGAGCTGTGCGGTGACGCCGGCCAGGCCCGCGAGTTCGGGCGGCTCGGCTTCGGCGCCGCCTTTCACGAGAATCCGAAATCGAACCAGCGGCACTCCTGGTTTGCGCATCAGGTCGACGACCACGCCATTGGGCAAAACGTTGTGCGTGTAAGGCGGGAGCTTGACCTGCGCCAGGAGCGGCGTTGCGGCCAGAAGCAGTGCAAGGCCATGGCGGGTTGTCATTTGGACTTTTCCTCCGGGATGAGGACGGCTATGGTGCGGTTCTTGTCGGTGAGATACTTCGCGGCGACACGCTGGACGTCGGCGGCGGTGACGGCGTCGACGCGCTGCTCTTCGGTGAAGAGAAGCGCGTAGTCGCCATGGAAGACTTCGTAGGTACCGAGGAGATTGGCGCGCCCTGCGATGGTCTTGAGCTGGCGGTAGTGGTCGGCGAGGATGACGTTCTTCGCTTTCTGAAGCTCACGATCCGACACGGGGGTGGTTTGGAGGAGCTGGAGCTCTTCGAATAGCGCCTTTTCGGGTTTCGCGATGTCGACGCCGGCGCGAGGTTGAATGCTGAATATGAGCAGCCCGGGATCGAGCGAGGACTGCCGGAAACTATTCACAGACAGGGCAAGCTGATCCTTGTCAACGATTCGGGAGTACAGACGCGAGCTTTGGCCGTGGTCGAGGATGGTTTGGAGAACGTCGAGGACGGCATCGTCAGCATTCTTCGATTCCGGGACGTGGTACCCGATCATTTCGATGGGAAGCTGAGCCGGCTTACGTACGAAGACGCGGCGCTCGCCAAGCTGATCGGGCTCTTTGGTGCGGACCGGCGGCGGGGGATCCTGCCGGGGAATGGGCTCAATGTACTTTTTCGCGAGGGCGAGCACTTCGGTGTTGGTGACGTCGCCGACCACGACCATGACACAGTTGTTGGGAGCATAGCCCATGCGGAAATGGGTCTTGAGGTCGTCCATCGTCCAGGATTCGATGTCGGAGGGCCAGCCGACGACCGGCCAGTGATAAGGATGAGCGGTGAACGCGGCGGCGTAGAGCTGTTCGTAGAGGATTCCGAAGTTGCTGTTGTCGACTGAGGTGCGGCGCTCGGAGTAGACGACGCCGCGCTCGGACTCGATGATTTTGGGGTCGAAGCTGAGGTCGCGGATGCGGTCGGCTTCCATATCGAACATCAGATCGAGCGCGGTGCGGGGGAACCAGTCGGTGTAGACGGTGACGTCGTTGGCGGTATAGGCATTATTGTTGCCGCCGCTTTTCTCCATTTCGATATCGAACTGCTTGGGGCCGTACTTTTTGGCTCCGTTGAACATCATGTGTTCGAAGAAATGGGAGACGCCGGTGGCGCCGGGGTGCTCATTGCGCGATCCGATGCGATAGAAGAAGTACAGGGCGACGTTAGGGATGTTGTGGTCCTCCTGGACGAGAACTTTCATCCCGTTCGCGAGTGTCGCGGTGTGTACGTCGTTAATCTGGGCCGCGGCCAGGGACACTCCAAGCGCGGCCAGGGCGAGGAGTCGCATGATGCTCACCATAGCATGGGGCGTTTCGCCTTTTGCCGGCCTTGAAGATACTCTTGTTCGCTCAGTCTGCATACAGTGTCTATGTTGTTCATTCTCCGTGAAACCGGGCAAAATGCGACGATGGCGTGTGGCTCGCGCGACGTAAGTTTTGGACGTTGCGTCGCGCGTTTCGTCTTGGCGGGGCGGGCGAAGGGCGCGTTTCCGGGCGCTTCCGGATTTAAGTATAGGGTTGAGGGTGCGCGAGTTGCCTGTGGAGCAGCGTTGCAGTTGGAGTGTAAAGTCTTGGGCCTTTAGGGTTTAGCGGCGGGTTTGAAGAAATGCGAAAGTTTGTGAATGTAATGCCGTCTTCAGGCGGTGCAGGGCCGGTTGAAGGGGTGCATCCGGCACCGAATTGGACTCGTCACTTCGGCAAAGGCTTGGAGACGTGGCCGGTGTTTCCAAAGCAGCGGAACCGGCTGCTTCACCCTTCCACAGAATCCCAAACGTGGTGAGGTGCGAAAGCACAGCCACTTCAACGCCAGGGCGGGCGGGTTAACAACCCGCTGCAGGCTAACAGCCTGCATTACAGGAGGACTGATGGCGAGGCGCCGTGACCTGCTCGATCACCTGAGCCACGGCGTCAGCGTGGAAGGGCTTGCTCACATAAGCATCCATTCCGGCCGTGAGGCAGCGTTCGCGATCTCCTCGCATCGCATAAGCGGTCATCGCGACGACGGGGATATGCCGGCCGGTTCCCGCTTCTTTTTTCCGCAGCGCCGCGGTGGCCTCGAGTCCATCCAGTTCGGGCATCTGAACGTCCATGAAAACGAGGTCGAACTGTTCGCGATCCAGTTGCTCCAGCGCCTCGCGCCCGTTGAGGACCACCCTCACCTCGTGACCGCTTTTCTCGAGCAAACGCGTGGCGATCAACCGATTCACAGCGTTGTCTTCCGCGACTAGAACACGGAGGCGAGCACGACCGCCGGCGCCAGTCTCGTTGGGATGCGTATCGATGTGTGGCTTTACACGTTTACCCAGCATCCCCAGGAAAACGTCCTCTAGCTCAGAGGGTCCGATTGGTTTAATTAAGCGAGGCGCGGTTTCCAAGTCACCGCACCATCCGTCGAGCCCTGTTTGGGCCGGTGTCGTCAGGAGAACAATGCCTGCGTGAGCCAATTTGGGGTGGCGACGAATTTGTGCAACGAAAGCCGACCCGTCCATTTCCGCATCCACCAGCAGGAGTGGAATCTTACACCCGGAATCCGCGACCTCTTCCAAGGCCCGAAAGGCTGTTTCGGCGTCCGCGGCCAAAACGGGGCGCATGTGCATTGACTTGAGGCACTCGTCGAAAACGTGCAGGGTGGTAGCGTTATCATCCAGAACGACGACCGGAAGATCCGCGAGTTCCGCCGCGATGGGTTCGATGTCTTCCGTCGCCGATAACCCGAACCAGGCGGTGAACTGAAAGATACTGCCCACTCCGGGTGTGCTCTCCAGGGAGATTTCTCCTCCCATCATGGCAACGAGGCGGCAGGAGATAGCTAAGCCCAAGCCGGTTCCTCCGTAGCGGCGTGTCGTCGACGCATCGGCCTGAGTAAACGGGTCGAAAATCAGGGCCTGTTTCTCTGGGGGGATTCCGATTCCCGTATCGCGGACTCGGAACCGCAGGCAAACCCTGCCGCCCCGTTGCGATTCCATTCCGACCTCTACAGATATCTCGCCACGCTCGGTGAACTTGAGAGCATTGCCCACCAGGTTGTTGACCACCTCGATCAGTCGTGCCGGGTCACCTATGAGAACGTTCGGCACCCGGGAATCCACCAGCCAGTTGAACTCGATTCCCCGCGCGTAAGCACGCACGCCCAGGGCCTTCATGGTTGAAGCAAGAAGGTCCCGCGGATGGAACGCGGCCGATTCGAACTCCAGCTTGCCGGCTTCAATCTTGGAGAAGTCGAGGATGTCATTGATCACGGAGAGCAGGGATTCGGCGGAACTTTTGACGACGGCGAGATAGCCTCGCTGCTCACACGTCAGGTCCGTTTCAATGGCCAGCTCGGTCATCCCGATAATGCCGTTCATCGGAGTGCGTATCTCATGGCTCATCGCGGCCAGAAATTCGCTTTTCGCGCGACTTGCCGATTCCGCAGCCTCTTTAGCTCTTTCCAATTCCGCAGCCGTTCGTTTTCGCTCAGTGATGTCGCGAGCATTGGCAACGACAACCTGACTATTCCGATTGTCAGTTGAGAGCTGGCCGGTAAACTCGTACCAGCGCCAGTCGCCGCTCTTGTGCAGACAGAGGCACTCTCCGCCCCGCGGCTGGCCTGGCTCCTTCAAGATTTCGGTGAAGATCCTGCGCACGTCGTCCACGTGGCCCGGATAGACGAGTTCGAAAATCCTGCGTCCCTTCATTTCGTCCTCGGTATATCCCAGGATCCGCGATGTCGATGGCCCGGCATATAAGCAGACACCATGGGGACTCAACAGGAGGGTAAGATCGGCGCTGTTTTCCACCAGCGAACGGAATCGGGTTTCGCTAGTGCGCAGAGCTTCCTCGGCACGTTTCCGGTCGCTAATATCAACGAAGCTTTCCAGCAGATATTTCCGCCCGGAGATCTGCTCCCGCACGACGGTTTTGACGATGGGGCAGCGGCGGCCGTCAGCGGTCAGCAACACGCGCTCGGAATTATCCACGGTTTGACCAAGGTCGGTGACGGGACAGCGGCCTCTCTCGGCCGGACAAACGAAATTAAAGCACTCTGCTCCAATCACCGACTCTTTAGGGCGGCCGATCAAGCTCAAAGCCCGTGCGTTCGCGTCGATGATCCGGTGAGTATCCGGCTCGATGATGATAATTCCCGTTTGTACGTTGTCGAAAATATCCTTGAATTTAATGCCCGCTTCCTCGGCGGCTCTCTCGGCGAACTTGCGCTGGGTGACATCTATGAACGTTCCCTCGATCACGTAGGGATAACCGTTCTCGCTGCCGGCCAGGTTTATGTTTGCGAGCACGATCGCTATACTGCCGTCGCTGCGCCTGAGTCGCAGCTCGTGGTTTCTCAGAGATTTTTCCTTCAGAAGCTGCCCGGCCGCAAGCTGGAAATCGCTGGCATACGCCATGAACTCCGAGGCGTGGTGTTGCAGGAGCTCTTCACGGGAGTGAAAGCCTAAGGTGCGCGCACACGCCTCATTGCCATCCAGACAGCGTCCGTCCGGGGATAAACGGAATACTCCGGCCAAGCTGCGCTCGATCAGGTTCCGGTATCGCCGATCGCACTCCGTCAAAGGCTCCTGAGCGCGCCTTCGTTCCGTGGTGTCGCGCGCCATGGCCAAAATCGCGGGGCGGCTGTCGAGCGCGAAGAGCCGGGCGCTGATTTCGGTAGGAATCTTCTGCCCGCCCTTCGTCACCTGGACAACCTCGAAGAGAACAGGCTTGCCGGCCAGCAACTGCTCGATGATATGCGGCGACGGGGGCTCGCTTTCCGGTGCATCGATATCTTTTGGATTGAGGCGCAGCAACTCCTCTCGCGTATACCCGAGGCGCCGGCAGGCCATTTCATTGACCTCGATAAAGGCGCCTGGCGAACCATCGTCGTGAACGCTGAGTACAAACGCGGCATCGTTACTGTTGTTGAACAGCATGCGGTACTTCTCGTCCCCGCGGCGCAGCGATTCCTCCATCTGTTTACGGCTGGTGGTCTCCACGACGACGCCCATCATGCGAACCGGAATACCGAGGCTGTCGCAATGGACGCGACCATTCACGGAAATGGAATGACGGGATCCATCCAGCCAGATGATGTCGCACTCATATTCGAGCGATCGGGTGTTTTGGGCGTCGCGTAGCGCAGCCTGGACGCGAGACCGATGCTCCGGCACGATGCGCTCGAGAAAATCCGGAAAGCGCCAGTTGGGTTGGATCGAATCATAGCCGAAAATACGGTCGTGCTGGAGGGAGCGAACGCTGGTGTCACGAACGAGGTCCAGATCCCAGACTCCGATTTGTGCCGCGTCCAAGGTGGCGGCCAGCCGTGACTGGCTGTCGTCAGCCGGGGGCGGGGGGTCTCCGGGATCGTTTGCCGACGAAGCCGTTCCGGAGACGACGGCTGGAGAAGTGTGTGTCTCGTCGACGATAGCGATTGAAGGGAGATTCGGCATCGGTACACTCCTGAAGGCGTAGCGGGAAGCCCGATTCTGGCCAGAGATCTCCGGCTGGGGCCGTTAGCCGAACCCAAGTCATGATATCGGTCAGAAAGAATTATTCCGATAGTCCCGGCGGTGACGGATTAGCAGCCCCCATGGCAGAAGTCGGGCAGGGCTAAATGCCTGCCCACGTTGGCTGGCAACCTATGGAGCCGTAAAGGGCGCAGGCGGTTTCGCCTGTGCATGCCGCTCTCAAAGACGCCTGCCGCGGGCTGTCAGGGCCGCGAGCGCAAGCCGGACCAATCCTCGCACACGACGATGGAGTTGGCCGGATTGCGGGTCGTGTATTTTACGGTCACTGGTGCGCCGATGAGCCGTTCCAACTCGAATGGTATGGCGGGCTTTAGCTCCGTGATTTCCTGCGAGGCGGCATAGAGCACTCCGCCGACGGAATAGGAATAGAAAATGGCGTTGTCGCCGGTTTCAGTGATGTTGCCGTCGGCGAGGCGTCCGGTTGCGTTCACGGCGAGCCGGCGGCGCCGTTCGCGCTCCAAGGGGTTCCGGCGGAGCTGATAGAGGATACGCATTCCGACCGCGACGAGAGCCGCGGCGACCACGCCTAGGATGAGGAGCAGGATGTAGTCGGGCATCCGGGTACGATCAATGATGGGCAGGCGAAACCGCCTGCCTCACCAAGTTGCATAGAGGCAACCCCAAAACGAATCGGTGGCGAAACTCCAGACTGACGGCCGGCTCCCACGCTTCCACATTTTCCGAATTCTCTGCGTAATGCCGAAATATACCAGGCGGATTCAAAATCCGCCGCGGGATGCATTCCCGCCTTACTATTATCCGACCGGCTGCTCCTGGAAAACTTTGTGGTAGTCTTTCAGGAACTGTTCCAGGCCCTTGTCGGTCAGGGGGTGATTGAAGAGCATGTCCATGGCTTTGAACGGCATGGTTCCGATGTCGGCACTGGCCTTGGCGCACTCGATGACGTGCAGGCCGGTACGCAGCGATGCGGCCAGTACCTGGGTCTTATAGCCGTAATTCTTGTACACGGTGACGATATCGCGAATGAGCTGCGTGCCTTCCCATCCGATGTCGTCCACGCGGCCCACGAAGGGGCTGACGATATATGCGCCGGCTTTCGCAGCCAGCAACGCCTGCCCGGCTGAGAAACAGAGCGTGACATTGAGGCGAATGCCTTCCTTGCTCAGGTGCGAGCACGCCTTGATGCCATCGCGGGTCAGGGGAACCTTTACCACTACGTTCTTGTGTATGGCAGCTAGCTTACGACCCTCGCGAATCATATCTTCCGATCGAGTTGCCACAACCTCAGCGCTGATGTCGCCGTCGATGATGTCGCAGATCTTGCGGATCTGCTCTTCGATCGGCACCCCCTCTTTTGCGATCAATGTGGGGTTCGTGGTAACGCCGTCGACGACGCCCCATTCCGCGCCATGCCGCAGCTCCTCCAGGTTGGCTGTATCCAAAAAGAATTTCATTGAGCCTCTCCTCTTACGATGTTATCGAGAACACCGACCCCCTCGATTTCGACTCGAACGTGTGAACCCGGCTTGAGCGGGCCGACACCGGGCGGTGTGCCGGTGGCGATGAGATCGCCTGGCTCCAGGGTCATGAACGCGCTGACGTAGGCGATTATAACATCGACCCCGAACATCATATCCGCGATGGGCGCCTCCTGACGCGTCTCATCGTCGACGACAGTGCGCAGCCTCAGAGTGCGGACGTCCACGTCTTCTTTCGGCACCATGCAGGGGCCGACGGCGCAGAAGGTGTCGAAACCTTTGCCGCGCGTCCATTGGCCATCCTTGCGCTGTAAATCGCGCGCCGTAACGTCGTTCAGGCAGGTATAGCCGAGCACGTAGTCCCAGGCGTCTTCCGTTTTCACGTTGCGGGCGCGTTTGCCGACGATGACGCCGAGTTCGCCCTCGAAATCGACGCGCTCGGAAAGCGGCGGGTAGATGACGGCGTCGCCGGAAGCGATCAGGGACGATGGCGGCTTCAGGAAGATGAGCGGCTCTTTGGGTGGTTCATTGCCCAGCTCGCGGGCATGCTCGGGATAATTGCGGCCGACGCATACGATCTTCGTGGGGGAGCAGGGCGGCAGCAGGCGCGCACCGGCGGGCAGTTCGGCGCCATACTTTACGTCCGGATTCGCATCCGTGACGGTCGGCTCGATGCTCGGATTCAGACTGTAGCGGTAACGTTTCATGGAGCTGTGACCTCGGCGGGAGCGCTGCGCTCGCTTTCATTGTTGGCCTGGTCGATGGCGGAGACGGCATAGCGGTAGCGCTTCCCGGATTGGATGTCTTTATCGCTGTAGGCGGGGGCTGCGAGACCGGTGGCCACCTGGACGAACTGGCCGTCGTCGACGGCGCGATAGACGCGGTATTCCTTGAAATCCGATTCGGTGTTGCGGTCCCAGGCGACTTCGATGGTGTTGATGCCGGGCGACGCGTTCACACCGGCCGGCACAGCGGGGGCGAATGTATCTTTCGCGCTGTGGGGCACGGTTTCACTGACTTTGCTTTCGGCGCCTTCCTTCGTTCCCTGCACCGCATAGTCGTACTGCTTGCCGTACTCGATGTTCTTGTCGACGTACTCCGGGGCATCGGACTCGCCGATCTGGGCCTTGTCGCGAAAGATGCGGAAGTGATTTTCGCCGGGAGCGCTCCAGGTCAGTTTTGTGCCTTGCGCCGTGTCCGCGGCCGCAAGCCCGGACGGCGTGGCAAGCGGGGCCTGGATGTTGAGCACGACCTGGTTCGACCATTCGGACTCTTTGCCCTTGGCGTTGACCAGGCGCACCTGAACCGCGATCTGCTGGCCGATTTGTCCAACGAGCTCGTTAACCGGCGGTTCCGTATGTATTGGCCCCGGTTCGGTTTCGAGAATTGGAATCTCTTTGGAGCCGGCGCGCAAATCCACGCGGACGTGTTTTACCGCCATGCCGTCGGTGGTCAGCTTAGGGACGCTGAAATCGATGATCAGGTTGTCGCCGCGCTGGACGGCGCTCAGATCGGTGATTTTAACTGGAATATTGAGCGAGGGATAGACAGGCTCGCCCACCTGGCCGCATCCCCAGAGCGCCACCGCCAACACGGCGGCGCATGTCCACGCGCGCAGCCTCATCACAGAATGTAGCGGCTCAAATCCTGGTCCTTAATGATGTCGGCAAGCTGCTTCTTCACGTAGGCGGCGTCGATCTTGACGTTTTTCTTCTTGAGATCGGGTCCGGCGAACGAGATGTCCTCGAGCAGCTTTTCCATGATGGTGTGCAGGCGGCGAGCGCCGATGTTTTCGGACGTTTCGTTGACTTGCGCGGCGTAGCGGGCGACCTCGACCAGGGCATCGTCGCTAAAGTTCAGCTTAATGCCTTCAGTTTCGAGAAGCGCGATGTACTGCTTGATGAGCGCGTTCTTCGGTTCCTTGAGAATGCGGATGAAGTCCTCTTCAGTGAGCGATTTCAGCTCGACGCGAATCGGGAAGCGGCCCTGGAGCTCGGGGATGAGATCGCTGGGCTTGGAGACGTGAAACGCTCCGGCGGCGATAAAGAGGATGTGATCGGTACGCACGAAGCCATGGCGCGTGTTGACCGTGGTTCCTTCCACGATGGGCAGGATGTCGCGCTGCACGCCTTCGCGGCTCACGTCGGGCCCATGTCCGGACTCGCGGCCGGCGATCTTGTCGACCTCGTCGAGGAAGATGATGCCGCTGCGCTCCACGCGTTCGAGCGCGACGCGGGTCACCTGGTCCATGTCGATGAGCTTCTGCTCCTCTTCCTGCACCAGGTATTCAATGGCTTCGCTGACGCGCATTTTGCGTTTGCGGGTGCGCTGTCCGAACAGGCCCGGCAGAACATCCTTGAGATTGATGTCCATCTCTTCGATGCCGGCCGCGGTTGTGACTTCGAACGTCGGCCCTCGATCGCGGACATCGATCTCGACCATGCGGTCGTCCAGCTTGCCCGCGCGCAGCTTGTCGCGGAGTTTTTCGCGGGTACGCTCGGCGCTTTCCGACACCTCCTGCTGCGGCGGCATGAGCAGGTCGAGCAAGCGCTCCTCGGCATTGCGTTCGGCGCGCTCCGCGACTTCTTCCAGGCGCTCCTCACGGACCATGTCGATGGAGATGTCGACCAGATCGCGGATCATGGCTTCCACGTCGCGACCGACGTAGCCGACCTCGGTGAACTTGCTGGCTTCGACCTTCAAGAAGGGCGAATTCGCAAGCTTGGCGAGACGGCGGGCGAGCTCGGTTTTGCCGACGCCGGTGGGGCCGATCATGAGGATGTTCTTCGGCATCACATCCTCGGCCATTTCAGGCTCGAGTTTCTGACGCCGGATGCGGTTTCGCAGCGCAATGGCCACGGCGCGCTTCGCGTCACCCTGACCGATGACATACTTATCCAGTTCCTGAACGATTTCCCGGGGCGTCAGCTCATCGAGCAGCGGACTGTCGCCGTCGGCCTGTCCGGGCAAATAAATCACCATTCCGTTGTCCTGTTTACAGCTCCTCGTAGATGAAATTCTCGTTGGTATAGATGCAGATGCGGCCCGCGATGAGCATGGCCTTCTCCGCGATGTCACGCGGAGAGAGGCTGGTATTCTCCGTCAGGGCGAGGGCCGCGGCCTTGGCAAAGGCGCCGCCCGATCCGATGGCCGCAATATTGTTATCCGGCTCAATCACATCGCCGTTTCCGCTGACGATGAACGTGCTTTCCTTGTCGGCAACGAGCAGCAAAGCTTCGAGATGCCGCAACACGCGGTCGGTGCGCCATTCCTTGGCCAATTCCACGACGCTACGCGGCAGGTTGCCGTTGTGCTGCTCCAGTTTGGCTTCGAAACGGGCAAACAGGGCGAAGGCGTCGGCCGTAGATCCGGCAAATCCGGCCAGAATGCGGTTATTGTAAAGGCGGCGCAGCTTGCGCGCGGACGCCTTGAGGACTTCACTGCCGAGCGTGACCTGTCCATCGCCGGCCATAACGACCTTGCCGTCCCGACGCACCGTCAGAATCGTGGTCGAACGAACTCGTTCTTTCATGGGCAATCTTTCAGTGTAGCGAACTAAGGCGGCGTTTCCGTTACGGGGCAGGCCGTTCCCATTCTTTTCAATCGGATGTAGAATTGCATACGAATCTCTGTACGTAAAAAAAGCAAGGAGGCGTTTGATGCTGCTTAGTATCGTAGCGGTGGCTTTCATGCTCCAGGCAGAGCAGGCCCCCGCAACCGTTAATCTGGACACAGCCTTTCAAAATCTAAAGACAGCAGAAGAGCAAAAGGATTCCGACGCGACAAAGAAGTGGGCGGTTGAGACAATCAATCTCGCCCGAGCCGTGATCAAGGCTCCCGAGAAGGAGCCCGGCGCCCAAACGGATGCCGAATCGATCAAAGGGCGCGTGGAGTTCGCGAAAAGCTCCGGTACGTATGCTGAGTATGCTTTGTGCACCATGGCGCTGAAGGAAGAGGATCATGCGAAATTGATCGATCTGTATGAAACCCTCGACAAGGCGGCGCCGGATAGCAAGTATCTACCCGATCTGTATTCCTCATATGCGACGGCGCTCGAGGACTCGAAGCCGGGTAAAGGCTTTCCGTTTGCCGAGAAGGTGATTGGCAAGGCTTCGTCAAACGAGGATTTGCTCGCCATTCTGGCGGATGGCTACATGACGCGGAAGCAGTGGGAGAAAGCTGCCACTTACGGCAATAAGCTGGCTAGTGTCGTGACGACCAAGGCCAAACCGCAGGGCGTGTCGGCGGAGGATTGGGATAAGCGCAAGAATGCGTTGGCAGCGCGGGGGTATTACATCGCGGGGTTATCGTATACGACGGAGCAGAAGTTTATTCAGGGCGATAGGGCTCTGCGTGCGGCTCTGCCGTTGGTAAAGGGTGATAATACGCTGAACGGCGGGACTTTGTATTATCTTGCGATTGCCAATTACAACATCGCCCGGCCGATGAACGATTTGGGGCGGAAGAAGGAAGCTCTGGCATTTGCGAAGCAGGCGGAGGCGATTCCGGGGCAGTTCCAGGATCCGGCGAAGCAGTATGCTTACGCGATTTCGCAGGAGCTTGGGCCGCGGAAGTAGGTTTCAGCCTGAGCGGGCAGGCGAAACCGCCTGCCCACCAAGCTGCCTCGCGCAACACAAAGGTGGGACAGGCGATGGCTGAATGCCTGCTCCACCCTTCCACATGGGGGATTTTGCGCTATTTGCGGGCTAACCAGGCGAAAAATAACCCGTCGGGCGCGACGTCTTCCCAGTAGGAAATGGGGCGGCTTGACACTTCCTGGCAGTGCCGCCCCAGCAGTTTCTCCATTGCCTTCCGATCGAACCACTTTTCCCAGGCCGGGGTCTTTAGGCGTCCCCAGTGGTCCGCGTTTTTGTCGATTACCACGACTTGCCCGCCGGCCTTAACGACCCGGCACAGGTCGGCGACCGCGGATTCCACGTCGACGGCGTGCTCGAGGGATTCGATGGCGAAGGCGCAGTCGAACGCGGCGGTCTGGAACGGAAGCGACGTGAGGGAGCCCTGGCAGCGCTCGATCCCTTCGGGCACGAAATGCAGCATCGCGGCCGAGAGATCGAAGGCGGTGAGACTCGCCTGCGGGAACTGCTCCTTCAGGACGCGGGAAAACCGGCCTTTGCCGCTTCCGGCATCGAGTGCGCTGCGGCCGTTCAGGTCGCCGAAGTACTCGATCAGCAACTGAACGTGGTAAATCCGCGGATCGATGGTGGAGGGGAAATTCTCCTCGTCCTGGGCGGCTTCGTCGAAATGTTCGATGATCTCGCGCAGATCCGTTGGCGGCGGCTTCCGCTTCCAGAATGGGCGCATCAGGCCCGCGTCAGGAAGATGGGCAGCCCGGTCTTGTTCTCGTAATTCGGGCGATAGCGCTCGGTGTTGTACATCGAGGCAATATCGACCTTGCGCGGTCCGAGTTTCGGATCGGGGATCGGCATCATGGTGTAGCAGCCGTTGACGAGGGCGGCCATCAGACCGCTCTTGTTCCCGAGAACGGCATCGAGCGCCATGGTGCCGAAGGTGTTGGCGACGAGCTTGTCCACAAAATCCGGAGCGCCGCTGCGCAGATCGTAGGTCAAGTCGCTGACGATGGTCTCATCGCTGGTACGCTTCTTGATCTCGTCGCTGAGCACTTCGGCGACGTTCATTTTTTTGCGATGGCCGAAGGCGTCGGCTTCGCCGTACTCCTGAGTCTTATAGCCCTCCCATTCGGCGCCCTCGGAGATGACGAGCAAACAATAATTGCTGGGGTTGTTCTTTTTGTCGGTGACCAGCAAATCGATGAGGCGCTCGAGATTCACCTTGTATTCCGGAATGCAGCAGCGAATGGAGGTGACGTAAGCGGTGTAGAGGGCGGTGTACCCGGCATCGCGGCCGAATACGCGGAAGATGCCGATGCGCTCGTGGGAACCGACCGTAGTGCGCTGGCGTGTTATGGCGTCGGTGGCGCGGGTGACGGCGGTGGAGAATCCGATGCAGTACTCGGTGTTGCGCACATCGTTGTCCATCGTTTTCGGCACAGCGACGACTTTCATGCCGAGCCGGTCGAGATGCGCGGCGTAGCTCAAGGTATCGTCGCCGCCAATGGCGATCAGGTAATCGAGCCGGAGCCTTTCGAGGTTTTTCAGAACCTGTTTGCTCATGTCGAAGACGGTCGATGCCACGCCGCCCTTGGTCGACTGCGCGCTGGGGAAATCCTCACCGGCGAGAAACTCGGGGAGCTTTTTCATCTTCAGCGGATTGGTGCGGCTGCTATGCAGGTAAGTTCCGCCGGTGCGATCGATGGTGCGCGTATTCTGGCGCGTCAGCGGGAGAATGTACAGTTTCTCACTCGCGGGGTCGTCGAGGTTGACGTGGGTGAGTCCTTCCCAACCACGCCGGATGCCAACTACCTCGCAGTCGTGCTCGGTGCCTCGATAGGTGACTTCTTTGATGACGGAATTAAGGCCGGGGACGTCGCCACCGCCTGTAAGAATCCCAATGCGTTTCTGCGGCATGAACCACTATTTTAGCGATTCGGTCACCAGGAATACCGGACGGTGTAGGTAATCACGGCCTCGCCGTTCGCGGCCAAGGCAGGATGGAACTCGATGGTGCGGGCGTCGGGGCGATTGAAATCCATCGATTTTTGGATAACGTCCCATTCCAGCCAGCGATACATATGCTCGACAACGCGGACTTCGACGGGCTCGGATTTGTGGTTGCGGACCTTAATTTCGAAGGATTCGGTGGTCTGGCGGCGGCCCTGGTCGCTGTTGAAGGTGGTTTGGCGGCGCTCGCCGACGACGTCGAAGGCATTGCCGCTGCGGAGGCGGATGGTTTCGTCTTTGGGCGTGTGGTCGATTTGATCTTCGCCGGTGAACTCGTTTCGGCCGTCGTTGTCGCGGCGGTACATTTTCACTTTGCCTTTCGGTAGAGGCATGCCGAGGTGGGCAGCGTCGGAGTTTTTGAATTCGAGCATAACCCAGACTTTGGTGTTGGAAGTGGAGCCGTAGTTCTCGGTGCGCAGGGCATATTGGTTGTTGAGGTACTGGGGATCGAGGCGGAGGCCGTCGTAGACGTAAATGCGCTTGGCAGGGACGCCGGCGGCGCGGACGAATTCGACCTGTTTGACTTCGCGGTCGAGGAGGGTTGTGGGGCGGGCGAGAGTGTAGAGGTGATATTCGTCGAATTCGCGTTCGGTGACGGGGGGTTGGGCGCCACCGAACCCGCCGCTCGGTATGCCGCGGACGGCGAAGCGCTCCTGCGGTTGTGCCCTCGCTACGTCGCCCGCCATCAACTTGACCGACGAATTCTCAAAATCCTTGCCGCTCATGTTTTCGAGGGTCACCCAGCCGATCAGGTCGAAGGTATCGCCTTTCTCGGGCGCGACGGCATTGTAGGTCGCCTCCCATCGCATTCCGCCCGTGAGATAGGAGAATTCCACCTGGTGGCTGCCGGCACGGTCGGAGAGCAGGCGCCACAAAAGAGTCGGCTTGAGAAACGATGCCGGGTCGAGCCCGGGGAAGACCGGTGTGCCGGGAAGGCCGAACTGCACTTTACCGTCGACCTCGACAATGGGTTGTTCGGCCCGCGCGGTGGCCATCTGCGCGGCGGCGTACTGCTGGCCATACTGCTGCATCGCTTCGAAATGGGGGACGTAGCCGCTGCGCAGAATGCGGCCCCGAACGATTCGTTTCTCACCGGTCTGCGGGTTGGTGATTTGGAAGTCGATCACCTTGCCTTCAGATTTCAGCAGCAGCAGATCCTGGCTCAGCGGATCCCCTTCGTAGTTCTGTTCCAGAATCCGAACGCCGTCGGGTTGCTGAATGTCGCGCAATACTACGGAATCAGGTTCCAGATGTGCGGTGATATCGCTCACCCGCACTTCATTCGAGCCGCTCTTAAGGTCGAGAACGCGCCTCTCTTTGACGGCCGCGAAGTTCTGGTTGTAGACAGTCAACTGAGTCTGGCACCAGAGGGGCGCAACAGCCGCGACAAGGAGCAGGCAATACAGTTTCATAACTGTTCAGACGCCAACCGGTTCAAGTTCGCCGAGAATATGACGTTAAAGTAAACGACTGACGCGCAATATCGCGGGCTTCGTCCAGTCCGGAGACGATTCCGGCGCCGATGGCCTGAACGAGGATGTTGCCGGCGGCGGTGGCTTCGACTGGTCCTGCGATGACGGTGCGGCCGGTGGCGTCCGCGGCGAGCTGATTGAGCAGGGTGTTCTGCGAGCCTCCCCCGACGATGTGGATCGTCTCGAAACGACGGCTGGTTAGGGTTTCGAGCTTGTCCAACACGTTCTTGTAAGTTGCGGCCAGGCTTTCCAGGATGACGCGGCAGATCTGGCCGGGACCTTGCGGGATCGTCTGATGTGTTTTACGACAGTACTCGGCGATGCGGGCGGGCATGTTGCCGGGTTCGGAGAAAGCGTCGAGATCGAGGACGGTGCCATTCGATTCAGTGTCGGCGGCAAAGAGGGCGAGGTCGGCATAACCGTACTCGCGGCCGTGCAGGGCCCAGTCGCGGCGGCATTCCTGGAGCAGCCATAGGCCGGGAATGTTCTTCAGGAGCCGGATCTTGCCGGCAGCTCCGATTTCGTTGGTGAAGTTCAGGGCGAGGGACTGGTGGTTGATGACCGGCGTGTCGGATTCGACGCCCATCAGCGACCAGGTGCCGGAGCTGATGTAGCACCAGTGGCGGCCCTCAGACGGCACGGCGGCTACCGCGGAGGCTGTGTCGTGGCAGGCGGTTGCGTATACCGGCGTTCCCGGGGCGAGGCCGGTCGATTCGGCGACTTCGGGTAGCAGCGGGCCAAGATTCGTTCCGGGAGGTACGGTTTGGGGCAGGATGCCGGCGGGAAGGTTCAGTCGCTTCAGGAGGTCGCGTGCCCAGTCCTTCGCGGTCGGATTATAGAATTGCGATGTACTCGCGATCGTCAGTTCCACGCAGGGCCGGCCCGTGAGCCAGTAATTGAACAGGTCGGGCATGAAGAGCAGCGTGTGAGCGGAGTCGAGGGCGGGCGAGTTGGCCAGCTTCATCGCGTACAACTGACAGAGCGAATTGAGCTGCATGAACTGGATGCCAGTCTGACGGAAGATCTCTTCGCGTGGGACAGCGGCGAATGTTTTCTCCAGCATTTCGTTGTTGCGCGCATCGCGATAGTGGCGGGGATTATCGACGAGTGCCCCATCCGAACCGAGCAGGCCGAAGTCGACGCCCCAGGTGTCGATGCCGATGCCGTCGAGCTTCAAGTTTCGCTCGCGGCCGCAGATCGTCAGGGCGTGGCGGATCTCATGAAAAAGCCGGAGCGTGTCCCAATAAAGGCCTGCTGGGAGACGCACCGGCGTGTTTTGGAAGCGATGGATTTCCTGAAGGGTGAGTTTTCCGTCGTCCAGGGCGCCGAGAATTGCGCGACCGCTTTCGGCGCCCAAGTCGATGGCAAGGAATCGGTGGATCAATCCACTACGTTAGCGGAAATCACGAGAATGATGGCGTCGCCGGAGGTGTTAAAGCTGGCCTTGCCGATGGCGACTTTCTGGCCGGGCTTCACGTCGACGTCGGTGCCTATGTTGACTAGGCCGGATCTCGGCTCGCCCTTTTCGTCCTTCTCCCCGGTCGGTATTCGGACTGAGAGACGCAACTCGGAGAAGCGGATCGAGCCCTCCATCACGTCCGCAGAAAAGAAGCCGAAACCATAAGTGGGAACACCTGGCGTGTTTGGCAGTGCCAGCACACCGGATGTGTCGACCCTGTGACCCCCAGCGCGCCCGTGAAGAATCAGCGTGTCCAGGACCCGAAATGTTTTGTACGAAAGAACGGAACGGAATTGCTTGAGCACGGGTTCGAGTTCCGGGGGAACAGCAGTCTGTTCGCCGGCTCGTTGTGAGGCGAGGATAATGTACCCGGTCAACTCGATAGTCCGTTCGCGCGGGCCGGCCACGTCCAGGCTCTTAATTAGCTGCTCGGCCCCGTTTACGACCTCCGGCGGTCCGCTCAGGACGATATTGCTTTGGTATTCCGTGCTCACGATGGGAGTGTTTTTCATGACTTCCCGCAGCGTCAACCAGACACTGTGCGCGTTGGCGTTCTTCACCGGCACCATCTTTTGAATACTGTCGGCAGCGCTCAACGCCAGGGCTGCCAAAATCGCCGTTACGATCAACTTCCTCATAAGGATTCTCCTTTTTCATCAATCAGCCAAATAATCTTCACGTTCGGATCGCCGGTTTCGATTTCCATTCGCAGGGTGTGGGCGGCGCGGGCGAAATCGCGACGAGGCGCAGGTACCCGGGCGGGCTCAATGCGTCGGGCCGGCGCTGGAGCCGGCACCGGCACGTCCGGCACGTGTTTCGCGAAGACCACGGGGTCCGGCCGGCCGATCTGCGGCGCTTTCGGCCATAGCATCACCGCCGCGAAAGCGACCGCAACCGCTGCCGGGACGAGCTCCCACACCCAGCCAAACCGCCGTCGGGGCCGAATCCCGGCCATCACCCGAGCCCGTACCGCGGTCAGCGCCGCGGGGTCGAGGTGGACCGATCGCAGGGCCTCCTGGTTCTTCGCCATTTCTTCGGCAAATTCCCGGCATTCCCCGCAGCCCGCCAGATGTTCGGCCACCGCGGAATCGACGAATTCCGACGCGATCCTCAACTGACAATCCGAACACTTCATGACTTCTTCCTCAGGTACTTGTCTGTAAACTTCTTCAACTTCATCCGCGCCACGCAGATCTGGGAACGGACCGTGACTTCCGACGATCCCAGAATCTCCGCCACTTCCCGGGTGGACAGGCCCTGGACATCGCGCAGCACCACCGCCTGGCGCTCCTTCTCCGGAAGGGTCTGGAGGCCTTTGGCAACCAGTTCGCCCCGCTGCATGTCGAGAAACGACATTTCCGGATCCGGAGCGCTGCTTGCCGGGTCGTAATCGGCCAGGTCGGCCGTGGGCCGCTTGCGCCGCCGCATATCGTGGCAGACATTGATGGTGACCCGGCACAGCCACGACCGGACTTCGGTCTCGCTCTGGATCTTTTTCAGGTTGCGATACAGCCGCAGGAATGCTTCCTGCGCCGCGTCCTGGGCATCCTCCAGGCGGCCGGTTAAGCGCAAGGCCGTACCGAGCACGGCCCGCTCGTGGTCGCGAACGAGCTGCTCGAAGGCTTCGAGGTCACCCGCGCGGGCCTGGTCCAGCAAGCTAGCTGAACTCCCGATCGCCAATGTCATTCCCGGCATCATCCACGTTCATACATATAAACTGCGGAAGCGCCAGAAACGTTGAGAGAAAACTACAGCTTGTGGATGCGTTCCATGACTCGGGCAACCATGCGGTCGCAGCGGGTCCCCAGGAACCGGAAGGAATCGGCGGTTGCCAGACCGGCGCGTTCGAACAGAATACGGCGCAGGATCGCGCGCGAGCGATGGAGCCGGGTTTTCACCGCTTCTTCGCTTAATTCGAGGCATTCGGCCGTCTCAGCGGTGCTCAGGCTCTCGATCTCGCGCAGCACGAATACGGACCGATAGACCTCCGGCAGTTCGTCCACCGCCGACTCCAGCAGATCGCGCAATTCGCTGTCGATGGCCTGCCGTTCGGGACTACGCTGCTTCGATTCGAAAATCCCCATATCCAACAACTCCTGTCCGTCCGAGCGTCGCCGCTCGCGGGCACGTGCCAGCGCCCCGTAGAGCGCGATCCTGGTGACCCAGGTGGCAAATTTGGCTTTCCCGGCGAACTGATCGAGATGCTCGTAGGCTCTTACCCAGGCATCCTGCATCACATCTTCAGCCTCGGCGCTGTCGTTCAGGACCGATCGCGTGATGCGGTAGAGGCGCTGGTTGTAGCGCCGCATGAGCAGCTCGTAAAGCCAGGTTTCGCCCTGGCGGACGCGTTCCACCACCTGCTCGTCGGTAAGAGACTGCACTTGTTCGAGAAGCATCGTTCGCCACCTGTACAGAGTCGCAAGGGGACCCCGAGGTTACAATGGAACCAGAAGTTGAATCCCACACAATTGAATCCGGCACGACGCTCCGGGCACGAGTTTGTCGCCAGGTGCGGCCGTGCCTGCTATCCCAGCCTGCGTTACCTGATGCAGACCGAGGTGCATGTTTACGCGTTCTCGATCGCAGCCAATATCCTGCTTTCGTTGTTTCCGCTGCTGATTATCCTGTTGTCGATCTGCCGGAACATCCTGCGCTGGCGGGCGGCGACCGATGCGGTGTTCCTTGGGTTGAAGGACGTTTTCCCTGATGAAATGGGACAGTTCATCGCCTACAATCTGGCTGTCATAGTTCGCGATAACCGGTTTCAGATCTTCTCGATTGCCTTGCTGTTCTTTACCGCAAACGGCATCTTCGAACCGCTCGAGGTGGCATTCAACCGGGTTTGGGGATGTCACGTCAACCGAAGTTATTTCAAAAACCAACTGGTGAGCCTCGGACTCATCTTTGCGAGCGGCACGCTGGGGCTTTTATCGACGCTCGCAACCGCGATGAATACGCAGGTGGTGACACAGCACTTTCATCCGCAGGGCGACGCGTCAGTGCTGTTCGCGCGTATACTCTTCAACCTGGCCGCCGTACCTCTTTCAATGCTGATGCTGTTCCTGATTTATTGGCTTCTGCCCAACTGTAAGGTGCCGGCAGAGAAAATTATTCCTGCTGCCATAATCGTCGGATTACTACTAGAGCTTCTCAAGTACCTTAATTTGTGGACGTGGCCCTGGCTGGGGGACAAGTGGCATCACGAGTATGGGCCCTTTTATTACTCGGTGAGCACGATTCTGTGGGGTTTCCTGGCGTCCATGCTGGTGCTGGCGGGGGCCGAGTGGTCCGCCCGGCATGCAGGTGTTTCCCCTACACCAATCGGCCCGCCGGACCTTAGCAGGACAGAACGATTCTCCCATTGATCATCACGGCGAATCCGGGAGAAAATCGAGTTCCGGTTTCCGATTATGAGCGCTCTATTTCTCGACACCGCCGCTTCGCAGCCTCTCATTGACCTGACCGCGTTTTCGAACGACCTTCGCGAGAAAGAGGCACTGGAAGTAGCCTCGGAAGAATCCAAACCACTGGTACCACCGGTGCCCGCCACGATTGGCGATACGGGGCTCTCGGCCTCCATGATCGAGCAGTTGATCTTCAAGTTTCTTTACTTTCGCGGCGACATGATGGGGCGCGACCTCTCCACCGCGATGGGCGTGAAGTTCAGCATTATCGAGGAGCTGATGGAGAGTCTCAAGCGGCAGCACCTCATACAGGTGAAAAAGTCGCTGGGAATGGGCAATAGCAGCGCTATTTTTGCTCTTACGGAATCCGGCCGCAACCTGAGCCGCGAATATCTCGAGAACAACCAGTACACCGGCCCGCTTCCGGTGCCGCTGTTTCAGTACACCTGGTTTGTGCGGCACCAGCGCCGCGAAGACGGTTGGCTTACGCCCGAGGCTCTGGCGCATGCTTACCGCAAGATGGTGGTGACGCCGCGGCTGCTGTCTCAGATCGGCCCGGCGGTCAGCTCCGGCAATTCGTTCCTGATCTACGGACAGCCGGGAAACGGCAAGACCTACCTGGCCGAGGCGCTCGCGGGCCTGGACGACGGGTTCATTTACATCCCGTACGCAATCGAGTGCCAGGGCACCATCGTCCAGGTGTTCGACCCGATTTATCACCAGACGGTGGACGATGAGCCCGCGATGTCGGCGATCTTCGAGCCCACGCATGACGGGCGCTGGGTGAAGGTCCGCAGGCCGTTTATTACTACAGGCGGCGAGTTGACGCTGGAAATGCTCGACCTGAACTACAACGCGACGTCGAAAGTCTACGACGCGCCGTATCAGCTCAAGGCAAATAACGGTATTTACCTGATTGACGACTTCGGACGGCAACGCTGCACGCCGGCCGAGGTGCTGAATCGCTGGATCGTACCGATGGAGCGTCGCGTCGACTACCTCTCATTCCGCACCGGCGGCAAGGCGACCGTTCCTTTCGAGGCGTTCCTGGTTTTCTCAACCAACCTGAAGCCGTCACAACTGGGCGACGAGGCGTTTCTGCGGCGCATCCAGTACAAAATGCTGATGCGCAGCCCGGGCGAAGCCGAATTCCGGAAGATCTTCGTGAATTACTGCGCGTCACGCGAGCTACCCTGCCGGCCCGAACTGGTGGAAGGGTTCATCGCCAAGCATTACAAGCCGACGCACAAAGCGTTCCGGAGGTGCCATCCTCGCGACGTGTTGTCGCATGCGATCGACCTGATTCATTTTGAAAAGCTGCCGTTCGTGTTGACGGAAGACGTGCTGGATCGGGCGTTCGAGAGTTGCTTTGTGCAGGATGCCGAGTTGGATTGAGCCTGCCCCGTCTTCCGAAGCTCTGGAGACTTTTGGAAGGATGGACAAGCTGCAGCTGTCGTCATAACGGCTAGTCCACGAAAGTGAAGAAATCAAGGGTGGCGCAGGCGAAACCGCATGCTCCACCCTTCCACATCCTCCAAATCGTCGCGGGAAGCGAAGAATCGGACAAACTATGAAATGGAGTTCAGGACGGTGCGCAGTTCGTCCAGACGCATGGCGCCCGGGTGGTAGAGCCGGACGATACCGTGCCGGTCGATGAATACCAGGGTGGGCGTGGTGCTGGCGCCGTAGCGCTTCATATTGGCATCGCTGATCGGCGCCGGCACGTCGAGCAGATCGCCGTAGAACTTGTGGCGGACATCATCGATATACTTGAGCTCCCGGTCGGGCGGCGCCTCCTCGCCACGGGCGACGTAGCCGTAGCGCTGCGTGGGGGCCATCACAACCAGGCCCTTCGAAGCATACTCGCGCTTCACTTCGGCAAGCAGCGGCGCCTCGGCTTTACAGTCGCCGCACCAGTGCGCCCAGAAGAACAGCAGCACGGGCTTGCCTTTCAAAGTGGCCAGAGCGGCGGGCTTACCGCCAAGATACTCAGCCTCCTGGAGCGCGGGCGCCGGCTTGCCCTCAATCGTGAGCAGGTTGAGATTTTTCTGCAGGCGAGTGCGAATCGAGGTCGTGCCATATGCGGCCAGTTCTTTCCGCAGAAGCGCGACAGCGGCGGCACGATCGCCCTGGCTCTCCAGCACCCTCGCCTTCACCTCAATGGCAGCGCCAAGAGCGATGCCCAGGTGAGGATCCGAATCGAGCGGCTGCTTCTTTAGCTGATCGAGGACGCGCTTTTCGATCTCGTCGGCATACGCTTCCGCTTTGTCCATCTGCTTCAGCCCAAGCGTCCCCCGGGCCATCCACGACATCGCCTCGAGACCCTCGGGAGTGATCCCGTGTTGCGCCTCATAGGCCTTCAGCCGGGCGTCGGCTTGCGCCACCTGGCCCTGCGCCAGGCCGGCACGAACTTCGTTGATAATTTGAGCTGTGCCCGGAAGAGTGAGAAGAAGCATGAAGACAGCGGTTCGCATTAGGCCCCTACATCGAGGATAACGTCCGGCCGCCGTCGACCACAATGGTCTGACCTGTCATATACGAACCTGCATCGCTCGCCAGCATCAGCGCCACGCCGGCAATTTCGGCGGGCTGCCCCAGGTGTTTGATGGGCTGAACTTTGAGCATCTGGCTCCAGCGATCCTCGTCTTTCCAGTAGTATTCGCTGAGGTGCGTCTGAATCAGCCCGGGCGCGATGGCGTTGACGCGCACGCCGCTTGGCCCAAGTTCCTGAGCCAGCGACTTGGTCATCATGATGAGCGCAGCCTTGGTCAGGCTATAGAGCATCCCGTGGAACTGGGGAAACAGCCCGGCAATGGATGCAATGTTGATGATCGATCCGCTTCCGCGCTGCATCATTCCCGGAACCACGAGTTTGCACATCCGGAATACGCTCTTCAGGTTCAGATCGATCATCTTGTCGAACTGGCCTTCATCCATCTCGATGGCGGGTCCCTGCGCAATGTTTGTCGCGGCGTTGTTGACAACGATGTCGATGCGCCCGAACTGTTCATTCGCCGACGCGACCAGCTTCTGCAATTCTTCCGGACGTCCCACATGGCAAGCCGTCGGCACCACTTTCCCCGACAAGGCTTTAAATTCCTCGGCGACAGCGTTGAGCGTGTCCTGTTTGCGTCCGCAGATGACAACGGAAGCGCCCTCGCGCGCGAACGTCTCGGCGATTGCTTTGCCGATACCGCGGCTGGCGCCGGTTACGATAGCGACTTTGTGATCGAGTTGGCCCATTGGCTCCTTAGATGTGCAGCAATTTGTAAGTGTACTGCAGGCTTGCCTCTAAATCCTCGCGTTCGCGCTGGGCCGCCAGTTCTTTCGGCACCGGCGGCTGCTTGGGAAGCGGTTTGCCCTCGTCCGCGAGCGCGAGAAAACGCTCGAATTCCCAAGCCGGTGTGTGCCTGTAAGCGTCCCAGAACTTCGGGTCCCGGAATGCGAAGATGCGCGCCGGCGTGACGATGACTTCCAGCGATAGGGCACGACCCGGGCACAGTTCGCTGTACTTACGGACGTATTCGTCGATGCCGACATTTCCTTCACCCATTCGCACCCAGGCCACGGCGGCACCCTCCCTAACCCGCCAGACTGCCGTGTCGCGCACATGACTGGTCAAGACGTATGGATGCAGCGTCTCGAGGGTGAGATGCGGATTTTCGATGGTCCACAACGGATTGCCGGAATCGAGGCAGACCCCGACGAAATCCGGTCCCGCCTCTTCAATCAGCGTCTTCAACTCGCGCGCCTGCATGTCACCGGCATGATTTTCGATCGCGATTTTGAGACCGGCATCCACAACACGCGATTTCACGGCGTGAAGCACCCGTACGGTGTCTTCGATGTGCGACTCAATGCCGGGTGGCTTGCGGTCGTCCATACTGCCCAGCACGGCGCGGACGATCGGCGATCCGATGATGCGGGCCGCCTCGATCATGCGTGTAAGCTGCTCCTCGGCGGAGCCCTGCTTGGGGTCGAACAAGGCCGAAGTAGGGCAGATGGAGCGCATGCCGATTTCGAGCTGAATGTCCAACTCCGCAGCCCGCGCCCGCACTTTGCGCAGATGGTCGGGCTCCAGGCTGCCCAGGAATCGGATTTCAGAGAAATGTACGACCTTTGCCTTCCAGCGCGCGCAGTAGTCGAGGTATTCGAAGGCCGTCCAGCCTTGCGAGCGGATGCTAAAGAGGTCGATGCCGAGGCGCACAGCGGGTTTTGTCTGCGCAGTAGCGGCGGCCAGCGCCCCAGTGGCCGCGATTAGTTCGCGGCGTGTCACAACTTCAAGCCCTTCAGGTACTCGCGAAACTCGCCTCCCAGGTCATATCGATGCAGTGCAAACTCGACTGTCGCCTTGAGGAATCCCAGTTTGTCGCCGGCATCGTAGCGCGTGCCCTCGAACCGGTATCCGTAGATGGGTCGATTGCGAAGCAAGTGCTTCAAGCCGTCGGTGAGTTGGATTTCGCCTCCGCTGCCGGGGCCGATGGCCTCGATGCTGTCGAAGATTTCGGGAGTGAGCACGTAACGGCCGATGATTGCCAGGTTCGACGGTGCTTCCGACGGCTTCGGTTTCTCGACCATGTTTCGGATACGGTACAGCCGGTCGCGACCGCCGTTGTGCGACACCGGTTCGGCGTCGACGGCACCATAGTAGGAAATTGCGTCGCCCGGGACCTCCATCAGCGCTAACACGGAAGCGCCGTAGAACTCGTAGATATCGAGAAGCTGCCGGACGGCGGGTACTTCCGCATCGATGACGTCGTCGGAAAGGACCACCGCGAAAGGTTCGTTGCCGACGAGTTCTTTTGCCCGCAGGACGGCGTGCCCCAGGCCGAGGGCTTCCTTCTGGCGGACGTAGGCAACGTTCATCATGTCGGAAACATTGCGGACGATGCCCAAGAGGTCTTTCTTGTGCTTCGCCTCCAGCACCTGTTCCAGCTCGAAGCTCACGTCGAAATGGTCTTCAATGGCGGTCTTGCCGCGGCCCGTAACGATGATGATGTTCTGAATGCCTGAATGAATCGCTTCTTCCACGCCGTATTGAATGAGAGGCTTGTCCACCAGCGGGAGCATCTCTTTTGGCTGGGCCTTCGTGGCGGGCAGGAAGCGCGTACCCAGACCTGCGGCGGGAAAGACGGCCTTGCGGACCTTTGGAATCATCACCATTTATTGTATTCGCAAGGTTCCGGTTATACTGCGGAGAATGCGCTTGTTCGCTGCTGTTTTTGGTGTCGTGATTCTCTCGTCATGTGGATCGGCTCCGGCGCCTGCACCGGCGGAGACCGCGAAGAAAGCCGAGCCTGCTCCCAAGCCGCTCGATGAGAGCCAGCGCTTCCCGATCGGGAATCGCACGCAGAGTAAGGTCGTCGACGAGAAGTTGATGGGAAAGACCTTCATGCCTGGCGGCACCGTGGCGGATTTCAAGAAAGGATCGACGGACTATCAGATGTTCGTGGCTAAGACTCCTGGTCCTACGGACGCGGCGATTTTACTGCTCGATTGGAAGAACGCTTTGAGTGGGGCTAAGCTGGTGCCTTCGTTCGGGGGCTACTTCGGGACGGATAGCGGGAAGCCGGTTTTTGTTTTTGCGAAAGGTGCCTGGATCGCGGGGATCGTCGGACTGGCGGAAAAGCAGGCCGATGCCCAGGCTCGGTTGCTGGCCGCTCAGCTGGATTAAAACTGGCGCCTTCGGCGGCTTAGGACAAAGCTATCGCCTCGCGAATATCTGACATTGTGGAAGGATGCACAGACGAAACCGCCTGCGCCACGTTTGGGTGAGGCGAGGCAGCTTGGTGGGGCTGAATGTCCGCTCCACCCATCCACAACCTTGCGTTACACCAGGGCTTCTTCGGCGGCGGGCTTGAAGGTATAGCCGAAACCGCGGACCGAGCGGATGCGTTCCGGGCTGGTCGGATTCGATTCGACTTTCTGGCGTAGGCGTAGGATATAAACATCGACGGCTCGGTCGGTAATCGCGTGGCTGCTGCCCCATACCGCATCCAACAATTGCTCGCGGCTGAAGACCACTCCAGGGCGGCTCATGAGGTAGTCGAGCATTCGGAATTCGGTGGCCGTCAGGCTGACTTCTTCTCCTCGCAAGCGCACCTGGCAGGCGCTGCGGTTCAACTCGAGTTCGCCATCGCGCAAAATGTTCGATTGCGTTGTCGCGGTGCGGAATTGCGTCCGGATGCGCGCGATTAACTCGCGTACGAAGAAAGGCTTGACGATGTAGTCGTTCGCGCCCAGCTCCAGGCCTACGATGCGATCGGTTTCCGCGGCCCGGGCGGTGAGGAAGATGATCGGGATGTGCGCCAGTTCCGGGTCGCTGCGAATTCCGCGGCATATGTCCAGGCCGTCAGAATCGGGCAGCATGATGTCGAGAATGATGAGATCGGGCCTCTCGCGGCGGCACAGGTCGAGAGCGCCGCGGCCGGTCTTGGCACCGGCGAACGCAAAGCCCTCTTTCTCCAGGTTGTACTGAACCAGGGTGAAAATGTCGGCGTCGTCTTCGATGAGCAGAATCTTCTTCATGGCTCTCCTTACACGATAGCCGACGGAGGTTACAGATTTATTACGATAAGCTCGGACAACTCAGCGAAATACGGCGGTCATGGCGTTGAAGAACGCAGCGGTCAAGTAGCCGAAGTCCAGGCCGCCGGCGGCAAATTTCATGTCCTCCGTCAATAGCGGGGCTCTCCCTACCAGGATCATTCCGGATGTGGGGTCGTCAGCCGTGGAGGCCGGCAGGGCCGAAAGCACAGCCGCGGGGACTGTGAACTGGCCCGCGTCGGGGGCCGTCGTGCATAGGAACGCGGAAGCCATCTGCAGTTGCTTTCCGATGCCTGGCAAAAAGACCGTTCCGGCAAGCACGAGGTACTCGCTTTGGGGGTCTCCACCGGCCCAGGTAATCGTCAGGCCGGCGGTCCGATCGATCCCCATTGTCGAAATGTCATTGAGGTTCGTCCAATCCAGAGGCGCGGGAGTTGGAGAAATCGAGATGCTGGCCTGAAAAGACCCGACGTCAGGCCCACCGGAGGCGTTGTCGACCGTGATTGTCCCAGGCTCATAAAAGGGCGCCGGCAGCGGCTTATTGGAAATGCCCGGCGGCGCAATCGCTCCTAAGGCCTGGTGAGCCTCATAATATCCGTAGCGCGTGCGAACCAGCCTCCCGGAGCTGTTCTCGCGGGTTGCGGTCAGCAAGGTTCCGGCGTTCAGGAAGGCCGACCTCAGCGGGATGTATCCTGACACACCGGCCTGGAACGTGTAGACGGTGCAGCCGCCAAGCGAGACGCCGCGACCGCTGAACAGGTCGAAGCCGCCATCCAAGCCCGCCGTGGTAGTGTCCCAGTGGAAGAACTCTCCCCATCCCCCGTCGATCAGACCCGAACCTGACCCCAGACCGGGAATCGTCGCAGTGATGCTCGCTCGTAACAGTTGAATCCAGCCGATGTCGAGCTTTCCGTTCGTATCGAGAGCCGCCACGTCGGAGCTCGATAGCCCGTGCGGGTCGGAGCAGAAGCGGTCTGCCGACGATACGGCAATACTCGCAAAGTTGCTGACGAGCCCAGGTGAGCCAAGCCTGATCGCCACGGGTACGAAGCACCCGAGCGCCACGTCGGCGGGGAGTGTGAAGTCGACCTCGTCGACTCCGGGATAATCCGAACGGCCGGCATAGCTGATGGATGCGGGCTGGTTTCCCACCCAGACTTCCACATCATCCCTGAGGTTCTGCGCGGGGGCGGGTTGCGTCTCGTCGAAGGCGACCGGCCCCAGCCCGGTCCCGAGCAAGCTCACAGTCTGGCCGGGGTGTGCGGTTTCCGTGAAGCCGTTTAGTGGCTGATCTTCTTCCGCATTATAGTTGTGCACGACGGCGGGACCGGTTCCAGCATCGTTCCTTGTGAAAATGCCCGGGCTGGCGCCGACCACGTGGATGGGTATCGTGTTGCTGTTACGGCCTTCATATGCCACGGCCAGGACTCCGTCTCCGGTCGGCGTGTTGGAAGGCAGGATGGCGGATACCTGCGTGACGTACGCCGATGTCATGATCGCATTCGTGGTGGTATCGCCGACCGTGACAGTGACCGAGGATGCGCCGAGTTGCGA
>DATGJP010000007.1:0-2178 GCA_035295125.1 Bryobacteraceae bacterium | reverse complement strand
GCAACCTGAAAGTTCCCCAAAGCCGCCAGAAATGGCGGCTTTTATTTTTCTGCAATTCCCGAAACCTCCAGATCAATCGTCCTCGCCGCGGTGTCTTTAAGAACAAGCGCGGGGTGAGAGAAACCGATCCAGTTCCTTAGTGAGTTGTTCCTCCGAAAGCGGACGTCAGCCCCCGTGAGAATTGCTCACTGAAAAGGAGGCCGCCATGTTCTCGAATTTTGTCGACGACTCGCTAGACCCGATTCGTCGCAGTTGGACGACTTTGATTTCCGTTGCCGTTCAATCGCTCGCCATCGGAGGCCTGCTCCTGATTCCTCTGCTTTATCCCGACGTTCTACCGCGATTGCAGTTGCTTGGCCCCGAGGTGATTGCGCCACCACCGCCGCCCGGGCCGCCGCCGATCGGACCTCGTAGCTCCGCGAGGCCGGTCGCGGGCAATCCCGCGAGCGAACCGATTGTGTCTCCGCCGAACATTCCCAGCAGCATCGTGATCTCCAATCAACCAGAAATATCCCCTGCGCCTACGCTTCCTATCGGAGGACCCTGGGTTCGAGGCGCCGGCAGTTCGGGCGATCCCAACGGCATACTCGGGTCCATTGGTATCGCGGCCAGCCCGCCGCCTATGCCCTCTCCTGCACCTTCCGCTCGTCCGCCCCACGTATCGCACATGATGGAAGGCAATCTCATCTACCGGGTACAGCCCGAATATCCTGCTCTTGCTCGGCAGGCGAGAATCCAGGGGACCGTCATTCTGCGCGCCGAAATCAGCCGCGAAGGGAAGATTCAGAACTTGCAGTTGATCAGCGGTCACCCGCTCCTCGTGCAGGCAGCCATGGACGCAGTCCGGCGCTGGCGATATCGTCCGTACGTTCTCAATGATCAACCGGTCGAGGTAGAGACACAGATTACGGTGAACTTCACCCTTTTCAGCGGTGGCTAACGCGTAGATCCGGACGAAGCCAAACGAGATTCCGCCCATGCGTTCGAAAAATCTCGCGCCTGCTGCCCATGCTAGAAGGGCCAAAAATGGCGGGTTCTCTCCCTTAGCACCCCCGTAACCTGATCGCCTCGTCCGCCATCGCTATAATCAATCGCAGTGGCAACCATCGAACTTGCAAAACGCGTCGCGACCCGCCCCACCTGGGCTGAGGTGTCGCTCTCAAACCTCCGGCACAACTTCCGCGTCGTGCAAAAGCATATTAGCTCAAATGTCACGATCTGCGCCGTCGTAAAAGCCGACGCGTACGGCCACGGCGCCGTCGAATGTGCCCAGGCACTGGAACAAGAAGGCGCAAAGTGGTTCGGCGTTACCTCGCTGGACGAGGCAATACCACTCCGCGAAGCCGGAGTTCAGGGCCGCATCCTTCTCATGACCGGGTTCTGGCGCGGCGAGGAAGAGGAAATTGTCCGCCTTGATCTCACCCCTACCGTGTGGGAACCCGAGCAGGTCCGGCTGCTTGAGCGAGCCGCAGCAAATCTCGGCGCGAAACACTCGATCCACCTGAAAGTGGACACCGGCATGGGCCGTCTCGGCGTTGCCCCCGAAGATCTGCCGAAAATCATCAGCGAGCTGAAGTCCGCTGCGCACCTGACCGTCGAAGGCCTCTCGACCCATCTGTCATCCTCGGAGGTCCTGGACGCTCCTTCTGTGCCGCAACAGCTCGGCTTGTTCGAGCATGCGCGAAGTCTGCTGCGAAACGCTGGCATTAACCCTCCGCTGATCCACACCGCGAACACCAGCGCGGTCATCTCGCGCCGCGAATCTTGGAACACGATGGTGCGTCCCGGTATCTCTCTCTACGGCTACTATCTGCCGTTCGAGCGCGCTGGCAGGGAAGTCAGCGGAACCGGTCTCCGCCTCTCGGTCAAGCCGGTGCTGACCTGGAAGACGCGGATTCTCTCTCTTCGCGACGTCCGAGCGAACCAGGCCCTGGGTTATGGCGGAACCTATGTCACCAAAGCTCCGGCGCGCGTCGCCGTGCTTCCAGTCGGTTATGCCGACGGCTTCAATCGTGCCCTGTCCTCCCGTGGCCGCGTCATCGTCCGCGACCATTACGCTCCTATCGTCGGCCGCATTTCCATGGATCTGACTCTGGTGGATGTCACCGGGCTTCCCGAAGTCGCCGTGGGTGATGAAGCCATCCTGCTCGGTACCGCCGACGGTCTCAGCTTCGACGC
>DATGJP010000006.1:0-3133 GCA_035295125.1 Bryobacteraceae bacterium | reverse complement strand
CCACAGGGGAATGAACTCAAAGCGGCGTTCGGCGAGTTGGTCGTAACCGGGCGCCGGCTCATGGCAGCGCGAGCAAACTGCGGCCGAACCCTTGCGCGGTCGCACGACCACTTCGATACTCTTCTTGTCGGCACTGAAGTGGGCGTGCTGGTAGATAATACCTCGGAAGCGATAGCAGCGGTTTAGAATCGTCATCAGTTCCATGGCGCGGAAGCGAGCAGCGGCGAACCTTTACCATAAACCGCTCCAGCCCCGTGAACCGCGGGATTGATAAACGCTGGGCGACGAGGAGGGAGCAATCTCTGCAACTCCGGTCTGCCCGTCGCAGGTACAGGCGACAAACCGTCAAGGTGGATTGCCGCCGGCCACCCACCGTGATGGGTTGTCTTCTGAGGGTTCCGAGGGCGTGGTAGCGGGCGAATAGGCTCTATTCCGGCATCGCGCCAATTTGCCGCAATAGAGCAAGATTGTCGAACATGGACCAGTGCTCGACGATGCTTCCGTCTGCCACTTTGTTGAATTCGAGGCCGTTGAATTTGATGGGACGTCCGGTCGCCGGAATTCCCTGGAACTGGCCCTGATGAGTGCCGGTGAGCGTCCAGCGCGAGACCACCGTGTCGCCCTCTGCAATACACGACTGAATCGAGATCCGCGAATCTGGAAAACCCGCCGTAAAGGCGCTCATGAATTCCGACCAAGCCGCGCCGTTCATCGGGTCTTTGGCGCCTGACAAATACGCGTGGAAATTCGTGCCGCGGACGGCACGCTCGGTTTCCCAATCTCGCTCGTTAAACGCCTGGATCCAGCGATGGTTCAAGGCCTTCAGTCCTTCCGCCGGATTTCCGTCCGCTTCGAACCCGTCGGGCGTCTCCGGTAGTGGCCCATGAATATCGATTCCGTACTTGGCCGCGAGCGTCATTAGCCTGCCCATGTCGCGCGGCGATGGTGGCTCGTCGATCGGGGTCGTCTGTTCCAGCACGAATCCCTCGAAGCCGCCAGGAGTACACATCAGAAGCATTCGCACAGGTGAATCACCAATCACCTTAAACCCGTGCGGGATCTCTCGCGGTCCGTAGACGAAGGTGCCCGGGCCGGCCTTCAGCCACTTGCTGCCGCAAACGAACGCCATTTCTCCTTCCACCACATAGAAGGATTCGTCCTCATGGTGATGCGTGTGATACGGCGAAGCAAACCCCACCGGCACCTCCCAGTGCTCCATCAGCCCGAATGCCCCCTTCGTGGTTTCGGCCGTTGCCCTTATCATGCTTGGGAGTCCGAGGAAGCGAAAGGCCTCATCGCCTCTGGTGTTGGAGTATGCCGTTTGCTCAGTAGTGACCATTTTCTTCTCTCCTCTTTTCGCGGACTTTCTCTCTGGCCCGCGCTCTCTTCCCGGACGTGTAACGAGCCGCCTCGCCGTTACACATAAAATATGTGTTGATGGAAATTGAGCGGAACGACGGCGATCTGGTAAGGCAGATCGGACTCAACGACCGAGGGGCCGAAGGGGAGTTGTGCCGGCGCATGGCGCCCCGTATCCACCTCTACGGACTGCGTCACCTGAGAGACCGACACGCTGCCGACGACCTGGTGCAGCAGGTTTTGATCACCACACTCGAAGCATTGCGGGCAGGTCGCCTGCGGGATCCCGACCGGTTAACGTCTTTCGTGCTGGGAACCTGCCGGATGACCGAACTCGACCTGCGCCGGAACCGCCAGAGAAAGGAACGCCTGCTGGAACAGTTCGGAGCAGACGCCCTCGCGCCTGCCCCTCCGCCGATGCCAAACCTGGATCAGGAACGTCTGGAGCAGTGTGTTCAAAGACTGAAAGAACGCGAACGCACCGTGATCGTCATGACGTTCTATGATGAGCAGACCGGGGCGGACCTCGCCCGATTTCTCGGCGTCTCTGAGGCCAATGTGCGCGTAATCCGCCATCGCGCCATGGATCAACTGCGCGATTGCATGGGAGTGGCCGAATGAGTTGCTTGAATCCCATCGCCGCCGGCATCCTCCCCGACTACTGGATCGGGGCGCTGTCCAAGATCGAGGAAGAGGCCATAGAGGAACACCTATTCACTTGCGACGAGTGCGGAGGCCGGCTTCGTGAAGTAATCTTGCTGGCGGACGCGATTCGCAGCCTGGCGCATCGTGGCTCTCTTCTCATGGTAGTGAGCGAAGCCTTTCTCAAGCGCATCGCGGAGCAGGGCTTGCACGTGCGCGAATATGCTCCCCCAAATGGAGGCAGCATCGCCTGCACCGTTACGGCGCAAGATGATTTTCTCATCGGGCGCCTGACTGCGAACCTGCGAGGAGCAGCGCGGGTCGATCTCTCCTTTTGCGATGAACGGGGCACCGAGAAGCTCCGCCTGGCCGATATTCCGTTCAATTCAGAATCGTCGGGAGTTGCATTTCAGCAGTCGATCACCTTTGCGAAGGCGGCTCCATCGGAGACCATGATCGCGCGCCTGATCGCGTTCGATCCCGCGGGCCGCGAATCTCTGCTAGGTGAATTTACCTTCAACCACACGAGGACCTTACCGGGACCAGGTTCCTGGTAAGCTCGCAGACGATGCAGGCACAAGCGGATCACGCGGAGAGAGTGATCCACCTTGCGTCACGCGCGACGATGAGAAGTGGTCGCGCGGGATCGGTCCTCCCTGACGCTAGGACCTTATCGGAGGTGCCCCGGTGGACCCGCCCGACCAGACGACGTGGCTGTGTTGCCGGGGCACTTTCGATAAGGACGTTTCAAGGGGCATCAGGTGTATCGTTGCCGCAACCGTCCACCATGGCAAGAAGTTTCTGGATCGGAACGACGCTCACCCGTAAGGCACGCGTAGCGTCCGCCGCGTCAGCGGCTTACTGGTGACGGCGTAGCGTTTACCGGAGTGGGCAAACTGGTTCGCAAGGCTACTGGCTACGAACAGGGAAAGGCTGAAGCCGCGCTATCCCACATCGGATTCGCGGGCTGCGCGACCCGAGCTTCCGTCGCCCTATTAGTGCGTTTCGGTCACCCACAGATTTCTCCGACGAGGCAAAAATAAAGACTGGGCCGTCTACGCCAAGAAGCCCTTCGCAGGGCCGCAGCACGCGATTAAATATCTCGCGCACTTCACTCACCGTGTAGCCATCG
>DATGJP010000005.1:0-7532 GCA_035295125.1 Bryobacteraceae bacterium | reverse complement strand
CGCACGGTGGTGGGGGCGGGCACAGCGGCCGGCGTTAGATCGGCCGGATCGCGAATTCTACAATTTCTTCCCTCGGGCCTGGTGTGCCTCTGCCGCGACCGGGCCCAATTTTTTAGGAAGGAGCTTAAGTTGACATAATATCTGTTATCGGAAGTGAAAGTGGGCGGTGGCCGGACCTGGAAGCCCCCTGGCTGTTTCGCCAGTATGATGAGGGGAGGAACAAGATGAACATCGACGAGAGGCTGGAGAAACTCGTGGAGCGGCACGAAGCGCTTACCCAAACCGTGGAACTGATGGCGCACGAAAACCGCGAGCGCGACCGGCGCATGGACCAGGTTGTCAGCAGGCTGGATCAGGTAGTGGAGGCCATCTCCCGTCTGCTGCACGTCGCCGAAATCCACTAGCGCCGCTTAAGGGACCTCGAAGGCGGAGAGAAATAGACCCTGCCACGTGCCCTGGCCATGACGTGATCAGCTTAAGAAGGCCTTATGCACCTTCTTGACCGCGGCAACCATGTCCTGCAAATCGCTCTTGGAATATTTCGGACCGATCGTGAGTGTAGCTGCGCGATTAAACAGATCCATAGTGCGCGGGCAGGAGGCGGCCCCGTACCGAATCTCCTTTCCCCGGGGCGAATTGAAGGTGGGCCAAGCCGGATGTGGAACGGCTTTGTTCTCGATGTACGGAAATCGTGGGAGCGGCGTAGCTGCGCTAGGCGGCCCGATCGGCACATTCTCGGCCCTCATTCCAGCGACGAACCGGTCGCGAACCTTTTGGTCCGGCAGCAGCAGGTCGATAGTCCAGCCGATCTCACCGGCTAGATCATTACTATGCCGCAACTGAACCCGCGGCAATTCTTGAATTCGCTCTCTGATGAAGCGCGAATTCTCGCGATGCCGGGCGATGATGGTATCCAGTTTCCGCAATTGGGCACGCATTACTGCACCCGTCATTTCATTCATGCGGTAATTGATGCCCATAAACCACGGCATATGGAGTTCGCCCAGCAGTTTCTGATGGTATGGCCGCACACTGCCGAGGTCGTGAAACCGAATGGCACGTTCGTAGAGTAAGGGATCGTTAGTGACGACGGCGCCGCCCTCCCCTGCGGTAATCATCTTGTGGATCTGGAAACTGAAAATGCCGATGTCGGCCAAGGTCCCCACGCGCTTGCCCCGGTATTGGGCGCCTGCGCTTTCAGCCGCGTCCTCCAAGACTTTCAGGCCGTGCTGGCGTGCCAACGGCAGAATGCGGCCCATATCGGCGGGCGCACCGAACAGATGCACGGCCATGATCACTTTGGTTTGTGGCGTGATCCGGGCTTCGATGTCGTTAGGATCGATCATGAAGGACTCGTCCGACTCGGCGAAGACCGGCAGTGCGCCGGTGAGCAGAACCGCCGTGTAGCAGGAGTGCCAGGTCCAGGCCGGGAGAATCACCTCGTCCCCCGGACCGACGCCCAGCGCGGTCAGGGCGCAGTGCAAAGCCGCAGTTCCGGAGGTTACCCCCAAGACGTGTTTCGTGCCCAGAAACGCCGCGAGTTCCTCTTCGAGCTTGGCGACTTTTTGCGGTGTCTTTGGACCATAGAAGCGAAAGAGGCTGTGCGTCTCATAGGCTTCCGTCAGTTCCGTCCGCTCCTGTTCATCGTAGAACTGCGTGCCGGGAAACGCAGTCGTCAACGGAGTGGTTCGTACGGGCGTTCCCCCGTTGAGCGCAAGCGTTTGCGTTTCTCCGGCGGAAGCCAGGGGTGTAACCGCGATTGCCGGTATGGTTGTTAGGAAGGCGCGACGGTTTACAGGACCTTGTCCATCTTTGTTCGTACTCATAAAACGAAAGCCTCTTTTCCCGAGATCCAAACACCTGAGGATTCGGGTGCGTTCCTCGGCATCTCCATCTATGTTAACTGCCCGCCCCGGGGCACGTCGGGTTAGAACACGAATTTCATGGCTGCCTGCGCAATGCGCGGGTCACCTGCGCTCGCGACTATCCCGAATGTACTGCTGTTGATATTGCCGCTGGGATTACTGAACGAGGCGTGATTAAACAAATTGAACACTTCGAATCTTATCTCGAGATTTTTGCGTTCTGTAATCGGGAGCCTCTTCAACAACGCGGCGTTCCAGTTGTCGATTCCCGGCCATGGAAGAAGCGCCTGGCGGCCGTGCCGAGCTGTCCAAGCGCCTCCTTCGAAAACAGTGAGGTGGTGAAGTATGGCTGTCTGTCCCTCGGGTTCGTGTCGGCGAGCAGACTTCCGCCGGGCGTGTAGTTCGGGGTATCAATTCCCTGCCCCGTCGCCCCGCTGTTAAACGTACCCGACAACGCACGGTCATCGGACCTCAGTAGCGTCACCGGCAGCCCGGTTGAAAAACGGTTGATACCAGTCACGATCCACCCTTTCGTCAACCGGGAATATCCACTCAGCAGTGCGTCGAACGGCAGCTCATAGCTGTAACTCACAACGAAGTTGTGCGTCAAGTCAAACGCCGACAAACCACGGCCAAGCCGGGCATTGAAGGGATTAACCTGGTCTGCGTCGTCCGAGGCGTCGTCAATGGATTTGCTGAATGTATACGCGGCAAGAAATTCCAGACGTCCCGCGGTGCGGCAGAAGGTCGCCTCCAGCGCATTGACGTTAGAATTGGCAATGGTCGCAAAGTAAGCGTTCGAGCCACACGATCATGGTCACGCACGCCAATGGATAGAGCGGATATATTCCCAACGACGATGCGTTCGAGCCACACGATCATGGTCACCCACGCCAATGGATCGAGCGGATATATTCCCAACGACGATGTGTTCGAGCCGATCAGTTATGAAATCACAACCTCGCAAACCACGTTGCGCGGAAAATGCAATCGTGAATGGCCTGCTGGGCCCGATGAATAAGTTCTGACGCTCAAAGGGCTCGGGATCGGCGGGATGGACCCAAATGCGCTTTCGGTTCATTCGGGCGCGCGCACCATCGCTGATGCCGATGCGCAACCCGAGCACTTCTTTGCCGAATTTCATAGTATTCCTCTGGCCCTCGACAATATCGCTCAGGAGCGCTTCGCGCGCGGCCTGCGGGTTCCTGCTCCGAATCGCTTCGACAATGCGGATATGTTGGGTCCGCAACTCCTGCTCGTGAAAGCGCGAGGACTGCCACTCGAGGTAACTGAGCCGCTCAGCGCGTTCCAGATTGCGCTTGAGCAGTTCAATTAACTCGCGTGTTCGCGTCATGGCCGCCAAGCGGAGGTGAAAGGCGGTATTGATGGAAAACAGCCCAGCGAAATCGTCCTTCGATTTTCTGTCTGGTAACGGTGGGCGGCGAGCCTGGCCAGTTCCTCAATCTCGCTGTCATCGGCACGCAGCGTGGCCAGTTCGGCAATAGCCGCTTCGAGGATCAGCCGCACTTCAAATGTGTCGCAAACAGCGTGAAAGGGAATTTCCGGAACCATATAGCCCTGGCGGGGAACGGCGTCCAATAGGCCCTCATGGACGGCGGTTACATGCCTCCCGATAAGGGGTCCGGCCGATACCATTCCGGCTCAAAACTTCGGACTCTACAAGAAACGCCCGTTCGGGGATTTCGCCCTGCAGGATACCCCGTTTGATGGTGGTGTAGGCTTTCTCGGTCTGCATTAGTTTAGGCACGCGTTTCCTGTCCATAATTCTGTTTCACAGGAATCCGGGACGGTGGCGCCTTCAACAGGCTCGCTGAAGGCCGCGCGGGAACTTCGCGACCGGCACTTAGATGATACTGCGCATCCGGCCCATGGGGTCAAATTCGAGCGTTGGGGCGGCAGGAACATGAGTCCCGCTGGGCCGAGGCTGGCTGCTGCGGACGCATTTCGTCATGGAGCAATTCTCTATTAAAATGTCGTCTAAAAATACAGTTTTAACGCAAACTGCAGTTGCCGCGGCGAGTTCACCTGCGTGCGCACCAGGCCGAAGTTTGGATCGTTGATATCGGTGCTGCCCGTACCGAAGCGGGGTTTATTGATCAAGTTGAACGCCTCGGCCCGGAAATCGACATGCATGCCCTCGCGAAATAGCGGGATCGACTTTGCCAGAGAGAAGTTGTTTCCGTAGTTGGGTGGCGTGCGAGCTTTCGGGTTGTAGCGGGTTGCGTTGCCGAGTTGGTTAGTTGGTTGGGGGCCAAAATATGAGGGGGATTGAAAGAAGCGATCGCTTCCGAACCAGTTTGGATTGCTTATGTTAGTCTCCCACCCGTTATATGTGGTCACTGTAGCTGGACTGCGGCCATTGAAGATGTTGTAGGTGTTATTGTTCGTCAACGGCAGAGGCAGGCCGTTTGAGGCGGTCTGGATACCCGAAAAGCGCCAGTTGCCGAGAATTTTGGAAGCGAACCTGCTCGCCAACCAACGCTTCCCGCGGCCGAACGGCAGTTCCCAGATATAGCTGACTTTGAAGTTGTGAGTCTGATCGTAAGCGCCGATCGATTTGTCCAGCCGCCGGTCGTACTGATCGAGCGAATAACTGCCACTTACTTGATATGTATCGGCGTCGGTCAGCAGCTTTGAGAGCACATAGGAAGCCTGTAGCGTGAAGCCCTGCGAGAATCGATGGTCAAGCTTCAGCACCATCGAATGATATGTCGAGTGCCCGCTTTTATCGCCATTACCCGTAGCTGTGTCAATGTTCAGATACTGCGGATACGGGCGCAGTGCCTGCGCAACACTTCCGGTGAAGCCTGGATAGGGAATCGGGATGCCGGCGGCACGCGCGGCCGGAGAATTGATGTTGCTCTGCAGCAGCGTCAGGCCGTATTGCTGGAAGTCGCTGAAAGGGAGCTGATTGAGGTTCAGTAGCCCGGCTTCGAGATGTGCGCCGACCGTGGCATCGTAGCCCGCCTCCAGCACTGTGCTCGAATTCAGTTGGCGCTGAATCGTGAACGTCCAATCGTACTCCTCCGGCAAGCGCACGGCCTGATTGTTCCAATAGGCGACATTATTGCCGTTCGAAAACGATGGATCGATCAGCGGGGGCAGCTTGAATGAGGGCAGGCCTTGATCGACCAGGAAGGCCGGCGTAATGCCACCGTCGGTCGAAGTTGGCCGGAATACAACATCGAAGCCGTCGTAATGCGTGCTCCCGCTGACCGTCTTCACGACACCGAACGCACGTGCGGCGGCGGCGCGAATCACTGTTTTGTTGTCCAGGCTGTATGCCAATCCCAGGCGGGGTCCGATGCCGCCGTACCAGCCTGGTGTGATCGTGTTCGAGTTCTGACGTCCGGGCCCATATCCGGCGAAAATAAGCGCACCGGGAATTCCGCCCGCGCCCGGATTAGGCTTGGTTGGGTCGAAATCCGCCATACGATCTTCGCTCTCGACCGGGGGGAGCGTGAATTCGTAGCGGAGGCCGAGATTGAGCGTCAGCCGAGGCGAGATGTGAAAATCGTCCTGCGCATACCAGGCGTAGCTCCGCCACCGTGAAACGATATACCGGTTACTCTCCGTACCACCAGAGTAGGCTTGGCCGAGTAAAAACGAAGCGAAGCCATTTCCGCCTCCGGTTGAAAGATCGTTGTTCCCAGGAATGCTCGTCATCCGGCGATCGCCGTTGATTAGTCCGGAGATGGTCTGGCGGCCCCAGCCATTAAAATCGAGCCGCTCCCAGAGGAAGCCGAACTTGAGCGTGTGGCGGCCGTGCGTGACTGTCAAATCGTCGCCAATGGAATAGACGAAATTCTCCGCGCCATCCCCGGCGGATCCGCCCCAAGTCGGATAATCGGAGAAAGTGATTTCGGGAAGCGTCTGATCGCAATCGATCGCGCCAATCAGGCAAACACCTTTCGCCTTCCACCCGCCGACCGCGGCCGCCACCGCCTTGGTTGAGGCGAGTCCGTTGTAACCGCCATACAGCGAGTTGACAATGTTCGGCCGGAGGATCTTGGTATAAGTCGGACGCCACAGATTCGTTGTGAAGAAATTGTGTTCGGTGCTGTTCAGCACACCGGGCAGTCCGGGAAAGCCGCTCGGACCCGGGAGCACGTCGTACACGCCGTAATGATAGAGAACGCCGAGCCGGTCGTTCGCGGTAAAGTTGTGGTCGATTTTTGTGTCAGCCTTGTCCCAGGGACTGCTGGTGGTGCCCCTCGTGTCCACGTAATTGTTGCGCACGTAAGCGCTGCTCCCAGGAGCTGCGCCCGTATTCGGGAAGGCGATATTGCCGACCTGTTTCAGATAGGCTACCGCGAGATTGGAAAAGCGGTCCTGCGGGATGATGTTTCCGGGAAACGGATCGCGAATGAAGCCCGAGCCGCTGGGATTCGGTCTCGTTGTCGAGGGATCGTAGATCTGCACCGGCTTTCCATTGCCATCGACCCAGTTTGAGAAGTTACCCTGATACATCTCTGGCGTGGGAACGCTCAGGTACTGGTTGGTCGCCCCGACGCTGTTGCGGAACCACTCGCCCGCGACGAAAAAGAAAGTCCGGTTGCGGCCGTCGTACAGTTTAGGCAAATAGACCGGCCCTCCGGCACTGAATCCAAAATCGTGCTGCTTGTAAGTCTGGCGCTTAGGATCGAAGAAACTACGCGCGTCGAAGGCGTCGTTGCGGATGAATTCATAGGCCGCGCCGTGCAGACTATTGGTTCCAGATTTTGAAGTGAACGTCATCGTACCGCCACCCGCGCGGCCGTATTCGGCCTTGAAGCCGTTCGTTTCGACAGTAAATTCGGTGATGGCATCGAGCGACGGCGTATTCACGTTGATCAAGCTGGTGGTTGCGTAGCGTGCGATGTTAGCGGAGATGCCGTCGAGTGTGATGCCATACGATGCTGCCTGGCCACCGCCAAGAATGAAATCATTGTCGCTTCCGTTCGGCCCGGAGGCATCCTGCCTAGCCTCCGGCGTGATCATCGCGAGATCGAAGGCGCTGCGCATGGCGCCCCCAACTACCAAAGGAAGTTCATCGACCAGCCGGTTCGGCACCTGGGCGCTAACCGTGGCATTGGCGGTTTGCAATTGCTCAACGTTGCTTGCGACTTGTACGGATTCCGAGATCGCGCCGACCTCAAGGTTTGCCAGCACGCCTGTCTCACCACCCGCGGCCAGCGCAACGCCAGTCTGCACAAAGGATTTGAATCCTTCCCGTTCGATAGTGAGCCGGTACGTTCCGGCGGGAAGCGCGGGAACAGTGAAAGCGCCCGCCTCGTTCGACTGGGTATTGGTCGTGACGTTAGTGCTCACGTTGATGGCGGAGACTTTCGCGCCGGGGACGACGGCCCCGGTTGTGTCCCGGACTTCTCCGCTGATTACGCCGCGGTCCGTCTGCCCGTACAGGAGTGCTGCAGACAAGCCAGCGACTACGAGGATTTCTCTGGCTTGCATTACGGGGGGATGCTATCATCCGGCGCGGGATTTTGTCAATTTGGCGAATTGGGTCTGTTGTTAGCATGTGATCTGTCCGGTCGAATTAGCACGTGATCTGTCCGCTTGACCCAAGGGGCGGGTGATGCTGGGAAGTGGAACCAACCAATCCCGCGATCTCCGCCGCGGAAATGGAGCGGATGATGAAAGTGCAAG
>DATGJP010000004.1:0-57287 GCA_035295125.1 Bryobacteraceae bacterium | reverse complement strand
CGGGTCGCATCCCTGCGTAGCCCTATCCTCCGCTCAGGTACTTCCAGAGTGGATCAACCGCAACCTCGCCGTCGATCCTTTTTCATCGAACGGCGCTTACCCCCTTAACTTCGTGTCTCAGCCCAAGGGTTCACTCCAATGTCCCGCCCCCACCCCCGGCGCCCGCGTACGGTGCTGTCGGATATGCCCCGGGACCCGGTTATGTCTGGGTCGACGGATTCTGGGATCTGCGAGGCGGCCGCTGGGCCTGGGCCCCCGGACGTTGGGATCGCCCCCCTCGCTCGCATGCGGTGTGGGTCCAGTCTCGCTGGGAACGGCACCACGACGGTTGGCGTTTCCGTCGCGGCTACTGGCGCTAGTTGTTCACAAAGGCAGCGCGACTCGCGAAGAGTATTACACAGCCTCTGGATTCTTTGGATGATGTGGAAGGGTGTAGCAGGCATTCAGCCTGCCTTTGGACCTCACCGAGAACGCGCAGGCGAAACCGCCTGCGCCACCCTTCGCGGCCTCTAATGTTTTTCGGTCGCCGCACTCTCACGCCGCCGCATCATCCACCGCACAAGTACATACGCAACAATCGCCACCCCCGCGACAATAGACGCCGTCATCAGGTGATGATGCACCGTCTCGAACATCCGCTCCCAGTTATCGCCAAAGAAATACCCCAGCATCAGGAAGCTCGAAACCCACAGCACCGCGCCGGTATAGGCAAAAACCGCAAAAGAGCGATACTCCAGACGCGACGTTCCGGCAACGATCGCGGTGAAATGGCGCAACCCTGGCACGTAGTAGCCCACCAGAAGAGCCCAGTGCCCAATCCGATTGAACCAGTCGTGAACCAGGCGGACGCGGTCGTCCGTGATGTGCACGAAGCGGCCAAGGCGCGAGTGAATCAATCCCGAACCCACGGTTCGCCCAATGAGATAACTGCAGGTGATCCCACAAGTGCTCCCCCCCGCCGCGCCGAGCCACGTGCCAATCGGATTGATTTGTCCTTTGTAGATCAGGTATCCACAAAAGACGAGCAGCGTTTCATCGGGCACTGGTAGCCCGACGATTCCAAACATGAGTAGGGTGAAGAGCGCCAGTCCCCCGTAGCTAGCGACCCAATGCTCCAACTCAGAGGATACACTTTGTGAGACAGATGTGGGAAGGTGGAACGGGCGGTTTCACCTGCTTTAGACCTAAGCGGGAACGTCCAGGCGCTACCGCCTAAACCGCGGGCTTCTTATCCAGAATGGTCAATTTTCCCGGCACGTTGAAGAACTCAATGAAACGTTTCTTGGGGTCCACATGCTGCCGGTTTTCGATCATGCTTTGCGCCAGGGCGGTGAACTGCTTGCCAAGGTCGGTGTTAGGATCCACCCAACGTCCGAAAGTCAGCGCACGATGCACACCCTGGTAGTCATTCGGAAACGTCATCGTCACCGGCACGCCAAGCAGTTGCTCGATCTGCTGCGCCGTAATCAGCGGACGTTTCTGCGCGCGATTCAGCAGCACCGTCACGCGGTCGTGCAAATCGAGCTGCCGTAGGTACAGATATCTCTCCCGAGCCAGGTGCAGCGAAGGAATCTCCGGAGTGCAAACCAGGAAGATTCGCTTGGATTCATGCATGATCTCGAGCGAATAGCGCTCCAGGTTGCCTGACAGATCGAAACACAACACCCGGTAGTTGCGCCGCATGAATTCCAGCAGGTGGCTGATCTGCGAAGGTTCCACACGGAAGTCCGGATTGAGCTTGCCGGCGTGGAGCACATCCATCCGCTCAATTGAGGTCACCATCTGCGGCCACAGCGTCTCGTCCATGTGAAACGAGTGCTCTGCCGCGTCGGTCACGCAATGGCTATTGTCGAGCTTGAGCATGAACCGCATCATCCCGGAGTTCAGGTCGAAATCCGAGAGCAGCACGCTCATGTTCGGCAGCCGCGACAACGCCACCGCGGCGTTCAGTGCAATCGTCGAAGTTCCCACGCCCGCCTTGGATGGGAGAAAGGAGAACACATCGTCGGTGCTCTCAATGAACGCCGGCCGTTTATCCAGTGTTTCCTGGACCCGGCTAAGCGATTCGGTGAGCACCAGGCGCTCGAAAGGATGTGCCATGTACTCGCGAATCCCCGCCCGCATCACATCCAGCAAAAGCTGGGGATCGCAAGAACGTCCAATTGCCAGGATCTGTATTCCTGGAGTATTGTTCTCGACGTCACGCACAACGTTGCATGCCCGCGTCATCGATTCTGTGCTTAAGAACACGATTTGCGGAGCATGGGCACGAACCAGGCGCAGCAGTTCCTGGGTGTTCGGATAGTGGTCCATCGTGCGAGTGACGTGGACTAACCCGATGTCCCCCAGCGACGCCTCCAACTTTTCAGTCAGTTCCGTATCCGGACAGATAATGATGGCCCGCAGCATGGGCATATTCCTACACCACTCTACGGCCTTTCATGCAATTTCAACAATCGGTTCTTGGTACTACAGTGCTCTGCGCTTTACCTTAGGGAGGTGAGTGGTTGCCCGTGAGTCTCTAAGGTGTTTCGCCGGATCGCCGAGGTTTCGTTTGTTAGGATAGTCTCAGTTCCCTTATTATTTGCATGCGAAATGTCATCATTGTGGGCTCCGGCTGTGCCGGAAACACCGCGGCCATCTATACCGCTCGCGCTAACCTGAAACCTCTCGTCGTAGCCGGAAAAGAACCCGGCGGCCAGCTCTCCCTGACCACCTTGGTTGAGAATTTTCCCGGTTTCCCTGAAGGCATTGATGGCCCGGTCCTGGTCGAGAATATTAAGATCCAGGCGCAGAACTTCGGCGCCGAATACATTCACGGCAATGTCATGGAAGCCGACCTCCGCGAGCGCCCCTTCCGTCTGCGAATCGACGACTCCTGGTATGAAACCCGTACGCTGATCATCGCCTCCGGCGCCTCGGCGCGCTGGCTTAACCTCCCCAACGAGCAGCGCCTGATCGGCCACGGCGTAAGCTCCTGCGCCACCTGCGACGGCTTTTTCTACCGCGGCAAGAAGATTATGGTGATCGGCGGAGGCGATTCCGCCATGGAAGAAGCGAACTTCCTGACCCGTTTCGGCGAATCGGTCACCGTGGTTCACCGGCGCAGTCACTTCCGCGCCTCTAAGATCATGCTGGAGCGGGCCCGCAACAACCCCAAGATCCGCTTTCTCACCGACACCGTCGTCGAAGATGTCTTCGATGCGGGCGCCAAGGTCGTTACCGGAGTTCGACTGAGAAATATCGTGACCAACCAGGCTTGGGACGAGGCCGTCGACGGCTTTTTCGTTGCCATCGGTCACATTCCCAACACCGCGCCATTCCTCGGCAAGATCGATCTTGATCATGACGGCTATATCGTCTCCCACGGCGGAGCGAGAACGAGCTGCAAGGGCATCTTCCATGCCGGCGACGTTCAGGACCGCACCTATCGCCAGGCCATCACTGCATCCGGCGCAGGATGTATGGCCGCCATCGAGGTCGAACGGTTCCTCGAAGCCGAAGGACACTAGCTTTAGACAGCCTCTGATTCTTTACGCGCCGCGAGGATTTTGAGAAATATGAAAGAGTGGAGCAGGCGGTTTCGCCTGTCCTTCTTAACCGCAGAGTCCTCGCAAATCGTCACCCTGCAGCCTGTACTTCGTCCATTCCGCGAGCGGCCTGGCGCCGAGGCCCTTGTAAAACTCAATGGACGGCGTGTTCCAATCGAGCACCCCCCATTCCACGTACGCGCACTCTCGCTCCAGCGCCAGCCCTCCGACGTAACGCAGTAACGCCTTGCCAAGCCCTTTTCCCCGATGCTCGGGAAGGACGAACAGGTCTTCCAGATAGATCCCCGGCTTCCCCAGAAAGGTAGAGAGCACAGGAAAGAACAGAGCGAAACCCGCGGGCACCTCGTCCAGGTAACCGATCACAACCTCGGCAAAAGGCCGTTCCCCAAACAATGCCAGACCAATCGATTCCTCGGTCGCCGCCATCGGGAGGCGTTCGTACTCCGCCAGTCCCTGGATGAACTTGTAGATCAGGGGAAGATCCGAAGCTTTTGCGGGTGAGATTCGCTCCATTTTCGTTTAATCGTACCAGTGCCTTCTAGGGTGATTGCCCTAATGTTCGGCCAACCGGAAGTCGATAAGTAGTCCATGATGCCGACACAGACGCCGCACATCCTGAGCTTGCTGCTCTATCGCGAAAATCAGCACGGGGCGACCGTGGAAGAGCTTGCCATGGCATTCGAGTTGCCCCTGTGGTGGATTCAGGAACGCATCGAGGCCGTCCGCCTCTGCCTGGAGAAACAGGTCCGCGTCCAAGTGGTTCCGAGACGACGTCGCCGCGTCGCCCGTTAGCGCCGTTCGCCGGCGAGTTCGAAGCTGCCATCGGCTCGCAGGTAGTATCTCCGGCCGCGCCACATCACCGTATTCCCGAAGAAACCTGCGATCCAGAACACGAAACTCAGCAGGTCCTGCGCAACCAGCAAGCCCCAGTTCGGCATCCGGCCCAGAATCGTCAGCGAAGTCGACCACGCCGCCGCACCCCGCAAAAGCACCGTTGGAATTAGAACCGGCCACAAGGCCGGCTGAACCGCCACCATCAGAAGCGCAATAGGAAGTGGATTGGTGAACAGTTGCCCGACGTAACCGGCGGGACGCGATCGCCGCGTGCTCCGCGCCCACCGCAACCGATGGACCGCGTTAGACCGCCAGTTCTCACTCCCGATCCGGTGTTCCACCACGTTTCGCGAGAGAATTACGCCAAACCCCAACTCCGCCGCCAGTTTGCCCATCACGAAGTCTTCGGCGAGGTAGTCCTTCAGCCTGTCGAACCCGCCGATGGCTTCCAGAACTGGTTTCCGCGCAACGATCGTGGGACCGACCGCGAACCGTACGCCCTCGATCATCCGGGCGACCAACAGCCCGCCAAGAAACTCCGTGTTCATCCCCTCGGCTTCGAGCCGCGACCAGAATCTTGGCCCGCCGATGCCGAGGTAAGGGCACGTAGACAGCGCGATTCCCGGGTTCGCAAACTCCGCGGCGACGTTATGCAGAAAACTCCGTTCCACGCGGATGTCGCTATCGCTCATCACCACGACTTCGTGCGCCGATTCGGCCAGCATGCGGTCGAGGCTGTAGACCTTGGCATTGGGATATGGCGGTTCGCCGGTAACAATCAGCCGCGAGCGTACGGCCGGAAATTCAGCCTGAAGCCGCTGTACTACCGGAACGGCCGAATCCTGCTCGCTGCGAACGGCCAGCAGGATCTCGAAATCCGGGTATTCCTGCTCGAAGAAGCTCCGAAGGTTCTCCTCCAGCCCGAGGTCGGCGCCCGCGAGCGGCTTCAGAACGCTGATGGGTATCGCTTCGCCGGGCGCGCCGTTCGCCTGCGCGAGATAGCCGCGCACGGCCAGCAGCACCAGGACGCAATACACCAGCGAGCCAGCGAGTATGCACGCGAGCCCGGCTGCCACAAGGCTCATGAGCCGGTTATTCCGCCGGCGCTTTGCTTGCGATCAGCTGCTGGATATCGGCGATGAAGTCCTCGACGCGCTTCACGCCCTGGTCGCCATGCTTGCGGTTACGAACCGAGACGCTGTCGTTCTGCGCCTCCCGGTCGCCCACTACGAGCATGAAGGGTACCTTCTGAAGCTGCGCTTCGCGGATCTTCAGGTTGACCTTTTCTTTGCGGTCGTCGAGTGTGACCCGGATACCGGCCGCCTCGATGCGGTCTTTCACCCCGGCGGCATATTCGAGTTGCCGGTCTGTGATCGGCATCACGATAGCCTGCACCGGCGCAAGCCACACCGGAAACGCCCCGGCGTAGTGCTCCAGCAGGATGCCGAAGAACCGCTCCACTGAGCCGTAAAGCGCCCGGTGGACCATCAGCGGCTGATGTTTTTTGCCATCCTCACCCACGTATTCGAGGTTGAAGCGGCGGGGCAGCGTGAAGTCGAACTGTACGGTCGAGAGCTGCCAGGGCCGGCCGATGGCATCGACGAGCTTTACGTCGATCTTGGGACCGTAGAAGGCGGCCTCGTCGGGCATCACCATCGCCTTGATCTGCAGGCGATCGGTTGCCTTCCTGAGAGCACCCTCGGCGAGTTGCCACTGTTCCGGCGCGCCGTCGTATTTCGAGCTGGCGCCGCCGTCCCACGTCGAAATCTCTGCATGGTACTCGGTGAACCCGAATGTCTTGAGCGTATCGGTGGCAAATTCGAGGCAATTAACGATCTCATCCTCGATCTGCTCCGGCGTGCAGAAAATGTGCGCGTCGTCCTGGGTGAATCCCCGGACACGCATCAGGCCGTGCATCACGCCCGAAAGCTCGTAACGGTAGACCGTGCCGAGTTCGCCGAGGCGCACCGGCAGGTCCCGATAGCTGTGCAGCTTGTCGGCGTAAATCAGGATATGTCCCGGACAGTTCATCGGCTTGAGCTGGTATTCGGCGTCGTCCAGCTCCATGGGGGTGAACATGTTCTGCGAATAGAAATTGGCGTGGCCGGAAACTTCCCAAAGATGCCGGCGCATTACGTGAGGCGTGTAGACCAGCGAGTACCCTCGCGCGAGATACTGATCGCGCATCCAGTCCTCGAGAATCTTGCGGACGCGCCCACCCTTCGGATGAAAGAAGATCAGGCCTGGACCCGCGAGGTCCTGGATGCTGAACAGGTCGAGTTCCTGGCCCAACTTGCGATGGTCGCGTTTCTTGGCTTCTTCCAGTCGCGCCAGGTATTCGGCCAGCTCTTTCTTGTTGAAAAACGACGTGCCGTAGATGCGTTGCAGGCGTGCTTTGTGGGCGTCGCCCTTCCAGTAAGCGCCCGCTACCGAAAGCAGCTTGAACGCTTTGATGCGGGCGGTCGAGGGCACGTGCGGACCGCGGCAGAAATCGATGAAGTGCGGTCCCAGCGTATATTCCGAGAAGACCTCGTCGGCTTTTTCCTGGATGAGTTCCTGCTTCATCCAGTCGTCGGCATACTTCCGCAGACCTTCCTCCTTTTGCGTCATGATCCGCTCGTAAGGGAGGGCCTTGGCCTGCAATTCCCACATCCGCGTCTCGATCTTTTCGAGGTCGTCGGGCGTGAATGGTGTATCACGCTGAAAGTCGTAATAGAAGCCCGTTTCGGTGGGCGGCCCGATTCCCAGCTTGGTCTCGGGAAACAGCTCCAGCACCGCTGCGGCGAGCAGGTGCGCGGTGGAGTGACGATAGACCTGCAGCGCCTCCGGGTTCCTGGAGGTCAAAATCTGCAGCTCGGAATCTGTATCCAAGGGACGTGTTAGGTCCCGCAATTCTCCGTTCACGCGCGCGACAACGGCGTCATCGGCAAGCCGCGGGCTGATCGACTGCGCAACGTCGATCGGCCGGATACCTGCCGGGACGGTTTGTTTACTGCCATCGGGCAGAGTGATGGTGATGCTCTCGCTCATGAAATTTCAGGTTAGCAGGCGGATGGTAATTCGTGCGTGGCGAAGTGCTAGCTTCATGATGATGCGTTCCATGCGGATGTCGTATCTGAGTCCGAAGACGGAGGTCGGCCTGAGCCCCATCCACGGGCGCGGTTTGTTTGCCAAAACCGCGATCGGGAAGGACGAGATCGTAGCGATTAAGGGCGGACACGTCTTCGATCGCGCAGCCTTGTCGAGCCTGGTGCTTACACTCGGGCCGTCGGAGGTCCAGATCGCGGACGACCTGTTTATCGGCCCTGTGGACCCGGGGGATCGCGAGGGCGCAATGCTGTTCACGAATCACTCCTGCGACCCGAATATCGGTATCGCGGGGCAGATCGTGTTCGTCGCCATGCGCGAAATCGCGCTCGGGGAGGAGCTGACCCACGATTGGGCCATGACGGACGACGATGAGGCGAGCATCGGCTGTCATTGCGGCGCTGCGAACTGCCGCAAGACCATTACCGGTAAGGATTGGACCAAGCCGGAGCTTCAGGAACGCTATCGCGGATACATGTCCTGGTACCTGGAACGCAAGATCCGGAAGGCGGCCCACGCTTAATCGATGCTGCCGCGACACCGCCAACCACTCTCGCCGCGAAAGCGAATCATCTCACTCGTCGTAATGGTTCTCGCGCTCGGCACCATCCTGACTTATAACTACATCGTTACCGGCCCCCTGACGAAAGCATCGCAGGCGCGGGTGACTCAGGAATTTGGCGAAATCAAGCCATTCCCATCAACCATCACCCATAGAGTCAAGTTTGGGGCGGGACGCGAGAGCGGCATCGCTCGCGTGACGGCGGATTACTGCGCTACCAGTAGCCGCCAGGCCGTCCACGATTACTACAACAAGCAGCTCACGGATTTGGGCTGGCTGTTGACTCGCGTGAGTTCGGGCGCGAATCCGACCATGACGTTCAAGAAGGGCGAGGATGCCCTCACACTCGAGCTGCCGAACTCCGATTCGAGCCTGTACTGTTTCAACCTTAAGGTCGAGTGGGAGCGGTAAATCCAGCAACTGCGTCAGCAGCTATCCTGCGCACGTTCGTCCTCTGCTCGACAAGATGGGGCGCGCTCAGGCAACTGCTGCCAAGGCCATTGCGATTGAGGGGCCGGACGACGGACCTCGGACGGTTCCTGTACAGAAGCCGTAGACCGTTGTTATAGTAAAGTCGATAGCGCAGCTATCGTTCATGAAACTGTAGAGACTCAATTCCCACTTCCGCGCTGCAGAATTGCGGCGCATAAGCTTCTGCGAGGAATCTATGTCTTTACTGCAGGTTTCCGAACTTGCGTTCTCTTATCCCACAACGGGTCTGTTATTCTCGGCCTGTTCCTTTTCGGTCAATCCTGGTGACCGTCTCGCGATCGTAGGTCCCAACGGCGCGGGGAAGTCTACGCTTCTCCGTCTTCTCACGGGTGAACTGGAGCCGACGGAGGGCGAAATCGTCCGGCGAAAGGTCGTGCAAATCGCTCACGTTTTGCAGGAACAGAGCGAGGCGAGCGACGAAGCCCTGTTCGATTTTGTTTTCGGATCGAGGCCTGAATTGGCGGCATTGCGCGACCGGCTGCAGGCATACGAAAGCGGCGCTCACCACGCGGCTAGCGACGATGAGTACGCCGCGCTGGTGAACGATTACCAAGCGTCTGGGGGCTATGCGGCTGAGGCGGACGTGGAGCGCATCCTCGACGGCCTTGGTTTTGCGGCGAGCGAACGCGGGCTCACGATCGGCAGGCTTTCCGGGGGACAGCGAACGCGCGCTGCACTGGCTCGCGCGTTGAACTCCGAAGCCGACTTGCTGCTCCTGGATGAGCCAACCAACCACCTCGACATCGCGGCTCGGGAGTGGCTGGAAAATGAGCTTTCGGCCAGCGTGCGGGCCTGCGTTGCGGTCTCGCACGACCGCATGCTGCTGCGGCATTTCGCAAATCGGGTAGTGGAGATCGCTCGGGGACGGGTCAACGTCTTCGAGCAAGGCTATGAAGACTATCGCGCTACTCGAGCCTTGCGGGAGCGCCAGGCCTGGCAGAATTACGAGGGCTACCAGCGGCGCAAGGCGGCAGCGGAAAGCGCGGCACGGCAGCGGGCGCAGCTTTCGGTAAAGGTGGCAACCACGCCCGCGGGTACCAAGTCGGGGCATGATTTCTACTTGAGAAAGGCGGCCAAAGTCGCCCGAACGGGCCGCATTTTGAGGGAAAGAATCACGCGTGAGCCGCAGGTCGCAAAGCCCTGGGAGGAGGAGCCGATTCCACTTCTCGATTTCTCCGGCGTACGGCGCAGCGGCGATGTTGTCGCGAGCATTGAGAACCTGGCGAAGGAGTTTGGCGGCAAGCGGCTGTTTGCGGATCTCAGTTTCTACGTGGCGCGTGGAGAGCGGCTCGCGATCCTCGGGCCGAACGGGTCCGGCAAGACCACGTTGCTGCGGATCCTGTTGGGTTTGGAGATCGCGGATTCCGGCGGCGTGCGTCTGGGGGCCAATGTCGTGGCGGGTTACTTCTCGCAGGACACGGATGATCTTCGGCGGGACGTTACGGCAGTCGAATTGTGCGGCGGCTCGACGCTTCCACGGACGCTGATGGGATGCCTCAAACTGCGACCCGACCGGGTCAACGAACCGATTGGCTATCTGAGTCCTGGAGAACGGTCGAAGGTGGCGCTGGTCCGGCTGCTGGTAAGTGGGGCTAACCTGCTCCTGCTGGATGAGCCGACCAACCACTTGGAGATTGAGGCGCAGGAGGCGTTGGAACAGACGTTGGCACAGTTTCCCGGTGCGCTCATCGTCGTGTCGCACGACCGCAGTTTTCTGGAAGCTTTCGGAGAGGACTTGAAAACGGTCGAACTCGGAGAGTTTAAGGCTGTTGCTTCCACTCCTCCATTTGCGACACGCTGACGTGATTCTTCAGGAATACTTCGAGCCGGAAACGCACTGTACTGGTGGTGTGAGAGGCTACTACGCTTCCGTTGCGCAGTTCGCGGGGCTGCAGATTGACCATCTTGGCGGAGGCGCCATCGTCGATGGTCAGGAGGCCGCTGTCCGCGGCCTGAATCGCGGGGGATTGGCGGTCCCAGGTTACGCGCAGGCTGTCGGCATCGGGAGTGATCGTGAGATTCAGGCGATAGGGGTCACCGCCCGGTGAGACTTTGGGGCGCATCGTGAGGGTCAGTTGAACTCCCAGCAGCACGCCAAGAATCAGGAAAATAAACGACAGCGGGATCCAGACCCAGCCCTTTCGGGCCTTGGAAGGGCGCTCCGTGAAAACGACATCCGGAGCTACTGGCGGCGGTTGTGCGGGAATGAAGGCCGGTTCGCGCGAACGCGGGATTTCCCTCGGGGGAGGCGGCGCGGGAGCAGGGGCAGGAGGCGCGGGCTGAGACGCGAGTTGAGGCTCCGGCTCCTTCTGTTCCGATACGATGGGCCGGCGTTCGGGGCGTTCCGGTCGCTCGGGTCTCTCTACACGCTCGGGACGTTCGGGAGCCCGCGGAGCGGCCGGATGAGACAAGGGTTCCAATTCCCGCCGCCGGAACGGAAATTCGAGCAGCGGCTGTTCGAGAGGAGTGAGGCGGCCTTCATCACGGAAATAAAAGCCGGCCTGGCTCACCTTTGTCGCGAAGGGTTTGATGACCAGGATGATCGCGGAGGGTTCGGGGAAATACTCGTCGGCTAGCGCGATATCTTCCGCTCCCAGGCCGACGCCATCGCGTGTATGGCTGCGATAGAGACCGACGGGGCGGACGCTCGTGTCACGACTGTTACGAGCTTTGACCATGGCCGCATCAAAAACCTCGGAGTCCTCGTCGGATAACAGGTAGGAGGGCCCGCGCTTGTACTCGGTGGGCACGGCAATGTAGTCGTCGATAGTGACAACGGTTCCGGGACCGCTCTGGACGGTTCCGAGCAGGATGCCTCCAACCTCGGCGCCGCGCTTCGGGACCGCGCCGAATCCGCGCATGACGTCCTGCTGCATGCGGTCCACCACATCCAGGCTGAGATGCACCGAAACCTGCTTGTTTGGGATCTCCCAGACGTAGACACCCGGAGTCTGGCTCGTGATTGGTTTGCTCGGATTCAACGCTTTAATCTTACGCTCTAATAGCCCTCGGCGACCAGTTTGTCGAGTTCCTCGATGCTGAAGTGCGGCGATTGACAGAGGTCGATGATCGTCCGCTCCTGCCGCTCGATGCGAGCCGCCGCGGCGGGAATTTCCGAGGCGAGTTCGCCGGGAATTATTACCACGCCGTGCTTGTCCGCGTGGACCAGATCGCCGGGCTGAACCAGCAGCTTGCCGATTCGCACCGGCCTCGCGAAGTCTTCCAGGTGGGCATAGGCGTGGGACACCGTCACGCATCCGGCGAACATGGGGAAACTCTGCGGACGCACTTCATCCAGGTCGCGGACCGAGCCATTCGTGATCAGGCCGATACAACCGAGCACCCTGTGGATATTCGTGTTCACTTCACCCCAGAAGGCGCCTGCGGGCGGGTCCGTGAGGTCCTGCATCACGACGACGCGGGGCTGGCGCACTTTCGTGAGATATTCCCAATACGCCCGCCGATGTACACGGCGTTCGGGACCGGCGGGCTGGCCGGATGCAATCAACGCTGTGCAGGCATAGCCGACCAGGGCGCCGTGCTCGGGAAAAAGGCACTGCAACGGTCCCAGGCTGACGCCGGCGTCGGGCACACGCACGCCGAAGCTCTCAACGGCATTCGCGACTGTTGGACTGCTCAGGCGGCGCAAAGACGCCAGCAGTTCGGTCTCGGAGCTCATGGTTGCTCTCAGTGTACAATTCGACCAAATGGCTGTTTCCGAGGCGGTGCTGCCGGTTCGATTGGCTGAGCGGCGCGAGGCTGCCGCAACCGATCGTATTCTGAGTATCGACGCATTTCGCGGCTTCACCATGATCTGTATGATCGCGGAGGGATTCGGCCTGCTGTACTACCTGAAGAATCCAATTCTTGGGACGCTGGCGCGGCAATTTCAGCACGTGGATTGGAACATGGCGATCCCCGGCGATCTGCATTTCTGGGATTTGATTCAGCCGTTCTTCATGTTCATTGTCGGCGCCGTGATGCCCATCTCATTCGCGCGGCGCTGGGCGGCGGGAGAGCCCTGGAGGCGATCGCTGCTACATGTTTTGAGGCGGTCGGCGCTGCTGATTGTGTTCGGCCTGATCGCCCGGTCGATCCAGGGGAACCGGCCGTTGATCGATCTCATCAACGTCCTGGCGCAGATTGCGTTCACGTACCTGGTGGCTTTCCTGCTGCTTCGACGTCGATGGGAGATTCAGGGTGCGGCGGCGATCGGGCTGCTTGTAGCGCATTGGGCGATTTATCAGTTTGCTTGGGCGCCGGGAGTGCAGGGTCCTTACGCGAAAGATGCCAACATTGGCTGGTACCTGGATGGTCTTGTGCTCGGGAAGCACTGGGGCGGCTCGTACGCCACCATCAATTGCATTTCGTCGGCTGCGAACACGATTTTTGGGGTGTTGGCGGGGGAGTTGTTAGTCAGTACGTTGCCGCTTGCGCGGAAGCTGCGCGTGCTGGCGGTGACCGGCGTCGCGGGCGTGGTTGTGGGCTTCGCTCTGAGCTTCGCGATACCGCTGAACAAGAAAGTCTGGACGGCTTCCTTCGCTCTGTACAGCACCGGCATGACTTTGCTGGCGCTGCTGCTGTTCTACTGGGTTTTCGATGTGAAGCAGAAGCGGGCCTGGGCAAAGCTATTTGTCGTGGTTGGGGCGAATTCGATTTTCATTTACCTGTTCCATGAGATCCTGCATCACTGGTTGAGCCAGACCGCGCTTGTGTTCACAGGGTGGGCGGTGAACTGGTGGGGTGCGGGGGGCAAGGCGTTCACGGCGCTTGTGGTGATCGCGTTTCAGGTTTATGTCTGCTCGTGGCTTTATCGGCGGCGGATCTTTTTCAAGATCTAGGGCTTTGATTCTGTGTATACACAGCTTCAGATTCTTCGCGCTCGCGACTATTCGGACATTGCGGAAGGATGCACAGGCGAAACCGCCTGCGCTCATCAAACCCGCTATTCACAATCCAAACCTGGCGCTGTGGGAAATCAGGCTGACGCTGCGCGGGCTACGAGTTGTTGCGAGCGGATATATCGCAGGTAGGCAGCGTACCATTCCTTCATCGGAAGCGGTCCGTCTGACGACTTGAACAGGAGATCGTCGGTGAACCACTCCAGTTTGAAATGTCGCGCGACGCTTGGATGAATGGGCGTTACCTCGTCGTCGAGCTCAATAGCGCGGAGAGCAGGCGCCAGCTCGTCTTCGGGAGCGTCGCCGATGGTCCTGCCGAGTAGCTCTCTCAGGATGTAGCCGAAGATCTCGTTTGTGGCGTGGTATATGGTCCAGAACAGGCGCCGATGTTTGAGCTGGGCCCAGGCAAACTTCGATATCTTCACGTCCGACACCCCGTCGAAGCGGTCGAGCTGATATTTCCAGAGTTCGGCGGAGCGCTGCAAGGGATACCTGGCGGCGAAGTCCATCCGCAGGTACTTTTCGAGGACGCGGTCGTCGTTGAAGTCCTTTTCGATGAGGTCGAGCAGGACGATATCGCCATAGGGAAAGCGTCCCCAAGGAAACCCGGGCTCGGCGCGGATGGTGGTGATGTGCTGCGGCCACAGGGGCGGGCAAAGGCTCACCGGGAAACGCAATGCACGCCGATCGCTGATGAACTGGCGAACATAGTCCGGTAGCGTCTGGGCGTCCGGCAGATTGAAATACATCCATTCGCATCGCGACAGAAGGTCGGGATCAGGACAGGAATACTGACCGGTCACGGGATCAGGTGTGAACTCGAAGGCAGCGAGTTCGAACCGTTCCGCTACCGATGCGACCTGACTCAGGACCCGGCACAGGTGCCGAGCCTGACAATTGCCGTAGAAAATGATCGCGGGTTTCCCGCTCACGGTTCACCCCTCCCGCGACGAAACTGCACTGGCCCTGCAGCGACGTTATCCATCAAAGTTGTTTGATATGAAATTACCTTATCACTTTTTGCAGTGAAAACAAAGCTTTTAGAGGCGGATTCTGATTAGCAGGTCGTTCAACCCGCCACGGCAGGCCGGTTCGGCCGGCAGGTCCGTTTCAGCCGCCGCAGTTTCCAGTTCGCCGAGAAGCCGGCTGTACTCCGCTTGATGGAAGCCGAGTTCGGGGGCGTTGAGGGTTCCCTTTTCCGAGCCGCTGATCTTGCGGGCTACGAGTTCAGGGATGTAGGGCAACTTGAATTCGTCATTCAGGCGTGGCAGGTTGGCCTCAATTCGACCCGTTCGCATGAGGTGGATACCGGTAAGAATGACGCGATAGACGTAGAGCAGCGGCTTCACACGAGGTGGATCGTCTTTCAGCAGCAGGTCCCATTGCGTGGCGGCGAAACCCAGGTAATGGTGGCTATGATGGCGTGTCACGCAACCGTGCGCGATTTGTTTCAGCTCGTCGTGCTCCGGCGTGGTGTGAACGATGAGCGGCGAATAGAGCTGTTCCAGGACGTAGCCGTTGCGCTTCAACAGCATGGTGAAGAACTTGAGGACGTCGTGAGTCACGAGGTCCATTTCGATGCCGTTTCGCAGGCCGGAGAATTCGATGGTGTCTCGTTTGGGGAGCAGGCCGACGGCTTCTCTAGCAGGCAGAATATGGACGCCGCGCAAATCGTAGTCGGAATCGGGGGAAGGGAAGCCGTACAGGTGTGCTCCGCTGACGGTGGCGAACAGTAACGAATAAGGGTGGCGTGCGGCTTCGTCGCGCAGCAGGTCCATGTGGATCATGGAGCGTACTCCGGGCTGGATGCGACTCGGCGGGCATGGACCAGGAAGGAGTTGGCTTGCTCGTAATCCGGGTATTCGGGAAGTTTGGTGGCGTTCAGGGCGTCGTCGAGTTCGTGATGAAGGGCAAGGCGCCATTGTTCTACGTCGAGCCAGGGCACCTCTCCGCGTCGAATGGCGAGTAGCCGGTCGCGATACTCGTCAACGCGCAGGGGCACGAATCCGTGCCGCAGCACCTCGACGCCCGAAAGGAGCAGACGGATCAGGTGCATCACGTGTTTCCAGCGAATCTGTCCATGACTGCGGAGGTCCTGTTCGAGCTTCTTGAATTGTGAGAGCACGTAGGCGTTGTAGGTTTGGTGGACGTGTTGAGAAAGGAAGATGTGCCGGATGCCGATGAGTTCCCGGGCCAGCGGCGTGCAAGTTTCCACGAGCGGGGAGTAGAGGCACTCCAGTACGTTAGGGTTGGCCTTCAGAGCCAATCGGATGAATTTCTCGATTTCCCAGTAGACTTCTTCGTGTTCGCTTTCGAGCTGTTCGGGAACGCTGGCGAGCGCCCAGTGTACGTCGGCGGGCGGAAGATAGAATCCGCGGCGATCGACGTCGGAATCTTCGTGGCTCAGGCCGTAGGCGGTCGAGCCGACAATGCAGCGGTATATGACATAGCGGTAGAGATCGCTTGAATCCGGCGCGCCGGGGATCTCGGATTGGGCGTGCTTGAAGATGGTGAGGTCGGCGCGGGTGAAGGTTTGTTCGGAACCCTCGGGGAAGCGGACGCGATAAGTATGGTCGGGTGATGCGGGTGTGTGTGTAACCACGCCGACGCGGCCGCTGGATCGAGTCAGGACCTTCGTGCCGGTGGGGATGACCAGATGAAACGGCTGGTCAGAGGGCAGTGATGAGCGCATCGGACTGAGCTATTAGCCTCTCAAGGGAGATTGTAATGCGAGACGCCAGCGCGCACGTGCGAATCTTGGAAAGTTGTTACAGCGCGGGTAGGATGAGCGGCGATCATTCATCATCGAGAAACGCGGCACACCCGAGCGGTGCCGCTGAGCATTCGCGAATATGTTCGCCTCGCCGCTCCCGAGCCGGAAGTCCTTCGTATCATTGATGAGGAATCGCGCCGTAACGGCACGGACAACCTTACACAGCGTCAGATTGAGCGCGTGGTCAAATCCGAACGGTCGACAATTACTCCAGCTCATTCGAAATCCCGCTCGTCACATCAATCCAGTACGGGCGCTTCACGTTACCAAGGACGCTGAGGATAACAAGTTCCTGGAATGCGCCGACGACCAATTAGCGCGCAGGTTATCAGCCTGCATTACTGAGGGGGAAAGAGGTTGCCTCGGCCGAGGAGCCAGTTTGGGTCCAGTCGTCTCTTCACGGCTCTCATTGCTTCGATCTGGCGCGCGGTGTACTGGAGGGCCAATAGGTGGGCTTTGCGTTTTCCCAGCCCGTGCTCGGCGGAGACCGTCCCGCCCAGTTCGACGGCCTTGCCGGCGAAGTCGAGCATAAGATCCTTACCAGCGGCGAACTCCGCGTCGGACTGAGGCAGGATGTTGACGTGTACGTGGGCGTCGCCGATATGCCCGAAGATGACGTAGTCGAGATCGCTGAGCCGGTCGTGATAATAGCGCAGCATTTCGCGGCTGCGGGCAACGGGGACGGCGTAATCGGAGCCTAGTTTCAGGAAGCCGCGGCGGCGCATGATGTCGTTCACCATCTCGGGCAGCGCGTGCCGGAACTGGCGGAAACGCTCGCGGTCGGCGTCGGACAACGCGAACCAGCTATCGTCGCCGGCGAGGTGATCCCAGGCTTCGGTGTCCATTCCCTCCTGCTCGATAAGGACCGCGGCGCGGGCGTGGCCCGGCACTTCGGAATAGCGCGTTCCGAGAAGGGCCAGGGATTTTGCGTCGAAGTATTCGATCATGCGCAGGCCCGGCACGGCACGGAGTGCGTCGACCGCGTCAAGGCACTGGTCGTCGCCGCGAAAGAAGATCACGCCGGATAGCAACTCATCAGGCGCGGGCAACAGGCGGAGACGCGCTTCGAGGATCACACCGAGCGTGCCTTCGGAGCCAACGAACAGGTCGATCCAGTCCATGCGGGGCCGAAGCTGGTAGCCGGCGGTATTCTTGTTGGCGGGCGACAGGGGGATTTCCGCGACGGCAAAGTCGATTTCCTGGCCGCGTTCGTACTCGGTGATGCTTCCGTCGATTAAGGCAACGGTGAGACCAAGGACATGGCGGCGAGTGCTGCCGAAACGGAAACTGCGCGAGCCGCTGGCGTTGGTCGCAATGCTGCCTCCGACGCTGGCGGTCTGCTCGGTTGGATCGGGAGCATAGAATTGATGCGTTCGCGCAGCGGCAGCTTGTAGTTCATTCAAGCCCAGACCCGCGCCGGCAATGGCATATCCGGTTTCGATTTCGAGACGCCGCAAGCGGTCCAGCGAGATCACCCAACCGCCCTCGGCGACGCGGCCGCCTGTTAAGCCGGTACCGGCTCCGGCGACCGTCAGGGGCACATTGCCACTGGAGGCGCGCTTCAGAATGTCGGAGACTTCGGCAATCGAGACAGGTGTGAAAATCTCGTCGGCTTCTCCCCAGAAGCCGGAAGCGTCTTCAATCCTCGGCAGCTTAGACCTCCAGAATCACGGGCATGATCAGGGGACGTCGAGAGGTTTGCTTGTTGAGGAAGCGGCGCAGATCGCCGCGGATCTTCTCCTGCATCACTCCCCAATCGCCGCGCTCCTCCTCGGTGGAAGATTCCAGCGTCTTCATCACCACCTGGCGCGCCTCCTGCATGATTGCGGAGCCTTCCTCGAATGAGACGAAGCCGCGGCTGACGATTTCGGGAAGCGTTTCGGATTTGCCGGAATGTTTGTCGATGGCGATGATGGGCAGCACGAAGCCATCTTCGGAGAGATGCCGGCGGTCGCGAATGATCATGTCTTCGACTACTTCATCGAGCGATCCGGAATCGATGCAGACCCGGCCTACGGTGACGCGCTCGCCCTTGCGCGCGCCGCGCTCATCGAGCTCCAGCGTCTCGCCGGTCTCCAGCACAAAAGACTGCTCCATGCCGGCGCGGTGCAGATGGTGAGCGAGCGAGGCATGCTTCGCGAGCTGGCGGTATTCTCCGTGGATCGGCATGAAGTATCGCGGGCGCACCAGATTAAGGACCAGCTTCAATTCCTCGGAGCTGGCGTGTCCGGAAACGTGCACCGGCGGATTCATCGAGCCGTATACGACATCCGCACCCCGACGCGCGACGTGGTTGATCATGCGGTAGATTGCCTTCTCGTTGCCGGGGATGATTCGAGCGCTGAGAACCACCGTATCGCCGTGTTCGATGGAAAGGTTTTTGTGGTTGTCGACCGCGACGCGGGACAAAGCCGACATGGGTTCGCCCTGGGTGCCCGATACTACGACGACGCACTTCTCCGGCGCGGTGCCCATGATGTCCTGCGGGCGCAGGAGAATCGAATCGGGAATGGTGAGCAAGCCGAGGGAATGCGCAATCTCCGTGACGTTCAGCATGCTGCGGCCGAGGAAAGCCACCTTGCGGCCATATTCGCCCGCCGTGTCGAGAATCTGCTGCAGGCGATGGATGGAGGAACTGAAACAGGAGATGATGAGGCGGCGCTCGGAGCGATAGAAGATCTCTTCGAAGCGTGGCAGCACGGCGCGCTCGCTCTCGGTGTAGCCGGGGCGGTCGACGTTGGTCGAATCGGAGAGCAGCAGCAGTACACCGCGTTTGCCGTAGTCCGCGAGGGTGTGCAGGTCGAAGAGCAGGTTGTCTGTGGGGGTGGGGTCGACCTTGAAGTCGCCGGTATGGATGACAACCCCAAGCGGCGTGGTGATCGCGAGCGCCATGCAACTGACGATGGAATGAGTGACGTGAATGAACTCGACCGAAAACGGGCCGAGGGCGATGGTCTGCCCCGGTTTCACGGAATTCAGCTTGGCTTCTTGCGCGAGGTCGTGTTCTTCCAGTCGACGCTCCACCAGTGCCAGCGTGAATGCTGTTCCATAGACCGGGATGTTGAGTTGTGCGAGGAGGAACGGCACAGCGCCGATGTGGTCCTCGTGGCCGTGGGTCAGAATCAGAGCGCGGACGTGCTCGCGGTTCTGCTCGAGATATGTGAAGTCGGGAGTTACGATGTCTACGCCGAGGAGTTCCGCGTCGGGGAACATCATTCCGGCATCCACTACGATGATGTCGTCGCCGTAGCGGAGGGCCATGGAGTTCATGCCGAACTCCCCGAGTCCACCAAGCGGTATGACCTGCAGCTTGCGGTCCGCCATAAACATTTATCGTACCCTTTCGCTCCGGCCGGTCTGAACAAGAATGTGCTTTCATGGTTTCCTGCGCACATCACTTGTCATCGGCGCGCTCCTGCTGACCGCGACAGTAGCGGTCTATAGCCCCGTACGCGGATTCGACTATGTAAACTTCGACGACCCCGATTACACGACGGCGAATCCGCACGTTCGCGCCGGATTGACCATTGACGGTGCGCGTTGGGCGTTCACATCGGCTCATGCGGCGAACTGGATTCCGGTCACGTGGCTGTCGCACATGACTGATTTCCAGATGTTCGGGCCGCAAAGCGGGCCGCAGCACGTGATCAATGTGTTGCTGCATGGGATCACGGCGCTGCTGGTTTACGCCTTTTTTTGGCGCGCGACAGGGGCCCGATGGCGTAGCGCGTTCGTGGCCGTCTTATTCGCGTTGCATCCGTTGCACGTGGAGTCGGTGGCCTGGATCGCGGAACGGAAGGACGTGCTGAGCGGGTTGTTCTGGTTCCTGACGTTGTGGCTGTACGTTCTGTTTGTCGAGGGGCCCGGTGTCGTGAGGTATCTGTTCGTCGCAGCGGCGTTCGCGCTCGGGCTGATGTCGAAGCCTATGGTGGTCACTTTGCCGCTTGTACTTCTGCTCGTGGACGTCTGGCCTCTACGTCGAGCCTGGAACTGGCGGCTTCTCCTGGACAAGATCCCATTGATGGCGTTGTCGGTTGCGGCTTCGATCGTCACATATATCGTGCAGCAGCGGGGCGGCGCGGTGCTGTCGTTGGAGAGTGTTCCGTTCGGTGCACGAATCGCGAATGGATTTATATCGTACGTGGCGTATCTCGGGGGAATGATCTGGCCGGCACGGCTCGCCGTTTTTTATCCTTACCCGCACGAGGTGGACTGGTGGAACCTTGCGGGAGCGCTTGTGGTGATCGGTGCGATTTCGTGGGCGGTCTTCCGGCTTCGCAAGCAGTTTCCCTACCTTGGTGTCGGATGGTTGTGGTACCTCGTCACGCTGGTTCCGGTGATCGGTTGGGTGCAGATCGGTGAGCAGGCGCGGGCCGACCGGTACACCTACCTTGCTCTGGTTGGGATTGGGGTCATGCTGGCTTGGGGTGGCGCGGAGGTGGCGGCGCGCTGGCCGAAGAGCAATGCTGCGATCATCGGTGTGTCAGCAGCGGCCTGCGCTGCATGGATGGTTGTCAGCGCGGTGCAGCTTCAATATTGGCGTAACAGCGAGACGCTGTTTCGGCACGCTTTGGCCGTAACGACGGATAATTACGTCGCCTATACAAATCTGGGGGTCGCTCTGCGGTCCGATGGTCGTGTTTCTGAGGCCGTGCGGGATTTTGAGGAAGCTGTGCGCATCCGCCCGCTTTTCGTCGATGCGCGAAACGATCTCGGGGAAGCGCTGCTGGTGGAGGGCCGCGCGGCCGAGGCGATTCAGCATCTCGAGGACGCATTGCATGCGAAGCCGGATTTTGTCGATGCGCATGTGAATCTGGGCGCTGCCTACGATAAGCTTGGCCGGTCGGCAGAGGCGGCGCAGGAGTTTCAGGCGGCGCTGAAACTGCAGCCGGACAACGCTGTCGCACACGCGGGATTGGGAGCGATTTTAGCCGATCAGGGACAGACCGACGAAGGTGTTCGGGAATTGCAGGTGGCGCTTGCCATCGACCCGGATTACGCTGCTGCTCATTTCTCGCTGGGTTTGGTCATGGCCAACTCCGGGCGGGCGGCGGATGCTGTGGCGCAGTTCTCGGAGGCGGCGCGGCTGCGGCCCAACGATGCGGAGGCACATTACAACCTGGGGACCGCGCTGGGTTCCGAGGATCGGCTGGCGGAGGCGGTTGAGCAGTTTAACATCGCGCTACGACTTCGTCCGAATGATGTTGGGACGCATGTGAATCTCGGGAAGGCACTGGCGAATATGGGGCGGTTGGACGAGGCGGCGGCTCAGTTTACGGCGGCTCTGCGGATTGATCCGGGGTCGGCGGAGGCGCGGGAGAGTTTGCGGGCCGTGGGGCGGTAAGGACGGGCGGCCAGTCGAAGGATACTCCTGCGCTGGAAAGTATTACAGAGCCTCCGGTTCTTTGCGCCCCGCGACGGCTAGAATTCGGCAGGCCGGAACAGGCATTCAGTCTCTCGCCTTGGACCACCGATCCACATAAGTAGATGAAAACAAGGCTTCACCCTTCCGCAGCCTCGCATCAGATCGAATTGTGGACTGTTTTGCTCCGATTTATCCCGCCCTGTGCTAGCCTGAAAATATGCGAAGAATGACCTTGTCTTTGGCGCCTCTTTGCCTGGCTGTGACGGTGTTTGCCGGCAGCTTACCGTCAACGCAGGTTCGCGGCGAGTACATCGAAGCTCGTACCGCGGACGTATACACCGGACCGTGCTTCGCAAATGCCGAAATCGGCCTGACCGGCGACCTCGCCGTGATGGGCTGGAAGATCGACAAGGGAACCTGGCAGGGCGTGAACCTGGATGGGCTTTCCGTCATGGGCGTGATCCGCGCGAATAGCACCCTTGGCGATGTTTCGGATGCGGTCTTCCCGGTGAAAGCCGTGCTGATCGTCGACGAGACCGCGAACGCCGAGCAGCGGCTTGCGCTGAAGAGTTTCGCGCAGAAGATGGGCGGCAACCTGCTCGCCGATGTCGTGCGTGTGGAGTATCAGCCCATCGCATTTTCGACGCAGGACGGCTCGATTCATTCGCGCAAGGTCGTGATGCAGGCCGGGCCGATGGCGAAGCTGGAGACTCGGCCGCTGACGACAAACGACCAGATCTGCCACAACGAGGCGGTTTGGTATCAGCCTTTGACGAAGGTGGATCATGCGATGCCGGCTTACACTGTTGCAAACGATTACAACGGCAAAGGTCTGAACACGGTGTGGAATTACACCGGGAATCGCGGATCGTTTGTCGGAACGTTCCATTACGAAGAGTAATCGAGTTGAAGTTAGCGGCTTCTGACCAAGGCGGCTAGACGGCACACAGAAAGGTAGCGCGGGCGGTTTCGCCTGCGCGTTCTCGTTGACGTTGTGTAAGGCCCTACCGCGGCACGCGGGCAATGTTTGAAAACGCAGAATCGCCGGCGTCGTTGACTGCTCGCACGCGGTACGACACATCTCCACGCGTTGGGCTTGTATCGGTATAGGCTTGCGTCACGGTTTCGGTTGCAATTGTTTCCCAGTGCCCGGAGTTGCCGGTGCGGCGCTCGATTTTGACGCGCCGGGCGTCTCCGCCATGCATTTCCCACTGCAGGCGTACTTCGTTTCCCGCGCTCGCGAGGGTCAGACCGCTTGGGGCTTCGGGTAGGACAGGCCAGTCGAAATAGGTCTGGTCTGCAATGGCGAGCACGCTGTCGCGAACCGGCACAGCTTCCAGCGTATCCTTGGTGCCGGCTTTCCACTCGAGCGCGCGGATGGCTCCGGAGACCACGTCAATCAGGACCGGATGTGTGATGCCGGAATTCTTCAGCTTGAGCGTCACCACCAGCGGCGGGAAGACATCGCCGGGAATGCTGTGCGCGGCCATCCAGTATGCCACGATCCCTTTCCCGGACTTGGAACGAAAGCCATACCGCAAGAGCGGTGCGCTGCCCTGCCTGCGGAGCGCGGGAACCTGGCTCGCTTCGATTTGAATTGCAGGATCGAGTTTCGTGTCGGAGAAAACCGCGTTGGTGTTCTGATAGGCGTGGAAGACCGGTCGTGGCGTAAAGTCGTCAGGCAGGTTGCGCAACCCGTGAATGAAGCCGAAATCGTCGTACTCGTTGCCGTCTACACCAGCGGTCAGTAGCCAGACGAAAGTCTTGACGCCGGCGGCGAGATTGTAGATCATGCCGCGCGGTATGTATTTTGACTGCACGGATTCATCCGATCCTTTCCAGGATGGGATGGAGTTGAACTCGTCGTCCCAGAAGATGATGTCTTTCCGAATGCCGGGATAATTGCGCACGAGGTCGCGGAGCTTCGCCGGCGTCTCTTCGCCGTACGCGCCCGCGTCCATGGATTCCGGGTTCAAGTTCTGACCGTAGCCCGGATATGTGTGATAGGCGAAGACGTCGATCTGCGAGGCGCATTGGCAAGCGTCCAAGGCAGTCTTTGCAAAGTCGCGCTTAGGGTCGGCCTGCCCACCGTAGATGACCTTCGCGTTGGGATCGGCCTGGTGAACGGCGGGCGCATAGGCCTTGAGCAGGCGGCCATAATCCTCGGCGTTTCCGTAAGGGTTCCAATAGCCGATGTCCTGTTCGTTCCAGAGCGCCCAGTATTGAATGCGTCCTTTGAAGTGGTTGACCATCCACTTCACGTAGCGCAGGAAAGCCTCGGTCTGTTCAGGCGTTTTTGGCGGCCAGAAGACGGAATAAAGGCTGCGGTCGTCGTTGTGAAAACTGCCGGGCTCGGGCGTGATTTCATCGGGTTTCTTTCCCGATGGCGAGGTGTACATCGGGTTGCCGTAGAGGAGTTGGACCTGCACCTGAACGCCGTTTTCGACGAGCGAATCGACATAGTCGTCCACCTCGGGAGGGACCGAGAAAACGCCGCGTTTTCGCTCCACCCAGTCCCAACTGGTCCAATCGGAACTGTTCTCGTATTGTCCGATGCGGATCCAACTGGCGCCGGCGTCGAACATGCGTGTCCACCACCAACGGGTCCAGGGCAGATAGGGGTCCCGTGGAAGGTCGGAGTTGATGCCAAAGCCGTCGCGAATCTGGCTGGTGCGCTTTGGCGGAATGTGAGTGGGAAAACTACCCGATGATTGCTGTGCTTCGGCGCGCTGCAGCGCCAGAGAACACCCTAAGGCCGCAAGGGCGGCGATAAAGACGGCTCGCAGAGAGATTACCCCCTAATATATCCATCCAACTTCTTATAGGCTTTGTCCTGCGCCTTGGCCTTGTTGGTCGTCACGTCCTGCTGGATTTGGAAGATCCTGGTCTGGATGTCTTGAAGGATCTTCCAACGTTGCATTTGTTGTTTTTGGGCGTCGGCTTGTATCTTCGTTGCAACGGTGTTGGCCGAGGATTCGGAAGCAAAGTTCACCGGCACTCCTCCGGCTGACTGGAGTTGTGAAAGCAGAGACGCGGGAACAAGGCTGTTGCTGAGGTACAGCACGACAGATCCCTGCGCACTGAAGTAGTTCTTCAGAATCTTGAGCGCCGGCACAAGGGTCTGAACCTGTGGCGCACCCTCGCCGGGATAAACAAGCAACAGTCCGATGGAGCCGAGCTTGGAATTCTGAGAGAGGCCGGTGGCTGGTCCGGTAAACTCCGGCCCAACGATTTGGACGCCTGAGTTCCCGCTCATAATCCCTGCTAATGCATACGGCGAAGTCATGCGGTTTTACCTCCAGGCGATTTGTTCTGTAAAGCCTATCTTATCCGATCCCTAACTCATCGACTCGCTCAAGCGGCGTGCCACAACGGCGGCAGATGATGGCGGTACAATCGCCGCACACCAGCGGATCGCTTACCGAGGCGTGGCAGCGGGGGCAGTAGAGTTCGATTGTTTCGGTTTTTTCGTCTTGTTGCGGCATTCACTTGTTACACTAGCCTATAGACCGCTTCCACGTGACCCGTTGCCGTATTTTGCTCGCACCGATCGTTCTCACACTGCTGTTTTCGTGCGAAGATCGTCGCCCGAGTGATGCCACGCCGCCCGTTGCTAAGGCATTTGTCGGCCCCACGTCACTGAATATCCGCCAGGATCTCAACCCGAAGAGTGCTACCGTCACGACGCTGAAGCATGGGGACAGGGTCGACATCCTCGAATACAAACGACGCTTCATCAAAGTGCGCACAGAGGCGGGCGTGGTGGGTTGGACGGATACTCACCAGTTGCTCACCTCCGAGCAGATGGCCGGCCTGGAGCGCACCGCGCGTGACACGACAAAGATGCCGTCGCAGGGTACTGCGAGCGTGACGGAAGCACTCAACATGCATCCGGATCCGAACCGCGCGACGCCGGGGTTCTCGCAGTTGAGCGAGGGATCGAAGGTGGAGGTGGTGGAGCATAAGCTGGTGCCTCGGGTTCAGGTGACCACCACCGAACCGATTCTGGCTCCCATGCCGAAGCCGAAGTTACCGCGGCGGCGTGGGAAGGAGAAAGCGAGCAAGGTCGTGCCGCCGCCTCCGATGCCTCTCCCGCCCCTGCCGCCGAGGAATTGGGTGGAGATGTCGAAGACGCGGACGGAGCCCGATCCTCCGGCGACACCGGCGAAACCGCCTCCCCCGCCGAAACCGGTGCCCATGGACGACTGGTACCTGGTTCGAACGAAGGACGGGAAAGCGGGATGGGTCCTGTCGCGCATGTTGTCGATGAGCATTCCGGATGAGGTGGCGCAGTATGCGGAAGGCCATCGCATCACGTCGTATTTTCCGCTGGGGAAAGTGGACGACGACGGGACAATTAAGGAAAACTGGCTTTGGACCACTATCAACAAGGGCGGGGAGGAGTACGAGTACGACAGCTTCCGCGTGTTTGTCTGGAGCCGGCGGCATCACCGGTACGAGACGGCTTACATTCAACGCAACGTTGTGGGGCACTTTCCGACGGAAGTGAACCCTTCAGCCGAGAATCCATCGTTCACACTCATTTTGGATGAGGATGGGAAGCTGTACCGGAAGACGTACGCGTTTAACGGGTATCGGGTGCAGTTAGTGAAGAACGAGCCCGCCGACGCAGCGGAGACTGCCGCGCCGTCGTCCACGGCGGTGACTCAGAATGCCCAGCCCGCGGCAAATAAGCAGGGATGGTTTGCTTCGATGAAGGCTCGGATCGGGCGTTTGTTTGGGCGTTGATCTGAAAACAGATCCGGGAGACGAACCGACGCCGTGCTGGATTGTTTGACCGGGCCACCCCGTGGCAGAAGTCGGGCAGGCCGAATGCCTGCCCGACCCTGGCTCGCAACCTGTTGAGCAATAAAAGTGGCGCAGGTGGTTTCGCCTGCGCACGCCGCACTCAAGACCTCTGCCACGGGCTGCGTGCCGCTGAGGAATGCAGATCAAAAGACTCGTGAACGGATTAGGCGTACCCTCTTTTACTGCGGCTTGCGGCGAACCGGGGCGCGGTGCGGCGGCGCCGGATTCGTGCCGGTCCAGCCTTCGAGGTTTTTGCGCTCGACGTTGAAAACCACCATGAACGGCGCGCCGGTGTAGCTCTCCGGAGCTCCCTGGAACTTGATCTCGGTGCCGGGGTCAACTTTCCCGGGGAGCGGTGTCTCGAATTTGAGCGTCGCATCTGCGGTGGATCCATCGAGAATCGAGACTACCAGGGTCTTCGGCTTCATCGCCGGTTCCATGGAAACGACCTTGGCGGTGAACTGCGGCAGCAGGGCATCCTTCATGCTGCTGTCGAAATAGCTCTGGGCGCTCGCTCCGGTGAGAGCGTCCTTGATGCTCTTCCAGAGAGCGATGTCGGGATGAGCCTTGGCGTCCGCTTCTTCCTTCTCCAACTTCGCCTTCTCGAGATCGGCGGTGCTCACGATTTTGAAGTTGTCGGGAGGCATCGGGTTGGTCTTGGCCTGCGCCATCAACTGATCCATGCCCTCGGCGCCGCCATGATACTTGGTGTAAATCTCCTTGAACTGCTGGTTGACGGCGGTGCGCCCGGCGGGAGCCAGCGCGCCGTCACCGTCATAAGCCGCCGCGCGCGCGTAATAATAGATGGCTTCCGACATCTTTTCAGGTTTGCGCTCCTGGCGGATCACAATGCCCAGCCAGTAAGGAATCTCGCCGGACTTCGGATTCTGTGCCAGGCTCTTCTTGAACTCCGTTTCGGCAGCGTCGGGCTGCTTGCGGGTCATCGCTGTCCATCCGAGCGTCTTGTGTGCGATCGCTTCCACGTCGCCCTTGGCCTTCTGCCAATCCGCATCGCTCACATTGGGGGGCTTCGCGCCTCCGAGAATGGCGTTAGCGCATTTGTCAGCGGCATCCAGTTGCTCGGGAGTCGCTGTGACGTTGAGGTTGGCCAGAAGCGGTGTCAGGTAAGTCGTATAGTAGAGGGCCGTAAAATCATTCGCATCGCGGGCCTGGATAGTCTTGGCAGTGGCCAGCGCCTCTTGCACCTTGCCGAGAGCCGCGTATGTCGTCAGGAAGAGCGTGTCGCGCGCGTCGGCATAGTCTGAAACCGGATACTTGTCCTTCCACTGGTTCAGCTTGTCCAACTTGCTGGCCGGAGCATTGTCCTTGGAAATAGCGTCGAAGAGGTCGTATTCGGCGCGATCTTTCCAATTCTTCTGCGCCTGCTGTGCGAAGGCGCTCAGTGAGACCAGCGACGCACTCAGGACGCCGGTCAAAACCACAGTCCACATCAGTTTACGTTCCTTCATGAACAGTCCCTGCCTTTCCGAAATAGGCGTCGTCTCCTCAGAATTCAATGTGCATCACCCCTCGTAGCGGGAAGGGGCATCTATCGCACTCCGGCTTTGCTCGGTCCTCCATTATCCCAATTTCTTTCGCGCAAAGGGGCGGGCGAAAGCCGCTGGTGGATTATGGGCGGTGGTAGCTGCCGCTTTGCGGTAGCACTCCATGGCTTTTTCTTTATCGCCTAGTTTCTCATAACTCTGACCGATCAGGCATTGGATAAATGGATCGCCTTGGTTGGCCCGCCCGAGTTCGGCGAGCGCGGTCTTGTAATCACCCGCGTAGAAAGCCACGTAGCCGGTGAGATAAGGGAAGAACATTTGCTGCTGAGGATTCGTGCCGCGGTCGAGTATGGCTTTCGCAGCGGCGACGTGTTTAGCAGCTTCGTCCCTGTTTCCGCGGCGCGCGGCGAGACGCGCCAGCGCGTGTTCCCAGCGAAATTCCCAAAGGTCTTTGCGATCGGGCTTGATGTCGGGTTCCATGAGGCCGGCGTCGTGGCCTTTCTTGTAGAGCTTGTAGGCGGCGTCGAGATCGCCGTAGTCGATGCAGACGCGGGCCGCTTCGTCGGCGATTTCGCCCTGTTGGTAAGGGTCCTTTACCGTGACGTAGTAATCGAAGACCTTTTGCTCGTGGTCGGCGGATTCCTTGCAGTTGCCGTCGAAGGCATAGGACATGGCCATGGCGCGCTCGGCCTGCGCTTTGGCCGCGGGATTGGAAGCCGCTTCAATGGCTTTGGCGAAGTACTTACGCGCCTCCGCGCCGTCGCCCTTCAAGTCGAGCGCGACGCCCACGGCGTTATTGGCTGCGACGGAGTCCGGTGAATTCTGCAATTCCTGTTTGAAAAGCGCGATCGCTTCGTCGAGCTTTCCCTGACGCAGCAGTTGCTGACCCTGACGGATCGATTCGGGCTGGTGCTGGCCGTCCGGAGGCTGTGCCAAAAGAGTGCAGGCGGTGAGCAACATCGCCGCCCAGGCACAGCGAACGAGACGGGATGCGGGTCGCATGGGTGCGATTATCGCATACTAAACCACGAATCCCTATTGACAGCCCAACAACAGCTTAAGGGCTCCGGGGCGTTCCGCGAGTTCGAACGCTTTGGGCGCTTCGTTGAGTGGAAGCGTGTTTGAAATCAGGCGATCGACCGTAATCTTGCCGGCCTTGAGAAGACGCAGCGCGGGTTCGAATCGTCCGCAGCGGGAGCCCACCAGCGTCAGTTCGTTCACGATCACAGGGGCGGTGTCGATTCCCACCAGGCCGTGAATTGTGGATTTCATGATGATGGTGCCCCGGGGTCTTGTCATTTGCACCGCCTGCTGGAGGCCGCCGCTGGAACCGGTTGCGTCGACCACCCAGTCGTAGGCGGACTTGGGGCGCTTCGCGGCAAGTTCGATCGAGATGCCCGCGTCATCCGAGATTTGGAGCTTGTTCCGATGGCGGCCGTAGTGATGCACCTGGGCGCCGTGGGCATGGAGAACCTGGGCGATCAGGAGGCCGAGCTTTCCGTCGCCGAGCACCGCGACGGGGGCGTGTTTCGGGATGGTGACCTGGTCGAGGATTTCGCAAGCGGCCGCTAGCGGTTCGACGAAGACGGCCTGCTCGTTGGAGATGGCATCGGGAACGATGTGGAGGTTCTGCTGCGGAAGCGTGAGGAACTCGCGAAATGCCCCGGGATGTTTGACGATGCCGAGGACCGATCGATGGGGGCAGTGTCGGCCGAGACCGCGTTTGCACCAGTCGCACTCGCCGCAGGCAAGATTGATTTCGCCGATGACTCGCTTGCCGATTAAAGCGGAATTATCCGCTTCGACGACTTCGCCGACAAATTCGTGACCGGGTGTGCCTCGGAAGCCGTAGTAGCCTCGTTTGAGCTCCAGGTCGGTGTTGCAGATGCCGGCGTAGAGCAGGCGGATGAGGGCGAATCCGTCGGGGCGGCGGGGCTTGGGTATTTTTCGAGTGGTGACTGCGCCGGATTCGAGGTGGACGGCGAGCATGGCGATTCTATTATGGCGGACTGGTGCTGGCGCCTTTAGAACCCGTGCCTGCAGGTCCACGAAAGTGAATGAAAACCGCGGTAACGCAGCCTTCAGGCTGCCCCTATGCCGGCTGAAACCGGCGGTACTGGCATCGCAGTCCACGCGCAGTTTTCGACAATGCCTTTGGACGTGACCAAGAACGCGCAGGCGAAACCGCCTGCACCACCACCGGGGTGCGGGTTAACAACCGCCGCAGGCTGCCAGCCTGCATCACACGCTCAATCCAATTCGCCGTTCCCGAAAACTAAGCGGCATTGGCCCAAGCGCTGCGCGCTACCTTCACCGCTACCAGCCGCGGGCCGTGTGCAAACTCAGAGCTAGCAGCCGCTGCTCACGATTTCGCTGTAGAGTTGCTCGTACTTCGGGATGATCAAATCGGTGCAGAAACGCTTCGTGGCGGTTTCGCGGGCAGCTTTGGCCATCTGTGCGTGGAGATTGTCGTCCTTCAGCAGCGATATGACGCGCGCGGCCTGAGCCTTGATATCGCCGACAGCTTCCAGGAAACCGTCGACTCCGGGCGTGACTAACTCGGGAACTCCGCCGACTCTGGTTGCAATAGGCGGGACTCCGCAAGCCATTCCTTCGAGCGCCGCTAAGCCGAAAGATTCCATTTCACTCGGAAGTAGCAAAACGTCGGCTTGTGGGATGAGGCGCTCAACGTGATCCTGCTTGCCGAGAAACGTCACGTGGCGCTCGACGTGAAGGTCTCTCGCGAGGCGCTCTGCGGGGCCGCGCTCGGGACCGTCTCCCACCATCCAGAGGTGGGCAGGCGTTACGCGCACCACTTCTTCGAGAATCTGGATGCAGTCGAGCACGCGCTTCACGGGCCGGAAGTTGGAGATGTGAATCAGCGTTTTTTCGGTGGTCGTACGTTTCGCCAGTGGACGATAAAGATCGCAATTCACGAAGTTGTGAATGACGCTGATACGTTTCTCGATGCCGAAAACTTCTTTCGTATGGCGCTTCAGATCGTCGCTAATGCTGGTGATGGCATCGGAACGCTCGATGGAAAACTTCGTAATGGGGAAATAGGAGCGGTCGAGACCGACCAGCGTGATATCGGTACCGTGCAGCGTCGTGACGAAGGGCAGGCGCAGTCGCGGCGCCATCATTTCCTGGGCCAGCATCGCGGAAATCGAGTGCGGGATGGCATAGTGGACGTGCAGCAGGTCGAGCCCGTAGTCATCGGCGACCTCTGCCATGCGCGAGGCCAGTGCCAGGCAATAGGGCGGATATTGGAACAACGGGTACGTCGAGACCTCGACCTCATGGTAGTGAATGCGCGGGATTCCGGCGTCGAGGCGTATCGGATTGGCGTAGGTGATGAAGTGAACGTCGTGGCCGCGGTTGGCCAGTTCCAGGCCCAGTTCAGTGGCAACGATGCCGCTGCCGCCGTATGTCGGGTAGCACGTGATGCCGACTCTCATGGTTTTAGGGTCGCAACTCCGATTTGACCATGAAGGTCCTGATCGGGGCTCGGCACGTCTCCTCCCGCGAACCAGACACGGACGGTGTCACCATCGAGGATGACCGAGGGATCGCAAATGACCTTGGAATCCCAGGGCTGGTCGCCCGCGATTACGAAATCGGAGAGCTTGTCCCAGTGGACGCCGTCGCGTGAGCGAGCCAGGCCGAGGCGGCGGTTTTCTTTTCGGTCGCGGCCTGTGTAGAGCATCCAGTAGTAGCCGTGAGCGTCCCAGACCGCGGGTTCGCCGAGGCCGCGTTCGTCGAAAGCGGCGAAGGCGCCCAGCTCGAGGACGGGGTTGGTTCGCAGCTTGGTCCAGGTGATGCCATCGGGCGACCTCGCGACCCCGAGCCGTTGCCGCTGGGCTCGATCCATGCCGAGGTAGAACATGTAGAGGTTTGTGCCCGCGTGGATGACGTAGGGGTCGGCGACTCCACGTTCGTCCCAGCTTCCTCGCGGGCCTAGGCCAACGACGGGCTCGCCGTGTTTCGTCCAAGTGCGGGAATCGGATGAAGCTGCAAGACCGATTCGGGGCGGCCTGCCGGCCTGGTAGAAATACATGAGCTGGCCGGCGCTCTCGACGGCGGCCCCGTTGGCGGCAATGTAGTCGCCTTCCCAGGTCCTGGTGTCGGGGCCGAAGAGCTTGCCCTGTTTCGTCCAGTGAAGTCCGTCGCTGGAGGTGGCAAGGCCAGTAGACATGGTCTTGCCGTCCCAGCCGGAGTAAAGGTTCACGTACGTCCGATGAAACAGGACAATCGAAGGATTCAGAACGTCATGTGAGTCCCAATCTCCGGGTTTGCCTTGGAAGATAACAGGCATGGCTTGCGCGGACCAGTTGTAGTGGGCGGGTGAGGGTGCGGTGGCGGGTGCGGGAAGCTGGAAATCGGCGTAACCGCCGCAGCCGGTGAGACTGGCAGCGAGGAAGAACAGGGGTACCGTCGCCTTAAAACGGCCTGGACGGCCTGCTTCACCCTTCCACAGAATCCAAAACCGGATGCGGTGGGAAGTCACACGCCAGACGGCGATACGTGATTTGCAAGCGATGCGCAGACTGCTAGTCTAACCTACGAGCGTCAGGCGGTCGCGAGCCGAATCATCAGGCCTGCGCCCTGTCCGGGCTTGGAATCGAGCAGCATTTCCGCGCCGAGGGTGCGCACACGGCGCTTGATGCTGGTGGGCCCGAGACGAAGGACCTCGAGTTCTTCGAGGCTGTACTTGCCGCTGAACGGGAAGCCGGCTCCGTTGTCCTCCACCGTGATTTCGAGAGCGTGGTCCACCTTCTGGACCGTCACTGCGACCCGGGTGGCGTTGGAGTGTTTCTGAACGTTATACAGCGCTTCGCGGACGATTTGCAGGAGCTCGAGGGAAATCTCGGGCTCGGCCGGCTCGAGAAATTCGTTGCTGACGAATGTCGCCGGGATGCTGCTGTCTTTCTGGAATTGCTCTACAACGCGCCGCAGCGTGGCGTTGAGGCTGCCTTCCACGTCCACGGGACGCATGCTACGCACAAACGCGCGCAGATCGTTGACCTGGGTGCGGCAAATATCCTGCAATTGCACAAGCTCTTCATGGGCGGCGTTTTTGTCGCGCGACATCAATTTGCGGATAATTTCCAGCCGCATCTGGAAACTGATGAAGCTCTGCAGCGGGCCGTCGTGGAAATCGGCAGCAATTCTCTGGCGTTCCGCTTCGCGGGCTTTCTCGGCGTCGTAGCGATACAGCACGGACTGCCGGGCGGAATGGGAGAGACGGTCTTCGAGGTGTTCGCGTTCGATCGCCAGGCCACAGGCGACGATTCCAGCCGCGATCAGGGCAGGGAAGAGAATGCCGCCGTGGAGCGGTGCGACGATGTAGACAAGCGACATTGCGCCGCCGGAGACGGCCAGCGTTGCCCACCAGTTGTTGAGAATTGCCGCGGCGATCAGGACGTAACCGAAGAAGACGGCCGACACCCAGTTTCCGTATGCCACCGGCGTAGCCGCGGAGACCAGGAAGAAGAGAAAATCGATGGCCAGACCGAGCAGGCGATACCGAGAATCCTCTAAACTGCGCCACAGCAGTTCGATGGCTGCATAGACCGTGTACACGGCGAACAGCACGGCGGTTTCGCTAAAGACGAAATTAAAGGCGATGAGTTGAATTACGATTCCGGTCACGCCCAGAATCAGGCGGACAATCGCCAGGAACTTACGCCACGAATGGGGCAACATCAGCTTTTAATGGAATTTCAGCCCCGCGGCTTACGGTTCGATGTACAACCGAACCGGGTTGCTGGACTGTCCTTCCGCCTCTATATATAGTTCGGCAGGTCCAGCGTTTACAATACGGGGCAATTGCAATTCGATTATGTAGTAGCCAACGTAAGGAGCTAAAACGGCACGGGTTACTTCCACCGGAACGTGGTCGATGTAGGCGTGAATCTGGGCCACTACATTCGGTGGGTCGGTGGCCGGACCGGGCATGCCAGTGGTCCATTCGGGGTCCACGCGGCCCATCCCGGTCGCCAAAACCTGGATTTTACCGCCGCCACGAGCGGGATTAGCGGCATCCAGCATGACGCCTGATGCGGCGTCGAGAATCATGGGCGTGCCGTCAGGGTCGACGAATATGGCCGGTGAGACATTACGCAATGGGAACAGAGCACTGATGGCTCCCGTGTCCGCCTGCAGCGAAAGCGCGAGACTTTCGCCCTTCGCGTCAAACGGCACCTGGATCTGAGATGAGGTGTCGTCCGCGGCCAGCACCGGGGCTGTAGTGTCGCCTGCCTGGGCGGACGCTACTTTCGTACCGAGAACACTGAGCAGGGAGCCGGGCGCTGCTGCCCGGGCGCTGAAATCGGCGGCGTTTACGACGGCGATATCGCGGAGCCTATGAGGCGCCATGGCGACGTACACGCCATAGCCTTCGAGGGCTGCATAAAGCTGGTTCGAGCCTGGATCGAGCTTGACGTCCATGGCACGGGCTTCGGGAAGGCCTCCGCTCAGAGCTACCCAGCGGCGATTCCAGCCGGCTTTATCGATGCCGCTGGTAAAGAACACCCCGGAATCGGTAGCTACGTAAACGGCGCCCGTGGTATGGTCTGCCGTCACACCATGAGCCGCCACGTCAGGGAGGCTGGTGGTGGAGTTATCCCAGAAGATCCCTCCGTTCATTGTCTTGGCGAGGTGGGTCGCGGGAACACCGGAGGACAGGGGCTTGGGATGCGCGCCGAAGACGGCGTAAGCGGTACGGGAGTCTTTGGGATCGACGAAAATCGCTTCCACCGGCCCGGATTCTTCAAAGTGCCACGGCAGACTCCAGGCCTGATCCTGCAAGGTCCATATACGCCCGTCTGAGGAGCCGGCGTAAAATGTATCGCCGGACGCTGAGTTGGCGATGGCGGTGATATTCGCGTTCAGGAAGCGTGAAAATGCCTCTTTCGCACGTGCGTCCGATGCTATTTCGGAAGAATCGGTAACACGCCACGCGGACTTCTCGCCGGGCGCCCACTCTAATTCGGCTCCGTCCACGGCGAGCGAGATGCGCAAGCCCCGGCTTCCGGACGGCAAAGTGTAGATCTTTCGAATGGGCAGGTTCGGCAGGCTGTTATTGAGACCGGTCCACGACAGACCGCCGTCAGTGGAATGCCATAAGCCCAAGGCATTAGCGGCCACAATGTCGTTCGATTCCCGCGGTGAGATTGCCAGATCGGTGATCGGCGCGCCGAGGATGGAGCTGCCCTTGTAAGACGTGAGATTGGCCCAGGATACGCCGCCGTCATCAGAACGGAACGCGTTTTTCGCGAACCCGTACACGCGGCTTCCCATGGCGCGTTCCCGCGCCCCAGGCTCCGGCGGACTGGTCAAAATGACGGAAGCATCCGATGGGGGTGTTGTGGTGATATCCGCTACGGTCTTCCACTGTTCCAGGTCGGCTGTGGAAAAAACGTGTCCGGAGCGAGTCCAGGCGTACAGCGTCGTACCGTCGGGGGAATACCAGACACGATCGACGGGGCCTGTTCCGACGGAAGGCAGGGCCAAGTCAATCGCGGCATTGCCGATGTGCCGCCAGTCCAATTGTGCGCGCGTTTGCGCACCCAGTAGGGTGGCGAAAGCCAGAGCGAATGCCACACGACCGGCGGCTGTGACCTTACGACACATGGGTCGAGTCCATTGTACCCTTTTTCGCCTCCGAGTCGGATACAAAATATCTGTGTTTACAGGACTTAGTGCCAGAAAACCTCATAGGAGATCTTCTTGCTAAGCAATTTTGATGATAGACTGAGGTTTCAGCAGCCGAAGATCTCATCATCTGGGGCATCGGCATACGCTGCCTGGCACTTTATGCACATGGTCGCCCAAGCCGGACTCGCGCGAGTAATGGTGCGCGTGTGTCTGCTCGCCGCGCTGACGGCCTTCGTGTCTGCGATTGCATCCGGCCAGATCTTTGCACCCTCTCCCGAAGCCGCAGCCAAGGTCATCGAACTGACGGGCGAAGTCAGTGTTTTGCATGATTCTCAGCCCTGGGCCCTGAATAAGGGCGACATGATCCAGATACGGCAGGTCATCATAACGGGTCCTGACGGCTACGCCAAATTCCAGGTTTCAGACGGCAGCACTTTTGAGGTTTTCCCGAATTCGAACGTAATCTTTCGCCGGAATCCTGGAAATTGGCGGGATCTGCTCGATGTGTTCGTAGGCCGGGTGAAGGTCCATATTCAAAAACTGGGCGGGGAACCGAATCCGAATACGATTCATACCCCGTCGGCCGTGATTTCGGTTCGCGGGACCACTTTTGACGTTGCGGTCGCCGATGAGGATGAGACCACTTCGGTGGCCGTGGAAGAGGGCATTGTCGACGTCCGGCATGCGACTCGAGGCGGCGTTACACGCACGCTGACCGCTGGCGAATCGATCCAGGTTTATAAGAGCGAGCCGCTGGCTAAGAGCATTATCGACAAAGGGGCTTTGTTCCAACGGATCATTCGGGCTTTGAATGATGCGCTGTACACAGTTGCCTCCACCCGCGGACCTTCGACCACGGGAGGCGCGGGTGTGCCGGTGCCTACGATTCCCGGCCAGAGCGCTCCTCCTCCGGCTCCGCCACCTCCGCCGCCCCCACCGCCTCCTCCTCACTAAAGGCGGGTTTTCAACGCGTCCAATGGCTGGCGCAAGCATAGCTGCGACCAAAGCTTTACGCTACGCCGGGGCCGCCGGTTTATTTCATACGACCGAAAAGTGTGCCTGGCCTGCAAGTCAGCCGCCGGTTTCGCAGCCGAAGGCCAATCGACCGACGCAGCGGAAGTAAGGCAGATTTGTAACCTGCGGCGGGTTTGAAACCCGCCACTCCCCTCCTGCCCGAGCGGAGTCTTCGACCGTGAACTACACTGGCTTTAGATGAAGTTTGTTTTGATAGCCTTTGTTGGCGGTTGGGCTGGAGTGGCGTTTGGCCAGGGTGTTGCCTCCGAGTGGGACGTGCGGACGATGGTGAGCAATCTCGAAACGCAGGAACAACACCTCAAGCCGCTGCTCGACCAGCTTAAGCCGGATGGCTGGGTCGCAAACGGCGCTCCGCAGACTTATGTCACGCAGTGGCGTTCCACCGAGACGGAATTGAAGTACCTGATGCAGAACAGCGAGGCGTTTATGAAACAGCCCGAGAAGCTTACGCTGGCGTTGGATACTTACTTCCGGATGCAGTCGATCAATTCGATGCTGGGTTCAATCTCGGAGGCGGTGCGTAAGTACCAGAATCCGGCGGTTGCGGAACTGGTTCAAAGCGCGGCGAACGAAACGGCGACGAACGCTGACAAGCTGCGGGACTACATTCGGCAATTGGCGCAGCAGAAAGAAGAAGAGTTCCAGGTGGCGGATCGGGAAGCTCAGAAGTGTAGAGCCAGCTTATTGAAACAGACCCCCATGGAGAGGAAAAGCAAGTGACGGAAACGGCAATATTTGTTTGCAGTATCTGCGCGGAGGTGTCGGATAAGATCTGCGCGTACTGCACCAAGGACACCTGTGACAATCACTTTTGCATTCGATGCAAGGGTTGCAGCGACTGCTGCGAGTGCGAGGTGCCCTTGGTCGAGGAGCGTCCGGCGGTCATAGTGGCGGAGCCAGTGTTGGCAGAGGCGCCGGCAGCGATTCCGGAAGCGCCAGCAGCCGTTGCGGAGCCACCGGCAGCCGTTGCGGAGCCACCAGCGACGGTTGCAGAGCCACCGGCAATCGTTGCAGAGCCACCAGCGACCGTTGCAGAGCCCCCGGTAATGCTGGAGGAACACACTGCGGAGCCGCCTTCTCAGGCGCCGGATCTCTCGGATCCTACGGATTGTACGGAAGAAGGATCTACAGCCTAAAGGCCAATGCCACTTACTAAGTTGCTAAAGGCTGCGTACGGTCTGGTCTTACAGCCTTACGGCTGCGTTACTGGAACAGGCCCTGGAATTCCTGGCTTCCGATGAAGCCCTCGCCGGGCTGGCCGATGCCCAGAATCTCGATACGCTCGGATAGCGAGTTGAAGTAGATTCCCGGTCCGCCGGAATTCGCAACTCCTGTCCAGAAGTTCAAACCACCCGAGTCTATGTCACGGCCAAGGATCAGAAAATACAGCATGGTGACATACAGGGGGTTGGTATGATCCGGGCTGGAGGGCGAATTGAACGAACCCGTGTTCCGGAATTCGGCGCCTCCAAAGAGATTGAAGAAAATGTTGTACTGCGACTGGCCGGACGTAAGTTGACCCACGGCTGCAGTTAACTCCGATGACGTGGGGGCACGCCCCAGCAGGTGCTGATAGAGATTTGTGACGAAACTGGTGTTATCGGTTGAAGACCCGAATTTCGAGGCGTACTCCGACGAGCCAAGAAGAGACGCATACAACGTCGCAGCATCCTGTGAATTGCTTCTGATTCCAGTGAGCCCCTTGGTGTATTCCGCAAAGCTGGGAGCCCGGTTGAGGGCTGCCTGATACACAGCCATTACTACAAAATCGCTGACGACGGCTTCCTGTGAAATCAAAAAGCTGTCGGCCATCTGGCCAAGAGCCGCGCCGCCCTGGCCCGTCCAGAAGTTGAAGCCGGCCTGGTCGGGCTCGCGGCCCAGGAGTTGCTGGTATAGCGCCAATACCTGCCGAACCGTTGTTGGCTGGCTCGATGCTGCCTCAGTAACCTGGAACTTCGCAGCCGTTCCACTGAACGGTCCGGGAGCAATTGTAATGTTCCCAACCCGCGGACCGCTTTTCGAGTTGCTCAGTACTACGTAGCGCACGGAAATGATCCCGGAGATCGTGCCCGCCGTCGGGACGACAACCTGGAGCCAGGGTGAATCCGATGTGGCCGTCCAATTACTGCCTTGGCACTGCGGCGACGAAGCTACAGTGACGCTCTGAATCAGTGAAGGATAAAAACCATTCGTCGATGTACCGTTTGCTGGAGTAGTAGTGCCACCCGGATTGGCTGATAGGACGCAAAAGGAGTCCGGTACATCGGCCATCGTAACCGGTACGTTGATTACAGTGCCGGATCCGTCAGCCATTGTGAATTGGATGTTGCCACGATAGGTCGCACCGAATGTCAATCCCGGCGCTCCGGGAACAATCGAGACCGTGACCGTTGTGGATGTGTCTCCCTGGATCGGCTGCACTCTTAGCCATGCCGGAGGATCGCTAGTAACGACCGCGGTGTAGCCTACCGTCACCGGGCTGCTGAATGTCAGGGTTTGTGGAGGCGGTGATGCCGTAAATGCGAGTGCCGAGGGCGATACAGTCGGCTGCGCTGCTGCCTGAGCTGCGAACACAATCGCGGCGATCGTGGTGATTAGTGCGAACTGTTTATACATACGGGATATGCCTCCCAGCTAAAGAGTGTGAGGAACGGCACGGAAATCTCATTTCTCGTGCCGGAAGGGGGTTTATCGCGGCGGAACATGTAAGTTATCTTACTAAGTGACGACATGAAATCCGCCTTCTGAGTGTTGGATCGGCTGGCAGGCGATTCAGTGTCATCGGTAGCTGCCTTAGTATTTAGGTGCAAAACGTACTATTGGGAACCTTTTTAGGTCTCGGATGGATATAGGCCCGCGCCACATACGGTTGTCGGCGCGACCTTGAAGGCTGCGTGAATACCTACATACATTATGCAGCCGAGACAGGCGGCCGCGTTGGTATTTACATTCCGATCAGCAATTTATTGATGATTCAGATGTTGAAGTAGCTTTCACTAAGGCTGCTCCGCATGCGAGCCTTTGCCAAGCTCGCGAAATACGTAACCCGGCGCTCTGCCGGCTTCCCAAACTCAGTGAGCTTCCAGCGATTGATACTGGAAAAAGTCCGGAATTTTGCGATTTCCCGTCGAGTCTTCTCAGCGGATCCGGTGGAGTCTAAGTAGATGATTGGAGGCCAGCAACGCGAGATGGCGCCGTCCGAGGACGCCCTGTGGATATTGTTGGCGTCAATCCTGTGGAGCGGCTCCGGTTGAGAATTGACCGCCCGATGCTATGGGCAATTCCACAATGACTCGCAGTCCCGGACGCGCGTTCTCGGCCCAGAGACGCCCGTGATGCAGGCTGACAGCGCGACCAGCAATCGCTAGCCCGAGTCCGACGCCGCCCGTGGCATTGTCGCGGGAGTCGTCAACCCGGAAGAAGGGCTGGAAGATTTTGGGTAATGCCTGGTCCGGCACTCCCGGTCCGTGGTCGCGGATTGAGAGGCGCGCGGCGTCTTCTCTCAGTTCGAGTTTCACCTCCACCGGGTGGTCGTCACCGCCGTATCGTATGGCGTTTTGCAGGATATTCTCGACGGTTCGGCGCAGCAACTCGCGGTCGCCACGCACTATGATGCTTTGTTCCGCCTCGACCAGGATGCGATTCGTCTCGCGGTAATCTTCCACCACTTCATGGACCAGTTCGTCGAGAGGAAACTCTTCAGTGTGGTGAAGGGAGGGATCGCCTTCAGCCCGCGTCACCTGGATCAACGCGCCCACCAGATTCGTGAGGCGGCTGATCTCCTTCTTGAGACGGCCCGCAGCAGCATCGCGATCCTCGGCAGTTCGCGTCAGCTCAGCGGCGAAGCTCAGGCGCGCCAGAGGCGAGCGTAACTCGTGGGAGATGTCCTGAAGGAGCCGCCGTTCGGCGGTCAACAGCGTGGCGATGCTTTCCGCCATGCGGTCGAAGGTGCGGCTTAAATTTCCAATTTCGTCCTTGCGGGACGAATTAACGCGTACCGACAAGTCGCCTGAGCCGAAGCGTTCGACAGAGTCCGCAAGTTTACGAACCGGAGACGCGATGTTCCAGGCGAGAAGCCAGAACAACACGCCGACGGCCAGGATGATGAGCAGGTAGTACGGAATGAAGTCCTTCAAGCTTAAGCGGTCGGTCGCCGAGGAGTCCCAATCGCTGACCCAGACCAGAGAAAAGCGCTGGTTCGCCGCGGCCAGAAGCGCGATCGGCTGGCCGGTTGCCTGACGGCTGTCACCCGGCCGCAGTCCTGACGTGAGCGCCCCGCGGTCTTCGCCGGTGACGACATCGCGGCCGTGCGAATCGAGCAGATGGTACTTCCCGTACACCGATCGCCGCAGGGTCTGGAGTTTTTTCGCGAGCGCGGGCGCTCCACCGGCTTCGTAGGCTTGGATGGCGGTGTTCAACTGGGTGGCGGCGGACGTTTGAGCAGCGGAGGATGTTGTGGCCGGCGATTCAGCGTGCGAGGCGACGAACAAGGAGACGCCGATGAAGGCGACCCAGGAGAAGAGCAGCGTTCCGAGACACCACGCCAGGATTTTGGCGGTGACCGACATTACGCGTTGGGATCCTGCGCGGGTGCAAACTGGTATCCGGCGCCGCGGACTGTCCGGATCGAGCAAACCGCCGTTCCTTCGAGCTTCTTGCGCAGGTGGCTGATGTGGACGTCGAGCGATCGTTCGTAAGGTGTGGCGCGACGCTGGTGAAGCGCTGCGGAAAGCTCATCGCGTGTGACCGTGCGGCCGGCCGATCGCATGAGCAACTCGAGTATGTCGAACTCGAGCGAGGTAAGGGCCAGCAGGTGCGGGCCGTGACGGACCTCACGGGTCCGGGGATCAAGCGTCAGCCCGCTGAGCTCGACAGATTGCGCAAAACCCGAATCGATGTGACCGGCTCGGCGCAGCACTGCCCGGATTCGCGCCAGGAGCTCTTCGGGGCCGAAAGGTTTCGGAAGGTAATCGTCCGCGCCGAGGTTCAGGCCGGCGATGCGGTCCGGCTGCTCGGTGCGGGCGGTGAGCATGATCACTGGCGTTGTTCGTTTCTTGCGCAGCTGGCGGAGCACTTCGAAACCATCGAGAACGGGAAGCATGACATCGAGGATGATCAGGTCGTACTCGCCCTCGAGTGCGCGTGCGAGGCCGGTACGGCCGTCGGAGACCGCCTCGAGGGCGAACTCGTATTGAGCGAAATAGTCGCGCATCAGGAGAGCCAGGTCTGCGTCGTCCTCGATCACCAGGATGCGCTTCGCGCCGCGAACGGTATGGGATGCCATGGCCTCTTCTCCTGATTCTTATATCGCAATCCCGAGACCGGGAACGGCCTTTTTTACAAAAGTTAAGGTTGAGACCAGAGGATTCACTGTCTACTGTTGCCCTATGAAGAAGATCCTGGGCTTAACAATGGGAATCATTGCCGCGGTGGGCGATTGCAGCGGTCAGACGGCTGTATCGAAGACGGCGGGTGAAGTGTATAAAAACGTCGTGGTCCTTCGCGACACGCCTCAGAGTGAGTGGACTGCAACCATGAGTTTCATGAGCGGCTCGCTTGGGGTGACGTGCTCGTATTGCCATGCGCAGCAGTACGACAGCGATGCGAAGGCGGCGAAGGTCACGGCGCGGGCCATGATCCGGATGGTGCACCAGATCAACGCAACGAATTTCGGCGGAAAGCAGGTGGTCACATGCAATACGTGCCATCAGGGGGCGACGCATCCCAATGGGGTTCCGGGCCTGTGGAATAAGACCCCTGAGCAGTTGGCCGCATTCAAGGCGGCGAGTGCTCCGAAAGCGGCGGCGAAGGTGTCTGAAAGTTTACCGTCGGCGGATCAGATTCTCGATCAGTACCGCAAGGCAGTAGGTAGCGATCAGGTCAAATCGGTTCACGTTGTGGGCACCCTCTCCAGCGACCTGACGCCGGCGCGGTCGTTTGAAGGTTATGCCGTGTTTCCCGACCGCCTGGTGATTACGCTAAGCCTTTCGGGTGCCCAGAACAAGATGCTGATCAATGGAGATCGGGTGTGGGGAATCTCACCGGCCGGCGCTTCGGAGCTGTCGTCCACACAGGCGATCCAGGTTAGGAAGAGCATGATGGATTTGTTTCAGCCGTTAAAGTTCATAAACGTCAATGACCGTCACGAGGTGGTCGGGTCTGAGACGGTTGGCGGCCGGAAATGTTTCGTCGTGCAGGCGTCCGGCGATTCCCACGTCGACCGGATGTATTTCGATTCGCAGACCGGTTTGTTGGCCAAGTTCAGGAATGAGCGGCACACCGCACTTGGCGTGGAGCCGAGCGAACTGGTGTTGGATGATTATCGGGAATTGGGTGGGGTTAAAGTGCCATTTTCAGTTACGATTTATTCGTTGACGGACCGGGTCCTGTATCGGCTTTCGGAGTTCGGCGTGAATGCGGCGGTAGATGAGGGGATGTTTGCGGTGCCGGCGGTTTCGGGAGGGAAATAGTGAACGGGGCGGACCTGATGGGGTCCGCCCCGGATTCTTACCGCCTGAAGGCAGCGCTACTTTACGCCTGAAGGCGGCGTTACTAGAACGTGAAGCGGACGAGCGCCTGCAAGCGACGCGCGTTGGTGCCGTCTGGGAAGCCCTGACTTGTGGTCCCTACGCCGAGCAGGGACACACCGTTCGTCAACACCGGCTTGAAGATTCCTCCACTCGAGAGAGAATAAGCCGATGTTTGTACGGCGGTGTTGTGAATGTTATTGCCGAGGTTGAACGCTTCAAATCCAAATGCCAGCTTGAAGCGCTCGCGAATCGGGAAGGTTTTTGCCAGCCGTGCATCGACCCCAAAGATCTGGTCGACGTTCAAGCCGCCCACGGGCAGGAATGGCACGCGATTCCACCCGCCGCTACCGTTGAAAGTGTTGCCGGCCAGGGTGATGCCCGGGAAGATCGCGCCGGCGCCGGTGGAAACGGAGTTGTCGCTTGCTGTGACGGGATGGGCAGAGGCGAGCGTGGTGATGGCAGAAAGCTGCCACCCGTTCACGACGTACCTGCCGAAAGCCCTATCGTTGCTCATGAATTTCGGCTCCCACATCCAGTTGATGGATGCGCGGTGCCTCTGGTCCAGAGTCGAACTGCCCTTGTCGAATCCCCAGTTGCCCGGAACCGTAGCATTATTGAAGGTGTTCGAGATGTTCCAGGAAGCACCCTGTTCATTGCCATCGTCGATAGCATGCGACCAGGTGTAGGCAATCTGGGCCTGGAAGTTATGGGAGAAGCGCTTCTGAAACTGGAGCGCGAGGGCGTTGTACCAGCTCTGCCCGCCGTTCTCAACCTGCAAAATGCTGCTGTACCGCGGGTCGAAGCGGTTCGCCAGGGAATACACCGGTGATGTAAAGGTGTTGACCGTTGCACCGGAAGCATTCTGGACCGTGAAAGTTTCGATCGCTGCCGGGGCGCCGAGATTCAGATCGCGTTGGGTATAGAGACCAATGCCTCTGGACCAGATGTAGCTCGCGGTGAAACCCATATCCCGGCTGAGCTGTCGCTCAATCGCAAAAGTCCCCTGTTGCGTGTAAGGCGCGTGGAAATCCGGAGCCGCGAATTCCAATTTAATCGCTCCGCTGGGAAAACCCGTGGCGCTCGGAACGGTGAGCGGGAAAACAGGCGCTCCGGTCTGCGTCGGCCCCAGGGAGATGGAACTCTGATACTGCCCGTTTCCAAGGAACAGGGTGTCCAGCATGTTCCCATGGAACCGTGCGTAGAAGATACCGTAACCGGCACGGATGACGGTCTTGTCGTTGAGGGAATAGGAAAAGCTCGCGCGTGGCGAGAACTCGTTATTGGGCGATGGAATACGGCCGGTCTGCGGCCAGTCGGGATTCGTGATGGTGGGTTGCGGGATGAGGGTCTTTTCCCATCTCAAACCCAGGTTTGCCGTAAATCTCCGTGTGATTTTCCACGTGTCTTGAACATACAAGCCAACGTCGGTTGTGCGGATATCCTGGATGGGGTTCCCGAACGTCTGGCTATAGTTTGTGTAGTTGCGCACGCCCGAGTTGAAGGTCCCCCCGTTAAAGTCTTTCGCGAACGCCGTAATGTTCGAATAGGAGTAACCGCCGTTCTGATTGAAGAGCTGATTCATCCAATCCTCGGTGGTGCTGAAATCCACCCCGAACTTGACGCTGTGAGAGCTCTTGGTCAGGGAATAGTTGTCCAGCAATTGGTACCGGTTCTCGCTTGGATAGGTTCTCGGATAAGCTTGCGCCGCGCCGACCGTGGACCCGGCCACCGTGATGTAGGTGCCGCCTGTTGCTGCAGGCCACAGATCGCTCGAAGCGGGGTCGGAAAGCCGGTCTTTGAACCAGCCGAAGCGCAGTTCGTTGACGGAAGAGGCAGTTGGGATGTAGATCCAGGACGCCTTGCCATAGCGGTCTTCCACCGTTGAATTACCGTTATTGCCGACGAGATTGCCGTTGGTCAACACGGTCTGGGTTTGAATCCCATGCGGTGATACCCAATGCATCACGTTCATATCGACGGAGAAGGTGTTTCGCTCCGTGGGACGCCAATCGATTTTCGCAAACCCGAGGTCCTGGTCGTAGGTGCGCGCTACGACTTTGTTCATCTGGCCCTGAATGAAGTTAATGGCCGCCGTGCACTGTGCCGCGGTGGCCGTGCAGGTTGACGCCGGAATGGTGTTGCCCGCGGCGTCGGTCAGGGAGTTGTTGATGATACGATTAATTCCCGGGAAGTTTCTCCCGGTATAGTCGTAATTCACGAAATAGAAAATCTTGTCCTTCTTTAGCGGGCCGCCCAGGCTGAAGCCCATCGTATCGCGGTGCTCCGGCGTGCGGATTCCGTTGGAATAGCGGTCCAGGGCGGACCAGGCGCCGTTTCTGTAGAAGCCGTAAGCGGTGCCGTGTAATTCGTTGGAGCCGCTACGGGTGACGGTGTTCACCACTCCACCCATGGCGCGGCCAAATTCCGCGGAGAAACCGTCGCTCAAGACTTGAAACTCCTGCACCGCATCCTGAGAGAGCTGGCTGCCAATGCGAGTACGTCCCGCGTTCTCGTTGTAGAAGCTTTCGGTGGTATCGGTGCCATCGGTTAAGAACGAATTACCCATGGCGACTCCCCGAAAGCTGATGAGACCAAATTCGCCGTCGTTGGTGACGGCGGGGGTCATCAGGACATAGGAGTCGACGCGGCGCCCGTTGATAGGCAGGTTGTCGATCTGCAGCTGTCCTACCGTGGCGGTGACACCGCTCTTGGTGTCTTCCACCAGTGGAGCTTCTGCGGTCACCTGGACTGATTCAGCCGATGCCGAGACCGCCAGGTCAATCTTAAAGTCCATAGTCTGACCGACGTTGAGCTCGAAGTTCGCGGCTTGCCACTTGCCGAAGCCGGCTTTCGTCACCTGGAGGGTGAAACCAGTGGCGGGTTGCAACGCCGGAAAAGCGAAAACCCCGCCGGCTGTTGTTAGCGTCGTCAGGTTGATTCCCTTGGACGCATTCGTGAGTGTGACGCTCGCTTCGGGCACAACGGCCCCGGAAGCGTCTCGGACGGTGCCTATAACAGCGCTACCGCCCGAATTGACCTGCGCCGATGCGCAGACGGCTAATATCAACAGCAGAGACGCCACCACGGCCCATTGGCGTCGCGACTGTTTTAAGAACCCGAGCGTAAGAAAACCACGTAGAAATGTCGTCCTCTTATCGAAAGACGGTTGATGCATAGACCTCCTCAAGTGTTACAGAACCATTACGGATCTGAACGTTTGTGTATCCCGATTTCCGGGGATTCCCAAAGCCTGCGGATGTGCGCAGAAGTCGCACAAATCGCGAGACCACCTAATTCCCTTTTAGGCTGACAACTCCATCATACGCGGTTCGGGGGGAGGCGGAGCCACGGGTCAATCCACCCGTTGCAGGATACTATCTTGCAGCACAAATGTGCGGTTGGCAAGCCTTTCGTTAAGGCCTTTCGTTGAGGTCGCGGAGCGGTACCGGGAGCAGCCCAGATAGCCGGCGACGATGGCATCCGTGACAGGACTCGTACGGCAATTATAAGTTTCTGTGATTCGCAGGGAACTTCGGAATTTCCGGCGGTGTCATTATGTCGTGCCGGTTTTTCCTGCGCTCGTTGGATTGCTGGTGGCAGCGATCGCCGCGTGGATCACGTGCCCCGTGGTGCGCAGTTTCTCGATGGCGGCGATCCTGTTGATTGCGGTTGTCTATCCCGCGGTTGTCGCCTCCGTAGGCGCCGTGGGAGCGCGCATGGTACACCGTTTTACGCTGACCGAGATGGGCAAAATCGCCGCAGTCGCGGTCTGGATTGCGCCGATTACGATTTACGTCCGAGATCGCTCGGTATTTTCGATCGCTGCGGCGGTTTTATTGGTCATTGCTTTTTTCAAGGAATTCCCGGCCGTGGAAGGCTCCTGGGGGGCTCTGCGGCAGCTTCCCTGGGCGCTTGGCGCAGCGGTGATGCTCCAGGCGACGGCGTTGGCGCTGCTCAGCGAGAAGCTCGCATTCGCCGTGGGCTTCACAACGATAGCGGCGGCTCTTACGATGCGCTCCGCGGGACGGGTCGGTCTTAGGATCGAGCGGCGGTTTGCACCGCTGGTGCTAAGCATTCCGATGGTCCTCACCATACACGGGCTGGGGAGTTATGGCGGTCCGGATTCGCATGAGGCGGCGACTACGCCAGCTCGCGCGCCCGAAGCCCCGGCCCAATCGGTCGATGGCGGCGACTATTGGGGTGTCATCCTGGTGCCTGAGCCGCAGCGCCACACGATACTCGTTCCCCCGCTGCCGGCGATGCGGAGCGGACTGTTCGAGCCCAAGGAAAAGAATCCGCTGGCAATTCCGTTTTACGGGGTGTATTGGTTCTTTCGGCCGCCGTTCGCCCGTCCTCCGGCCAATTCGATTGTCCTGCGCGGGTCGCCGGACAAGCGCAATTTCCGCTCCACCAGCCGGCTGCCGCTGCGGATGGAGGCACATCAGAATCTTGGGAAGCTGATAGACATTGATTGCTGCTCCCGTGTGGACCTTGTGATTCACACCGTCGATCCGGACCCGGCGACCGTTTACGTCGAATTGCTTTTGCAGAACACCGCGCTGCATGAAGGGATGATGCAGTCGCTGGGAACGAAGCAGGTGCTGCCGGACACGACGTCGATCAGTTATGCGATGCCGATGGCGGCGTCGATCAATCAGTTTGATGAGTTCACGGTGCGGTTTCATTTGGGGCGGGTCAGGGATAACCGCAGCGCGCGGATTGCCATTAACAAGTTTGTCTTGCTGCCGCGCGAGTGACCTATCTGGCAGAGGTGGCGCAGGAGGTTTCGCCTGCGCGAGGACTGCAAGGCCAATACCGCCTTGTTCAGCCGGCATATGAGCAGCCTGGGGCCTGCGTTACCGGTTAGTCTTTGCGGCACAACGAATCAGAGGCTGTGTAGTACCGCAGGCTGTGCTGCATGTGTATCCAAGACGCGCTTGAGATCGTGAATGCTAAGGGGCTTACTCACATAGTCCGTCATTCCCGCAGCAAGGCAGCGCTCGCGGTCGCCTGACATGGAATGGGCGGTGGTGGCAATGATGGGCACTTCGCGGCCGCGGCGTCCGGAACTCCGGATGCGCCTGGTGGCTTCGTAGCCGTCCAGTTCCGGCATTTCGCAATCCATGAAAACGGCGTCGTAGGAGCGCTGGCTCCAGCGATGTACTGTTTCCATTCCGTTGCCGGCCAGGTCGACGTCGCAGCCTAGTTTCTCGAGCAGGTGTTTCGCCAGCTTCTGGTTTATGACATTATCGTCGGCCAGGAGCACCTGCAGGCGGTAGGTTCCGGATGAGGTCGCTGGTTCGTATCGCCGCGAGACCTCCGCCTGGTGTGGGGTATCTGACGCAGGCTTCAGATTCAGGCGGAGCCAGAAAGTGGAACCCTGCGAAGCTTCGCTGTGCAACCCGACCTCGCCGCCCATGAGCTTCGCCAGTTGTTTGCAGATCGCTAAGCCCAGCCCCGTACCGCCGAATCTATGCGTCGTCGTCGCATCTGCCTGGTTGAATTTGCGGAACAACGCCTCCTGCTTTTCGGGACTGATGCCGATGCCGGTATCCCGAACCGAGATGGTCCACTGGTGGTCTTCATGTTCGACGAAAAGCCGGATTTCGCCTTTCTCGGTGAACTTCACCGCGTTGCCGAGGTAGTTCAATACGATTTGCCGCACACGCAGGGAGTCGCCGAGCACTCGCTTGGGGGCGGACGGCGGATATGCGAAGTGCAACTCGAGGCCCTTTTCTTCAGCCTGACCACGGATCGTCTGCATGGCCTCGCGCAGAGCCGCACACAGATCGAAAGGCTCCTCGACTATCGTTAGCTTACCCGCTTCGATTTTGGAGAAATCGAGGATGTCGTTGATTACGGTGAGGAGCGATTCCCCCGAGATAACCGCCGCTTCCGCCCACTCGCGCTGTTGCGTGTCGAGATAGCTGTCGAGCAGCAGCCGGGTCATGCCGAGCACTCCATTCATCGGCGTTCGGATTTCGTGGCTCATCTGCGCCAGGAATTCGCCTTTCGCCTCGTTGGCGCGCTCGGCGCGGAGCTTTTCACGCGCCAGCTCCTGGGTTCTCTCGTGAATCGCAGCCTCCAGGCGGCGATGCTCGCGCAGGTTCCGCTGCACGTGCCGGCGCCAGAACGTGTATCCGAGGAGAATGGCCACGGCTGCGACCGCTGACCAGAACCACCAGGTCTGCCACCAGGCCGGCGTGATGGTAAAGGTGAGGCGCGCCGGAGCCTTGCTCCAGATCCCAGCGCCGTTTCGCGACATCACCTCGAAGGTGTAGTCGCCCGGCGGCAGGTTAGCGTAGCGGGCCTCGCCTTCGGTTCCCTCCACCCAATCGCGATCCACGTTGGAGAGCCGGTAACGATACAATCGGTCGCCGCTGTTGAAGAGTGCCGGCGATATGAAACGAACCTGCAGGTAGCGATTCGAGTACGGGACTTTGCCCGTGGTTTCGATGGGCAGCGCGGCATCTCCGACGCGCGCCGATCTCAGAATGACGAGCGGCGGCTGAAGCGGTAACGCAGCCTGTCGGCGGAAGCGTGCCAGCCCGCGGCTTGTTCCGATCCACACGCTGCCGTCGGAATCAGCGAGAAAGGCCCGGCTGTCGCAGTCGTCCCACACCAGGCCATCCGGCTGCGCATAGTGCCTCCATTTGCCGTTGGCCAAAGCATCGACGCCTCTATCGGTTCCGTCCCAAACGGATCCATCCCGGCCTGTCCCGAGGAAGATGACCTGGTTGGAATGCAGACCGTTTTTGTCGGTAACGTGTTCGATCGCGATCCGCGAATGTTCCAGGCGCAGTTTCGAAAGCCCGAGAGCGTCGTGGTAGCCCAGCCAAATGCTGCCGTCAGGTGCGGGCGTAATAGCGGCGACATTGGTCTCACGTAATCCATCTCGAGTAGTGAATCGCAGCCAGCGGCCGTGATCATAACAGGCGAGACCGTGACTGCCGGAGGCCCAAATCCGTCCGGCGGTATCCTCGATCAGCTTGTGGAAGATTTCGTCGGGAGCCAGGTTGGGGATCGGCTGGGGTTCCAGCACGGGCGGTCGGGCATCGATGGCTGATGCGCTGCGATAAATCGCGCCCTGCGTCGCGACCCATAGAAACTCGTCGCGGTCGACCAGGGTCTGGGGAGGAAAGAAAGGCTCGTGCGAGGGGGACAGGACGGGTGTGATGTGGCCCGTGCGTCCATCCAGTCGAAACAGCCCGTCATTTCCGGTTCCGACCCACAGTGAATTGTCGCGGGAGTGCGCGAGCGAAAGGACCATGCGCCCGGCAAACTCGGAACGAGCCTTCCAGACAGAGCCGTTCCGGGAAAAGGCCAGTCCCTGGAGTGTTCCGGCCCAGACTGTTCCCGTGACATCGCGGTCGATGGCCCAGATGCCGTCGTGCGGGAGACCCTCGACGGTCGTCCAGTGCTCCCATTCGCCATGGCCGAGCCACCGCGCTAAGCCTAACCCGGAGATTCCCACCCACAGCGAGCCTTCCCGATCGGCCAGGATCGATCCCACGTCATCGCGCACGAGCCCGGAACGGTGGTCAATCAGACGCCATTGGCTGCCGTTCCACACACACAGGCCAAGAGGATGCGAAACGATGAGATCGCCATTTTGATCGATTTCCAGGATCGGATCGCCGAGGAAAGGATGAAACTGGGCCGGCGAGAAAGGGACCGCGGGAAGCGGTTCGAACCTGGGGGAGCCGGCGCGGCGGACCCAGATCTCGTGGTCGCCGAGCAGCCACAAGTTCCCGCTTCGATCCGTGCGAATGGAATGCCAGTTGGTCGGTGGAAGCTCCGGCGCCGTCTCAACGAGTCTGTCGTTAGCGACCGTGCAAAGGCGATAGCCACAGCCTGCCCATACACGGCCGGTAGAATCGCGTAGGACGCTGAAAATCTCATGCTGAGGGCCGGCCGTGAGCAACGCTGTGGGGCGGGGACGAGGCCAATCGACGAGAGCCAGGCCACTGTCTGTTGCCACCCACAGCTTGCCGCCGGCAGCGGTCGCTAATCCCTGGCGCCGCGTGGTGGTGACGGCCGATCCGAGGCGGGGCAGGGTTTCAAATGATTCCGCGGAGTAGCGCGCGAGTCCATCGGCGGTGGCAACGTAAATGGGGCCGTCCGGTGCTTCCGACATGCTGGTGACACGAGTGCCGGGAAGGCCGTCGTTCATCGACTCAAAGCGCGAACCATCGAAACGAAAGGCGCCGTTTTGGGTTCCAACCCAGAGGAAACCGGTTCGGTCCTGTAGCAGGGTGAGAGGAACGAGGTTTGTTAAGCCGTCGGATTGGCCATAGAGTTGGAAACTGTACCGTTGCGCCAGTCCAGGCCGAATTGCCGTAAAGGCTAGAAGGGCGGCGACAACTCGAAGAGAACGCCTGGTACCTATCGGCATAAAGTACTGGCCCAGGGGCAGGTCACACCCACAGGGCACGCGATACTCTACTTATCGCGCGCACGGCTCCAGGTCTTTAGTTCTAAAATGCCGTCAGGGACCCCTCAACTGAGGGGTGAGGGAGGAGCAAATGAACACACGCCGTCAAATCCTGGCCGCTTTCGTGGCGATTCCCACCGTTTGGGGGGCGGACGAGAAGCCTGATTTTTCGGGACGCTGGCAGATGGAAGCCGGCCAAGCCTCCGCGGATTTCCCTCCCGGTCTCCAGGAAACGATCGACCACCGCGATCCCGTCCTCAGGATCGACACCGAGTGGGATCGCCGCAAGGCGACAGGAATCTCGAACGTTGCGCTTCTGGCGCCTCACCTGGAAATCATCGCTGACGGGTCCGAAAACAGGAGCGACATGCCTTCGGGGATGGCTCTCGAAACAAAGTCACACTGGGACGGCACGAAGCTGGTCACGGATTGGAACGTGGTGGGATTGCATTCGCCGCTCAATGGGACCTGGACGCGCTATATGAAAGGGTCGAAGATGGTTTTGGACGCGGTCACGGAAACGAACACCGGGCGCACTCATCGAACGTTAGTTTTCGCCCGTAATTGACACGGATGGCAGTTCGAGGACACGGGTCGCGGGCAGCTTGTCCACGCGATAGCGGTCACTCAGCTTATGATGCGGGTCGATGAGCAGCGGGAAGCTGTAATGGTGTTCGGCAGCCCACTGCCGAACGGTGCCTACCGGTTCGTCTGAAATTGCGAGCAGGACGACATTGGCGGGTCGGGTTTCGCGGTCCTCGCGCGCCAATTCGTCGCGGCACGGTAGACACCAGGTGGCCCAGAAACTGAGGACGACTTTCCTATCTTTGTAGGCGCGAACGTGGACCTCGCCTCCGTTCAAATCCAGCAGCACAGGGTCGAGCTGTTCGCGGAGGTCGGCTAGCGCGAGCCGTGCCCGGATCGAGGGGTTGTCGAGACCGGCGCTCAGTTCGTTGTGCCGGATGACAGTGGTGAGCCAGTTGTAGACTTCCGGGTCGTCTCCGGACTTCTCGACGTCTTCGACAATGGCCGCGACTGCGGCTTCGAGCGAGGGGCCGGCGGGCAGCGGGAAGGCGTGCAGGGGTGCAGGGCCGAGCGGGTTCGCGAGCTGGCGGAGCGTGTCCTGACGAGCGCGGACCGGCTCCTTTTGGGCGAGCGACCGGACGCGTTGCACGAGTTCCTCGACCTCGTCGGCCGAAACCAGGGCAGCGGCCAGGAGCGAGATGATCAATGCGCGAATCACTGCTGCTTGAAGGCTACGCCGTATTTCCTGAGGATCTCCATGGTGCGGCCGATCGGCAGCGCGGGGACGGTGTGGCCGCGTCCGGTGGTCGTGGTGGCCATGAAAAGCGAGTTGTAAACGGCTTCTTCGGTGGCCTCGATGGCGGCAAGAAACAGCGGCGACATGGCCTCGTTGTTGAGCAGGTCTTTGGCGTGGGACGTTGAAAAGGCGATGGCGTAGTCGCCGCTTCCGTTGTTCCCCGCCGATCCGGTGCGTCCGAGGCCGAGCATGGTGCGGGCCGCCAGCCGCTGCAGATTGCGGTGGTCTACCGGGGCGTCCGTCGCGACCACGATCATGCACGAGCCTTTTGCAGTGTCGGCTTCCCCTTTCAGATAGTAGCGGCCGAGTTCGCGGCCCACGGGCGCTCCGCCAATGGTGAGAATGCCGCCAAAATTCGTCTGCACCAGTACGCCGACCGTATATCCGCCGAGGTTCGCCGGGAGCTTTCTTGACGACGAGCCGACTCCACCCTTGAACCCGAAGGCAACCGTCCCTGTGCCGGCGCCTACTGCTCCCTGCTCCACCGGACCGGTTTTCGCGCCGCGAATCGCTGCGAGCACGTCGTCGGCTGCAATGTGGCGTCCACGGATGTCGTTTAGGAATCCATCGTTGGTCTCGCCCACCAGCGGATTGACCGACTGCACGTGTTCATTGCCGGTCTGTCCCAACATATAGTCGAGCACGGCATCGGCGACTCGCGGCACGCTGAGAGTTGACGTCAGCAGGATTGGGGTTTCGATCTCGCCCAATTCATTGACTTGCGTCGATCCAGCGAGCTTGCCGAAGGCATTGCCGACGAAAACCGCCCCCGCCACCTTTTGTTGAAACAGATTGCCGGAATGCGGCAGGATGGCGGTGACGCCGGTACGAATATCTTCGCCTCGAACGATGGTGGTCTGCCCAACCGCGACTCCCGCGACGTCGGTTATGGCGTTCAGGGCCCCTGGCGGCAGGATGCCCACACTGACGCCCAGTTGACGCAACGTCGTCCGCTTTTCGACGGTTTCCGTTAAATCGATAGTTGGAGGCAAGTAGCCCAATCCATAGTAGCTGGACTCGAAAATCCCGTTCTTCGACGTGACAATGCGCATTCCCGAGGGGTCCGTTCCGATGGGTTTGCCCACCGGGCCGGTGGTTACGGCCTCGAGCTTTCCGTCCTGTCCGTGGTCATTGCGATGGTAGTGCCCGGCGTAAAAGTGCTCGACGCCGTACTGGTGAAACATCTCGAGATAGCGCCGGCGAGCGTCGAGGGGCAGATTGAAATACTGCTCCGGCTCGGTGGCGTTTTCGAGAAAGAACGGCTGGTGAATGAACACGATCACGTGTTTGACACCGGCCTGTTTCGCCTTCTCCAACTCGTTGCGAACCCACTGTTCCTGAGTGGCGGCCTCGTCCGTGACGTTCTGCGGCGCCTTGATGATGCTTCCATCGAGCACAATGCCTTCCATGTCATGCGACCGGAAGGTGTAGTAGTCGTGGCCAAAGCGCTCGCGATAGGCAGCCAGAGAGGCAGGGGTAGGCTCATTGCCGGTGTCGTGGTTGCCGGGTACGTTGTACAGCGGAATGGAGCGATCGAGTTTGGCGGCGATTCGCTTGAACTCGGCGATTTGCGCGGGGTCACCGGCTTTGTTGATCAGGTCGCCCGTGATGACAACAAAGGCCGGCTTCAGCCGGTTCGCCGCGGCAATGGCGAACTCGAAATTGGCCGTTTCCTGTGCGAAGCCGCGGTTTTCGGCGTACATGCCGAACTGCGGGTCGCTCATCTGGATAAAGAAGTACGAATCGGCGCGTGCCGCGAGGGCGCAGAGAAGCGCTAAAGTTGCTAACCGCATCAGTCTCCCCGATTATACAGGCCGTGCTGGCGGAAAAATCTGCCGCGAAAACCGGCGCGCGACGGCTAAGCTGTTCAATCGGCTTGGTCCCGAGGAAGGCACGTGAATTGCTCTAACCTGAGCGTGCGCGATGCGGAGAGCAGACGCACAAAGCTCCAAGGAAGGATTGCCATCATGCCGGAAGTCATTCTTATGTCCGCAGTTTTCGGAGCGAGCCTGGGCGCCGCGTATGTGGCCCAACGGGGACTGTTGTCCCTCATCTTTTGGGCGATGAACCGTCATTTATAAGTAGCTTCGCGCCGCATCTTCTGAAGCGTACGCATCTCGTCGATGATACGCTCGAAGAGCCGTTTTACCGCTTCCGGCGGGAGTGGCCCGCCGTTAGCGGTCAGAACGTTCCGGAAGACGTCGTCCTCCCGCTTGGGCTCGTAAATGGGCATCCCTATTTCCTGCTTGATTCTTCCAATTTCCTCCACGATCTTCGTGCGCTCGTTCAGGAGTTCGAGTATCCGCAGATCGACCGCGTCAATGCGTTTGCGGCAGTCGGCGAGGTCGTCGAGGCTCATAAGGTTCGTTAATGTCGGGGCGGATTGCCGATCCGCCGCAGGTTTCCAACCTGCATCACAAGAACGCCTGGTGAGATCGAGCTCATACGTTCTTCGTAAGACCTGACGCGAGTTCGCGAGTCTGAGCCTCAAGGCATTGTTCGAGGTCGGGAAGCGCCGCATGCCGTTCGATCGTTCGGACGAAGGCGCTGCCGACCACCACTGCGTCCGCGACGCTTCCAACCCGGCGGACATGGTCGGGAGTGGAGATGCCGAAGCCGACCGCGAGCGGCAGGTCCGTTATTTCGCGCATGGAGGCGACGAGGGGTGCCACAGAATCTGAAAGCGAATCCCGCTCTCCGGTGACTCCCGTGCGCGAAATGAGATAGATAAAACCGGAGGAAAACTTCGCCACGAGCTTCAGGCGCTCGGGGGTGCTGGTTGGCGCTCCCAGAAACACCGTGTCGAGGCCGTGCTTGTGCATGGCGCCGACATATTCGTCGGCTTCTTCGACACTCAAGTCCGTCAACAGACAGCCATCGATTCCGCGAGCGGCGGCATCGGCGGCCAGCCGGTCGAGGCCGTATCGCAAGATCGGATTCATGTAGGTAAAGAGCAGCAGCGGGATCTGCGACTTTTCGCGGATTTGGGAAGCGATGTTGAGAACTTTGGCGACCGTGGTTCCGGCACGGAGGGCACGGTCCGCGCCGCGCTGGATCACGGGGCCGTCCGCGATGGGATCGGAAAACGGCACGCCGAGTTCGATCAGGTCTGCGCCGCCGCGTTCAAGCGCTGCGACCAGGCCCGCCGTATGGGCCGGGGTTGGATCGCCTGCGGTGATGTAGGCGATCAACCCAGGCCGGCCCTGTTTGCGGAGATCTTCGAAGAGCCGGCTAATTCTGCTCATCGAGTTCCTTCAGGTTTTCACGGTAGATATCGATGTCCTTGTCGCCGCGCCCGGAGAGGTTCACTACGAAGATCTCGCCCTTGGCGGCGGGCGCGCGGCGGACGGCTTCGGCCACTGCGTGCGCCGATTCGAGGGCCGGAATAATGCCTTCGGTCCGCGAGAGAAGAAGCGAAGCCTCCAGCGCCTCGGCGTCGCCAACCGAGGTGTACTCGGTGCGATGCTGATCGCGGAGCCAGGCGTGTTCCGGGCCGACCAGCGCGTAGTCCAGTCCGGCGGAAACGGAATGTGTCAGCGAAACCTGACCGTCGTCGTCCTGTAGGACATAGCTGTACGAGCCGTGCAGCACACCCGGCGATCCACCAGAGAATCGGGCTGCGTGCTGGCCAAGCTCGGTACTACGCCCACCAGCTTCGATTCCAATCAGACGAACACCTTCGTCCGCCAGGAACGCGTGGAACATTCCGATCGCGTTGCTGCCGCCGCCGACACAGGCAAACACGGCATCGGGAAGCCGTTTCTCGCGTTCCATGAGCTGAGAGCGGGCTTCGTCGCCGATGACACGGTGAAAATCGCGGACCATCATGGGGTAAGGGTGAGGTCCAAGGGCGGAACCAAGCAGATAGTGCGTGTCGGAAACGTTCGTTACCCAGTCGCGGAGCGCTTCGCTGATGGCGTCTTTGAGCGTGCGGCTGCCGTTGGTCACCGGGGTAACCTTGGCGCCGAGCATCCGCATCCGGAACACGTTCAGGCGCTGGCGGCGCATGTCTTCCTCGCCCATGTAGACGGTGCAATCCATGCCGAAGAGCGCGCACACCGTGGCGGTCGCGACGCCATGCTGGCCGGCGCCCGTCTCAGCGATGACGCGCTTTTTGCCGATGCATCGGGCGAGCAGCGCCTGGCCCAGGCAGTTGTTGATTTTGTGCGCGCCGGTGTGGAGCAGGTCTTCGCGTTTGAGCCAGATGCGCGCGCCGCCCAGTTGCTGGCTGAGGCGTTTCGCGAAGTAGAGGGGGGTGGGGCGTCCGGCGTAGGTGTGGAGCAGGCCGGCTAATTCGGATTGGAATGCAGGGTCGTCGCGCGCGGCGAGGTAGGCGGCTTCCAGTTCTTCGACGGGGGCCATGAGGACTTCGGGGACGTAGCGGCCGCCGTAGGGTCCGAAGTGGCCAGCGGAATCGGGTTGGGGGCTC
>DATGJP010000003.1:0-150718 GCA_035295125.1 Bryobacteraceae bacterium | reverse complement strand
TCAATTCCGTTGCGTACTGCACCCAGTCGGTAATGACCGAGGCTGAGATTATGGCAGGCACCGCGTCGGCTCAGAAGCACCGCGAAGTCTCGGCGCCGTTCAGGCTCGATGAACTGAGCTCTTACATGACCCGCAATGCAGACAACCTGCGGAAGCTCAGCGGCTATGACGAGATCGCGTCCAAGCTTGAGCAGCTTACGTCAGAGGCAGAGACTCACTACGCTGATCTCGAAGCGCTCGAGCAGCGCCTCAGTGCACTGGAAGACAAGATGGCGGCCATCGCGGCCACTCGACAGAGTGAGGAAGACCTGTTTCAGGCCCGCCGTGAACTGGACACGCAACTACGGCCCTATCGCGGCAAAATGTCGGCCGAACAGATTGCAATGCTGGAGAGGCAATACCTCGCTCGACGGCTCTTCGAATCAGCCCAGTTGCCTCGTCTGAGTCTGTTCTATCTCCATCCGTAAGTCAAGAAAAAGGGGCGCCCATCGAGGCGCCCCGCAAACAGCGACTGTGCTGTCGCCGGTCAGAACAGGAGTCGCAAGCCGACTTGCAGCATTCGTGCGTTGCTGTCGAACACCTGCGTCGCATCGCCGAATCCCTGGCTTCCGGGAATCAGCAGGTTCCGCATAGCCAGACTGGTGGAGTCGATCGTAAACGGACTCGCGCCCGTGTACTGCGGATGATTCAACACGTTGTAGGCTTCGCCATGGATCTCAAAGCTGAAGCGGTCGCGGATTGCGAACCGCTTATACAGGAACGTGTTGAAGTTGTTAATCGGGTTCAGGTTGAACGGCACTCGTCCGCCCGGTGCGAACAATCCCGGAGCAGTGTTGATGAACTGGGCGTTCGGATTGTTTGCCAGGTAAGCGACCGTCTGCCCGGCCGAGTTAGTCAAGGGCGTAACACCGCTGCCGACGCCGGTAGTGCCGTTCGGATTCGTGATCACCCCAGCCGGGGTGAAGCCGCCGAGTTGATTAAAGCCGCTTTGGAGTAGTGCCGCTGCGGGCGATTCGTATGTGAAGGTTCCACCGACAACCACGTTCGCGATGACGTCGCGGAACCAGTTCGGCGAATTCTTCCCAACGCCGCCGACATCCCACATCATGGTGGCCACCGCGCGTTGGCGATGGTCGTAGACGGAGCTGTCTTTGGAAGCGAGGAACTCGGTATTGGCGAACTCAGGAAGAGTGTTAAACGTCGGGCCGCTGAGATTGTCGATCAGGTGGCTCCAGGTGTAGTTCAACTGCATCTGGAATCCGGCGCGGAAGCGCTGGCTGGCGCGGAGTTGCAGAGCGTTGTACCAGGAGTACCCCTGCGATCCTATGGTCGCAATCGGACTGGTGAATCCGGATGACGCCAGCGGGTTGTTGGGCATGGCGGCAAGGGACGGAAGCGTGGTGGTGAGCCCGTTCAGGGTCGCCTGCGTCGGCATGCTCGTGAAGAGGGGCAGGTTCTGTGTCGGCGTGACGATGGGATTTACGTTCAGGAACCCGGCAGTGGGAAGGTGAACCGCTTTCACGCCCAAATATCGCGCTTCCAGAACCAGGCTGTGGAAGGCCATGCCCTGGATGCCGGCGTTCCACTGCATCGTGTAAGGAACGCGTTGGTCGGGGATGAAGCTGGTTGTTGCCGCCTGCGCCTGCGCCGGCGTTACGGACGGTGTGAATACGCTGACCGGGAACACGTTCCACAAGCCCGATCCGAAGAAGCCCGGAACGAACGGAAATCCGCTCACGAATTGCGTGCTGACCACACCTGGGGCAAACGACGGCATAAGGCTCTGCGCGTAGGTTGTGTCGTAGTTCATGCCGAATCCGGCACGGAACACCACGTTCTTCACGAACCCCGGCGAGTATGCGATTCCTACGATCGGCGCGAAGTTAAGCTTCTGCGTATCGGGTTCATTGAAGTTGAGAACTCCGGGGACGCTCGCCACGGAGTTGAACGCCTGTAGCTTCCAACTCGACGGAATCGTCACATACGAGTAACTCGCGCCGAGGTTGATGTTGAAATTCGGGCTGACCTGCCAGCTATCGTTCAGGTAAGCGTAAGTGTCGTAGTTGTCACCCGAGAAATTAAAGTTGCCGAACGCCGCCTGGCCGCCCACGTCTGGGGGCAGGTCCTGCAGGAACTGGCCGACGCTGCTGAAAGTGAATGCGCCGTTCCCGAGCCCGGGAAATGTCACAGGTCCAATAAAGCGGCGGAAATCAACGCCGAACTTGACGACATGGTGTCCAAGATTCCAATTCATGTTGCCCGACGCATTGTAAGTGTTGAGAGCTGCGAGAGGTGAATTGAAGATTCCGTTGCCGAGTGTCGCATTCAGGTCCTCAAACCCGATATTCGGGAAGAAGGTGTATCCCGGAAATGAGACGTTGTTCTGATGGACGCTCTGATCGAAGCGCGTGTATCCAAGCCGGATTTCGGTGACTGCTGTGGGCGAGAAGTTGTGATACTCGGAAACCGACGCGAGGATCGACCGGTCCGACCGAGGTGAGAAGAATGCCGGCAGTTGAGCGCCGTTGTTGTTGGCATGGATCTCGTTCTGAACATAGCGCGCGCGTATCTGATCGGAATTGCTGATGTTCCAATCGAGGCTGCCCAGGCCGTCATATTGGTTCTGGTAGTTTTGCGTGGTCAGGGGAAGAATGCCGAGCGGCACTTGCGCACCGAGTACGGTCGTCGAGGTACTGGCTGTTGGCGCAACTCCCAGGTAGTTCTGTAGCACGCCCAGGTTCCTCGACGAAACGCCGCGCAGGCCGGTAAGGGTGGCATAACCCGCCGCTGTCGGAGCAAGAACAGGCGAACCGGGAACGCCGGAGAAGCCCAGCGGAATGTACTCGAAATTGCCGAAGAAGAACAGCTTATTCGGAATGATGGGAAAGCCCACGTTCGCGCCAAGACGATTCTGGTCGAAGCGTGGCAAATCGGTGATGCCCTGGCGCGCATACCGCTGATCTACGGCGTTCAGGTTGCGGTTCTCGAGATAGTCGAATAGCGCGCCATGAAACTGGTTGGTTCCCGTTCGAACGATGGTGTTGAACTCGCCGCCCAGTGTGTGGCCGAAGTCGGGCGGATGCTGATTCGTATAGGAAACGAACTCGGTCGTGGCTTCGTTCGAGACATAAACGAGCGGGCCCGGAAGCGCGCGATTGTTGTTGTCGATTCCTTCCACGTAGAAGTTGCTGCTGGACGGCCGCTGTCCTCCAACCACGGGACCGCGGGCGACGCCAAACCCGCCGTTCGATGTGACGCCCGGAGTTTGCAGAGAGAGGTTATAAGCTCCGAACAGAGTGCCAGTCTGAGACATGAAGTTCGGCTCCGCCTGGTATTGAATGCTCCGGGTGTTGAACGGATTGATGATTTGCGGTGTGGTGGTATCGAGCGAGGGCGTACTCTCCTCGATCTGAACACTGGCGGTGGTCACTGGCGCAGCGGTATTCGCCTGCACGGATATGTTCACGGTCTTTGGCCGGGAGGCATCGAGAGTAATGTCCTGCGATGGCGTGCCTGCAACTTGAGGGGTACTTACGTTGAGGCGATAGCGTCCGCTGGCCAGGTTCTGGAAACGGTAATTCCCGCTCGTGTCCGTAGTGACTTGCTGTCTGATTCCGGAATCGAGGTTCTCCAGCGACACTGTTGCGTTGTTAATGGGTCCGCCGGTGGTTAACGAAACGGTCCCGTTAATGCTACCGGTATTCTGTGCGAGGCAGGCGCATGCCAGAAGCGCCGACAGTAGCATCAAGTTAAATAGGGTGACTGTTCTCATGCTAAGGAATGTCCCTCCTGTGTCGGGTTTCGGAAATGCAAGCCATGCGCCACCTCGCAAATCGCTCGATTTGTTCCAAATACTGTAATTTCATGGCACCGCTCATTCAGCATTTGGAAGAACAATGTCGTTCCCTCGATAATCGTGGCTGAAGAAGGACGAAACCACGTAACGACGGTGACAATGGGCGGAAATAGTGGACCAGCACGCCGACGAAGAAAATTCCGAAGCGGGAAAAAGCTTCCCGATACGTTGTTAATTCCGCGGATCTGGAACCGAGAGAGCGGATCGCAAGCGTTTGACCTGCTCACGGTGTTCGATCAGGTGGAGACGTTGCACGAGCGCGTATTCCCGCCACTCCAATTCAGCGACGAATGTTTGTTGCATCGTCGCCGAATCGCTATGCAGCGCATGATTGACCACCAGGACCGTCCGTGCCGTCGGAGAAGCGTCGCGCGCAAGCAGGTCCGGCGCCGCACATGCATCCGAGAGCAGCCCCACCAGCTCCTGGTTGGCGGAACGCAAGCCGTCGATCAACTCCGGCCATGGCGCCCACGATGGAGCACCCGAATGCAGGGCGTCGTAAACTGGCGGACCAGGTGGACGGCGTCCCGCCAGAAGATGACGTATCTCCTCCGCCGACCGGATTTGTGTTTGAGCGATGTGGTCGGTTACCTCGGCGATACTCCACTTCTGGGGAAACGGCCGGCGGTGTGCGTCCGCGTCGCTGATCGCGGACACCTCCTTCTCCAGGCCGTTCGCCGCGGCACGAACCCGGTCCCGAAGTTCCCGGGGGCTCAACTCCACTGCACGCTCGCGAATATGTTCTAACAATCGAATGGCTTCGGTAACGAGAGGCTGGCCGTCAACGGCTACTGCTGCAGAACTCATAAGACCTACTTCTGAGTATGCACCTGGAAACGATATTCAAATCTCGTTCTCAGGTATTTCACCTAGCTCATCTAATTCCTCAGCGCGATCTGCATAGCGCTTTAAAACGCGAATTGAATTCGAGCCGGAAAACCCGGCATAACGTAAACGGCGATAAGCTGCAGCGAGGTTTTTCTCGTCTCCAAGCCACAAGGCCAGATCCTTGCCGCGGAATTTCCTTTTCAGGAACTGATCGATGAGTTCCAATTCATCTTTGCCGGAAAAGGTTCGCTCCACAGCCTGCTCCGCCAGGTTGGGAGCGACGCGGTGTTGACGCAAGTCCCTCAGCACGCGCGCCCGGCCATGGCCCTCGTTCTCCAGCCGCGCCGCGGCGTAGCCTTCGGCGAAACTGCGGTCGTCGAGATAGCCGGCCTCCTTGAGTTTCCGGATCACCTCGTCGGCGTCTTCCCGCCGGCTCGCGCGGCGCAGCAGTTTCTCGCGCAGTTCGCCCGACGCTTGCGCGCGCCCACCGAGCGTGCGCAGCGCGTAATTTAACAGAGCGTCGGCATCGAGACGCTTTGGAGTCTTGCCCGCCAAATACGAACGTAACACTCATACGAAACGTTCGACGAACACATACTGTCTACCGTACGGCAAGTGTTAGCTGGTGACTGCTATGCTGAAAAAGGTAAGTGTCACCGTTTCAACAGAAAGGGTAGAGGCAGATGGGAGACGACAACAGAATCTCGTTTTTCTTCCTGGGGCTGGGTGTTGGAGTAGCGGTCGGACTGCTGTTCGCGCCGAAAAGTGGCGCAGAGACTCGCGATTATCTCCTTACCAAGGCAGATGAGAGCAAGGATTACATGAAGCGCCGCACGGAGGAACTCCGCGACAGCGCCAGCGATGCGTTGGAGAAGGGCAAGAGCGCCGTGACCCGCCAGCGCGATCAGTTCAATGCCGCCGTGGAAGCGGGCAAGCAAGCCTATCGCGACGCGGTTAAAGGTGGTCCGGGCGCAGCGCCAGAAGGAGTTTGATCCATTCTCATGGGGGACCAAACGGCACTCCTCTCAATCATCGCCGCGTTCGTGTTTATCGCCGCAGTGGCCCTGTGCATTCAGGCCGGGTTCCTGTTCGGTCTATACAGGACCGCCAAGGCTCTGGAACAGAAACTGGTGCCCCTCATCCCCCGTGTAGAGTCACTCGTTGACTCCACTCGTACCACCGTGGATCAAAGCCGGAAGCAAATCGTCGATATTACTACTAAGGCCAACGAAATTCTTGACTCCACTCGCTCGCAACTCGCCAAGGTGGAGGACGTCGTCACCGACGCAACCCAGCGCGCCAAGATTCAGATGGAGCGCATGGAATTGGTGCTGGACGATACCATGAGCCGCGCTCACGAAACCGTGGCCGTCGTCCACACCGGCATCATGCGTCCGCTTCGTGAAATCAACGGCATTGCGATTGGCATCAGGACCGCATTAGCATATCTCGCCCGCGGCAACCGTCCGAGCGTGGCGCAAGCCACCAGTGACGAAGAGATGTTCATCTGAGGTGAAGCGCGCGGTCTCGCCTGCCTTTGGACCCGGCCCGGACATACAGGCGCGACAACGGCTGCCCCAATATCTGGAACTCTAAGCTGAAGGCTGATCGCTCGTTTCTTATAAATAAGCCACAAAGAACAACCTGCGGAACGGAAAGAGAACACGTCCATCCGGCTGTCGTGGGTAAGTTATTGTGTAGCGTTCCAGGAGCAAGTCCTCAAATCGCAGGCGTTCCTTCTCACTGGCCAGTGCTTCAAGATACGGGCGAAGCCCGGTCCCGCGAAACCACTCAATCACCGCCTCCGGTCCCGCCACGACATGATAGTAGGTCGTCTCCCACAAATCCAATCTGGAAGCGAGCGGCTGGAGGACATCATAATAGAACGGCGGAGGGTGATTTGTGAGCGCGGAACGCGCGCCGCTCATTCGGTCGTTCCACGCCGGATCTTTGGACACCGCGAGGATTTCACGATGTAGCGCCGAGTCGTAGTGGGCCGGGACCTGGACGGCGAAAGCGCCTCCGGGCGCAACTTGCGCGAGCCAGTGCCGGCAAACTGCCTCATGTTGCGGAACCCATTGCAGCATGGCATTGGAGAAGACCAGATCGACCGGAACGTCCGGCTTCCAGGTAGCTGCGTCGCCGATCACCCACGACTGTTCGGGGAACGACCGTTTTGCCGTCTCGATCATCTGAGGTGAGCTGTCAATCCCGGCAATCGAAGCATCGGGCCAGCGTTCTCGAAGAGCCTGCGTGCTGTTGCCAGGTCCGCATCCGAGGTCGATAATCGTTCGCGGATGTCGGAGGTTGATACGGGAAATCAGGTCGAGACTCGGCTGACCCCGTTCGGATGCGAATTTCAGGTACACTGCGGAATCCCAGACAGGCATATTTCTACATGATGAAGCATACGCTCAGCGATGAGAACACGGCTGCGATCGCAGTTCTGAAACGCGCGAATGAGGAGTTCGGCAAGCTGTATCCTGGCGATTCTGGTGCTCGTCAACCCGTGCACGTGCTCTATGGCGGCGCCCATTTGTTTCGTGCCGAATCCACCGCGTCTCTGGGCCGCAATGCCATGGCGGTGCTCGAAGAATACGGCTCAGATGCAGTGGACTTCGAGGATGGAGTCGTCCGCGAGCGCGTAGCTGCCAAGCTTCGGATGGAACCCGTCGAGGACTACCGCATCGATTTCGAGGATGGCTACGGATACCGCACCGACGCCGCTGAAGATGGTGATGCCGAGCGTACGGCTAACGAAGTAGCGCGTGGGCTCGAAATCGGATCGCTGCCGCCGTTCATCGGTATCCGCGTAAAGCCACTGACGGAAGCACTGCGCGCACGCAGTATTCGGACGCTCGATATCTTTTTGACGACCCTGCTCGACCGAACCCGGGGATGTCTTCCTCGCGGCTTCGTCGTCACCCTTCCCAAAATCACGATTCCCGACCAACCCGCGGCTTTGGTGAGCATCCTCGATGTCTTCGAATCGTCGTATTCCCTGCCGGTGAATTCGATTCGCGTGGAACTCATGATCGAAACCACGCAGGCCATCGTGACGCCTTCGGGGCAGATTGGCATTCCGGCGCTGATCGACGCGGCAGGCGGCCGTTGTCGCGGGATTCACTTCGGTCCGTTCGACTATACTGCTGTCTGCGACATTACCTCTTCGCACCAGAAGCTGACGCATCCCGCTTGCGATTTCGCCCGTCATATGATGCTGGTTTGTGCCGCCCAGCGCGGGGTAGCCGTCGCTGACGGTCCGACCAACGTGCTTCCGATCCCGCCGCATCGCGGCGACACACTGACCGGGGCGCAGCAGGCCGAAAACCGCGTGGTCGTTCACAACGCGTGGCGCCTGCATGCATCACACATCCGGCACGCACTGATCAACGGCTTCTATCAGGGCTGGGACCTGCATCCCGCCCAGCTGCCCTCGCGTTACGCGGCAGTCTATTCCTTCTTCCGCGAAGGTCTCGAAGCCACCACGGTGAGGTTGAAGAATTTTCTGGATAAGGCAGCGCAGGCGACGCTGGTCGGCGAGGTGTTTGACGATGCCGCAACGGGCCAGGGTCTGCTGAATTATTTCCTTCGCGGGCTTGGCTGCGGGGCACTGTCGGAACCGGACGTCATCGCGGCGGGGCTGACGATTGATGAACTCCGCACTCGCTCCTTCCACAGCATCGTCGAAGGCCGTAGGGTGAAGGCGGACTAGCGCAGTCGAAACCGCCCGCGCCACATTTACGGCTCAACGGGTTGCGAGCAGAGTTGGATCACGCAATCAGCCGGCCCGTCTTTTGCCATGGGCCGCTACGGTATAGTGAAAAGACTCAGGGAAAATAATGCTTGTTGTAATGCAAGAGGGGGCCGAAGAGTCCCAAATTCAAAAAGTTATCGACCGCCTGGTCTCGATGGGCTTTACCGTGCACCGATCCACCGGTGTCACGCACACGCTATTAGGAGGCGTTGGTCCCGTCCCCGACTTCGACCCGATCGAGTTTGAAGTGATGGAAGGTGTGAAGGAATGCCATCGCATCGTATCGCCTTACAAGCTCGCCAGCCGCCATTTCCGGCCGGAAGGAACCATCGTAAAGATTAAGGACGTCGAAATCGGTAACGGTGCGGTCGTCGTAATGGCCGGCCCATGTAGCGTCGAGAACAGCGACCAGATCGAAAAAGCCGCCGAAGTCGTTGCCAGGGACGGTGCTAAGGTCATTCGGGGCGGCGCCTTTAAACCACGCACCTCGCCATACAGCTTCCAAGGTCTGGGCGAGCAGGGTCTGAAAATGATGCGCGACGCGGCGGACCGCCACAATCTGCTCGTCATCAGCGAAGTGATGGATCAAACGCAGATCGCGATGATGTCCCAGTACGTCGACATTTTCCAGGTCGGCGCGCGCAATATGCAGAACTTCAATCTTCTGCGAGAACTTGGAAACCTCCGCATTCCCGTTCTGTTGAAGCGCGGCATCTCCGCGACCATCGAGGAATTGCTGCTTAGTGCCGAGTATGTGCTCTCGGGTGGGAACTACGATGTGATCCTCTGCGAACGAGGCATCCGCACGTTTGAAAGCTACACCCGCAACACCATGGATATTTCCGCGATCCCCGTGGTGAAATCGCTTTCGCACCTGCCCATCGTGGCCGACCCGTCGCATGGAACCGGCCGCCGCGACAAGGTCATCCCAATGGCGAGAGCCGCAGTAGCCGCGGGCGCGGACGGATTACTGGTTGAAGTCCATCATGATCCCGACCATGCGCTGAGTGACGGCGCCCAGTCGTTGCGTCCGCAGCAGTTTGTCGAAATGATGCAGCAGATTCGCATCATCGCATCGGCCGTCGGGCGCACGGTTTAGGCGCACGCATGCAGACCGTAGCCATTGTTGGCGTTGGTCTCATTGGCGGCTCTTTCGGGTTGGCGTTGCGCCAGGCGGGCTTCGCAGGACGCATCATCGGCGTCAGCTCGGAAAAGACAATTCAGGCTGCTCTCACAGCCGGGGCGATCGACTCTTCCGCGCCCCTTGAGGAAGCCGCTGAGCAAGCCGATCTGATCTACCTGTCGCAGACCATCTCTGGAATCCTCGCGACAATCCCGCGTTTGGAGCATTGCGTTCGTCCCGGCGCCCTGGTTACGGATGCCGGCAGTACCAAAACTGCCATCGTGAACACGGCGAAGACGTTTCTTTTGCGCTGCACATTCCTGGGAGGGCATCCACTCGCGGGAAAAGAACGTCGCGGCGTGGAGGCCGCCGATCCTGAATTGTTCCGCAATCGGACATACGCACTGACGCCGCTTCAAGAGCCGGATCTGAATGCCCCACACGTGCTTGAATTCATGGAATGGCTCCGCCGTCTGGGCGCCAGGACCTTGGTTACGTCTCCTGACGACCATGACCGGCAGGTGGCGCTGACCTCGCATCTTCCCCAGTTGCTTTCAACCGCACTGGCTTCATATCTCGGAGAAAAAGAAGCGACCCCCCAGATTTGGGGGCCTGCTCTTGTTGACAGCACCCGCCTGGCTATGAGTTCGTTCGAGATCTGGCATGACATTTTGGTTACAAACCAGCATTGGATCGAGTCGGCGCTCACAGCCTATATCTCTGAATTAGAAGGAGTTAGAGAACGGATTGGCACTCTGGCGATGCAGTCATTTTTTGAACGGGCGGCGGAAACCGCCCGCCGCTTTCGGGAAACCGCTTAATGTCTGTGCGCCACCAGACACAGAAGAATTGTGCCTGATCGAACAATTCTATTAGAAACTTCCAGACGTTCGGACTATAATGAACAGGATCAAGACAATGGACTCGCCGTCTTCTGCTATCGCCGTGGCAGTGCGTTCTGATCTGCTAGGGCAGGAAGGTGTGATTAGGTTCACCCCCAGTCGCCGATTCACTACGCTTTATGCCGAAGGTAGTCCTGCCGACTCCGTCCTTTTCCTCGATTCCGGTCTCGTGAAGCTTTGCAAACGTGGCCCCGAAGGCAAGGAAATCATTCTCCAGATCATTACCGGCGGCGAGATCTTCGGCGAACAAGCGATCGGCCTTGAACCTACACGCCCGGCCGGTGCCGAAGTATTGCAGGACAGTATCGTCTACGTTATCCCGCGTGATAAGTTCGTGAGTTTCTGCGATCAGCGGCCTGAGCTGTGGAAGCACCTGGCTCACCTCGTTCTCCATCGCAAGCGCGAACTGGAGAAAAAGATTGAGTTGCTTTGTATGCAGGATGTGGAGTATCGCATTCTTCACTACATGGTTGAGCTGGCGACCGCATTCGGATCCAAACTCGACGGTCACGAGTACACCGTTCCGTTGTCACAAGGTGAGCTCGCCAGCCTCATTGGAGCAACTCGCGAAACCACCTCGACCACTCTCAATCTTCTGGCCCGTAAAGGGCTCATTCGCCTCGGTCGTCGACAGCTTATTCTTTCCTCACTCGATGGAATCCGATCCGCCGCCCGGGACCGTTCCGCTCGCGCCGCCGCTCGAGCTTAAAAGCCGATCAAGAGTACTGTCTGTCATGTTACTCTTTGTAAAACAGACAGAAGTCTAAATCTGACAGGGAGTAAAGGAATTACTATCGTGCGCTCGTTACGAAGTGTCGCTGCATTGTTGTGTCTTGGCTCAGTTGCATTGGCACAGCAGTTGACTAAAGACCAAAAAGTCCTTGATTTCATGAACCTCTCGGCGTTGTACGCCAAGAATTATGGTCCCTATGAGTTGCATAGGGATCTTTTCGGGTTCGATCTTTACAACATTCAGCCATGGCTCGACCAGGTGAACAACTCCAAGACCGACCTCGATTTCTATGACATCCTCGCGAGGTACGTCGGCTCCTTCAAAAGCGGCCACGACGTGTTCCTCGTGCCGAGCGACTTCTTTGCATGGTTGCATATGAGCGTTGACGTTTATGACGGCAAAGTGCTCATAGATGGTGTCGACCGAGCTTATCTTCCGCGCGCGCGTTATCCCTTCACCATTGGAGACGAAATCGTTTCGGTGGATGGCGTGGCTGCGGCCGACTGGATCCAGTCGTACATGCCCTACGCGAATTTCGCCAACCCCGTCAGCCGCACACGCTCCGGCGCAGGTTCCATCATTCTGCGCTTCCAGGAAATCTTCCCAGGTGCTGTAAACATTGGGAACAATGCGACCCTGGCGGTTAATCTTCAGGCCACCGGAGCTACTCAGAACTACGTGATCCCCTGGGACAAGTTCGGCACTCCGCTGCTTCAGGAAGGACCCGTGCCCAGCCCGCATGGCACCACGCCCGCTTCGCGCTGGCATCGCCCTGTTCCAGGCACTTCGGACACGAGCCTCGTCGGGCCTCCTACGCTGGCGCTGAAAGGCATAGATGCCGAGGATCTCACCATTCCAGTAAATCCCTGGGGTACCTTTACCGGCGTGCGTCAGCCAGGACCAGGACGGAACGTTCCTTCCTATATGCAGCCGTTAGCTAAGCTCTGGAAAGCGCAACACACTTCCGCATATCGCGGCGACGCCAACAACCTCGGAGCATTTGATCCGCTGTTTAACCCCCCTGCCGGGTTCAAACTCCGGCTCGGCAACGGGGCTGAGGATGAGTTCGTCTCGGGAACCTACACGTCGGGTACAACGAGGATTGGATTAATTCGAATTCCTTCTTTTGTGCCTTTTACCTCTGTTCAAAATGCCGAAGATGAGTTCGAAGGCGAAATGCAGTATTTCCAGAAGAACGTCGATGCGGTTGTGGTCGACGTCATGAACAATCCGGGTGGAGATGCTTGCTACGCTCAGGATCTCGTTTCCTTCATGAATCCCAAGCCGTTCAATGGTGTCAACGTTGAAATTCGCGCCACGGCGAGTTGGGTACTCGACTTCTCCTCCGCACTGAGCGACGCTGAGAACTTCGGAGCGCCGCAGTGGGTGATCGACGTTTATGGTGCCTACCTGAAAGAAGTGCAACAGGCTTATAGCGAGAATCGCGGTATGACAGGTATGCTTCCGCTGTGCGGACCTTCACTGACCGCCACGCCCGCGACCGACTCGAACGGAAACAACGTGCCGTTCACGAAGCCCATCGTGGTTCTCACCGACACTTACAGCGTCTCTTCCGCCGAAGTCTTTTCGCTGTTGTTGCAGGATGCCGGCAGAGCTACGCTTTTCGGAATGCGCACGGATGGCGATGGCGGTAACGATCCGGAGTTCCCGACCGCTACTGCCTATACGGAAGGGTCCGCCGTTATATCGGTCGACCTGCTCACCCGAGCCCAATCGGTCATGGTTCCCGGCTTCCCATCGATGCCCTATTACGAAGGTGTCGGAGTTTATCCCGACGTAATTCAGGACTACATGACGAAGGACAATCTGCTCAACGGTGGGAGAACCTTTGTTTCTGCGTTCACCACGGCCGTCACAGGATTGGTTCAACCGCACTAAGCCAGATGCACAGGCGAACCCGCCTGCGCCATTTTTATGAATCAAACAGGTTGCGAGTCAAAGTGGGGGGCAGGCATTCAGCCTGCCCGACTCTGCCGCGGGCTGCTAGGACGTCTCTGCGGCGTCGGCAAGATTGCAGTCTGAAGGTGCCGCCCGGCGCACGTTCCTAACGTTCGAGACCTGCTCCACCGCGGCCATTGTCGCCAACTCGTCGCAACGATTATTATCCGCGTGCGACGCGTGGCCTTTGGTCCACTCCCATTCCGTCTTGTGCTTCTGCACCTCGGCATCGAGCGCCTGCCAGAGGTCCTGATTGATCACCGGCTTCTTTTCTTTCGTGCGCCAGCCATTGCGCTTCCAGCCGTGAATCCACGTGGTGATGCCGTTCTTCAGATAGTTGGAATCGGTGATAACAACGACGTGGCACGACTCCTTGAGCGCACTGAGGCCTTGCACGGCCGCCATAATCTCCATGCGGTTATTGGTCGTGTGGGGCTCGCTTCCATACAGCTCTTTCTTCTTGTCGCCATAGCGCAGAATACAAGCCCAACCGCCAGGGCCGGGATTCCCCTTGCACGCGCCATCGGTAATGAGCTGGACCTTTTTCAACACGTGATCAGGCGGTCGCTGTGGAGAGCTCTCGCTCAAAAAATGCGTCGACTGCATTCAGAATCTGGGAGCCTTCGGTCGCCTTGTAGATTTCAACGCGCAGCTTCGAACCGTTCCGAACGCCATGCGTGAAGTATGTGGCAAATTGCTTCATTTTCCCAACCGCATCTGGCGCCGCCTGGCCGCTCAGCATCGAGTAGTAGTTCTTCATAATGTCATACCTGTGCCGCTCTGGCGGATGCTCATAGGATCCAGTCGCCAGGTACTGTTGAATTTGCCGGAAGATCCACGGATTCGACGACGCCGTGCGCCCGATCATGACCGCGTCGCAACCCGTTTCTTCCACCATGCGAACAGCGTCCTCCGGGGACGATATATCCCCGTTGCCGATCACCGGGATGTGCTTTACCGCGGCTTTCAACTCGGCGATTCGCGTCCAATCGGCTTTCCCGCTATAACCCTGCTCTCGAGTGCGAGGATGAAGCGCCACTGCCTGCAGTCCGCAGTCTTCCGCGAGCCGCGCCATGTCGACGAATACCAGTTCGTGGTCGTTCCAGCCCGCGCGAAACTTCATCGTCAAGGGAATAGAGATAGCTGCCCGGACCTTGCGCAAAATCTGCTCGACGAGAGGCAGGTCGCGCAGGAGTCCCGATCCGCCGTTGCACTTCACCACTTTGTTCACCGGGCAGCCGAAGTTGATGTCGACGATGTCGAACCCGAAGTCCTCGCACGCCTTTGCAGCGTCAGCCATCACTTGCGGATCGGAACCGAAGAGTTGCGCCGAGATCGGGTGCTCTTCGGGCTCGAAGAACAGGTAGCGGAAGGTTCGGGTGGGCTTGCGCGCTTTGAGTGAGTTCACAACGCCATGGGAGCTCGTAAACTCAGTCATTAAAAGCCCGCAACCTCCCTGGTTGCGAATGAGACGGCGAAAGATGGTGTCGGTCACACCAGCCATAGGCGCCAGGACCGTAGCCGGTTGAATCGACACACCTCCAATTCGCAACCCTGCGGGGAAAGAAGACATTCTTGAACCATTTTAACGAGTCGGGCTCCGAAACTTAAACTTCCGCACGGACGTTTAAATTGATAGGGGGTTCTTCGTGATGAACTCTAAGATTGTATTTGCGTTCATCGGCGGAGCACTGATGGCCTCCGCCGTTGTATATCTCGCAGTCAGGCCGGAAGGACGTGTTGAGGACCGGGTTGCAGACACTGTGAAGCCGGCTCAGACCCAGCCCGCGGCTGCCGCATTGCCAGAAACCACACCGGCGCAAGCCACAACGCCGCAAGCCGCACCGCCGCCATCGACGCCGCCTGTGGAAGCAGAGCCGGTGCCCGCGGGAAAGCCCTCCCCCGTGGAGCCGTTAAAAAAGGAGCCTGTTCAGGCAAAGCGTCGTGAGCCGCAGCCGGTTCATCACGAGCAAAAAACACGCCAACATGTCGTGGCGCAACTCGACCCACCACCCACACTACCTCTCCCGCCGCAGAACGTAGCGCCAGCTCCGCAACCAGCGTCTCAGCCTGCCCCGGTTGCGGCTCCTCCTCCGCAGCCCCCGCCGGCGCCGATCGAAGCCAAAATCGAGCCGCCACCCCAACCCAAGGAGCTGGAGCCTCCTCCGCCGGTAGCTCCAACAGTCACCATCGCCGCCGGCACGGCATTGTCGGTTCGCGTCGGCGAGACTCTGTCGACTCAACGAAGCAAACAAGGAGACCGTTTCATGGCGACGCTGGAGCAGCCGCTGGTGGTCGACGGTTTCGTGATCGCGGAACGTGGAGCGCGCTGCTTAGGCCGCGTAATGCAGTCTGACCCCGGAGGAAAGGTGAAAGGTACTGCGGAGCTTCAGGTTGACCTGTTTCAGGTGACATTGTCAGATGGGCAGCACGTCAGGATTCGCACCGCCCCATATCAAAAGCAAGCGGATGCGTCGCACGGAACCGATGCGGCAAAGGTCGGCGGTGGCGCGGCTTTGGGAGCCATCATCGGCGCCCTTGCGGGCGGCGGCAAAGGCGCGGGTATTGGCGCCGCCGCGGGAGGAGCCGCAGGAGCGGGCGACGTGATGCTGACCCGAGGTAAGCCGGCCGTGATTCCTGTGGAAACGCGCCTGTCTTTCCGTCTGCAGGATCCAGTAACGGTTACAGAACAGAAGTGAAGCCCAAGTAAGTGGCTGCCCTACTTCGAAAACTGTGGCATTACATGTAAAGCCAACGTGCCAGGTCGCGATTGTGCTGGAAATCAGACGCGTTGAGTTTGGCGTCCGTGCCGTAGATGACGAGCGGAATGTCCGTCTCGTGCAACGAACCATGGGCGCGGTACTCCGGTGGAAGGGGCTCCGACTCTGCATCGAGTTCGCCGAAAACAGTGTCACGGTCGCCCAGCACCACAAGATCGCCGATTCGAGAACTCATTAGGTGAAAGCGGTTGGCCGCCTCCTGCCGTGTCAGCACTTTCTCGACACCTCCGAGGCTCTCGAGCACTTTGGCCGTGCGGTCGATGTCCCGCGGACTTTTGCAGTAGACCCACGATACGCCGCCATATCCACGATGGTGCTTTAGATACTTGTCCCGGTCCACCGAGATTGCGATGCGGATCGGTGCGTCGCGGTGCTCGCAGGCCCTTTCGAGATCCCAGCAGTGCGACTTGTGATTCATGCCGTGATCCGCCGTTGCCAGAAACGCGGCGTCGGGAGCGGCCGAGGCGGCTTCGGCAAGAAAGTGGTCTAGTCTTGCAAGATGCTCCTTCGATTCGGGAGCCTCAGGGGGCCACGTGTGCATCGGGTAGTCCGTGGTATGGACATAGAGGCAGCCGAGATCGCGGCGGGTCTTAAGCAGATCGATCGCAGCCGTAAGTAACCAATAGTTGATTTCGCGACTGTAGATGGATGGCGCAGGTCCGAGCCGTTTCACCCAATCGTCGGTTGGCGCCTCCGCCGCGAGGACCAGGTCGGCGCCGGCCGGCAGAAGCGTTGTCGTCTTTTTCTTGGACGAGAGAAGCGCCGATTTGACGCCCAGCCGTTTCGCCCGCTGGAAGAGTGTTGGCGCCAGCAGCAGATCCGCGGTTTCCATGTACTCCTCGCGTCCGGTTCGTTCATCCAGATAAGAATTGCCTGTAATGCCGTGCTCGTCGGGCCACACCCCGCAGCAGATCGAAGCGTTGTTTGTGTTGGTGACTGATGGCATCGTGTCCTGGACGAGGCGGAACAGCCCGGTGTCGGCCCAACGTTTGAGCACCGGCATCGAACTTTGCTCCATGTAGTCGAGGCCGAAGCCATCCAACATCATGATGACGCTCCGCTGCGGGGCTTTACGCGCGAACGCGGGCGCGGCGAGCAAGGTGCTTCCCGCGGTCAGAAGGCGGCGTCTTGTGATCATCTGCGGATTAACTCCTCGAGCAGCGGCGTTTGGGGATAAGGATGGCCCGGATAGCGGCGGAAACCCTCCGCATATTGCATGCCGGCCTGGCGCCCTCGTTCACGCGTCCAGTTCTCCATTTTTTCGAGGTAGTCGGGAATCCCGTGTTGGCGTTGCAGCCACTCGCGCTGGCTGCGATGCTCGGCGAGCATGGCTCTCTTAATGGAGAAGACGTTCGTTACGTCGACAAAGAAATCGGGCGAAATGGCGCTGCCGGAGCGGTCCACGCCTCCTATCGAGTCGACAAAATAGAGATGCGGAATGGCCGCGAGCGTTGGCGAATCCGTCCGGTAGTTGGGTGCGGATGCCGCAAAGCACGCGTCGCGCACCAGAACGCTGGTTGCTTCGTGGTCGCAATGGTAATCGGCGGGAGACGCCGTGAGAACGAGTTCGGGGCGCAGCCGGCGCAACAACTCGGTGACGCGCCGCCGCGATGGATCGTCGTTGAAGATGGCCAGGTCGCGGAACTCCGCACAAACATGGTGCGCACCGATGAGCCTGGCCGCTGCCGCGGCTTCGCTCCGCCGGATTGCCGCAATCTCTTCGGGTCCATGTACGGTCGATCCGCAGTCGCCCGGCGTCATGGTCACGATTGTGACCGGATTGCCCGCCTTCGCGAGCAAGGCTAACGTGCCGCCCGCGAGGATTTCGGCATCATCCGGATGTGCATGGATCGAGACGACTCGCGCCATCGCCTCACATTACCAGAATGGAGACGACCGTTTCCTTTTTGAAAACGAACTGCATTTTCAAGCCATCGGCCTCTGACGTGTTGTCGTCGAGCCAGTGTAGCGAGTGGTGGCTGGCCACCTCCATCAAGGGGCTTCCTATGCCGATTCCGGTGTCCATCCGATAACGCCCGGAGTAAACGCGGATGCTGGAAACCAGTCCGTTCTTCAGAGCGATCGCCAGATCCGGGCGCCCCTGTGGCGGCGACGTAGCATAAACCTGCAGCGAGCTATTGTCGGGGTTGTAGCGGGTACGGCCCTCGAACATGACCAGGACATCCTGCACCCGCATTCCGATCTGTACGTGACCCGCAACGCCCAAACGTAGTGCTTCGCGTACCCTCGCGACGGGGGCGTTCAGGACGATCCCGAGGGTTGTAAACAACAACGATGAGCTGCGAAGCACAACCCGCATAACTCTACGTCAAGCTACCATAAAGCTTCTCATGGGTCAGGATCTGCGTAGCTATACAATCACACAGGGACGCGACCGTGCACCGGCGCGATCCTTCTTAAAAGGCATAGGTTTTACCGACGAGGATCTGAAAAAGCCGATCATTGGCATTGCCAACACATGGATCGGCACTATGCCGTGCAACTTTAAACTCCGTGACTTAGCGGTGAAGGTGGCAGACGGCATTCGCAAAGCCGGCGGCACACCCATGGAGTACAACACGATCGCGATCAGCGACGGAATCACCATGGGAACCGAAGGCATGAAGGCCTCCCTGGTGAGCCGCGAGGTGATCGCCGACTCCATGGAACTGGTGGCCCGCGGCCACATGTTCGACGGCATCGTGGCGCTGGTCGCGTGCGATAAGACTATTCCGGCCGCGGCTTTGGCGTTGCTGCGGCTGAATATTCCGGGACTGGTCATGTACGGCGGCTCGATCCTGCCGGGGCGGCATAATGGGCACGACATCACGATCCAGGACGTCTACGAGGCGGTTGGGGCGAATGCAGCCGGGAAGATGTCGGACCAGGAGTTGCTCGAAATCGAGAATTCCGCATGTCCGGGTGCCGGGGCCTGCGGCGGGCAGTTCACAGCCAATACCATGGCGACCGTCATGGAGATCATCGGGCTCTCGCCTATGGGGACCGCGGCGGTTCCGCAGGTGGACACGCGAAAGAACGCCGTGGCCGAGCGCTGCGGTGAGTTGATAATGCGGGCTGTTCGAGAAGACATCCGGCCGCGGGATATCGTGACCCGCGCGGCCATAGACAATGCCATCGCATCCGTTGCTGCCAGCGGCGGTTCGACGAATGCCGTGCTGCACCTGCTCGCCATTGCCCGAGAGGCGGGCATTCCCCTTAACATCGATGATTTTCAAACAGTTAGCGAGCGGACGCCTTTGCTTGTGGATTTGAAACCCGCGGGGCGGTTCGTTGCCGTGGACGTGGACAAAGCCGGCGGGATTCCAGTGATCGCCAAGCGGCTGCTGGACGGCGGGTTCGTCGACGGGTCCGCCAGGACCGTCACCGGCCGCTCGTTCGCGGAAGAGGCCGGCGATGCCAGGGAAACGGCAGGCCAGGAAGTCATACGTCCCCTCGACAACCCGCTCAAGAAAAGCGGTGGATTGGTCATCCTGCGGGGCTCTTTGGCGCCCGACGGCAGCGTGATCAAGGTGACCGGAATCGAGCGCAAGGGCCAGCGCGGACCGGCGCGGGTCTTCAATTGTGAAGAGGACGCCATGCACGCGGTCCTGGAAGGCCGCATTAACGCGGGCGATGTCCTGGTGATTCGCTATGAAGGGCCGCGCGGAGGCCCGGGAATGCGCGAGATGCTGGGCGTCACGAGCGCCATCGTTGGAGCAGGCCTTTCCGAAAGTGTCGCCCTGGTCACCGATGGTCGCTTCAGCGGCGCCACCCGTGGCTTCATGGTGGGCCACATCGCGCCCGAAGCGGCTGTCGGCGGACCGATCGCCGCGGTTGAGGAAGGCGATATCGTAAACCTCGACATCGAGAAAAGGGTCATCGACCTCGAATTACCGGCCGAAACCGTGCGCGAACGCCTCGCTAAATGGAAAACCCCCGAGCCGCGCTATCGCTCGGGGGTCTTTGCCAAATATATTGCCCTGGTCTCGTCCGCCGCTGAGGGGGCGGTTACTTCGCAGCCGAAATTATAGGTGGGAATCCAGCATCTTCTGGAGGTCGCCCTTGGCCATGGCGCCAACTTTTTGCTCGACAATCTGTCCGCCCTTGAACAGCAGCAAGGTAGGAATGCCGCGGACGTTGTAGCGCATTGCGGTGCCGCCATTCTCGTCCACGTCGAGCTTACCGACCTTCACCCGGCCGGCATAGTCATTCGCAATCGCATCGATAGTGGGGGTCATCATGCGGCATGGCCCGCACCAATTTGCCCAAAAGTCCACCAGGACCGGGACCTCAGATTTCAAAACGTCCACATCAAAGGACGCGTCCGTGAATGTCAGAGTGTTCACACCATGTGCCGGTGTTGACTTGAGGGTTTGTTCCATCGTTTTCATTCTCCCTTAAATGGATGTCCGGATCGCGGAAAAGATTCAGCCCGCCCGGAGCTCGCGGTATAGAGCCGAATACTCGCCGGCCGCCACATTCCAGGAGAAATCCCGCGTCATTGCCTGGCGCATCATGGTACGCCACCCTTCCCGGTCCCTGAAAGCGGCCAGAGCCGTCCGGATCGCATCCAGGAGCGCTACTGCCGAATACTCCTGAAATTTGAACCCGGTTTCCCCATCGATAGTATCATTCAGGCCGCCGGTAGCGTGCACGATAGGGATGGTCCCGTACCGTAGGCTGTAGATCTGGTTGAGCCCGCAGGGTTCGTAATGGCTGGGCATCAGGAACATGTCCGCGCCGGCCTCGATTTTGTGGGCCAGGGCGTTGTCGTAACCGATCCGGACGCCGAACCGGTCGGGATAAGCCGCGGCCAGGGACTGGAAAACCGCCTGGTAGGCAGCGTCTCCCGACCCCAGCACGGCCATCGAAAGATGCAGATGCGGGAGCTCATGGGCGATCTGGGTGATGAGGTCGAATCCCTTCTGGGGCACCAGGCGCGACACAATTCCAATCAACGGCCGGTCGATGTTGCCGGATGCCAGGCCGAATTCCGCCATCAGAGCCCGTTTGCAGGCAGTTTTGCCGCTCAGGTCATCGACGGTAAATGGTCTTGGGATGAAATCGTCGTTTTCAGGGCTCCAATCGGCATAGTCGACGCCGTTAACGATGCCGACCACCCGGCGTGCGTGCGTCTTCAGGAAGAGATCGAGGCCGAATCCCAGCTCCGGCGTCTGGATTTCGCGCGCGTATGAACGACTGACCGTGCTGATGGCGTCGCTATAGTAAATCGCACCCTTCAGCAGGTTCAATTTCCCGAAGAATTCCATCTGCCGGGGCGTGAAGACACTGGAATCGAGGCCGATCTGGGGCAGAACTTCCGGCAGGAAGATGCCCTGGTAACCGAGATTGTGGATCGTAAACAGGATTTTCGAAGCGATGAAGGTGGGGTCGCCACGGAAGATGTGTCGTATGTACACCGGCGCGAGGGCAGCCTGCCAGTCGTGGCAGTGGATGATGTCGGGCCGGAACAGGTGCCTCGCTACGGCGAGTGCCGCGCGGCAGAACACGGCGAAACGAACCGCGTTGTCGGGATGGTCGCGGCCGCCGCTTCCGTAAAGGCCGTCCCGGTCGAACAGAGGCGGACAGAATACGAAATACCAGGTGACGCCGCGGTCGGTGGTCTCTTCGATATCGACTGTGTAGCCGGGACCCAGCGCAATGGAGAGCTTGCGGAATGCCGGCCGCAACGGCGTAGGATAGACGTTTTCGCGATAGCCGGGCAGGACCACCGCGACCCGTTCACCGCGCTGCGCCAGCGCGGGCGGTAGCGCGCCGATCACATCCGCCAAACCACCAGTCTTTGAGAAAGGTGTGGCTTCGGAAGCCACGATCAGGATTTTCACGGGTCAGTTCCGCAGTTCTTTATTGACGGCGTCCAGGACGCCATTGATGAACGCGGCCGATTCATCGCCGGAGAACTGCCGCGCGAGTTCGATGGCTTCATCGATGACGATGGCCGGCGGCGTCTGCTGGCTGGTCATCTCGTAAACGGCCAGACGCAGGATATTGCGGTCCACGGCAGGCATTCGGTCAAGGCGCCAATGAGGAGTTTTGTCGGACAGCCGCCGATCGATCTCGGGAACCATGCTGGATGTTCCACGGGCGAGTTCTTCCATGAAGTCGTCGCGGTCCGGCCGCCGCGACTCCGCTTCGGCATCTTCCGAATACAAGCCGCCATAGTAGGATTCGATCGCGGCATCGATGGGTTGCTTGGTGAGGTCCCACTGAAAGAGCACCTGCAGCGCGCGGCTCCTCGATCGGTGTCGGCCTTTCACAAACACTATGGTGGCACAGCGCGCCTTTGGCGCAAACGCTGTGGAAACATGCAGAGGCGTTCTCCTTGACGACAGACCCGCCCGCGGGGAGGCTCGCGATGAACGTGAGGGTCGCCCATACGGCGTCACCCGTGATGTAGGGGACGACGCCGAGCCAGGTGAAGAATGCCGGCTCGTCGCGATGGAATCCCGCGGATGTGAGGATCTCATCCAGCGTTTGTCTCTCGAAATCCGCCGACGCGAACGTCAGACCGTCCGGCAGCGGAATTCCGGCGTTCGCCAGCAACTGCCGCTTCCAGGCCTGGGTGTCCGGATGGTCAACTTCGATTACGCGCAGGCATTCGCCGAAAGGATTGCGATAGGCGTACGTGTCGAGGCCGGCTCCGAGAACCACAAGCTGGTGCATGCCCCCTTCGACGGCCGCGGCCAGGGCGTCCTCGGCGAAACGATGGCGCACAGCGATGAACACGCGCATTCCCCGCCCGGAAGTGCGTTCCTCGGCCGTGCGGGCGACAGCATCCGGGTCGTTCTGTCCCAGGATGCGCAACGCGAGAGGGTCGGCGAAGATGTGCCCCTGTTCGAGCACCTGGTGCGCGGCGCGATGGAACGCGGCGGACCAGGCGGTCCGGCTTGGTTTTCCAGACTCCATGGCTCAAGAATACCGGGCTAGGAGCGCTCGTTGTAAACCATCTCCGAGCTCGAATCGCGAGTGCTAGAATTCGCGTGTGCAGGTTGTTTGCAGCCTAAGCTTCGGCTTCGCCTTCACCTTTCTGCTGTGCGCCCAGACGGTCCTGCCCAAAGACGTTATCCAACTGGCACGGCTCAAGCGTGATGTCGTAGCTTCGCTGGCGATGCTCGACAATTACACCTGCGTCGAGACCATCGACCGCAGCGATCGCAGGAATGCACGAGAGCCTTTTCACCATCGGGATACTCTGCATCTGGAAGTAGCTGTCGCCCACGGCAACGAACTCTATGCCTGGCCCGGCGCCGGGCAATTCGAGGAGGGGGACTTAGCGGGTTTCGTAGGCGGCGGCATGATTTCGACCGGCAACTTTGAAACAGCCATAAGAAGCGTCCTCCTCAATAACGTTAGCGAAATCAAATTTCATGGCGAAGAGGAAATCTCCGGTCGCAATGCGCTCCGTTGGGACTACACGATCCCGTACAACGTAAGCGGTTGGACGGTGCACATTCGAGGCCATGGCGGCCTAGTGTCGGAGGCTGGCTCTTTCTGGGCCGATGCCGAGACGCTCCAATTACTGCGCCTGCAATCGAGCGCGCGCGACATTCCACCGGATCTTTTCGTCGCGAGCATCACGAATACCATCGAATATGCGCGCATCAGAATGCGCTCGAAGGATCTGCTCCTGCCGCAGAGTATTGAACTATTGGTCACGGATATGAAGGGGGCTGAAACGGGAAACCGGATTGAGTTCAGCCAATGTCGTGAATTCGCCGGAGCAGCCAACCTCTCATTCGATCAGCCTGCCACCACCGTCGCCGGAATGCCCGCACCCGCCGAGGAAATCGAGGTACCAGCGGGGCTGGAGTTCTCGGTTCACCTGGCTCAGGTAATTGACTCGAATGTAGCGGCGGTAGGCGACCGGATTACAGCGGTTTTCGATGCTCCCGTCCATTACCACGGGTCGGTGCTCATCCCAAAGGGCGCGTTGCTGGAGGGTAGACTTCGCCGGTTGGTGCATTTCACGAGTCCCCATTCGCATTATCTCGTCGGACTTGAGTTCTCCGCGATTCAGTTTGCCGGCGGGCGCGTTCGATTTACCGGAGAGATGGTCGGCATATCGCAGATCCCCGGCCTCACTCTGAACTTAAGTACGTCGAAGACGTTCACGACAGACTACGGCGTAGCCGGTAGCGTAGTAAAGTCAACCACCGACTCCGAATTCCCGGTTCAGATCCCCGGCGTTGGCTCGTTCTTTATGGAGGGCGCTGCTTTCCGACTCGCGCAAGGCACGGAAATGACCTGGCGTACCAGTAGGCTCAAGAAATAGCTCGCGGCGGGTTAAGGATGCGCTTCGCTTCCGAAGGTGACGGTGGAATCGACGGAATAAATCTTCACCTTCGTGTTTGTAATGTGTCGTTGAGGCTTCAATTCACCGGCACAAGGAGAACGCTATGAAACATTTTATCGACAAGTACGGTTCCGAAATCGAAGGGGTACCGATCCACAAAAATCTCTGGAACGCACCGGTATCAAGTCTGCATCGGAACATACCCTACTCATCGCGCCGCGCAAAGATTCTCAGGTTTAGTAATGCAGGCGGTTTCGCCTGCGCATTCCCGGTGAAGTCCAAAGGCAGGCGCAACCGCCTGCTTCACCGTTCCACAGCCTGCTGGATGTGGAGTTTTTGACCTCCACATCCACCGCAATCCTACGCCTGAACCGCCTAAAGGCGGCGCTACGTGCCGAAAACCCGGGCCATCCATGGCTTCGCGATTTGTCCCGCCTTGGACGGAAACCGGTGACCGCCCGGCAGCATATGAAACTCGACATCAGTCGCATGCTTCTTGAGACGCTCCGGAAACTGCATCGCGACCTCAGACGGAAAGAACTCGTCCTGATCCCGCGAGATGTGTAGTATTGGCGCGGTCACAGTACCATACTTGTCTTCGTCCCAATCCCGCGGCACTCCGCCGCAAACCCCAATTACGCCACCTGCCTGGTCCGGATGGGTACCCACGAAGCGGTAGTTCATTCCCACCGGCTGTGAGAAACCCACCAGCAGACACCGCTGCGCCGGAACACCAAACCGCTTGCGAAGGATCGAAAGCGCCTCGAGTAACATGTCGTGATGCAACGTGACGGCTGTTCCCCAATGGTCGCGGACACCCCAGTTGTAACCAATCGTGCTGCTTGCGCCCGGCAGGCCCTGTGTCAAATAGTGCTGATTTGGGGCCTGCAAAGACGCTACGATATGCTCTTTGCCAACCATGGCCGCCGTCAGGCTGAGCATGGCTTGAGGATTACTGCTGTACCCGTGCAGCGTCAGTACTAATAGGGGATTCGCCGGCATCTCAGTGGGAACGTGAAGAAGGTACCGGCAGTCAAGCTTTACGGCGTAGGTGTGGTGTTCGAAGGTGTCCAGCATTCGGGTCGGCGGAATCTTGATGATATCGCGGGCCTGTGGACCTTGCGAAGCCCTCTAATAGTTTCTAGCACCATTGCCGATGAATACTCAGGGAGCTTCATGAGCGTAACCCATCATTCTGAGAGCGCCAATGGTCCCGCTTTGGATCGCGAAGAGGCACTCTCGCGCGTTGGCGGCGACGTTGACCTGCTACGCGAAATAGCCGCCGTTTTCCTCGATGATTGTCCCAATTCCTTGAGCCAACTTCGCGATGCGGTCAGTAACGGCGATGCAAGGCTGGTTGAGCGGCAGGCGCACACCCTCAAGGGATCCATCGCTACCTTCGGCACCGGGAATGTCTTTGAAACCGCACGCAAAATCGAGTTGCAGGGCCGCTGCGGCGACTTAACCGAGGTCGCCAGCGACCTGATCCATCTGGAAGCCGGCCTGGAGACCCTCAAAGCCGATTTGCGCAGCTTCATCAACGAATAAGCACCTTGCCCGAGTGCTCGGTAGGGTATTCACAGGAGGTCTGCTATCCTGTTGGAGTCTGTACCCTTTATGCCAAGCACCCCTCCCTTGGACATCGTCTGCGCCCACAGCCCGGACTCCGACGACGCCTTCATGTTCTATGCGTTGGCGACCAAGAAAATTCGCTCCAAAGTAGTCAATTTCAGACACATACTCGAAGATATCGAGACCTTGAATCGGAAGGCCGGAGAGGGTGCCTACGAACTCACTGCTATCTCGTACCATGCCTATCCCTATGTTGCCGACAAGTACGTCCTAATGGCCAGCGGATCGAGTGTGGGCGACGGCTATGGTCCGTTGGTGGTAAGCACCAAACCGTTCCCGGCGTCTGAAATCAAGGGCAAGAAAATCGCCGTGCCGGGGTTCATGACCACCGCTTACCTGACGCTGAAGTTGTTCGAACCCGACGTTGAGGCCGTGCACATTCCCTTCGACAAGATTCTCGACGCGGTGAGCGAACATTCCGTCGACGGCGGCCTGGTGATCCACGAGGCGCAACTCACATACGGCAAGAGCGGCTTCCATAAAATCATCGACCTGGGACAGTGGTGGAAGAAAACACACGACCTTCCTCTGCCCCTGGGAGCGAACGCCCTGCTGCGCAGCGTTTCCGACGAAGTGCAGGCGGAATGTTGCCGCCTGATGCGGGAAAGTATTCAGTACGCGCTCGAGAACCATGACGAGGCGCTCAACTACGCCATGCAGTTCGCGCGTGACATGGAACCGCGTCTGGCCGAGAAGTTCGTCGGCATGTACGTGAACCATTTCACCGTGGACGCCGGGGAGCAGGTGCCCAAAGCCGCCCAGAAGCTACTGGATTTAGGCCACGAAGCGGGGTTAATCTCAAAGAAAGTCAATGTGGAGTTCGTACGTTAGGCTTTCCCGCGGGCTTTTTGCCTGCGCTGTTCTGCTTTCATTCCCGGCCACGGCCGCGGATAACGACGCCAAGGTAAAAACCAAGGTCATTCACGACCTCGCCAAAGGGGGCTCCGAAGCCATACCTCAGATTGCCGGCTATCTCAAGGACTCTGACGTTTCGGTTCGCATCGAGGCGGTCAAAGCCATTGACGATATCGGCACGCAGCGGAGTCTCGACGCATTGGTTCAGGCGCTTCGCGACAACGATCCCGAAGTGCAGATCCGCGCCATCGACGGCCTTGTCAATTTTTATGTGCCGGGATATCTCAAAACCGGGTTGACGGCTTCCGTGCGGCGCGCCGGCACAGCCATCAAGGGCCATTTCACGGACACGAACGACCAGGTCGTGGATTCGTACATCATCGTGCGCCCCGACGTGGTCCAGGCCTTGGGAGTGGTCGTACGGGGCGGCTCGAGCATGGATTCGCGGGCCGATGCCGCGCGTGCCGTGGGCATCCTGCGGGGCCGCGCAGCTATCCCCGACCTCGTCCAGGCCCTGCACTCGAAGGACAGCCAGGTTATCTATGAATGCCTGGTCGCGCTCCAGAAGATCCGCGATCCCAGCGCCGGGCCGCAGATCGCGTTCCTGCTTCACGATCTCGATTCCAAGGTCCAGACCACCACGCTCGAGACGCTCGGGTTGCTGCAGGATCACTCCTCCGTCAACCAGATACGAGATATTCTCGACCGTTCTCGCGACGCCAAAGTCCGCCGGGGGGCTTTGAGTTCGCTGGCCATGATGCCCGACTCGGGCACTCGCGGCCTGTTCCAGGCGTACCTGAACGATAAGGACGACAACATGCGCGCTGCCGCCGCCGAGGGACTGGGGCGCCTCAAGAATCTCGCCGACCAAGGCGCACTCAACAACGCCTACGCTGGAGAGCTTAAGACCAAAGCGAAAATGGCGGAGGCTTTCGCTCTCGTCGGGATGGGACGGCTCGGTTCTTCTGACGACTCGCCGTTGTATTACCTGATGTCCCAGTTCGATTCGCGGGGCTATCGCGGAGTTTCGCAAGGATACCTGATCGAGCTGGCACGCGATCCGGCTGTTCGCAAGGTGCTTTATCCTTACCTGACTCCGGAAGCGTCGAAGGATCAGAAACTCGGCCTCGCCCAGGTGCTCGCGGCCAGCGGCGATCGCGACTCCGTGCCGTACCTGCAGAACCTGTCGAAAGATCCCGATTCGGAGGTCGCGCAGGAGGCAGTGCGTTCCCTTCGTGTTCTCCAGGCTCGCCTCGGATAGAATCAAAGACCGGTGCTTATGGACTATTCTTCCGTTCGAAAGTTCGCAGTGTTTGCTGTGAGCTGTTTTTCTATTTCCGCCCAAACTGTTACGTCCGCGGATTATGCTCGCGCCGAGGGGTTTCTCAACTACAAGACGCGACCTCTCGTGCTGCACTTGGCAGGGCGGACCACCTGGTTGCCCGACGATCGCTTCTGGTACCGTACGACCACCGAGAATGGTCCCGAGTTCGTGATGATTGACCCGGCGCACGAAACCCGCGGACCAGTACCTCCGGAAATGCGTCGCGGGGCGGGGGACCGAGCGGCGGAAGAGACCGGCCGTCCGCCCGCGCCGCGCAACGAAGCGCCCTCGCCCGACAAGAAACGCATTGCGTTCATCCGCGACTACAATCTCTGGGTGAAAGACGTCGCGACCGGCAAGGAAATTCAGCTCACCACCGACGGTGTGAAGGATTTCGGCTACGCCACCGACAACGCGGGTTGGTCTACCAGTATCCGGCCGATCGTATTGTGGTCGCCCGATTCGAAAAAGATTGCGACATACCAGCAGGATCAGCGCGGCGTCGGAGAGATGTACCTGGTCTCGACGAAGGTGGGGCATCCTGAGTTGAAGGCCTGGAAATACCCGCTGCCCGGCGACGACGTAGTGACCACGATTCAGCGCGTGATTATCGATGTGGACTCTGCGAAGGTGACTCGCCTCGATATGCCGCCCGATCAGCATCGTTCCTCGCTATGCGACGACGTGGCGTGCCGTGGCGGCGAATGGTCGGACGTGGAATGGAGCCCGGACGCTTCGCACCTGGCGTTTGTTTCCACCTCCCGCGACCACAAGCGTGAGCAGTTGCGCGTCGCGGACGCCGCCAGCGGGCGCGTTCGCCAGGTATTGGAAGAAACCACCCCGACGTTCTACGAATCTGGCAACGGCCGCGTCAACTGGCGCTATCTGCCGGCTTCGAACGAGGTGATCTGGTTCTCCGAACGCGAGAACTGGGGCCATCTCTACCTCTACGATCTCGACACCGGCAAGCTCAAGAACCAGATCACGACGGGGGATTGGAACGTCACGCAACTGCTGCGGGTGGACGAGAAGGATCGTATGCTCTACTTCCTCGGCGTAGGCCGCGAGAAGGGCGACCCATACTTTGTGCATTTCTATCGCATCGGTTTCGACGGTAAGAATCTCGCGTTGTTGACTCCGGAGAACGCCATGCACGACGTCTCGCTATCTCCGTCCGGCCGCTACTTTACCGACAGCTATTCCACACCTGAAGTCCCGCCGGTCGTGGTGGTGCGCGACCAAACCGGGAAAATCGTGATGCCTGTTGAGAAGGCGGACACCAGGCGCCTTCAGGCAATGGGATGGAAGCCCCCAACGCCCATCACGGTGAAGGCTCGCGACGGCGTCACCGATCTCTACGGCCTGATGTTCAAGCCAACCAAGTTCGACTCTAATAAGAAATACCCGATCGTGAACCACATCTACCCCGGTCCACAGACCGGTAGCGTCGGTTCCCGTTCATTTACGGCGTCGCGAAGCGATGCGCAGGCGCTCGCTGAACTCGGATTCGTCGTGGTGGAGATCGACGGCATGGGCACCCCGTGGCGCTCGAAGAAATTTCATGAGGCCTACTACGGCAGCCTCGGCGACAACACGCTGCCCGACCAGGTTGCCGCGATGAAAGAACTGGCGAAGCGCTACTCCTGGATCGACATTAATCGCGCCGGTATCTACGGCCACTCCGGCGGCGGATTTGCTGCCGCCGATGCGATGTTCCGCTATCCGGACTTCTTCAAAGTAGGCATCTCGGAAGCAGGCAACCACGACAATCGCGAGTACGAAGACGATTGGGGCGAGAAGTGGCAGGGTCTCCTGAAAAATAACGCGGATGGCACCACCAACTACGATGCCGACGCCAATCAGAACCTCGCGAAGAACCTGAAGGGTCACCTGCTGCTGGCGCATGGCACGATGGACAACAACGTGCCGCCGTACAACACGCTGCTGGTGGTGAATGAGTTGATCAAGGCCAACAAGGATTTCGACCTGATCATGCTGCCGAATCGGAACCATGGCTTCGGCAACGAGCCCTACATGATTCGGCGGCGCTGGGACTATTTCGTCCGTTACCTGCTCGGGGCCGAGCCGCCGCAGGGCTTCGAATTGCATCCGCCTGCGAACGAGAATCGCCCACAGCCCGCCGGCTTATGACGCGCCGGTCCTAACAGATTTCGCCGCCTTCTCATTTACCTCGAGTTGGAAAATGTCGGGCCGCGCGTAGTGGCCCACGACGTCGAGGTCGTATTTGCCTTCGACGATTTCGCGCAGATCGATGTCGGCCGTCAGGATGCACTCGCCTTCGCGATTAGGACCGGCCAGAATCTTGCCCTGGGGATTCACGATCACACTGCCGCCGCGGATGATCGGATCGGCTGCGTTCTCGGGAATCGCAATGTCCTGGGGATAGTCGGAGCGCCGCAGGTATTGCACAGCGGAAAGCACGAAGCAGCGTCCTTCAAACGCGATGTGCTGCATGCTGGGAGCCCACGTCTCGCGATCGTCCACCGTTGGTGCGCAGTAAAGCTGCACGCCCTTCGAGTACATTGTCGTGCGCAGAAGCGGCATGTAATTTTCCCAGCAGATGACGGCGCCGATTTTGCCGATCGCGGTCTCAAAGACCCCCAGCGTCGAACCGTCGCCAAAGCCCCAGATGAGCCGCTCCATGGCGGTGGGCATTACCTTGCGATGTTTGCCCAGCAGTTGACCGTCGGCGGAAAAAAACAGCGCCGTGCAATAGAGCGTGCCGCCGTCACGTTCGATGACGCCCATCACCAGGTGCACGCCGTGACTCCGGCAGGCTGCGCCGAGAGCGTCAGTGACCGGTCCGGGGACATCGACCGCGCTCTCGTAGTAGCGCCGGAACAGAGCCCGGCCCTCCATCGTGCGGTGGCCTACGACGGCTCCGAAGTCTAAAGGCTTGGGGTAACCGGAGAGAAACGCCTCGGGAAACACGATGAGCTGCGCGCCTTGCGCCGAGGCGCCGTCAATCAGGTCCAGAGCCTTCGCGAGCGAGCGGTCGAGGTCGAACGGAACTGGCGCAGCTTGCACCACCGCGCCCCGGATTATGGACATAGCCTCAGTTTAGGCTATGTATGCGCGGTCGCCATTGATAATTGTGCGGAGGTTGTGTTTTGACCCTCATGCCTCAGAAGCCACCGCTTCCGGTCGAGCCCGCCGCCGTACCCCGTCAAACTCCCGTTCGCCCCAATGACGCGGTGACACGGCAGCACTATCGAGACCGGGTTCTGTCCGTTCGCCAAACCAACGGCCCGGCATGCCTTGGGACAGCCGATGCGCGCCGCCATTTCGCCGTAGGATGCCGTGCTGCCCGCCGGAATAGAGCGCAATTCGTGCCACACCTTGCGCTGGAATGGTGTGCCGCGGGTTGTGACTTTGATTTCTTCTATCGACGCGAGGTCGCCCTGGAAGTACCGGTCGAGCAGTGTGCGGTAGCCAAATGGATCATGCCTGCGTGTGAGCTTCGCGTCGGGATAGCGCGGCTTCAACTGTTGCCACATGCGTTCTTCAAAATCGCTGAAGTACAGAGTGCACATCGCGTCCCCGTCGCACGCGATGAAGATTGACCCAATGGGAGAGGGGATTTCGTCGTAGTAGAGTTCAGTCATTGGAGTGCTCCATCCATAAGTGCATGGCTGCATATGCCCGCCAGGGCCGCCACGCTTCAGCCCGTTTTGCCACGTCTTTACCCGCGGCGCGAATCAGTCCCAGGTCGGACGCCGGAAAGGCGTCGGGTTCGTTGAAAGCGCGCATCGCAATGTATTGTGCGGTCCAGTCGCCGATGCCGGGAAGTCCCCGCAAAGCCTCCACGGTCTGATTCGGCGTAGTCGCAAACGCTCCCGCCACCGTGCGCAGCGTTTGCGCCCGCGCGCCGGGCAAGCCAATCGTCGTCAGGTCAGCGCCGGCGAGAACTTTCGGTGCAGGGAAGCAGCCGAACTTCGAAGTGATACGACCCGCCAATGTTGTGGCGCCCTTCACTGTAACCTGTTGCCCCAGGATCGCTCGGACCACGAGCTCGAACGGATCCCACGCCCCCGGTACGCGCAAACCGGAATTCGTCTTGACGGTCTGGGCGAGCCGCGGGTCCCGCGCAAGATGCTCCTCGATGTCGTCGATCGGAGCATCGGTATCGAAGAACCGCCGTAGGCACTCGGCGATCGGGCCCAGATCGCGCACGCTCGCTAATTCCAGTCGCGCGATGAGATGATTGGCGCCGCGAACCGGTTGCACCTCGACCTGTCCTCCATTCCATTTGCGTCGATAAACTTCTGGCGTGATGTCTTCCACGCCAGGTATCCCCCGCGGCGCAAGAAAACGCATCACAGCGGGCCAGTTATATGGTGGGCGATACGGCAGCGTAAGTGTTATTGTGCTGCCGCGTGCCTGGCCTGCCTTCCCGCGCAATTCCCGCGGCGTGCGTTTGTACGCCGCGCGCATCACGTCGTTGAAGCGCCGCACGCTGGAAAATCCGGCCGCGTACGCGATATCGCCGACCGGCAGCGCCGTCTCGGTCAGCAGCTTCTTGGCAAACAGAAACCGGCGGGTGTTTGCGACCGCTGCCGGTGATGCGCCGAGATGCTCATCGAACAACCGCCGCAGATGCCGATCGCCGATTCCCAGGCGCGCTGCGAGATCTTCCACCGAACCCTGATCCATGACGCCTTCTGAAATCAGCCGAAGGGCGCGCGAGATGGTCGTCGAAGTTCCATTCCACGCAGGGAGCCCGGGTGAAATTTCCGGACGGCACCGCAAACAGGGACGGTACCCGGCTTCCTGCGCTGCCGCGGCACATGCAAAGAATGTACAGTTCTGAAGTTTCGGGGTCTGCGCCGGACAGATAGGCCGGCAATACACGCCCGTAGTTTTTACTGCGGTGAAAAATCGTCCATCGAAGCGCGCGTCGCGTGTCTTCACCGCGCGATAACAGGCATCAGCGTCCAACTGCATGCCTTCATTATGCGCTCGGTTCGATTTGCGGATTAGCTGTTTTCGGACGTGAACCTTGGAAGCCGTGTGGTGCAGGTTGTTAACCTGCGACGGGTTGGGAACCCGTCTCGCCGGTTGCCAACCGGCGGCAGGATGCCATCCTGCATTACAAGGTCAGGACAACCTTACCGGCGCCATCGGCATACTTCTCGAGGCCTTCAAACGCCGGCTGAATTTCATTAATAGGCTTCGAGTGCGTCAGAATCGGAACAAATCGGCCAGGTTCCGCCGCCAACATGCGAAGCGCGGCGCCCGTATCATGATTCGAACGACGCACCGTGAGGATCGGCAGCTCTTTGCGGCGCATGGGATTCGTGTCGAGGCTGACAAACGACTCCGAAGGAATACCCGTAATGATCACGCGTCCCGCATTGCGCGTAACGTACAGGCACTCGTTCAGCGTGTTCTCCTTGCAGACGCAATCGAAGGAAACATCTACGCCGCGTTTCGACGTATCAGCCAGAATTTGTTTTACGACATCCACCTCACGGGGATTGATCGCCGCATCCGCGCCCACCACCTTTGCGAGTTCACGCCGATGCGTCACAGGCTCCACGGACCAGATGCGTCCGGCGCCCGCGAGACGCAATGCCGCGACCGTGAGCAATCCAATCGGCCCCGCCCCAAAGACGACAGCCGTCTCTCCCGGCCGCATCGCAGCGAGATGCAGCGAATGCAAAATAATCGCCAACGGCTCAACCAGCGTCGCTTCGGCCGCGTTCAGATTCGAGGGCTGTGGCAGGAGATTCCCCGCCGGCAGGCTGACATACTCCCGAAAGAAACCCGGATGCCCCGGATTGCTCAGGAATCTTATGTTCGCGCAAACATTGTGATGTCCTGTCAGACAGTATTCGCAGTGATAGCAGTATAGTGCCGGTTCGAGAACAGCAGGATCACCGACGGACCAACCTGTGACTCCACTGCTGATTTTTTCAACAACTCCCGCGGGTTCGTGGCCTAGCACCATGGGATAGGCACATCGCATATCCCCAATGCCGCCTTCGGAAAAGTTGTGAACGTCCGAACCGCAGATACCCACAGCTTTGACGCGCACCAGGATTTCTCCAGGGGCAGGGTCAGGTGGGGGAGGCTGATCGGTGAGACGGAACTTATGGAATTCGCAAAGTTCAGCTACTTTCACTTCTTGAACAGATTATCGAAGGCAGCGCGTGCGTCGTTGGGAGAACGCGGCGCCGGGATGTTGTTTGCCGGATGGGAGTTTGTGTGGCCATTCGTAGCGGCGGGCGCGGAATCGCGGGCGATTGTGACACGCGGCTTGAACAACTCGCACTCGTTCTTCTGGTCCTTCATCGCGATTCGTAACGGTATCGGCTTAAGGCACTGGAATCGCGTGGATGGTTCAAAGTGCGCACACTGCTTGCAGCAATGCAAGGCCGCGTTGCACTTGGGGCAGTTAGCTTTCCAGTCGACGCCTTCCGGAAGTGTGGTGGCGCAGTTATAGCAGCGAGCGGCTGCCACGTGCTGCACCAAGCGGGGTAGGCGGGGCCCGGTTACATCAATGGGGGGGCGCGGACCTTGCGGTTTGGGACGGTCATCGCGCCGGTGGCCGTTGGACTCCCTGTCGGAGTCCATGTAGCCACGCTGTCTGTACTTACGGTCGTCGTCCATGTTTCGAATGCTCCTGGCCCTACAATACGGGCGCATCGGCGAATGAGAGAACTTTCGGGTAAATCGGAGGATAGACGCGGGTCCGAGGGAAGTTAGCTCGAACGGCCCCCGCTCGTGCCCAAGTACCTATGTACCACGAAACGCAACTCAAATCCAGCGCTTTCTTTAATAACAAACTGTTACGATCTTGTTTTACTCTCTAACCTGAGTCGGTCCCCAGCCTGGCAAGCGGAAAACTTGCTACTCGGGACCCCACTTCAACAACGAATTCGGCGGACGCGTGATCGGGTTGTCGTAATGATTAGGACTCACGCGAAGCGAGTACCCCAACCGCCCGGTCTGATGGGGTACGAACTCTTTTGAGAATACGTATGCGGTCCCCTGTTGTTCCGTCGGAGGTAAGGTCATCACCTGGGTGTCTTCGAGATTCCCGTTTGCCCCGACACGTCCGATCACTGCTTCAACGCGAACTTCCTTCGGGCTGAGACCGGACAACTCAACCACGGCTCTCATCGGAATCGGCCTGCCGCTCAGCACCGATCCATCCGGCCCTGGACCTAGATCCACGAACCGGATCCTGTCCCAGGCTTGCCGCACCTGCTCATTCCATCGAACACGATCCCGAGCAGGCTGGTAATTGTCCTCCCGCGTAGCGAGATGTGAGCTGAACGCGGGATCGTACAATTGCGAGACGTATTCTGAGACCATCCGTTGCGAATTAAATTGAGGACTTAGGTGCATGAGCGACTGCTTCATACGCCGTACCCATTCGTTCGGAACGCCTTCCTCGTCTCGTCCTGAGTAGTACATCGGGACGATCTCGTTTTCCAGTATTGAGTAGATCGCCCGCGCGTGAACTTCATCCTGGTCCTCAGAATAGGGCTCCCGGTCGCCGATGGCCCAGCCGCCGGAAATCTCGTACGCCTCATCGAACCAGCCGTCCAGGATACTCAGGTTTAGAACGCCGTTGAGCCCCGCTTTCATGCCGCTGGTGCCGCACGCCTCTTCACCCCGCCGCGGGTTGTTCAGCCAAAGGTCGACTCCCTGGACAAGTTCGCGGCCCACGGCAATCCCATAGTCTTCGACGAAAACAATGTGGCCGGAAAGCTGCGGATCCCGCGAAAGCTGAACAATCTCGCGGATCAGCATCTTTCCAGGATGATCCTTGGGATGGGCCTTGCCTGCTATTACTACCTGAACAGGCCGTTCCTTATTCATCAGGATGCGCCGCAGCCGCTCCACGTCGCGGAAAAGTAAGGTTGCCCGCTTATAGGTGGCGAAGCGGCGGGCAAAGCCTATCGTGAGAGCATCGGGATCCAGGATTTCAGCAAGCCGGCGCTGTTCGAACGCGGGCGCCTTTCGCTGGATCGCACTGGCTGTGCTCCGCTCACGGACAAACGCGATCAGGTCCCGTTTCCGTCGCCGGTGAGCCTCCCAAAGTTCCTGGTTAGGGATGTCCTGCACCAGGTCCCAGATTTTCGAATCGTAGTGACGCTCCCGCCAGTCCGGCGCAAGGTACTGATCGTAAACCATGGCCAGATCGCCGTTGAGCCAGCTCATCAGGTGCACGCCGTTCGTAATGGAGGTAATCGGAACCTCCCAAACGGGCAGCCGCGGCCACAGGTCCTGCCACATCTCCTGCGAAACGTGCCGGTGCAAGGAACTGACCGCGTTCCGGTACGAAGATGTCTGGATTGCGGAAATCGCCATCGAGTACCGTTCGTTGGGATCGAAGGGGTTGCGGCGTCCCAAGCCGAGGAAATCCTCAAAGGGAATACTGCCCTCGCGACAGTATTCGCCAAAATACTCGTGCAGGATGCCCGCGTCGAAGATGTCGATGCCCGCCGGAACCGAGGTGTGCGTTGTAAACACGTTGTTCGCGCGGCAGGCATCCAGCGCTTCCTGAAAATTAAGATTGTGATGCGCAATCAGGCGTCGCATGCGCTCGATTGCCAGAAACGCCGAATGCCCCTCGTTCATATGGAAAACGTTGGGCTTCAGCCCCATGTCGTCCAGGGCACGCAATCCGCCGATCCCGAGCACGATCTCCTGGCGGATGCGCATGTGAATGTCGCCGCCGTATAGCTGCGACGTGATGTCGCGATGCTCGGGCCGCGGATTCTCCGGGATGTTCGTGTCCAATAGGAACAATTTCACCCGGCCAATATGCATCTGCCAGACTTTGATGTGCAGCACGCCGGTTGGCAGGTTGACGTCGACCAGCAGCTCCTCGCCGTTGCGCCCGATGACCGGACGGACCGGAAGCGTGTAAAAGTCATTGACCGGATTCCGTTCCTGCTGCCACCCGTCAGGATTCAGGGATTGCTGAAAGTAGCCGAGCTGGTACAGAAGACCAACTCCGACCAGCGGGATGTCCGCGTCGCTGGCCGCCTTCATATGGTCGCCGGAAAGAATACCGAGGCCGCCGGAGTAGATCGGAACGCAGGAGGCCACACCGTATTCCATTGAGAAGTAGGCGATAAGCTTCTCTCCGTTCTCCGGCTCCAGCCTATGAAGATAAGTGTCGTAGTGCTCGCAGGCGCGGCGGTATACAGCGAGGAAACGCGGGTCTACGGCGCATCGTTCCAATGTCGCCTGGGGCACGCGGCCTAACATCACGACGGGGTTATGGTCGCAGGATTTCCAAAGTACAGGATCAATACGACGAAACAACGACCGTATTGTATGATCCCAACTCCACAGGAGATTGTACGCCAGCTCGCTCATCCGGGAGAGTGCGGTAGGAAGAGCGGGCCGTACCAGGAACTCCTTAAACGGACGGATCTGAAAAGCCATGTCGGAGGATACTTCCTACAATACCACCCTGAACCGGGCAGCACCGGCGGGTCACTCTCTAGAGGATTTGACGTCCTACTACTCTATCGGGATGCAACGGCAGTACTTTAATCGTATTAAAGTCTGTTCGGGAAAAAGCTCGGAAGGCCGTTGAAAACGCAAGATATATCGGCCCGCGCCGCTTGGCCGTTACCTCGCACTCAAACTATCAGGGGAATGGAAGCTGGGCGCACGACCAGCCCTGCTAACTCATTGACAACAAAATGAAATTGCCTGTATGGAGCAGTGTGATCGTGCGCCCGGGAGAGAGAGCAAGCTAGCTATTCTCCGGCGCCTCTGTGTACGCCGGTGCGGCCATCCAACGCTGCATACAGCGGCCGCGCAACATCGGGTTTTGTGACCTCACCCGTCAAGATCGCCCTGGACATCACGGGATGACCGTAAAGATTGGCATTTTCCTCACTATCCGGGCGCAACGTCGAGCCCTCCAGCGAGACGCCCGCGAAAAGCCCGCGAGCGCGAGAGTAGGACAGGATTTCGGCATGCATTTGAGCATCCGTCAATGCCTCTCCGGTTCTACCCACCGGCCCGGCCATTACTGACGCATCCCCGCCTACCGTGAACTTATCCTGCATCAACTTCTCCATGCCACGATGGTTCTGGACTACCAGCACCAGGTCGGTTTCACCGGCTCCAATCTGAGCGCCAAAACTGCCACCCTCGATCTTGATGATAGAAGGCGCGCTCCAGCCCGACCCGGTGCGGCACGTCAAAACGCCCTTGCCATACTTCGCGCCTATGATAAAACCGGCTCGCTTCAGCCCTGGCACGATACCTATACACTGCGCCTTGCTGAGAATGTCCTGCGGAATCGACCGGTCAGGCGCGGAGGTGATCTCCGTGAATACATTTGCGGATTCACTGATCAGCTTGGCGGCGTTCGCGCTCGAATTCGATGCGAACGCAGCCCCTGAACACAGTCCCGCGAGAATTAGAATGCTCAATTTCATAACACGACCTCCCTAACTGACCGAGAAGCGAGTGAGAACTCTTATACTGTGGCTGCTACCGTGGCTGCCACGCGGCGTGTATCTGCTGGTTGGGCGGCCGGGGTGACCCGTCGGCCGAGTCTCTTCCCAACAGTCCTCCGCGCGCGTAACAAACGGATCCGGACCGCTGTTTCCGTCCAGCCATGGGACTTCGCGATCTCCTGAACCTTGTAGCCTTCCAGGTAGTGACGCTGCAGTACCATGCGGTCATTCGTCTTGCAGCACTTCAGTATGCGCCGGACATCGATCGCAGCCAGGTTGATTTTCGGAGGTGTTGACAGTTCGGGTAAGGCCTGAAGCAGGGGCTCACGCCGGATGTAGCTACGATGGATGTTCAGTGCGATGCTGTTCATCCACGTCAGCACCATGTTGGAATCGCGTAATTGCCCCAAGCGCTCCCAGCCCTTGGCCCACGCCGCCTGTGCGGTCTCCTGGGCCGAATCATAAGACAAACCACGTGATACCAGAAACCGAACTGTCAGGTTGTAGCCTTTTTGATAGGCTGCTCCGTATTCTTCTCTTGTCATGATTTCTCCACTTGCTCCTCAAAAAGAAAATTCCGACCGGTCTTTGTAGTTTTTTGTTGACAGGCGGGTGCCTGTCTGACGGTTCTTAGAAGTACCCCAGCAACAGGTACACAATCAGGATGACGAGAACAACTCCCAGAATTCCGCTTGGGTAGTAACCCCAGCCGCGGCTGTACGGCCACGAGGGCAGAGCCCCCATCAACAACACAATCAAAACGACCAACAAAATTAAACCGAGCATGTTTCCTCCCTATCCGAAGTTGCCGCTCTGCGGCTTTCTCCTCCGGCCTTTCTCCTGGCAACTCAATTTCCTTTCGCCCGGTCATTCGCATTTAGTCTTCGTAATAACTGTATTGCTTAGTTGCGAAATGATTCTTAATTGCCGCACCCCACGCATGATCGGTAAAATCTGGCCAGTCGTCCTGCTCAAATGCAGGCGCACTCTGTATAGTTTCCCGATCTGTTTTCAGCACCAGCACCCGCTCGTGTGCGTTGAGTGTAAGCAAATCCCACGGCACGGCCAGAAGCTTGTCAGCCAGGCCTGGGAAACACCCCAGGGACAAAACCGCAAACGCGATATTGCCGTCCGAGCCGTCGATCATGAGTTCCTCAATCGTGCCCCAGTCTTCGTTTTCGGTGCTTCTCACGCGGTAGCCCGCCAGAGTCGAAGCGGATAAGATCTTCGTTTTTGTAGGGTTTAGAAGCGCCGGCATGAATGAGTAAATCCACGCTGGCTGTGGCACTTGAAGTACCAACGTATGACCTGGATGGATATACGCCGCGAGGCCTTAGAATACTGATACTTGGCGATTGAGACGTTGTCGGATGAATACTCTGGCTGAGTCGAGCGAGCGGTAAAGAAGTTCTCTCAACTGCAAAAATTGCCGGATGTTACAGGTTTTTTTCTGGTCCGACGGGTTTCCGAGCGATAAAACAGTCGCGGCCGAATCCGATCTCGCCCTGCATGCCCAGATCCCGTGCCGCGTCAAAGACTTCGCTTTCGAACCCGGCCCGGGATAGCGCTGCCAGTACTTCCGCGGCGTCATGGCAGCGCTGCTTAAGACGGAAGTCGGAGCGATGCCACGCTCCGCCCCCGTGCTGGAACATCGTAATATCGCAGGTTGCGAGTCTATCCCTTGATTCGTAGCTACCGAGCGAGATAGCCACCACCTTGGGAGTCACAATCGGTAAGGGCCGCACCCATATGTCTGTGTAGGCTTCCTCACGGTTCAAGTCGAAGACAAAAGCCCCTTCAGGCTTCAGGCAGGCGAAGACATTCCGAAAGACGCGGGCCAGATCGTCAATAGATAACACGTGGTTCAAGCTGTCGAAAACAGACACGACCGCATCAAACCTCGGCGCCAGCCGAAAATTGCGGGCATCGGCGAGCAGAAACTCGGTCTTCGGCAGGGCTTGCTTGGCGAAGCTCAGCATGCGTTCCGACCCGTCAATTCCAGTCATTCGAAAACCGCGGCGCGCCAGGATCTTCGTGACTCGGCCATCGCCACAACACAAGTCGAGTATCTCGGCTCGCCGCGGCAGGTGCTTCAGCAGCAAACGATCCAGCACCGGAATGATCTCGGCATGAAACTCGTCGCCCCAATGCGCGGCATACAGGCTGGCAAACGGATCGTATTCCCGGTTGCGCCGCATTCACTCCCGCGTGAGGGTCATCCTGCCGAAATCCTCCCACTGCCCCTTATCGTTTTTCGTTCTCATGACCCATTCCCATTGCTTCTTGTCGGCAAGCCACCGCATCGTCGTACGAAATGGCCCATCCGGATACTCAAAGACGAGCGTGATCTCATCGCCGGAGCGCGCGCCGTAGCCTAGTGTCTCCGAGAAGCGTCCGCCGAAAACGTCATTCCAGTGAACCACGTATCGCTCGCTCATGTTATCGCGTCCCAGCAGCGCGAGCGCCTCGTATCCGGCAGCGGTCTTGTCTTTCTCGCGGATCTCAAGGAACTGATGGTTAAGAATCCACCTGACTTCGACGGAATGGTTTGCCGGGCGACCTTGGAGACTCCCGGTGAGGATCCATGTGCCGGTCATCCGATCTAATAACTCGTCCCGAAAGATCTGCGTTATGCCATCGACCGGCTGAGCCGCGTTTGCGCTGCAAAGAACCAAAGCGAAACTTCCGAACATCAGTAGTTTTGTCATGCGTTCATGTTAGGGCGCGATGGCATTTCGGTGATTGGAAGAAACGGACATCAGCGTGATTTGTCCTTGAAATTCGGTGCCGACCTTAGAGTACTCTCGACTCCAGAGTACTGTTTAACATGATGAAGCGCTTCCTCGCTCTGACTCTGTGCTCGTGGGCAGCATCTGCCACGACCTTCTACGTCTCGCCCCAAGGGAACGACTCCCATGCCGGGACGCTCCAGCAGCCCTGGGCCACACTCCAGCACGCGGTCGACGCCATCGCGCCGGGTGACACAATCCTGGTCGAGACGGGCACTTACCTTGGCTGCCGCATCGGCATTTCGGGCGGACAGGGTGCCCCGAAGACGCTCGCTGCGGCCCCCGGGGCACAAGTGCTCGTGAACAAGCCGGGACACTCCAACAAGCACAACAGCATTATCGAAGTCGAGAATTTCTCGGGTACCGTAACGGATTGGGTGGTCTCAGGCTTTGAGGTCGCCAATTCGCCGAAGTATGGTATCGACATCCGGGTGACCGAGCGCATCACGATCAGGCAGAATCATGTGCACAACAGCACGCTCACGGGTATATTCACGGCATTCTCGAATCACGACCTCATCCAGGGAAATGAGACGGACCACAACAGCGAGCACGGCATTTATCAAAGCAACAGCTCCGTGTATCCCACCATCAGCGGCAACCTGTCGCATCACAACGCCTCAGCCGGCATTCATATGAATGGGGACATCAGTGAACAGCCGGGCAACGGCCTCGTGCAGTTCGCGACGGTGGAAGGCAACACGATTTGGGAAAACGGGACGAGCGGCGGTTCCGGCATCAACTGCGATGGGGTCGACAGCAGCACCTTCAGCAACAATCTGCTCTACAACAATCACGCGAGCGGGATCTCGCTCTACGCCATCGACGGCGCGCATGGTTCCAGCAACAACAAGGTGTACAACAATACGATCGTGATGGCGGCGAATTCGCGCTATGTGATCAATATTCCGAATGACGGGGGAGGGAAGGTCGCGCCTGTAGGCAACGTCATCGAGAACAATATCCTGTACACGCCCGATTCGTCGCACGGTTCGGTACTGATTGCGAAAGGCAGCGTGTCGGGGTTTCACAGCGACTACAACGTCGTGGTCGGCCGTTTCTCGGACAACAATGGCAATTCGCTGCTCAACATGAAACAGTGGCAGGCGCTCGGCTACGACCTGCACTCGCTTGTGTCGACGCCGGCTCAGCTCTTCGTCGACCCCGCGCACAACAATTATCAGTTGAAGACAGGTTCGCCGGCCGTCGATACGGGTACTGCCCTGACGAATGTTCCGGTGGACATACTCGGTGTGACCCGCCCGCAGGGCGTGGCCTGGGATATCGGGTGCTACGAGCTGAAGATGTAAGCGGTGGTCGGGCTTAGCGGGTTCCGGTAGGCTTTTTTCTGGACGCGGAAGTAGCACGCCTGGGGCGCGGGTCATGACTTTCCATGGCAGCCCGCAGGATGCGGTTAATCCGCGTTTGATAACCCCTTCCGTTCGATTTCAGCCAGTGTAAGACATCAGCGTCCAGGCGAATGGTGAGTTGCTGTTTAAGCGGTGGCCAAGCGGCTGTCGCCTTCGTGAAAAAATCTTCGCCGAGAGGTGGGATGTCGGAGTAATCGATTTCCGCGTCGCTTGTCCGATCAAGCCTCTCCAAGTCGCTTTTGATAGATTTCTTGCTCACGTCGATTTGCCTTTCTCATGGAGATAATCCGAGTAACCCTGTCGCCGCTTGGGGCGTGCACTATAAGCACCACCCGTCCTGCAAGGAGCCCTAGGCTGATAAGCCGCTCCTCTCCATAGTCGAAACGATCGTCGACGAAGGTGACGCACGGCCCGTCCAACACCTGTTCGGAGTCGGCGAAGTGCAGACCATGCTTGGTGAAGTTAAGTCGACTCTTCGCTTCATCCCATTCATACTTCACTTATACGGTACCTACTTTTGTAGTTACAGACAACTACTCGTACCGCAAAGCTTCCGCCGGCGCGATCCGCGTCGCCGCACGGGCCGGGTAAAGCGTGGCAATGAAGCTCACAAAAATCGACGCCGCCGCGATCCAGATTCCATCCGCCCACCGGGGCGCAAACGGCACGTATGCCAGCCCGTACACATCCTGGTTCAAAGGCAGCCAATGGAATCGATCGCCCAGGATCGCAAGGCTGTAGCCGAGCACCAGCCCGATCACCGTGCCGATCAAGCCGATAATCAGTCCCTGGTAGAGGAAAACCTTGCGGATCTGCTGGCGTTTGGCCCCCATCGACATCAGAACCGCAATGTCGCGGTTTTTCTCCATCACCAGCATTACCAGGGTAATCAGAATATTGAGCGCCGCCACCAGTTCGATCAGGCCCACCGTGACCGCCGTCACTACCTTCTCCATATTCAGCGCGCTCATGATCTGGTGAAACTGCTCCATCCACGTCAGCGCCGACAGGTTCGGACCTACGGTTTTCTGAACCTCGCCAGCGACTTCCGGAGCGCGATACAAATCATCCAGCTTGATCTCGATCTCGTTGGCAACATCGCCGTGCAGCCCAAACACCGTCTGAACGTTCGGTAGCGATGAAAACGCAATGTTCGAATCGATGTCGTAAAAGCCCGTCTCGAAAATCCCGACCACCCGGAACTTGTAGCGCTCGAGGTTGGGACCAAATGGCGTCAATTCGCCTTGAGGACTGAGAAACGTCACGACGCTGTTCAGCATCATGCCGATGCTCTCGGCCAGCCGGGAACCTAGAATGACCCCCGGGATAGCCCCGTCGTCTTTCAATCTCGTGAACGAGCCCTGCTTGAGGTGCTGCAGGATGTCCGGCGGATTATCGAGTGGCACACCCTTCAGCACAGCCCCAGTCGACTGCCGCGGGCCCGTGAACAGCCCCTGCCCATACAGCACCGGGTAAGCGCTCACCACGTGCGGAATGCGCCGCAGCTTGGGATCGAGCTCACGCCAATTGGTAATGCCCTCGCTCGGATCCTTGGCGAGAATCATGACGTGCGCGGTCGCGCCCAGAAGACTGCGCTGCAGAGTATTCCTGAAGCCGTTGTTGATCGCGAGCGCAATGACCAGCGCCATCACGCCGGCGGCAACCCCGACAATCGAAATGACCGTGATGACCGAAATGACCGCCTGCTTCCGCTTGGCGCGCAGGTAGCGCCTGGCAACGAAAAGTTCGAACCCGCCCCTAGCTTTCGCTGGCGGCATTGGCGGCCGTGGAACCCGCTTCAACCGGGCGCAGCAACGGGAACAGGATGACGTCCCGGATCGACTTGGAATTGGTGAGGATCATGACCAGCCGGTCAATGCCGATCCCTTCGCCGCCCGCCGGCGGCATCGCATAGCTCAAAGCGCGGATGTAGTCCTCATCCATCTGGTGCGCTTCTTCGTCGCCCCTTTCGCGCTCGGCCAACTGCATTTCGAAGCGCCGCCGCTGCTCGCGGGGATCGTTCAGTTCCGTGAACGCGTTGCCGATTTCCATGCCCGCGGCATAGATCTCGAATCGCTCCACGAAATCCGGATCGTCCGGCTTGTTCTTCGAAAGCGGCGAGATCTCGATCGGATATTCGTACACGATTGTAGGCTGAATCAGTGTGTGCTCGAAATGGTTCTCGAACTTCTCCGCCAGCGCGTGGCCCTTCAGATTGGGATCGCCGACGATCTCCCGCATTGAACGGCGCGCGATGTTTCCAAAATCCAGCTTCTGCCCCTGGTACTCGACCACAGCGGACCCCGTCACATCGATTGCGCCCTCGCGCAGCAGTTCACACGACAGATCCATCATGCCGTGCATGTCGCTGTACGCTTCGTAGAACTCCAGCATCGTGAACTCGGGATTGTGCATCGTCGAGATGCCTTCATTCCGGAAGTTGCGGTTAATCTCGAAGACGCGCTCCAGCCCGCCAACCAGCAGTCGCTTCAGATACAGCTCCGGCGCGATCCTCAGGTATAGGTCCATGTCGAGCGTGTTGTGGTGCGTGATAAACGGCCGGGCCGCCGCGCCGCCATAAAGCGGCTGCATCATGGGCGTCTCCACTTCCAGGTACCTATGCTCGTTCAACACCCGCCGCAACGAAGCGATCAGCTTTGCCCTGGCGGTGAAAACCTGCCGCGATTCGGGATTTGCAATCAGATCGAGGTACCGCTGCCGGTAGCGCGTCTCAACATCCTCGAGGCCATGCCACTTCTCGGGCATCGAGTACAGTGTCTTTGAGAGAAACTCCAGCTTCTCCACATGTACGCTCAACTCGCCCGTCCGGGTGCGAAACAGATACCCGTCAACTCCGATGATGTCCCCGATGTCGATCTGCTGGTACAGCTCGTAATCGCGTTCGGCGACGCCATCCTTACGAACGTACATCTGCAGCCGCTCGCCATCCTGCTGCAAATGCGCGAACCCGGCCTTGCCCATGCGGCGGATCGTCATCACCCGCCCCGCGATCCGGACGTTAACGCGCGGCTCGAGTTGCTCCGCGGTCTTGTCGCTGTACTCCGCCAGGATACGCGGAACCGTGTGAGTGAAATCGAAACGGCGCCCGTAAGGATCGAACCCCAGCGCCCGAATCTTCTCAATCCGCTCGATGCGTTGCTGGTACAGATCGTCTTCGAGAGACACTAATCTCCTGCCTTCTGTCCCGCCGCCGCGACGTCCTCGCCGATGGCTTCATCCAGCAGCAGAGTAAACTCCCGCGCTTTGTTGGCGACTTCGCTGCGCAACGTGGAGAGCTCGCGCTCGGCGTTCCGGAGCTGGTCCGCGAGGTGAAGACATGCCAGTACCGCCGCCCTCGTGGAATCCATGCTCCCGGTTCGCGATGCGATCGAGCGCATGAGATCGTCCACCTTGGCCGCAAGCTGCTCGAGTTCGGCCGCATCCTCGCCGCTCGCCACGAGAGAATACGACTGGCTGAAGATGTTTACGCGGACCGATTCGGAGCGGGCCATGCGTAGTGCGGTCCTAGGTGCTGCTGAGCAGATCCATCTGGCCGAGTAGCTTTTCGATGCGCGTGCGAACCTGTTTGCGTTCGCTTCGCAGATCGTCCAACTCGTGCGACAGACGTTGATTGCGCTCGGTCGCGGCTTCCAGCTCCGCACGCATACCCTCGAAGTCCGTTTGCAGCGTACTCGACTCGCCACGGGCCGCATCTCGCTCTGCGATCACCTGGTCGAGCTCTGCTTCGAGCCGCTCTTTGTCCCCTCGAAGCTGCGTCACTAGCTCCACGGCTCGCGTGATGCGCTGCTCAAGGCTGCTTAATGTATCGAGATCCTCAGCCGGTTTGGAACCTGCTCCACCCATGGATTACCGTACTCCTGGAATGCTATTTTACTGCGCCGGTGCGTGCGCAGATTTCGCCTTCTCGACCAAAGCACCGAATCCGGTCGCATCGTTCAGGGCGATGTCGGCCAGCACCTTGCGATTCAGCTCAACTCCCGTCTTCTTCAGACCGCTCATGAATTTGCTGTACGAGATTCCCGCGGCCCGGCAAGCGGCGCCGATGCGAATAATCCACAACGACCGGAAATCGCGCTTCTTCAGCCGCCGGCCCTTGTATGCGTAGCGCAGCGACTTCTCGACGGCTTCCTGCGCCGCCCGGTTCAACTTGCTCTTAGTTAGAAAAAAGCCCGACGCCCGTTCCAGCGTCTTGTGGCGGTACTGTCTGCGTTTTGTTCCTCGTTTTACTCGTGGCACGTTTTTCTCCTTCTACTGGGCTATTGGGCGAGGCAGGCACGGCCATGCACGGCTCGCTCCAGTGGCAGGTCCTTTCGACCCGCTTAGTACGGCAGCATCGTACGCAGCTTCGGCTGATCGGCGGGGTCGGCAACCACGCCGGCAACCAGCTTACGCTTGCGTGAGCGCGCCTTCGACGTCAAGATGTGACGGGCGAAAGCGTGATGGCGCATGATTTTGCCCGTCCCCGTCTTCTTGAAACGTTTGGACGCACCCTTGTGTGTCTTTAACTTAGGCATCTTGTTTGTCCTGGGTATCCCTAGGCGGAACTACGGTAGTCTGTTGACTCAATTAGATTAACACAGCAGCCAACCTTATCGTACCTTGGGTTCATGTACCTTTCGCTCAACGCCGTCCCGATCGGTGGTCATCTCTCCTGGCCCGACTTCGCGCGCCTCGCATCGAAGGCCGGTTTTCACGGGGTCGACGTCATGCTGGAGTCCGCCATGGCTGACGGCGTCGATGCCACCCGGAAGCTGCTGGCTGAACTGCATCTGCACCCGTCCTTCGTAAACCTGCCTGTCGAATTCCGCAAAGACGACGCCGCATTCCGCGCCGGCCTCCCCAAGCTCGAAGATGCCGCCCCCTTTGCCGCCGCCATCGGCTGCCCACGCATGATGACCTACATCATGCCCTCGAGCGACACGCCCAAAGACGAACTGCGCCGAACTTACAAGCAACGTTTTACTGAAGTCGCCAACATCCTCGCGCGGTCGCACTGCCGCCTTGGCCTGGAATTCCTGGGACCGCTGCACCTCCGCCGCCAGTTCCCGAACGAGTTCATCTGGCGAATGGGCGAGATGCTCGCGTTCGCGAAGGAATGCGGCTCAAACGTGGGCCTGACACTCGACTCCTGGCACTGGTACACCGCCGGCGCCACTACCGCCGATATCATAGCGGCCGGCAAGGATCGCATTGTAGTGGTGCACTTCTCCGACGTTCCGAAACTGCCGCCCGACCAGATCCGCGACAACGAGCGCCTGTTGCCGGGTGAAGGCGTTGCAAATCTCACCGGCTTCGTCCAGGCACTCCAGAAGATCGGCTATGAAGACGCGTTGAGCGTCGAGGTGTTCGGAAGAGGTTTGAAGCAGATGCCGCCTGAAGAAAGCGCCCGCCTCTGCCTGACATACGGCCGCCAGGTGTTAGAGAAGGCGGGTGTCAAAGAGACCTAGCATCCGGAGGTAATACACAGCCTCTGATTCTTTGCCTCCCGCGACGACTTGGAGGATGTGGAAGGGTGGCGCAGGGGGTTCCGCCTGCCTTTGGATACACCGGCCAGATCTCGAAGCCTCGGCACATCATTCAGCACGGATCGCCGGACGTCCCGCATCAACAAGAGGTCAAGTGGGCCCACTTACCTGCCACGTCATCCCTGTAGCGCGGTAAAGAAGCCGAACAGCGAACGCGTGGGCCGAAATCAGGAAATTCGAAACGGAATCCGCTGCAAATGCCGTTGACCCGCATCCAGCAGCGGCACGCAAACCCCCAACTCCCGATCATCGCCGGCCGCGCGAAACAAGCTCTCGACTGTAAAATCTAGTCGCACCGTGGCCCCCGCATCGGTTCCCGCCGGAAAACGTCCTCGAAATTCCAACTCCTCCGCAGAGCCGCAGTGAATCGCACCCGCCGCCTCACCCCGAATCGAGCAACTCAACCGCACCGGTCCCGACGCCGCCACCACCTCAGGTACAAAAAACCGCAACGCAAACTCACGCGCCGGCTCCGACAACGGCAGTGCAGCCTCCAGCGCGAACCGTTTTGCCGTCCATCGAAAAGCATCCTGCTCCGCTTCATACCACCCATCGAGCGCCCGAACATGCAACTCCGGGTGCCGCACCCGGCTCTTCGCAAGCAAAAAAATCCGCTCGTCGGCCTCGCCACGCACCGGGTCCGACTCCTCAGTGCAACCCAGTCGGCTCTGCGCCACTACCATCCAACCCGCGCGTTCCAGCAGCCTCACCAGCCCCGCCGCCGAAAAAATCCAGAAATTCGTCGGATCGTTATTGGCCTCCCGAGCACCCAAGAGGTACGCGACCGGCTCGTCCTCGATCCGCGACCGCCCGCCCGGCGTCACTTGTGCAATCCGTGTGCTCAAATAACACCAATCCGCCCGCGACGCCAAGGTCTCCAGAACATAAAAAGGATTCTTCAGGTGATACAGAATCCCGAGCAATAAAGCCAACCCATAATCACGTCGTGGCAGCTCAAAACGTCCATTGAAATCGATGTCGTAAATACCCGCGACAACTCCTAAGGAACGGCGGAGCGCTTCCACGCCCCGCAACTGGTTGTAGTTGGTTTCCGCATGATCGATGGCGTCAACCCGGCATCCGCACCGCGCAAAAAAGACCGCAAGGTCCCCGTCCCCGCACCCTATATCCGCTACTGACTCCGATCGCAATGAGTCGACGAGGTCACCATAAACGTCACCGCTCAAATCCGCGAGCAGCGACAATGCCGACAGCGAACTGTACGGATACCAGCCGTAGTCGGGCACCACAACCCCTGACTTCAGCGCATGCAATTCCGACTCGAAATCGTCCGCCGCCTGCCGCAGCTCCTCCACCGTTCCAGGAATCCTCATCACTCGACTATCCCCTCATCATATGCGACCCTTCGAAACAATCCCAGGTAAACTACGTCGATAATGTGACGGAATGGGTAAAAGGACATGGTGGCTGATCGGGCTGGCAGCAGTGATCGCGACGGGCGTCGGACTCTGGATCGCCGCATCGAGAATCGCCAAGAGCTTCGAGCCCATGATTCGCGACCAGGCGATCAAGTACCTCAGCGATCGATTCCATAGCGACGTCCAACTCGCCTCCTTACACATCCACCGGCCCAAAATGGGCATCTACGATCTTCTTCGCAAGCGCGGCCGCGGTGCGAAAGTCGAAGTGGATGGCGAAAAGCTCTCGATGCGCTTTCTCCCCAACCCCAGCCCGACCCCGCTCTTCTCCATCGCGAAATTCAGCTTCCGCATCGACCTGGGAACCCTCAGCGATACCCAAAAAGTCGTCGACGCGGTCTCGATTCAGGGCATGGATATCACCATCCCGCCAAAGGGCGAGGGTGGCGCGGGCCGCGAGGGCGCACCGGCCGCGAACCCCCAAGCCTCCAACGTCCTCATCCGTGAAGTCAGCATTCGCGATGCGAATCTGATCATCCTGCCCAAAGACAAAACCCGAAAATCGCTCCGTTTCGAGATGGCTCACGTCGAGCTGAAATCGGTCGGAACCGATCGCCCCATGGCCTACGATGCCGCGCTCACGATTCCCAAACCACCCGGCCAGGTCCACAGTAATGGTTCCTTCGGTCCCTGGAACGCCGATGAACCCGGAGATTCGCCCCTCTCCGGAAAATACACGTTCGATAAAGCGGATCTCGGAATCTTCACAGGAATCGCGGGAATTCTCCAATCGACGGGCGACTTCGACGGAACGCTTGACGCCATCCACGCCCGAGGCGAAGCCTCGGTCCCCGATTTCCGTCTCAAAATGGCTGGAACGCCGGTGCCGCTGCGGACAAAGTTTGAAGTACTGGTCGACGGCACCAACGGCAACACCATCCTGCAGCCCGTCAAAGCTACCCTCGGCAGAACCGCCTTCACCACCACCGGCGCGGTTGTGAAGCACGAACACGATCCCACACGGCTAATCGAGTTGAACGTCACCATGCCCGCTGGCGAATTGCGCGACCTTCTCCGCCTGGCCGTCAAAGGCCCGCCCTTCATGGAAGGAAAGATTCGTCTGAAGACCCGCATCGACATTCCCCCGCTCACCGGGACCGTCAAACAGCGCCTCTCGCTCGACGGCAAATTCGCTCTCAGCGACGCGAAGTTTCTGCGAACGAATATTCAGGAGCAGATCGATCAGCTCAGCCGTCGGGGCCAGGGTCAGCCTAAGAACGAGGAAATAGACGAAGTGCTCTCCGACATGCAGGGTTCGTTTCAGCTCTCTGACGAGGTGATGACGTTCGAGGAACTGTCCTTTGCCGTTCCCGGAGCACAGGTGATGGTCGCGGGCAAGTACGACCTCGCCCACGACATGCTCGATTTCCATGGTGCTCTGCGGCTCGTCGCGAAGCTCTCACAAACGATGACCGGCTGGAAGCGCTGGGTCCTGAAACCCGCCGATCCTTTCTTCTCCAAGGAAGGCGCGGGAACCTTCTTAAAGATCAAGATTGAAGGCCCCTCGCGCAAACCCAGCTTCGGCCTCGACCGCTAAGTGTAAGCGCCGCCGCAGTCAGCCATAAGCAGAACTTTCAGCCCCGTTGCCTCAGTAGCTGAAAGCTGACCGCTGAAAGCTATCTCAATCACTTCTTCGGCCGCGACTCCGGGGGCACCAACCCATTCGCCCGATAGTACGCTACCAGCAGCCCGTAGTGCTCTGCCGAATGCTCCAAAACCGCTAACCACGGCTGCACCGTCTTAGCATAATTCGCCTCCGGAACAGCCTTTAACGACGCATCCGCATCGCTCATCCACTTCTCAAGCAACGCCACAATCGCGTCCTTTCCTTTGTAATTCTTCGCGTCCAACTCGTCCCACTTCACGTTCTCCCCCCGGCCCTTCTTGGCCGCATACATAACGCCGGAACTGACGTGAACGATCACTTCGCCAAACGAACGCATTTCCGGTTTCAGCCGGAAGTCGTACTTGTCCTCCGGGAAATCCTTCGCCATATCGAGAATCTGTTTGTGGATCCCGTCGAACGTGCCCCCGATCTGTTTCACAACACTCGGAGACGGCCCCTGTGCAAACGCCGCGGACATCGCCGCGATCGCTAAACCTGCGAGTCTGTAACTGGCTGACTTATGCATAGTGGTTACATGATATCGCATGAAGGGCCTGCCGGATCAGGTGCGGTACGATGCAGTGGTGCAAGGCACAGCCACCAAAGCTCCGCCCGAAATGACCGTTAAAGCGGTTGCCTTGGGCATCTTCCTCGCCTTCGTGTTCGGCTCCGCGAACGCGTATTTGGGCATGCGCGCCGGACAGACCGTCGCCGCGACGATTCCAGCCGCCGTCATCGCCATGGCGCTCTTCCGCATCCCCAAATTCCGAGGCGGCATCCTGGAACAGAACATTGCTCGTACCGCCGGTTCCGTGGGAGAAGCGCTCGTGGCCGGAGCCATCTTCACCATCCCCGCGTTCATGATGGTGGAAATCGACGGTACACACCTGTGGACTGATCTGACCTCCCACTACTGGGAATCAACGCTGATCCTGCTGGTCGGCGGCCTCACGGGTATCTTCTTTATCGTTCTGCTCCGCAAAGCGCTGTGTGTCGAAGCCGGTCTGCCGTTCCCCGAAAGCGTCGCCAGCTATCAAATCGTAAAAACCGGCGAAATCCACGACAGCAACGCCGCCCGCTACATCTTCGGCGCCCTCGGCTTCGGTGGCCTGATGCAGATCTTCACCGACGAAAAAGGCATTCAAATCTTCCGCGAGTACTCCGAGGGCTTCCTGGCGTTCCCGCGCTCGCTGATCCAGCACTTCAACATTGAGAAGCAGCCTATCGGAAACGTGACTCATCAGGGAGGTATTCCCTGGTCGACTCCCAGCCTCTCGCCGGCCCTGATGGGCATCGGCTACATCATCGGACCCGAACTTTCGGCCATAACCGCCAGCGGGGGCATCATCGCCTGGTGGATTCTCATCCCGCTGCTCCTCTTCTTCGATCCCGACCTGCCCCGCCGCATCGGCACCAACGATCCCGCCGTCGCCGCAAACACGGTCTGGTACAACATCGTGCGGCCCATCGCCGTCGGCACCATGCTCGTCGGCGCTGCAAACACCATGTTCTCCATGCGTGAATCGCTGATGAATTCGCTGCGCGGCGCCTTCGCAGCCTCCCGAGCGGCAGCGCATGAAGGTCACGAAATCGATCCCCGCGAGCGCGACATACCCGCCAAGTGGGTCCTCCTTGCCCTCCTGATCCTGCTCGTGCCCATCGGTTCCATCTATTACTACTTCACGCACGGCCTGACCGCTGCCATCGTGTGCGCGATCGTGATGACGGGCACCGGCTTCCTGCTCGCGGCCGTGGGCGGCTACCTCGTCGGCTTAGTCGGCAGCTCGAATCAGCCTCTATCCGGCCTCACGCTCTCCGCACTTATTATTTCGGCCCTGGTCATGCTTGCGATCGGCGTCACCGGCTTGCGTGGCGTCGCCGCCGTCCTTGGAGTTGCCGCCGTGGTCTGCGTCGCCTGCTCCGTCTCGGGCTCCCTGATTCAGGACCTCAAAGCCGGCCACCTGCTCGGCGGCACGCCCTGGAAAATGCAGGTCGTCGAGATCATCGCGGTGGTGCTGCTCTCGTTCTTCCTGATGTGGCCCATCATCGCGCTCCACCAGGCGAATCTCGACACCGGCGGCATTGGAGGTCGCGCCTTGCCCGCGCCGCAAGCAGGTCTTATGGCGCAACTCGCGAAAGGCATCGTCGGCGGCCAGATGGCCTGGGGACTCCTCGGAATCGGAGCCGCCTTCGGCCTCGCGCTGATCATGTGCGGCGCCCGTTCGCCGATGCTGGTCGCTGTCGGAATGTACCTGCCCTTCAGTACTTCCTCCGCCATCTTCGTCGGCGGAGTTATGAAATGGATCGTCGACCGCATGACGGCAAAATACAGCGTGGAACGCAAAGCCCAGGTGGAAGAACGCGGAACGCTCCTGGCTTCCGGCCTCATCGCCGGCGAAGCCATCGTCGGCATTCTCCTCGCTGTGGTTTTCGTCGCCGGCGTCCCCGCCATCGCGCAACTCCCCGCCATCGCCCCATGGAGCGGTTGGCTCTCACTGATCGGATTCGCCGCCGTGGCCTACGTTCTAATCCGAATTCCGTCGCGCGCGTAACCGCTCAGCGGTGCGAACTAAAATATCGACGCCGGCCCGCAAGCTTGCCGTGTCAAGCGCGCCGAAACGCAGCAGCAGCCCATCGTCACGCCGCGGCGCCGTCCGATAAGCGCTCAGCAATGCGAGATCGAGAGCACTGGCCGCCGCAACCTTTCGGACGTAATCTCCTCGAGCGTGCCCGATGAGCAGATGCATACCCGCAGGGTTCTCCATCCAAGTCCAGCCGCAGGCCGCGAGCGGCCCCAGCCCTTCCACCAACGCCGACCGCTTCCCTCCATAAACAGTCCGCATGCGCCGCAAATGCGAAGAGAAGTAGCCCTCGTCCATGAACAAACCCATCGCCATTTGCGTCAACGCCGGCGTGAATCCGTCCATCTGCGTGCGCAGGTTGGCCAGAGGTTCCACCAACTCCTCCGGCACTACTGCGTACGCCAGGCGCAACGACACAAACATCGATTTGTTCAGCGTCCCGATGTACAGCACACGGCCCCGCGAATCGAGCGAGTAGAGCGGTGTAATCGGCTGCCCCGCATAGCGGAATTCGCCATCGTAGTCGTCCTCCACAATCCACGAATCGCGTTCTGAGGCCCATTCGAGCAGCGCAACGCGTCGTTCCAGGCTCAAAGCGGCGCCCGTTGGATATTGATGCGAAGGAGTCACATATGCGAGCCGTGCCCCCGGCGATCGGCGAATACCGGCATCGACACGCAATCCACAATCGTCAACCGGCACTGGAGCCAATCTGGCGCCCGCAAGATCGAAGGCGGCGCGCGCACCCAGGTAACACGGGTCCTCGATCCAAACCAGGTCGCCGCGATCGAGCAAAAGCATCGCAAGAGCGTTGAGCGCCTGTTGCGCGCTGCTGAAAACCACCACCTGGCCCGCAGCGCATAGGATTCCACGGAACTGCGCCAGATACCGCGCGATTGCCGCCCGCAGCATTGGCAAACCGCGCGGATCGGCAAACGTCAGGCCATCGCGTCCAAGTTGGCGCATGGCTCGCGCCTGCAAACGCTGCCAGGTTCTCAGCGGAAATTCAGTCGTGTCGGCGATGCCGGCGTTGAATGGCCGCACAATCGCCGGCTCACGGCAGGCAGCGTTCGCCGCAGCCGAGTGTCCTCGTCGGGACTGCGCTGCCGGCCGCCGGCTTTCGTTCTTTCCAGTCGGCGGCGCATGCAGCCGCGAAACCGTCGCCGCAACGAAGGTTCCGCGCCCCACTTCGCGCACGAAAAAACCTTCATCGGTAAGCTGCCCGAACACCTCCTCCATGAGCCCGCGCGAGACGCCGTAATCGGTCGCGGCCTGGCGTGTGGACGGCAAGCGGTCGCCAGGGCCGAGGATGCCCTCCAGCACCGCGTTGCGAAGCACTCCATAAACATCGCCGCGGCGCACTCGTTCCGATCGGACCGGCGGCAGAAGCGATCCTCGCGATTCCCGCATACCCCTCCAAATGGTCTGGTTTCCGACTAGAAATCGGATCTGGAAAAAAGACCGATTCCATTCTACGATGTGATGAGCTTTAATGCGGAGCACTTCAAAACACATCCTTCTGTGGGCCCTGGCGGCATCAGCGATTGCTGCCGAAACCCTCCCCATCATCAATGACGACTACGACAAGGCGCGCGATGAGGCAAAGCAGCGCAAACTACCGATGTTCGTCGAAGTGTGGGCGCCCTGGTGATACTCATGTCGCCTGATGCGAGCCGAGCTGAATGACGCCAGTCTCGCCAGGTACGCCGGACGGTTCGTCTGGCTCGAACTGAATTTTGACAAGCCCTCCAATCAGGACTTCATCACAAAGCATGGGGTCGAATATACACCGTCGCTATACGTGCTCGACCCGACGGATGAGCGTGCTACGGCAACCCAACTGGGAGGCCTGACCCTCGCCGAGCTGACGCGCTTCCTCGAGCGAGGCGAGCGCGGTGTTCTGGCGAAATCAAACTCACCGGTCGGTGCAGCGCTGGCACAAGGTGACGAACTGCTGGGCAGAGGGCAGCGTTCCGCGGCGATTGCCTCCTACAGGGAGGCGATTCGACTCGGTGGCGATGGGTGGCCGGAGCACGGCCGGGCGGTCGCATCCTACGCCTGGGTGCTCATGAATGACCGGCAATACCGAGCCTGCGCCGATACCGCCGCTGCCGAAGCGCCCACGATGAAGCGTAGCCAGGTGTTCGCCAGAGTCGTCCTCGCCGGTATCAGTTGCCTCAACCAGGAGACGTCAGCACCCTGGGCCGTAACCGCCCGAAAGACCCTGCAGCCGCTGGCCATTGAAGCGGCCGCGGTCCCAGGCCTTTTGCGCGACCATCGCTTTCAGCTCTACCAGCAGCTCATGTATGATGCCGGCCTTCACAATGACAACGCCACCTTGAAGAAATGGGGTGAGCGCTGGCTCGCTGAGATCGCGGCAATCAAGCCTACCAATGATGATGAGCGTTCCGCCCTCGATGTGAGTCGCGTCGACGCAGCGTCGACCCTGGAGGAGCCATTGCGTGTCATTCCCGACCTCATCGCGTCCGAAAAAGCCATGCCGGCCAACTACAACGCTTCTCTGCGCCTCGCCCAAATGGAGACGGCTGCGAAGCGATACAACGAGGCCATCGCCGCGTGTGACCGGGGTCTCGCGCATGTCACCGGCCCAATGGGCCGTGTCTGGCTGCTGGAAACCAAGGCCGACGCCCTGATGGGCAAGAAGCAGCCAAGCGAAGCACAGGACGTTCTACAGCAGGCGTTGCGATCCGCCCGCGAGATCGGTCTTAAAACCGCGCGCGACCGTAACATTTCCAAGGTCGAGACCCAAATCAAGGAAGCCGAGGACGCCGCCCACCACCTCTGAGGGTGTGGACGTAACGCAGCCCGAACCAAGGTGGCGCAGGTGGTTTCGCCTGCGCGTTTCCGGTGAAGTCCAAAGGCGGCGAAACCGCCTGAGTCATGACCATGCAGAGTGTTTGTAACCCGCTAATCCTCCATACTGTCTTGCAAAGGCTGAAGCCGCCGGAACGGCAAAACATGCCATTGAAACCACGTAGCGCGGAAGCCACTTCGAGGTCTACAGCCACAACTCCATCACCACCGTAGCCTCCACCGGCCCCGCATAATACCGCGGCGTCGTGCGAATAATCTCAAACCCAAACGCCCGATTCAGCGCGATCATCGCGGCATTCCGTTCCCGCGTATTCGTTACGATCCGCCTGAATCCATAATGCCGCGCATAGGCAATCTCCCAAGCCTTCAGCACCCGCCCAAGACCCCTGCCCTGGAACCGCGGCAGAATCCCAGTGGTCGCGATATAGAGCGACCCCTTCATCCTTGGATTCAACTCGTCCCGCCGCAAATCCCCCTGAAAGTCGACGTGCTTCTCAAAAGCGCAACACCCCGCCTTCACACCGCCCACCAGCATCCAATACGAATCGAGGACGCGCCAATACTCGGCCGGAAAGCGGTCCGCCGCGCGAAACACTTTCCGGTCGAAAGTCATCAGGCCGCGGAGTTCCTCCGGCAGCTGTACGCGCCTGAACTCCGTGTGAAATTTATCTATATTGCAATCCCTACGCCGGCCGAAATCTCGTTCATCAGCAGACGGCCGCCATTGTTCGGCAAACCGAACGGTTTGCTGCTGTTGTACTGCCGGATATCAAAGCGAAGCATCCACATTCCGGTCACCTTGACCTTCACGCCGGCGCCGTAATTGAACGGATAATGGTTCTCGCCTTGCCCATAGCTTGCCGACGCTCCCGGCGGCACGAAATTGGCGAATCCGACGCCCGCTGCAACGAAAGGACGGACCCGCGATTCATCCTTCGTGGCATAGAACAGCCCATCGCCCCAAACCTGGTGAACCGCCATGCCACCCTGGTCCACTCCGTCGAGTTGCAGATGCGTGCGGTTGTACGCATACCCGAACTCGCCGCCCATATGGGATTTGAAGTTGACGGTCATGCGAAAACCAAAACGAAATCCGTTAGTCAATGAATAGGTATCGTTCCCAACACCGGTCTGCGATGGCACTGTTCCGATCGTGCTGTTCGATAACAGCGATTCTCCGAAGCTAACTGCTCCCTCAAAAGACTGAGCAAAAGCCGCTGGTGCGGCACTCAAAACAAGAATTGTCAAAACTCTCCGCATTACGCTCCCTCTTCGACGATCAAAGCATGGATTTGACCCGGTCCATGGACTCCCCGCACCAGGATTTGTTCGATATCCGCGGTTCGGCTCGGTCCGGTAATGAGAACCATGGAACTGCTTTGCTCGGCCGGCAACGGCACATTCGTGAGCAGTTCATCCAGGTTCCCGATGATGCTCGACGCCGGAATCACAGCCACATGCATAGGGGGTAGCAACGACACCAGCCTGGCTTCCTGAGGACTCGAGAGCATGACCAGGGTGCCCGTCTCCGCCAGCGCATAGTCACAACTTGTGATGCCCGCGCCGGCGCTCGCGCACGCCGCCTTCAATTCCTCACGTACTGTAAAACCCGTCTGCACGCTTCCGATTTCTGTAATTCCACACTCACGGAGATATGGCGAATTGGATGCCACCGCCGTTCGACCGTCGAGCAATTCGCGCAGGACCGGACCAACGTCGGCCCGCGCCGCGAGACACCTCGCTTGTCCGTTCAATTTCTCAAAGTTCCGGACGAACAGTTCGATGCGCTCCGTTACACTCAGGTTTCGTGTGCTGAGATAAACCCCAGGTGACTCACTCGCCGGCTGAGCCGCCTTTCGCCCCAGCGCCGCGCGCACTCTGCCGAGAATATCGGTCCGCGCGTCGCTCACTTCTTCCGCTCTTTCCACAGTTGATGGAAACTCTTCGGCGCCGGGGGCGGCAGGTCGCGTTGACTCAGCCAGTTCCTCACTGGTTCTATATTGAATAGCCCCGGCACCTTGCTGATCCACTTGCCGCCAGCCGGCCTGGGACCGAATCGCGCCGCCATCCGCCCCGCAAACTGAAACAGCTTGGGCCGCTGCATCAGCCACGCGAACAGGCGAAACCCCCTGCGCTCCTCGCCGGCTGTCCCGCCCCTCGTCTTCGCCTCAACCACCTCCGACCGCAACTGCAGCAGCAATTTCGGTATGTCGATCTTTACGGGGCAAACCTCCGCGCACGCCCCGCACAGGCTCGACGCAAACGGCAGCCACGGGTCCTGCATCACACCGTGAAACTGCGGCGTGATGATCTTCCCGATTGGCCCCGAATAGATCCACGGATAACTGTGCCCGCCGATCTTGCGATAAACCGGACAGTGGTTCAAACACGCGCCGCAGCGGATGCAGTAAAGAGATTCCCGCTTGTCGGCATTGGCCAACAGCTTCGTCCGGCCGTTGTCGAGCAGCACCACGTAAAACTCATCGGGACCGTCGATCTCGTCGCTACGCCGCGGTCCGGAAAGAAACGACGTATACACCGTCATCGCCTGTCCTGTCGCGCTGCGGCCCAGTAGTTTCAAAAACAGCGGCAGATCCTGCGCCCGGGGAATGAGCTTCTCGATTCCCGCAATCGCGATGTGAATCTTCGGCGCCGAACTGCTCAAGCGCGCATTGCCTTCGTTTTCCACCACCAACACCGCGCCGGAATCGGCCACCAGGAAATTCGCGCCCGTAATACCGATATCCGCCGCCAGAAATTTCTCCCGCAGCACCGATCGCGCTATCTTCGTCTGGTTCTCAATGACGACCTCGTTCTTCACGCCGAGCTTCTCCGTGAAGATGTCCGCCACCTCGTAACGCGTCATGTGCAAAGCCGGAGCGACGATGTGGTACGGCCGCTGGTGAGCGAGTTGCAGGATGTACTCACCCAAGTCCGTTTCCACCGCCTCGAGCTGATGCCGCTCCACTCGCTCATTCAGCCCGATTTCCTCGGTTGTCATCGACTTCGATTTGACGATGAGCTTCGCCCCGCGCTCTTTCGCCAACCCGAGAACGAAATCCGCCACCTCCGCGGCGTCGCGGCAGAAAATCACCTTGCCGCCATGCGCCGTAACCTTCGATTCCAGCAGCTCCAGGTAATAGTCGAGATTCTCGATGGTGTGCCGCTTGATCTCGTGCGCGCGGGTCCGCAGTTCCTGGTACTCCGGCATTAACGCCGGCTGAATCGCCTGGGCACGATGCGACATCAGTCGTCCGGTCGCCGTGTAAATGGCCTGTTGGAGGCGCGGATCCGCGATCGTCTCTTTAATCTTGATGGGTGCGCTCGTCATCGCGACGCCAGAACCTCCGCCAGGTGCATGGTCCGGATGGGAAGCCCCGCCCGCGATATGACGCCCTGAAGCTGCATCAGGCAGCTCGAATCAATCGATACAACAGTCCCCGCCTCGGTCCGTTGAATAGAATCGATCTTGGTGCGTGCCATAGCACCCGACACCTCCGGAAACTTGACGGAAAACGTGCCTCCGAACCCGCAGCATTCCTCCGCGGCATCCATTTCCCGAAGCGTCAAGCCCTTCACCTGTGCCAACAACCGGCGCGGTCCGTCTTTCACGTGCAGTTCGCGAAGAGCGTGGCAACTGTCGTGGTACGTAACCACTCCGTCGAAGCGAGCCCCGACATCTTCCACCCCCGCCACCTCGGTCAGAAATCGTGAGAATTCCCACACAGGTAGGGCAGGCGGTTTCGCCTGCTCACTAAAAAGCTCGGCATAATGATGGGCAATCATCGAAGTGCACGACCCCGACGGAACCACGATGTATTCACAGTCGCGAAAGACTTTCAGGAAATGCAGCGCCACCGCCCGGGCCTCGTCGCGATAGCCGCTATTGAAGGCCGGCTGCCCGCAGCACGTCTGCGCCTCGGGAAAATCGACCCTGTACCCTAATCTCTCCAAAACGCTCGCCATTGCGAGCCCGACCTGTGGAAACAACTGGTCAACGATGCACGTGACGAAAATCGAGACACGGCCAGAGGGCATGAACTTCGATTATAGGGTGGGGCAGGCGGTTTCGCCTGCCCGTGTTAGCCCTGTACCCGCTTCTCTTTCCCTGCCCAAAACCGCTCGCGCAAGATGAGCTTCCGGATCTTCCCGGTCCCCGTCTTCGGCAATGGTTCCTCGCTAAACTCCACCATCCGGGGAAGCTTAAACTTACCCAGCCGTGTCTGCAGGAACTCCATCAATGCATCGCCCGTCAACACCGACCCGGGCTTCCGCACCACGACAGCCACTGGAACCTCGCCCCACTTCTCGTGCGGGGCGGCCACCACCGCGCACTCATAAACCTCGGGATGCGCAAATATCGCCTTCTCAACCTCCAGCGACGAAATATTCTCACCGCCGCTGATAATGATCTCCTTCTTGCGATCGACGATGTGCAGATAACCATCCTCATCCCAAACCGCCATGTCGCCTGTGTGGAACCAAGGTCCGCTCATCACAGCGGCGGTTGCTTCCGGTTCTTTGTAGTAGCCCTCCATCACGTGATCGCCCATCGCGACCACTTCACCAATCGTCTGCATGTCGCGCGGTACGTCGTTCATCTCGAGGTCCACTACGCGCACCCGCACGCCCGGAACAGCCCAGCCCGCCATCGAATGCCGCCGCAACCGCTCCGCCCCGGTATCGCCGACATCTCGCTTCGGCCGCGAAGAAGTCAGTACCGGACATGTCTCCGTCAGCCCGTACCCGCTCATGCACTCGCAGTGGAACGCTGCCTCCACCCGTTCGACAAGCTCGGGAGATGCTGCGGCGCCGCCAACCATGATGTGCCGCAGGCTCGAAAGATCATAAGCACCGATATCGGGCGCATTGAGCAAGGCGTTCGCCATGGTCGGCACCACGCTCATGTCCGTCGCGCGATGCTTCTCAATCAGCTTGAACACGCCCGTGGGTTCAAACCGCCGCACCATCACCTGCTTCACGCCCACCATCGTCGAGCACTGCGGCCGGCCCCACCCGTTCGCATGAAAGAGCGGGATCGTATGCAAATCCACCAGGGTCTCGATGTCTTTGTACAGGCACGCCACGCCCAGCGCATGAAGATAGAGCGTTCGATGGCTCAGTGCCACACCCTTCGGAGTCCCGGTGCTGCCGCTCGTATAGAACAACTCCGCAATCGACCCTTCGTCGATGCGAAAAATGTCCGCGTGCTCCGGCGTGCCCTTTGAAATCAGCTCCTCGTATGTCATGTCCGCTGCCGGAACCATGTCGTTGATCGTGACGTACTTCTGGATCTGAGGGCACGAACCCTTCAACTGCTCCACCAGCGGCAAAAAGTCGTTTTCGAAAATCAACATCTTCGCGCCCGAATGGTTCAGGATGTTGATGAACTCCATCGGAGAAAGCCGGACATTGAGGGGCATCACGATGGCGCGCGCCTGCACAACTCCGTAATAGCCCTCCAGCAACTGGTTATTATTGAAGCTGAGATATGCGACGCGGTCCCCTGGTTCGATACCCTCAGCGGCAAGACCGGCGGCAAGACGCTCGCAACGGTTAGCAAATTCGTTGTACGTGAACTCCCTATCGCCCGAAACGATCCCGATGCGATTCCCGAACAGATCCACTGCTCGGTGCAGACATCGGATGGGCGTAAGTGGAACGAACATGATGTGATTGACCTCGTGAGATTTTTGCGAAGATACGGGAAATTGTACTATGCTCTGGCAACTTCGTTCGCCTTAATCGCTAGTAACCCTATGGAACAACTGCGCTCTGGCCGCTTTGCAACCAGGGACACCAGCCCCAATGGTATTTTACGCGTCTTGGACTGGAACATCGACCGTGGGTATGACCTCCCAGGTATCTCCAACGCCATTGAAGGCCAGCGCCCCGACCTCGTCATCCTCCAGGAAGTGGATCTGAACGCGCGCCGCACCCACCGCGCCGACATCGCCGCCGAGCTCGCGCGCCGTCTGAAACTCGACTACGTTTTTGCTCCCGAGTTCCAGGAGCTTTCCCAAGGCAGCAGCGACGATCCCGCCTACCATGGCCAAGCCATCCTGACCTCGCTTCCCGTGCTTCGCTCCAGGATGATTCGTTTCCAGCACCAGTCCGGTTTCTGGCAGCCTCGCCCTTATGTTCCCTCCTGGGCTCTGTTTCAACGACGTCTTGGCGGACGGATCGCCCTCGTTAGCGAACTCCAGTATCACGCCCGCACTCTGGTCGTTTATAACCTCCACCTCGAAAGCCGCAGCGCGGGAGCCATCCAACTCGCGCAGCTCGACGAGGTGCTGAAAGACTCCGGGCAATACCCGAAAGAAACACCAATTGTGATCGCCGGCGATCTCAACACCAAATACCGCGCCTGCACGAAGGCGGTCATGGAGCGCCTGCGCGCCGCCGGGTTTGAAAACGCGACTGGCGACCGCACGCCCCGCACACACGTGATCGTCGGCTCGCTCGACTACATCTTCGCCCGAGGCCCTCTCCGAATCGGAGACGGCGAAGTCCGCCGCGACATCCACAAATCCGACCACTACCCCGTCTCCGCCCAACTCACGATCCACTAACGCAGCCTTTAGGCTGTTTATCCTGAAGACGAATGCGCCTTTCCATCCTCTTATTCGTGCCGGCCGTTTTCGCCCAAACCATCACGCCCCAAACCCCTCGCCAGGGTGACGTGCTCCACATCTCCGGCCCCGCCACCGCCGTCACCGCACGAATGAACGGCCGAACCATCCGCCTCTTCCCCCAACCGGACGGCGGCACTCTGGGTCTCATGCCGATAACCGCAACGGAAACCCCTGGTCCCTACAAACTCGAATTCCTGAATCAATCCGGAACCTCCGTCCAGACCATTCCCGTGACCGTCCGCGATGCCCACTTCGCCTCGCAAAACGTCGTCATCGACAAAAACATCGCCGCGCTCAAAGCAACGCCCGATGAAATCGAGAAGGTAGCCGCCTTTCGCAAAACCGTATCGGACACCCGCTACTGGGCCGAACCCCTGGCACTCCCCGTCAACGGCTGCATGACCTCTCCCTACGGAGTCCGGCGCCTGCTGAACAGCAAAGCCACCGGCGACTATCACGCCGGCATCGATCAGCGCTCTCCGGCAGACCGTCCCATTCACGCGATCGCCGCCGGCGTAGTGGGTCTCGTGGGCCACTTTACCTTACACGGCAACATGGTCGCCGTGGATCACGGCCAAGGTCTGCTCTCGATGTATCTGCACATGTCCAGATTTGCCGTCACCGAAGGCGCGCAGGTGAAACAGGGCGACGTAATCGGTTACGTCGGTTCCACCGGCCGCTCCACTGCCCCGCACCTGCACTGGAGCATTTACGCCAACGGAGTTCCCGTGAACCCGGCCCAATGGGTGAAACTCACACCCTGCGCTGCAGCCCCCCGCGCCAAACGCCACAAGTAAGGCAGGATTGCATCCTGCGGCGGATTTCCAATCCGCCTCCGAAGCTTATTCCGTACCGATCGCGTGAGGCCCGATCTTAGCGTCCGTAAGCTTCATGGCCCACTTAATCGCCTCTAGATACATCTTCTGAATCTCAGGCTGGTCCCAAACCTCATCGCGATGCCCGAACGTAGAATAGAAAACCCGCCCGTTCCCATACGTCTTAGCCCACGCCACCGCGAAGTCTTTGTCGGTGCGGTGCACCCTGGGGTTCTTCAAGTCAAGCTTCGAAGCATCCAGCCGCGCCAGAACGTCAACCTTGTCGCGCGACCAATCCTTCGCCTGGTAAATCTCGTCATCGATGACGAACTCTTTTGGAAACGCCTTCATCGCCGGGAAATCCGGCCGCTCCACAATCACCGGCGCCTTGAAAGTCCCCCAGGGATGCTCGTTGAAGTACCCACCGATCATCTCGCCATATTCCGGCCACTTGTAGAACGTATCGAGCGCGCTGTGCACCCCGATAAATCCCTTGCCGTCCTCGTGAATAAACGACAGCAGATCCTTCTTCTGCTGCTCGTCCATATTCAGTTCGCCGGTCGTATAAAACACGACTGCATCGAAGTGATCCAGGTTCTTGGCGTTCCCAGCCGCCAGCTTCTGCTTCGTAATCAGTTCGCAGTCAGTGCGGATGTAAGTATCGTATAAGCCCGACTCGCGGCCCAGCCGTTCGATCGTCGCGAACGCGTGGGACACCGAGTCGTGTTCAAATCCCTTCACCTCTCCGATCGCGAGCAGGTGCTTTTTAAATGCCTTGGGATTTTGCGAAAAGAGCGATACCGCCAGCGCGGAAGCGATTAGAAATCGAAAGATGCGCATACCTCAGAGTACAACCGCCGACACACGACCTGATATCGTTTAGTCGATGATGTCGAGTCATGCCGCCGCGCGATATAAGCTTGCAGCCCCGGCGCCTCTCGCCATGGCTATCCTGGCCGCGGCCATCATTCTTTTCTTCTGGCAGCTCGTCTTCACGCATCAGCACGAGTGGCTTTGGTCGCCCGACATCGCTCAGCAGGTGCTGCCCTGGTTGGAAATCGAAGCCCGCCAGGTCCAGGCCGGCCATTTCCCGCTCTGGGACCCTTCTTTTTGGTGCGGACAACCGCTCATCGGCCAGATGCAGCCCGGCGCCGCTTTCCCGCTGAACTGGATTCTGTTTGCCATCCCGCTCGACCATGCCGGCCATATCCCAAGAGTCGCTCTCGAATGGTACTTCGTGACGATGCACGTCCTGGCCGGCCTGTTCGCGTTTCTCCTCTGCCGCGATCTGGGACGCTCGCCTGGCGCATGTATCATCGGCGGCCTGTTCTTCGCGCTGGGAGGCTACATGGGGCACACCATCTGGCCCCAGATGCTCAACGGAGCGCTGTGGCTGCCTCTGATATTTCTATTCGTCTTCCGGATGCTGCGCGGCAACCCGTCGACACGCACCGCAATCTGGGCCGGCGTGTTCCAGGGCTGTGCCTGGTTGAGCGGCCATCATGAAGTCCCGCTCTATTCCACCTACTCCGTCTTGTTCGTCTGTTTCTGGGCCACATTCCGGCGCGGAGCCGAGCGCTGGAAAATGATCCGCTGGACAGCGGTCTTTTGCGCCTTCGCATTCGGCGTCGGCGCGCTCCAGATCATTCCTGGCTATGAGTACGGCAAACTCGCCATGCGGTTCGGCGCGCCGGGAGGATTTCAGTGGAATCAGTATGTCCCTTACGCAGTCCACGCCACCTACTCCCTCGAACCTGCCGGCTTGCTCGGCCTGATACTACCGCTTGTTCACTCTGAACTCATCGTGTTTGTGGGAGTAGTTGCCCTCTCCCTCGGAATCTATGGCGCGATCCTCAACTGGTCGCAGCCCATTATTCGAACCGGCGCCGTGCTCGGAGTCGCAGCCGTCCTTTATGCGCTTGGAGGCAGTAACGTCATTCAGGGTGTCCTGTACGCCGTCGTTCCCCAACTGAACCGGGCCCGCCATCCGCATTTTGCAATCGTCATTTTCGATATCTGCCTCGCCGTCCTTCTCGCTTATGGCGTCGATATGCTCCGAACCGCACCGGCGCCGTCCCGGCTCATCCGGTCGCTCGTAATATTCGGCGTTCTCGCGTATTGTGCAGTGGCCGGTCTCAGTTTGGCGGACGCCCTGAAAGCCGATAATGCGGTTGCCCTGGCCCCTCTCATGGCCCTGCTGCTCGCGGCCGTGCTGTGGGCCTCATCGCGCGGCCTTGGGTTCACGGCGGTGCTCGCTTGCATCGGCACGCTGCTCGTCATCGAACTCGGAGGCCCTCTCCGTTACTACATTGCAGACAAAGCCGAGCACAACCGCATGTCCTTCCTCGACCAGATGAGCTCGAACGATGACATCGCGGCATTCCTGAAGCAACAACCCGGCCCGTTTCGCATTTACACCGAGGGCAGCGACCTGCCGGCAAACTGGGCCGGAACTTACGGCTTCGAGACGCTGACCGGGTACCTCGGCGGCATTACCAACGACATCCTGAAACTCGACGCCACCAATCCCCACCGTCAGCAACTACTCGGAGCACGGTATCGCATCGGCAAGACGGCGCCGGCCGTTCCCGCCGTAGAGGTGTTCCAGGGAGCCGGCGGTTTACATGTATTTCGCGACGACGCGGCATTTCCACGCGCCTGGATCGTGCATCAATCCGCTCCGCTGCCGGCCCTGAACGACGAGCTCCTGAGGACCACCGTATTCACACCCGACACACCACCCCAACTCGCCCCCTGTGAGGGCAACGACACAGTGCAATTCTCCGGGCGCACCGCCGGCGACAGTAGCTTGCAGGTAAACACGCCGTGTCGGGGAATGCTGATGATCTCTGATACCTGGTACCCGGGTTGGCGTGCCGCCGTCGACGGAAAGTCAACCCGCGTTTACGAGGTCGATGGAGCGCTCCAGGGCATTCTCGTGCCGGCCGGCTCTCACAAAGTCGAAGTGAAATTCCGCCCCGCCTCCGTGCTCGCCGGAGGCGTCACAACAATCACCTTCCTCGCCGCCGCCCTGCTGTGGTCCTGGTGGGACAGGCGTTTGCGCCAGTTGGCTAAACCTTCTGAACCCGCCGCAAAGTGAATATTTCCGAGTGAATATTCCCGGATTTCAATTTCTTCCAGTCATCATTGACATTAATCAACTTGCCGCTGATGTGGTTTGATTCTTCCGACGCGAGAAATAACGCAAGCTGAATCTGTTTTTCCGGGGAGATTCCGCCTGTCTGGCGGACCTGCACGGCGTCCTCGATCTCCTGAGCCCCGACCTTGTCGCCGGCGCGCAGAATCTCGTCCGTCATGCTGGTATAAGCCCCGCCCGGACTCATGCAGTTGATCTGGATATTGTGATCGCGGACCTCTTCCGCGATCGTCTCCACCAGGCGCGCCATCGCCGCTTTTGCAGTGGCATAAGCCGAGAAAAAAGGCCGCGGCTTGGCCGCCCCGCCGCCGCTGAGTGCGATGATCTTGCCGGCGCGCTTCTCGATCATCCCGGGAAGCACCGCCCGGCAGCAATGCATGACTCCTACGAGGTTTGTCTGAATCGTTTCCGCCCAAGCCTTGGGGTTACTTTCCCACAACGGACCGAGCGGTCCCTGCACTGCCGCGGCGCAAACCAGGACCTGCACGCTCCCATAATGCCCGCGCATCCGATCGACAGCCGCCATTACCTGCTCGAAATCGGTAACATCCGCGCGAAGCCGCAGCGCCGCCCCGCCGGCATGTTCAATTTCAAGATCCGCAAGATCCAGTTCCGCCTTGCTGCGGGCCAGCAGGCCTACTCGGGCGCCCGCAGCCGCAAAACCCAGCGCCAGCCGCTTCCCAACACCCCGGCCCGCCCCGGTCACGAGCACCGTCACGTCTTTGAGATTTTGCAAGTCTCGGCTCTCGAATGCGCCGACATGGGCGCATTTCTTCCCTCCCATCTAAGGTAGTACAAAGCGCGGACCCGAAGATCGGACGAAAAAGAACTCACGACGAAAGGACGTGAAAAGACTGGCCGCCCGGATGTAAAGGATGCCGTCGCAAAAGCATGGCCCGACGGCATTGTGGATCTCGTCGATGCCGAGGGCCATTCAAGGCTGAGTATGAATGCGAATTCTCAGGCAGCCCGGTTCAGGGAGAAGCGAGCTACGGCTGGGCCGTCAGCAAACCCTCAATTGGCTGGCCGACGAAGAGATTCTGGTCGGCTGGAACGACCGGCCGCTAACTCGGCTCAGGCAACGGCCGGATGCCGCTGATCGGCGACCTGGGCCAGCACTCGAGCCAAAACCTGGTCTCCGGTTTCGCCGGGAACGTACTCCACCACCCCTCCGGTCACCGTGATCTCGAGCTTGTATTCCCGCCCTTCATCGGTAAGAGTGTATGGACCGCGCAGGAACTGCATAATCTGGTTCGTGCGGGCGCTGGCGTTCCCCAGCCCGGATTCGATGATGATCAGAAACTCGTCATCCTTCCACCGGCACACGAAATCCCGCGTCCGAACCTGCTGCTTCAGCCCTTTCGCCGCCTGCTTCAGAACCTGGTCGCCGGCGTCGGCGCCCAACGTGTGGTTGAGCCGCTTGAAATCGTCAATGTCGAAGAACATCAGGCAGAACTGCCGCCGCCCGGTGATGCGCGTTGCCAGCTCCTGGCCCAGTTCCCGCCGCGTTGGCAAACCAGTGAGGGGATCTACAATCAGTACCTGCTCGGTCTCCAGCACACGGTCGTAGACGTTCTGAATGCGGTCGTGCAGCCGCCCTTCCGGATCATAGGCCATCGCCTCGCCAAGCAACTGCAGCACCGTCTCGACATCCCGTACCTTCAACTCGCAATACCGGTGCGACCGTTCCGCAAACGAGGACAGCTCTCGCTCCAGCGCGTCCTGAGCTTCCCTCAGCGTCTCCGGTGAAACGCTGAAAACCAGCCGTTGGCGAATCCGCATCAACTGGTCGCGGTGATGCGCCCCGGCAGGCGGGCACGCGACTTCGAGACACGACGCTATCGCGAGAATCGCGGAGTAGTAACAATCCAAAGCAACCTGGCAGAGTTCCTGCTTTTCTTCGTTTGTCCTCAAGAGAGTCCCTCTCAGCTTCAAAACCTATATCGGAACAAATTGTCCCTAGGAACATCGGTCAAACTCCTTAGAGCGCGCCTGAGGGGAATTGCCGCGCGATAATGGTGAAAACAGTGTTTCGGGCCATCAAAGAGCAGGTTCAAACCATCTTCCGCGAAGACCCCGCGGCTCAGAGCGTCCTCGAAATCCTGTTGTGTTACCCCGGCTTTCACGCCGTTCTCCTGCACCGCGCCGCCCATAAATTCCACCGCGGCGGTTTCCGGCTGGTCGCCCGCATCCTTTCTCAGGTCTCGCGCGCCTTCACCGGCATTGAAATCCACCCTGGGGCGACCATCGGCCGCCGCTTCTTCATTGATCACGGCATGGGCGTCGTCATCGGCGAGACAACCGAAATCGGCGACGATGTCCTCCTCTACCAGGGCGTCACCCTCGGCGGCACCGGAAATGAACGCGGCAAGCGCCACCCCACCATCGGCAACCGCGTCGTCATCGGAACCGGCGCCAAGGTTCTCGGCAACATCCAGGTCGGCGATAACGTGAAAATCGGAGCGGGATCGGTCGTCATCCGGTCCGTCCCCGACAACTCCACGGTGGTCGGAGTACCCGGGCGTGTCGTTCGAGGTGCGGTCCCCCTCGACCTCGAACACGGCCGCCTCCCCGACCCCGAAGGCCAACTCATCGACGAACTCTCGCGCCGCATCGAACAGCTCGAAAAACAGGTCCGGGCGATGAGCCAGGAGAAGGTGATTTAGCCTGCCCGGCCGGTACTTCCTCTTCAACAAACCCTTCGACGTGCTGAGCCAGTTTACGGTCGACCATCCCGGCCAGCGGACCCTCAAAGATTACCTGACCATTCCGAACATTTACCCGGCAGGCAGACTCGATCGCGACAGTGAAGGTCTCCTGCTCCTGACCGACGACGGCCACCTGCAGCACCGCCTGGCGGAACCCCGTTACAGCCACCCCAGGACCTACTGGGTCCAGGTCGAGGGCATCCCCGACTTCGAAGCCTTGAATCGCCTGGCCAAAGGTGTCCTGATCCAGGGCTATCGAACCCGCCCGGCGCAGGCGGAGCGGCTCGTGCCCGAGCCGGAAATCTGGCCGCGAAATCCCCCGATCCGCTTCCGTAAGAAGATACCCACATCCTGGCTGGCGATCACGCTGACCGAAGGCCGCAACCGCCAGGTCCGCCGCATGACGGCAGCGGTTGGCTACCCCACCCTCCGGCTGGTCCGGGTCTCGATAGGCCACCTGCGGCTTGACGGCCTCGGGCCCGGCGAATACCGCGAATTGCCGGCCGGCGAAATCCGGCCATTTCTTTCCTCAGTGTAGAGATGTGCGACGCGTTTAAGCGCGGAGCTATCGTGCACCTATCGGCTATCAGCCCAGCGCCCGCGCCGGCGCGGTTTTAGCTGACCGCTATCCAATCATATTGAGCAGCGTCCGCTGCATCTCGTCGCCGGTACGGAGCGTGGCGAGATTGGCGTCGAAATTCTGGCGGGATTCCATGAGCGCCACCATCTCTGCGCTGAGATCGACGCTATCGCCGGGCGACGGGGCGGAGGTCACGCTTACGGGTGCCCGCGCGATGTGTTCCGCGGCGGTGTTCAACTGCGTTTCGGCACTGCTAAGCCCCTGCAAGGCGGACGAGAAGGCGGGAATCATGCGTATTCCTCCACCTGTTCTCTTCGAGCCGGTCGAGCCGAGTTTTAATCTTTTTTTGCGAGTCGCTCCGCAATCGCGAATTTCAGGGCTTCGATTCCCTGGCCGGTCACGCTCGAAATCTCGTAAAACGGCAGATCCCGCGCTTCGGCCAGCTCCCGGACCCGTTCCACCCGCGATTCGTCCTGGGCCACGTCGATCTTTGAAGCCACCACCAGCATCGGCTTCTGCGCCAAGCCTTCGTCAAAACCGGCCAGCTCGCTGAGAATGACCTCGAAATCGTTCGCCGGATCGCGCCCGGTCGTCTCCGAGACATCAACCAGGTGAACAAGTAGTTGGGTCCGCTCAATATGCCGCAGGAACTGCACCCCCAGCCCGGCTCCCAGATGCGCCCCCTCGATCAAACCCGGGATGTCGGCGACCACGAACGTCCGATCCTCCACACTTACCACGCCGAGGTTAGGTTCTAAGGTCGTAAACGGGTAGTCCGCGATTTTGGGACGGGCGGCCGAGATCCGGGAAATCAGGGTCGACTTGCCGGCATTCGGAAATCCGACCAGGCCGACGTCGGCCAGTAGCTTCAGCTCCAGCCGCAAGCGTTTGAATTCGCCCGGCCTTCCCGGCTCATGCTCGGTCGGGGCCTGATGGGTCGGCGTGGCGAAGTGCTGGTTGCCCCGGCCGCCGCGGCCTCCATGAGCTACAACAAAACGCTCCTCGGCGGACGTGAAATCGTGAAGCAACTCCCCGGTCTCCGCATCGTAAACGATGGTTCCCACGGGAACGGGTAGATCTACGGAGTGCCCATCGCGGCCGGTACGGTTGCTGCCTTCGCCGTGACGCCCCCGCTCGCCCTTGTGCTCGGGATTAAACCGGAAATGCAGCAGGGTGTTGTGGTGGTTGCTGGAGACCATGACGACGTCCCCGCCGCGGCCGCCGTCGCCGCCGCTCGGTCCGCCGCGCGGCACGAACTTCTCGCGCCGGAACGCAAGACACCCGTTGCCGCCGTCGCCGGCTTTTACCGTAATCGTGACTTCGTCAATAAACAAAGGTTTTACACAGCCTCTGATTCTTTGCGCCCCGCGAAGATTGAGGATGTGGAAGGGTGAGCAGGCATTCAGCCTGCCTCTGGACCTCACCAAGAACGCGCAGGCGGTCTCGCCTGCGTTTACGCTTCCGTACGAATGCTGATGAACTTACCCATGCGCCCGCGATCGCGGAATTCCACGATCCCCGGAACCTTGGCAAACAAGCTGTCGTCCTTGGCGCGGCCGACGTTGTCGCCGGGTTTATAACGCGTCCCGCGCTGGCGCACCAGAATGGAGCCGCCCGTCACCGTCTCTCCGCCAAACGCCTTCACGCCGAGCCGCTGCGCATTCGAATCGCGGCCGTTCTTAGAGCTGCCTAAACCCTTCTTATGTGCCATAAGTACCTACGCCTGGATCTCGTTAATGGTGAGCTGAGTAAAATTCTGCCGGTGGCCGATCGTCCGCTTGTACTGCTTCTTGCGCTTGAACTTGAAGACCAGCACCTTGTCGCCGCGTCCGTGCCCGGCGATGGTGGCCGTGACCTTGGCCTGGGCCAGATCCGGCCCCGTGACGAACTCGTTGGAATCGCGCATTACGGCAATTACGCGGCCCACCTCAACCTGCGAACCGATATCGCCGTCGACGGTGTCAATCTTGATCGTGTCGCCCGGAGCAACACGGTACTGCTTCCCTCCGGCTTCGATAACTGCGTACATAGCTTAACCTCTGTATTGGCCTCGAAAATTAGTGGGCGGCGCCTCGGTGGAAACTAGCGTGGGGCCGAAACTTATATATTACAGCATAACCCTCGATCCCGCAAACCCTTTGAGCTAAGGCAATTAAGGTAAGCCCATTAGGGCATCACTCGATATGGCGTGCCATCCGTTCGTCCGTTGAGAACGAGTGATGAAGAGAAACCTGGTTCCGCTCATCGCGATAGCGTTTGTGGTAGCGGCCATCTCCACGGGCGTTTTCTACGGATTGTTTGCCGGAAGGCTGCACGCAAACGCGGAACTGCCGCGACAAGCGCTGGTGGTCGCCGCGAAAGACCTCCAACCGGGGACGGTGCTCAAGACTACCGACGTTCGCGTGTCCGAAATCCATGGCGGAGAACCACTCAAGGGGTATTTCGACAGCCCCGAGAAGCTGGCCGGCGCGACGCTCTCGTCAGCGGTGATGATGGGCGAGCCGATCACGGCAAGCCATGTCGGCGTCAAAAACTCGCGGGGGGAAAGCGCTCCGTCAACCGTACCCACGGGAATGCGCGCGGTTTCGGTTCACGTTTATGAATCCGACGCGCTGGCGCCACTCCTGCATCCCGGCAGCCGTGTGGATCTTCAGGCTTATCTCGTTAGCAACAATCTGTTTCAATTCCATACCATCCTCCAGAACATCGAAGTGCTGGGTGTAACGACCCAACCGGAAAATAGCCGCAACCCGGGAATCTATGTGACCGTTCTGACCCGGCCGCTCGACGCCGATTTGCTGGCCGTGGCCGATTCCGCCGCCCGGCTCCGCGTCGCACTGCGAAATCCGAGCGACAGCGATGCGGGTCCCCGGCGCGTGTTGCCGGTATCCGCATTGTTTACCAGGCCGGTCACGCCGCTGCCACCGGGAAAATCGCTCGAATTGGCGGTCAGCGTCCTGGGAGTGGCCCAATCGGGTAGTGACGATTCGATCCAGGTCCGAAACCTGGCCCCGGCCGATCTGAGCGCGCTCCACGGCGAGGTGGTTCAGTCGGGACGGCTTACCATTGCTCCCGGGCATGCTGCCGTTTTCAATGCCGGTGACGGCTCGTGCCGGCTCCGCCTGAAAGTGGCTTCGGAGACTTCCGGAAGCCTGCGCCTCACGCCCGAAGTGCTCTGGACGCGAAACAGCGGCCTCGAAAAGCGCGGCTTCGAACGCGACATTGCTCTCGCCGACGGTTCCGACGTGGTGGTCAGCGGCCTGCTCGACGGCAAGCGTGACGGTGCGTCGCTCGAACAGCTTTTCCCGGGCCGAAACTGGAACAGCCGCGAGATGGTGATTCTGTTGAGCCGGAGACCAGACGGGAGTCGCTAAGTGCTCGTCCTCTCCACGATCCTGTTTTTCCTGACAACTTTTCTGGCGGCCGGGCTCATCGTCCTGGTCGCCTGGTTTGCGTTGCAGAAGGTCCAGCCGAAGACGCTTCCGGCGGAACCTTCCGCCGAAGATGTGCCGCGCCTGCTCCGCGAGGAGCAACTCAGCAGCATCTCGATCTGGGCCAGAATCCTGGAGCGCTACGATTTCATCGACATCATGACGCGCCAGATCGCGCAGGCCGATCTGAACTGGTCGGTGGGGCGTGTGACGCTCGCCATGCTTTTGTCGGGAACGATCGCCCTGGCCATAGTCGTAAAGGGGGGCTGGTTCCCGGGATGGGTGGACGCCGCCCTGGCGTACGGCTGCTCGCTGCTGCCGTACATGTACATTCTGCGGCGCCGCTCCCGCCGGTTTGCACGCATCGAAGCGCAGTTCCCGGAGGTGCTGGATTCACTGGCGCGAGCACTGCGTGCCGGACATCCGTTCGCGGCGGCTATTGAAATCGTGTCGTCCGAATGTGATCCTCCTCTCTCCACCGAACTGCGGCGGGCGGCGGCGGAAGGCAATTTCGGCACAAGCTGGGCGCAGGCCCTCGAGAATCTCTCGGCGCGTGTGCCGCTGCTCGAAGTGAACATGTTTGCCGCCGCGGTACAACTCCAGGGCCGGACGGGCGGAAAACTGAGCGAAGTCCTGGGAACTTTGGCCGAAAGCATGCGTGAAGGCGCCTCGCTAAAGGGTGAAGTCCGGGCGCTGGCAGCTCACGGACGGATGACGGGCATCGTTCTTACGGTGCTGCCCATCTTCATCGCGATCGCGATGACGCTGGTGAATCCCTCCTATCTGGCAATCTTGATCAACAATCCATACGGCAAGTACATGTTTGGTGGAGCGATCGCATCGCTGATCGCTGCACATTTCGTGATTCGGCGCATCGTGGACATCAGGTTATGAGCGACATCTGGATCGGCATCGCGTTCTTTGCTTTCGTTCTGGTCTCGGTTACCGTTGCCGGGTACCTGTTCTTCCTGAAACCGCGGGAGACGGGACGGATGGACGCAGCCGCATCCGGGGTCCTCACGCCGTCCGCTAACGAAAGCCCCGGCACGGCGCTGCTCGACTTCTTTCACTCCATAGGGACCAATTTCCCGGGATCGCGGAAGGAGGAGAATCCCTACCGCCGGCACCTCGTGACCGCTGGATACCGCCTGCCGTCGGCTCTACCCGTGTTTTACGGCATCAAATGCGCCAGCTCGCTGCTGGGAGCGGCGCTCGCCGGCACTCTCAGCGTAATCGCCGGCTCTGCCGAGATGCCCTTGATTGCGATGGCCTGCGGCATGGGGTTTGGGTTTCTTTTACCCGACCGCATTCTGAAATGGCGCGCCAAGGAACGCGGCCTGCGGCTTCGAACAGCGCTTCCGGCGGCCCTCGACCTCATGGTAATGGGCATTGAAGCAGGGCAGTCGCTCGATTACACCGTTGCCGATGCCAGCCGCGGACTTCGCATAACGCATCCGGACTTGAGTACGGAATTCGGCCAGCTCTACCTGGAACTACGGGCGGGCACCAGTCGCGCCGAGGCATTCCGCAACCTGGCGGAGCGAAATCGGGAGCCGGAGCTTCGAAAGCTGGTCAGTTTGTTGATTGACAGCGACCGTTTTGGGGCGCCATTGGGGCCCACGCTTCGCACCCACACCAAGTATCTGCGGACGCGATTTCGGCAGCAGGCCCAGGAAACGGCGCGGAAGGTTGGGGTCAAGCTGATATTCCCAATCTTCTTCCTGATCTTTCCTTCGGTGCTGCTGGTCACCCTTGGGCCGGCCTGCCTGATGATGTACCAGCAGCTTAAGGCGATGATGGTGTAGCTGGCAGCGAATAGCTTTCAGCGATCAGCTTTCAGCCAAACCGTGCGGGCTGAAACGGCGTTAGCGGTCCTTCTTCTTTTCTTCCTTGGTTTCTTTGTTCTCTTTCGGCTTCTCGGCGGGCCGGGAAGCCTCGTGGCGCTCCGGCGGGGCCTGGTGCTGCGGCGCCGCCTGTTGCTGTTGCTGTTGCTGCGGACGCTCGTAGTGCGGCTGCTGCGCGGGGGGTTGCGTCTGCGGCTGTTGTTGTTGCTGCGGACGTTCGTAACGCGGCTGCTGTGTCGGCGTCTGGGTCTGCTGTTGCTGCTGCTGTTGTTGCTGCGGCCGTTCGTAACGAGGCTGCTGGGTCTGAGTCGGCGTCTGAGCCGGGGTTTGAGTCGGAATCGGCGTTTGCGTCTGCTGCTGCCGTTCGTAGCGGGGCTGCTGAACCGGTGTGGACTCCTGGCGATTCTGCTGCTGTTGTAGCTGCGGTTGGCGATTGGGCGGCCGGTCTCCCTCGCGCTGCCACGTGCGGTTGGGTGTTGGCGTAGGATTCGATTGCTGCGGCGAATTGAACTGCGGACGTCCGCCGCTCCCCGGCGTCATCGCCTGGCGAACCATTGGCCGCGGCGAGGCCGCTCCCTGCTGCTGGCGGATGTTTTGCATGGCGCCATAATCCAGCGGATGGCCCGGATTGGCTGAATACGCCTGCTGCCTCTGTGCGAACGAGACGGGCGGCGGTGGCGGCGCATGACGCACGACGACTTCACGGTTGAGCACCGCGGCCGGAGGCCGGAACGACGCAGCATTCGCGCCGCCGTAGACGGCACGGCGATCGGGCGCAAACGGCGCGGTATGGATCACTTCCGCATTGCGGATCTGCGCTTCGTTCATGACGACCGCGGAACGCCCGACGCTCTCGCCTCGCACCAGCACGCCCTGCGGCACAGCGGTAATGGCTCCGGGCACGGAGCGATTCATGTAGCGCACGTTCGTGATGTTGATGTTATTCACAACCGTCACGTTATTAATGCGGTTCACATAGACGGGGCTGACGCGATAGGCTGGCACGAACACCTCGCGCGGTCCCAGCGGGAACCAGGCCACGCCGGCGCCGACTCCGACCGAGAGACTGAAGCGGGAGCCGCCGACCCACGCGACCAGCGCCGGCGCGTAGACAGGACGGACGGCAACCGGTCCGGGGACCCATCCCCAGCCGCCTCTGATAAACGCCCAACGACCGTAATGGAAGGGAGCAAATCCCCAAGGCTGATCGTCTATCCAGGTCCAACCCCAAGGATCGATCCAGGCCCAATGTCCGTAATGGTACGGCGACCATCCGACGGGCACGCCACGCGGCATCCATACCGCGCCATAGTCGGCGTTCTCGGTCCAAACGCCGTGGTCATCCAGGTCCTCATATCCAACCATGTCGCGCGGAACGTAACGAGCAGCCGGCAAGCGGTCTTCGCGCTGGTCGCGCTCGTAACACCAGTTGTCCATGTCATCGGGAGGCGCCGCGGCGGCCAGTTCATAAGTAGTGGTCTGGTCTCCTGTCACGTGGGCTTCCTGACCGGGGCGAACGGTGAAAGCCTGGTTACCGCTGGTCACTTCCCCCTGGCCGCCTCGAACGGTGACAACGCTCATCATGTTGTCGGGGTCGACAATGATGCGGTAATCACCGGGCCGCAGCAAAGAGAACGCAAGGTTGGGTGTATCGACTTCGAAAGTCTCATTTTCATTGAGAGCCCGCAGGTGAACATTGAGCGAGCCCTCGCCCAGCCGGATTTGGGTATTGGCGTCATCGAGATTCAGAAACTGGAACGCGGTGCGCGATCCCAGGCGCAGCGTAGCGGAGCCGATGTGCATTTCCGCGCGCGCGCCGGCATCCGCCCAGACGTGGTCTCCAGTCGTAATGGGGCGGGTCAACGTCGCTTCCACCCAGTCGTCAACACCAGCGGGTTGTAAGGATACGGGCCCGTTGATATAGTTCAGTCTGCCAACACGTCCCGGCGGATCGTTCTGCGCGGCCGCAATACCGATCGCGGCGACCAAGGCTAGCAGAATTTGGCTGACATTCTTCATGTCCACTCTCCAATCTTCAAGAACACATGATTCCCGGCGGACGTCTTGGGTTCCCGAGATTAAATAACCTGAATGTGAAGTTCGCTTAACAGCCCCAGGGAGCATGCGCTACCAGGTTTCGCAAAGTATTGATCCGCTTGGTAAGAACATGCTTCAGCTTGCCCTCGTTCGACTTCGAAACCGACCTTTACCACGGGCTGTGGACTCTGGCTCTATAATACAACTCGATGAGCCGAGTGATTGCCATCTTCCTTAGCGCCGCGCTGGCGCTCAACGCGGCCGTGAAAATCGAAAAAACGGCCTATGGCGGTTGGAGCCATTGCTATCGCATTACGAATGGCGAGGTGGAACTGATCGCCACGACGGACGTCGGTCCGAGGATTATCCGCTACGGGTTTGTGGGCGGCCAGAACCTGTTTAAGCAGTACGACGAGCAGATGGGCAAGAGCGGCGAAAGCCAGTGGATGGCGCGCGGGGGCCATCGGTTGTGGATTGCGCCGGAAGACCCAGTGGGTAGCTATGCGCTCGACAACTCGGCGATTCAGGCGGAGGTGAAGGACGGGACGCTGATCCTGACCGGGAATGTCGAGAAAGAGACCGGGATGCAGAAGCAGATTATCGTGAAGTTGGCTGCGACCGGGTCGGCCGTCGAGGTCGTGCACCGGATCACGAATAAGAACGCTCCAGCGCGTCGGCTGGCGGCGTGGGCGCTGACACAGATGGCCCAGGGCGGCGTCGGGATTACCGGATTCCCGCCCCGTGGAACGCATCCCAAGGATCTGCAGCCGACGAACCCACTGGTGATGTGGGCGTACACGGATTTCAGCGATCCGCGGTGGCGCTTCACGAAGAAGTACCTGATTCTGCGCCAGGACCCGAAGGCGGCAAGCCCGCAAAAGACTGGCACGTTTAACAAGAACACCTTCGGGGCGTATCTGTTGGGGACCGATCTTTTCATCAAGCGCACGCAGGCCACCGACCCGGCGCAGCAGCCGGATTTCGGCTGTTCGTACGAGACGTTCAGCAGCGCCGACTTTTTGGAGCAGGAAACTCTGGGTGCGCTGACGGACCTGAAGCCCGGCGCGATGGTGGAACATATTGAACGCTGGTCGCTGCACAAGAACGTGCGCATCCCGTCGTGGAGCGATGCCGACCTCGATCGGGTGCTGCTTCCGCTGTTGGCGAATTATCATTAAAGTTGATGAGACCTTTCCATACCTTGCGAGTGTCCGCGCTCATCGCGGCGGTTTCGGCTGCCGCGTTTGCGCAAAAGGCAGAGCCTGCCGGCCCACCACCATCTGACCTGGCCGGACCCATCGCACAGGCCCTGCAAAAAGACGGCACCCGAATCGTCAACGGGGGCAAGCCGTACTGCGAACTCTGGTTCCGGACCGATAAACCGACGGGACCGAAGAGCGGCGAAGATTCCGTTACACTGTCGACCGTACCCCAGGGGGCCCTGGTCGGGGTGATTCATTTCGATGGCAACGGCGCGGACCGGCGCGGCCAGACCATCAAGCCCGGAACCTATACGCTGCGCTACAGCCTGATGCCCGTGAACGGCGACCACCAGGGTGCGGCTCCCCAGCGGGATTTCCTGCTGATGACGCCGGCCGCCAACGACAAAGACCTCAGCGCCGCGCCGAATTTTGACACGCTCGTGGAGTGGAGCAAGAAGGCATCCGGCACACCGCATCCGGCGGTGATGAGCCTCTGGAAAGCCGACGACGGCAAACCCGGTCTCAGCCAGGACGGGATGGACTGGGTGTTGCAGAACAAGCTGGGCGATACTCCGATCGCCATTATCGTGATTGGCACGGCGGGCAGTTAACCGCGTGCCGAAAAATCTCGTGGAGGATTTTCTCAACCGCGGCGCCGGCTTCCTCCCCGGACTCATTGGAATCGAATTTCTGACGATTGAGCCGGGCCGAACCGAGGCTCGGCTGCCGATCCGGCGGGAACTGCTTGCTCCGAACGGGTATTTGCATGCGGCAAGCGTGGTCGCGCTGGCGGATACGGCTTGCGGGTTTGGGACTATTGCGACGTTGCCCGAGGGGGCTGCGAATTTCACCACGATCGAGCTGAAGAGCAATTTTGTCGGGACTGTGACCGACGGGGCAATTCGATGCGATGCGACTTGCCTTCATCGGGGCAAGAAAACTCAGGTCTGGGACGCTGTCGTCAAGGACGAGGCGAGCGGGCGCGTGTTGGCTTTGTTTCGGTGTACGCAGATGTTGATTACGGCGTAAAAGGGCAGGCGAAACCGCCAAGCGCGAAGAAATCTGAAGCTGTGTATACCAAGCCAGGGCTGCCCTTCCACGTCCTCAATTACCGCAGTTTCATGCGGGGAACGAGCTCGATTTCGAAGAGCTTGGGCCATTGCTTACCTGTCACGAACAGGCGGTTGTGCGCGGCGTCGTAGGCGATGCCGTTCAGGACGTCGGTGTTTTCACGCTCGGCTTCGGTCAGCAGGCCGGAGCAGTCGATCCAGGCGATGACGCGGCCGTCATTGGGTGAAATGCGGGCGATTCGATCGGTTTGCCAGATGTTGGCGTAGAGCTCGTCACGAACCCATTCGAGTTCGTTGAGATTGTCGATGGGGCGGCCTTGGTCGCGGACCGTGATGCGTTCCTTTTCGGCCAGGGTTTCGGGGTCCCAGATTCGAATTTGAGCGCTTCCGTCGCTCATGAAGACGCGCTTACCGTCGTTCGCGAGGCCCCAGCCTTCGCCAGGGTAGTTGAAGCGCTTTTCTTCGCGGAAGGTCGCACGGTCGCGGACAAACCCGATGTGATGCTGCCAGGTTAGCTCCAGGATTCTGTTTCCCAGGACGGTGATGCCTTCTCCAAACATGTTGGACGGGATGTCGATTTTTTCGAGAACCTGGCCGGTTTCCAATTTCACTTTGCGGACTTGGGATTTGCCTACCAGGCCGGTGCCTTCGTAGAGGTAGCCGTCGCGATATTCCAGGCCTTGGGTGAAGGCGGCGGGGTCGTGATGATAGGTGTGGACGATGCGGTAGGTGAAGACCGGGGTTTGGGCCGATAAGGTAAAGGCGAATACCAGAATACAACCCAAAGGCTGCGCTACCGGTTTCATAGGGGGATGCTCCCGTGTTTCTTGCGGGGACTGGTGTCGACTTTGTTGGCTAGCATGCGCAGGGCCCGGATGACTTTGGGGCGTGTTTCGTGGGGTTCGATGACATCGTCGATGAAGCCTCGCTCGGCGGCCACAAAGGGGCTGGCGAAACGGTCGCGGAGTTCATCGGCTTTCTCGCGCAGGTCGGTGGACCGGCGATAGAGGATCTTGACGGCTCCTTCGGCTCCCATCACTGCGATTTCGGCTGTGGGATAGGCGAAGTTCACGTCGGTGCGCAGGTGCTTGGAGCCCATGACGCAGTATGCGCCGCCGTAGGCTTTGCGGGTGATGATGGTGATTTTTGGGACGGTCGCCTCGGCGTAGGCATAGAGCAGTTTCGCTCCGTGACGAATGATGCCTCCGAATTCCTGGTCGGTTCCGGGAAGAAAACCGGGTACGTCTTCGAAGGTGATGATCGGGATGTTAAAGGCGTCGCAAAAGCGGACAAAGCGGGCGCCTTTCACGGATGAATTGATGTCGAGGCAGCCGGCGAGGAATGCGGGTTGGTTCGCGACGATGCCTACGCTCTGGCCGCCCAGGCGGGCGAAACCCACCACAATGTTCTTGGCGTAGTGCTCGTGGACCTCGAAGAAATCGTTGTCGTCGACCACATTGTGAATGATGTCCTTGATGTCGTAGGGCATCGTGGATTCCGAAGGAACGATGGAATCGAGCTTGGGGTCGGCGCGGTCGTCCGGATCGGTGGTTGGCTGCGCAGGCGGATCTTCGCGGTTGTTCTGAGGCAGGTAGGTGATGAGCCGGCGGATCATCCGCAGGCACTCGCGGTCGTCGGGGGCGATGAAGTGCGCGACTCCGCTTTTGGAGTTGTGGGTTTCGGCTCCTCCGAGTTCTTCCTTTGAGACCTCTTCGTGGGTCACCGTTCTAATGACGTCGGGCCCCGTGATGAACATGTGACTGGTGTGGTCGACCATGAAGATGAAGTCGGTCAGGGCGGGGGAGTAGACAGCGCCTCCAGCGCAGGGCCCCATGATGGCGGAGATTTGCGGGACCACACCGCTGGCCAGCGTGTTGCGGAGAAAGATATCGGCGTAGCCGCCGAGGGAAAGCACGCCTTCCTGAATGCGGGCGCCTCCGGAATCGTTGAGGCCGATGACGGGTGCTCCGATTTTCAGGGCAAGGTCCATGATCTTGCAGATTTTCTGGGCGTTGGTTTCGGAAAGGGAGCCTCCGAAGACCGTGAAATCCTGGGCAAAGACGAAGACGGGGCGGCCGTGGATGCGGCCGTGTCCGGTTACGAAGCCGTCGCCGTCGATGACCTGCTCGTCCATGCCGAAGTCGCGGCAGCGGTGGCGGACGAGTTTGTCCATTTCGTCGAAGGTGCCTTCATCGAGGAGCAGGTCGATTCTTTCGCGGGCGGCGAGTTTGCCGTCGCGATGCTGACGCTCGCGGCGTTCGGGGCCGCCACCGGCTTCGGCGGCAGCGTGTCGGCGGCGGAGTTCTTCTAGTCGGTTGGTGGACATGGATATTGTTTATTTGGCGACGATTGGCGATCGGCGCGCAGTCTGACAGCCTGCATTACATGATGTCTCCTCCAAGGCAGGCTGAAGCGAGCGAAGCGTGGAGTTCTGGTCTGTTTTCCAAAGGCAGGCGAAACCGATGGCCCTTCACACCCCATCACAGTTGCTCCACGAGTTTGCGTTCGGCGACGATGACAACCTGCATTTCGTTGGCGAGGCGGACGACGTTCTGGACCACGTCGCGGTTCAGGAATGACAGGACGGGCCGTTCTTTGGGGCGCAGGAGGAAGATCTGAGTCACTTGATTGAGCCTCGCAAATTCGACGAGGGCGGCGGCCGGGTCGTCGCTATCGAGGACGCGGGTTTCGATGTGCATGTTGCGAGCGAAGTTGAGATGGCGCTCGATGGCGTCGGGTTGCGCCTGGCCGCGGTGCTTTTCCACGGCGACCGCGAAACAGTCGGCATCGAGAAAGTCGGCGACGCGTTTGGCGCGGCGGATCAACATGGCTGTCGCGGGCTCAGCCGTCAGGTGGATGAGGATGCGATGGTGCCTGTGGGGTGCGGAGAGCGCGGGTTGGCGCTGTTCGACTTCGTGCGCGGTCTGGCGGAGGGCCAGTTCGCGGAGACCAACCAACGTGGATTCGCGGAAGAAATTTTCGAGCGCGCGCTGGGCTTTCTCACGGCCGTACACGACTCCCCGCTCCAGGCGGTTCAGTAGAGCGCGCGGCGTCACGTCGACCATGACTACTTCGTCGGCGCGCTGGACGACCCAATCCGGGATCGTTTCGCGAACACGGATTCCTGTAATCTGCCAGACCTGGTCGTTGAGACTTTCCAGGTGCTGGATGTTCATGGTGGTGTAGACGTCGATGCCGGCTTCGAGTAGATCCTCGACGTCTTCCCAGCGTTTCAAACGGGTCGACCCGGGAATGTTCGTGTGCGGGTATTCATCGACGAGGGCAACCTGGGGGTGGCGCTTTAGAATGGCATCGGTGTCCATCTCTTCGAAGAGTGAGCCGCGATATTCGAGCTGCTTGCGGGGGATCATTTCCAGGCCTTCAATCTTCGCAATCGTGTCTTTGCGGCCGTGCGGCTCGAAGTAACCGACGATGACGTCTATGCCACGGGCTCTGAGCTCCTGGCCTTCGTCGAGCATCTGGAAAGTTTTGCCGACGCCGGCGGCATAGCCCAGGAAGATCTTAAGCTTTCCGCGCTGTCGATCGGGGCTGGTCATTGCGGAAAGACGCGGACGTCCATACTTTCGGAGAGCCGGATGAGGCGGTCGACGGGGCTGCCAACGACGCGCGACCAGAAACTGGAGCGTTGGGTGTGCCCGATGAAGAGCTGTGTGACGCCGCGCGATTTTGCGAAATCGAGGATGGTGGTCACGATGTCTTCGCCGTCGAGAATTTCGATCCTAGCATTGGCCGCGCGGGCCAAAGCGAGGCGCTCGTCGAGGGCGGCGCGGTCCTGCGGCGAGATCTCCGGCTGATTGACATAGGCCACGATCAACTCGCCATGGAAGCGGTCGGCGATGGCCCTGGCCGTCTCGAGCATTTCGGCGATGTTGGTGCGCGGCGTGATGCAGACCAGGACACGCTCGTTGGCGCCGAATTGCTGTTGGATACCGTGGCGGCGCAGGTAATCCATGAGCTGGTGGTCGACGACATCGGCGGCGAGGACGAGCGCGAGCTCGCGGAGGCGGGAAAGCTTTTGGGATCGCGTGGTGGCGCCGGCTTCAGCTTCGCGCGAGTCGTCGACGGGCTCTTCGGCGGGCGCGTCGACGAGTACGATTTCGTCGGCGGACTGGATGAATTTGACGGGAACGGTTTGCGTGACATGCTTCCCGGAGATGGCCTCCACGCGTTCGCTGAGTTCTTCGACGTATTGGATGTTGATGGAAGCGATTACCGAGATGCCCGCGTCGAGCAGTTCGCGGACGTCCTGCCAGCGAGTGGGATTTCGCGAACCAGGCGGATTGTTGTACGCCAGGCCGTCGATGATGCAGATGCCGGGATGACGGCGCAGAATTGCTCCGGTGTCCATGACGGAGCCCCCGTCGAGCGTTTGTAGCGGGATAACTTCGAGCTTGTCCAGAGTGGCCTCGACGTCGTGGGGGACTTCGGGCTGAATAGCGCCGACCACGACGTCCTGTCCTCGCTCTCTGCGGCGCCGGGCCTCGTCGAGCATGCGGAAGGATTTGCCGACACCGGAGGCATAGCCGAGGAAGATTTTGAGGCGGCCACAGGTTTCGGCGGCCTCTTCGGCCTGGACTTCAAGGAGGAGTTCGTCGGCGGTTTTGCGGCGGAGTCCCGTTGGCATAGCTGGCTTCCTATTCATTATCGGGTGTGCGGCGCGAACACGTGGGGTGGTGTTGCACACACGGTCGATGTTATTGATTTTCGGGAGAAATGGTCGAAATACGACGCTGTAATCGGGCTGGCGCGACGCCAAGTTTTTGTAATAATATACTTGACAAAATAAATGGCCTCCGGCACACTTGAAGAATGGAAGCCAACGAGCCGAAGACCTTACAAAAAGCAATCCTCTACTTCAAAGATCCGGCGAACTGCCGAGAGTATCTAGTCGCTCGTCGTTGGCCGAATGGTGTCACCTGCCCACGCTGCGGATCGCAGGATGTCCTCTTTCTGGAGAAGTACAACCGTTGGCACTGCCGCGAAGGGCATCCGGCTCCGCAGTTCACTTTGAAGACCGGAACGATCATGGAAGATTCCCCTATCGGTCTCGACAAGTGGATGCTTGCGATGTGGCAAGTCGTGAATTGTAAAAACGGAGTGAGCAGCTACGAGATTCACCGGGCCATCGGCGTCACTCAGAAAACCGCTTGGTTCATGGATCACAGAATTCGCCTCGCACTCGGCATGTCCGCCGAGGAACGGAAATTGACCGGCGAAGTCGAAGCGGACGAGACTATCGTCGGCGGTAAAGCGCGCAACATGCACGAGTCGAAGCGCCGTCGGAAGATCACCGGTTCCGGCCCAAAAGATAAGACCGCCGTCCTGGGAATGCTGGAGCGCGGCGGAGAGGTTCGAACCATGGTCGTTTCAAACACCAAGAAGCGCTCACTCCAGACTGAAGTTAGCACGCATGTCGAAGCTGGCGCGGCGCTGTACACGGACGCTTTGAAATCATACGAAGGTCTGGATGTGTTTCAGCATCAGGTTCTCGATCACGCCGTTCAGTACGTCGATGGCAAGATCCACACCAACGGGCTGGAACACTTCTGGAGCCTGCTGAAGCGCGGCATCATCGACACGTACGTCAGCGTTGAACCTCACCACTTGTTTCGCTACCTGGGCGAACAGACCTATCGCTACAACAATCGAAAGATTACCTACGGGGAACGCTTCAGCGTGGCCGTAGAGCGCATTGTTGGAAGGCGTCTTACTTGGGATAAACTCACGGGGAAGGAGGGAGAAACTGCGTTCTAAGGAATTCAGCGTGGACCGAAGGAAAAGGCTGTTTGATTATTAGGGGACCTTTCCAAAAACGGAATGGTTGTAAGTTAAGGGAACGCACATCAACTCTGGCCGAGTCTAAAGTGCCTTGCCCTTCCACTGCTTGTGGTGTATCAGAACACGCAACAGGAAGGGACCGATGCACGCGATACATAGCTCTCTTGATAACATTAAGTCCACGCAACTTGAGCGTACTGGTTACCTCATGATAAATTCTTGCGAGATCAGCAATTTCAGATGCTTCAAGGAACTGAAGCTTGGCGGGCTAAGGCGCTTCAACATCATCGTTGGCGAGAGCGGTAGTGGCAAGACCGCTTTATTAGAAGCTCTTTTCCTGGTCGGGGGAGGAAGCCCTGAAGTTTATCTCAGGCTTAGAAAATGGCGCGGTTATGGGGACACGATACGGCTTACGGGGACGCGCGGATCTTATGAGTCCATATTCCGTGATCTCTTTTACAGTTTGAATCAGAGTGCTGAAGCACGCTTGAAAATTCAGGATTCTGTGAGTGGCACGCGCTCATTGGTTATCTCGTACAGTGGGCAAGAGCAGTACAACGTGCCGTTGAGGCGGACCATTGATAATGTCTTCTTGGTTGACCCCATTCGCTTTCACTGGACCGCCGGCAAGAAGAGCTTTGAATCAAAAGTTCAGATTAAAGACGGTGGGATTAATATAGCAGGGTTCGGAGACGTTTATCCGGCTTGGCTAATATCTCCAGCTATCGGAGGGGAGAATTATGCGCAGCACTTCTCGGACTTGAGCAAGAAAGGTAAAGCTCGGCCACTCATCGATGCCCTTAAGTTGCAGTTTCCATACATCAAGGACGTAACGCTGGAAAGCCTAGTCGGGGAATTGATGCTTTATGTCTCGGTAGAGCAGCTTGACGAAAAGATTCCCATTGGGCTGCTCTCGGCCGGTATGAACAAATACCTATGGATTCTCATTGCGATCGCGTCTAGTCCAGGCGGAGTAGTATTGATAGACGAGATAGAAAACGGGTTCTATTATAAGAGCCTGACCCCGTTCATGCGCAGCATCTACTCGTTCTGCGAAGAACAGAATGTTCAACTGATCGCTTCGACGCACAGTTACGAGCTTCTACAATCAATCATTCCGCTCTTCGATGAAGATGAATCGCGGGAAGAACGATTCACGTTACTCAGAGCCGAACGCGAAAGGCGCGACTCACACATCAAGTTGATCCGTGGTTCTTCGTACCGTGCTGCTATAGAAGAACACTTCGAAGTAAGAGGATAGACTAGATCACATAGCATTGCTTAATCCAAAACCACTTCCCGATATTACGCACCCTTGGCTCCTAGTATGCGAGGGATTCGGTGATGCAGAGTTCTTTCGGCATCTCTGTGACGTTCGTGGCATAAGCGGATTTCAAATAGAGCACTTAACCAACTACGAGAAGGGGCAACCGAGTGGTAACGGAGGATTCAGGCGCTATCTCTCTGGGATCGAGAGCAGAAAGGGGAGTCCGCAGGCAGTGTTGATCGTAGCAGACAGTGATGATGAGCCTGACAAGAACTTCGAGGAGATAAAGAAGCAAATAAAGAAGGCAGGATTTGCTCCGCCCGACAATCCGTTGGAGGTAAAGCGACAATCAGCGGGTATGGTGCTGGTGGTCATGATGATACCCATTAACGAGACAGGGTTCTCCTCCAAGGGTTGTTTGGAAACGCTCCTGTTGAGAGCAGTGACCCACCATTTGCCTAATGTGCACACCTGTGCGGAAGCTTATCTGCAGTGCCTGAACACAGCCGGGTGGAGCGTCACAAAAATCGACAAAATGAAGCTACGTTGCATCGTGGCGGGCTTTTGGAAAGATGATCCCAATATAAGTCTTGGGTACGCGCTCAAGCCTGATAAGGGAATCATCCCACTCAATCACGAGTGCTTTGATTCCGTCGCTAACTTCCTCGGATCGTTTCGGAATTGGCTTAGCTCTCAGGGTATCCGCTAAAAAAGGCAGATAGAAATGAAACCTGAACCAGCCCCACAAGTACCCGGCAACACAGAAGCCGAACGTATGGATAATGCCGTCCGGCAGATGTTCAGCGTCTCAAAAGACGAGCTGGCTAAACGCGAAGCGAAGTGGAAGCGGGAGCACGGCAAGAAGAAAACTTCCAGTAATCGTCCTTCAAGCTAGATTCGTGCTGTTGACGCGTAGGAGGTATTCGCCGATTTGCCTGATGGGTAACCGGTAGAACCCTCGCCTTAAGGTCTGATTGTAACTGTTCTTGTTCAGATAGTCAGGGCACGAAGTCATTCCGAGATGCGCTCCCAATACCCTGATACATTCTTTTCTTGGAATCTCGGATTCCTTACCCTCGACAGCGCACCACTGAAGGTAGACGATAGAGAGAACCTTCAGTTGGTGGCGTGAATAGTGTTGCTTGGTGGCTTCCCTCTTTGTCATGCGTCCAGGGTATGCAGGCATACTCCATTTTGTCAAGTATATTGTTGCGCAAGTTTTCGCGTTTGCGTCGCGGGCGCCGACTGGCGATTGGCAGGCAGGATTACGGCCTGCGGACGTGATTATCGTAACGTGCGCGGGAATGGGCTTTGTTGGAGACGTTGGATTTGTGGCTACGGATTCAGTGGTTTGTGGATTTTTGCGGTGGTGTGAACGCAACAGCCCTACCGCGGTTTTCATTGCTGCCGGGGAGTCCACGCGGAGGGTTCGAAGACGAGGTCCCGGTTGCGGCCTTTGGGTTCCAGGTGGATATCCACAATGAATTCGCCGGAATCGGGCGGCTCGTCCGGTTTTTCATCATCCATACGCTTGCGCTCGAAACTGAGTACGGTATTGCCTCGTAACCAATAGCGACCGTCCTGGGTGGTGCGCTTTCCTCCCCACAGGCGGACGGTCTCCTCAGAATCCGCTACATAGTGTCCGGGCATCCAGCCGTTGGCGAAGAGTTGCGCCTGTGCCGCGTGCTGAAAGGCGTCGAGATCGGGTTTCGGCATTTTTCGCGGCGTGATGCCGATGTTCAGCATCGAAACGCGCGAATCTTCCTTGGGGGCTTCGATCCAGTAGTAGCGTGAGAGCGGAAACCGGACCGAGGAATCGCCGATGCGGAATTCAAAGACCATATCCTGCACACCCAGACGCGATCCGTCCGCCATGTGCCGCGGGTCAGGCATTTTGATTGTTGAGCGCGCTTTGACATCGTCGATGGTCATACCGATGTCCGCCACCAGAATCCCTTGTGACCGCAACGGCAAGTGAAATCCCGCCTCTTGCAGCGCGAAGGGCATAGCGACCAAGGCCCCAAGTCCGAGAAAGCCCCAAACGGCGAAGGTCACGCCCGTTTCGTGCTGTGTCAGAAATCGGATCAGGGGTGCGTTTGCGTTGCCGATGCCGGTTTGGAGGACGGTAAAGACGTGCAGCATCAGGCCAATGCAGGAGAATCCAAAGAAACAGAATAAGGCCAATATTGCGGCCTTCACGATCACGTCTACGGTTTTTGGATCGCCGCCGGCCAGGACAACGAGGTGTCCGGCTACTCCGGCTAGAAAAATCGACACAAAAGAAATCGTTGCGAGGACGATTTCAAATTTCACGAGCCCCTTCATGGGACGGGTTAGGAGGTCGCGGCGCTCCTCTTGCTTTCACTGTGTAACACAAGCGAGCCGGCTTCAGCCGGCACATGGGCAGCCTGAAGGCTCAATGCCACTTAGTTTCTAAACGGATGCCATGCTGCCGCCGGTTGCCACAGGCGGGTTAACAACCCGCCGCCGGCTAACAGCCTGCATCACAGGTTCACGGGGCGGTCCAGACGACAGGCGAGCCCGCGGGGAAGATACACCTTGACCTTCTACACGTTCTGTTTTAATATGCAGAAGTGCGAGGTATCCGATGACATGGTGGCATCGCCTCTTGCGCCGCAGGCGGCTGGAATCCCAACTCGACAAAGAACTACGCTTCCATCTCGATCTGTTCACGAACGACCTGATCAGCCGCGGCGTCGAACCCGGTGAAGCGTGCCGCCAGGCGCGGATTGCGCTTGGCGGACCCGAACAGGTCAAAGAAGATTGCCGCGACGCGCGAGGTACTCGCTGGTTGGAGGATCTCTGGCAGGATCTCCGTTACGCGGTACGCTCGCTCATCCGCGAGCGCGGTTTCGCGGTGGTTGCAATCCTCGTACTGGCGATTGGAATCGGCGCGACGACGGCGATCTTCAGCGCGGTGAACCCGATTCTGTTTGAACCGCTGCCGTACCCGCAGTCCCGACGAATCGCCACGGTCCGCAATGGCGGCGCGGTTGACGCCAACTTCCACGTAGCATTCGGCACGTTTCACGAAATCGCAGATCGGAGCCGCTCGTTCGATTCGGCTGCAGCTTTCAAAACGTGGCAGCCGACGACAACCGTTCCCGCCAGTCCCGAACGGCTGGAGGGACAACGCGTCAGCGCAGGATATTTCCGGGTTCTGGGCGTTGCGCCTGCTCTCGGACGTAATCTCGATCCGTCCGACGACCGCCCACATGGTCCTCCAGTGGTTATTCTCAGCGACGGCCTCTGGCGACGACGCTTCCAGGCCGACCCTGCCATTCTTGGCCGGCAGATCAATCTGGATGATGTGCTGTACACCGTCGTGGCCGTGATGCCGCGAACTTTTGAAAACGTCCTGGCTCCGAAGGCGGAGATCTGGACCGCCTTACAGTACGATGCACTGCATTTCTCGAATTTCGATACGCGTGAGTGGGGCAACCACCTGCGCATGATCGCCCGCCTGCGGGCCGGCATCGGAGTCGGCGAGGCGCAGCGGGAACTCACGGCGATCGCAAACACGAGGTTGAACGAGTACCCGCGGGCGCCGTGGAATTCTCTGCGGGCCGGGCTGCTGGTGAGCTCTTTGCGCGATGAACTCACCAGCCGCGTACGGCCGGCGCTTTTGGCCATTATCGGGGCGGTGTTACTGGTTTTGTTGATTGCCTGTGTGAACGTCATGAACCTGCTGCTGGCTCGCGGAGCCCAGCGCACGGGAGAATTCGCGATGCGGGCCGCCCTGGGCGCCAGCCGTCCGCGGATGACGCGGCAAATGTTGACCGAGACGATCCTGCTTGCGGTGTTCGGAGGCAGCCTGGGATTGCTCCTTGCAGGCTTCGGTGTACGGGCCGTGGTCGCACTGAGTCCCCCCGAACTGCCCCGCATTGGCGCGATTGAGATCAGCAGCGCTGTATTTCTCTTCGCGCTTGGCGTGACAACTTTGGCAGGGCTTGCGGTCGGACTGGTCCCGGCGCTGCAGGCTTCGCGTAACGATCTGCAGACATCTCTACAACAGAACTCCCGCCGTTCCACAGGCGGCCGGCGCAAGACGCGTAGCGCGCTGGTTGTGGCTGAAGTTGCGGTGGCCCTGGTTCTGCTCGTCAGCTCGGGCCTGCTGCTCCGCAGTTTGGCTCGGATCTTCGCCGTCGCTCCCGGTTTCAATGCGTCCCACCTGCTCACGATGCAGGTGCAGACTACCGGCCGAAGATTGCGGACCGATGCCGCGAAGTACCGGTTCTATTCGGATTCCCTGGATGCCGTGCGACGCATACCCGGAGTTACGGCCGCGGCGTTCACAAGCCAGCTGCCGCTGAGTGGCGAAACCCTCGGTATCTACGGCGTAAGCTTCGGGCCGGACGCAATCGGCGGCGTCAACGATAAGGAGCCCGCCTTCCGGTATGCGGTCAGCCCTGGATACATCGAGTGCATGGGGATTCCACTGCGGGCCGGGCGCTTGCTCGACGATCATGACCGGCCAGGTTCGCCCGCGGTGGTGCTCATTAACGAATCCTTCGCCAAGCGGAAGTTCCAGGGCGGTGATGCGATTGGAAAGCGCATTCGTGTTGGCGACGTTTGGGCGACGGTTGCCGGCGTGGTGGCCGATGTGAAGCAGACGTCGCTCACCGTTGCGGTGGAGGACGCGTTCTACATGTCGTTTCTCCAAGGCTGGTTTGCGGACGACGTCATGACATTCGTGGTTCGGACGCAAGGCGACGCGTCCGCGATGGTTGATGCGGTTAGACACGCTGTTTGGTCGGTGGAAAAGGACCAGGTGGTAACCGAAGCCGCAACCATGGACGACCTGGTGGCGAAGTCGGCCGCGCAACGACGCTTCGCTCTGACTCTGTTTGAGGCGTTCGGGCTTGTGGCGCTGGTATTGGCCGCGGCCGGAATTTATGGCGTTCTCTCGGGAAATGTCGCGGAGCGTACGCGAGAGATCGGAGTACGGTCCGCGCTCGGCGCCTCGCGCGGCGAAATACTCGGCCTCGTGATTCGCCAGGCCATGAAGCTCACCGTTCTTGGCGTTCTCATCGGCCTTGGCGGCGCGGTGGTAGCGACGCGGGCTCTCATGACATTGCTGTTTGGGGTATCGCGGCTCGACCCGTTGACGTATTTGGGAGTTGTTGCGCTGCTGATGGCTGTGTCCGCGGCGGCCTGCTGGTTGCCGGCATGGCGCGCAGCGCGCGTCGATCCCGCAATCACATTGAGAATGGAGTAGAAACATGGGAACCAAATCAGACTTGCCGCAAGGCACTTTGGATCTGCTGATCCTCAAAGTTGTGGCGTTAGGTCCGCACCACGGCTATGCTATCGCGCAGCGCCTGCAGCAGGTGTCAAACGACGTCGTGCAGGTTCCGCAAGGCTCGTTGTACCCGGCGCTGCATCGCCTCGAGAATCGCGGATTTCTTGCGGCCGACTGGAAGGAGACCGAGACGGGCCGCGAGGCTAAGTACTATAGCCTGACGACAAAAGGAAAAGCCCAACTGGAGGCTGAAGCGGCAAGCTGGCAGAGGCTCACCGAGGCGGTCGGCCTCATTCTGAGTTTGTCGAATCAAGGTGTCAAATGAGCTGGCTCGGTCGATTACTGCATCGCGGACGAATGGAGCAACAGCTCAGCAAAGAACTCGCGTTTTATCTGGACCAGTGCACCAAGGACTTGATTAAACGCGGCCACGAACCTGGCGAAGCCCGGCGCCTGGCCCGGCTGTCGCTCGGCGGTCCCGAGCAAGTGAAGGAGGAGTGCCGCGACGCGCGGGGCACTCGCTGGTTGGAAGACCTCTGGCAGGACTTTCGCTACGCCCTGCGCACGCTACGGCAGAAACCGGGATTCGCCGCGGTCTCGCTGCTGACGCTCGCGCTCGGCGCCGGGGCGACCACCGTCATGTTCACGGTGATTAACAGCGTGCTGCTGAAACCGCTTCCCTACGCGCAACCCGAGCGATTGGTCCAACTGCGCGAACAGACCGACTGGAGCACCCAATTCGGCAATCTCTGGGCGTTCTCTTATCCCAACTACCTGGACTGCAAGCGCGGGAGCCGCTCCGTCGACATGGCGATTTGGCGCGATAATAGCGGCACCGTCAGTAAGCCCGGCGAACCCGAATACGTGGAAGCTCGCGAGATTTCAGCCGGCCTTTTTCCCCTGATCGGTGTCGCGCCATTTCGGGGGCGCAACTTTCTGGCGGAAGAAGACCGCCAGGGGGCAACGCCGGTCGCAATCATCGGCTATGGCCTGTGGCAGCGCCGTTTCGGCGGGAGCCAGTCGGCGATTGGCACGCCTGTCGTTTTCGACGGCGCCAGCTACACAATTGTCGGAGTCATGCCGCCGGACTTTCGGCTCATGACGGACGATGTTGACCTGTTTGTTCCCATCGGCCAGGACTCAGGACAGTTTCTGAGCCAACGCGATGCTCACTTCGGCTTCAGTGTGGTGGCGCGTTTGAAGCCCGGCGCGAAGCTGGAGAGCGCACGCGCGGAACTGCAGGTGATGGGGAGCCAACTGAGGGCTCAATATCCCGCGACGAATAGAGGTCGCACCTTCATAGCCGATCCGTTGCGCGCAGACGTCGCTGGAGATATACGATCAACTCTCTGGATGCTGTTGGCGGCTGTAAGTCTGGTGCTTTTGATCGCGTGCGCCAACGTCGGCAGCCTGTTATTGGCGCGCGCGGTGTCGCGTGAGCGCGAGTTGGCTATGCGCGTGGCTCTCGGCGCCGGCCGCGGACGGTTAATTCGCCAATGTCTGACGGAGAGCGCCGTTCTTGGGCTGGCAGGTGGAGGACTGGGCATCGTGTTGGCCGCTCTGGGAGTGCGTCCATTGACCGCTTTCTGGCCCGGGGGGCTGCCGCTCTCTCAGGACGTGCGCATCGATTGGCGCGTACTGTTATTTGCGCTCCTTATCTCGCTGGCAAGCAGCTTTATGTTCGGACTTGCGCCGGCCCTGCGCGCTCCAGCACGTGAGTTGGACAGAACCCTGCGCGCGGGTGCACGCGCCGTGACTGGCGGGGCGCGCCGCCTGCATAGCGGTTTCGTCATGGCCGAGATTGCGCTTGCGGTGGTGTTGCTCGTAGCCGCCGGCATGCTCGGGCGCACGCTGTTGCGTCTTTCCTCGCTAAATCCCGGGTTGGACATTCACAACGTTTTGGTTGCGCGGATGGCCCTTCCACCGGCGACTTTGTCGAACCCTCCGCGAGCGCGTGCGGCATGGCAGGACATCCTGGACCGCGCGCGCCAGGTGCCGGGCGTGCAGGGAATTGCGATGGTCGACACGGTGCCGATGCGGCTGGGAAGCAATACGGTGGGTTATGGGACGACTCCGCATCTTGCGCCGTCCGATCAGCGCCCTTTGATGTTGGCTAATAGCGTCACGCCCGACTACCTGAAGGTCACGCACATTCCGCTTCGCAGCGGCCGGTTCATCGAGGATCGGGATGGCCCCGGGAGCGAGAGGGTTGCCGTCATCGACGAGGTTTTAGCGCAGCAGGCGTTCCATGGGCAGGATCCGGTTGGCAAATATCTTTGGGTCGGGATGGCCGCGGAACCGGTGCAATACCGCGTGGTAGGTGTCGTGGGACACGTGCGGCAGTGGGGGCTTGCGGGTGACGACGGGGCGCGCGTCCGCGCCGAGATGTACTATTCGTTCGCCCAGATTCCGGACACATGGGTTCGCCGCTGGTCGGAGTTGATGTCGCTCGCGGTCAAGACCAGCATTGATCCATTGAGTGTAGTCGCGCCGCTGCAACATGCGGTGGCCGGCGCCACGAACGACCAGGTGCTGCACCAGGTTTTCACATTGGAGCTCTACGCCAAAGCTTCTCTTGCGCGGCAGCGTTTCCTCATGCTGCTGTTCGGCGTGTTCGCGGGTTTGGCGCTGCTGCTGGCGTGTATCGGCATTTACGGGGTGCTGGCGTATTTGACCGGGCAACGCGTGCCGGAGATCGGGGTGCGGATGGCCCTCGGCGCGACGTCTCACGATGTACTCGGGCTGGTGCTGCGGCAGAGCCTGGGAATGATCTTCGCGGGGGTTGCGGTGGGCGCGTTAGCTGCCGCGGCGACGGGCCGTGTCCTGGTGCGTGTTGTCGAAGGCATGCAGCCGAATGAGCTCTCGTCGTTGGCAATTACGTTGCCCGTTTTGATCGCGGCGGCGCTTCTTGCGAGTTTTGTGCCGGCACTTCGCGCCAGCCGGATCGATCCCACTCGGGCATTGCGGCAGGATTAGGTATTACACAGCCTCTGATTCTTCGAGTCGAGCGGCGATTTGGAGGATGTTGGACTCAGCGCCTGACATTGTGGAAGGATGCGCAGGCGAAACCGCCTGCGCCACCGCGAATCAAACACATCCTCCTTGACATCGGCCAGATGCCATGATACCTTGCAACACAAGGTATAGCCGTCGAAAGCGACCGTGAACTGCTCGGGGGTGTTCGTACAATCCTGACTGGCGTGTGCGCGATCGCCGGTTTGGTCGATTGATATGAATCTTCAAGATCTTCGCTTCGGTTTCCGCATGCTCCGGCGCAGCCTGGGCTTCTCTCTTTTGGCCATTCTGTGCCTCACGCTCGGCATCGGCGCTACCACGTCGGTGTTCAGTTGGATCGAAGGAATCCTGCTGCGCCCGTTTCCGCTGGTGAAAGGTCAGGAACGGATGGTTGCGTTGACGGGTACGTTCCGCACCACCAGGAACGACGTATCGTGGCCCGATTTCAAGGATCTGGAAAAGAACTCGACCCTCCTCGACAGCTTCATCGTCGACCGCATTTTTGGCACTACGCTGGCAATCGGAGACCGCGCCGACCGCGCGGTCGGCGCTATCGTGACTTCGAACTATTTCCGAAGTATCGGCGTTCAGCCGATGATGGGACGCACCTTCGAACCTGCCGAAGACGTCGGGCGCAATGCCCATCCCGTGACCGTCATCAGCTATCTGACCTGGAAGGAGCGCTACGGAAGCGATCCGGCCATCATCGGCAAGACGCAGATGATGAACGGCGTCCAGAACACCATCATCGGAGTGATGCCGGAAGGATTCCACGGAACCTTCGTCGGCTATTCGTTTAATTTCTGGGTCCCGGTCTCGATGCAGGAGACCTTCGATCGCGGCGGATACAAGCTTGAGGATCGCGGGGCGGAATGGATCGAAGGCTATGCTCGATTGAAGCCCGGGGTATCGCTGGCGCAGGCGCAAGCGGAGGTCTCCGCCATCGCGAAGCGGTTGGAAAACGCCTACCCCGCGACGAATCGCGGCCGCGGCATCAGACTGTACCCGCTTTGGGAAACGCCCTTCAACAACGCGGGCACGCTGTTCCCGACGCTCAGAATCGCCCTCGTCGTGGTCTGTTTTGTGCTCCTGATCGCCTGCGCGAACGTAGGAAATCTCCTACTCGCCAGGTCTGTCACGCGACGTCACGAAATGACCGTGCGTCTTGCTATGGGCGCGGGCCGGGCGCGGCTGCTGAAACAGCTTCTCACAGAAGGATTCATTCTGACGATTATCGCAGCGGGCTGCGGATTTCTTCTGTCTTACTGGTGCCGCAACCTGATCGTCCTGGCCTTTCCGGTGCGTTCGCGCGGCATAACGATTAATCTGCCGGCCGAAATCGACTGGCGCGTCCTCGCGATCAGCGCCGGTATCTGCATGCTCTCCACTTTGCTCATCGGCTTGATGCCGGCACTGCAGGCGGGCAAGATCGACATCGCCGTCGCCATGAAATCGGAATCGTCGAGCGTCGTCGGAGGCCGTGGACGATCGTTCGTGCGGTCCGGCCTCGTGCTGGTGCAGGTGGCGCTTAGTTTTGTCCTGCTGGTTGGAACGGGGCTCCTGCTGAAGAGCCTGCGTGGAATCCAGGACATCAATCCTGGCTTCGCGACGCGCGGCGTGCTGACGACTTCCATCGATTTCACCGCCGCCGGATACGACCGCACGCGCATCCGGAGCTTCGAGGACCGCCTGGCGGAACGCGTACAAGCGCTGCCCGGCGTGACGTCGGTTAGCTATGCGCGAGTCTTGCCGTTCAGCTTTACCAGTTACTCGTCGGCGCCGGTCGATGTCGACGGATACGAGGCGCCGCCCGACGAGCGGCAGCCGATCGAATACAACGAGGTTGGCCCGGGGTATTTCACGACGGTGGGCATTCCTCTTCTCTCGGGCCGCGAATTCACTCGCGCGGACAATGAAACGTCCCTGCCGGTTGCCGTCGTAACCGACGTCATGGTGGAGCAATACTGGCGCGGCCAGGATCCCGTTGGAAAACGCCTCAAACTCAAGGATCGGTGGTTGCAAGTCGTCGGTGTGGCCCGCTCATCGAAGTATCGCAGCCTGATTGAAACGCCAAAGCCGTTCTTTTACGTTCCCGCGCTGCAGAGCGCTCCCGGATCGAACTTCTTCATCCGAACCCAGCTCAGCCCGGAGACACTCGCAAACGCATTTGTGACCCAGGTGCACGCGTTGGATAACAATCTCGCGCCCATGGAAGTCCTGACGATGGAATCTCAAGTCGAGCGTTCGACGTGGACGCAGCGGGCGGCTGTGAAACTGCTCGGCATCTTTGGCGGTATGGCTCTCGTTCTCGCCGCGATCGGGCTATACGGAGTTATGGCCTACACAGTCTCGCAGAGCACCCGGGAGTTGGGCCTGCGGATGGCGCTAGGCGCGGCGGCACCCGACCTGGTGCGCCTGGTAATGTCGTACGGACTCGGGCTGACGGCAGGAGGCGTCGTATTGGGCGCGGCCCTGGCGCTTGGGCTGATGCGCCTGATGGGAGACCTGCTAAACAAGGTGAGCCCGCACGATCCCGTCGCCTTCGGCTCGGCATTCGGGGTCATGGCGGTGGTCTCGGTAGCGGCCTGTTTGCTCCCCGCCCTCCGCGCCGCAGGGATCGATCCGGTACGGGCTTTACGGGATTAAATCACCTGTTCCGGCCGGACAGAAGCAATTTTTGAACTCAGGGGGCTTGACACCGTACTCCGCATGCTTAGAATAGGGATATTCTTTCTGTTTTATGCAGATCTGTATGCATTCCCACACCGAGATCCTGGCAAGGCGTGACGGGGTGGATTACGTGCGTTGCCTGGATTGCGATCAGGTGTTCGAGTCCGAGGACCTGGAACCTGTTCCAGCGTTTGAGGACGACGAACTAACCGCCTGAGCTCTTCCCAATTCCCCAAAACCGGCGCGCATTGCGGGCACGGTACGGTTCGTGTCTTTTGCGCCGATCCAGTGAAAAAAATCTGACACATTTAGGGCCTTGAGTTAACCTAATCACTTGGGAATCGATGCGCTGCGGATTGTCGCAATCGGCGGAGGGACAGGACTGTCCACAATCCTCCACGGTCTGAAGGCGTATGCGCCCCGCGAAGCAGAGATCACGGCGATTGTTACCGTTACAGACGACGGCGGAAGCTCGGGCCGGCTGCGGCGGGAATTCGACGTCTTACCTCCGGGCGACATTCGCAACTGCATGGTGGCCCTCTCAGAGGACGAGGCGCTGCTCTCGAAGCTCTTTCAGTATCGCTTCGAAGAAGGCCGCGGTCTGAAAGGCCACAGCTTCGGCAATTTATTTCTCACAGCCCTGACGAATTTGACGGGAGATTTCGCGGGTGCGGTGCGCTTGTCATCGGAGGTTCTGGCAATTCGCGGCCGGATTTTTCCCTCCACAGTAGAAGACGTTGGGTTGGAAGCGGAACTCGAAAATGGCGAAGTCGTGACCGGCGAGACTCGAGTCAGCAAGAGCCGATCTCCGATTCGCCGCGTACGTCTAGTACCGTCGGCGTGTAAGCCTTTGGCTGACACGCTGGACGCGATTGAGCGGGCGGACCTGATCACTTTCGGCCCCGGGTCGCTCTTCACCAGCGTGATCCCCAATGTGCTGGTACGAGGAATACCGCGTGCCATCCGGCGGTCGCGGGCAATCAAGGCCGGCTTCATGAATCTCATGGGGCAGCCGGGCGAGACGATTGGATTCGCGGCTTCGGACCATGTGAAAGCGATTCACGAGCACGCGGGCGGGAAACTGCTCGATGTGGTGGTGCTCAACACGGCCCCGATACGTCAGGCACAGAGGCGGAAATACGCCGCCCAGGAAGCCCAACCTGTGATTAACGACGTTGCGAAGTTGGAGGCCATGGGAATCGAGGTGGTGGAGGCCTGGCTGCTTGCCGAGGGCGCCAAGGTACGCCACGATTCGGATCGCGCCGGCAGCATCGCAATGGACCTGGCCCGGCGGGGCAGATTACGGCGCGCCATGGGCGTAGCCGGCTGATGAGGTTTGCTATACTCCGCCCTGATGTGGAAATCCATCGCTTTGGTTGCACTTCTGTGCGGGGCCGCGTTCGCTCAGAACCTCGATGAAGTAGCCAGGCGGGCGGTCGCCCAACAGCGGGTGGTGGGCGCCTCGGTGCTTGTCGCAAAGAGCGGGCAGGTCGTGCTTCACAAGGGCTATGGGCTCGCCGATTTCGGCCTCGATGCGCCCGCGCGCGACGAGACTGTCTACCGGGTTGTAGGCCCGATGATGCCCTTTACGGGCGTCGCAGTCATGCAACTGGTTGAACGCGGCAAACTGTCGCTCGACGATCCGATCTCGAAGTTTATTCCGGAATTCCCACTGCAGGGCTATCGCGTTACGGTTCGCCAACTGCTGAACCACACTTCCGGAATCGTGGATTATCACTATCTCGGCGATCCGATCGAAGCCACCAGCCGCGTGCCAAAAGCGATGGACGAGGTGATGGCGCTCTACGCGGGCAAGCGCTGGGTGAACGATCCCGGCACGAAGTGGGATTGGTCTATCTCCGGTTTCAATCTGCTGGTGACTATTCTGGAACGCGCCAGCGGGCAGACCTTCGAGGACTACGTGCAGCAGAATCTGCTGGCGCCCGCGGGTGTGAAATCGACCAACTACTGCGACGATTTCAGGTTGGTTCACGGGCTGTCGCACTCCTACCGGAAGGTGGCGGCGAGCTATGTCGAGGCGCACGAGAACGCGATGGCATACAATTCCGACCTGCGCTATTGCAGCACGGTCGGCGATCTTTACCAGATCTGGCGTGCGGTGAAGGACAAGAAGCTGGTACGGCCGGAGACGCTGAAGTTGATGAGCACCGCCGAAGGGCCGTCCCTGCGAATGAGCGCGCAGGACCCGCAAATGCACTACGGGCTGGCGCTCACGCTGAACCATGAGGACGACCACCGCAGCGTGGGGCAGCACGGGTCGCTGCTCGGTTATAGCGGTGCGATGTACGATTTCTCTGACGATCAACTGACGGTTGTGGTGCTGACGAACACGGAAGGGCAGAATGCGTATGCGATCGCAAGGGCGCTTGCCCGATCCGCTCTCGGTCTTCCCGATCTTCCGAAGCCGCCGGAGCCCAGACCCGAGAAGGTGTTGGCTGACAAACCTGTCGCCGCAGCTGAAGTCTCCCAGTTGACCGGTACATTCCTGATGAAGGCGGGCAAACTACCTCCTACATTGCACGACTCCTTTGCGCAGTATCGCCGCACGTACCGGGTTTTCAATGAGAACGGCCGTTTGATGATTGAGCCACTGGGCATGGGACCGGAGCGCCTGCTCAAGCAGGACGACGGCACATTTGCGATGCCTTCGTCGGCGCGCACCCGCATATCTTTTGTCCTACAGAACAATCGGGCAGTTGGCATGCGGATGGAGCCGGAAGGCGGCGGTCTGCCATTGGCGGGCGATCGTGTGGGCGACAGCGACCCCCAAACATTCCATCAGCAGTTGAGGTAAAACGAAAAGGGTGTCGTAGGTTGGCAATGAAATTCTTAATTCTGTCAGTGTGTAGCGTTGCGGCGTTCGCGCAAACGCCGCTGCCATTGGATGCGCCTCAGCAGCCTAAGAAGGCTCCGGCTCCGGCCCGGAAATCGGCCGCCGCGACGAAGCCGGCAGGGCTCACGGTTGACGATGTCTGTAGGCTGGCACAAGCTCAGGTCTCGGACGATTTGATCATCGCCCAGATCAGAAAAAACGAGAAGCCGTTCGACCTGGGAGTGGATGACATCCTGAAGCTCAAAAAGGCGGGCGTGTCGGATGCCGTGATCAAGTTCATGATGGATCCAAGCCAGGCTCCTCCAGTTGCGGCGCCAGTTCCGGCGCCACCGCCCATGGCAGCCAGCCCGACCGCGCCACCGGCGGCAACAGACGCTCCTCCGATGGCCGCCACGCCGACCGCGGCGTCTCCTGGAGCGCCAGTTCCGGTGGCTCCGACGGTAGATCCGAGCCAGGTGCCCGCGGAGCCGGGCTTGTATTATCTCAACGAAGGCCAGCTTGTGAAGGTCGATATTAAGACTCTGGCCTCAGCGAAAGCTGCCGGCCGCCTGGGTCATGTCGTCACGCTGGGGGTGAAGAGCGTGAAAACCGACGCATATCTGCTCGGCGGCTCGGCCAAGACCCGGGTAAAAGAAACCGCCCCGGTGTTCTATTTCCGGCCGCCGGAAGGTGTCGGCATCGATGAGCTGGTTCTGGCGACGCTTTATACCAAGCAGGATCGCCGCGAGCTCGAGGTCGCGGCAACGAGCGGCTTTGTTGGGTCCAAGCAGGGGCTTCGCATGGAGACCATGAAGCCGTATGACTCCAAAGAAGTCGGACCCAAGCTTTATCGTCTGGAGCCGAGTGCGCTCGCCAAGGGCGAGTACCTGTTCTACATCCTCGGATCGGCGGATACGATTAAGGGGATTCAGGGCAAGGGCTACGATTTCGGCGTCGACTGATTACTCTCCCACGCGGAAGCTCAGAACCTTGCCGCTTTGGGATTCACCTTCGGTTGCGCCGGGTAGAAGAAAGCCGTAGTCGCCGGTCCCTTCGGAGAAGGTGACGGTAAACAAGCGGTCCGCTACACGCCGCGAAGAGAATGGGATAACGTCCTGTTTGTCGGCGCGGGGGTGCAACAGGGTTTCGGCAGGCACGCGGAACTCGCGGTTATCGTTTTTGCGGTGCATGCGCAGAAGAACGTAAGAAGAGACATTGGCACCGGGCTCGGTACAAATCAGGAACGTCGCGGGATCGGACACGGCGACGGGGCTACGATTGCCGGGCACCTCTCCGCGCAGGCTTCCCTTGCCGATTCCGGCGGTGCCGAATTTCTTGAGTATGCCCTCATGCTTCCAGGAAAGCCCTTCGGCGACTAAAGGAGTCCAGCGGCCGGCTTTGCTGATGTAGATTCCAGGTGTCTGCGGATAAACGGGGGCCGGAGGTGGAAGTACGGATCCTCCGGGCGGAGGCATGGCGGAGGGCTTTGCGGGCGGCGCGCCACTCCGGTTGTTGGTGCGGACCGCTTCGATCAGCTCTGCGCTGGCGTGGGCCTGGCGGAGCTCTGTTTCGATATCCGGGGTCAGTGCAAAGCTGACACCGCGGGTGCGCACGAGTTCGACTAGTTCGGCGTTGGAAAGGCCTCCAATGTGAATGGCGTCGAGGAGGCCTTTCTTGCTGATCGGCTTGCCGCCGGACTGGGCGAACAGTGCGGCTGCTGCAAATAGAAGTATGGCTATGCAGGCCAGCAACTGCTTTGGAAGGGTGGAGAAGGCGGCACAGGCGGTTTCGCGTGTACGTTGTGGCGCGGTCCAAAGGCAGGCGAAACCGCCTGCTTCACCCTTCCACATCCTCCCAATCCCCGCGGGATGCGACTCCGGGATCTTCATCACTGGTCTAGAGCCTTCAATGCCGCTGCACGCTTGCGGGCTTGCTCTTCTTCGGGTGTCGGCTCATGCTTCTTTGCCGCGGTTCGGGCAGCCGGTTCGGCCGACACTCCGGAGTCTGGCAAGGGCACTGCGTTTTTGAGAATCTCGTCGGCACTGCCTGCGGCGGGTTGAGCGGTTGGAGTTGCTACAGCCGGTTGAGTGATCGCGGGCGCTGGAGTTTGTGGATTTGTCGCAGAGGACGCCGGCTTCGGACGCATCAACATGAACACCGCGACCACGACCACAATCACGAGAAGCGCTGCCGCGGATCCCACCACAATATAGGCCCAGGTTTTCTTCGGCGGAGTGGCTGAGGGCGGCGCATATTGCGGGGTGGCGACGGGGACGGCCGCCGCTTCGAAGCGAGTCGCCTTCGCCTGGTGCGGCTCGACGGCAGGCGGGTACTCCGGCATCGGCTGCTGCAAACAAGCGCGCATGGCCGCCGCGAATTCGGCACAGCTCTGATAGCGCGCCTCGGGTGCTTTCGCGAGGGCCCGCATCATGAGGCTCTCGATGATTGGCGGTACCTGACGTCCCAGGCTGGCCATCGGCGGCGGTGCGACCTCCAGGTGGCCCTTCATCAGCTCGTATTCGCTGTCGCTTTCGAACGGCAGCCGGCCGCTGAGCATCTCGTAAAGCACCACGCCGAGAGAATAGATGTCGGAGCGGACATCCGTTTCCTTACCGCGCACACGTTCCGGCGAAACGTATTCGAGGGTGCCCACCATGCGCCCCTCGCGGGTCATGCGAGCCGCGCCCAGCACCCGCGCGATTCCGAAGTCCATGATCTTTACGTCGCCGGATTCGGTCAGCATGATGTTCGCAGGCTTGATGTCGCGGTGCATGATTCCCATGCGGTGGGCCGGTTCGATGCCATCCAGCGCTTTGCAGAAGATGGCCACCGCTTCGCGCCAGGGCATTGCGCCGTACTGACGCAGAAGCGACTCGAGAGTGCGTCCGGAGACGAACTCCATCACCATAAAGTAATCTTCGCCGGCGCGGAAAAAGTTGTAGAGCGTAGCGATGCCCGGCGTGTTGAGCTTGGCGAGCGTAATCGCTTCGGCTCGGAACCGCTCCACGAGCTCGGGCTGCCGTGCGATTTCCGCCCGCAGCATCTTTATGGCGACCTGCCGCTCGATCATTACGTCGATGGCCTTGTAGACGGTACCCATGCCGCCCTCGCCAAGCTTTTCGAGAATCTTGTATTGGCCAACCGTTTGGCCGATCATGCCTGCACCTCTACTTCTCGCGTTTCGCGGGCAATCTTTTTCTCACCGTTGCCGCGCACTTCAACCCTTGCCACTGCGACCGTTATATTATCGTAGCCGCCCCGCTGCTTTGCCAGATCGATGAGCGCCTGGCAGGCTTCCGGGGGCGGCTGGGAAAGAATAGCATCCTTCATCTCGGCGTCTTCCACACGCTCATAAAGGCCGTCGGAACAGATGAGGAAGTGATCGCCGGGCTTGAGCGGCAGCGGCTCGTTCCAGGTATCCACTTCCACTTCCGAGCGGGTGCCGAGAGCGCGGTTGATGACATTCCGGTCGGTGTGATGGCGCGCTTCTTCTAGCGTGAGTACACCCTGCTTCACCAGCTCCATAACCGCGGAGTGATCTTCGGTCATCAGATATATCTCGCCGCCGCGAACGAGATACAGGCGGCTGTCGCCGACGTGGCCGCTGTGAGCCTGGCCGTTGTGAAGAACCAGCGCCGTGCATGTAGTTCCCATGCCGTGCAACGACTCATCCTGGATAGAGTTCTTGTGAATATGGCGGTTTGCCTCCTGAAACGCGTGGACCAGGTCGGAGGTCAGGTCGCCATTTCTTTCGTAGTATACGCGGCTGATTACTTCGATGGCCCACTGGCTGGCGAGTTCACCACCTTGTTGTCCGCCCATGCCATCCGCGACGGCGATCAATACGCCGCGTGCGCGCCGGCGTGCTTCATCGGCCGGCAACGTCACGCGTCCGGTATCCTGATTGACCGGCCGGTGGCACCCGACGTCCGAGAGTAGGGCGATTTCCGGATCGAGGATTTCGGCTGGCTCGAGGTCTGCCCCACCGGATTTGCGACGCCACAAATCGAATATGCTCATCAGTGTTTCACCGGGTCCATTGTGTAGCTGTAGTAGTTTCTTTCGCCCACGTCGAATTCGACAGGCAGGTCGCGATAGCCGTCCCGGCGCAGGATCAAATCGATGGTTTCACCGGGGCGTCCTGAAGCAGCATAGGGTGTCGTTCCGAGGAGCTTTGCGTCTTTGTAGACGCTGGCCCTACCTCCGACCACATCCACGGTCACGACCTTGTTGGTCTGGCCGGTGACGGGTGCCGGTTTCGTTGTCTTTCCCTCGCTGCCGTTCTGCCGCGGGACGATCCAGACCGCCAAAATGACGATCACGGCGACGAAGGCCAGCAGGCCCACGTAAAGCGGCTTGATTTTGGGCGCTGGGACGGCTGTCTGCGAGCTGCTCTTGGCGTTGATTCGCGCCAGGTCCTGTTCCAGCTCCATCATCGACTGATAGCGTTCGGCTGGGCGCTTTCGAAGACATTTGGCAATAATGCGATCGAGATCCGGGGGAACTTCAGGATTCAGTTTGGACGCCGGCGTGTGGTCCGCCATGACAATGCGGGCGAAGATCTCAGGCACTCCGACTCCGTCAAAAGGTCCGCGGCCTGCCAGCGCTTCATAGAGAATAATTCCCATCGCCCAGATGTCGGACGCCACGCTCGCGTCCTTGCCTTCGATCTGCTCGGGCGCCAGGCTCTCAAAGGTACCGACGAAGAATCCGGTTCGCGTCAAGTGGGAAGCGGCATGATCGCGGGCAATCCCGAAGTCGAGAAGCTTCACCTGGCCGCCGCTGGTGATCTTCACGTTGCCGCATTTCAGGTCGCGATGGATGATGCCCTTGGCGTGGACGTAATCCAGAGTTCGGGCGAGTGCGCGTGTGATGGCCACGGCGCGGTGCACCGAGAGATGTCCGCGGGAGGCGACGGCTTCGCTCAGCGTCTCGCCATCCACAAACTCCATAACGATGGTTGGACGGCCGTTCCATTCGTGAAACTCGATCAGCGAGGCGACGCCGGGATGATTCAGACTCGCCTGGATACGCGCCTCGTTGCGAAAGCGCGTAACGGTGTTGGGATCGAGCGTGCCATCCGTGAGCACCTTGACCGCCACCAGCCGGCCCGTCGGTTGATGCAGGGCGCGGTAGACCTCGCCCATGCCTCCCGCTCCGACGAACTCGATGAGCCGGTAGTCGCCGACGACTTCGTTGAGAAAGCGTGACATGCTACAAACCGCTGTACAAGCTGAGGCTTGTTTTACCGCGTGACCTTGTTCACTCCCATCAGTTCCATGCCGTAGCGAATCGGGACGGCGAATGAGACGGTGGCGCCGGCAAGAGCGCGGCCGGAGGTATAGATCGCGATGACGCGGCCTTGATCGTCGAATACCGGGCCGCCGCTGTTTCCTCCGCCCGTGGAATTGACGGTGAGCTGGTAAAGGTCGCCCATGGTGCTGACCACCCCGTCCGAGGAGTTAGCGTCCGAGCCGCGGATGACACGGCCGATGTTGCCCACGCTCACGGTCGGGTCCGGAATCACCTTGGCTTCGGTTTGGGGATTGAAGACATCTTTCGATCCGGTGACCGCGACGACGGCGGGAGAAACGGCCGGGTAGCCCATTACGATGGCGGCGTCGCCGGGTTTAATGGAGTCGTAGTTGTCGTTGAGATCCAATTTCTTTAGCGAACGCGGGAGGTCGATTTTTACCATCGCGACATCGATCTCGTCGGAAACGCGGGCCAGCTTGCCCGGGATGCGGACGCGGTTCTTGGCGAAGGTCACATCCATGTAGTCATTGCGTCCTTCGAGCGTTTTGCCGGAGATCGGTTTCGTGAGAATCTTGACGTTCGACGGGTCGAGTGTGCCGGCGATCATGAAGCGTCCATTGGCAGGGACCCAGGCCGGAAATTGCTGAGCGCTGATCGCCAGGCGCCGCTTCAGTTGCATGTTCTCGTCGAATTCCAACACCAGGCCGACATGATCGTCGGGGTCCCAGTTGTAGCGCGTATACCAAGAGGCGGCCACGTGCCGGTTCGTCAGCAGAAACCCGTCGGAGCTCACTACGAAACCCGAGCCGGTGTGCCTGCCGCCGATTGGTTTGTACTTGCCTCCGCCATCGTCGGTGGTCAGCATCGGCTCCATATTGTTGCCGAGCGGCACGAACACGGGCAAATAGCTGCCTGCCCCGGGAACCAGCTCCGACAGCTTTCCGTTCTTCTCCCGTTTCACATTGGGAGAATAGACGTGATAGACCTGCCGCCCGTTTTCGACGTCGACGAGCTTCCAACCCACTTCGAAAAGCACAACGGAATCCAGGGCAGCCTGGGCGACCTGCGTGGGGCTGACGCTGTTTGACGACGTGGTCCGCTCGATGATGGTGGTGGTGCTCTTGCCCTTGCGCGCCAGGGCGAAACCGACAGCCGACAGAATCACAAGCAGGACCGCGCCGAAGACGACATACATCTGTGTGCGGGTCTGCTTCTTGGATTGCGTGATCATGCGCTCGACGGTCGCTTTGCCGACACCCATCGGTGGCGCGAAGTTTCCGATGGGCGGCGTCGGGGTGCCACCGTAGCTGGGCTGATAACCCATGGACGCTTCGCGTGTAGGCGGGAGGATGACTTCAGGAGCGGGCGCGACTTCCGCGGCAAACCGGGTCGGACGGATCGCCGGTTGTGGCTTCGGTTCGATATCGAACTGGAACTCGGGGCCGCCGGCGCCGAACTGCACCAGGTCTCCGGGCGAAAGCTTCACGGGACTGAAGATCCGCTTTTTGTTGACGAAAGTTCCGTTCCGGCTTCCCAGGTCGGCGATTGTGAATTCCGGCGTAGGTCCCGGGACCACCGTGATCCTGGTGTGCTTGCGGCTCACCAGGTCCTCGCGATCGGCGTCGTACTTGACCTGACAACCTTCCTCGCGCCCGATCGTGATCTCCTGGAACTGCTTGAGTGGGAATTCTTCCACCTGGTTGGCTTTGCTGGCGCTAAGGTGCCGGATGATAATGCGTTCGTCCATCGTGTTCTCCCGACGGGTTTGTTACCTAGGGGATGCTAATGAATTATAGTCCAGATAACCGTGTGTCGTAAGCGAACGGTTTGTTTCGGGTGATGCTGAATTCGTGGGGTTTTTCGGGTTCCGCCGGGTTCCTGGTTTTACAGCGGGGTAAGTCCGGAAATGGATGAAAACAAGGTGGTGCATTGTTGCCAACGGGCGCTGGCCGGCGATTTTCACAGCTACGGGCAGGCGGTTTAGCAACCTGCCGCTGGCTCACTGCCTGCATCACCGTCTTCACATCCCCCAAATCGTTGCGGGATGCGAAGAGTCCTATCACAGGCACGCCGGGAAGACTGGGTGACAGGTATACTCGGACCCATGGACGTGCACCTGATCGACGGAACGTATGAGCTGTTTCGCCATTTTTTCGCGGTTCCCGCGTCACAGGATGTCCAGGGGCGGGAGATTGGAGCGGTGCAGGGAGTGCTGCGGTCCGTCTTATGGATGATCGAGTACGGAGCCACCCACGTCGGCGTGGCTACCGATCATGTCATCGAGTCGTTCCGGAACCAGCTTTATCCCGGATACAAGACCAGTGAGGGGGTCGCCCCACAACTTCTTGCGCAGTTTCCGTTGCTCGAGGAGTACTTGAGCGGGATGGGTGTCGTGGTTTGGCCGATGGTGGAGTACGAGGCCGATGACGCGCTTGCTTCGGCAGCCGCCAAGGCCGCGCTCAACGAACAGGTGCGGCAGGTCATCATTTGCACCCCCGACAAGGATCTCGGGCAGTGCGTGGCCGGCACGAGGGTTGTTCAACTGGACAGGCGGCGGAATATCACTCGGGACGCAGCCGGGGTGGAGGAAAAGTTCGGTGTGAAACCGGAGTCGATTCCGGATTACCTGGCGGTGGTCGGTGATAGCGCCGACGGGTTTCCAGGGGTCGCCGGGTGGGGCGAAAAGGGAGCGGCTGCGACCTTGCGGGTTTATCCCCACCTGGAAGACATTCCGAAAGACTGGCATGAGTGGCCCTCCTCGATTCCAAATGCGCGGCGGCTTTCGACGAGTCTGTTCAGTTCGTGGAACGACGCTTTGCTGTTTCGGACCTTGGCGACTCTGCGAACCGAGGTGTCCGTCTTCGAGACAATTGACGATCTTCGCTGGAAAGGTCCGCAGCCTCGGTTCGAGGAGCAGTGCCGGTCGATGGGGTCGGCGGATCTGTTCGAGCGTGCACTTCGGCTCGCGGCCAGAAAATAGTAAGCCACGCCACACTCGCAATTCCTTTTCATACAAATTTCATTGTTCGATCATGGGGATTTCGAAGGAATCCGCATATAATTGGTGATCTGCGCAGTTAGCTGTATCGATTGCCGCTAGAGCTCTTGGAGGGGCCGTGGCCGTAAACCTTAAAGCTGGTTCTGTCCTATTTCTGCTGTGCAACAATTTCTTGCTGGCCGGGCCAGCGGTGCGCCCTGCACTCGAATACCCGGCGGTCGGGTCGGGTCAGGGCGAAACTCCTTACGCCGTGGCGGTTGACCAACGTGGCTTCACGTATGTGGCGGGGACGCGTGGGCAATCGGTGTACGTCACGAAGATCGATGCCTCAGGAAAGAACCGCGTCTACACGGCTCATCTGGGAGGGTCGGGGGCAGTTTGGGTGAAAGGTCTGGCGGTCTCGGGCGCCGGCGAGGTTTACGTGACCGGGTACACGGGGTCATCTGAGTTTCCGGTCATCGGCGGCATTCAGAGCCGCGTCGCGGGCGGGCTGGATGCGTTTGTGGCAAAACTGGACGCCAAAGGTCAGAGCTGGCTTTACTCAACATACCTGGGCGGAAGCGGGGATGATGTCGCGGAGGACATCGCTGTTGATGCGGACGGCAACGCGTACCTGACCGGTTGGACCACCTCTTCGGACTTCCCGACCCGGAACGCTTTGGAATCGGCGAAAACCGGCGGGACTGCCGGATTTGTGGCCAAGATCAATGCTCGAGGCACGGCCCTGGTCTATTCCACCTACCTTGGAGACGGTGCCTACAATGCCGGGCACGGCATCGGCGTTGACGGCAATGGAGCTGTTTTCGTCGCCGGCGAGACGCGCGGGACCCTTTCCGGACATAAAGAAGATGGATTCATCCTGAAACTGACCCCGGATGGATCGCAACGGGAGTTCCTGGATGTTCTGGGAGGGCCAGGTACCGGGATCGCCGTCGATGCTGCCGGGGACGGGTTCGTCGTTGGACGGAGCGGCCGGGAGGTATTTGCGGCCAAGTACGCTTCCGATGGCACGCGGCGGTACCGCACGGTTGTGGGAAGTTGGAACGGCGATATTGTTCCGTCCATTGCGGCCGATTCGGCGGGCAGCGCGTATGTGACCGGCACGATGGATGGCTCCGCTCCTCAAATGATCAAGCTGTCCCCCGACGGTTCGCGGCAGGTGGCCGCGAGTTCGACGGGAGGGGTGTCGGAAGGCTTGCGGTTGGCAGTCGATGCCTCTGGAACGGCGATGATTGCGGGGGCACGCGCGAATGGCGAACCCTATCTGGGTAAGGTGTCGACGTGCAGTTTCCGGGTTTCCGATGCGGTTAAACAGATCGGCCAGGAGGGCGAGAACGGCTCGCTGGCCATCGAAACGTCGCCGGAGTGTTCATGGCGGGCGGGTTCCAGCGCTTCGTGGCTGCAGGTTGGCTCTTCTCCAAACGCCGATGGCAGGCTGCACTACACGGTGACGGCGAATTCCGGCGGGCCTCGCGGTGCGAGCATCGCGGTCGGCGGTCAGACCATATTGGTGCTGCAGCAGGGCTCGATCTTCCGGACGCAGGCGGGCGGTTTCACGGGAGCGGTTCGCACCAACGCGGGATTCACGGCGAACCAGCTTGCGGCGTGCGATGACAGTTGTTCGAGCCCACAGGTAGCCCTGGGGTTTTCGATCAATTTTTACGGCAATCCGTATAGCGGCGTATACGTGAATAACAACGGCAACATCACGTTCGATCAGCCGCTGAGCGAATTCTCGCCGCTTCCGATTCCGCAGATTCCCAATGTCATGATTGCACCGTTCTGGGCGGACGTCGATACCCGGGTGGGAGCGGTGGTGACCTACGGTCAGGACACTGTAAACGGACGCCCGGCGTTCGGCGTTAATTACGTCAACGTGGGTTACTACAACCAGCATGTGGACAAGCTGAACAGTTTCCAGGTGGTGCTGATCGGCCGCAGCGATCTCGGCGCCGGCTTCTTCGATATCGAGATGAATTACTCGAGCATTCAGTGGGAGACGGGCGATGCGAGCGGGGGCAGCAACGGCTTTGGCGGCACGAGCGCGCGCGTGGGATTCACGAACGGCTCGAATACCAACGGCACCTACTTCGAGCTGCCGGGTTCTGGGATTAATGGCGCATTTCTCGACGGAGGGCCGAACAGCCTGGTAGCCAACAGCGTGAACAGCGGCGTTGCGGGACGCTACGTTTACCCGGTTCGCGCGGGAAGCGTCGTTTGCGCCACGGGTATTACCCCGGTTTCGGCGGGTATCTCCAATAACGGGGGACAACTCGTAGTTCACGTGACGGCAAGCAACCAGACCTGTACGTGGAACGTGACGGGACTACCATCGTGGATCACAGTGGTGTCGCCGGCCGGTGGAAATGGAACGGGCACCGCGGATCTGACGCTGCAAGTGGCGGCGACCAGCGGAACGATTCGTTCGGCAACGATGGTGGTTGCGACTCAGAATTACACGGTCACGCAAGGCGGTCCGGACCTTTCGATCTCGAAGCAGCATTCGGGCGGATTCCAGCCCGGCGATACAGGTAAGACATATTCGATTGGCGTGATTAACGCCGGCGGTTCGCCAACCGCGGGAACCGTCACCGTGACGGATATTCTGCCGGTTGGACTGTCGGCGACGGCGATTTCGGGGACGGGATGGACTTGCACCGTTGCGCCGCTGAGCTGCACGCGCAGCGACGCCCTGGCGCCGCTGGCCAGCTATCCGCCGATCACGCTGACCGTGAACGTATCCGCAAGTGCTTCCGGGCTTCTGGTGAACACGGCGACGGTTTCGGGCGGCGGCAGTGTCACGACGAACAACAAAACGGCCAGCGATCCGACCGGAATCGGACCGCCCGATCTGACGATCACGAAGACGCACTCGGGTAGCTTCCACCAGAGCGACACCGCCGATACTTACACGATCACGGTGAGCAATTCCGGTGGCGCCGCGACAACCGGGACGGTGACGGTAGTCGATCAACTGCCGGGTTCCTTGACCGCGACCGGTATGTCCGGCCTGGGCTGGAATTGCACGCTGAATACACGAACTTGTACGCGCACCGACGCGCTGGGCGCGGGGGCTAGTTATACGCCGATCACGTTGACCGTCAGCGTGGCGAGCAATGCGCCGGCGAGCGTGACGAATACGGTAAGTGTCTCGGGCGGCGGGGAGAGCAACACAAGCAACGACTCCGCAAGCGACTTAACCTCGATCGTAGGAACTGGTTCACCCGGGTTTACGATCACCAAGACGCACGCAGGGAGCTTCCACCAGGGCGATGCCGGAGACACGTACACGATCACGGTGACGAATTCCGGCGCCGTGGCGACTTCGGGCACTGTGACGGTTGTGGACACGCTTCCAACCGGCCTGACGGCGACGGCAATTTCCGGTACCGGCTGGAGCTGTACGCTTGCAACATTGACGTGTACGCGGGTTGACTCGCTCGGGACGGGTCTGAGCTATCCCACGATCATAGTTACGGTAAGTGTCGCATTGAGCGCCCCGCCTTCGGTCACCAACTCAGTGACAGTGAGCGGCGGCGGCGTCACGGGTTCGTCGACAGCAACCGACCCCACGACCATTCTGGGTGCCGCGGCCGGAACATGTGCCGCCTCGTTCGCCGGTCAGTGGAACTTCCCGGCACTGGGCACTGTGGTGTTCAACCTGGGCGCGGACGGATTCATCACCGGATCGATGGGTTATGCCGGGACGGTGTCGAACGGGTTTGTCGCGGGCAACGTGGTAACGATGATTGTGGGCGGATATCCGGCGCGATTCCAGATTTCTCCGGATGGAATGAACCTGGTGGGTGTGCCGTATGCATTTGTGAGCGGCGTGGCGGGTCCGTGGCGTGCCACCCGCAACACAATCAATACACCTGCGGTGGCCTGCACCTCCACAAATGGTGAGGCTCTTTGGGTAGGCGATTGGTTCACGACTCCGCTGGGACGAATCAGCGGGGCGATGAATCTGAATGGCACGGTGTCGTTGTTTGTTCCGCCAAGCTGCACCTTCGCGGGCGGTACGTTTATCGGCACTCCCTCGGCCAATACGATAATCGGAGTCTATTCGAGTCCCGGCGGAGGCGGGGGCACATTCACGCTGAACATCAGCACGACGGACGTCAGTGCATTCACGGGGAGCTACACACCATCAGGTGGCGCCGCCGTGCCATGGAGTGGGATGCTGCAGCCCGAATTTGTACTGGGCTATTTCGATGAAGGCGGCGGATTCACGAACGGCCAGTCTTACGGGTTCCATGGACGATGGAACAGTCCGTTCGGACTGATGACGCTGAAGGTGAATTCGAGCAACAACAGCGTGACGGGCAGCTATCCCAACGGCGGGACGATCAGCGGAACCGTATCGGCGGCAGGTCCATTCGGGCCGCCGCTTTTTGCCGACGGCATCACGTTCACGGGGTCGTACGCCGATGCGTTGGGGGCCACTGGAAGCATCTCGTGGACCATGCTTTCGGACTACATCAAAGGAACTTCGACCAGCGCCACTGGCGTGGTTTCCTATTGGATGGCGGGTCGTTCGCATAGCTGGGCGGGGACCTGGAATGCGACGGTCACCTCGTTCGGCAGTGGCGGCGGTGCGGTGACGCAGGGGAATTTCGTGATCGCCAAAACTTCCTCCACCGTCTCAAACAACGGCAGCGTCAACGTCTACGGGGCGGCTTCCAACCAGATCGGGACGTTCTCGACCGTGACGTTCCTGGGTGGCTTGGTGACATACACTCCCGGCAGTTCGGGGGGAGTCTGGGCACCGCTGTTCAGTTCCACAACGCTCTGGCCGGGCACGGGTCCCGGCACGTCTTCGAATACGGGGCCGGGATCGTTCGAAAAGGGTGCGAGCGTGTTGGATGGCAATCCTCTTGCATTCTGGGGCAGTTTCAACGGCATAAACCAGGTGACGGCCAATTGGGTCAGCGACAGCACCGCCGGGTTGAACTTCTGCCCGGCGACGGTGAGCCCGTTCACGGGCACGTTCAACACGCCGCTCGGAACGATGACAGTGGTGCAGAACGGAAACGGGACACTGACCGGCACGATACCCGGAGGTCCGACGTTCTCGGGGACGGTATCGGGCAACACGTGGTCGGGGACATATAGCGGCCCCAGCGGCTCGGGGACTTTCACTGTCACGAACAACGGGAACGGGTTTACGGGAAGTTATACGCCCAACGGCGGCACGCCCGTGGGCTTCTCGGGGACGCCGAGCTCGGAGCCAACAGTGAACGTAGCGGTCATTACGAATCCTCCGGGCCTGCAGATCGTCATCGACGGCATCACGCTGACCTCTCCACAGACGGTCAGTTGGACGGCCGGTTCGAGTCACACGATCGGCGTGGTTTCACCGGCGGGGAGCAACGGTACGCAATACCTGTTCAGTTCGTGGAGCGACGGCGGGGCGCAAACTCACACTGTGATTGCGCCGTCAACGCCGGCCGTTCTTATCGCGCAGCTCACGACGCAGTATTTCCTGACGGTGACGGCGGGGGCTGGCGGCACGGTGTCACCGGCGAGCGGATACTACAATTCCGGCACGGTAGTGCAGATTGCGGCAGTGCCATCGGCGGGGAATGCGTTCACGGGTTGGACCGGAACGGGGATTGGATCGTACACCGGTCCGAACAATCCGACGACGGTCAACATGACTGCGCCGATGACGGAAACGGCAGCGTTCGCTCCGTTCACGGCGCAATTCACCTTGACGACGAGCGTATCGCCCTCGAACGCGGGGACGGTGAGAACCAGTCCGACTTCGGGGAACGGGGCGTTTAACGCGGGCACATCGGTGCAGTTGACGGCGGTGCCGAATTCCGGGTTCCTGTTTGTAGGATGGTCGGGCGACCTGAGCGGCATCACAAACCCGCAATCACTGACCATGAACGCCAATCATAGTGTTACGGCAATGTTCGTGGCGTCCAGCACGACCGGGCTGGGTTTTGTTCCGATGAATCCTTGCCGCGTGGTGGATACTCGCGCGGGGAGCGGGAAGGGCGGGGCATTTGGCGCACCTTCGCTGGGCCGCGGAGTGAGCCGCGATTTCCCGATCCTGTCGGGCTCGTGCAACATTCCGGCGACCGCGCAAGCGTACTCGTTGACGATCACGGCAGTCCCGACGGGCGCCCTCGGTTTTCTGACGGCCTGGCCGACGGGACGGCCGCAGCCCACCGTGTCGACGCTGAACGCGTCCGATGGCAGTCCCACGGCGAATGAAGCGATCATGCCGGTGGGCACCAACGGTTCGGTCAGCATTTTCGTGAGCGATCCCTCGGATGTGATTATCGACATCAACGGTTACTTCGTTCCGCCGGGAGGCGGCGCGCTGGCGTTTTATCCGGTGGTGCCGTGCCGCGTATCGGACTCGAGGGCGGGGCAGGGCAAGTCGGGAGTGTACGGTCCTCCGTCTCTTCCGTTTGGGCAATCGCGGGATCTTCCGATTCCGGGAAGCGGTTGCGGGATACCGGCGTCGGCGCAGGCGTATTCGCTGAACATTACAGCGCTGCCTACGGCCGGGAAGCTCAATTTCGTTACCGTTTGGCCGACCGGGATGAGTATGCCGGTGGCTTCGTCGCTGAACTCGTTCCAGGGCAAGGTGCAGGCGAATGCGGCGATCGTAGGCGCGGGCGCGAACGGGTCGGTCAGTTTGTTCGTGAGCGATACGACGGATTTAATTGTCGATATCAACGGCTACTTTGCTCCGCCGGGCGGTCCGGGGGCGCTATTCTTCAACGCGGTGTCGCCTTGCCGCGTCGCGGATACACGTGGCGGTTTCCCGGCGCCGTTCGGCACACCGAGTCTGCAGTTCAATTCGGAGCGCGATTTTCCGCTGAGGCAGAGCGCGTGCGGGCTTCCGGCGACGGCGCAGGCGTATTCGCTCAACATGACCGTGGTGCCGCAGGGACAACTCATCTTCCTGTCGACCTGGGCGGGCACTCCGCAAGCTTTGCCGATCGTTTCGACGCTGAATTCGTTCGATGGGCGCGTTCTTGCAAATGCGGCCATTGTTCCGGCGGGGAGCACGGGTGGGATCGGGGTTTACGCGAGCAACAACACGGATTTGATTATCGATGTGAATGGGTACTTTGCGCCATAGGTGAGGACGGGCTGCAGCCGATGCCACTTCAGTTTTTGAGGTTGGGGCGGCTTGTAAGCTGCAACGGCGCTTTTTGCCGGGAAGGGCCGGGCAGATGTTTTGCCTGGCCCTGAAGTGCGCCGAGAAACGCGCAGGCGAAACCGCCTGCGCCACCGCCCGATCCCATTCCCATCGGAAGCGATTCTGCCTATAATGTCTTCAGTTCCATTCAGCTTCACTAGCAGCCTGTCTTCAGCCATCCGCGCCTGCGGCCTAGGCAAACGAAGCCGGCGCTGAGCTCTGTTTCCGGTTAGCGCAACGTGGTCGGCGTGGGGTGCGTCGGCCTGCGGCTAGCGTTGGAGGATACTATGGCTCGCAAGTTTGAATTCTGTTTTGCTCCCCTTGTCCTGCTTTGCTCAGCAAGTGCTTTTGGCGGCGCGGCGGTGCGGCAAGCGGTTGAGTATCCGGCGGCGGGGTCGGTAGCGGGGGAAATACCAGCCGCGGTAGCCGTGGACCAGCGGGGATTCACGTACGTCGCGGGTACGCGTCAAGATGATCACGTTGTTTACGTGGCGAAGATCGATGCGTCCGGGAAGGATCGTATCTACACAGCGCACCTCGGAGGGTCGGGTGCGGTGTGGGTACGAGGTATTGCGGTTGGCAGTCTGGGCGAAGTGTACGTGGCGGGATATACGTCGTCGGCTGATTTTCCGGTAACCGGCGGCGTGCAGGCGACCAGTGGTGGTGGTCTCGATGTTTTTGTCGCGAAGTTGGACGCAAAGGGTGCGACCTGGCTCTATTCGACATACCTCGGCGGGAGTGGCGACGACGCGGCGGAGGCCATTGCTGTAGATCCGGACGGCAATGCATATGTGACCGGCTGGACGAGTTCGCCGGATTTTCCGCTGCGTCATGCGCTCGCGCCGGCGAAGGCTGGTGGCCGCAGCGCGTTTGTCGCGAAGCTGAAAGCGGATGGCTCGGCGCTGTTGTATTCCAGTTATCTCGCCGGCGTCGCGGGACACGGCATCGCAGCCGACCGTAGCGCTGTGTACGTCGCGGGCGAGACCGGTGATGACGGGTTCATTCTCAGGCTTTCCGCGGACGGCGCGCGGCAGGAGTTTTCGAGACTTCTTGGGGGCACGGGCACAGGCGTAGCGACCGATTCCGCCGGGGCGGCTTACGTCGCGGGCTGGAGCGAGTCGTCCGGCGCGCGCGAGGTGTTCGCGGCGAAATACGGAATTGACGGTTCGCTGCAGTATCGGACCGTGGCCGGGCCTGGGGCAGGCCGCACGCCGCCCGCGATTGCAGTCGACGCCGGGGGCAGCGCGTACGTGACGGGCGCGGTGGAAGCGTCCGATTCCGGATCGCATCCCAGACTGGTGAAGCTTTCCGCGGATGGAACACAACAGCTCGCAACGAGTTCGCTCGATGGGATCGCGATATCCGAAGCGCTACGATTGGCAGTTGATCCGTCGGGCACCGCTGTGGTTACTGGTACACGCAGCACGGGCCGGCCGTACTTAGGGAGAGTAGCGACGTGCACCTATCAAGTGGGGGAGGCGCTGAAGCAGATCCCGCAGTTGGGTGAAAGCGGAACGATTGCGGTGGAGACTTCGCCCGAGTGCAAGTGGACGGCGGCTTCCAGCGCGTCGTGGGTTCAAGTGAGCGACACTCCGAATGCCGACGGGACTCTGCACTACACCGTGACCTCGAACCCGGGCGCGCCTCGCGGCGCGAGCATCTCGGTGGTGGGGCGGACGATCCTGGTGATGCAGCAGGGGACGATCTATCGCACGCAAGCGGGCGGGTTCTCCGGACCGATTCGGACGAATGCCGGTTTCGGGACGAGTTCGCTTGCGGCCTGCGACGACAGTTGCAATAGCGGCCCGGTGGCGCTCGGCTTTTCGATCAATTTCTATGGAAATCCCTACACGCAGGTTTACGTAAACAACAACGGCAACGTCACGTTCGGCTCGAGCAACTCCACATTCTCGCCACTTCCGATCCCGCAAATCTCCTCGGTGATGATCGCGCCGTTCTGGGCGGACGTGGATACACGCGCCGGCGCGGTTGTTACGTATGGGCAGGACATCGTTGACGGCCACCCGGCGTTCGGGGTGAATTCCATCAATGTCGGCTATTACAGCATGCACACGGACAAGTTGGACAGCTTTCAGGTTGTACTGATCGGCCGCAGCGACCTGGGCGCCGGTTTTTTTGACATCGAGATGAACTACTCCAGTATTCAATGGGAAACCGGCGATGCGAGTGGCGGAAGCGGCGGCTTGGGCGGGACCAGTGTGCGCGTGGGATTCACGAATGGCACCAATACAACCGGCACCTACTTTGAACTACCGGGTTCCGGTGTCAATGGAGCATTTCTCGACGGTGGTCCAAACAGCCTGATTGCCAATAGTGTGAATAGCAGCATACCGGGCCGGTACATCTACCCGGTGCGCGCGGGGACCATAGTGTGCGCGACTGGCGTTACCCCCGCTGCCGCCGGCGTTGGCAATAACGGCGGACAACTGGTAGTGCATGTTACGGCGAGCAACCAGACCTGTACCTGGGGTGTCACTGGTCTGCCTTCGTGGATTACGATTGTGTCGCCGGGGGGCGGCAATGGGACCGGCACGGCCGATCTTACACTTCAGGTGGCGGCGTACACGGGTACAATCCGGCAAGCGACCATCGTTGTCGCGACCCAGAATTACACGGTCACGCAAGGCGGCCCGGACCTGTCCATCGCCAAGCGTCACTCCGGAGGCTTCCAACCCGGCGATACGGGTAAGAACTATACGATTACGGTTACGAACGCGGGTGGCTCGCCGACGACGGGCACCGCGACGGTGACGGACGCCTTGCCGACCGGTCTTGCGGCGACAGCGATCGCCGGCAGCGGCTGGTCGTGCACGCTGGGCACCCTGACCTGCACACGTACCGACGCGTTGAATGCACTGGCGAGCTATCCCCCGATTACACTGACGGTCAGCGTGGCCAGCAATGCGCCTGGGATGGTCATCAACAGCGCAACCGTTGCGGGCGGGGGCAGCGTTACTTCCAACAACAAAACCGCCAACGATCCAACCGGCATCGGTCCGCCGGACTTGACGATCACTAAGTCTCATTCGGGCAGCTTCCACCCGGGCGATACCGCCGATACATACACGATCGTCGTAACAAACTCGGGTGGCTCGACAACGACAGGTACCGTGACGGTAACCGATCAGCTACCCAGCGGGATGACCGCTACCGGTATGTCCGGGCTCGGATGGACCTGCACGCTGAGTTCGAAGACATGCACCCGTACGGATGCCTTGGCCGCGGCTGCAAGTTACCCCCCGATCACCCTCACGGTGAGTGTGTCCAGCACCGCCCCGAGCAGTGTTACGAATACCGCGACAGTATCGGGCGGCGGCGAAGGCAACACCTCGAACGATTCGGCGAACGACCAGACAACGATCACCGGCACGGGCGTTCCGGCATTCACAATTGCCAAGACTCACACTGGCAACTTCCGGCAGGGCGATGTCGGCGATACCTACACCATCACGGTGACAAATTCGGGCGCAGTGGCGACCTCGGGCACGGTGACGCTAACGGACGCCCTTCCGATCGGGATGAACGCCACCGTAATTTCGGGGAATGGTTGGAGTTGCACCTTATCGAACCTGACCTGCACGCGCGGCGATTCGCTATTGCCGGCGGCGAGCTACCCGGCAATTACGCTGACCGTGAACGTCGCTGCGAATGCTCCATCCGCGCTCACAAACTCTGCGTCCGTGACCGGAGGCGGAACGAGCGGGACTGCTACGGTGAATGATCCCACGACGATTCTCGGCCCGGGCGGTCCGGGATGCGCAACTTCATTCGCGGGCCAATGGAACTTCCCGGCCTATGGAGGCGCAACCTTTACACTTGGCACGGATGGCTTCATCACCGGATATTTCGTCGGCCCGGTGACGCACGGAATTGTGAGCGGAAACGTGCTCAGTCTGTACTACGGTGGCACGAACGGCGGTTATCCAGCGCGCTTCCAGGTTTCTCCGGACGGCATGACCATCGTTGGAGTCCCCAACCAATTCACGAGCGGGGTATTAGGACCGTGGGTTGGAACCCGGAGTACCCAGTACACCCCGGCGGTGGCATGCAATACGAACAACGGCGCCGCTCTCTGGATTGGCGATTGGTTTACCACGCCATTTGGCCGCATTGCGGGCTATATGAATCTGAATGGCAGCGTGACGCTGTGGGTGCCGCCGAGTTGCACGTTTGCCGGCGGGACGTTTATTGGCACACCGTCGGGCAATACGCTGGCGGGAACGTATTCGAGTCCTGGTGGAGGTGGAGGGACGTTCACGGTGAGCATTCCAACCACTGACGTCGCCAATTTCACCGGCAGCTACACGCCGGCAGGGGGAGCGGGTGCGACTTTCAGCGGATCGCGCCAACCTCCGGGGACGATCTCAAACGGCCAGATGACACTGGGCATGGAATGGGAAGGAGGCGGCTACACGAATGGAGCCTCGTATGGATTCCATGGCCGTTGGAATACTCCATTCGGGATTGTGACGCTGAAGGTCAATTTCAATGACCGGACGGTTACCGGCAGTTATCCGAACGGTGGCGTCATCACCGGCACGGTCTCCGCGGCTGGTCCATTCAGCGGGCCAAGTTTCCCTGACGACGGAGTCACCTTGACAGGCACTTACGCGGATGCTCTTGGTTCTTCGGGAACCATCGCCTGGAAGATGTTGGGCGGGTATTTCCAGGGCACGACCACCAGCTCGGGAGGAACCACGTCTTACTGGGCGGCGGGCCGCTCCTTTAGCTGGGCGGGTACATGGGCGGCAACCGTCACGTCATACGGCAGCGGCGGTGGCGCGGTGACGCAAGGAAACTTCGTCATTGCGAAGACCAATTCAACGATCCTGAATAACGGCAGTACCGGCCAATACGGCCAGGCTTCGAACCAGATTGCGCAGTTTTCGAATATCAACTTCCTCGGCGGTCTTTGGACCGACCTTGGAGAAAGCTCCGGTTGTTGCTTCGATCCAATCTTCACCTCGAGCACTCCATGGCCAGGGACGGCGCCCGGTTCCGCTACAACGACGGGATACGGCTGGTTGAACAAAGGAGCCAGCGTATTGGATGGGAACCCACTCGCGTTCTGGGGCAACTTCAACGGTGTGAATCAGGTGACCGCCACGTGGACGAGCGACAGCATCGCCGGGCTGAATTTCTGCCCTGCGACTCCCAGTCCGTTCACCGGCACCTTTAGCACTCCTTTAGGAACGATGACGGTTACGGGTACAGGCAGCACACTCACCGGCACCATTCCGAACGGGCCGACGTTCACCGGTACCGTGACCGGGAACACGTGGACCGGCACCTACACCGGACCCAACGGACCGGGAACCTTCACGTTCACGAACAATGGCAATGGTTTCACGGGTAGCTACACGCCCACCAACGGCACTCCGATCGGCTTATCGGGTACTCCTACAACTGAACCGGTGGTAAATAACCTGGTGGCGACTATTCCGCCCAGCCTGCCGGTGATCATCGATGGAGTGAACCAAAGCAGCCCGCAGACCGTGACTTGGACAGCGGGTACCTCGCACACGATTGCGGCTGGTCAGCCCAGCCCGAGTAACGGCACTCAGTACGTGTTCAGCTATTGGACCGATGGCGGCGCCTCATCGCACACGGTGATCGCGCCATCGACCCCTGTGAACTATACGGCCGTGTACGGCACCGAGTACTACTTGACAGTGACCGCGGGGACGGGCGGATCGGTGTCGCCTGCGAGTGGTTATTACAACTCCGGCACGACAGTGCAGATCGCGGCGGTGCCTGCGGCCGGCTACGCATTTACGGGTTGGACCGGATCGGGCAGCGGTTCGTACACGGGTACAGCCAATCCGGCGGTCCTCACTACAAATTCGCCGATCGCGGAGACCGCAAACTTTGCTCCTTTTGTCGTGCAGTACTCGCTGACGACGAATGTTTCACCGGCCGGGGCGGGGGCCGTCACGGTAAGTCCGACCTCGGCGAATGGAATGTACAACGCAGGTTCGGTGGTGCAGATCACCGCCGCGGCAAACTCGGGTTACCTGTTCGCAGGATGGTTGGGCGACTTGAGTGGGCTTACCAACCCGCAGAATCTGACTATGAACGGGGCTCATACCGTCACCGCGACCTTCGTCGCGTCGAACACTACGGGACTGGGCTTCATTCCTATGAACTCCTGCCGTATCGTCGACACGCGCGCGGGCAGTGGCAAATCGGGAGCTTTCGGCGCGCCGTCGCTAGGCGCCGGCGGCAGCCGCGATTTCCCGATACTGTCGGGCAACTGCAACATTCCGGCCAACGTCCGCGCCTACTCGATGACCATCACGGCAGTGCCGTCGAGCGGCGCTCTGGGTTACCTGACTGCCTGGCCGGCGGGCCAGGCGCAGCCCCTTGTTTCCACGCTGAACGCAACGGATGGCAGCCCCACCGCGAACCAGGCCATTCTGCCGGCCGGGACGAATGGCTCGATTAGTGTGTTCGTAAGCAATCCCGCGGATGTGATTATCGACATCAACGGGTATTTCATCCCGCCGGGCGGAGGCGCGATGGCGTTTTATCCGGTGACGCCTTGCCGTATTGCGGACACGCGCGCAGGGCAGGGCAAAACCGGAGTGTATGGAGCGCCGTCCATCCCGTTCAATCAATCGCGAGATATTCCGGTACCGGCGAGCGGGTGCGGTATTCCTGCCAACGCGCAGGCGTTTTCTCTGAACGTCACGGCGCTTCCGGCAGCCGGGAAACTGAACTTCGTGACCGCCTGGCCGACCGGCATGCCGATGCCCGTCGCTTCGTCACTGAACTCATTCCTGGGTAAAGTGCAGGCGAACGCCGCAATTGTGGCCGCTGGCCTCAACGGAGCGGTGAGTTTCTTCGTCAGCGACACAACAGACCTGATTGTCGACATCAACGGCTACTTTGCTCCTCCGGGAGGAACTGGCGCGTTGTTCTTCAACAACATTACACCGTGCCGCGTAGCCGATACGCGAGGCGCCACCGGAATGTTTGGCGGCCCGAGTGTTCCTTTCAACGCCGAGCGCGATTTCCCGCTGCGCCAGAGCTCTTGCGGATTACCAGCGACGGCCCAGGCGTACTCGCTCAACATGACGGTTGTGCCGCAAGGCCAGCTCATTTATCTGACGACCTGGCCAGGCACTCCGGCGCAACTGCCGATCGTTTCAACTCTCAATGCGTTCGATGGGCGCGTCATCGCGAATGCGGCGATCGTTCCGGCGGGCGGGACGGGTGGGATCGGCGTGTTTGTCAGCAACACGACCGACCTCGTGATTGATGTGAATGGGTACTTCGCGCCGTAGGTAGGACAGGGGCCAATCAGCCTGTTGCCTGCGCCACGGCCTCCGCCAGCGGACCGTCGGTGTTTACGATGAGTTTGGGCAGTGTAATTGGTTCGAAGGCTGCTTTCACGCGAAGGTATAACGCGAAGTCACGGTTCGCCGCGGGATGACGCTGCTCCGCAATGTCATGCTCGAGCCGCCGGCGGGCCGTGGCTTCCGAACATACACACTCGATGATTCGAAATGGCTGGCCGGCACTCCCGGCGAACTCGACCGCCCGGCGGATCTGATACTCATGCGAGAATGTCCGTCCGTCGAGGAAAACCACACGCTCAGGATTCCTGCGCCACAGGTATGCCGCCGTCTGGAGCATCAACTCCATGCAGAAGTCGTCCTGCTCGGACGAGTACTCGATTTCGTGGGGCGGAAACAGGGCGCGCCGGATCGGATCCTTGTCCAACACCACTCCGTTTGACCGCTCGGACAACGCACGCGCCAGCGTACTCTTGCCGGTGGCGGGCAGTCCCGCCATGATCACGAGCATCGATCCTCAGGCTGCTACGACACGCTCTTTCGCGGCGTCCCACTTCATGTATTTGCGCTTGCGATAACTCTGGGTGCCCATGTCGCAGGCCACGACGCCGTAGTAGCCGAGGTCTACGTCGCATTTGAGCGGCTCGTTCTTGCGGATGGCGTTCATCAGGTTGCGATGATGCAGGTCGAGCGCTTCGGCTCCGGTCTTCTCGTGGACGATCTCCTTCGCCTGATCCTCAAAACCGCGCTCCGGCGTAATAGTGAAGCCGGTGCGCGTAAAACGCAGCGTCGCTTTGTGTCCGCGCAGGACATGATCGACAGGGTTTGCATTCGCCATCGAGGAGATCAGTTGAACGGTGGGGCCACCCGGATAATCGAGGAGGATGTTCAACGTGTCGGGGATTTCCGCGAGGCTGTTGGTGAACTCGAATTTGCCGCCGGCTCCTACGCCGCGTTCGGGAAAAGTGAGCCCCAGGGCTTTGATGATACGGGATACGCGGTGGACGAACAGGTCGCTGGCGATGCCGCTGGAGTAATCCCAGTAGCGGCGCCATCGGAAACAACGATCGGCATCCCAGGGACGCTTCGGCGCAGGGCCGAGCCATGCTTTCCAGTCGAGATTTTCGCCGGGCCGGGCGTCTGCGTCGATCGGATAGGCCCAGAAGTCGTCCTTATAGTTGCGCGAGTAGTCGATTTGCGCGAGGACGACTTTGCCGAGTGCGCCGTCCTTCACATATTTGTGCGCGGTTTCGTAGGAGTCGTCTGACATGCCCTGCACGCCCACCTGCATCTTCAGATTGCTCTGTTTAATCTTCGCGACGATCCGCTTCGATTGCTCCACCGTGTGGGTCATCGGCTTTTCGCAATAGATATGCTTGCCGGCGTCGGCGGCATCCATGGTCATCTGGTAGTGCCAGTGTTCGGGCGTGGCGATCAGCACGTAGTCGATGTCCCGGTCGTTGAGAATGGCGCGGTAGTCCTTGACGGCCTTGGCGTCGGAGGTTTGAGCGGCCTGTGCGGCCCGCTTGTCGAACACGTCGCAGACATTAGTGATGGCGCAGTTGTCGGACTCGCGCATGCCGGTGAGTGCGCGGAGATGAGCCATGGCCTGCCCTCCGCAGCCGATCACGCCGATTCGAAGGCGGTCGTTCGCGCCGACGATCGCGGCGTAGCTGAGCGCGGTAAAGGACGAACCCGCGACGAAGTCTCTTCGAGAAAGTGCAGGCATGAACCACCAGTACAGCACAGGTTCAATGTCACTTCGTTTTAGGAAAATGCAAAGCAGCACAGCCGCAACCAACGGAAACTCTCGGGTTTGAAAAGGTGGGACAGGCGGTTTCGCCTGTCCTTTCCCGGTGAAGTCCAAAGGCAGGCTGAAGGCCTGCTCCACCCTTCCACATCTTCCAAATCGTCGCGGGACGAGAAGGGTCATCGGCTGTGATACCAGGAATGAACTCGTGGCGCGGTCGAAGACTGCGCGTCGCGCTTTGCGCATATGTTGACAGCCTACCGGTAGAAAGATGTACTATGTAGCTGTTGGCAGTCAACATGTCTGAACAAAAAACGGACGTCCCCTACGGAACTCTCGATCTGCTGATCCTCAAAACACTCGACACGATGGGGCCGATGCACGGCTACCGCATCGCCAGGAGAATCGAGCAGGTCGCGGAGAATCTCGTCCGACTCAACCAGGGGTCGATCTACCCAGCCCTCATACGCCTGGAAGAGCAAGGGTGGATTCGCACGCAGTGGGGAATTTCGGAAACAAAGCGCAAGGTCAAGTTCTATTCGCTGACCAGGGCTGGAGCTAAGCAGCTCAGTGTCGCGGTTGCGAACTGGGAGAGGGCAACAGCGCTGGTGGCCCGATTCCTGGAGGCGGAGTCGTGAAGATTCGATTCGCGTTGCGCCGCCTGCTGGCGCTTGTTCGCAAGCGGCGTCTCGATGGGGAACTGGACGGTGAGATTCTCGCCCACATCGAGATGGCTGAGCTCGATGCGATTGCCAGCGGGCTGTCGCGCGAAGAAGCTCGCCGCGTGGCTCGCCGTGGTTTTGGAGGAATCCAACAAATGAAGGAAGATCACCGCGATCAACGGAGCGTCCGTTGGGTAGAGAACCTTTGGAGAGACGTGCGGTACGGGATGGCTTCGCTGGCGCGTGACCCGGGGTTCACTACGGTCACCATCGGTCTGCTGGCTCTCGGCATCGGGGCCAACACGGCCATGTTCAGTATCGTGAATGCCGTGTTGTTGAAACCACTTCCCTTTCCCGAGCCGGAGCGCATGGTGAGGGTGTGGGAAACTCCAGCGGCGAGCCAGCGCAATCCCACCACGACCCTGACTTTCCTCGACTGGAAGCGGCAGGGCGACGTCTTCGAAGCATTGGCCGCGGAAGAATCTTTCAAAGCCGCGGTGGCCACTGACGGTGATCCGGTTCGCCTCTCGGGGAAAATGGTGTCGGCCGATTACTTCAACGTATTCCACGTGCAGGCCCAAATCGGGCGCACGTTCGTACCTGGAGAGGACCAGCCGGGTGCAGCCCTGGTTGTGGTGCTGAGCCATTCATTGTGGCAGAGGCAATTTGGCGGCGACCCCGGTATTCTGAAACGCGATTTGTTGCTCGATGGCCAGCCGCACAGGATCATCGGGGTATTGCCCAAGGGTAGTTTCGACAGGCACGAGGCGCGGGTCTGGAAGCCGTTGATCTTCGCGCCCGATCAGATGAATCGCGGCCAGCACTGGCTGCACGTCGTGGGACGTCTGCGCCCCGGTGTAAGCATAGAGCAGGCGCAGGCCAAGATGCGCGCGCTGAGAGCCAGTCTTGCCGGTGTCATCGCGCAAAAAGACTGGGGCTTCACGGTCGATCCGTTCGCGCGGTTGCTGGTAGGAGATACCCTGCGCCGCTCCATCTACCTCGCGTTCGCATCCGTCCTCCTTGTGTTGCTGATCGCCTGCGCGAACGTGGCGAACCTGGTGTTGGCCAAAGGAGCAACCCGGCGGAAGGAAATGGCCCTACGGACCGCGTTGGGGGCAGGCCGCGGCCGTTTGATCGCGCAGTTGTTCACCGAGAGCCTCGTTCTGTGCCTTCTGGGGGGCATCGCGGGGATTGCGGTGGCCTACCTGCTACTCCATGCGGCGACGCCCCTGGTGGCGGCATCGCTGCCATTTACGGCTGATCTCAGCCTGGATCTGAGCGTCCTTGGTTTTGCCGCCGTCGCCGTGATGACGGTCTTGATACTCACAGGTCTGCTTCCTTCTCTGCAGACCTCTTTCGGCAAGCTGTCAGGCTCACTGAATCAGGCCGCACGAGGATCGTCCGGGTCAAGTGCAGCGGTGCGGCGCACGATCGTCATCGGTGAAGTCGCGGCTTCCGTCGTGTTGATCTGCGGCGCGGCGCTCCTGTTCAAGAGCCTGGCGAAACTTCAGCAAGTGGATGCCGGGGTCAGAATCGACCATGTGATTACGATGTCGGCCGATCTTCCGTCGGCGGCATACCCGGCGCCCGAAACCGCAATCGCATTCTACGAAGCCGTCGTCGAACGGCTGCGATCCCTGCCCGGAGTCGAGCAGGCTTCCGTCTCAATCGGTTTGCCCCTTGAAGGTGTGCGTTGGGGAGAGTTCATCACTTTGCCGGGAGTAAAGGATGAACTTCTCGTTCGCGTCAAAATGGTCGATCCCTGGTACTTCCCGACACTCCAAATTCCAGTGGAGTCCGGGCGCGGAATTGAAGTTCGCGATCGCACGGGCGCCCCGCCCGTGATGGTGATCAATCAGGAAGTGGCGCGGCATTTGTCAAGCGCATTTGGCATGTCGAATCCGGTAGGACGAGCTGTAGGCATTTACTTACCCGGCTACGGTCCCATCCCGGAGTCCCCGGTTAGCCCGCGGATCGTGGGCGTGATTCGTAACGAGCGTACCAGTGGACTGCATGCGCCGATTGAGCCGGTAATCTATGTGCCTTTGGCCCAGTTCCCGCGACAGGACATCAACCTGGTAGTTCGCACGCGTAGCGATCCTCAGGCGGCCGTGTCCGGAATTCGGGAAGCAGTGCGGCAGGTCGATGCCCATCTGCCCCTGGGCGATGTGAGGACGATGGAACAGGTGAAGAAACATAGCATGCTCTGGGCGACGGAGCCTACGTGGGTCGCGGGAGCCTTCGCCGGCGTGGCCGCGCTGCTGGCTGCACTCGGACTCTATGGCGTTTTGGCGCACGCAGTGACCCAGCAGCGCCGTGAGATTGGCATTCGCATGGCCGTGGGCGCGCGGCCGGGCGACGTCGTGTCACACACCTTGCGCGATGCTCTCTCGATGCTCCTCGTAGGGCTTGTGTTAGGACTGGGTGGCGCCTTTGCGCTCACTCGGGTCCTGAAGAGCCTCCTATTCCAGGTGTCCGCGTTGGACCCGGCCGCCCTCGCAGTTGCGTGTTTTCTAATGACGCTTGTCGGTTTACTATCGGCCTTGATTCCGGCGAGTTGCGCGGCGAGAGTGGATCCTATGACGGTGCTTCGCGACGAAGGCTGATTGGGAATTAAACAGCTCTGATTCTTTAAGTAACGTGGAAGGGTGGAGCAAGCGGCCTATCGTTGGACTTCAGGGGGAACGCGCAGGGGAAACCGCCTGCGCATACTTCCACAACTTAGAATATTCGCGGGACGCGAAAAGTCAGAGGCTGTGTAAATACACCAATCACGGTGCCAGGGTCTTGGCGGCCATCAGGTAGTCGCCTTCTTTCATATAAATGACATAGCCATAGTGGCCTTCGCCGTCGGTGATTCCGGTGGAGGCATAGATCTGGACACCGGCATCGATGAGCCGCCGCTGGATGTCGGCGAGCGCGCCGAGCTGGTCGTCGCCTTGGATCAGGCAGGCGTGCTGGGGACCCGTCAAGGACCATCCAAGCTTTTGCGCAACTCGCAGCAGGTTATCGCTGCGGTCCGGGAAGATGGTCAGTTCCACGTGGTTCGGGCCGAAGGGCACGGCGCTGAAGGCCAGAAGGTTGATTTCCTCAGAGGCCAGCTTCGCCAGGAATTCGTATGCCTTCCCTGGCTCGTCTTTGACTTTCATGTAGAAATACTCAACGGTTCTTACGCTCAGTGCCATCGGGACTCCTCCGAACGCTTCCGATGATCGCATAAAAAAGCCACGCCGTAGAACCCGCTCTATCGGAGTACCGTGGACCGGCCGATAAAAAGGGGGGTAATTGTCGGCATGGCCTTTGAGCTAGGTACTACCGTCGGAGATTACGAGTTTCTGGATGTGGTCGACCGGTCCGCGTCCGGGGTCACCTTCAAGGTTAGGAACCTCATCGCCCAACGTGTTGAGGCACTGAAGGTTTTGTCCCCGAACGTGAGCGAGAACGAGGAGATGGCGGAGCGCTTCCTGCGCGAGGTCAAGATCCACGCGGGCATGGTGCACCCCCATATCGTCACGTTTTATAACGCTGGACGCCTGAATGGGCAGCTCGTCATGACGACGGAGCTGGTGGACGGCGTCACGCTGGCGCAGCAGATTCGGTCGGGTCCCGTGCCCCTCGAACAGGCGCTGGAATGGATTTGCCAATTGCTCTCAGCACTGGAGTGCGCGCACGGGCACGGCGTGATCCATCGCGACATCACAACGGAACACATCCTGGTTGCGTGCGACGGCACCGTTAAGCTGGCAGGGTTCGCGCTGGCGCGCTCGAACAACGATGCGCGGCTCACGCAGGTGGGTACTGTCCTAGGGTCTTTACACTACATCTCGCCCGAGCAAATCCAGGGGCTGTCGAACCTGGACGCCCGCACGGATCTTTATTCAGTTGGTGTAGTCCTATATGAGCTTGTGACGGGGCGAAAACCCTTCGATTCAGTGAGCCAATTCCAGCTCATGGCATCGCATGTGAGCGAAACGCCGGTTCCGCCGATCCAGTTGAACCGGGAACTGTCGTTCGAGTTGAACCACATCGTTTTACAGGCACTCGCGAAGCAGCCGGACCAGCGCTTCCAGAGCGCGAGCAATTTTCGCGAGCGGCTGGAGAGCGTGCAACGCCTCTTGAACCGGATGACACAGGCGGCTCCGCTTCGGCCCTTGCCCACGGTTCCGGTGCCGCCCGCTCCAGAGTCGGCGCCGGAGGTCTTCGAGCCAGTGGTTCCGGTGGCGGTGCAGTCTTTGCCGCCGATCGACGAGGAGGAAATCTCCGCATTCCGTTTTCGTCGTGCCGCGATCGCCCTGGTGATCATGCTCGGCATCGTGATTCTTTTGCTCGGCTTCAGCAAAGTTTATCGGTGATCCGATGAGTTTTCATGCCGGACAAGTCGTCGGCGATTACACGATCGTTTCCGTCGTGGGCGGAGGCGCGACGGGGCTCGTCTACAAGATCGAGCACAACATCACCAAGCGAATCGAGGCCATGAAGACGCTCGCCAATCCCATCACATCCTGGGAGCAGGCGCAGCGTTTCATGCGCGAGATACAGCTTCAGGCACGGCTCAGCCATCCCAATATTGCTGCCGTGCACAATGCATTCTGGCTGGATAACGAGCTGCTGCTGGTCATGGAGCTGGTTTCTGGGCAATCGCTCGAACGGAAAGTGGCGCATGAGCCTGTGCCGCTGGAAACCGGGCTGTTTTATGTTTCGCAAGTGTTGGCTGCGCTGGCCTACTCCCATACACAGGGTGTGGTGCATCGCGATGTATCGCCCGCGAACATCATCGTGACACCCGGCGGCGTCATTAAATTGACCGATTTCGGATTGGCGCGAGCGCCGGGCGACGTGCGCGTCACAAATACCGGCGCGTTTGCCGGCTCGCTGCACTACATTTCGCCCGAACAGGTACGGGGGACGGCGGATCCCGACCCGCGTTCGGACATTTACTCGACGGGCGCTGTTTTGTATGAGATCGCTACCGGCCGCAAGGTCTTCCCGTTGGATTCGGCGTTTGCGTTGATGCAGGCACAGACCAGTGAAACGCCGGATGCGCCGCGCGAAATCAATCCCTGCATTCCCCAGTCGCTCAACGACGCGATCCTGAAGGCGCTTGCGAAGGATCCGGCCGACCGCTTCCAAACGGCGGACGAGTTTCGGGAGGCACTTGCCGCCGTGATCATCGAGCCGGCGCCGCGCGCAACCATTCCGCGCTGGCAATTGGTCGCTTACGCCGTGATTGGCTTGTCGGCGGCAGCGGTGGTGAGTGAACTCGCTTATTTAAAGGTGGGCTTGAGCCAGCCTGCAGCGATGCAAAAGACAACAGCGGCTCCGTTAATCACGCCGCATATCGTTTTGCCGCCGGCGCCTCCTTTGGTGGCGCCATCCACGGCTACCCAGGAGCAGCCTGATCCGGTGGCGCCGGTGCCCGTGCCGCACCGAAAGCCCAAGCCCGCAGTGGGACCGCAGCCGGAGCCGGTAATTCTCGGGTTGGGGGATGGCAGTTCCAATCCACCGGCATCAACTCCGGCGACAAAAGCCGCAGATACCCCGCCCCCGGCTCCTCCGTATAATCCGGACGCTACGGGTGTTAAGGAGAATGTGCCGGCAGCGGCCGACCCGACGCCTAAGGCGGCGCCTGAGACACCGGCGGAAACCAAAACGCAAGCGGAACCATCGAAAACCACCAAGCCGCACGGTGGCTTCCGGCGAGCGCTCGGGAAGATCTTCGGGTCACATCCCGATAAATAAAGCGGCTACTGCTTGCCTACCGCCGCGCGGCAACGTTCGAACAGTTGCAGCAGGGACTCGGCGTATTCTTCGGGTGTCTTTGTGGCTTTGCCAGTGAAGCCCGCTGTTCCGGTGCCTTTGCCGTATCCCGTTGTCACGGCAATGAACTTCATCATCTCCAATGCAACCTCATCTTTGCAGTGGGCCCCGTGGTTCTCGCTCGGTTTCTCGTCGGCCATAGTAAACTTCTAGGGTAACCTTTTTGGCAGGGTGACAAGCTAAGACTATGCCGAAGCCATGCCCGTCAACGCCGTCCGTCTGATTCGAAAATTACGGGGTGGCGCGCAGGCACACTTGCTTGAATGCGAGGACGGCGGCTTCTATGTTGTCAAATTCCGCAACAATCCCCAGCACCGCCGCATACTCGTAAATGAGTGGATTGCTGGGGTGTTTCTACGCTTCTTGCAGATTGCCACCCCGAAGAACGCGATCGTGAATCTGAGTGGTTCGTTTCTGGAGGCGAACCCGGATATTTACATTCAACTGGGATCGCGGCGAGTGCCGATTGAGCCGGGATGGCACTTCGGATCGGCCTTTCCGGGTGACCCGGCGCGGGTGGCTGTGTATGACTTCATTCCCGACCTGCTGCTCGACAAAGTGGTGAATCTTGCCGATTTCCTGGGTGTCCTGGTATTCGACAAATGGGCCGGAAACGCCGACTCGCGACAGTCGATCTTTCATCGTGCCCGGCTAAGGCAATGCGCGCCCGGCGGGGACGAGTATCTCACGCGAACGGGATTCGTGACCGCCATGATGGATCACGGTTACGTTTTCGACGGCCCACATTGGACCTTCGCAGACTCGCCGTTGCAGGGACTCTATTTCCGGCCCGTGGTTTATCAGAAGGTCAGATCGTTTGACGATTTCCAACCGTGGCTCGATCGTGTGGAGCACTTTCCGGAGGAAGTAGTGGACGACGCGGTGAAGCAGATCCCGCCGCAGTGGCTGGATGGGGATGAATCGGAGTTGGAAAGGCTGCTGACGCGGCTGATGGCACGGCGCAAGCGGGTACGGGAGCTCATTCAGGACAGCATTCGCGGCAGAATCAATCCTTTTCCGAATTGGACATAGAGATCGATCCACTGCCTATTTTTGTCCGGCTAGCGGCAGATTCGATGCTCTTCGAAATGCGATCCGCTGTCACGGGTGCCAGCAGGAACCCATTTCGGTAGTGGCCATAGGCCAGCCAGACGTTAGTGTCATCGACGCGGCCGATCTGTGGAAGCAGGTCTTCCGTGGCGGGCCGGAATCCGATCCAGCATTTGTCGGGGGCTCGCGATGCCAACTCGGGCCAGAGCTGCGCGGCTTCGGCGTGGATGTGATCGCAGGTGTCGCGGTTGACGCTGCTGTCGAAGCCGATTCGCTCCTCGTTGGAGCCTGCGACGGTGAAACCCGAGGCACGTTGCAGAACGTAGGTGTGGCCGCGGCGGCGGATGCGGCCCAGCGAACCCGGGGGCATGTTGTACCCGACCAGGTGGCCTTTCACCGGAAGCGCCGCGGGCAGCGTCAGCCGTCGTCCGTGGGTCGTAACTGCAATGCGGCCCGACCAGGCTCCGGCGGCAATCACCAGGGCGTCTGCAGACCCGGCATCTACTTCGAGTGTGAGACGACCTTTGCGAATCTCGACGCCTCGCGCCAGGCATGCAGCTCGGAGCGCCTTGTTCAGGTCGCCAGGATCCACATAGGCGGCGTCGGAACTGAGATGTTCTTCGCCGGATGGTCCGTACTCAATTGCTCCACAGACCTGGTAATCAATTGCGATGCCTGTGTCGGCGGCCAACTCGGAAATGAAGGCGGGATACATGGCGTAGCTTGCCGAGCCGAGCTCGGTCCAGATCGACGGGCTGGTAAACTCACCGCTCGGGTGCAGCATGCCGGCGCCCGCGGAACTCGCCTCGCCGCCGAGATTTCCGGCGTCCTCCACCACCACACGAACTCCCTTCTGAGATAGCCTCCATGCGATGGAAAGGCCGATGACTCCACCGCCAATTACCGTCACCATGGTCCTAGTAGAGCAGGTCTGAAAATCGTTCGGGTTAACATTGATCTATGCATCGGTTCCTTCTGCACAATGACGATGTGCACGACACTCATGTACGCGACGCCTCACCCGGGCAAACCGGTCTGCTGAACGGCTGGGGAGTCTTCAGCACCATACGTGTTGCCGATGGCGTGATGTTTGCTTTCGAGCGGCATTGGGCGCGCATGAAAAGGGATGCGGAGCGCATGCATGTGCCGTTTCCATCCGAGAGAGACGAACTGGAAGGGCGGCTCCAACAACTGATCCAGTCGAATAAGGCTCTAAACGCGACTTTACGAGTGGTAGTGGTGCGCAACCACGGTGGACCCTTCGAAGGCCCCGGGATCGAACGCGATTACGACATCGTCGCCTTCACGACCAATCTCGCCGATTGGGGCGACAGTGTCCGGCTGGGCATAAAACCATTTGCCCGGTACGCGCAGAACGAATTTGCCGGAGCCAAGATTCTTTCCTGGGCGCATAATCTGACTTGGTACGAGGAAGCACATCAGCGCGGATTCGATGAATACCTGCTCCTGAACGAGCGGGGCGAAGTGTGCGAATGCACGTCGGCGAACATCTTCGCGATTGAGGGCAGCCAGGTGACTACACCACCGTTGTCGTCGGGATGTTTGCCGGGGGTCACCCGCGAGTTGCTGCTGGAGTCGATTTCCATTCCGGGCGTTTCCATCACGGAGCGCACGATAATGCCGGCGGACCTGGAACAAGCGGATTCGGTGGTGATTACTTCGACTACGCGCGACCTGTTGCCGGTCAGTTTTATCGAGGGGTTGCGGATCAGGCATGAAAGCAAGCTGCTGGAGCCGTTGGAGAAAGCGCTTCGGCATTATCGAGACGAATACGTGCGGAATCATTCGAGCGAACCGGTGTCTACCGGCCTTCCTACCGCCTAAAGGCCCAATGTTGCTTAGTCGCGCTGGGGCAGACTGTGAAACGGTGAAGCAGGGGGTCCCGCCGGGGGTCGGACTCCACCCGGAACGCGCTGGCGGTTTCGCATGCGCATGCCGGATGTGGGTTTCGCGGCGCTTCGAAGGTTGCGCTGCCAGCCCCAACAAGCTTCCTCGCCGCAATCGAAAGGTGGCGCGGGCGGTTTCGGCTGGCCTTGCTTCCGCAATGTCAGAATACTCGCGAGGCGCGAAGAATCTGAAGCGGTGTAATACTCCAAAATCCCAGTGCTATCGGCCTGAAGGCGGCGCTATCTAAGATGGCGTTCGGTGCTTGCCCGGAATGCGGCGCGCGCAATATTCGCAGTTCGCGGGAGCGTGGAGTGTCGGAACGCTTCAAGAGCATCTTCGGCGTTTTTCAGTTCCGTTGCCGGGAGTGCGGGCATCGCTTCTCATCGTCGATGTGGGATTTGAAGCTGTGGAAGTACGCGCGATGTCCCAAGTGCCTCCGAACGGAGTTGAGCACTTGGTCGAGGCAGTATTACAACCCTCCGCTACAAACGCTGATGCTGCTGAAGTTTGGCGCGACTCCCTACCGCTGTGAATTCTGCCGCTGCAATTTTGCGAGTTTCAGGTCGTGTAAGGAAAGGTTCTCGTGGAGGAAGCGGCGGGCCCAGGAAGGGCAGCAGCAATAGGGGGAACGGAAAACAAAAATGGTTCCAAGTGACCCCTCCAGCAATCTGTTCACCGACCGGCATGCACGGCCTGAACCTGGCTTGCGATAGAGTCGTGGCGCCTTGTCCCTTTGCTCCCCGCACTGGCTTTTGGCCTGCACGGATCGGTGCTCCGGGGCTCACCCGCTGATCTCTTCGCTAGAAGCTTGCGCCTCGAAACAGCCTTTCACTCCCCCGCATCGACTGCTCTCTTTCGAAAGCCACCGCAGCGGGATCGTCGCTCCCGGCCTATCCCTTCAGCGCATTTCCGAACTTGTTCTCAGGTCCGTTCGGCTCCGAACTCCCCTCCTCGGTTCGCTGCAGTTTGCTCTGCCGCGTCCGGGGAGGCTCAACGCCCGAAACCCGTTACCTGATTCCAGATCCGAAACGCCCGAGTGTCCGTCCACTTTCACTCCCCTTCAGGACTTTTGGTCCTTCCGGCTCATAGTGCTCTACGAACGGCTAAACTCGAATCCGCTTACCCTTGCGAACGGCCCGATTTCCCTTCGCTCCCCGCCAGTTCGAATTATTTGACTAACCCTATCACTGACAGATCATCGTTCCGGGCCCGCTACCATCCGCCGGGCTTACTGCTCTCAGAACCTCTTGGAACCATGTCCATGATGGCTCTAAACGCTCTTTTCGTCAATGGTTAAAATCGCGTTACGATTCGATTTCCTCTACTTCTATTTGCCTTAGAATCAATCATCTGCAGGCGGGCGGTTTTGGAAAGTTTGTGGATAAAACGGCAGGTGAAGATCCTGTTTCAGGAACCGTGCGCTAACTTAGCCGCATGCGCCGCTGCTTCCTGGGCGGCCTGTTCCGCGCGGTAATGATCGGCTTTTTCCGGCTCGTGAAGCCCGTCGTAAATGGCCGCAAGATCCTTCCGAGCGGATCGAAGAAACGTTGTGGAGGGGCTGGCCTGCCCGCGCAGGATGTTGTATCCCGCCAGCGTGTGAGTCTCGGCTTCACGGTAGCGCTTCTGGCGCAGAATGGCGCGTCCGAGCTTGATCTCCGCGATGCCCGTGTTCATGTGAGTAGGCGACAGCGTTTTGGTGAATCGCGCCACCACGTCGCGAAACATGGTTTCGGCGGTCGCATAGTCTTTGCGGTCGAAATAGATGCTTGCCAGGTTCGAAGTTGCGAGCGCAACTAAATAATGGTTATCGCCGTAGATCTTGCGATAGATATCGAGCACGCGCCGGAAGCGGGCTTCCGCATCGTTCAGATGTTCGCGCATAGAGGCGATATTGCCGAGCTCGTTGAGTGTGGACGCCACCAGCGGGCTCACCGGACCATAGATACGCTCGCGAATCGAAAGCGCGCGCTCGAGTAACTGCTCGGCGTCATCGTAACGGTCTTCGAATACCAGCGCCTGTCCCAAGGTGGTCAATGTAGTCGCGGTCTCCGGATGATCCTCACCATAGAACGAGCGCTTGATTTCGAATGCCTGGCGGTCGAGTTGTTCGGCCTCGACGTACTTGCCGCGTTGGAACTGGATGGCGCCGAGGCTCATCAGGTCGTCGGCAACCAGCGGATGCCGGTCGCCATTGACGCGGCGGTGAATCGCCAGGGCACGCCGGTTTAAAGCTTCGGAGATATCGTAATGGCCTGCGAAGAAGTGCGACTCCGCAAGTGTGTTCAGCGCGTGGGCGAACCCGGCTGGGGGAGGCTCGGAGGCTTGACGCTTAATGGCATCGTCGAGGACGGCGATCGATTGGTCGTAAGCTCCGCGAGCCTGCAGCACTTTGCCGAGAGCTACGGTGGCCTCGAATGTTCGCGAGTCGGACGGACCGGCGGTTCCCCGGATGGTCTCCAGGCCGTCGCGAACAAGATGCTCCGCTTCATCCAGTTTCGACTGGTCGACGCGCAGGAGCGCCAGCGCTACGGTGCTGTCGCCGGCTTCAGGACTCTTCGCTCCGAAGAGTTGGATACGCCGATCGCGCGCGAGCTGCATCAGGGCATCGGCTTGATCGAATTTGCCAAGTCTCTGATAGAGTCCGCCGAGGGTGCCATACAACTCAGCTTGGATCGCGGGTTCGGAATCGAGCGAGCGCGCTTCCTGGATGCCGCGGTCGAGGAGCGATAGAACACGCAGGTTCTCGGCGGGTCCGGCTTCCTTGTCGCCGCCTTCGAACAGGTTCAGCATGAACTGCTTGACGCGCAGGGCCTGTGCGGATTCAGACAGCGCGATATTTTTCGCCTTTGCCAGCCGCACGGTGAAAAACGTTACGAGACCTACGATCGTGAGCAGGACGGCGGCCGCCGCGATCACCGCGCTTCGATTGCGGGTGACGAATTTCCCCAGCCGGTACTGCCAATCATCGGGCCGGGCTTCCAGGGGCTCATCTTTCAGATAATGATCGATGTCGCGGATCAGCGCTTCAACGGAAGCGTACCGGCGCTGCGCATCGGGGTGCATAGCCGTGCGGCAGAGGACATTGAGGTCGGTGTCGATAGCAGGATTCGGCCTGTCGCTATGGTGGCGCACGCGGTTTCGCCTGCGCGTTTTTGCGTGAGATCCAGAGGCAGGCGAAACCGCCTGCTTCACCCTTCCACAGGCTTCCGATGCGGGGTTTTCGACCGCACGCGCAAAACTTCCTGCGCCCCCTTCTTCACTAGCCGTGGATTTGGTGGTGGTTATGCCGCCCGGCGAAGCAGACAATTTCGCCTGCGAATCCGGAAGATGGCCGGTCAGCAGTTCAAAAAGCACCACGCCCAGTGAATAAACATCGGTGTGGATTCCCACGTCCTCGCCGCGGACCTGCTCGGGCGCAGCGTACGCAGGGGTCATCAAGCGCAGGCCTGTCATAGTCCGATTGGCGGCTGTATCGAGATCGTCGAGGTGCTTGGCAATGCCGAAATCGAGCAACCGGACATCTCCGCCGCTCTTCACGAGAATGTTCGAGGGCTTCAGGTCGCGATGGATGATAGCGCGGCTGTGGGCATACTGCACCGCTTCGCAGACGGAGCGAAACAGTTGCAGCCGCTCGCTGATGGAACAGTTATGGCGAGTGCAGTACTCCGTGAGCGGAACACCCTCCACGTACTCCATGGCGAACCACGGCGCTCCCGCGATTGTGTCGGCATCGTAGAGTCGCGCGATCGAGGGATGATTCATTTGCGCCAGCGTGCGCTGCTCGTGAGTGAACCGCTCGCGGCGCGCCGGCGACATCCAGGCGTCGCGGAGAATCTTGACCGCCACGTCGTTGCCCAGGTCCTGCCGCTCGGCGCGATACACGACGCCCATGCCGCCCTCGCCTAACAACTCGCGCAGCCGGTAGGGTCCAATCTGCTGATTCGCGGCGGACGTGGGCGAATCGAGGACGCTCTCCGCGAAGTGGGCGAGATCGCGGTCGAGAAGCGAGGCGTTCTGGGAGTCTTCTTCGAGGAGCGCAAGGACTTCGGCGAGGAGTTCGTGGTCAGCGCCGCAGGCGGCAGCGAGGAAGGCATGCTGTTCCGCCGCGGGCCGGTCGGCGGCCTCGTGGAACAGTTCCTGAACACGGCTCCAGCGCTCGCTGTCCATGAAACCTAACCTGTCCGGCGAAGTTCGAGCGCCAGCCAGGCCTTCGCCGCCCTCCAATCCCGGAGGATGGTGGCTTCCGAAACTTCCAGCAAGGCGGCGGTCTCACTGACATCGAGACCACCGAAAAACCGGCTTTCGACCATAACGGCGTGACGGGGATTGAGGCGGGCAAGCGCATCGAGGGCGGTATCGATTTTGATGATGTCGTCGGCGCACGCGGACGGTTGATCCGTCGATTCGTCAAAGCTGACAAAGCTGGTCTCACCCGTTCCACCGCGCTTGCGGGCGCTCCGGCGGCGGGCCGCTTCCACGAGGAGCTGCCGCATCGCGCGGGCGGCGATGCGTTTGAAATGCAGCGGCGAAGTCGACGAGAATTTCGGGGAATTCGCCAGCTTCAACCAGGCCTCGTGGACGAGGGCTGTGGGATTCAGGGTGCTGGTCGGATCGCGGCGGGTCAGGGTGGAAGCGAGGCGCCGCAACTCCTCATAAGTCACGCTGAAGAGGTAGTCCACCATCGTCCGGTCCGGCAATGGAATTCCGAACTCGCCGGGCTCAAATGCGTTAACCATCAGAAATCACGGTCGCGCATGACGGTTTTGTGATGCCGTTTGCGTAATGCGTTGTGTAGCTGAAAAATGCTATCATCACCGGCCTTGATGGCGCAACCGGATTGGAAGGACATGGTGTGTCTAAAGAGCACAGGGAGAGGGGAATCCTAATGAAGAAGGAATTTTTCGGAGCTCTGCTTTTTTTTACTGCCTTAACGGCACCGATGGGCAGCGTGCTTCGAGCCGCTACCTTTCAGCCAACGCCGCAATTGTTCTTTACGAAGCCGTTCGCGGGCGCGGACCCACTTCCACAGACAATAACGGTAGCTGCTGTCGGCGCCAATTTCGGCATCGGCGTCACTGCTTCAACGAGCAGTGGGGGAAACTGGCTGACGATTGCTCCTGGCTGTTGCAATCTGTCCACACCGCAATCTGTGACGGTCACTGTCACTACGCCTGCTGATATGGCGGTCGGATCCTACCCCGGGCAAGTTGTGGTCACGACGAGTGGCGCGACATTAACCATCCCCGTCACCCTGGCGGTTGTTGCGACAACCAACCCGTTATTCGACACCATTCAAGGCCAAGCGAGCTTCTTAATGCCCACTGGTGGTAATGCGCCGCCCAGCCAGAGTGTGGAGATCCGCAATGGCGGAGCCGGCGTACTGAACTGGAATCTGAGCAAGAGTACCTCCGATGGAGGTAACTGGCTAAACGTCTCCGCCACAAGCGGGACTGCGCCTTCGATTGTTAATGTCAGCGTCACACCCGGGAATTTGCCAGGCGGTGGTTTGACGGCGGGCTCCTACACGGGGCAGATCCTTCTCCAATCGGCGACCAGCAGCGTCACGATTCCAGTTCTGTTCACCATCGGAGCCAACGTTCCAAGGCAGATCAATCCATTGAGCTTTTCGAAGACCTTTGCTGGCCTTGATCCTCTCGACCAGGTCGTAGCCTTTTCGAGCACCGGAACGGCGCTTGGCATTGCTCCGGTGGCCCAGGTCCCTCACGGAGGTCCCAGTTGGCTCTCGGTATCCCCAGCTTGTTGCAATCTGTCCACGCCCGGATTCTTTGACATTTCCATAACCACAACGCCGGACATGGCCGCCGGAAGTTACACCGGACAGGTCGTATTCGACTACGGCGCACTGGCGATGACGGTTCCGGTGATTCTGACCATCTCGCCCCCGTCGAATGCGTTCTTCGACAACGTACCCGGCCAATTGAGCTTCGCGCTGGTCACCAGGGCCAGCGTTGCCCCTCCAAATCAGATCGTCGAGATACAGAACGCCGGGTCGGGGACTCTCAATTGGACCCTGACGCCAACCACATCGGATGGCGGCAACTGGCTCACTGTGTCCGCAAACAGCGGTACGGCTCCATCTTTCGTGTCTGTGGGAATCCAGATTCCCAGCCTGCCCAGCGGTGGTCTGGTGGCCGGAGTCTTTAGCGGACAGTTGCTGTTCCGTGCGCCGGGAACCAGCGTTACCGTACCGATCACCGTCGTCGTGGCTGCGAACATTTTGCAGCAAGTGAACCCGCTAAGCTTCTCGAAACCTCAACAAGGCGCCGACCCGCCCCCGCAGACAATTGTGGTTGCCAGCACGACAGCGGGTTTGGGGCTGTCCCCGGTAGCCGTAACTGCGACAGGCGGCAGCTGGCTGAGCGTAACCCCAGCGTGCTGCAATCTCTCGACGCCCGGAACATTCACGGTCAAGGTCACTACGCCTCCTACAATGGCGCCAGGAACCTATACCGGAGAAATCATCTTCAACTCATCCGGGCAAACGATGAATGTGCCGGTCACGCTGACGGTTTCGCCAACCCAGCAGGCATTTTTCGACAATCTTCAGGGTCAAATGACGTTTTCTCTCAAGACTGGGAGCAGCGTGGCGCCACCCACTCAGGACGTTGAGATCCGGAATGCCGGGTCCGGAACGTTGAATTGGTCGGTCACGCCGACAACATCCGATGGAGGGAACTGGTTGACTGTCTCTGCCAACAGCGGGACCGCTCCGTCGATTCTGTCCGTCGGCATCCAGGTGGCGAATTTACCCGGCGGTGGACTTGTAGCGGGCACATTTACGGGCAACCTTCTGCTGACGGCTCCTGGCACGAGCATTACGGTGCCTGTGAACGTATTTGTGGGAACCAACGTGTTCAACCAAATGAGCGCGCTCAGTTTCACCATGCCTTTCGGGGGCGCCAATCCGCTGCCCCAGATGATCACAGTCGGCACGACGAATGCCACTGCAATCGGAATTTCCGTCTCTGCAACAACGGGGACCGGCGGCAGCTGGCTATCCGTCTCTCCGACCTGTTGCAATCTCAGCACGCCAAGAACACTTCTCGTATCGGTTACGGCAAGTCCGACCATGGCGGCCGGTACCTACACGGGCCAAGTGGTCGTCGATAGCGGCCGCGAATCGCTCACTGTGCCGGTTGTCCTGACCGTTGCCGCACCGACGCGCCCGTTCTTCGACAACGTTCAAGGTCAGATGGCCTTCTCGCTCAAGACACAAGCCGCCAATGCTCCGCCGAACCAAATCGTGCAAATCCGCAATGCTGGTTCGGGCACATTGAACTGGACCCTCACGCCCACAACTGCCGACGGGGGTCATTGGTTAACCGTCTCCGCAACAACCGGAACCGCTCCCTCGCAGGTGAGTGTCGGTATTCAGGTGGCGAACTTGCCGAGCGGGGGATTGGTTGCCGGTACCTTCACCGGTAATCTCCTGTTCCGCGAGCCAGGCGGCAGTAGTGTGACGATACCTGTCAGTGTCGACGTAGGGGCCAATGTCTTCACGCAGGTGAATTCACTGTTCTTCACGATGCCCGTGGCCGGTGACGACCCGTTGCCGCAGACAATGACTATAGCCAGCACAGGAACAGCTATCGGCATTGCACCATCGGTGCACACGGCCACTGGAGGTAATTGGTTGACCGTCACTCCCCTGTGTTGCAACTTGGGAACTACACGGACGTTTATCATCACGGTCAATACAAGCCCTACGATGCCTGCTGGAACCTATACCGCAGAAATTGTACTGGATGCCGGCAATGAGGCTCTTACAATACCTGTAACGCTCACCGTCGGCACACCGGACACCGCGCTCTTCGACAACGTTCCGGGGCAGATGAGCTTCTCACTCAAGCCCGCGGCCGCGGCCCCCGCCGCCCAGAGCGTGACGATACGCAACGTGGGTGCCGGGATTCTAAATTGGACGCTCATAGCGACGACCGGCGACGGCGGCAACTGGCTCAATGTTTCGTCTACAAGCGGAACGGCGCCGTCCACCGTTACGGTCAATATCGTGACTCAGAATCTGCCCAGCCAGGGCCTGGTCGCCGGAGTTTTCACCGGACAACTCCTGTTCCAAACCGCGGGAAACAGCATCACGATTCCCGTCAGCGTGGATGTCGGGAACAATGTGTTCAACCAACTGGCTCCGTTGACTTTCACAGCTTCATTCGGAGGATCGAATCCTCTCACGCAGTCGATCACGGTAACCAGCCAGGGCACTGCCATCGGTTATGCCGTGGCGGCCACCTCAGGAAACGGCGGTGCCTGGCTTACAATGAGCCCCACTTGCTGTAATCTTGGGACGCCCGGAACATTCACCATTTCCGCAAAATCTGTCGGCGTTGCCGGAGGTACGTACACTGGACAATTGGTCTTTGACAATGGTGGCTTCGCCATGACCGTACCCGTGACGTTGAACGTCACGGGCGGCGCTAATCCGCCGCAGTTAGGCATCACCAAGTCGCATTCCGGCAATTTCACGCAGGGACAGGCCTCGGCAACCTACACGCTCACAGTTTCGAACCAGGCAGGAGCCGGCACCACCAATGGCACCGTGACGGCGACTGAAACTGTTCCAACCGGGCTCGCGCTCGTCTCGATGAGCGGTAGCGGCTGGACCTGTAATAGCAATACCTGCACCCGCACAGACGCACTGTCGGCCTCCGCGAGCTACCCGCCGATCACGGTGACGGTGAGCGTCGATTCCAACGCGCCCTCGCAAGTCACAAATCACGCGAGCGTATCCGGCGGCGGGTCGACGACCGCTACTGCTGGGGATCCGACGAACATCACGGCCGCGGCTCAGCCACCGCCTCCGGTAACGGTGTTCACGCCGGCTCAGGGAGCAACCGGAATTGCACTGAATACGCCTTTGACCTGGGGCGCGGTCAGCGGAGCCACGTCTTACGACGTTTACTTCGGCACAACCAATCCTCCCCCGTTTGTCACCAATACTACGGGTACGACATACAGTCCGACCATGAGCGCAAGCACAATCTACTATTGGTTAATTGCGGCGAGGAATGCTGCAGGCTCCACGCCATCCGCAACCTGGTTCTTCACTACCGGTAGCCAAACCGGCACCAGCGGGTTGCAGTTCGTCGCCGTAACGCCATGCCGCGTCATGGACACCAGGAACCCGACTGGCACATTTGGGGGTCCGGCCATGCTAGGCCAAACGAGCCGGACCGTACCGATCCCGCAGAGCTCGTGCAATATTCCAGCCACGGCGCGGGCTTATTCGCTCAACATCACCGTTGTTCCGCATGGGGGCTTGCAATATCTTTCTATCTGGCCATCCGGTCAGGCGCAGCCGGTGGTGTCGACATTGAACGCTTTCGACGGGCGAATCGTTGCGAATGCGGCGATTGTGCCCGCCGGCACCGGTGGCGCGATCAGCGTGTTCGTCAGCGACACAACGGACGTGATCATCGACATCAACGGTTACTTCGCGCCGTCTTCGACAGCCAACAGCCTGTCGTTCTACAGCGTGACGCCTTGCCGCGTCGTCGATACGCGAAACCCGGCCGGACCGCTCGGTGGTCCGCTGATGAGCGGCGGGTCGAGCCGCAGTTTCCCGATTCCCACCAGTTCCTGCGGTGTGCCGGGATCGGCCCTGGCTTATTCCTTCAACGTCACGGTGGTGCCACGCCGTCCACTTGGGTACCTGACGACCTGGCCGACCGGACAGACGCAGCCGGTGGTCTCGACGTTGAACTCCGGTGATGGAAGCATAGTGGCTAACGCCGCCATTGTGCCCGCTGGAACAGGCGGCGCGGTCAGCTTCTTCGTCACGGATGACTCCGACGTCATCATCGACGTGAACGGTTACTTCGCGGCTCCAGGATCTCCCGCCGCACAGGCGCTCTACACGGTATCGCCCTGCCGGGTGGCGGACACGCGTGGCGGCGGCTTCCCGCCGGGATTTGGTTCGCCGAGCATGGCTGCGGGCGCGTCGCGCAGCTTCCAGGTTCCGGCCGGCCCGTGCGCCGGAATCCCCGCTTCGGCGCAGGCGTACTCGTTAAACGTCACGGTAGTCCCGAGTGGACCGCTCTCCTATTTGACGGCTTGGCCATCCGGCCAGGCGCAACCGGTGGTTTCGACGCTGAATTCACCGCTGGGCAAGGTGGTGGCGAATGCTGCCATCGTGCCGTCGGGAACAAGCGGAGCGGTCAGCGTTTTCGTCACGAATCTGACCGATGTGATTCTAGACATCAACGCCTACTTTGCACCATAGTGGCTGCAGTAAGGCAGGTTTAAAACCTGCGGCGGATTTTCAATCCGCCACGAGCACCGGTTTTCAACTGGTGCTCGATTGTGGGGAATGTGAGCGGCCAATCGGGGCGTGCCCCGTATGACGCCTGGCTTAACGCTTAATATCAGAGGATGCGACCTTTTGGGCTTGCATGCCTCGCGCTGATCAGCATCGCTCCAGGATGGGCTCGCGTCAACTTCGTACGCGACGTGAAGCCGATCCTGGAGCTTCGTTGCGTGCGGTGTCATGGTCCCGATCGTGCGATGCGGGGCTTGCGGCTCGACCGCAAGGAGCGCGCCATGATGGCGATTGTCAAGAAACACCCGAGCGATAGCCCCATGTTCGCGGCCATGCAATCGGGCTACATGCCCCCCGGTGGTTATAAGCTGTCCGACTCTGAGATCGAGACTATACGGAGGTGGATCGTGGAAGGAGCGCGGTGGCCCAAGGGCGTCGAACTGGAGGGTAAGAACCCGTTCGCCCCTGCACCATAATGGCGTGATACCAGTGTCGAGGTAAGGTGGGACAGGGATGCCATCCTGCTGCCGGTTGCCAACGGGCGCTGGTCGGCGCTTGTTCAGAGCTACGCGCGGGTTGACAACCCGCCGAGGCTAACAGCCTGCATCACAGGCTCAATCAAACTCGCCGTTCCCGAAACCAGGTGGCAATGGGCTGAATGCCTCCTCCCCCCTTTCGCCGGCTTGCTAGCCTGCAAGCATGACCGAAAGCGAACGAATCGCCGATCAGATCCACCGCTCGTACCACGGCACAGCCTGGCACGGCCCCGCTCTCAAAGAGGTGCTAACCGGCATTACCCACGAAACCGCCGCGGCGAAGCCCATTCCGGCCGCGCACTCCATCTGGGAACTCGTCAACCACCTCCACGCCTGGATTGCCGAAGCCAACGCCACTCTCCGTGGCAAACGCTACGAAAGCCTCCAGGGGGATCGCGATTGGCCGCCCGTCACCGAAACCTCTCCTCAAGCCTGGGATCATACGCTAGCTGCGCTCGAAGACGCACAACGAGCCCTCCATGAAGCCACCCACTCCTTCCCTCCCGAAAAACTCGGCGAAGGTGACCGCTCCTACTATGCGCTGCTTCACGGAATCGTCCAGCACAACGCCTATCATGCCGGGCAGATTCAACTACTTAAGAAGAAATGATCCCCTGAAGCGTTAAAAAGCGCGACGCGAGGATACAATGGTAGTTAGCACCAGTATGGTCCTCGATAAAGCACTTGCCAAGGTTTTTGGGACGAAGAACGAGCGCGAAGTCAAGCGCATGCGTCCCGTTGTCTCGGCCATTAGCGATTTGGAGCCGCAGATGCAGCAGCTCTCCGATGCCGATTTGGCCAACAAAACGGTCGAATTCAAAGAGCGCATTGCGAAAGGCGAGTCTCTCGACGACCTCCTCATCGAAGCGTTTGCCGTCTGCCGCGAAGCGGGCCGCCGCGTCCTCAACATGCGGCACTTCGACGTTCAGTTGATCGGCGGAATGGTTCTTCACAACGGCAAAATCGCCGAAATGAAAACCGGTGAAGGTAAGACGCTGGTCGCCACCCTCCCCGTCTACCTGAACGCACTCGCCGGCAACGGTGTGCATGTAGTCACGGTCAACGATTACCTGGCCCGCCGCGACTCCGACTGGATGGGCCGCATTTACAGGTTCCTCGGCCTCAGCGTCGGAGTTATTGTCCACGACCTCGACGACGAACAGCGCAAGGCCGCCTACAACTGCGACGTCACCTACGGCACCAACAACGAGCTCGGGTTCGACTACCTGAGAGACAACATGAAATTCCGTCTCTCGGACTGCGTGCAGCGTGAGCATCACTTCGCGATCGTCGACGAAGTCGACTCCATTCTCGTTGACGAAGCCCGTACCCCGCTGATCATTTCCGGTCCCAGCGAGGAGTCCACCGACAAATACTACAAGATCAACCGCATCATCCCGAAGCTGATCCGCGGCGAGGTGATTGAGGGCAAGGAACCCGGCGAAAAATACACCACCGGCGATTATACCGTCGAAGAAAAGCACCGCTCGGCCGCCCTCACCGAAGAAGGCGTCCTCAAAGTTGAAAGGCTCCTTGGCATCGGCAACATGTACGATGCCCAGAACATCGAGATCAACCATCACGTCCAGCAGGCGCTCAAGGCCCATGTCCTGTTCCATCGCGACAAGGACTACCTGGTTCAGGACGGCGAGGTGATCATCGTCGACGAGTTCACCGGCCGTGTCATGCCGGGCCGCCGCTGGAGCGACGGTCTGCACCAGGCGGTGGAAGCCAAGGAAGGCGTCAAGGTGGAACGCGAGAATCAGACCCTCGCCACCATCACTTTTCAGAACTACTTCCGCATGTACAAAAAACTCGCCGGTATGACGGGTACCGCCGAAACGGAAGCCGCGGAGTTCGAAAAGATCTACAAACTCGATGTCGTGGTCATTCCCCCGAACCGGCCAATGCGGCGCATCGAAAACCGTGACATCGTTTATCGCACGCTCGAAGAAAAATTCCGCAACGCCGCCAAGGAAATCAAGACCTTGAACGAGAAGGGCCAGCCCGTGCTGGTCGGCACTATCTCAGTTGAGAAGTCCGAAAAACTGGCCGGCATACTGAAGCGAATGGGCGTGCGGCACGAAGTTCTGAACGCCAAGAACCATGAGCGTGAGGCGTCCATCGTCGCGCAAGCCGGCCGCAAGGGTGCCGTTACCGTCTCCACCAACATGGCCGGCCGCGGTACCGACATTCTGCTCGGCGGCAATCCTGAGTTCATGGCGAAGGAAGAGTTCCGCAAACGGAATCTCGACCCCGACCAGATGCAGACCGCGGCGGTCGGAACGCCCGAACGCACCGAGTGGGACGCCGTCTACCAGAAGTATAAGAAGGAAACAGACGTTGAGCACGATGAAGTGATCGCGGTCGGCGGCCTGCATGTACTCGGCACCGAGCGCCATGAATCACGGCGTATCGATAACCAGCTCCGTGGACGCGCCGGACGTCAAGGCGACCCCGGAAGCTCGCGGTTCTACCTGTCCATGCAGGACGACCTCATGCGCATCTTCGGCGGCGAGCGCATGCAAAAGCTTTGGCTACGTCTCGGCATGGAGGAAGACGTGCCGATCGAGTCGAAGATGATCACCAAGCAGATCGCCGGCGCGCAGAAGTCCGTCGAAGCTCAAAACTTCGCCTCCCGAAAGCACATCCTCGAATACGACGATGTCATGAACAAGCAGCGGCAGGCCGTCTACGGCATGCGCCGCAAATTGCTCGAAGGCGCCGATCAGCGCGAGCACGTGCTGGAGATTGTCCGCGGCATTGTCGGGGCGTTCATCGACGTGCGGTGCCCGGAAAAGTCCCACCCCAGTACCTGGGACTATGCCGGCTTGCAATCGGATGTGCTCACGCAGTTCGGCGTTAAGATTGAAACCGGCCCGCTCGTGCAGCTCAATCGCAACGAACTCGAAGACGAGATCGTCGAGAAGCTGGAACGCCGCTACAAAGAAAAAGAAGAGATGATCAGCGCGGACCTCATGCGCGATGCCGAGCGCATGATCATGCTCAACGTCATCGACAACCAGTGGAAAGACCACCTTTTGTCGATGGATCACCTCAAGGAAGGCATAGGTCTCCGCGGATACGGCCAGAAGGACCCGCTCATTGAGTACAAAAAGGAATCCTTCACACTTTTCCAGGACATGATGGACCGCATCGAAGACGAGTCCATCCGCTACTTGTTCTTCATGCAAATCAGCAGCGGCCCCGCGCCCGGCTTTGATGGCAATGGCTCCGACGATCGGCCGCGCCCCGTGCTCCCCTTCAACCAGGAAGACGAGTTAGAAGAGGAGGAGGAAGAAGAAGAGGACGAGGAGACGCCCGAGCCCGTCGCTGTCTCGCGCGAGGCTCAGATGAGCGTCATGGACCTGACCCGCAACATCCAGCGCAAAAAAGACAAGGAAATGGCCGAGCTGAATTTCGTCGGCGGCGCCGCCGCGGGAGCCCAGAAAAAGCAGGCAATTTCCCAGAAAAAGGCCGGCCGCAATGATCCTTGCCCTTGCGGAAGCGGCAAAAAATATAAAAAATGCTGCGGAGCTTCCTAACTCTCGCCTTCGCGGCGACCCTAAATGCTGCGATTTGGCCGGCCCAATTCAAAGACCAGCAGTTGAAATCGGAGCAGCCCGTGCCCTCCGCCGCCGGCCCCCTGTGGCAGGAACTAGGCCTGGAGGCTGCTTCACGCGCCGACTATGGCCCCTTCCAGGCCACCGCCTACCGCTTTGCCGATGCCACCGACGCTTATGCCGCCTGGCAGGATCTGTTCGAATCCAAGGCCCAGCAAATCGACAATTACCTCGTTACCTGTGAAGGCCGCTGCCCTTCCAAAGCCGATTTTCAAGCGCTTACTCTGCCGAAGCGCCACCATGCGACACTGCCCACCCTCGGTAGCTATCTGCCTGTCAAAGGCTTGGAGCCGCATTCCGAGCGTTACGTGCTCGGTCCGGCCACTTTGTCGGCGGCGGCGCCCGAAATTCCTCCGGCCTTAGCGGTTTTTCAACTCGGGACCGAAGCTCAGGTCGCCACCTATCGCACGCCCCGAAGCGCTGAGAAACTGGTTTTGCTCTCGTTTCCAACCCCCCAGTTGGCTCGGCAACAGGCCGCTGACCTGGAGAAGCTACCTGGGGCAGTCGTCCGCCGTGCCGGCCCAATCGTAGCAGTAGTACCAGGTGCGCAGGACGCCGCCGCCGCCAAAATCCTTGTTTCTCAAATCGGTTACCAGGCCACTGTGAACTGGGACGAAAAGCCCAAACCCAAAGTAACGGCCCAGGGTATCGCCCAGATGATTCTAGCTATCTTCGAGTTAGCTGGTATCCTCATCGTCTTTTGCGCCCTGGCCGGCTTTGCGTTCGCTGGTTACCGGCTCTTGGGGCGAAAACTTGGCCATCAAAGTGCTGACGAGCCCATGATTCTGCTTCATCTTATGGATCGATAACGTCCTTAAGATTCTCCAGCTTAGAGCATCGCGCACATCTTTTGCAGGTACTTTCCACACAGTTTTCCACAGCTTAGGAAAACGTGTGGATCACTGTAACGAACCCATTATGTGTGCGTTACGGGCCGATTTGGCGTGCCAGCTTTTTTCCTTGACGGAGGTGGTGTGGAAACCCTATCATCCAATCACAAACAGGTTTTGGCGGTTGCGTTTCCGTCCGAATCTGATTCTCCCATGAACATCACCCTGGTAGAACAGGGCTAGATGAAAGTGCTCACCCCCGAGGGTGGGCATTTTCATTTTCCAGACGTGGGACCGGCTTCAGCCCAGGCCGCGAAGTTTTCTCTAAATCGAGTCCGGCTGCTTTGTGATGCAGGGGCGGGTTAACAACCCGCCGCTGGACTTTGGCCCTTCACTAGATAAAACAACATTCCTGTAAGTTTCTGTTGCAGGCCGGCCGTTTTTATGTTATCTAGTTATATGACTAGTTAGCATGAAAGGACCTCTTTCCCATGGGT
>DATGJP010000002.1:0-3854 GCA_035295125.1 Bryobacteraceae bacterium | reverse complement strand
GTAGATCTGTGTGACGGCCGTGGCGCCAACCGTCCCTCCCTGCTGCAGTCCGCGAAATACGCTGAGATAAACGCCGCCTGCCGTGCCAAAGGCCACCCCAGTGACTCTGGAGCCAGGGGGAAGACCGTTGATCGTCCCAGTTGACAATCGACGCTTCCGTTTCTGAAGCCAGCCATCGCGTAATTATCGCTGCCGCCATAGGCCTCGAAGTATTCACCAAGACAGGCGGGAGGATAATCGAAGATGTCAATTTCCACGTAGTGGTCAACCCACGGTGTCACCTCACAGAGCTGGGCGTGAACCACCGGAAGGATGAAATGGCTCTCAAGTCCGGGTAACGCCTGTCGGACGACGCCGCCACAGCCGCTTTGTCGACTCTTTATCTTCAGCGCACTTGGGCGCCTCGGGTCGGTTTGGGAGATTAATCGATCAAGCACACGCCCGTGCTCATCCTGGACCACAACGTATTCGGAATGGCTTTTCGCCGTCTTGACGGCCTGTGCGAGTGCTTGATCTGTAGCATCAGCGCGCTCGCAATCGCGAGCAGCGAAACCGGCAACACGGCAACAAGTTTTTGCCTCATACTTCTCACCCGGTGGGCCCTATTCCCGCCATCCGATCGGATCTGGGATCCTACGCCACTCAGCAGTAGATCCAGGTCGCCCCGTTGTCAAGGAATATCTTTGTTATTCAAATCAAAACATTCAAGTCTGGAATGAGAGAGTTTCCAAGGCTGTCCGCAGCTAGCCTCACACGCTACAATGGTACGTTTTGGCTTCCAACATGGGAAATATCATCGTACTGGGCGCGCAGTGGGGAGACGAGGGCAAAGGCAAGGTCGTGGACTTATTTTCCGACCGCTTTGATATCGTCGCGCGCTATCAGGGTGGGCATAACGCCGGCCACACGGTTTTTATCGGCGAGAAAAAGTTTGTCTTGAAGCTGATTCCCAGCGGCATTCTGCGGCCGGGCGTGAGAGCCGTGATTGGAAACGGCGTGGTGGTGGATCCGGGCGCGCTGCTCGAGGAGATCAAGACTCTGGAAGCCGCGGGCGTGGATGTGAAGAGCCAGCTTTCCATCAGCAACCGCGCACACGTGATTTTTCCGTTCCATCGCCTGGTCGAAAAAATGTCGGAAGGTCGGCCGGACCGGATCGCGATTGGAACCACCTCGCGCGGGATCGGGCCCTGCTACGAAGACAAGGTCGGGCGGCGCGGGATTCGCGTGGCGGATCTGCTGGATGCGGAAAGTTTCCGGCTGCTATACGGGCCGCTGGCTGAAGATAAGCAACTGCTCGCGCGCACGTTTCAGATTCAGGAAACCATCGATTACACAGCCATCCAGCAGGAGTATGAAGAGCTGGCGGCGCGCATCCGGCCGCTGGTATGCGATACGGCGGAGCTGCTGAACACTGAGATTGCGCGTGGCAAGCGCGTGCTGTTTGAGGGCGCGCAGGGAACTATGCTCGATATCGATCACGGGACGTATCCGTTTGTGACTTCCTCGAGCGCGGCGGCCGGGGGAGCGTGTACCGGAACCGGCGTGCCACCAACCAAAATCGATGGCATCATCGGTGTTTCGAAAGCTTATATCACGCGTGTGGGCGCGGGGCCGTTTCCGTCCGAAAGCCTGGATACGGACGGCGACATGATCCGGCGCATCGGGAACGAATATGGCGCAGTCACGGGGCGGCCGCGCCGCTGCGGTTGGTTTGATGTGCCGCTGCTGCGCTATACCGCAACAGTGAACGGCTTCGATAGCCTGCTGATTACGAAGCTCGACGTGCTGGACGAGCTGCCGGAGATTCCAGTGTGTACCGGCTATCGGCTCTGCGGAAAGGAGATTCACGAGATGCCGGCCAGCTCCCGCGGGCTGCAGGATGTGCAAGCAATATACGAGCGGCTGCCCGGCTGGGAATCGTCAACCAAGGGGCTGTCGCGCTACGAGGATCTGCCCGTACCCGCGCGACACTACCTGAGTTTTCTGGAGAAGCGCACAGGCGTCGAGGTGGGCGGCATCTCAACCGGGCCGGAGCGCATGGAGACGATTATCCGGGCGGGATCCAAGCTGGAGCGTTTGCTGTAAGAGCGCTCAGCGCTGCGCCTTAGTGGCGGGTTACGGTAAGACTGCGCCAGGCGACGTTGCCTGCAGCGTCGGTGGCGCGAATGGTCACCGAGTTGGTTCCGACCCAGAGCGGGATTGGGCCGGTGGTCCAGTTCGCCGTGCCAGTGGCTGCGCCCGAAGCCCCCGTGGAGTTCGCCCAACTCACGGCAGTGACCCCAACATTGTCGCTGGCAGTTCCGGAGATCGTGATCGTTGTGTCTGTCGTGACGACCAGCGTGCTGGAGGGCGACACCACCGCCAGCGAGGGAGGCGTGGTATCGGGCACCGTGCTCTGCGGCGTGTAGGTGATGGACACGGAACTCGCCCCAATGGTGCCGTCAACACCGTAGGCGCGAATCGTGATGACGTTCGCGCCGTTTTGCAACGCGATTGTGCCCGTGGACCAGTTGGTTGTGCCGGAGCACGCGCCCGAACCGCCCGACGAGTTGACCCAGGCCACCTGATTGATGCCGGAGGCTTGTGAGGCCGTGCCAGTGACGACGACGTTCGGGGAGGACGTCGTGTAAGGCGCCCCGGTGGTGGGCGAGAGAATCTGCACAGTTGCAGGAGCGGCCGGCACCGGCGCAGGGGTAGGCGCCGGCATGGGGGTTGGCGTAGGAGCCGGAGCAGGATCAGGCGCGGAAACAGGCGCTGCGGCGCGTGTGATCGTGACGGACTGTGCGATGGAAGCGTTCGTGGAATCCGTGGCCCGGATGGCGATCGCGTTCGCTCCTATGTTCAGCGGTACCGACGGAATAACCCAGGTGCTGGAGCCTTGCGCCACTCCAGACGGTCCTTGATCGCTCGACCAGGTTACTTGCACACTGCCCGTGCCGCCCGATGTTGCGCCGGTCAATGCGACGGAAGAAGCGGTGGTGGATGCCGTAGGAGTATTCAGCGTTAAGGCCAACGGTGGAAGCGGCACGGCTGGCGGCGGCGAAGCTGGCGGTGGCGAAGCTGGCGGCGGCGAAGCTGGCGGTGGCGAGGCGGGAGGCGACGATGGCGCCGGGGCTGGAGCAGTCTGCGCTGCGTAGAGCTGCAAGATTGCGCCGATGTCGCCGGTGCTGAGGCCGGTTACCTGCTTGTAATACGGATACATCACATCGCCCGGCTGATCGGAATGGCCGAGACCCAGGGCGTGTCCGGTTTCATGCAAAACAACGCTAAACAGATCGGTGGGCGCGCCGATCCGCCAGTTTTCATCGGCGTCCAAGTGAAGGTCGCCCGCTATGGGCTCGGGATTTGGAGGCGCGGGATAGAAGGTATGGGCCAGCACGCCGCCGGGTCCGTCGAAGGGATACGCATCGCCGTGCGCGCCGCTGGCAAACAGCACGTTCAGCGTACGGAGCCCCGTGGTGTTCGCCGTCGGAGTAAAGGTCAGTTGCGCATACTTCGCCCATTCATTAAAGGCGCTGACGATGACCGCTTCCGCCGCATCCGTGTCGAGTTTTTGTGTGACCGTGGTGAAGGCGTAGAGCAGGCTGGCCGCTCCCAGGCCCGGGCCGTCCCAACCGTCGCCAATGAGTGGAATATTCTGCGCAACCGCTCCGTCGCTGGTGAGAGCGCCGGCGCAGGCTTCGACCGGAGTTCCGTTCATCAAGTCTTCGGAAGCCGGAAACAGATAGGACACTTCGTCCCATTTGGCAAGCTGCACGGCCGCGGCCGGAGCGCCCACGGCCAACAGTTGATTCGGGTTGAGATCGGGATTCTCCTGCAGCTTTAGCCCTTCTCTCAGGATCAGTAGGCGTGCC
>DATGJP010000001.1:0-63245 GCA_035295125.1 Bryobacteraceae bacterium | reverse complement strand
GTTCAGGGTCGAGACGTTCGGCTGCGACTGCCCGGATGGCCAGATGGTCAGGTATTGGAGCGCGCCGTGCGGCACCACCGTGACATTCAGCGAATACGCTTGGGCCGAGGCGGGGATGCTGCAGGTGCTCGCCGGCATCACAAACCCTCGGGTGGTTCCGCCACTGATGAACGGCTGACCGAAGGCGCCCGTCTTGCCGTTGCCGCGCGTGTCGACAACGCGGCAGGGCGTCGTGGGATAGAACGATTGGCTGCTGGCCGTCACGAGCGGGACGAACACGCCGTTGATGTCGATGATGACGTCGGTGGTGTTGCTGACGAACACGCTGATAGCGCCATTGGAGCCGGCCGGGACGATGGCCGCGTTCGCCACCACGCGGCCGTCGAAGGAGTTCAACGTTGACACAACCGGCTGGGATTGTCCGGCCGGCCAGATGGACAGGTATGTGAGCGGACCCGGCGGCACAACCGTGACGTTGAGCGAATACGCTTGGGCATTGGCAGGAATGTTGCACGCGCTTTGCAACATCTGCACGGTTCGTGTCATACCTCCGGCTATGGTGGACCCGCCGCGCGTATCCAGTACGCGGCACGGCGCGAGAGGCAGGAAACGGAGACCCCCATTTTGTGACGGGGCCGCCTGCATGATGGTGAACGTCTGCCCGGCGATAGTCAGCGTTCCCTGGCGCGCGGCGGTGGTCAGGTTGGCCGCCACGGCGTAATTCACGGTTCCATTACCGCTGCCGGAGGCTCCGGATGTGACTGTGATGAAGCTGTCGTTGCTGGTAGCCGTCCAGATGGCCGTGGGCACCGTCGCGGTCACTGAGACACTTCCCGTCGCTCCGCCCGCCACGACATTGGCCGATGTCGGATTGATCGTGAAACCGGGGAGCGCAAAGTTGGCGACGACGGTTTGCGGCTGGTTCATTGTCACTGTAGTCGAGGCGCTGCCCGCGTTGGCAACTGCGCCTGTCCAACTCGCAAACAAGTACCCGCTGGCGGCCGTTGCTGTGATGGGAACGGCAGTGTTGGCGTCGTAGAATCCACCGGATGGCGGCGACACCGATCCGCCGCTCGCGGGCGATGCGGAGATCGTCAACTGATATTGCGTTTTGAAATTCGCCGTGTAGGTCGCCGCTGCGGACCCGACGGTGATCGTCCGCGAGGCTGTTCCAAGGCCGTCGTTCCAATTCGTGAACACATACTGCGTTCCGGTCACCCCGGCTTGTGGCGAGACAACCGCAAGCGTATGGCTGCCTGTGGAGAGATTCAGGTTCTGCGGTGCAGTCTGGAGCGTACCGCCGTCCACGGCGAATTGCAGTCCTGTCGGATTGGTCTGAATGGTGGTGGATCCGGTCGCGCCGGCGATCGTCGTCGGATCGGTTGCTGTCGCGGAAGCTGAACCGCCGCCGGATACAGTCGCGGAGTTCGTCAGCGTGGAAGGCGCGCCAGCCGCTATGCTCACCGTGACGGTGACAGGTGAGTAGCTTTGCCCCGCGGCAAGCACGTCCGATCGCGTGCAGGTGGGTAGCGTAATACAACTCCATCCTGAGCCGTTCATCGCCGTGACCGTCATACCTGCGGGCGCATTGTCAGTCACGCTCACAGCCCCGCTGGTCGACCCGGCGGATACCTGATTCCCTACTGTGATCGTGTAATTCCCGCTCCCCCCCGCGCTGAAGCTGCCCGAATGCGATTTCGAGATCGTCAGTGATGCTACGGCTGCCGATGTAACGTTAATCGCGACTGTGGCAGTCTGTGTCGTGTAGTCGGTCGAATCAGTGGGCGAAAACAGAACTGACAGCGTCTGATTGTTGCCCACCGGCAAAACTGTCCCGGCGGTCGGTGTATAGGCGAAAACACCCGGCACGTTTGCGGTCGCGTTCAATTGCGTCCCGGAAAGAGCCGTACCGGAAACGATGCTCGCGGGCGAGTTCCAGGTCACCACAGGACTCGCCTTCCCGATGGTCAGTGGCGCCGAACCGCTGCTCGCTGCAAAGCTGCTGCTTGCTGGGGTGTATATGGCTTGTATCGTGTAAGTCCCTGCGCTTGTGGCCGCGGGGATGGCGAGCATCGCGGTTGCAGTCCCGTTATTGACCATGCTGCTTACGGGGGACCCAAACACATTAAAGGCAACAGTGCCTCCGTTCAGGGGAGTGCCGCCGCTGGTGACGGTAGCGCTCACGCTCACCGTCTGAGCATTCGGGCTAAACGTGGCCGAGACCGGCGCGACCGTAGTGGAGGTCGCCGCGCCAGGCGGCGTCAGGACATTCAGGGCAATCGCCAACGTACCAAAAGGCTGCCCTGCGCCCGGCCCTTCTCCGGTGACTTGTCCGATCAGTGCTACGTCCGGCTTGCCATCTGCATTGAAGTCCGCAATCGCAGCGGCGCGGGGATTGGGACCGGATGGGGCGCCGATCTCCGCCCTGAATGATCCATCACCGTTCCCTGGGACGATAACCCCCTCCGCAAGTGCACAACAATCGCCCAGCAACACGTCGAGGTTCCCGTCGCCATCCATGTCCGCAACGGATATCGATGGAGGTGAGGTTGCGGTTCGCTGGGAATAAGGCGTTTGAAACGTTCCGTCTCCTTTGCCTGGGAAGACAAGAAACTGATTGCCGCTGCTGCCCTGCGAGACGGTAACGATGTCCAGCTTGCCATCTTTGTTGAAGTCGGCTATCGCCAACGGCGCCAACGGTTGAATGATGGAACCCGGCAGAGTAATCGTGCTCGGAGGCTGAAAGGAGCCATTCCCATTTCCGAGCAGAACCGCGAGGCCGCCCGGCTGGGTAATATTCGCGGGCTTGAAACTGGCAATCAGATCCGGTTTGTGATCCCCGTTGAAGTCACCGCTGCTCAACGAGAGCGCCGTTACATTGCTGCCCAGCAGGATGCTGGAAGGCGGTAAGAACGTGCCATCACCCTTCCCGAGGAATATGAGAACACCGCCGCTGGTTCCGTCCGCTGCGGCTATATCTGGTTTGCCGTCGCCATTGAAATCGGCAGTGACGAGGGACGTAAGAGACGAACTGGCGGAAGTCGTTTTCACCGGTAAGAACGTACCGTCGCCCTTGCCCGGCAGGACCTCCAGACCATTTGCGTCTGCCGTCACCGCGTCCAGTTTTCCGTCTCCATTCATGTCCGCAAGCACCAGCGGTCCGGGGTTGGCGCCAACGGTGTAGCTCACGACCGGGCCGAAAGCGCCGCCGCCCATTCCGGGTTCGACGAGAATTTTCGCCGACCCGGAGTCGGTGATGACCAGGTCGGGCTTGCCATCTCCGTTCAAATCCCCCGCTGCGATCGACGACGGAGCAACTCCGATCCGCTGCAGCACAGGGCTCTGCACCGTGCCGTCGCTCGCGATGATAATCGCCGAGACCACGGGGGCAATATTGTCGATCATGAGGACGAACGTCCCGCCATCATCCAGTGCGCCCGGCGTGAGGCTGGCCACTTGGGCGGTCGCCAGGTATTCCACCGGTGAACCATAGGTTCCATCGCCTTTGCCGAGCATGACCGCCATCGCGCTGGCGGATGTGTCGGCAATGAGCAAGTCAACGTTCCCATCATGGTTGATATCCGCGTAACTCAGGGTGGCTGCTCCCGTGCCGGTGAGCGCCGACAGGGAAGTCTGAAACGTCCCGTCGCCACGCCCGATCAGGGTCCATACGCTGTTGACAATATCTCTTCTGCCGTCTAGCGCAATCAAATCCAGATGACCGTCATTATTCACGTCGGCAGCCACGATGGAAACGACACCTTGACCCACCGTGTACATCGTTGGAGCGGCGAACGTTCCGTCGCCCTTGCCGAGAAAAACCCCCACCGAGCCATTGCCTGAACCGGTGAAACTCAATAGCGTGACCGCCAGGTCCGTGATTCCGTCGCCATTCAGATCGGCGGCAACCAAGTTGGTAGGAAACTGGCTGACGGCCGGTAGCGGCTTCAATAGTCCAAAAGTACCGTCCCCATTACCCAGCAACACCGAAATGGAGGCCGATGTGTTGCCGGCCTGTATAACTGCAAGGTCCAGTTTTTGATCGCCATTGAAATCGGCCGTGACGATACTCGATGTTGCCAGGTTCGGAATTGCGTAACGGGTCACCGACAGTGTGCCACCCGGCTTGAACAGTGTTATCGTCAGTCCGGAACCAGTAAGCGCAACCGTATCCGGGGTGCCGTCGTTATTGAAATCGGCGAGCAGGAACGAGCCCGAAGCCTGGCCGGATCGAGCTTGCGACGGCGCCGCTTGTGAGGCCGTACGGGTAGATGAGAGGCCCACAAATGCGCGTAGCGTCCCGAAAAGCCTGGATGTCGACGGCGTTGAAGGGCCGGTGTTAATGGTAAACGGGCCCTCCGCATTCGCCGAATACTGCGGAACCTCAGGGGCAATCCAGGGCGGAACGTACTGGTTGAACAAAGAGTTTCGGGTTGCTTCAGCCGCCTTGCAGATGTCGTACTGCGGGTCCCAAGGCCCTCCGACGAAGCCGCATTCGGCAAGGTCGTTGGGTATTCGTAGTAAATCGCACGAGGTGAGGGCCAGTGCCGCTGTTACCGCTACTCCCAGTGTTAAAGCTCTATAGCCCATCCAGCCCTCCCCGTCGGCGTTCCACCTTCTCATCGCCCACACGGGGGCGCCGGGTTTAATAAACTAGGAAAACACGGCGTGGGCTGAAAAATACTTAGGGTCGTTGTGAATTTTTCTGAAGATCTTTGGTCTCAAGGAGTTGCATGCTAGCCGGCACCGCGGCGCCGCAGGTGTACAAGTATCAGTTCGACGAGTTCGAACTGCTGCCACGCCAACTCCAGCTCTTCCGCGGAGCCGACCGGATCGCGCTTCCTCCAAAGCCCCTGGCGACGCTGCTGCTCCTGGTGGAGCACGCCGGTGAGACGGTAACGAAAGAGGATCTGTTCGCGCAGGTGTGGAACGGAGCCGAAGTCGAAGAGAACAACCTCACTCAGAGCATCTCGGCGGTGCGAAAGGCCCTCGGCGAAAAGCGCGGCGAGAACCGCTATATCGCGACAGAACCGGGCCGGGGCTATCGGTTTGTCGCGCCGGTTTCTCGGGTTATCGGCGAGGTGGAGCTGGAGACGGCACCCGCGACACCGGTTCCGGAGGTTCGCCGGAATCGCACGACGCTCGCGATCTTTGCCGGCGCTGCTGCCGTTCTCATCGCGGGGGCCGTTTGGTTCTGGAACCGGGGTGCGGTGGCGAGACCGCCGACGCGTCAATCCGTGGCGGTGCTGCCCATGCGGGACCTCTCCAAGGGTTCGGCAGAGGCCTGGGTAGAGACGGCTCTTGCTGAAATGCTGACGTCGGAACTGGCCGCTGGAGGGAAACTGAGGACGGTACCGGCTGAGGACGTCGCACGCTGGCGGGCGGATCTGGGCGCTGCGGGAGACCGGGAATCTCAAGGCACGATGCTCCGCTCGGCACGAGACAATTTACAGGCCGACACGTTTGTCGTCGGGTCGTACCTGGTGACCGGGGCCTGTCCGCAATGCCGGATTCGCGTCGATCTTGCCCTGCTGCGGGCTCGAACGGGCGAGCGAGTCGGAACCGTCATCGACGAGGCGCCGGCCTCGGAATTGCCGGAACTCGCCACTCGCATAGGCCACAAGTTTCGCGTAGAGCTGGGGCTCCGGACGGATACCTATGTGTCGTCGCCATGGCCGGCGGCGGGCGCGATGCGCGAGTACTCAGAGGGTTTGGCGGCGCTGCGGCGGGGCGATCCGCTCGCGGCGCAGGGGCACCTGGAGTCCGCCTCGGCCGCCGACCCGCAGAATCCACTGGTCCATTCAGCGCTGGCCGAGGTCTGGACGGCATTGGGCTACATCGTTCGGGCAAACGAGGAGGATCAACGTGCGAATCAACTCGCCGATTCTCTGGATCGGCTGAATCGTCTTGGAGTCGAGGCCCGGTACCGCGCCAGCGTCAAAGACTGGAATCGCGCCATCGAGATTTATCAGACCATTTTCAAGCTGTTCCCCGACAGTCTAGGCGATGGGCTCAACCTGGCGCGAGCCCAGTGGCGCGCCCAGCGCGTCGCCGATGCCGTGGGGACGCTGAACCAACTGCGGCGGCTGCCCAAGCCTGCCGGCAACGATCCACGGATCGATCTAAACGAGGCGCAGGCCGTGGGAACGTTGAACGATTTTGGGCGAACAAAAGCGCTCGCCCATCGGGCCGCCGAGGAGGCCAAGGCCCGCGGAGCGCGCTACGTATTCGCGCGCGCCCGGTTACTCGAAGGCGGCGCGATGCAAAGTACGGGCGACCTGAGCGGGCTCGCCGTGCAGGATGAGGCCCGCCGCACCTGCGAAGCGATCGGTGACCGGGCGTGCGTCGCCAGTGCCTGGCGGATCCGGGGTAACCGCTTGTATACATCAGGCGACTTCCAGGGGGCGCAGGACGCATACTCGCAGGGCGCGGCGATCGCGCGGGATTTGGGGAATCGAGTAGAACTGGCCAATCTGTTGGTCGGGCTCGCGGTGGTGGAGAAAGCCAACCGGGAATGGCAACCCTCCGAGCGAGACCTGCAGGAGGCCGTCGCTCTGCGAATCGAGACAGGGTTCAATCCGGATGACGTTCGCAACAATCTTGCAGAGCTTTATCTGGACATGGGAAGACTCGAGGATGCTGAGAAAGTGCTGAGTGCGGAGCGGAAGGCGACAGAGCAGTCGGGAGCGCACGAGGACTTTGGTACGCTGCTGCTCCTTGAAGCCAGGCTGGCGCGATTGCGGGGGAGGCTGGCTAGCGCTGACACGCTGTGCGGGCGTGCCGTGGGGGAGATGCGGCAGGCCGGCGATCCTTTCACCGTAACGTTGGCGCTGGCGGAGATGAGTTCGATTTACACGGCTGAGGGAAAACTCGCGGACGCCGAGAAGGCGTTGGGTGAGGCCGGATCCGGAAAATGGCCCGAAGATCAGGGTGAGGTTCGTCTTGCTCGCGCGGCTCTGTGGATGGCTCAGGGACGGTCCAGCGATGCCGCCGCGAAGGCCGGAGAAGCGGCCGCTGCATTTGATAAGGCGCGTTTGGATGACCGGGCTGTGAGGGCGTTTGTCACGATGGCCGAGGCATGGAAGTCCGCGGGACATGGCGCGGAGGCGACCGCGGCCTGTGCCGAGGCGGGAAAGCGGGCAGCGCTGACACCGAACCCGTACGCCGGAGCGCTGGCGCGGACGTGTGCAGGGAAGGCATCGGTGGATCGCGCGCGCTGATTCGGGATCGGATTGCTGCACTTGGTACGGCTATGTTGCTCGGTATTACACAGCCTCTGATTGTTTGCGCGCCGCGAAGATTTGAAGAATGTGGAACGGTGGAGCAGGCCTTCAGCCTGCCGTTGGAGTTCACCGAAAACGGACAGGCGAAACCGCCTGTCCCACCTGCCCACCCGCTTCCCAATCAGGTATGATGGCAATAACGTCCGGGCGTCCGTCTGGAGGAGAAAGTACAAAACAATCAGCCCATGTGGCCAAAAGGAAAAAACGATGGAAAAGCTGGCGCAGAACATTCAGGAAGCTTTTCTAAACAATGCGCGGAAAGATAAGGTCTTTCTGACCATTTACCTGATGAGCGGCGTTAAGCTCTCAGGGCGCATCAAGAGTTTCGATAAGTACTCGGTGGTGTTGGAGACGAACAACCAGGAACAACTGATCTTCAAGCACGCCATTTCAACCGTGGTGGTGTCAAAACCCTTCCACGGATCATCCGGTCCGAGTCAGCAATCGGCGGCGAGCAATTACTCGGGAAGCCATGTCCCGGGAGCACCTGTGCCGGCGGAAGCGACTGAGGAATAGCATCGCAGATTTGGTAGCAGCGGGCCGTGAACGGGCGATCCTCGTGGGCCTGGATCTCACGGGTCGGCCGAGAAAGCTGAGCCAGGCGAGCAAGGAGTCGCCTCCGTTCTCCGCGGAAGAGTCGCTGGAGGAATTGCAGACACTTGCCGAGAGCGCCGGCGCCGTGGTCGAGGCCACGATGCTGCAGGCGCGGCCTGCTCCCGATGCAGCCACGCTCATCGGTTCGGGAAAGCTCGAGGAGTTAGACGCTCTTGTGACCGCCAGTCAGGCGGATACTGTCCTGTTTGACTCTGACCTCACACCCACCCAGTTACGGAATCTCGAGCGCAGGCTGCATTGCAAAGTGCTCGACCGGACTCAGCTCATTCTCGATATTTTCGCGCGGCGCGCCAGGACTCGTGAAGGTCAGTTGCAGGTGGAGTTGGCGCAGCTCAATTATTTGTTGCCTCGTCTGACAGGTCGCGGCGTCGAGATGTCCCGTCTGGGTGGCGGCATCGGCACCCGCGGTCCCGGTGAAACCCAGCTCGAGACGGACCGCCGTCGGATTAACCGGCGCATCAAGAAATTAAACGACGACCTGGAGAGCGTTCGCGCGGGACGAGGTACGCAGAGGCGGCAGCGGCAATCGGTTCCGCTGGCGACGATCGCTCTGGTGGGTTACACGAATGCCGGCAAATCAACCTTGTTCAACCGGCTGACTGGGGCTGAGGTTCTGGCCGACGCCAAGATGTTCGCCACCCTCGACCCGACAGTCCGCCATATCACGCTGCCTTCGAATCGCAAGGTGCTTCTTAGCGACACGGTCGGCTTCATTCGCAATCTTCCGACTACGCTGGTGAAGGCGTTCCGAGCGACTTTGGAGGAAGTGGTGGAGGCCGCGCTTCTGCTGCACGTCGTGGATGTGTCGTCACAGCATGCGCCGCAGCAGACCGCACACGTTCTCAAGGTATTGAACGACATCGGCGCCGGTGAGACACCCGAGATTCTGGTCCTGAACAAGATGGACATCCTTCCGGAAAAGGACGACGCGGAAACGCTGGCGCAGCGCATACTGGGCGAGGCGCGGATGGAAGGAAAAGCGGGCGCAATAGCGGTGTCGGCGCGGTCGGGAGCGGGGGTGCCGACGCTCCTTGAAGAGATGGACCAGAAAGTGTCGCTTGACCCGGTGTCGCACGTGCGTTTCCGGCTACCGGCGAGTGAGGGCGCGCTGCTGCACTATCTCCACGAACGCGCGCGAGTGCTGGCAACACGATATGAGGGTGAGCTCTGCGAGATTGAGGCCGACACCCCGGAATCGGTGAAACGCAGGCTCACAAAGTACATCGTCGAATGATATTCTGAGGCAGAAGCGTCATGAATTTGCCGAACGCGCTCACGCTGCTTCGCATATTCTTCGTGCCATTGCTGGTGGCAGCATTGGTGGAGCAGAATTTTCGGCTCTGGTGGAACGGTGAGACCATCGTCACCAACGAGTTACTCGCGCTGATTATTTTCCTCGCGGCCGCCGGTACCGACCTTCTCGACGGATACCTGGCCCGCAAATGGGGACAGATCACCACGGTGGGGACGCTGCTCGACCCCATTGCAGACAAGCTGCTCATTTCCGCGGCGCTTATCCAACTGGTACAGATCCATCGGGTGCCGGGCTGGATGGTGATCCTGATCGTGGGGCGCGAATTCGCGGTGACCGGTCTGCGCAGTATCGCGGCGGCCGAGGGATACACGATCCAGGCCAGCGAGCTAGGGAAAACCAAGATGATCAGCCAGGTAATCGCCATCTCGATGGTCATCCTGAGCATGCGTTGGCCGTTTCTGTCGACGTTCGCAATGATATGGATGTGGGGCGTTGTGGTTTTCGGCATGGCTTCGGCGGTCGGATATTTCGCGAAGTTCTGGCGCAAGGTCGACGATCGCATCAAGGTGCGGCGGCGGCGGGAACTGCTGGCATTGGAGCGGCGGCGCAAGCGGATGGAGCGTGCTGAGAATCGAACCCCCGCGGGGATCAAGGCGAATTAGCGGCTATTGAGTCCGTCGATGCGCTTTCTACTTCTATTGACGGCGCTCTCGGCGGCTGCCATGGGCGGCCCCGTGGAATTCGGCCGTGCCGAACTCGAGCGGGCGCTGGCGCAACGGGGCTTAAAGCTGGCAGTCGAACTGGATTCGTCGCGCGGGCCAGCGGAATCGTTCCGCATCTCCGGAAATCGGATCCTGGCGCCGGACTCCCGGGGACTGATGTACGGGTTGCTCGAGGCTGCCGAGCAGATTCGCGACACCGGCGCCTTATATCCGGCCGAGCGCTCGCCCGCCACGCCAATGCGGGGCATCCGCATCTTCATCCATAACCAGGATCTCGAGAGGGATTGGTATTATTCACAAACCTACTGGCGCGATTTCTTTGCCATGTTGGCGCGAAACCGGTTTAACCGCTTCAACCTGGTGTTCGCGCACCAGACCAACTATATGGCTCCGCCGTACCCGTTTTGGGTGGCGCTCGACGAATTCCGCGATGTACGGGTTCCGGGGCTGACGGCGGAGCAGCGCAATCGCAACCTGTCGATGCTGCGCTTCATTTCCGACCTCGCGGCGGACTACGCGATCGACTTCACGCTGGGCATGTGGGAGCACAATATCCAGCCGGGCATGACTCCGATGACCGTCGGTCTTACGGTGGAAAACATCGGACCGTACAGTTACGCCGCGTTGCGCCGCGTGCTTCAGGCTTGCCCCAACATTCGCAGCGTGCAGATGCGCACGAATTCCGAATCGGGGATTCCGAACGACCGGCAAGTGGCGTTTTACCGCGATTATGTTTTTCGTGCTCTGCGAGACGCGGGGCGGCCTGTGACGCTCGACCTGCGCGGCTGGGCGATGCAGAAGGGCATGCTGGATGCCGCTGAACACGCCGGGGTGCCGCTGCGAGTTTCGTCCAAATACTGGGCAGAGGACCTGGGTCGTCCTTATCAGCCGGCCGAAACGTTTCCCGGCTACAGCTTTCTGAATTTCCTGGAGCGGCCTCGCAACTACGATTTCTACTGGGAGTTGTGGGGCCTCGGTTCCCACCGTTTGCTGCTGTGGGGCGATCCGCAGTACGTGCGGCGCGCGGTGCCGACGTTTCGCATGGCCAGCACAATCGGGTTCGAGATCGATCCACCCCTGGCACAGAAAGGCTTTGGGAACCGCCCTGGAACCTGGGGCATCTTCACGCCGCGCGAGAGCGACCGCGTCTTCTGGAAATGGGAGTTCGAACGCTACTGGATGTTTTACCTGCTGTGGGGACGATTGAGCTACGATCCCAATACCCCGGATCGGGTTTGGCGGAGCGAACTCGTGCGGCGCTTCGGTGCCGCGGCAGACGATGCGCTGGCGGCGTACCAGGCCGCGAGCGGCGTGTTGAACGAGATTGTCGCGGCGCACCTGGCCGACCCCAACATGTATATCTGGCCGGAGATCAATCCCGGCGGCCTGATCGACGACTACTTAAAGGTGCCCCCGAGCGACTGGCGGTTCATCACAAACGCTCACAGTGATGGCTCTAAGCAGACGCGCGCGGAGACTTCGCGGCGGCTCGATCGCATGGCCGACAATATTGAAACGGCATTGCGCCGCGCCGAAAACGACGTTGGCCGGCGGAAGCTGCCGGATTTACTGCTCGGCGACATGCACGAGTGGCGGTCGACCGAATCGGATTTCACAGTGCTGGCCTTGCTCGCTCGATACCACGCGAAGAAGATGATGGCGGCGGAGCGGCTGCAGTGGTTCTACGATACGGGCGACGAGGCAAGCCTCGCTGCCGCCAAGGAGAACCTGGCGGCGGCACTTTCCGTTTGGGAGGACCTGGTGCGGTGCACGGACGGCGTCTATCCGGACGAAATGGCCTTCGGTCCGGAGGATGTCGGGCACTGGAAGGACAAGCTGCCTTATGTGCGGCAGGACCTCGTCACGATTGCCGAGAGGGAGGACATTCTGCGGCGGCTGGGCCGCTTTGAACGCGGGTTCGATTTCGGCGCTGCAGAGGGAAGCGTGGAGCCTCGTTTCACCGGGGTCGATCCGGAGACCATTTATGCCGCTGAGCGCGGGTTTGGGTGGGTCGGCGATGGACGGCGCGAGGCGCATGCCCTTTCGCCGATGCCTCGCGGCGAGACGCGCGGAACGGCCAGGAACCCGTCGCATTTCCCGCATGACGTTCTGTTCGGGAGCTCGATTCGGGGAAGTGGCCCGCAGGTGTTTCGAGTTCGGCTGGCCGAGGGCGATTACGATGTGGCGCTGCTGCATCCGGATAAAACTGCCAATCCGCGGCGGGTGAAGAGCCGCAACGGTGTTGCCGACATCGTGTTTCCGGATGGCAATTGGGACGTGGCCGGCGTGGTGATCAAATCGATTGCTCCACTGTCCGAACCGGCGGCCTGGCAAGCGAGACTGAGGCCGATACGCCCGCTGATTGACCACAGTCCGCCGCAGTCGGCCAAGGCAGGCGAGCCTGTCGGACTGTGGATCGACATCACGCCGCCACAGGATGGCGTCACGGTGCGTCTCTATTACCGCCCGGTGAACCAGCTTGCAAAATTCAAGATGATGGAGACAACCGGCGCGAGGTCAGGCTTCACGATTCCGGCGGAGGATGTGCGCGAAGAGTGGGACCTGATGTATTACTTCGAGGTGCTGAACAGTTCTGGTGGGGGTTGGTTCTTCCCGGATCCGATCCAGGCGACGCCTTATTATGTCATCCCAACCCACAAGTAAGCCGTGCCAGTTTTGCGCAATTGTTGCGGGGTCGGAGCCGGCGTACGTGGTGTTCGAGGATGAGCTGACATTGGGGTTTTTGGATGCCCGCCCGCTCTTTCCAGGTCACGTGTTGTTGGTTCCACGGGTGCATTACGAAACGATCGATCAGTTGCCCGGCGCCTTGCTTGGGCCGCTCTTCGGAGCGATGCAGCTCATATCGCAAGCAGTCGAGTCGGCGATGCACGCGGAGGGAGCGTTCGTCGCGATTAACAATCGCGTGAGCCAGAGTGTGCCGCATCTGCACATACACATCGTTCCGCGGCGGAAAAAGGATGGGCTCAAGGGGTTTTTCTGGCCCCGGAATCCTTATAAGAGCGAGAGTGAAATGGAGGATGTGCTGCGGGCGATCCGGGCGGCGATTGCGAAGAGCACGTAACGCCGGCTTCAGCCGGTGTTACCGTGCCTTGTATTTCTCGTAGAGCTCTTTCTGCCGTGTCTCCAGATCTTCCGCTTTGCCGTTAATGAAGACGCGAATCACCTTGGTACGGGCTTCCAGCGGGTCGCCGTTCGTTACGATCAGATCTGCGTTCTTCCCTTCCTCGATCGAACCCAACTTCTTCCCAACACCGAAGATCTCCGCCGCATTCAAGGAAACAGCCTTATAAGCCTCGTCCTTCGGCAGCCCGAACGGCACCGCGGCCGCGGCCTGATACGGCAGGTTCCGCACGGCGTTCGCGCTGAAAGTGGCGATTGCGAATTTAATGCCGGCTTTGTACAAGTCGGAAGGCGTCGTGTAGGCACGGTCGTAAGGATCGTCGTCATCGAGCGGCAGTGACAGCGTGGGTTGCAGAACGACCGGTATATTGTGCGACTTGATCAGCGGGATTGCCTTATACGCCTCGGCTGCATCGGCCAGGATCATCCGAATCTTCTGCTTGTCGGCAAACGCGATGGCCTCGCGGATCTCACGGACACGAACCGCGGTAACGAACACCGGCATGGCTCCTTCCAGAACCGGAATCATCGCCTCGTATCTGGAGTCCGGCTTGAGGTCCTTGGAGTGGGCCAGCTTGGCGTGACGATAGCGGCGGGCCTCCTCGAAGAAGGAGTTCAACTCGCGCAATTGGCGATCGTGTTCTTTCTTCGCCTCGCGATACGGAACGGGTTTGTAGACGATGGCGTCCTGAGGATCTTCATCCTCCTCCGCCGGCTCGTGTTTCCACACGCGCATGGTTTTGATGACCGGGAAATGCAGGTGCATCGCGGCAGCAGGAAGGATGGCCATGCCGTCGTTGGTCGAGCCGTCCAGGTGGATCATGGTGAGTTGGCCGGCAAGCAGATCGCCTTCCGGGAACACCACGGCGCTGGTCACGCCGTTGGCTCGCGTCATGGGAATTTGTTCGTCGTCGGGGTGAATCGCCGAGAGAGCACGCAACTGTGGATGAATTTCGCCGATCTCCCTGGCATCGGATGTTTCCGGAGCTTCATCCAGGCCGCTGAGACCCAGCATCGATGCCGCGTCGATCATGCCAGGGTAAACCTGTTGTCCGGAAATATCGATGACCGGCACGCCTTCCGGAGGTGTCAGGTTCTTGCCGACACCGATGATCTTACCGTCGCGCACCAGGATGGAGCCGTTCTCGATGACCGGCCCCGCCATGGTGTGAATAGTGCCGCCTTTGAGAAGGAATGCAGTGCTCTGTGTGGGGGTCTGCGCATACAATAGCCCAGCGCAGAAAAGGCAAAACAAACGCATGGCCGTGTGAAGCTGCTCTCAGGTTTCAGTCTAACAGAGCAGCTTCACTTGCCATTTTTGATCATTGTTGCTGCTGCGGCGCCGGAGGTGGTGGTGGATCTTCGGACAGTGTGAAATTCACATCAATTTGCGTGATCACTTCAACGGGGTCCCCATTTAAAAGCGTCGGCCTGTAGACCCACTGCGAGACCGCGTCCTGTGCGGCGGTCACAAGAACCGGATGACCACTGACAAGCTGGAGATCAACAATGTGTCCATCTTTGCCGATTATCGCCGTGAACCGAACAGTGCCTTGAATTCGCGCTTGCTTCGCCAGCGCCGGATAAGCTGGCATCACCTTCGTGGTGAGGTTTGTTGCCTGCACATTTCCCCCGACTCGGATGCGCTTTGGAGCTTCGCTTTCCGCGGATTTAAGCTGATTATCAATACCCACCGTTAATGTCACCGATTCCTTGTCGGGGCCAGGAACCAGCATCGGCCGGAGGTGTTCATCGATGTTGGCGAGAGAGGATACGACACGTTCGAGATCCGCCATGGCCACGCGATCGCCGACATGAACCGAAAGTTCCTGCGACACTTTGCTTGCCAGCGCCGCCGGCAAAGCTTTCAGATTGATATCGCTGACAACCATGGTGTTCGGCACGCCCGGCGTGACAATGTGCGTCGGCTGTTGTGATGGCTTCTTCTCCGGCAGCACAAAATTGATGGTGGTCTGCACCCGGGCGGGTACGCCTGCCTCCTTGTTGTAATGCCATTTCAGAGCGGACTCGATAGCGGCCCGGCGCAACTCCATCGGGCCGTTCACAACCTGGGCATCCATCACTTCGCCTTTGTCATTGAGGGACAGCAGGAGCACCACCGAACCCTGAATGCCCTTCTCGAGCGCCTCGCGCGGGTAAATCACGGCCGCGCGGTGCAGGAGCTTCGAATCATCCTGTTCGACCTGCACACCTTCGGAATCGCGCACCGCCTGTGGCGCCGCCTGCAGCGGGAAGGAACGCGTCGCGAGCCACCCGCAAACAGCCACTAGAGCGAGAAAGCCGGCAAGCGATAATCTCATACGGAATCGGGACATGTTGACCTCTTTGAGCAGCGCGGCGACGCGTTGACGCAGGTGCCGCTTCTTGAGAAAAAGTGGCGCGGGAGCCAGGTCGAGACCGGCGCGGGCTTCCGCGATCGCGAGCAGGGTAGCAATGTACTGCTCGCGGGATTGCGTGAGTTGGATGGCTTCGCGGTCGACAACTTCCTCGCGAGCCACTTGGATTTCGGCGATCAGCCACCAGACGGCGGGATGAAACCAGAGAACCGCGCGGGCGAACTCCTCGACGACGGTGTACGCCCAGTCGCGTCGGCGGACGTGGATCAGCTCGTGGTAGGCAATGGTTTCGTTATTCTGCCAGCGCACCGGAATGAGGATGACGGGGCGCAGGAAACCGAAGGTCACCGGACCTTTCAGCTCTTTGGAGACGAAGACGTCGGGCCAGACTCCGACGCGCTCCTTTTCCCGGCCGAAGGCGTCGGGCGCGAATCGTCCTTCGTCAAGATAGCGGCCGAGGCGATAAAGGCCCAGCGCCAGAAGACCAAGCCGCACCAGGATTCCCGCCGCGATCGCCGCCGCGACGAATTCGTAGGTTGGAAAATTCCACGTCAGGGGCACGGAGGTTTGAGTCACATATCCGAGCGAACGCGTGGAGATGGCGATGGCCGATTTGACCAGCGGCGTCTGCCAGGGTTGCAGCAGCGGAAGGATCAGTGAGGTAGCCAGCAGCACCTGGAGGCAGTGGAAGCGTGCCGCGCCGGTCATCTTCAGGAAGCGCAGTAGGATGGCTCCGGCGGCGATCAGTACCGCGATCTGTTCGCTATACGCGAGCAGGTTACGAAGGACGATTTCGGTCATTTGCCCCCTCCTTCCGGTTGGCTTTCCGAACCATGGCACGCACCTCGTCAAGGTCCGCTTCCGAAAGGGCCTCGTCCTCTACGAGATGCAGTAGCAGCGGCTCCGCCGAACCGTTAAAAACCCGGTTGACGAACTCGCGAACCATCCCGCGTATTACCTGCTGACGCGTACGGCTCGACCGATAGACGTAGGCGCGGTCTTCCTGGGCTTTCTGTAGGTGGCCCTTCTGCTCCAGGATGTTCATCATGGTCATGACGGTGGTGTAAGCGATCTTGCGGCGCTCCAGGAGAGCTTCGTAGACATCGCGGACCGTGGCGCTCTCGCGGTCCCAGATCACCTTCATGATTTCGAGTTCCTGCTCGGTGAGCGTGGGACTCTTTGGTCGCATACTAATTAGTTAGTACTAATCAGGTCGGATGTCAAGACTTTTTTTCGTGCCGGCTGCCGAGCCTCTCGGAATCCCGATAGAAAAGGAGCCGGAGAGCAAGTTGAAACTGCCGAGGGTGCCGCTGCCGGGGGCCGGACACGCCAAATCTACCAGACCTTCTCGAAGAATCATTCGTCAGACAACTATCTTCTAGCGAGCTGGCAGCGACACGGTGATGTTGCGGTATTTCATCCCGCCGGTATGATCGCCCTGCAGATAGAACGGCCCAGGTTCCGACTCATTGCTGTCTAACGCGCCGCCCGTAATCCCCGGAATTTCCTGGTGGTCAATGGTGGTCTTGCCGTTTCGCATTACCGTCAGCGTGCGTCCCACCAGCGTAATGTCGAATGTCTCCCATTGACCCGGTGTACGCGGCAGATCCACCGAAGGTGCAATGAAGCCATAGATCGACCCGATGCTGTGATACTTGTCGTTGGCGTCGAGCGGCTCATACTCCACCTGCACCTCATAACGGCCGCGCAGATAGATTCCACTGTTGCCGTCCTGTGGGCAATTGAATTCAATATGAAGTTTGAAGTCGTCGAACTTACGCGTTGTCCGAAGATTCGCACCTTTCGATTGATTCAACAGCACGCCGTCCTCCGCCACCCAGTGGTTCGTCGCTGGATTGCTCGGCTCCCAGCCCGTGAGATCCTTTCCGTTAAAGATGGCCTCGGGCTTCATCCATGATTTCGGGGCCGCGCGCTTCAGTTCCGGCGCGCGCACGCCAGCGATTTGGGCCGCAACGGTATCTCCGTGCTTTTCGACTCCGGCGAGTCCGTTGCCTTCGATCGCTAGGTCCCACGACGTCGCATTCGGGTGAGTCGTCGAACTCGCCGACAAAACCACGTTCAGACGCGATCCCTCCAGCTTCATCTCCACTGGGTGCACGCTGCCACCCCGCGGCTGGTAGCGGCCCTGTAACGCGCCATTCTGTTGCACCACTTCCAACCAGCCAGGATAGGACGAATTGGGAGTCTTAACGGTGATGTCCCAGCGGCCAAGAAAGGGTGTCGACTCTGTTTGGCTGCGCGCCGGAATAAGCAGGATTCCGCCGATGACGAGTGCCAGACCAGTATGCTTCATAGCGCAATTAGTGTAACGAACCGCGGCTATACTGGTTCGATAATGCGGATTCTTAACAGGAAGCTCTCGTCCCTCGTCGCCGGCGTTGTGCTTTTGGCCGGCTGCGCCGCCGCCGAGGAAACTGCTCTTGATCGCTACGTCGCGCAACGCGATTCGGTATACGGATGGCGTCTGGTGACCACCATTCCCGGCGACGGAACCAAGACGTTCGTGCTGGAATTGACATCTCAAAAATGGCGCACCGAGAAAGACGTAGATCGACCCATCTGGAAACACTGGCTGACTATCACGCGGCCGGAACAGGTGACAACGAACAAGGGCTTTCTCTATATCGGCGGAGGCAGCAATGATGGGCCGGCGCCCTCGAAGCCCTCCGAACGAGCGTTGCGATTAGCAACAGAAACCGGCTCGGTTGTTGCGGAACTCGGCATGGTGCCGAATCAGCCCCTCCGATTCACTGACTCGCCGGACAAACCGCGCAAAGAGGACGACATCATCGCCTACACGCGCGTGAAGCATTTCACGACCAAGGACGACACCTGGCTGGTCCGCCTTGCCATGGTGAAAAGCGGCGTCCGCGCCCTGGATGCCATCCAGGAATTCATGGCAAGCGATGCCGGCGGCAAGGTCAAGGTCGATCAGTTCGTCGTGGCGGGCGGCTCGAAGCGTGGCTGGACAACCTGGCTGGTGGGGGCGGTCGACCATCGAGTGGTCGCGATTATGCCCCTGGTGATCGATGCCCTCAACAGCGAGGAGATCACGAAGCACCAATTCGAAGCATATGGGTTCTTCGGACCAGCGCTGGGTGATTACGTGCGCCACGGCCTGTTCCCACACAAGATCGGCACTCCGGAATACCAGGCCGTCCTGAACATCGAGGATCCGTACGTCTATCGCGACCGTCCGCAGATGCGCATGCCGAAATACATGATCAACGCGTCAGGCGATCAGTTCTTCCTGCCCGACAATTCGCAGTTTTACTACAAGGACCTCCAGGACGAGAAGCATGTGCGCTATGTTCCCAACGCCAAGCACAACCTCGAAGGTTCCGACGTTACCGAGAGTATGATCGCGTTCTACCAGGCAATCGTCTTCGGCAAGGCGCGGCCGCGCTTCTCCTGGACCAAGGAAAAAAACGGGACCCTGGTGGTGAAGGTCGTGGATACGCCCAGCGAGGTGAACGTCTGGCAGGCGACCAATCCGGATGCGCGCGATTTCCGCGTAGATACGATCGGCAAAGCGTACACCTCGAAGCCTCTCAAAGAGGAGAAGAAGGGAGTGTACGTGGCCCAGGCGGTAAAACCGCCCAAAGGATTCACGGCGTTCTTCGTCGAACTCGTTTATCCCGGCCCCGGCAAGTATCCGTTCAAGTTCACAACTGAAGTGAGCGTCATCCCCGACATCCTCCCGTACCGCTGGGAAGACGCTGGCAAGAAATACGCCGACACAGCAGGCGGGACCGAAAAATAGCCGCAACGCTACCATAAAGTCATGCCTCAACCCCTGAAAGTTGCCGTAGCGGGCGTGGGCCGGATGGGTCCGATCCATGCCCTCCACGTTCACGAGTTGGCTAAGGACACCGGGACGTGCGTGCTGGCCGCCCTGGTGGATCGCGACGTCGAGCGCGCCCGCCGTTGGGCCGCGGAGCACGGCTCCGATGCGATGGTCTTCGGTTCTGTCGATGAACTGGCGCACTCCGGGGCAGCCGAAGCAACGGTAATTGTCACTCCCACCGAAAACCATCGACAACACGCGGCCAGGCTGATCGCCTCCGGGCAGCGCATCCTTCTGGAGAAGCCGCTCACCGGAACGCTCGAAGGGGACCGCGAATTCGCCGCCGAGCTCGATCGCGACCATCCCAATGCGCTGATGCTGGCTTTCCAGCGCCGCTTCGATCCACCGCTGCACTATGCCAAGGAACTCATGGACAGCGGAATCATCGGACGCGTTTTCAAGGTCTATTCCGCTCTGGAAGACTCCAATCCGGCGCCGAACGGGTACAAGAGCGGCGGCATTCTGCCCGACATGGCGGTTCACAATGTCGACGAGATCCTTTGGCTCACAGGCCGTGTGCCGCGTTCAGGCCTGGTGATCGGAAGCCGCATCCACACCCACAAACTGACCACCGCGGAAGAAGATTTCGACGACGCGCTCATGATCCTGCATTTTGAAGAAGAGATGATGGCGCAAGTGCAGGTCAGCCGCAACCATGTGTCTGGGTATCGCGTCGAGACGATCATTTTCGGCGAGGAAGGCCAGATCCACGTCGGACATTTCGATCAAAAGCTCTTCGACATCACCGTGGAAGCCTACGGACGCCGGGGGCGCAGCGAGCCGCTCGCTCACCGCATGTTCCCGATGAGAAACTACGGCCAGCCGCTGCCTGAATTTGTGGACCGTTTCGGGTTTGCCTACAAAGCTGAACTTTCGCAGTTCATCGATTGCTGCAACAGCGGCGCTCCTTTTCCGACTTCCCACCGCGACGGCGTGCGCGCCCAGGAAGTGATTGCGGCCGCCATGCGGGCTGTCATTAACGTCGATCAGGCCGCCGCGGTTCATTCAGCTTAGAATCGAGAGAAGGAGAAAACATCAACTGATGAAAGCCGTTCGCATCCACCAACACGGTGGACCCGAAGTGCTGCGGTATGAGGATGTGCCAGAACCCGAAATTAAAGCGAACGAGGTATTGCTTCGTGTACGCGCCTGCTCGCTGAACCACCTGGATATCTGGGCTCGCAAGGGTCTTCCGGGTATGAAGCTGCCCCACATTCTGGGAAGCGACATTGCCGGTGAAGTGGTGCGAGTAGGGGAGTTGTGCGAGAGAGTGAAGCCGGGCCAGCGCGTGCTGCTGTCGCCCGGCACCAGTTGCCGGCAGTGCGAACAGTGCGTTTCCGGCCACGATAATCGCTGCCGGAAGTACACGCTCTGGGGCACCGGAATCAACGGTGGCAACCGCGAATTCATGGCGGCGCAGGAATATACCGTCATCCCGATTCCGGATAACCTGACGTTCGAGCAGGCCGCTGCCGCCCCGCTCGTGTTTCTGACAGCGTGGCACATGTTTTTCTCGCGGGCCCGGCTGGAGGCCGGCGAGGACGTGCTCGTGATTGCCGCGTCGAGCGGCGTGGGCATGGCGGCGGTGCAGATCGCCAAAATGTTCCACTGCCGCGTCATCGCGACCGCGGGCGGCGAGCAGAAGATGGCCAAGACAAAAGAGCTTGGCGCCGACTACGTGATCGATCACTACAGCCAGGACATTTCGGCCGAAGTGAAGAAGATCACCGCCAAGCGCGGCGTCGACGTGGTTTTCGAACACGTCGGCGAGGCGACTTGGGCGAAGAGCATGGAAAGCATGGCCGCCGGCGGACGTATCGTTACGTGCGGAGCTACTACCGGCTATGATACGAGGCTCGATCTGCGTTTCTTGTTCGCCAAGCAACAGTCCGTGCTGGGCTCCTACATGGGCACGCTGGGCGAGTTACACCGGGTGCTGAAGTTCGTCTTCAACGGGACGCTCAAGCCGGTTATTGATAAGGTGTTCCCGTTAAGCGAGCTTGCGGCGGCGCATCAGCATCTCGAAAATAAGGAGCAGTTCGGGAAAGTGATTGTAACGGTGTAACAGCCAACTGTCTGGAGGGTGGCGCAGGGTGTCCAAGGCTCGGCGGGAGGCAGTCTTTTCGTCAATGAGTCTCGAGATTTCTGTTTTCCTCCAAAGGCCGGCTGAAGCCCGCTCCACCCTTCCACGCCTACAAAGCTCAGTGAGACGCTAAGAACCGACCGCCGTTCATTCGCGCCGCAGCGCCATTACAGGATTCACGCGGGCGGCACGAAGTGCCGGTATGCAGCCCGCGACCAACGCCACCAGGCAGAGTGCCGCAACAGCGGCGAAGATCGTCAGCGGATCGAGCGCGGTCAAACCGTAAAGCCAGGCCGTGACGAGCCGACCGAAAGCAGCGACCGCAAGGGCGCCCGCCACCACTCCACCCGCCAACATCGAACCGGTCTCACGTAAAATCATGGCGACGATGCCGCTCTTCGCGGCGCCCAGAGCCATGCGAATGCCGATTTCATTCGTGCGCCGAGCGACACTGTACGATAGAACTCCGTATAAGCCCACGGCAGCAAGGACCAGCGCGAGGATGCCGAAAATCGAGCAGAGACGCGCCAACATGCGAGGCTGCGCATTGCCGTTGTCCATGGTCTGCCGCACCGTCAGCGTGTTCACAGGGATGTCGCCGTTCACATCAAGAATTGTCTTACGCGCCGCATTCGACAAACGCGCTGGATCGCCCGATGCGCGGATTTCGAAGTAGACACCAGGGGAAACACCCTCCACACCTTGCTCCAACGACACGTAGAATCGAGGATCGACATCGCCGCGCACCTGGTGATCGTGTACATCTTTGGCAACACCAACCACCGTAACCGGGGTCTTCTTATCGGGCCCGACGAAAACGGTGCGCCCAATCGGGTTGCGCCCGGCGAAAAAGTGTTTCGCGAACGCTTCATTGATGACGCAAACAAGCTGCGAGCCCGCCACGTCCGAGCGTTCGATTTCGCGGCCCAGAATTATCGGTATTCCCAACGTGGAGAAGTACGCGGCCCCGATCCGGTCAAAAGCGGCGCCGTTGTCCTCTTCGTTGCGCGGAGCATAGCCTTCGACTTGCACATCATCGCCGGAGTCCGTGTTCGTGAACAGTCCGTTTCTCGAATAAGTCACCGATCTGACGCCCGGGAGCGAACCCAGTCGACCCGTCAGGTCATGATAGAGACTCACGATCCGGGTTCCTTTGTACCCCGCGGTCAAGCCGTCGATGCTTACTTGAAGGAGCTGGTCGCGAACATACCCGACCGGCGCCGACTGGAGATTCCAAAGAGTCCGCAGAAACAACCCGGCACCCGCGACAAGCAGGAGCGAAAGTGCAACCTGCGTGATCACCAGCGCCTTCGTCATTCTCAGCGCCCGTCCCGAGTTGGCCAGGCCGCGGCCGCTCTCCTTCAGGCTCTCGCTAATGTCGATCCGCGACAGTCGCAATGCGGGCGCTAAGCCGAAGAGCAAACCTGTCAGCAGGGTGATGCCAATGGTGAATGCGAGTACCGGGGTGTCCAGGCTCGTTGCCAGCGCCATCGGGCTGCGGCGTGTCGAGAGCAGCCTTACCAGTACTTCGGAGGCTCCTGCCGCAAACAGCACGCCTACCGCTCCGCCAAGAAACGAAAGCAGCAGGCTTTCCGTGAAGAACTGCCGCACCAGTCGCCCCTTCCCTGCTCCGATCGAAAGGCGAACGCCGACCTCCTTATGACGAGCGGCCGCACGAGCCAGTAGCAAATTGGCAACATTAGCGCATGCGATCAACAGTACCAGACCGGCCACAGCAAGCAGAATCAAAAGCTGGCTGGAAATACCTTTGCGCCCACTAAACGCACCGGTGTTGGCATTAATCGCAACCAGCCGTTGATCCAGCAGCTCCCGGCGCCTCTCCGGCGGCAGCGCACGCGGATACGCGGCTTCGAGATCTCTCTTGAAGAGAACATTCGCCTCGGCCTGCACTGCGGCAAGACTCACGCCGGGTTTTCTGCGGCCGAATACTTGCAGCCACATCACCTTGTCGAGTGACGCGCTGAGGTCCTCATGAAGATAATCACGTCCTGGCATCACGAGCGGCTGCATCTCCATGGGCATCCAGATATCCGGGGTACGGCCGATCGCCTCCCCGTGGAATCCGCGCGAAGCGACGCCGATCACCGTTAGCGTGGCGCCATTCAACCGAATTTGGGTGCCGATCACCGAAGGACTGCCGGCAAAACGCCGCTGCCAGTAGTCATAGCTGATCACCGCATAAGGATCCGCACCTACTGCCGTACCATCGGCTTCGGTGAAGACGCGACCCACCGCCGAACTGACACCGAAGAGAACGAAGTAGTTCTCGGTGACGAGACGCCCGAACACTTCCTCCTGCGGCCCACCGGCGACGCGCACGAACAGGTGGTCCAACTGCGACTCCGTTGCGCACAGGCTGGAGACGGTAATCATGTGATCGCGGAGTGCCGCGTATTCGGCATACGTCAACAGTGTTCGATCGCCTCCCATATTGCCGATGGACGTCCCGGAGCTTTCGGGATCGGTCAACATCACGAGCTCTTCGGGATGGGGAACCGGTAACGATTTCAGGAGCGCCGCGTTCAGCACGCTGAATATTGTGGTGTTCGCTCCGATTCCCAAGGCGAGCGAGACCACTGCCACGACGGTGAACCCCGGATTGCGACGAAGCTGTCGCAATGCGTAGTGAACATCCTTCAGGAAGCTTTCCAGCCACGCTGCCACGTCCATATCTCGCATTCGCTCCTTCTCGAGAGTCGCGTTTCCGAGTGCCAGTGCGGCTTGGCGTCGGGCTTCCCCTGCCGGTAGACCGAAGCGTTCCAGGTCGGCCGCACGTAGCGCCACGTGATGGCGCAGTTCGTCCTCCAGGTCTCGCGCCAGGGTGCGGGGGCGAAAGAGGTTCCACAATCGCTCAAAAATCGCCATAACCGATCCTATTCGTGACGCAACGCACTTACGGGATTCACACGAGCGGCTCGCATCGCGGGTATAACGGCAGCCGCCAGAGCCGTGAACCCTAAAGTGCAGATTGATGCGGCGATCGTCAGCGGGTCCATCGGCTCGAGCCCATAGAGCTGGGTTGCCACCAGGCGGGCACAAGCCGCCGCCGCGAGCGTTCCCGCGAACACACCGAAGACAACCATCCACCCCGTTTCGCGCAGAACCAGACCGACTACACCTCCGGCGCTCGCGCCCAGCGCCATGCGGATGCCGATCTCGTTGGTCCTTCGCGCGACGTTATGGGAGAGAACCCCGTACACGCCCATCGCGGCGAGAATGAGAGCGATGGCTCCAAAGATCGCGCACACCTGTGCAATCAAGCGAGGCTGGGCGTTGAATCGCGCGATCATCTCATCGAGAGGACGCGCCGTTGTGACCGGCAGATCGGGGTTCACATCGAGAACGGCTTGCCGGACGGCATTCGCGATCCGCTTCGGGTCGCCGTTGGTGCGTATTTCAAAATTGACACTCGGCGTGATGTCGCCCATGCCCTGATCCAGCGGCACATAGAATCGCGGAAGAATATCGCCGCGTAAGTCGTGGTCGCGCGCATCCTTCGCGACACCAACCACCTCCATCACGATCCGGGTGTCGTCCCATACATCGGTCACATGCCGCCCAATCGGATTACGATTTGCAAAGAAGCGGCTGGCGAAGGTCTCATTGACGATACATACGCGTGGCGCATGCGCTTTGTCCTGCGGGCCGATGTCGCGGCCGAGAATCATGGGGATGCCAACCGTGGAGAAATAGCCTGCTGCAACCACATCGAAGCGCGCCGCACGGTCATCATCGCCCCGCGGTGTAAAACCCTCGACCTCGATGAGGTCACCCTGTTCATGTCCCGAGAACAGGCCGTTATGGGAATAGGTCAGCGCTCGAACCTGCGGCACAGTGGCGATGCGGCCGGCGATGGTGTGATAAAGATTCGCGAGTTGGACCCCTTTGTAACCTGCCGTCAATCCCTCGACTTCGATGAGAAGGAGGTTTTCCTTTGCGTAGCCGACCCGTACCGTTTGCAGGTTCAGGAGGGTCCGAACGAAAAGCCCGGCGCCCGCCACGAGCACCAATGACAACGCCACTTGGCCCATCACGAGAATTCGTGCAAGCGTCAGCCGGTTGCCCGAGCTGGTAACGCCGTGGCGGCTTTCCTTTAAACTGTCGTTGATATCCACGCGGGTAGCGCGGAGGGCCGGGGCGAGGCCGAAGAGCAGGCTGGTCGCCAGCGTAACGGCTCCGGCGAAGGCAAGCATTCGCGGATCGTAGCCGCTGGCGAGTTGCATGGGATCGGTTGTGTCGGACAGCAGTGACGTGAGGATTTGGGACCCGGCCGCGGCCACCAGCACACCCGCGGCACCACCCAGAACCGACAACAGCAGGCTCTCTGTAAGGAACTGGCGCACGAGGCGGCCCTTACCCGCGCCGATTGAAAGACGAATGCCCACTTCACGGAATCGCGCTGCTGCCCGCGCGAGAAGCAAATTCGCTATGTTCGCGCAGGCGATCAGCAGCACAAGGGAAGACAGCGCCAATAGAATTTCAAGCCTCCGGGACATGTCGTCCCGACGGTCGAATGCTCCGGAGCTCGCCGGGCGCACGAGAACGCTTTGATTCAGAGCCCGCGCGCGGGTATCGGGGGCCATTGTTTCCGGATAGGCGGCAGCAATAATGCTGTGAAACAAAACGTTCATCTCGGTTTGCGAGACCGTGATGGACACTCCCGGTTTCAGTCTGCCGAAAACATGCAGCCACATCACTTTTTCCTCGGATTGGGCTGGAGTTTCATGGAGCCAATCGCGGCCTGGCATGACGCGCGGCTGCATCAGCGCCGGTAACCAGAGGTCCGGGTCCTCGCCGACGGTCTCTCCGCGAAAGCCACGTGACGCGACGCCGATGATCGTAACCGTTGCGCCATAGATATGAATCGGCGTTCCCAATACGGCCGGATCTCCACCGAATCGACGCTGCCAGTAGCTGTAGCTGAGCACCGCGTACGGGTCGCCGCCGACGCCGGTTGCGTCCGTCTGGGCAAACAGGCGGCCGATGGCGGGGCCAACGCCCATCACGGAGAAGTAGTTCTCGCTCAGCAGGCGGCCGCGAGCTTCTTCGCGCGACCCGTCGCCGATCCGGATTGGCCAGCGGTTGAGATCCGTCTCGGCAGCGCACAGCCCTGACAGTGTTTTCGTGTGATCGCGCAGGTCGACAAATTCGGAGTAGCTTAGAAAGTAGCGCTGGCCGGTCTGCATGCCGTCATAAACGAAGGAGCGCTGCGGGTCCGTTATCGTGACGAGTTCTTCCGGATGAGGCACCGGCAGGGATTTGAACAGTGCGGCGTCCAGCACGTGGAAGATCGCAGTGTTGGCTCCAATGCCCAGGGCCAACGAGAGGACGGCCGCGGCTGTGAAAAGAGGGTTGCGCGTGAATTGGCGCCAGGCATAACGGATGTCCCTTAGGAACGTCTCAATCCCGGCGGTAATATCGCGTTCGCGCATACTCTCTTTTTGCAGGGTCATGTTCCCGAAGTTCCGTTTGGCCAGACGTTCGGCTTCGCGCCGCGTCCAGCCCTGGCGTTCAAGGTCGTCAGCCCGAAGCGCGATATGATGCTTCAGTTCATCGTCCAGATCACTGTCAAGGCTCCGTAGACGGAAGGTATTGCAGACTCGTTCCCACCACGCCATGGCTTACCTCAGGCGAACCTCAGGACGCGCCCGACCGCATCGGTCAATTCGGCCCAACGCCGTTCCTCGTTTGCGAGCTGCTTGAGGCCCTCGGGAGTAATGGTGTAGTAACGTGCGCGCCGGTTGTTTTCCGAGGTCCCCCATTTCGCGCTGATCCAGCCGTCCTGCGCCATGCGGTGCAAAGCCGGGTAGAGGGAGCCTTCCTCGACGCGCAGGGCGTCGCCGGCAATGCTTTGGATATGGACGGTGATGGCATAGCCGTGTAGTGTTCCGCGGCTGGCAAGGGATTTGAGGACGAGGAGGTCGAGGGTCCCCTGGAGTCGGTCGTTAGGATGTTTGGCCATTCATATAGCTGGCTATGTAGCCAGCTATGGTAAGTATGATGCTATACCAGTGTCTCTGTCAACTGCCTAACGACCTCAAGACACTGTCTGACGGCCGCATCTTGTCGGAAGTCATTCGATTTAACCCGCAACGATTAGATGTGCGCGATCCTGAAGCACCGGGGCGCGGCTATCCCGGCGTTCAGATGCCAGACGCCGCGGAGTTCTCGGCGTGGTAGCGAAAAGCTCCGGGACCCTTTGTCCGAAGTCGGGCAGGCATCCGTCACTGCCGGGTATCGCCATCACTGGGGCGCCCCGCCGGCGCTTGCGATGTTACGGTCCACTCCTCCAGACCGAAGACGAGGTAGCGGTTATCTCCGGGTGCGCGTATTCTCGGGCCGTCGCACTTGATGAGGATGCGATTCTTGCCAGGGGCCAGAGTCAGTTGGTGGTCATATATTTGCTCATTACTTGCAGTTATGACTTCTTTACTCTGACCGTAGTCGAAGAAAAACTTCTTTGAATCTGGGCCAGTAAGAAGTTTGGTTTTGAACACCACAGTCACCGGCGTTCCCCATGGATTCGTTATGGCCAAAGATGCCTCACCTGACGGCCCGTCAGACCACAGCCAATAGCGGACTCCACTGCGCTCTTCCGTTGAAAATCCTTCCTCGAAATCGACTGGGAATGATGCAAGCTCTGTTCCCTGTACATCAGGCCCGACGAGTCGTGCGCTCCCGACGCGGAGCCCCGGCGTGGGAAAGATACCAGTAAATGCACCGGCTCTTAAAGCAAGAGAAGCAACACTGGCACGCTCCACGCCGCCGCTAACTGGTGCGTATTCCAACTGCGCTTCGGACAAGTCCCAATCGGAGATGACTGTAACTGAGTCGCTACGCAACTCCGAACGCACGGCGCCTTGGGAGACTGCGCTTATAAGTACTGCTGAGTTGCCCATGCCAGGTGTCCACTGATGCTCCAAAAAATACACCGAACCGTGGTCTTCCAATGCCTTGGCTGCTGCCCCGATTGTCCGCGTAATGCGAACGTTCCGGCCAGTTCGGAGACGAACATAGTTAGTCCAATAGAAGTCTTGAACAAACCATAGGCCAGGATCAAGACCTTGCCACAGTGTTGGTGCGATTACGATGGCATCTTGGGGCATTTCAGACAAGACCGCTGTCTTGCTGAGGAGATCGACCATTTTCCATTTCTTCGAATCCTCAGCCTGAATTTCATTCACCCGTGCGTTGACTACCGTGCCGGTCAAAGTGAATAACGATGCGCTCATTGCAATGACGAGTATTCCGACGGTTCTTAAATATTTTGAGCCGATGCGAAACAAGCCCGCGATAACGGCTGTTGCCGCAACCATACAGGCGAGATAAATATAATAATCCGGCAAATATGGCAGGTTCTGCCACGGCCATCCACGATATTTGACGCTGAGGGACAAGGGAGCAGGAACGAGTACGGCACAGAGCAAACTGACACCGCACACCATGGTCGTGCGATGCTTCTGACAAGTCTCATCGAATGCAGGCAATTCAATCTCTGCCTTACCGGCCAAGAGGATCAGCGCCGCGATGCACATCCCTTCAAACAAACCTTGGATATTCACATGTGATGCAAGATATTGGATCCACAACGAGGGTGCGTTTGTAAAGCGCGGGAACATGACGAAGGAGTTGGCCGCAGGAACGGATTTGACAATTTGATGCCATATGTCCGTTACAAACAACCGCGGGTCGAGCGGCGCCAGCCGTGCACCGGGGTATTGAGGGGGATGCAGTAGCCGATATCCAACATAGATAAGGCCCCAGCTAAGAAAGACAACCCCATAAGAGCCGGCGGTTCTGAGTAGTACGCGCCACTTGCGGCGAGCCTTTCCAATACGGGACTCGGCCCAGGTCACGATTGCAAGAATGACGAAGAATGGCGGAATTAGCACTTCATAGATGAACAAAGAGAAGAATAAGAGTATATGGCTGACGACCATGAATAGGCGGCTGTGTCGTTGGGCTGCCGGAAGGGCTCGCAGGCGGAACACATAGAGGCACATCGACCCAAAGAAAAACGCGAGGGGCACGTGATAGACCACGACATGCGTGGAGGTGGGGTATTGACCGATCCAATGGGGAAGCAGACAAAATGCGAGAACGACGAACAGCATCCCGGCGATGCGAGTAAGATACAAGCTGATAAATGCTCCGACCATGCCGACGGAGCAGAGTTCCACTGCGGTAATGATAATCGTCCTTATCAACGCGGAGTTCGTCAGGAAGGGAGCGATAAAGAAGACAAAACTGAAATAGAAATACGCGCGCCCCTGCCATTGCGCATAACCGCCTGCCGAGTCCCAATAGGGTTGAAGTCCCTCAGCCCTGACTCGATCAGCCAGTATGCCCATATACACGTCGTCTTGCCAGGTATAGTAGAGCCTTATAAGCCCCTGTGCTTCGACGAGCACGCACAGCATCAATGTCGCGATAAAAAGGGCAACGAAATACCGATGCCACTCGGTCGTTCGACCCGAGTGGCGCACGCGCTGTTCAACCATTGGTTCGTCGCTATTCATGAATGCTCGCAACCTGCACGGAGCTAATTGCGCGTATTAGAGCAGGCAGGTGTTCCGTGGTGAGCAGTTGCTAATCATCTCAAACGGCAACGTTGATAGTACCAGACGAGTGGCGGCCACGCTTTGCGCGGAACTGCAGCAGCGCCAGAAAGAATTGGTGAATCCATCCGAGCTACAGTCTAGACCGCGATTGTCAACTTCCAGATGTGAAATCTCCAATACGCGCGGTTGTAACAGTCTCCTCATTGTCTGGGTGGACGGTTAGGCAGTGGAGTTAAGCCCCAGCCTTCAAGCCCGAAAATGAGTACCCTTGGATCATTCGGAGCGCTTATTCGCGGTCCGTTGCACTTTATCTCCGCTTGGTTGCGGCCGGGTTGCAGCAACCACTCGCGTTCAAAAAGCTGGCCATCCAACACACTGACGCTCTCTTGATCTCCCCTAAAAGTAACGACGCATTGTCTGGGTACACCGCCCGTAAGAAACTTGGTCTTAAACTTGACCGCTATTGGGGTACCAATTGTATCTTCGATTGCCAACGATCCTTCTCCCGACTCGCCGTCGGACCATCGCCAATAGCGGTCGCCACTAAACTCCACGTTCGAAAACCCGCGCTCAAACTCAATGGGAAGCAGTGCAGCGTGGATTTCGGGTTTTGATTCTCCGACAAGTTCGACACTTCCGGCGATGAGGCCTGGAACTTCTATCACACCGACGAAACCGCCGCCTTGGTAACTCAATCGCGGAAGATTAAGCCGTGACGGTGTCTCGGAATTGATTGTGCGAAGTTCCAGTTGTGTGTCCGGAAGGTCGTGGTCGGATACGATTGTGAGCAACTTTCCAGTCAGATCGAGATGCAAATCATCAATGCTGATGGGCATCAGCGAAAGCGTCGATTCAGAGTTTCCCGAGGTCCACTCTTGCTCCCAATAGTAAAGATGGCGAGTCTTTCTCAAGTCTCCTCGCAGGTCCTCGATCGAACGGATCACTCGAATCGGCCGATGCAGGCGTGTTTCAAGATAGCGACTCCAGTAATCCTTCGCGAACCACCAGTTCGGTTCAATGCCGACCCACAAGGTAGGGGCTAAGACGACGGCATCCTGTGGCAGATCGCGCAAGACCCCTGTTGTGCAAAGAAGATCCACAAGCTTCCACTTTTTGGAATCTCGCGCCTGAATGCTATTGACGCGATCGTTGGCAATCGAGCCTGAAGCAGTGAAAAAAGTAAATAATAGTGCGAATATGACAGCCCCGCTCGTGCGGACGGACGCAGTCGCGAAGCGGTATATAGCAAGCAGTGCAACCGTGACAGCGGCCATAAAGGCGAGGTAGGCGTAGTAGTCCGGGAGATACGGAGTTTGCTCCCAGGGCCAATTACGATATTTCTCGGTTAGCGACATGGGAATAGGCTGAAGGATGGCGGAAAGCAACGCAATCGAGCATATCGCTTTCAGTCTGAATGTGTTAACTAACCGCTTCTGGGCCTTAGGCCCCACACGCTCCGAATAACAAAACATCCCGAGGAACACGACTGAGCCGATCAGGATCGCCTGCAGGAACTCGCTTGTACTTAGCTTGGAAACGGAAAACAGTAGTCCCCGGGCCCGATACTCGGCCCATGGGAGCATCACAACGGCATTGGCGCCTGGCAAGGACTTGACCAAGTGGCGCCAAACATCGGCGGCAAAAACCCTCAGCACGAAAGGGGCGAGTTTCGCACCTTCATAAGACGGGGGATGCAACAGTCGATATCCGAGGTAACTGACGGCCCACAGGACAAATATGCAGACAAATGGTAGAGCCGTTCGGAATATGATTGGCAACGTGACACGGCGCTTTTCTCTTCTTAACTCCGACCAGACAACCGACGCAGTGATCAGGAAAAAAGGGACGGCAAGAACCTCGTAGATGTATAGTGATGCAAACACGAACACGAATGTCAGCGACTGCAACATAACGGAGTATCCGCGAGCCACCCCCGGCGTGCGTGTTAGTATCACATACACACTAATTCCCGAAAAGAAGAAGAGAATCGGCACGTGATAAACGAGCATGTTCGTCGTTGTCGGATATAGACTCAGCCAATGCGGCAATAGGCACAAAGTGCCCGCCGTGAACAACAATCCGCCTATACGTGTCAGATACAGGCTCAGGAAAAAACCCGTCACGCCAATCGAGGCAACTTGCGCGAATACGATTATCGCCGTCCGAACAAAGGCAGAGTTAGTGAGATACGGACCGATAAAGAATATGAAACTAAAATAGAAATAAAGACGTCCCTGCCAACGCGCATAGGATCCGGTCCAATCCCAGTAGGTCTTAAACCCCTCGGTCTTCACATGGTCCGCAAGCACACCCATGTAAATGTCGTCTTGCCATGTGTAATAGAGTCTCGACGTGCGCACTGCTGCAAGCGAAACGCTAAGGAACAGGAGTATCAGGAATAGAGCCACAAAGATGCGAACGTGGCTCGTTTTAGGCGCGTTAGTTTGCGCTGGACCTTCGGATTGTTCGCTGGAGGGATGAGCGTTCGCCGCTGTTTTCATGATGGCGCACACGACGGAGTCGAATCGTGCCTTCGTTTCCGATTGTTCTCACCATGGTAGCCGAGAACACGCTACCTTTCGCGCCGGGGCTGCTGTTAGCTTTGGAGACTCCCGGTGTTTTCCGGTCGTCTGGCGGACGAATAAGTGTTTGTATTCACATCAGCTTCCAAAGGGGCGAGAATCCTTCTTTCAGGTATCATGATAAACGAGTATTCGCCACGGATTCCTGCGAGAGGTCCAACCTGGAATGGCATCGGCCGTAAACATCAATCGTGCAGCCGGCGAGCATGCTGACCCATTGAGATCGGTATCACCGCCCTCCACCAGGAAGTTCCATATCGTCCTCACGTTGTTCCTGCTGCTGTTAGGTATCTGCCTGTTAATCACGGTTACAAGAACGGCCAGGATCAACTTTACGACCCAGGACGACATCAACATGGGGCTGCTGGCGGATAAGATGCACGCCGACGGGCTTAAGCCCTATTGGTTCATCGCTCGAAACTACGCTCAGTGGCAGGGACGTTTCTACTTTTACTTCAGCTTTTTCTTCTTTGCCGCCCCCTACCTCACTTCATCCGCCTTAGTTCGAACCGCGATCATCTCGTTTGTTCAGTTTGCCTCGATCGGGGCACTGGGCTGGTTTCTGTCTTTCTATCTTACGCGCCTGGGAGGCTTTCTTTTCGTTGGTGGCACGCTCTCGTTGCTCCCACTCTGGATCAGTGTCTACCCGACGACGGCGCACATGGTGGTCTACCAGATTCCGATTCTCTTTTTCTCCTTGGGAATGGTGCTTTATGTCGTCCGAATCCGGAATCCGCATATCAGCCGACCTCGATCCATCGGTTTGCTTTCTTCTTCGTTGATATCTTTATGGATCTCACTGCTGGTCTATGAAGTAATCATTATTCCGTTCTTTCTGATTGCCTTGGTCGTGAGTGTGTCTGAGTTGCGGCGGAAGGAAGCCTCCTCCAACTGGCGGACCGTAGTTCGCGCGATTTTGCCCTTTGGAATTGTCTTCTGCATCTGGGGAATTATCTATATCGGGTATCATTCGCTCCATCCGCCCACTTACGGGGGCGCCACCCTGGCGCCATTCTCTCTTCGAGTTTTCATCCCCGATCTTTGGCGGCACCTAGTTAAATCGCTGCCGGGAGCCAACGCCCTGATCGGGTTCCTGCCGAGCGAAACGCGAACGCCACCCTGGCTGTCCCTGAACCTTCTCAGCGATCGTGAATTCCTTCAGGCGCTCCTGGTGGGGGCGCTCTTCGTCGTGACGCTCCTTGCCTGTCGTCCCGCTACAGCAGCAGCTTCCATAACCCGGCGGCGATTGCTCTTTTTTGTCGCTTTTCCTCTCATCTGCACGTTCCTGATTTCCAGCCCGCTGACACTGACAAAGAAATACAGCAACATGGAGGATACAGCGATTCCGTACCTTCCGGACTACTACACGTTCCTGGCTTTCATGGTCGTCCTTGTCGCGCTCTCTATCTGTATCTCCCGGATTCCTGCCCGCAGTATCCGTATTTTTGCAATCGCCATTGTCGGTCTTTACACGGCTCTATTCACGGCAGCGGGTTCAGTCGCAAATGACCGTGTGAACTCTTTCCAGGCCCGAAGTTCCGAAAAGTGGAATCTCGTCAATCGACTTAGCGCCAGCGGACTTTTACGAGACCTGCCCTCCGATGCGGTGGTGCTGGCGCCGACCCTCTGGGACGGCGTAGATCCATTGGTGTTGTTTACCAAAGACTATTGGGGCGCCTATATCGGCACCCGGCTCGGCCGGCCTATCCGTTTTCTTCGCACCACGAAAGAGCTCGAAGACTTGGGAACCACGCCGAAGCATCTCTATTATTGGACGCAGGAGTGGACAGCTCACTATGATTCCTCCGCTCTATTGCTGCTTCCTGTGAGCGTCAGTGATACGCAACTCGGTTTGACGGGCGACGCCGTCACCCTCGTCTCCGATCACGACCTTTCGGACGCCGCGCTCGATTACCGTTCTTCCACGGGAAAGGGTCCCTCCCGCGTTCGAATTCCTTCGCTCTCAAAGCGAGGCGGGATATTCTTCGCTTACTTGCCGACTCCCGGCTTGATTGCCGGCACCACGGAACTCGTGCTGGAGGGACCAGCCACTGCCGTTCCCGAGGTTTCACTGGCCCCGGTCGAGTTCGGGCAGGGATTCGCGCAATTGGAGCGCCAGGGCCGCCATTATTGGCGGTGGTCGAATGGGCCGTCTGGCGAGGCTGTGTTCTCAATCTCGAACACGCTCGCGATGCCGATTAAGGTGAAGTTTAAGACTAACCTGCTCACCGGAGGAGTAATCAAGAAGTTCAGCTTCACGTTTCGAGGGGTTCCGGAGGTCTTCGATGCCCATGATGGGCAAACGTATGAGCGTGAACTGACATTGCTGCCGGGGCAAAACGATGTTGAGGTCAAGTGCAACGGGCCGCGCATCAAGGCGCCGGGCGATCCCAGATACATAGTTTTCGGATTCGAGGGATGGTCATTGACGCAGGCTGGCCAATAGAGGTCACGCAGGCGCTCCGAACGTCTTATCCTGGTAATTTCTCGCATGTGCGCCTATGAAAACCCGCCCCGCCGTTAGTGCGCCATCAGTGCCGTCAAAGACGCGCATGGCGCCCGCCGCACTCGCCGGGGTGCTGGTCACCGCGCTGGGCCTCATCATTTGTGCCTGCGCCGCGATAGGGACGACCCTGGCGTTACTGTTGGGATTTCAGGCCGCGGTCGAACGGATGCACTTCGCGCTTCTCGTCAGCGGTCTGCTGCTGCTCGCCGGGCTCTGTTTTGTACTGCTCGATCTCTTCTATCTCCTTCCGTCCAAATTCCTCGCGGATGAAGTCCCCTGGTCCCCTATCCTGAACCCCACCTTGACCGTTGTCCTAACCGCCTACAACGACGAGGCCTGCATCGGCCAGGCCGTTCGCGACTTCATCGGCCATCCTCTCGTTCGAAGAGTCATCGCCGTCGACAACAACAGTATCGATGGCACTGCGGCAGCGGCTGGACGCGATGGCGCCATCGTCGTGTGCGAGATGCAGCCGGGCTACGGACGGTGCGTCTATCGTGCGCTGAGCGAAGGATTGCGCTACGACGATACCGAACTGACGCTGCTCTGCGAAGGGGACATGACGTTTCGCGCCCGCGACATCGACAAATTCCTGGCCTACATCCCGCATGCCGACATTGTGAACGGAACACGCATTGTCGAGCAGCTACGAGCGCGTCCCACACAGCTTACAACCTTCATGTACTACGGCAACTTCTTTGTGGGCAAGCTCCTGGAACTGAAACACCTGGGCAAGGGCACGTTCACCGACGTGGGCACGACTTACAAACTCTGCCGCAACGATGCCCTGCGGCGCCTTATGCCCAATCTCAACCCCGCGATCAACCTGGAGTTCAATGCACATTTCATGGATATGACGCTACAGACCGGCCTGCGCATGCTGGAGTGCCCCATTACCTTTCACAACCGGGTCGGCGTCAGCAAGGGCGGGAATGTAAACAATCGCCGCGCCGTCGGGGTGGGGTCGAGAATGATCCTCGGCATACTATTTGGCTGGAAGAGGGCCGCCGCGGCCACGTCCGAGGGAGCGCACTCGTAGCCGATGGCTTATCATACGACACGTTTTCCGTTCGATGCCCGCCGGGAAATTCTTTGGAAGACGCTGTGCGAAGCGTTCTTCCAGCGGCTCATTCCGCCGGACGCCTGCGTGCTGGAATTAGGGGCAGGCTATTGCCACTTCATCAACAACATACAGTGCCAGCAACGCATTGCCGTCGATATCTGGCCGGGGGTGGAAGAGCACGCCCGGCCGCCCGTGATCGCGCGAGCGGCAAGCATCACCGAATTGGATTTCATCGACGACGGCTCCGTCGACTTCGTCTTTGCCAGCAATCTTTTCGAGCACCTGCAGCAGGCGGAACTCGCCCGCGCGCTCGCCCAGGTGCGCCGAAAGCTACGCCCCGGCGGCTCCCTGAATATCGTCCAGCCGAACTACCGCTATGCTTACCGCGAGTACTTCGACGACTACACCCACGTCGCCATCTATTCTCACGTCAGCTTGACCGATTTTCTCGAAGCTAACGGATTTCGCGTCACGACATGCGTGCCCAGGTTCCTTCCGCTGACGATTAAATCGCGATTCCCGGTCTCGCCGTTGCTGATCAAGCTATACCTGCAGTTGCCCGTAAAGCCGCTCGGTAAGCAGATGTTCCTGCGCGCAGTTACGGAATAGACTCACATCTTCCACTTGACATCTTCACCCAGGAAGCTCCTGAGATGTTCCTCCAACTCCAAAGTATCCTGTCCCCCGGCCGCCGCACGCACCAGCCGGGATGCTTCCTCACGCGCCACCGCAAGATCCTGAGGCGTCACCAACCCTTTCCTTTCAAGAATGGATTGCAGAGCACAGATCTCTGTCTCCTGCTCTACAATGTGGCGAACGGCTTCCGTAAATCCCCGGCTCAGCCGCGCTAGTTCTCGCATGATTACGTTGAACTCCTCGCTACTCATTTGGCGATTCGAACTCAATGAGTCGAACCCGGCTCCTTCCTAAGTGTCCTTCCGGACGGCCCTCGTCCTGACGCGGTACCCGCCGGACTGGATCACAATCGTATTGAGATCGCACTAAGTTTGTAGAGTAGAGTCGGACACACTAGAAAGACATACCCAGTTTGGCGGGGTACGGGGAGATCCCAATCAGGGATGTTTACACCCCTGATTTCAGGGGCAGGCTGCCGTTTTCGTCATCGGCGGACAGATTTCGTGTGACACCGAGGCACACCGGCGGCTCCGAAGCCAGAACTCCAGGAGAATAATCTGCCGGAGTTGCGGTTCATTGCACTCGAGGGAATGAGTCAACTGTCCGAGTCGTCTTCTGAGGCTTACCAGCTCAATGTAGCCCCGCTGGACCACTTCGAGCTTTTCCTGATCCTGAAGCATCACGTGCGCGAGCGGCCGTAATGACTCCAGAAAAACTCCGGAAAATACATCCTTGGATCGTCTCCTCCTCAATTCCGGCGGCCAGAGCGGCGAAAGTGCGCGTCGCATCAGGCGCCGGGGCTCGCCCGGCGAGCAAACCACTTGAGGCGGAATCGACATCATGAACTCCACCAAGGGCCGGTGAAAGAGCGGATGCGTATAAGCCAGATGATGCAATGGCTCCGGAGGCTGCAGCCTGCGGAATGTGATGATGTCCAGCAGCGTGCGGAAATGGCTTCGGCGCTCGGGTGGTGCGGCCTTCCAGTCCTGCGGCAACACACTGTCGAAGTAGGAAGGAATGAATTTCCGGAACTGCCCGGCAATCGAATTCTCGGTCGATACCATTGATTCAGAGGCATCCCGAGGAGCCATGGATGGCCGCAGGTTGAGCAGAACGGCTTTCCAGAGGATCCAGATTATTGGGATGCGCAAGGCTTTGGCCCATGCGAGCGACGTTTTGAAGCCTTCGGCAATCTGCCCCCGCCGAAATGCTCCGGCCACCTGGTCGCTATCATCCGCCCAGTTTCCCATCACAAGATCGCCCGTACGTCCGGTGAGGTACGTGGTTGCGCCGACTTCACGAGCGATAGCGGCGGTTCGCAACTGCAACGGCTCCCAGAAACCCGGCATCGCACCTCCGGTGCGCTCAGCCGTGAGAAACGGATAATCATCCGCCGCTATGTGGATGCTCTCGGTCTTACACATGGCCTCCACCACGGTCCAGAACGGCTTATCGCGAGACCCGCTGTGATCGACCGTCAGCGTTATCAGTTTCGCGCCGCTTCGGCCCGCATTCAACAGGTGGTTCGCCATCGTGACTACCGAAGACGAATCGAGACCTCCGCTCAATTCGGCGAGAACGACTTGATCATTCGACAGCCGGCAGCGAACGGCATCGCTCAACAAAGCGCGCAGATGCTCTTCGTACTCCTCTTCCCGTTGATAACGAATCAGATTGTCCAGCGGTGGTTTCCAGAAGGCAATATCACTGAAGCCCTGCGCCGTAAGACGGAGGGCATGGCCGGGCGGAACCGATCGAATGCCTGCGTACGGTGTGCGATTCGGGCAGCCGCCAAATTGCAGCAGGGTGGCGATGTATTCATCGTCCATTTGCTCGGGCTGGAGCCATGCGACGAGTGGGGAAAGGCGCGTGGACCACGCGATCCCGTTCGGCCGGCGCGCATAGTAAAGCGGCCTCGTCCCGGCAAAGTCGCTTGCGAGAACGACTGCACGGTCCGAAGCATCCCAGATGGCGAGGCTCCAGTCGCCCACGAGACGGCTAAAACCCTCCACACCCCATCGTCGGTACGTCGCGAGCGCCAGAGCCGCATCGCCCATCTCATCCCGCAGGGTTTCCGACAGAATCAGCCGAAGATCGTCGCGGTTATCCAGGCGCCCGTCGAACGTGATCGCCAAGGATTCCGCGGAAAGCGGTTGCGCGCCCCAAGCGGCTCGCTTTAGTCGGACTGATGAGAAAGCGAGACAGGCTTGTCCCAGGTGCGCAATGGCCGGCCTCGCCATGTCATCGGAGACGACAAGCGCCACCACTGCGTCCGCCTCGGGTGGCGCGACAATGCGTTCGTCAAAATACGATAGCCCGGATTGGAAACTCATCGTTGGACCCTGTGGAGGGGGCGTTGCTACACAACACTCAGAATCTGGAGTCGCTCACGGTACACAGGCGAGTCGTTGACGGTTCGTCCATCAACCTCCACCCAGGCGTGCGACAGGAACGGCGCGGGCCGAACGCCAATGACCAGACGCGCATCGATCCCCTTTCGACGCAGGATTCGTGCGGCCACCGTCGAACGCTGCAAACAAAGTACTCGCTTGTAGTAGAAGCACATCGCCAAAGTGACGGCATCGCACACCGCGGTCTCCATTCCGGGGGCCACGGCACGGCGGCGGACCGGGAATTTTGCCATTTGGTCGTGGATCCGGTTGAAGCCGAAGAGAGACTGAACCACCTCGTACCGCACCAATTCCCACAGAGCGCGAAATACCAGGGAAGTGTAGCCAGGACGTTTCATTGGGCCCTCATTACAAGTCCTTGCTCTTCTAATGCGCTCAAAAAAGCTGCCGTGTCGGCGTGTGCGCGGCCAGGTGGCAGACTATAGCTCCCTGAAAGACCGGCGGCGATCGCTTCGACGCTCATGCCGCTCGTTAAGTCGCGCCAAATCCGTAGTCCCGTGCCGTTACACGAAAACACGCGTCCACTCCGAATATGAAGGAGCGTCAGGCCTTGCTGGCTTTCCGACACGCGAACGCCGGGCGCAATCCTGAGACTCGAACCTGGAAGGCTTTGTTTTCGTCGCCCGGTGAAAAGGCGGCCAAAGAAGCTCCCCTGATCTGCGGCACCTGTTTTTGAAGACACTCTAGTATCCATAGCCGTCCTGTGACTTGAGTTCCAGCGTAAGCCTCCAAAGAAATTCTGAAAATACCCAGGAGAGAGGCTATCTTTGTACCCGTTTCGAGGGGGTACAATGCCCCCTATTTGACCCGGATCGCTACCGCTTGATCGTCGAACAACTCCGCCGCCGGAGGCGCAAACTCGCACCGCGCGTAGATTGCCGGCAACAGGGCTTCTCCCACGGCGTCCTTTGTAAGCACGAGAGATGCACCCGCGGCAATCGCTTGCGGTGTCCGCGAATCGCATTCATCGGTTACCAGCGCAATCACCCATGCCTGCGGATCAATCTGCCGAATACGATGGATCGCATCGACCCCTGCGTTTGCACGCATATCCAGGTCCATCAGCGTGAGATCAGGGCGATGTTCGAGAAACCCGTTGACCGCATCCTCTGCGTTGACCACAGCGGCTATAAGCTGCAAATCGGATGCAAACCCAATCAGGACGCAAACGCCCTCACGGAAAATCCGGTTATGGTCGGCGATTAAGAGACGAATCGGGCGTTGCATGACTCGAATAACTAATTCATGCTATGCCGGGAGGGCCAAAAGAGTCACTCCCCAATGAGGGTTGGGCCCCGCCCCCTCAATTAGGTCAAATGAATAATGCCTCTGCGGGCCGCCACGGTGACGGCTTCCGTGCGGTCGTGAACCCCCAATTTTGACAGGATCGTCTTAAGGTGACCTTGGGTGGTTTGCTCGCTGATTGTCAATTTCGCCGCGATCTCCTTGTTGCGCAGCCCCTCTGCCACGAGCCGTAACACTTCAACCTCTCGCGGCGTGAGTGGCTGCTGTTGAACCCGATCGGCAAGCTTCCTGGCGACGTGCGACCCAATCGGTCCCCCGCCCGAATGAACCTCACGGATGATGGGTATCAAGTCATCGCCAAGGCTGTCTTTTAAAAGATATGTCGCCGCCCCCGCTTGCAGCGCTTTAAAAATGTCCTCTTCACCCTTATAGGCCGACAGCACGATGATCCGGGCCTGCGGGGAATGCATACGGATCGCCTGGATGGCCTGCGTTCCGGTCATCTCCGGGGTGAGGTTCAAGTCCATGATTGTCACGTCGGGCTGCCGTTCCTGGAAAAGGTCGAGCGCCTGCTTTCCGCTGGACGCTGTACCCACAATTTCCATGTCGGGCTCCGGTTGGATTGTCGCCTGCAGTCCCTTTAACACCATGGGATGGTCGTCGACCACGAGTATGCGTATTCGTTCCTGGCTCACATCAATCCCCTTTGGATTTGGTTAACGAGGCGATGATTTCAATATTGGTGCCGCATCCGGGCGCGGTGGATATCTTCAGTTCTGCCCCGAGCTTCGCCGCCCGCTCGCGGATGGAAGCAAGGCCCAAATGGTTCTGCTTGCACTGGCCTTCATGCAGGTTGAAGCCCTGCCCGTCATCCCGAATCCTCACCCTAACCCGCTTCCAGCGCAAATAGGCAACGTCCAGGCGGATCTCCTTCGCGAAGCTATGCCGGACCGCATTGCGAATGGCTTCCTGAGCAATTCGCACCAACTGCTCCTGGACCTGTTCATTGGCGTCACGTTCCCTTCCCTTTACCTCCATGTGAAATTGTAAGGGTTTCCCCGTGGTGAGAACCTGGCCCATTTTGCGGAGTTCCACGACCAGGCTTTCACCCGTGCTGATTGGCAGGCGGATGTCGACAACCGTCTGGCGTGCGTCGCGTAACCATTCCTCGGCTTGTTGGCGGAGGTCGTGGAGATGGTCTCGAGCCCCGTCAGGGGCCGTCACGGTCTTCGCGAGCCCTCCCAGTTGCAAGGCAAATCCGGCAATGTTCTGCAGTAGAGTATCGTGGAGTTCACGCGAGATGCGAGTTCTTTCGTCAAGCACTCCTTTGTAGCGCAACGTGATTCGGTTTTGGAGCACGCGTACGCGAAGGCGGTAAGCGGCGAACAGCGCCATCAGGAATGCGGCCGCACACAGCGATTGGAACCAAAGCGTTTGATAAAATGCCGGCGCGATGGAAAACTCAATCGCGGCGCCGACGTTGTTCCAAACTCCATCATTGTTGCAGGCAATTACCTGAAACCGATAGGTCTTCGGGCCAAGATTCGTGTATACCGCCTGCCGCCGGCCGCGGTCGTCCTTCCAATCCGTATCGTAGCCATCTAAGCGATAGCGATAACGGACCTTCTCAGGGGCGACGAAACTCAAGGCTTCATAACCAATTTCAAGGTCCCGAGTCAAGGGCGGAAGGGTCGCATGGTTTGTGCCGAAAGGACGGCGGTCAGCCATAATGCGATCGATGACCACAGGGGGCTTCAGCCTGTTTTCCGGCAAGTGCTTCGGATCGACGACAGCAACTCCGTTGAGAGTCGCAAACCACAGCCGGCCATCCTTCGATTTCGCTGCTCGCCGTGCGTATCCGTTAGCCTCGCGACTGAGATGCATGCCGTCGCTCTGATCGTAAACTCGGACGTGAATTCTTTTCCCGGGGTCCGCGACCCACGCGGCCATCTCCTCGTGATCGATACGAACCAGGCCGCACTCAGTATTTAACCAGAGCGCTCCATTGTCATCTTCGACCATCGCATGGACGGCTTCGCATGGAAGACCGTTGCCTTTCGTGAATGGGTCGAGTCTTCCCTTCAGAAGCCGGCTAAACCCATGATCCGTGGCAATGAAAAGGCCACCGTCAGCGGCCAGGTGCAAATCCTTGACAATTCCTTTTGTGGGAAACGTATGGATCGCGGAGCCGGGTTTGAAGTGTGCCACTCCCCCTTTGGAAAGCCCCAGCCATAACGCGCCGCTGCGGCGGTCGGGCTCGATGACAACAGCTTCTTCGTTGTTGAAACTCGACCAGGGCGTAACGTCAACGACCTTCCGGTCGCACAGGTGCAATAAACCCCGGTCCTGATCGCTAATCCACAGACAGTCATCCTGCCCCTGGGCCGCGGCAATCATCCGTGTTGGCGAACTCCGTTCGACGTTTAGAGGTACAAATCTATCCTCTTCAAGATAGGCCATGCCGGACAGGGTCCCTGCTAGGATCCGGCCGCTCCCATCGGCGACCAGGGTCAAAACCGAATTCGACGGCAAACCAGCAGACTTATCATAAACGCGGATGCCGGAACTCTGAATACGGTTGAGTCCCTCGATTGTCGCAACCCAGGTTTCGCCGCCGATCGACGACACTGAGGTAGCGGTATCGGACGACAGCCCTTCACGTTTCGTAATACGTGTCACCGAATAATCGCGAAAGCGGTCGAGTCCCCCATCCGTGGCTACCCAGACGTTTCCTTCGCGATCCTCAAAGAGACGGCGCACCATGTCATGGGAGAGTCCCTCGCCTGATGTATAGGTATCGATACGGCCTTCCGAAAGGTGCAATAAGCCTTGCCCGAACGTCCCGACCCACAATCCGCCATCGCGGTCGAATAGAAGCGACGCCGGCCGGATCTTCCCTCCAAGACCACGAAGCGGATAGACAACTGCTCTTCCGTTCGCCAAACACTTCAAGCCGCCTTCGGTTCTGTCGGCCAACCAGGTGCGCCCATTCAAATCCTCGGCGATAGACTCGCTTTCCGCGTCGGGTCCGTACAAATGGAAGCAGCCGGTTCCTGGTTTCCACTCGCACAACCCACCACGACCTGCCGCCCACAGATCATGTTTCCGATCCTCAAAGATCGAGAAAATAGCTTTACCAAGCACCGGATCCGTTGAAGAAAAACAGCGAAGGTCATTTTCCTCGATCTGGCAAAGTCCTCCCGAGTTGAAAGCGGTTGTCCCCACCCATACTTTTCCGTCGCTGGCAACGAGAATTTGAGCCGGAGCAGCAAATGGGGGCCGGTTCATGGTTTCGTAGGTCTTAACGTGATGATTCGCCAAGTGCACCACGCTATTCGACGTACCGATCCAGATACCGCCATCAGGATGCGCGGCCATGCTGAAAACAGGGCTGTCTAACAAGGGACGTCCTTCCGGCGTTTCGGCAAGCTGGAAACTCTGGCCATCGAACCGCCGTAATCCGAACTCCGTGCCCACCCAAAGATTCCCATCCGCGGTCTGCGCTATGGCAGTTACGCCGCCGGGTAACTGACCATCCCTGACCGTCCATGCGGAGTGAGCATATTGCGTTATTCGATGTGTCGGATCCAGAGCAAAGGCGCAGCCGGGAACCAGGATTGCTGTAAGTACGGCATACGTCCGAATGCCGCGGAACCCGCCCTGGAGCCGGGTGGAATGTACGCTTGTGTGTGACAAAGAACTCATATTGCGGTTCCGGCCTTTCGACCCTGCTTCGAGGTGGCCGGCTTTGAGTCGAAGAGATTACGTGATTTGTCGACGATCCCGGTGAAATGATACTCCACCTCCCGGTTTTGGGGGAGCTTTGAGTGCCACCCTTCAGGGCTAAAAAATCCACTATGTCTCGGTCTATGAAGGATATCACTCCACGTGTAATATCAGAGCGTCAGTTCTCTTAAAAGAAGAAAGCGAAGGAGACGAGTTGGACATGCAAAACGAATATACAGTGCCGGAACTGCGGTATATCGGCGATGCTTGTGACGTGATCCGAGGTGCAGGCTTAGCAGGAATCGAAATCGACAACCAAGTCATGGTTGACGACATGGAGTTCGAGGCAGACTAAGACATGAACCAGCCCCGACGCTTGGAGACGCCGAAATAGCGCGAATCTCCGAGCGTCCGATCACCGGCAACCTCGTGCCGTTCATGTCATCATGTCGTAATGGACATCAACAAAATGCTTGAGGAGTTGAGAAGCGAGCGCGATCTCATCGAGGAAGCAATTGTGGTTCTCGCGCGTCTCTCCCAGGGCCAGAAACGGCGTGGACGCCCGCCTTTGTGGATGAGCCATCTGGAGGGCGCCGAACCTAAAAAACGCCGTGGACGCCCGCCCGGGTCGAAGAACAAGCCCAAGGATGAACCTCCCCAAGAGCAGTAAGGCGCTTTTTTCACCTTACGGCTGCCCTCAGAACGATTCCTACCTTCTCCAGCGCAGGCAGGCTAATGCGGCGCTCCAGCACCTGATAATTGGCCTTCTCGATCCGATTCAGTAAGCGGCGGTAAATCTCAATCAGCGCCCACAAGGATGCGCGGCTCTTCTCGTGCACCAGGCCGATCAGCGGCTCGGATTCCGTGTAATACATTCGCGCACGCTCGGCCTCAAAGCGCATTAAACTCTGAAAGCTTTCGTCGTACAATCTCAGATCCGCGTGAAACCGTTCGATGTCTTCAGAAGGAATGTAGATGCGCCGGTTTTCGGCGTCTTCCCGAACATCGCGCAGGATATTCGTGAGTTGAAACGCGATGCCGCATTTTTCCGCCAGCGGAAGAGCCTCGGGTGAATCGAAGCCGAAAATGTGGATTGTGGTCATACCGACGACGCTCGCCACCTGGTAACAGTAGTGGTACAGCTCATCGAAAGTCCGGATGTTTCGCGGCTCCAGATCGGAGCTCACGCCTTCGATCATCTCGTAGAAGTACTGATGCGGGATCGCATAACGCTTCGCGGCATCGTAAAATGCCGGCCACATAGGATTGGTGCTGAAGCGCCCTTCGAGAGCCTCGGTCAGTTCGTTGCGCCATCGTTCGATGGCTGCCTTTGATGCGTCGCTAGCCTCGCTCAGGTCGTCGCAAAAGCGATTGAAGGCATACATCGCGCACATGGCATCCTTCTGCTCCTTCGACAACAGCACGAACGAGTAGTAGAAATTGCGCGCCCGGGTTCGCGCTACCCTCCGGCAGTGCGCATAGGATTGTTCGAGATCGGCCGCCAATCTACAGCATGCCCCAAGCCGCTTCCAGCATCAAACGGACGCGCTCCATCTTGGAGATGGCCGGGCGTTTGGCCAGCACGTTGTAATTCTGTGCCGCGATCTTGTCCAGAACTCGCATACCCCCGCGGCTGAAGAGTTCGAGATCGAATCCCAGTCGGCGGTCGACCGATTTCGCGAGGGGAAGCCCTTTTTGAAACAGATCGCGCGCCACCGCGACGGCTTCCTGCATCACGCCCTGGAATGCCGGCGTAAAGCGCCGCGCTTGCAGTTCGTCGAGCGTGTAGCCGTGCCTGGCGAAAAGGTGAAGCGGTAGGTAGATGCGCCCCTTCTCCAGATCCACCGTGACATCCTGCCAGAAATTCGCGAGTTGCAGACCCGTGCACGTGGCATCGGACATCCGGTCGCGCTCGGCATCTGAGTAACCGCAAAGACGAAGCAGGAGCCTTCCGACCGGGTTCGCAGAGCAGCGGCAATACCCCAACACGCCGTCCCAGTCCTGGTATCGGGTCACAGTCTGATCCTGTTCGAAGGCCCGAATCAGATCGTCGAAAAGCTGCCGCGGCAGATTGTACTTGTGCGCGGTACCCTCCAACGCGACGAAGACGGGATGCTTGGTCCGTCCTTCGTACATGCCGTAGAGTTCTTCGCGCCACCAACCCAGCAGCCGCAGGCTCTCCCCTGGATCGCCTATCTCGTCGCCGAGGTCGTCCGCCCAGCGGCAGAAAGCATAGACATTGTAGAATGCCTGGTGCAGCCGCTTCGGCAGAAGGAACGTCACTACGTGAAAGTTCTCATAGTGATGCGTTGCGAGCCAACGGGTGTACGCTTCCGCTTCTCTCAGCGTGTATGCCGCGTTCAGCGCTTCCGAGTTTCCGACGAAGTCCTTGGGACAGAGCGCCGTCACGAGTTATGGAACGATCGCTGTCTTCATGTGCCCGTTGTGGCTCATGAGGTGTTGCAGCACTTGCAACAGATTCGCCAGCGGCTCCACACGATTCACAAAGTCGTTCGCCGTGATCTGGCCGTCGATCACCAGATCGAGAGCTTTGCGAATATGCTTTGGCGTGTGATGGAAGCTGGCCGTGCAGGTGATTTCCGAATAGTGCATCAGCGAAGTATCGAGTGCGATCCTGCTCTCATTCGGGCATCCGCCGAAGAAATTGACCGTACCTCCGCGGCGTAAGAGTCTCAATGCCGTTTCCCACGCATCCGGCTGTCCAACGGCTTCGATCACGATATCGGCGCCGCGGCCCGAGGTCAGATCGCGAACCTTCTTCACGAGGTCTACGCCATCGCCCGAGATCAGGAGCTCCGCCGCACCCATCGAAGCGGCGCGATCGAGTTGCGACTTGCGCCGTCCAATCGCGATGACACGCGCGCCATAAACTCTCGCAAGCCGGACGAACATGGTCCCGATTGGCCCGAGCCCAAGCACCGCGACCGTGTCGCCGGGCCGGATTCCTGTTTCATCCAGACCTCGCAGTACACACGCCAGCGGTTCCACCAGGGCAGCATCCTGGTATGGGACATGATCGGGAATCGCATAGAGGTTACGTTCCACGATGCGCGCCGGAATCCGGATGAACTCAGCATACGCGCCGTTATTGAAAAGCAGATCTTCGCAAAGGTTTTCGTTTTCGCGGCGGCAATAGTAACATTCACCGCACGGGGCCGAGTTGGCGGCTACCACACGCTGCCCCACGTGAAATCCACGTACGTTTTCACCGACAGCGACAATATCTCCGGCCAGCTCGTGTCCGAATAATGCGGGAGGCACGATCATGCGCGCATGGTACCCGCGTCGGAACACCTTCACATCGGTTCCGCAGGTCAGCGCAGTCTTCACCCGCACCAGGACATCGCCCCGTCCGATCGCCGGAACGGGAACCGCCTCTATTTTTAAATCTTCCTTCCCGTAGAGGACGGCGGCCATCATCTGCATATTCACGTTATGACCACCTCTGAGGCTGAACTACTATTTTCAACGATGCAGGCTCCGGGTGCAATGCTAGGTTAACCCCTTGCCGGATTTGACTCAGAGGGAAAGTGTGAGAAATCAGATCCTCCACAGGTAACTCCCTGAAAACCAGGTCCGCTGAATCCTTCTGTATGTCGACCGAAGCACTGTACGACCCGACGAGTGTGCGCTCCCCAACACAAATGTCGGCGCCCGAAAGCTCGATTCTCTCCGTGTGCGAGGTCTGGGCGAAGAGAAGGATGCGGCTGCCAGGCCGTGAGTAACGTACCGCCTGTTCAACGATTCCCGGCGCCGAAGCGGCGATGATAATCGCGTCCGCGCCACGACCTTGGGTCAGTTCGGTGATGCGGGTCTGCAGGTCGGGATCGCGAGGATCGAAAGCAGCCTGGGCGCCGAATCGAACCGCCAGCTCGCGCCGAAACGGCATTGTATCGGTGGCCAGCATGGTTGCGCCGGTTCGCTTCACCAGCATCGTGAAGAGCAGACCAATCGGCCCCTGCCCCAGAATGACCACCAGGTCATCCGACCTCAAGTCCATCTGCACGACACCCTTGAGACAGGTGTTCAACGGCTCGACGAAGCAGGCGCGCTCGTAGGAGACGCCATCGGGAATCTTCTCGACGCCACGTCGGACAATCCAATCCATGGCGCGCACGTACTGCGAGAAACCACCGCCGGCAGGCTCGAACCCGGCCGTAACGCCGACTTTCTTGTATACCGGACACTGCGCATACAGCTTGTGCCGGCAGTAAAAACATTCCATGCACGGGATGTGGTGGAAAACGATGACACGGTCGCCGATCGCAAACCCGTCTACTCCTTCGCCGACAACGGCCACTTCGCCGGCCGTCTCATGCCCATAAACGCGGGGTGGCGTCAGCAGGTTGTACTCGATCTTCTTCAGGTCGGTGTGGCAAATCCCACAAGCATGGACACGGATGAGCAACTCACCCGGGCCGATCTGCGGAACCGGGATTGACTGGACAGCGATGTTGCTGTTGCCGGTATACACGGCGGCCTTCATTGCCGCCGGCACATTCCCAGCGGCGGTTTCGGTTGCAAAGGACAACTCAGAATCGACAGTTGGCAATGAAATCCCCTAGCGCTATCGACGCTTCTTTCGACGTTCGCTGCAATTCCATGAGGCGAGGAAATATTCGAACGGGATGGCGGCAGGCCGCGGCAACGATCCTCGCACGGCTGAACCGGCCATCACGATCTCTCATGGCATTGAAATCGAGTGGAAAATCTTCGGAGGCAGTATCGGTCACCACACGCAGGCAATAAAACGGAATCCCCGATTCTCGTGCAACACGCATAACGCCGGCCGCTTCCATTTCCACGGCACTTGATCCTCCATCCCGAAGGCTGGACTTCTCGCTGACGGTACATGCGACGCGATCCTGCGAAACCAGATGGCCGAGCCGGGATGGTCCCGGCGAACTCGGCCGGTCGACAATTTCGCCGTTTACCGCCGTCGCCAGAAATACGTCGCCGCGATGCGCTTCACGGTCGAGCGCACCACAGAATCCGGTGCTGATGAATGCCTCCACTACTTCTAATCTCTCTCTCGCTTCGTTTGCCGCTCTGGCCGCCAGCTTCGGACCGGGGCCATCAGCCACCAGCACAATCGGCCGGCCGTTCATTTCTGCCTGCCGCGCAAATTGAAGAGACCACTCAAGCTTCTTGATGCTTTGCGCATGCCGAAGGATACCCGCGAACTCAATCGCTTCGGCGGCAACGAAAACCAAGCTCACACATACCCGTTTGCCCGGAACCACTCGACCGCACGCTGAAGCGCTCCTTCCACCGGTCCCGGATTGAACCCCAGTTCTCGCTTCGCCTTGTCGCACGAAACGAACATTTTCTTCCGTGACATCTTCACGGCGTCGAGTGGTGCGCGTGGTTCGTGCCCCGTCAGATTTGCCCACGCCGTGCTGGCCACCCCAGCCGCGTATGCCACACCATACGGAATCCTGACACGCGGCGCCGGCCGTCCGCTGACATTGGACAATCGCTCCAGGATTTCACGAAGCGTCAGGTTCTGGCATCCCAGGATATATCGCTCGCCCGGCTTCCCTCGCTCCGCCGCAAGCACGTGCCCTTCGGCCGTGTCGACTACATCCACCAGGTTCAAACCCGTATCAACGTAAGCCGGCATCTTCCCGTTCAAAAAATCCACCACAATCCTGCCGGTGGGCGTCGGTTTGAAATCGTGGTCGCCAATCGGCGCCGTCGGATTTACGATGACTACGGGAAATCCGGACTGCGCAAACTCCAGCGCGACCCGCTCAGCCTGGAACTTCGAACGCTTGTAAGCCCCACTCATTTCATCAATGCTTACAGGGAGATCTTCGTTGCCCTCGCCCCCGCTCGGCACACCGATACATCCCACTGTACTCGTATAAATCACCCGCTCGACGCCTTTATTCCGTGCCGCTAGCAACAAATTGCGCGTTCCGTCGACGTTCGAACGGTACAACTCACCAGGATCCTTGGCCCATAAGCGATAATCCGCCGCCACATGGAAAACGCAGGCGCACCCATCGACGGCGCGCTCCAGAGAAACAGCGTCCCGCAGGTCCCCATTGACGATCTGAACGTCCAAATCCCGCACCACACTGGCCGGGCGCACCAGTGCTCTGACCGCATGACCACGTTCCAGAAGCTTCTTTGCAACGTGCCAGCCGATGAATCCGCTCGCGCCGGTTACCAGGATTGGACGATCGCTGAACGCGGCATTCCGCATGCTTACCGAAATGCCCAGTTCATCAGCTTGAGCGTATCGCTGAGCTTTGCATTAATTCCGAGCGCCGCCGACGGTTCGAATCCGCAATGCACCATGCAGTGGTCGCAGCGAGGGTCGTTTCCGGCGCCATAGCTCTCCCAGGGCGTTTTGGTCATCAACTCTTCGAAAGTCTTATAGTGCGCGTCGGTAATCAGGTAGCACGGGCCCTTCCAGCCTTTGACGTTGTAGGTCGGAGTGCCCCACGCGGTGCAGGGATAATCGCGCGTTCCCTGCAGGAACTCCAGGTACGTCGGCGTCGTGCTCAGCGGAAACCGCTTGGCCAGCCGGTCGATGTCCTTGAACTTCTCGTAAATGTCGTCGCGCGTCATGAAGATCTCGCGATCGTTGACGGCGGAGTAGCCGTAGGCGGGCGAAATCGTGTGCGCGTCGACGCCAAGCTGCGCGAGATACTCGTACAGTTCCTCGATCTCCTTCATGTCGGTTTCGCGGTAGACGGTAGTGTTCGAAGAGACCTTGAATCCCCCCGCTTTCGCCGCCTTGATGCCCTCGATGGCTTCGCGGAACACGCCCTCTTTCTCGACGGCGATGTCGTGGTTCTTCTCCATGCCATCGAGATGCACATTGAAGAAGAACTTGTCGGCCGGTTTGAACTCCTTCAGCTTCTTCTTAATAAACATCCCGTTGGTGCACAGGTAGATGGTCTTGTTGCGCTCGACCATGGCCGCCACCAGCGGTCCGATTTCGGGATACAGCATCGGCTCGCCGCCGCAGATCGATATGACCGGCGCGCCGCATTCGTCCACCGCCTTGAGACACTGTTCGAGCGAGAGGCGCTGCGTGATGGTGGACTCGTACTCGCGGATGCGCCCGCAACCAGTGCAGGTTAAATTGCACGCGTGCAAAGGCTCCAGCATCATCACCAATGGAAACCGCTTGTTGATCATGGGATGCGGTTTGCGTTCGGCGTTGGTGCCGGTTTGATAAACGATGCGGAACGGATTGGATGAATCACCGTTCGAAACCACCGTCTTCTGCCACTCGGGTTTCGGGCGTAGCTTGTTTTTCATGATGTAGCCAGCCATACCCGCGGTCATGGAAAGAGGAAATCTCATTCAGTTTTGCCTTTTTGGTACCTGGAGATTGTGGTGCAGGATGCTATCCTGCGCGCCGATTGGCAACCGGCGCCGAACCAACTGCGCTCGGAACGGTCGAGGAGCGGATTGCCAATCCGCCGTACGGTCAAAAACTCCACGCGCTGCAGGCTGTGGAAGGGTGAAGCAGGCGATTCCGCCTCACAGGGAACGCGCAGGCGAAACCGCATATCGGTCCTACAGCGCATCACTGTTCCTCGACGTGCTTTTTGTCTTAATAAAACTATTCAACGCGAGCAACGGGAACGAGTGACGATACAGGTGGTAGCAAAGATAGAACACGCGGGGAAAACCAGTCCCGGTGGCCAGCTCTTCATCCCATGTGCCGTCGTTGTTCTGGGTCTTGATCAGGTAGTCGACGCCATCCTTCAGGCTGGTGCTCGTCGTGTCCCCACCGGCAAGCAGCGCCAGTATTGCCCATGCTGTCTGCGAAGGAGTGCTGGGGGCGTTCGCATAGCTGTTGTTGTCGTAACTCGCACAGCTCTCACCCCAGCCGCCGTCAAAATTCTGAATCGAGCGTACCCATTCGAGCGCGCGCTGGATATACGCCTCACGGTCGTTCTCGCCGGCCGCCTGCAACCCGCGCAAAGCCAGGAACGTGCCGTATATATAGTCCACACCCCAGCGCCCGTACCAGCTTCCGTCCTGCTCCTGGGTGCGAATCAGGTACTCAACGCCGCGCCGGACCGCCGGATGCGACTTGTCGTATCCAAACGCGCAAAGCGCCTCCAGTACCCGGCCAGTAATGTCCGGACAGGTCGGATCGAGCATGGCATTGTGATCCGCAAACGGGACGGAGCTCAGGGAGCGCCAGTTATTATCGACATCGAAGGCCGCCCAGCCGCCGTCTTTCGACTGCATCGCCAGCAGCCAATCGACCGCCCGTTTCTCGCACGCCTTCTGCGCGCCGGAGTTGGTCGCGCGCGAACGGCTCAGCGCGAGCAGCACCATGGCTGTATCGTCGATGTCCGGATACCATTCATTGGCGAACTCGAAATACCATCCTGACGGCTCAGCGTTTGGCCGCTTCACCGACCAGTCACCCTTGCGCCGTACCTCTTTAGTCAGAAGCCAGTCGGCGCACCGTTGCAGAGATTCGTCAGGCCCGTGCGCCGCTTCGCCCAAAGCAAACGCCGCGATCGCCGAATCCCAGACCACGGAGAAGCAAGGCTGGAAGTAGAAATCATCCGGCTTGTCGACGATGAGACCATCAAACTGCCGCTGCGCCTCGATGCGATCCGGATGTTCCGTGCTGTACCCAAGCAGATCGAGCGCCATAATGAGGTACTGCATCGGAGGATAGATCGCTGCCAGCCCATCACTATCCCGGGTCCGCTCCAGCATCCAGTGCTCGGCACGGCGGATGGCCCGTTCCCGCAACCGCTTCGATCCCCAGCGTTCCCACAGCTTAAAGCACCGGTCGATCGCCAGGAAGAAGTTGCGCCAGGAGAAGAACTCCTTATCGTGCCGGTACGTAACCGGAACCCCGGGCGTGAATAGCTCCTGCAGGGTGAATCCAGCCGGCACCGGCCGGGCCGGGTTCATCGCATGAACAATGGACAGCGGAATTACGATGGCGCGCGTCCAGGAGGACATCTGGAAGATGAAATTGCCCGGCAGCAGCATCATCTCCGGCGGGACGCTGGGAACGCCCTCGCGCGGATACAGATTAAACAGGCTGAGATTGATTTTCGTGTAGCTGTTAGCGGCCTGAATACCGCCCAGCGCCATGATCCGCGCCCTGGTACGCTCCAACACTTCGCCCGTCACACCGGCGAGTTTGAGGGCGAAATAGGCTTTCACTGTGGCGCTGACATCCGAAGGCCCCTTCGGATAGATATTGAACCCGCCATCGGGCAATTGTCGCGACAGGATTGATCGCACCGCTTTGTCGACCAATGCGCGATTCGGAGGATTCCAAGCCCCGTTTTGCGGGGGATGCAGCCACAACTGCAGCAGAATCCAATCGGACTCCAGCGTGGTGTCGGCGGTTAGTTCACCCCACCAATAACCCTGATCATGTTGCGTGCGGAGAAGAAACTCTTCGGCCCGGCGCGCCGCCTGGGCGCTTCCGGCAAGGAGAGCATCCTCAACCTGAACTCGAGGGGTCATGCCGTCAAGCTGCTGGCCGGCCTTACTGGCGCCAACGTGACTAAGGGACGATCCAGATTCGAAGGTAACTGAAACCGGACGTCCTCTTCCTTAAGCTCCATTTCTTCCATCCGATCGAAGCCAAAAGTGGTTTCAAGGCTGTGGATCAGATTTTCTACCAGGTTCTCAGGCGCCGAAGCCCCCGCCGTCACAGCGACCGTCTTGACCCCGTCGAGCCACGCCGGATTCACGTCGCTGCTGTCGTCGAGCAGATAGGCGGGAACACCCTCGTTCTGGCAAACTTCCACCAGCCGGCGGGAATTCGAGCTATTTTGAGAACCCACCACAAGCAGAACGTCGGTCAGCGGCACAACCGCTTTCACGCCTAACTGGCGATTCTCCGTGGCGTAACAAATGTCCTGAGTCTTCGGACCGATTATAGACGGAAAACGTTGCTTCAGCCGATGCACAATATCACGGGTTTCATCGAGGCTGAGCGTGGTCTGCGTGAGGTACGCCATGCGTTCCGGATCTTTCACGTTGAGGCGGTCTACATCCTCTACGTTAGAAACCAGGAAAGTGGATTCCGGCGCCTCGCCGAGCGTACCGATAACTTCGTCGTGACCGGAGTGGCCAATCAGAATGATGGTGTAGTTCTGGCGCGCGAATTTGACCGCCTCCAGGTGCACTTTCGTCACCAGCGGGCAGGTGGCGTCGATCACTTCCAGCGTTCGCCTCTTCGCTTCCTCTCGCACCGCGGGGGATACGCCGTGAGCGCTGAAAATCACGCGCGCCCCCTCGGGCACTTCACTGAGTTCTTCTACGAATACCGCTCCGGCCTGGCGTAACTCATCTACCACGTGGCGGTTATGTACGATTTCCTTGCGGACGTACACGGGCGCGCCATACATCTCTAACACGATCTTGACTACATCGATCGCGCGTACTACTCCCGCGCAGAAACCACGCGGACGCAACAAGATAATCTTCTTTCCAGTCCCATTCTGGGTCATCTGGTGCATGGATTCCCCATTATAACCTAAGAGCTTGGATTTACACCTCTTAAGTTACATAGGTTACAGTCGCGTTCCTTGGACGTGCAGCCTAAGAATTGGAGGTCGAAAAAGTACCCGGTTTGTCGCGCAAACCGTTACCCTGATACTCTGCAGCTTGCGTCAGTCGGTCAGGGCCGTTGTGGTGCGCTGACTCGGGCCGGATGGCAGTGCCGAAACGCCTTACCACGCCTTACAACCGCAGATCACGCCCACTCATCTCCTTGGGCTGTTTCTCCCCCAAAAAACTAAGAATGGTCGGCGATATATCCTGCAAAGCACCACCGGTCCGAAGGGGTGTGCTGACGTCGTCAACCAGGATGAATGGTACGGGATTGGTCGTGTGATACGTGTGCGGACCCTTGGTTACCGGATCGATCATCATCTCCGCGTTTCCGTGATCGGCGGTAATGATCCAGGACCCACCGCTCCGGCGCAGTGCCGCATAGATCTCGCCGAGGCAAGCGTCAACCGCCTCCACGGCCCGCACTGTCGGCTCCATCTTGCCCGAGTGGCCGACCATATCGGCGTTCGCAAAGTTCATCACGATCACGTCAAGGCCGCCTTTTTCGATGGCCTTCACAACCACCTCCTTCACCCCGAAAGCGCTCATCTCGGGCATCAGGTCATAGGTGGCGACTTTCGGTGAGGCGACCAGTTCGCGACTTTCACCGCCGTAAGGCTTCTCGTTCCCACCGTTGAAGAAATAGGTCACGTGAGCGTACTTCTCGGTCTCGGCCACCCGCAGATTCTTCCAGTTCAGGCCCGCCATGATATCGGCCAGAATGTTATTGGGATGTTCGCGGGAGAGCACGAAAGGCACCGTGAAGCTTTTGTCGTACTCCGTCATGGTGGTGTAGTGGAGATTCTTGGGAACGATGGATCGCGACGGTTTTTCCAGCGTCGGATCCTTCAGCGCCATGGTCATCTCGCGGCCGCGGTCGGCGCGGAAGTTGAAGAACAGTACTGCGTCATCATCCCGGATCAAGCCGACCGGCTCGTTTCGCTCGTCGACGATGGTGACCGGCTCGATAAACTCGTCCGTCACGCCCTTCTCATACGAGCGCTTCACTGCCGCGATAGGATCGGTTGCTTTCTCGCCGTTGCCCAGCACGATGGCGCCGAAGGCCCGCTCAATGCGGTCCCAGCGCTTATCGCGATCCATGGCGTAGTAGCGGCCTTCCACTGACGCGATCTTACCCACGCCCATGGCGCGCATCTGCTGTTGGATCTGCTCGATGAACCCAGCCCCGCTTTCGGGAGGAGTATCGCGGCCATCCATGAAGCAGTGCACGAATACCTCGGTGACGCCCTCCCGCTTGGCCATCTTGAGGAGCGCATATAAATGAGTCAGGAGCGAATGCACGCCCCCGTCACTGCATAATCCCATGAGGTGGAGGCGATGCCCGCGCGCATGATGCATGGCATCGAGCAGTACGGGATTCCGAAAGACTTCGCCGGAGCTGATCATGAGGTCGAGGCGCGTCATGTCCATGTGGATAACCCGCCCGGCGCCAATGTTCAGGTGACCGACCTCGCTGTTCCCCATCTGACCTTCGGGCAGGCCCACATAGGGGCCCGAGGTGTTAATCAGCGTGTTGGGAAAATCGTGCAAAAGCATGTCATACGTCGGCTTCCGCGCGGCGGCAATGGCATTGCCTTCGGTGGATGGGGCGAACCCCCACCCATCCAGAATTGTCAGAACTAGTGGTTTTCGACGACCTAGCATTAGCAGTGCGCGGCCTTCCCCGCCCCACGACAGAAAGCGCTCTTACCCGCGAATTTTGCGCCCGCGCCGAGTTCCTCTTCGATGCGCAACAACTGGTTGTATTTCGCGATGCGATCGGTACGGCTTGCCGAACCCGTCTTGATCTGACCGCAGCGCGTCGCCACCACGAGGTCGGCGATGAAAGCATCCTCGGTCTCGCCGGAACGGTGGGAAACCACCGAAGTGAATCCCGCCTTGCTCGCCATCTGAATCGCTTCCAGCGTCTCAGTCAGCGTTCCGATCTGGTTCACCTTGATGAGAATCGAGTTCGTGATACCACGTTCGATGCCCTTCGCGAGCCGCTGTGTGTTCGTCACAAACAGGTCGTCGCCGACTAACTGGATCTTTCCGCCGAGGGCGTCGGTCATGATTTTCCAGCCATCCCAGTCGTCTTCCGCCATTCCGTCTTCGATCGACACGATCGGATACTGCTCCACCCACTTGGCCCAAAACTCGACCATCTGAGCCGGAGTGCGTTCGCTCTTATCGGATTTCTTGAAGATGTACTTGCCCGCCGCGGAGTCGAAAAACTCGCTGGCCGCCGGATCGAGCGCGATGCCGATCTGTTCACCCGGCTTGTAGCCCGCCTTTGTAATCGCTTCGACGACGGCGTCGAGCGCCTCTTCGTTGGACTTCAAATTCGGCGCGAAACCGCCTTCATCGCCGACTGAGGTCGAATAGCCGCGCTTCTTTAAAACGCCCTTCAGCGTATGGAAGACTTCCGCGCCCATGCGCAGAGCTTCCGCGAACTTTGTCGCGCCGTACGGAACCACCATGAACTCCTGCGGGTCGACACAATTATCGGCATGCGCGCCGCCGTTCAGAATGTTCATTTGCGGCACCGGCAGCAGGTTTGCGCCAACGCCGCCCAGATACCGGTATAGCGGTGTGCCCTCGGACTCGGCCTGTGCCCGCGCGGCAGCCATCGAGACGGCGAGAATCGCGTTTGCGCCCAGATTGCCCTTGTTTGGTGTGCCGTCCAACTCAATCATTTTGTGATCGAGCGCGCTCTGGTCCTCGGCATCCATTCCTTGCACCACTGGCGCAATGGTCTCGCGAATATTGCTAACGGCGTTCAGCGTGCCCTTACCGAGATAGCGGCTCTTATCGTTGTCGCGAAGCTCGACCGCTTCGTGCTCGCCTGTGGAGGCCCCGGACGGCACCGCGGCTCGGCCCCTGCTTCCGTCGGCCAAATAAACGTCCGCTTCGACGGTAGGATTGCCACGCGAATCGAGGATCTCGCGTCCAATGACTTTTATGATTTCCATACTTTAATCGTACAGGCTGCACGACTCGCAGCGCAGCCTTCACGGCGATGTTTCTCAGTTTGTTGAAGGATGGAGCCGGCTTTCTTAGCCAAACATCGCTTGGTTTTCCCGGAAGTGGGCAGGTTTGAACCCTGCCGCTATGGATGGCTGGCCACCACGTGGATGAAAACCAAGGTGGCGCAGGCGGTTTCGCCTGCGCGTTTTCAAATGAACTGCAAGTCAGGCGAAAACCGCCATGCTCCGCCATTCCGCGGCGCAGGACTAACCCTGTTGTAGGATCTTGAGAAGCTTCTCGACGCACTGACGCGATGCCGCAACGTTCCGCGCGTCATGCCCACGATGTGTTTCCAGGCTGAATTTTCCCGAATACCCATCCTTTAACATTGCGGGAATGATCGCATCCCACGGAAGCGGATGCTTAGGCCCAAACAACCCCTCGGCCTTGACGTGAACATTCCAGATACGGTCCTTGGGCAGCTTGTTGTAGCCATCCGGAAATGGCTTTGACTCATACTCCAGGCTATTCTGCGGATCCCAATTAATGCCGAATGCCGGTGACGGCACCAGCTTCATCATCTGTGCCGCTTCGTCCGACGTGGCGACGTTGGTGCTCATCTCGGTCTCCAAAACCAGGCGCAGCTTTTCACGTTCGGCGACCTCCGCCATCCGAGACATGTCCTCCGCGACGCGCTTGAGAATCATCTGCGGATTCGCAACTCGCCAGTAGGCGAAAACCCGGACGTTCGGGGCGCCCACCAAGTGCGCGGCATGGATGGTTCGCTTCAGCATTTCCAGCCGATCGCGATACATGGACTCGTCGGTCAGCCCCAGCCCTGCGTAGTAATTAACGTAGAAATCTTCCCGCGTCACCGCCGTCGTGCCGGGAAAGACGATCTTCAGAAGGCTGCTGTCCAATGTCGAGGCAAACAGCCCGGCATCGTCGAGCTGCGTCTTCAGTTCCTTCAGCTCCGCGTCGGGCAGCCGCTCGACATAGGAGAGCTTGGGCGTCTGGGCCGACCGCAATTCGATGGCCCGAATCCCATATTGTTTCGCAAACCCGAACGTCTCCGCGCGCGTGAGGCCGGCTTCGTCATTGATGACCGCAAGATGTCCGGCCCCATCGCCGTTCGGCGCGGCGAAACACACCGCGCCTCCGATTGCCGAAGCCAGCCAGTCGCGACGTGTCATTTGATGGTGAACGAAAGAATCGTCTCGACGGGATACTTGATATCCTTTTTACCGGTCGCCGCGGCACCGCCCGCGCCCGCTGCCCCGCCGACTCCCGAGCCGATGGCCGCGCCTCGGCCGCCACCCGCAATCGCGCCAATGACGGCACCCGCTGCCGCGCCGCCGCCGATGGACGCTGCGTTCCGTGTCGTGTGACCACCGCCCTCGCTGCCATATGTCGACGTCACAACCGGCGTCCCATTAATCGATGTCACTTGCAGGTCAAGTACGGCTTTGCCCTTCAAACGCCCCGAGGCTTCCGCGGTAACGACCTTGCCTTCCACTGGATCGCCCTTTTTGGCAATCGTGTTTCCGCCGGAGACGATATCACTGGCCAGCGTGCCGGTCCAGGTGTCACCGGACTTTGCCTTGTCCGAAGAAATTGTTTGCCCGAGCCGGACTGATACTTCCGTGCCCGCTGGTATATCGGCCGCGAACACCGCAAGTGTCGCCGCCCCAAAAACGAACGCGAGTTTCCGAATGGCCAAGTTTCGCATAAGAACCTCCTCTCAATGATAAACTGCCGCTGTGAGCATCACCGAAGGCGAGTTCGCGTTGCGCATGCTGCTGGCTCTTGGACTTGGAGCCGGCATTGGTTTCGAGCGTCAGTTGCGCCGTCACGAGGCCGGTCTGAAGACCAACGCCCTGGTGGCCACGGGCTCGTCGATTTTCGTCATGATGGCGTCTACCTTCACCGAACCGGACCGCATTGTCGCGCAGGTCCTGCCCGGCATTGGCTTCCTCGGCGCAGGCATGATCATGCGGGACGGCTTGCATGTGCGCGGGCTGAACACGGCCGCCACGCTGTGGTGTTCGGCGTCCATCGGAACACTGGCTGGAATCGGCCAAATACGCATGGCGCTCGTCGCGGCGCTGGTGGTTACCTCCGCGAACATCATTTTGCGCCAGATCGCGGAGTGGGTGGAACGCAGGCATCCGAGCGATCCTGAATGCAAGGAGCATCAGGGGCAATGAGATTCGCGCTACTCATCGCCGTGGCTGCGGGTAACGCTTTCGCGGCGGACTCTCCTGCAGCCACGGAGATTCTCGCCAAGGCTTCCCGCCAAGGCGATTTGAAGATGGTTCAGACCATCCTCGATGCCGGCTTCAATCCCAACCTGCCCGACAAGTACGGTCAGACCGCACTGTACTACGCGACCGCCTTCAACCGCCTTGAAATCGTCCAGGCTCTCCTGGCGCATCACGCCGACCCAAACGCATTAGCCGGGAAGGGCGTCGGCGCCTTTCCAGGATCGCCTCTCGAATATGCCGTCAGTTTAGGTAATCTCCGAATCACGTCAATGCTGGTTGCGGCCGGAGCCCGCATGGATGCGAAAGATCCCCAGGGGCGCACTGTCCTGCATTATTCGGGTTGTCGCATCGAGATGACGCAGTTCCTCATTCGGGAAGGCGCGGACGTTAATGCTCGCGATTCTCAGGGATCGAGCCCGCTCGACCTCGCGGTCCAAAGCGGATGCCTGGATAACGCCGCAATTCTGATCGCGCATGGAGCTCGATTGAATGAAGTGAGTGGCAAAACAGGCGCAACGCCCATCAACGAAGCCGCTTGGAGCGGCAACGCTCCTCTGGTTCAGTTCCTGCTCAACTTCAATCCAGACCTTGGCATTCCTGACCGGCAAGGTTACCGGCCACTCGAGAACGCGATGCGAATGGGCAAGGAAGATTCGGCTCTTCTGCTCCTCGAAGCCGAGTTAAAGCAACCCAAGCCGCGCGAGTTTCTGGAGCACACCTTGGATACCGCCATTAGCAAGGACGAAGCCCTTTTGGTGGCCGTTCTCCTCCGGCACGGATTGCCATTGAATACTCCTACATTGTCGGGATCGACTCCGGTCGACAAAGCGGCACTGCAGGGAGCCATTAAGGTTGTGCGGCTGCTGCTGGAGAACAACGCGGATCCGAATAGTGCCCTGGAGGACGCCTCACTGAAGGGCTTCCCGACAATCGTCTCTGCCTTGCTCGATCACGGCGCCCGTGTGAATCAGGTCAACGCGGGCTCCGGTTCGACGGCGCTTTACGCCGCAGCCTCGTTCGGAAAAGCGGATGTTGTCCGCTTGCTGCTCGAGCACGGAGCAAATCCCAGTCTTTGCGGCAGCAATCACAAGAGCCCCTACCAGGCGGCCGCGGAGAACGGTCACGTTGAGATCGCCGTAGAAATCCTAAGCCACGGTGGCGCGAAAATGTGCGCTGCCCAGTGAGTTGTTGAGACTTCAAACCGTCCCAACGGTCGAAAAATCCATGTACGGCAGGCTATGGAAGGGTGAAGCAGGCGGTTTTTCGCCTGCCTTTGGATCTCACCGAAAACGCGCAGGCGAAACCGCCTGCGCCACCATGACAGTCCCCGCCTAAATCAGCCCGCGCAGCCGCAGCCAATTCGCGAGCAACCTCGGCCACTCTCCCAACGCCGGGTCTTTCAAATCCAACCCCACACCGTGAGGCCCATTCTGAAAGACATGTAGCTCCGCCGGAACCCCCGCCTTCCGCAGCGCCAGGTAAAACGAAACCGCATTCTCAGCCGGAACAGTCTTGTCCTCATCCGTCTGAAAAATGAACGTTGGCGGAGTTTGCGCAGTCACCAGCAACTCATCGGAGAGATTCTCAAGGAGCTTGGGGTCAGGATGGTCACCCACCAGATTCTGCACCGACCCTTTGTGCGCATAAGGCGCGGTAAACGAAATCACCGGGTAACCCAGAATCAAAAAATCCGGCCGGCTGCTCGCGTCGAAATGAGTAGCGGTTGTCGCGGCAAGATGACCGCCCGCCGAGAATCCCATAATGCCGACACGATCCGGCCGCACGCCAAACTCCTGCGCTCGCTCGCGCACCAGCCGAATCGCGCGCTGCGCGTCGCCCAGTTCAATCGGATGGTGATACCGCGGTCCAAGGCGATACTTCAGCACAAACGCCGTAACACCAGCGGCATTCAACCAATTCGCTACCTGGCGGCCTTCGTGATTCATCGCCAGGTGCGCATACCCGCCGCCCGGGCACACAACCACTCCCGTCCCAGTGGACTGGCTGCCATAAGCCCGATAGATCGTCAGCGTCGGACGGTCGCTCTCCTCGTTTCCCAACGCGCCGGGAGCCCCGTTCGCCCACAGCGGAATCGTCCGCGGCTCGACATCGGCCTCCTGCGCCGCAGCAACCATGCACAACACTAAGACGACTCGCCTCATGACACTCCTGCCTCCTCGATGATCAATTCCTGCTTATCCGCATCCAGCGTCGCCATCACGCCTTCCGGCAGCGTCACCTGATCGTCAGTGTGCCCGAACACCAACCCCGACAAAACCGGAATCTTCAGATCGCCGAGGATACTGTCGACGGTCTCGCCGACCGAGAAATTCCACTCCATGGACGGCTTGAAATCGCTCGGCCCGCATTCGGAGCATTCGCCCCAAATGATGCCGGCGGCGGAGTCGAACTTCCCCGCAAGACGCAACTGCGTCAGCATACGGTCGAGGCGATAAGTCTCTTCACCCACATCCTCAATGAACAGAATGCGCCCTCTCGTCTCGATTTCATAGGGCGTTCCCATCGTCGTCGAAATCAGAGTGAGATTTCCGCCGATGAGCGTGCCCCTCGCGCGGCCTCCCCGGACGGTTCGCATCGCGTGTGCCGGCCGCAGGGTATTCGATTCCGCCGGATTCGTCACCAAGCCGATCGGCGCCGTCTCGAACAGTGCCTTGCGGAAATACTTCTGCGAAAAATCCGTGAATCGCGATGTCATCACCGGACCGTGAAACGTCACCAGCCCGGCATGACGATGAATCGCGATGTGCAGGGCCGTTATGTCGCTGTATCCGAGGAACACCTTCGGATTCGAGCGCACCAGGGCGTAGTCGATGCGATCCAGCAGGTGCTCCGAACCGTATCCGCCGCGGATTGCGAAAACTCCCCTGACCTCCGGATCGCGGAACATGGCATGGAAATCGTCGAGCGCGTCGCCGACCGAGACCCGCAGCGAAGAGAAGTGTTTGCCGACCGACTTGCCCCACTTCGGCTTCAACCCGAAATAACGCACCGTGCGCTCTACGGACGCGAGCTTATCGGGGTCCGAGACATACGTCGACGGCGTAATGAGCCCGATCGTGTCGCCGGCCTTCAGCGCCCGCGGCCGGATCAATTCTCGAGCCGGCTGACCACGGGCGGCGCCCAATGCGCCCGCAGCCGCCAACCACTCGCGCCGAGTCAGCGCTTGTGCCGCACCGGATAAGGTTTGTCGTAGCCTTTGCTTTCCCACCACAGAATTCGGTTTAACACGTCCGAAGGGACGTCGTCGGGATGGGACCAGTTCATGGCCAGCGATTGTTGCGCCGCCCAAAGCTGCCGTCCGCTCAAAGCACGTAGCGGCGGATTCATT